>JACAEM010000013.1 GCA_013388855.1 Chloroflexota bacterium
CCCCCCCTACGGGTTGGCGTGCTACTTTATTTGTGGCGCAGGTTCAAGCTCTCGGTGACGCCCAGATAACGCTGGTAATCCGCTTTGCGAAGGTAGGTCAACAATCGGCGGCGTTGTCCTACGAGCTTGAGCAAGCCACGGCGGCAGGACTCATCTTTTTTGTTGGCGCGCAGATGTTCGGTCAACTGCTGGATACGACCGGTCAGGATCGCGATCTGCACTTCTGGGGAGCCGGTATCGCTGTCGTGGCGGTGGTAATCCGAGATGAGTTTGCTCTTCACTTCTTTCTGTAAAGGCATGACGTTTGCTTCCTTTCTCTAGAATTATGCAGGTCTCCATGCTTATAGCCCATTCCCCGAAGGGATGAACCATTCAGCAGGACCAGTCACGGGCAGGAATTATACCAGAGAATTTTCCCCATTTCCGGGGATTTGCTGAAGCTCGGCTCGGGTACAATCCAGGCATGTCCAAGCCTTATGTTATTCCTCTTTCCGAGATCCGCCGTGAGCATGTGGTGGTGAATTCACGTTTCATTGCCACGCTTGCGCCGGTTTTCAGCGTGGAGGAGGCGCGGATGTTCATTGCTCGTATCAAAGAGGAATTCTCTGACGCGACGCATAATGTCCCGGCATACATTATCGGTGGCGGGAATACGGTCACTGAATTTTGTTCGGACGATGGCGAGCCTACAGGCACCTCGGGCAAACCCGCGTTGGCCGTTTTGCGCGGCAGCGGGCTGGGGGATGTGGCTGTGGTGGTCACCCGCTATTTCGGCGGAACATTGCTTGGCACGGGAGGGTTGGTGAGGGCGTATACTGAATCGACTCAATCGGTGGTTAACGCGGTGGGGCGCGGACGACGCGTCCCAGTGCATGTGGCGTTGCTGGCGATTCCGTACAACCTGCTGGAACGGGTGCGATTAATGGCAACGCGTCACAATGGAGAAGTGTGCGGCGAAGATTTTGGAGGGGATGTCACAATGACCCTGCAATTCCCGGTCGAATCATTTGATGGATTTCAAAATGCATTACGCGAACTCTCTGCCGGGAAGTTGATGGCAGAGGTGATCGAAACGAAGGAAGCGATCATAGCACTGTAAGGTGAATTGGCTGGTTATTCTCGCAAATTAGTATTTCCGATTCCCAAAAGATTCGTTTAGGTCGGTGTGGAGGGTTTCCGCTTCGTATGCTTTGTCGGTGACGGGACTGAGACGTTTTGCCATGCTTTTTGTGATGAGCGGAATGGGTTTGCGCCCGTAAAAGTGCTTGTGATACAGGATGTTTGCCCCGGACTCATCCCATGCCCAATTCAGGCGGGTGTAGCGCGATGCGTCGATGGGACGCGTGTAGCCGGTCAGTACTTTGAGTTTGTGGATGCTGACGTAATGCTCGAAGTACGTCATCACCAGTTCGCGCAGGTTCTTGTAGACAGGTTCCCGGAAGCCCAGGTTAATGTAGTTGGTCTTTGCCAGCGCGCCCCATCGTCCTTCGATACGATAGAGCGCAAGGACGTGATCGTCGTCCACACCGGGATCAGGCACGATGTCGATGAGAAGCGGCTTGAATCCGATGCGCCACAGGCAGAGTGCGGCGAGAAATCCGCCGTCGAGACAATGCCCCTGGTTATCCAGCATCACATTCAGTGGAGAGCGGTCGCGCGCCTCGCCTTTGTAGGTGATGCTGTTTAAGTATTCCTGAATGGCAAAAGGGGTGTTGAGACTGTCGAATTTCCTGCGAAGGTTTTTGGGGAGGCGGGATGCAAATTCAGCGATGAAGTCCATGGTTTTTTGGGTGCATTATATCGCATCAAAATGGTGAAGACTACATTGATGCCCGAAAGAAAAATGCATCCTCGAGGACAGGTGCGATGAAGGTCAGCCTGGTTCGTCGTCTGAAAGCGATGAGCAGGATAAAAATTCTATTTTTCATGGAAGTTTGTCCTTTCTGAAACTCTTCTCGTGATATTTTTTCAGATGAGTGGGCAGGTGAAAAGAACTTATTTTCGCCCGGGGGGGTTATACAATCGACAATCCGCGAAATGTTGCAGTGGATTGCCGTATTCACTGTAAACGTGGCGGATTCTTTGGAATCACACTTAAGGTTCAGTGCAGGTATACAACATGTTTCGTGTCAAGGCTTTCACATGTCCACTACATCCAAAGATCGTCTCTCCCCGTTGACAAAACTTGCCTATGGCGTAGGAGACATCGGTTTCAGCCTCACCGATACTACGCTGGGTGTACTGTTCTTAATCTTCCTCCTGGATGTGGTCGGGCTGGATCCCGCCAAAGCCGCGTTGGCGATATTCATCGGAAAGTCCTGGGATTACATTAATGACCCGATTTTTGGATATATTGCCGACCGCACTCGTACCCGCTGGGGACGGCGTCGCCCGTACCTGCTTTTCGGTTTTATCCCCTTTGGACTGGCTTTTGCGATGATGTGGTACCGTCCGCCATTTGAAGGTCAGTGGGCGTTAACAGCATATTACGCCTTTGCCTACTTTGTCTACGATGCCATGTACACTATCGTTACGATGCCGTATGCTGCGCTCACTCCCGAGCTGACCCAGGATTACGATGAACGGACATCGCTTACCAGTTATCGCATGGTGTTTTCATTGATCGGCGGGTTAATCGCCTTTGTGGTGCCGCTCATGCTCATCGGGACCCTTGAGCCCGGTAACGCAGACCGGGTCATGATGATGGGGGTGGTCTTCGGCACGGTGAGCGCATTGCCCCTCCTGCTCACCTTTTTAGGGACGCGTGAAAAGGAGGAGTACGCCTCCCTGCCACAGCCGGGGTTGAAAGATCAATTCCGGGCTGTGCGCGGCAACCGTCCCTTTTGGTTCGCGGCGGGCATCTTCCTGTTTACGTGGACGGCAGTCGAAATCATCCAGAATATGCTTCTGCTTTTCTTGAAATACCGAATGAAACTCGAGTCTGAATCAGACCTAGTGGCTGGGGCGGTGTTTATCACTGCCATTTTTGTCCTGCCGTTCTGGGTGTGGGTCTCGATGAAAACAGACAAACGCCAGGCTTACATTTATGGCATGTTGTTCTTTATTGCGATCATGGTCACGATGGGATTCATAAATCCGTCCCTTGGATTCTCGGTCGTGATTGCCATGGCATGTTTTGCCGGCATCGGCGTCTCGGCGGTGCATGTCCTGACATGGGCGATGATTCCTGACGCCGTAGAAGTGGATGAATTGGAGTCAGGCGCACGTCATGAAGGTATGTTCTATGCCCTGGTAACTCTCTTCCGTAAGATAGCCTCCTCCATTGCCATCCCCATGACAGCATTGATCCTGGGGTGGAGCGGCTACGTTTCCAATTCGACGCAGCAACCGGAGTCGGCTGTATGGGCAATCCGGATGCTGATCGGTCCGATTGCCTCGTTATTCCTGTTGGCAGGCACCCTGTTTGCAAGGTTCTACCCGCTCTCGCGTGAGGCTCATGCAGAGACGCGAAACAAAATTGCGGCAAGGCGGGAAGCACCTGCTGATTAAACAACAGCCCGGCTTGCAATTGCAAGCCGGGCTGAGTTTTCATTCCTTTCGTCCATCCCACGTGGACCATTTCCGTCCGTCACGTCCGAGCATCGCATCCGCTTCTGCTGGTCCCCACGAACCAGGCTCATAGAACGCGAGTGGTTGGCTCCTGTCCGGAGAGTCCCATGCTGAAATGATGGGATCGATGATCCCCCAGGCGGTCTCCACCTCGTCGGCGCGCGTGAACAGGGACGCGTCGCCGGTGATCGTATCCAGCAGGAGGCGTTCATAGGCTTCGGGAATTGCCGTCTTCCCGAAAGAGTCCGCGTAATGAAATTCCATATCCACGGAGCGCAATTGGGATGCGGTATCCGGCACTTTGGCTTCGAAGCGCCAGTGTACCCCTTCATCAGGTTGAAGGTACAACACCAGCATGTTTGGTGTGATGTGTTCCTTGGCGTTGGGGAAGAGCAGGTGTGGGGGCTCCTTGAACTCGATGGTGATCTGTGACAGTTTTTCCTTCAACTTCTTGCCGGAGCGTAAATAGAAAGGGACTCCCTGCCAGCGCCAATTGTCGATCTGGAGTTTGACCGCGGCATACGTCGGGGTGGTTGATTCCGTTTGGACGCCTTCCTCCTGGCGATAGCCTTGATACTGTGCCCTCACCGTATTTTGGATGACATCCGCTTCTTTCATCGGCCGGATGGAACTCAACACCTTGACCTTTTCATTGCGCAGAGCGGTTGCGTCGAAGGAAGCGGGCGGTTCCATTGCCACCAGTGTCATCAATTGCAGGAGATGATTCTGGAACATGTCCCTCAACACACCAACGCCATCGTAGAAACGAGCGCGATGCTCCACGCCGACCTGCTCTGCTACTGTGATTTCCACGTGGTCGATATAATTACGGTTCCACAGAGGTTCAAAAATCGTATTGGCAAAGCGTGTAACCAAAATATTTTGTACGGTTTCCTTGCCAAGATAATGATCGATCCGATAGATTTGCCTCTCATTCAAGGTCTTGTGAATCTGTTCGTTCAGGCTGCGCGCCGACGCGTAATCGGTGCCGAACGGTTTCTCGATGACCACGCGCCGCCAGCCATTGGATTCGTCCAGTTGTCCAGTCAGTCCCAACAAGTCAACGATATTCGGGAACACCCCTGGCGGTGTTGCCATGTAGTAGATGCGATTGCCGAAGCCTTCTTCCCATTTGGAGAGAAATCCGCTCAAGTTCTTGAAATCAGCAAGGTCGGTGTACCTTCCCTGCTGGTAGGCAAGTGTGGGGGCAAAAGCCGCCCACTCGTCCGGTTTGAATTCGAACGACGCGAATTGCTTTACACCTTCTTCGAGATGCGCCCGGAACTGATCGTCGCTAAAAGCGGTGTTGCCATAACCGACGATGCGAAACTGTTTGGGCATGCGTCCTTTGCGGCACAAATTGAAGAGCGAAGGTACGAGTTTTCTCTGCGCCAGATCGCCAGAGGCGCCAAAGATCACAATTGAAGTTGGTAAACCGTTATCCATAAAACCTGCTTTTTGCCACAAAGCTCTCTAATTCTTTGTGCATTCTGCGGCTCCATTATTCAGCCTTCTTAATCGCATGTCCACCGAACTGATTACGCAGCGCAGCCAACATGCGGGCAGTGTAATTTTCCTCGTCGCGGCTGGCAAAACGCATTTGCAGCGCCAACGTGATGACCGGCGCGGGCACATCGAGGTCGATGGACTCGAATACCGTCCAGCGTCCCTCCCCCGAGTCAGCGACCCACGGCTTGACGTCCTTGAGTTGTGCATCCTCATCCAATGCGTTGGCGGCGAGGTCCAACAACCATGAACGAACTACACTCCCATGCTGCCAGATGTGCGAAACCTGCGCCAGGTCGAGCCCAAATTCTTTTTTCGCTTTCAAGATGCTGAATCCCTCGGCGAAGGCTTGCATCATGCCATATTCGATGCCGTTGTGAACCATCTTGACGAAATGACCCGCACCGTGCGGACCAACCACCCCCCAGCCTTTGTCCACCGCAGGAGCGAGCGTCTCGAAAATGGGGCGCATCTTCTCCGCAACCTCGGGCTTGCCTCCGATCATCAGGCTGTACCCTTCGCTGATGCCCCAAATGCCGCCGCTGGTGCCGCAGTCCACGAATTCGATGCCTTTTGCCTCAAGCAACGCGGCATGACGGGCGTCATCTTTGTAGTTCGAGTTGCCGCCGTCGATAACGATGTCGCCCTTGCGTAGCAGACTCGATAAATGGCTGATCGTGTCATCGGTCGCCTTCCCGGCAGGGATCATCACCCACGCGATGCGCGGTGAATTCAACCTGCCAACCGCTTCTTCCAGAGAATGTGCGCCTTCGATACCAAGTCTTTCGGCTTCTTCGACGGTTGCGCGGGTGCGCGCATACCCAACCACGCGATGTCCCCCGCGCACAAGACGCGTCGCCATGTTCATTCCCATCTTGCCCAAACCGATCATTGCTAAATCCATAATTCTCTCTCCTGTTGAAATTATCCTTCACAGAATTTCACTACGAAATGATTCGGCAACTGGCTTGCCGCGTCCTCGTCTACCAGCCAGATCAATCGTCCATCTTTCGGGTCGATGCGCTGGGCAGGATATAGTCCCGGATTATATCTGTCGCCGAGCACTTCTGCCAAAGTGGCGGCTTTCTTTTCGCCGGTTGCCATAAAAACGACTGTATGCGCCAGATTGAACACAGTGGATGTGAGAGTCACACGGGTGGCGGGGCGGTCTTGATACTCCGCCGTAACCGGCATGGCAGGCTCAGTTGCATCCAGGTCCAGGGGGGAGCCGGGGAACAACGATGCTGTGTGTCCGTCTTCACCCATGCCGAGGTAGACCAAGTCGAATCGGGGAAACTCGAGCGGCGGGAAGGCGAAGTCCTTTAGGGTGAGGGAATAGTCTCTCGAAGCCTCCGCAGGTCCCAGTTCCCCTTTGACGCGGTGGATGTTCGAAGCCGGGATGGGAACGCGACTCAACAACAAGTTCCATGCCTGCCCGTAATTGCTGCCCGGGTCATCCGGCGGGACACAGCGCTCGTCGCCCCAGAACACATGGACCTTGCTCCAATCAACTTTTTCCTTGAAGCCACCGGCAAGAAGTTGGAAAAGGCGGGACGGGGTACTGCCGCCATTGAGCGCCACTAAAAAACGACCATGTTCGGCAATTGCCTCGGCGGCTCTTTCCGTGAAAAGATGCGCCGCATCCTTGCTCAGGGTTTCCAAATCTTTGAAGATGCGAATTTCAGGTTTCATACGTGTTTCCATTCCATGTGCCGTGTAAGGGTTCGGCGGGCAGCTTGCTCGATTTCTGCCAGCATATGTGCATGGCTATTGCCTTTTATCACTTCGCCGAAAGTGACACGCGGAGTCAGCCCGAAGATTTCCCTGCCGCTGAGCATTTGCCGGGCGAGTTGATACAGGAAGGCAAGCCGCTGTTTGTCAGGTCTGGCTCTGCGGAACCAGGTGATGGGGTGGCGGAAAGCTTTTGGCGAGATGACGCCACTGGTGATGGTGACGAGAATTTGCAAACCGGGGACGTGTTGCAGGAAGATTTCTAGACTGCGAGACCAGTGATCGAACTCGCTATCGGGGTGCGGCATGAATTCCGGGTCGGCTTCGATGCCGCCGCGCGGGAAGATGAGCAGGGAGCCGCCGCGGTTAAGATGACGGATCGATTCACGAATGACTGTCATGCGTCCCACCGTGTTCGAAGGGTCGGGCGCGTAAATGGCGTGTTCACTGACATGCGGCAGGTGCTCAAAGAAGGGAATATCACCGACAATTGCCTTGTAATCCGGGCGGTTGACATGCGCTGAAATGACGACCGAATCGACATTTGCGGGATGGTTGGATGCAATGACCAATGGTCCCGAGTCGGGGATATTTTCCCCGCCGCGCGATTCGTGATTTTTGACGAAGCGCGGCAGGACCCAGCGCGCGCCACCGGGAAGTCCTCCTTCAGCAGCCGCGCGGTCAAGACCGATTCCCACTTCCGCGGCGGCTTGGATGGCTTTGCCAAAGATGGCGCGGACAACGCTTTTCGTCCAGTTTTTTTGCGGGAGAGCAAGGGCTTTGGTCAATTCGTAGATGAGGGTATCTTTAAGGATTTGAATGTCGTTGCGGGGCGATTTCATGGTTGTTTTTGATAAAGGAGCCACGCGGAAACCCGATTGCGTTTGTCGTCGTGCCCGTCACGGCGGGAGAGGAGAGTCAACCGGGTGGCGATATGGCTTAGGTCCGCCTCATCAAGCCCAGTCCCGGAAGGAGGCGTGCCCAATTTCAGGAATCCATAGAGGAGCCAGAATCCACCTGGGGCAAGGATACGATCCAATTCATCCAGATATTTTTCCTGATCTTCTTTGGAAAAGCCATGAAAACACCCGATGTCGAGGGCGAGGTCGAATGGACCGTGAATCCTCGTGAGTTTTGTCGCGTCCCGGATGAAAAGCTCGGCTTTAACACCCGTCCGCTTGATCTTTTGTCTTGCCAGTTTGATGGCGCGTGGGGCGAAATCGACGCCGGTCACCTGCCAGCCGGCTTTTGCGAGCGTGATGACATTCGTGCCCGTGCCGCAGCCGATATCGATGGCGCGGCCGGGTGGGTGTTTTTCAATGAATTCGATCAATTCCGGAGGACTGATGCCCGTATCCCAGGGCGGCTGGCTGAAGTACCAATATTGAAACAGGATGCGTCGGAACAGGGTTTGCACTTTGTCAGGTTTAAATGTCACAGGGGGAAGGTGACGGTTCTTACTTTGACAATTCAAATGAGTTCTTTTACAATCATGCGACTGACAACCATCCCAACTGTTTAGGAAGGGCTTTTTCATGAAAGAGTATACCACCGAGTTTCTTCGCAACGTCGCGCTGGTGTCGCATGGAGGCGCTGGCAAGACAATGTTGGCGGAGGCATTTTTGCACGCAACGGGGGCTACCACCCGCCTTGGCAAGGTTGAGGACGGGACGACGGTTTCGGACTATGACGATGAGGAAAACCGTCGAAAGATCTCCATCTATTCAAGTGTACTTCCAGTCGAATATCGCGATTACAAGATAAACGTCATCGACGCGCCCGGTTACACCGATTTTGTAGGGGAGGCGGTTTCCGCCCTGAGTGTAGCTGATGGCGCGATTATTTTAGTGGATGCGGTCGCGGGTATCGAGGTGGGTACCGAGATTGCATGGCGTTACGCCGATCAGTTCAATCTGCCGCGTTTCATTGTCATCAATAAGATGGACCGCGACAACGCCGATTTCGAGAAAACATATTCCGCAGTGGATGAATTCGTGAGAGCCCATGGCAAGCGCGCCATTAAGGTCCATTTGCCGATCGGCGAGAAACAGAACTTCAAGGGTGTGGTCGATATTATCGGCATGAAAGCCTACATGGGTGACGGCAAGACAACCGCTGAAATTCCTGCTGAGTTAAAAGAAGCGGCGGAAGCGGCGCACTTTACGATGGTGGAAGCCGCGGCGGAAGGCGAAGATGAACTGATGGAGAAATATCTCGAAAACGGCTCTCTCACCGACGCTGAAATGGTGCGCGGTCTTGAAGATGTGGTCTACGCCGGGCAGTTTGTCCCGGTGTTCTGCGCCGCGGGCGCTCGCGAGATCGGCATCATCGCGCTGCTCAACGACATCATTGACCTCCTGCCGTCGCCGGTGAATGGCCCCAAGCGTTCGGCGCAGGGCAAGGACGGTGTGGAGGAACTCAAGCCCACAGACTCTGGCCCATTGGCGGCGTATGTCTGGAAAACGACTGCCGACCCGTTTGTCGGCAAGATGACCTATTTCCGCGTGCTCTCCGGCTCGATCCAGGCGGATGCGCATGTCTGGAATCAGAACAAGGGTGCAGATGAACGTATGGCGGGTTTGCACTTCCAGCGCGGCAAGGAAGGTATCCCGGCGAAGGTTGTCCATGCGGGCGATATCGCCGCGGTCTCCAAATTGACCGTTTCCGCCACCGGCGACACCTTCTGCGATAAGGGGCATCCCCTGACCGTGGAAAAGCCGAAATTCCCCGCCGCGCTATATCGTGTGGCGGTCACCCCCAAGACCCAGGCTGATGCCGCCAAGATTTCCCCAACGCTTACCCGCCTGTGTGAGGAGGATATGACCCTCACCTGGTACAACGACCCGATCACACACGAAACGGTTCTGCAGGGTATGGGCGACCAGCATATTGATGTTGCCATCAGCCGCGCGCAGTCCAAATTCCAGGTGGGGTTGAACACACAACAACCGAAGATACCCTATCGCGAAGGCATCACCCGCAAAGCGACCGCTCAATACCGCCATAAGAAACAAACCGGCGGCGCAGGTCAGTTCGGTGAAGTGCATCTGCGCATCGAACCGCTTCCCGATGTAGATTTCGAGTTCACCGATGAACTTGTTGGTATGAATCTCTCCCGCTCTTACCTTCCGCCCATCGAGAAGGGGATCAAGGCAACCATGGAACGCGGAGCGTTCGCCGGGTATCCGATGAGCAATGTGAAGGTCATCGTCTACGATGGCAAGGAACACGAAGTGGACTCCAAGCCGGTGGCATTCGAAATCGCCGGGCGCGAAGCCTTCAAACTGGCTGTGCAAAATGCTGGGCCGGTTCTGTTCGAGCCGATCATGAACGTGCGCGTCACTGTCCCGGATGCGAACATGGGCGATGTGATGAGTGACCTCAATACCCGCCGTGGACGCGTGCAGGGCACGGAAGCCGAACATGGCCATACAACCATTGTGGCGCATGTGCCAATGGCGGAAATGACGCGCTATACCACCCAACTCCGTTCGATCACAGGCGGACGCGGTTACTTCACGATGGAATTTGACCATTACGATATTGTCCCAACCAATATCGCGCAGCCCATTATCGAAGCGCACAAGAAGGAAATGGAAGCAAAGAAGGAAGAGTAGGCTGGTTTTTGGCAAATGATAAAAGTCCCAAAGCGATTGCTTTGGGACTTTTTGTATGCCTGCTTGCCTGTATATCCTTCCTCACTTCATTTCGGCGCAAAAAGAATATCCTCCACCGGCGTCTTCATCTGGATGCGCCTGCCGCTGATCTTCATCAGGTCGGCCAGTGATCTTTTTTTTGTGCCATCCCAAAGTACGAGATTGTCTCTTTGCTTTGCCATGTACTCGCCAAGTTTGCCGAATTCGGCATACCCGTCAAAGAAATTCACCAGACGGCGGAAAAGTTTGGGCAGGAGCAAAATATCCTCCTCCAGGGTGCGGATATCGTATAACGTAAAATCCGAAGTGCGGTCGATGGACCAGATGCCGCGTTTGGTCTTGCGAGCGCGCGCCACCACAGCGCGGATCTTCTCTGCGAAGACGCGGTCAGTGGTGGTATAGAAGGTGGGGTACACCAATCCTTCACGGGCGAGATCGAAATTGAGCGACTCTTCGATAGGCAGGGTGTCGGAGTCCATCACAGCGCCGTCGGTGAGTTTCGCTGATTTGGGAAAGAGATAGCTCACGGGGCGTCCGAAGCGGTCCGTCGAGGCGGAGGCGATAAATCCGGGCTTGCCATCGTTCGCGTCCACGATCTGGGTCAGGCTCAGGCTATATGTCACCGACGTGATCCCCAACTTTTCCAGCAAGGACTCGAGCGCCGCGAGAGCAAACGTGCGCGGTTGATGATATCCTTCGTAATGAGTCTCCATTGCGTCTATCGACTCTACGCGCAGTTGTTTCTTTTTAGCGGCTTTATCCGACTCGCTTGTCCATTGGAAGAAATCCCAGTTTTCCGGGTTGTTTGCCTGAAACCGGATCGAGTCTCCATCGGGTTGAAACCCCTTAACGTGAAATGTCCCTGCGATTACTTTATATTGCGCCATGACAGCCTCCTTGTTATCGCCATTATAGGGGGTTTCACGGGCAAAAGCAATCATCCTGGAGTACAATCGAAATATGCCTACTGTCCGTTTCCCCCACATTATGAAATATTATATAAATGACCAAAGTGAAATTACCGTCCCCGGCGCGACCGTTGCCGAGATGATCCAGAATGTCATCGAAGGGTATCCGTCGGTGAAGTTTCACCTTGTCGATGCAGACGGCAGACTGCGCCGGCATTTCAATATTTTTGTCAACGGTACGCACATCCGCGACCTGAAAGGATTGGAAACGCCCTTGCAGGAGGAAGATAAGGTCATCCTGATGGCTTCTGCCGCCGGAGGGTGAATTTATTAACTTGACATTTCAGGTAAGAACAGTAAAATAGCGGACATCTAGTCAATAATCATGAAAACAACTATCTATTGCTTGTGTATAGGGCGGGGCTCGTAGCCACCGCCTGAGAAGACCTTCCGCAGTCAACGGATATCAGACGGTTGGACGACCCCCGCTTGCAGACTTTTTGCAATGTGTGGCGTTTGTTCGCCGTCTTTTTATTTATCTGTTGACTGCTTTTGTTTTTAAGAAGGAAACCATGACTTTACTTGGCTATCAGTTAGTTCAACCGGAAACAGACCCGGAAACCGATCTCTCTTCCTTTGTAGGGAATACACCGCTTCTTCCGCTTCGCCGACTCAGCCGGGGCTTGTCTCCGCGTGTCAAAATTTTTGCCAAAGCCGAATGGTTTAACCCAGGTGGCTCCGTCAAGGACAGACCTGCCATCAACATCATCCGCACCGCGCTGGCGAACGGAGATTTAGGCAATGGCAAGCGTCTGCTCGATTCCACTTCCGGCAATATGGGCATCTCATACGCCACCTTTGGCGCGGCGCTGGGTGTTCCCGTTACTTTGGCACTGCCAGCCTCCGCCAGCCTTGAACGGATTGCCATCCTGCGGGCGCTCGGCGCAGAGTTGATCCTCACGGATCCGCTCGAAGGCTCGGATGGCGCAATCCTGACGGCGCGCAAACTTGCCGCGGAATATCCCGATTTGTATTGGTATGCCAATCAATACAACAACCCTGCCAATTGGCAGGCGCATTACAAATCCACCGGACCGGAGATCCTTTGCCAAACCAATGAGCAGATCACTCATTTCGTGGCAGGCTTGGGCACCTCCGGCACCCTGATGGGAACAGGGCGCTATCTCAAGGAACAACTGCCGCATGTGAAAATTATCGCTTTTCAACCGGATGCCTCCTTCCACGGCTTGGAGGGGCTCAAGCATATGCCCACTGCCATCAAGCCTGGAATTTACGACGAGTCGTTTGCCGATGACAACCTCGAAATTCGCACGGAGGCGGCGTATGAGATGGTCAAGCGGCTGGCGCGGGAGGAAGGTTTGTTTGTGGGCATTTCCTCCGGCGCGGCGGCGGTCGCGGCACTACACGTAGCCAGCAAGCTGGATGAAGGCGTGGTGGTCACATTATTTCCGGACGCAGGCTACAAATACTTGAGCGACAAAAGTTTGTGGGAGGGCAAGTAATGCTGGTAGTTTCACGTCAGTTGATTGAGCGGATTAGTGAGCACGTGCAGAAAGCATACCCGGAAGAAGGGGCGGGATTCCTGATTGGCGATGAAGGTGAAGTGAAAGAGATCCTGGCATTGCCGAATGCGCGGGAGGATGCGGCGCGGCATAACCGTTTCTTGATTACGCCCGAGGAGTATCTCAAAGCCGAATTAACGGCGGACAGCCTCGGGCTGAGTCTGATCGGGGTTTTTCATTCGCATCCCGATTGCCCGAACGTTCCATCCGAATATGACCGGGAATGGGCGCAGCCATTCTTTTCCTACATCATTACACGCGTGGATAACGGCAAGGCGGTCAGTCATCGCTCGTGGCGGCTGGTGGAGGATCGGTCGAAGTACGACGAAGAAGAAATACAGATTTTCTAGCATTCAAAGCTGGAAGAATTTGAGGAGTAAAAAATGTCATCGCAAACCCTGCAAAAATTGGATCACTCTGCATTGAAAACCAATCAGATCATTATTATTTCCCTGAATATTCTGGCATTCATTTTGAACCTGCCGGTAATCGCGGCGTTCGTTGCCCTGATGATGGGGCTGGGCTCGGTGCTAAAAGTGCCGGGCTTTGGATTTGTATATAAGTCCTTGCTCAAGCCGCGCGGCTGGATGAAACCCGATGTGTTGGACGATAATCCTGAACCCCATCGCTTTGCGCAGACCCTGGGTTTCTTGTTCATGACTAGCGGATCGGTCGCCCTGTTTACTGGCTTCGCCACCCTGGGCTGGGTTCTCATCTGGGTTGTGGTCGCGTTAGCGGCGCTGAACGCGTTTGGCGGATTCTGTGTGGGGTGTGCGGTTTATTATTGGCTGGCGCGCTTCGGTCTGCCAGGCTTTGGGAAACAGCCTCCTACAGGGACAATCCCCGGTATGAAGCCGAAAGCGGGTGCAAGTGTATGACCTCTGACATCCTGTTGCGTTTTGGATTGGCGGTCGTTATCATTGGATTCGGAGTCTTTGTGTACAGGCGCATCAATCAGCGCTTGTTATTAAGGGCACAGAATAATGTGTTGTCTTTGTCTGGTAAGTTTCCGGATAGACCGGTGATTGTTTACTTCACCACCCCGGATTGCGCGCCCTGCAAGACCATTCAGCGCCCGGTTCTGAATAAAATCTCCAGCCTGATGGGTGATAAACTTGAGGTAATCGAGATCGATGCCACCCAACACCCTGATTTGGCAAAGCGATGGGGTGTGATGAGCGTGCCTACGACCTTTCTGCTTGATGCCTATGGCGAGGCTCGCTATGTCAATAACGGTGTGGCACGTATGGAGAAGTTGATGGAGCAGTTGCAGACCTTGTAAATACAACCTTTGTTGGTCGAATAGTTCATATTTTCGGGTGTATCGAGACTGAAATGCGAGCTGGATTTGTACACGTCCTATTCGACCACTTAATGAAACAGAAAACTAGTTTAGGAGAAATAATCACATGCCTGTGTTACGAATTCCGACCCCGCTGCGCGCCTACACCAGCGGAAAAAGCGAAGTAAGTGTCAGTGGATCGAACGTTGGGGAGGCGCTTGCAGATTTGACGGCACAATTCCCAATGATCAGACCGCATCTTTTCAACGAAGCCAATGAGTTGCGTCCGTTTGTAAACCTGTTCATTGGCGAGAACAACATCAAGGATCTGCAGGGCGTGAACACCCCGATTAGGGACGGTGACAAGCTGGTTTTGATCCCATCCATTGCTGGTGGATGTCATTGCGAGAAGCGGCAGAGCAGCAACAAAGTAGTTTCCCAATTCGAGAAGATTGATTTACGGCGTGCGCCTGCAACAACATTTGTAACGGGAGGCTGACATGTTACCCGAGCTATCGCGTGAAGAGATTCTGCGCTATTCGCGCCACTTGCTTATCCCCGAAGTGGGTTTGGAGGGTCAGCGCAGGCTGAAGGCTTCGTCCGCGCTCATCGTGGGCACAGGCGGACTGGGTTCGCCGGTCGCGCTCTATCTTGCCGCGGCGGGTATTGGTCGCATCGGGCTGGTGGATTACGATGTGGTCGATTCATCGAACTTGCAACGGCAGGTGATTCATGGCACCTCTACTGTTGGCAAACTCAAAGTGGAAAGCGCCAAAGCCAAATTGCTTGATTTGAATCCCGACATTCAAGTGGATGTGTATAACGAACCGTACACATCCGAAAATGCCCTGCGTATTGCCAGGGACTACGACATTATTCTCGACGGTACCGATAACTTCCCAACCCGTTATCTGACCAATGATGTGGCGGTCTTTCTTGGCAAGCCGAATGTGTATGCATCCATTTATCGCTTCGATGGACAGGTGAGTGTGTTCTACGCCGAGGAGGGTCCGTGCTACCGTTGCCTCTTCCCCGAGCCGCCCCCGCCGGGACTCGTCCCTTCGTGCGCGGAGGGTGGTGTGTTGGGAGTTCTGCCTGGTACGATTGGCACACTCCAGGCAACGGAAGCGCTGAAGGTTTTGCTTGGCATCGGCGAACCGTTGATTGGCAAACTTTTGCTTTACAACGCGCTGGATATGTCCTTTGATGTTGTGAAGTTGAAGAAAAACCCCAATTGCCGCGTATGTGGTCCGAATGCTGATATCACAGAGTTGATTGATTATGAGGAGTTTTGCAGTGTTCCGAGTCATGACCACGAAGAAGGTTCTGCGGGCGCGGGCTTCGATATCACAGCCTCTGAACTCTCCGAGCGGATAAAGCATAATCATCTAAAATTGCTGGATGTACGTGAGCCGCATGAACTGGAGATTTCCGCTTTGCCCAACGCGGTCAATATCCCGCTGGGGCAGTTGGCGGGCAGGCTTAGTGAATTGGATTCCGCCGAAGAGATGGTCGTGTTCTGCAAAGGCGGAACGCGATCCGCACGGGCGCTGGAGTTGCTGGCAAGCGCCGGGTTCAAGAAGGTCAAGAACCTCAAAGGCGGTATCAATGCTTGGGCAAAAGAAGTGGACCCGAAACTGCCGGTGTATTAATGTAAGTATAGGGGAAGAATACATCCCTCGCTAATCGGCGGGGGATGTTGCTATTTAACTGCTTATAAAGTGCTGAGTCTTGTTGAGAGGCAATCCGCGGAATCGAAAATGTTGGGAATTTTGCTCTGCTGAAGACTAATGCAATTATCTGCTGGTAAAATACCCCCATTCCGACCAAAGGAGAGAGAATGACGGGTTTGCCTATTTCAAATCAGAAACGGGTGTTTGATAGTATTCTGGGCGCGATGGGAAATACGCCGTTGGTGAGGCTGGGACGAATTGCGAAGGACCTGCCTGTGCCTCTGTACGCAAAACTGGAATTCATGAATCCAGGGGGGTCGGTCAAGGATCGGGTGGGAGCATTCATCATCGAACAGGCTGAAAAACGCGGAGAAATTAAACCGGGTGGGACAATTGTTGAGGCGACGTCGGGTAATACCGGAGTGGGACTTGCTATTGCTGCGGCGCTGAAGGGGTATAAGACCATTTTCGTCATGCCTGACAAGATGAGCAATGAAAAGATTTTGCTCCTGCGTGCATACGGGGCAAAGGTCGTTATCACTCCCACGGCAGTCGCGCCGGAGGATCCGCGTTCTTATTATGAGGTGGCAAAACGTTTTGCGCGCGAAACGCCGAATGCGATATTGGCGAACCAGTACCACAATCCTGATAACCCGAAAACGCACGAGCTGAGTACCGGCCCCGAGTTGTGGGAGCAGACCGATGGACGCGTGACCGATGTCATCATCGGCATGGGTACCGGCGGGACGATCTCCGGAGTTGGTCGCTATCTCAAGTCCAAGAATCCAAACATCAAGATCGTGGGCGTGGATATCGAGGGGTCGATCCTAACGGAAATTTGGCAGAACAAAGGAAAGATTCCCCAAGGTGCGTACCCGAAAACGTATAAAGTCGAAGGAATTGGTGAGGACTTTTTACCCTCCGCCACCGACCTGAGCGTGGTGGACTGGATCGAACGTGCGGGTGACAAAGAGTCCTTTTTATGGGCGCGGCAACTGGTGAAACAGGAGGGGATTTTTGCTGGTGGCTCATCCGGCTCCGCGTTGGCGGGCGCGATCAAGTATTGCCGTAAATTGTCCGGCGACCGGCTGGCGGTGGTGATCTTCCCCGATTCCGGCTCGCGCTATCTTTCGAAGTTCTACGATGACAAGTGGATGCGCGAGTTCGGTTTCCTGTCCATGGAATTCGGCGAAATGAGCCTGGGCGACCTGTTGATTGCCAAGCCGAATAAAACATTGTTCACTGCCACCATTGGCGACTCGATTCGCAAGGTGGTGACTGTGATGCACCAGAACGCGGTCTCGCAGATGCCTGTGGTCGGTGCAGATGGAACACTGGTCGGTCTGATCGAGGAAGTGGATTTGCTTAATCATATGCTCGAAAAACATGAACACAGTCAGGATGAGATGATCGATGCGCTGGTACAAAACGCTGGTGCAGTCTTCCCCCCGGAGACTTCTCTGGAAGACGCGATGCCATCCCTGACAGCCGGGTATGCCCTGATCGTGGTGGAAAACAGCCGTCCGATTGGGATCCTGACCAAGATCGATGTGTTGGATTACGTAGCTGGAAAAATCTAACGGTCTCTTTTCTTAGAACAAATATTCTGTTATACTGTCTCCAAGGTTGGCATGTATCAACCAATTTATCCGTATGGAGGCTGAAATGAATTTTGGTTCTGTCAATTGGTGGGCTATCGTTACCTGTGTGGCTGCCAGTATGGTCATCGGCGCTGTCTGGTTTGGTCCCAAGACATTTTTTCCCATTTGGTGGAAAGCCATCGGCAAATCGGATGGCGATGACCCGGGCGACTCGACTATCGGAATGAGTCTGACTTGGGGATTGATCATATTCTCTTCCTTTGTTCAGGCGGTGTTCATGTCCGTCTTCGTCGATTTCTTGGGAAACCTATCAGGTGGTACGTCGCTTCTTTCGGGCGCGATGGCAGGGTTTTTGCTATGGCTTGGTTTCGTTGCGCCCTCAAGTTTAACAAATAAATTATTTGCCGATCGCCTGAAGGCCTGGGCGCTTGAAGCAGGCAATCATCTTGTTACGTTTGTCGTAATGGGCGCGATTGCAGGCGCGTGGCGATAGTTTGGGAAGTGACTGTCACCTGACTCACGCTTCATCCCGGTAGTGTGTTGCCAAAGTGACAGTCACTCCATCTGTGGAGGAGACAATGGGTTACGATGATGCGCAAGCATGGAAGGATGTGAATGAGAACTTTCCTAACATGTCGATCCGTTATGTTTTCATTCTCAAGAAGGGACCAACTTGGAGCCCAGATGAAACGCCGGAGATCGAAGCCTTGCAAGCAGCACATCTGGCAAACTATCGCCGCTTGCAGGAGATTGGAAAACTTGTTGTGACAGGTCCGTTTCTGGACTCATTCGCTGAGAGTGGCGACGTGCGCGGCATGGGCGTCTTGCGAGCGGATTCCTTTGAAGAGGCGCATGCGTTAATCAGTACCGACCCGATGGTCAAGGTGAATCGCCTGGTATTCGAGTTGCATGCCTGGATGATCGATAAGGATATATTGGCATGAATCGTTAACGTAGAAAATCTTGACTTGTGGGGGAGAGCGATTAAAATAGAACATACGTTCTAAAAGGAGGACGTATGTCGGCAAACAATCGTCAATTCTCTCTTGCTTTGGAAGCATTGGCTGAACTCAACACGAAGACATCGTCGCCTCTTCCTAAGCCGATTCCTGCCGCGCCGACTCTGAGCGAGGTCCTCACCGAACTTGGACCGCTCCCGCGCGAAGCGCTTTTCCTTGGTGTCGCGCCGGATGGTTTGCCGGTGTTGTTAAATCTCCACGATCCTGTCCCTGGTCCCATGTTGATTGTTGCGGACCCTGGCACAGGAAAGACCCAATTCCTGCAAACCATTGCTCATGCGGTGACGAAGACCCACGAGCCCGATGATGTGCAATTCGGGGTTATTACCGCGCATGAAGACGAGTGGCAGAGTATGGAGGCTGCGCATCATCTGGTTGGTATCTTTCCGTCCCAGCATACCGCCGCGCAGGATTTCCTGCTCTCTCTGGCCTCCTGGGCACACTCGAACAAGAATACGCGGCAGTCGGTTCTGTTGCTGGTCGATGATATTGAATCGGCGGCAAGCCTTGATTTCGACGCGCTGCAGAACCTGCGCTGGCTTCTCCTGCGAGGCCCCGCACGCCGGGTTTGGCCGATCATCACAATGAATGCAAATCGCTATGGGCAGGTCCTTTCGTGGCTTCAGTTCTTCCGTACGCGCATCTTTGGACGCGTTATGAACGAATCCGTTGCTGTGGCAGTCGGCGGCGACGAGGCGTCAGCGTTGGATTCGCTTCAGCCGGGGATCCAATTTTCCCTGCGCGAGAACGGAAGCTGGCTCCGATTCTGGCTCCCGAGTTTATAGTCCGGCAATCCAGTTTGTGCTACAATCGAGGTGTACGTTGCATGAAGAATGGCGGTCCGGCAATCAGAGGGAATTTTCTTCAGCCTCGCCGGTTGTTGGCGGGGCGCTTCTTGGCACCTGGGTGTCTGTGATCCCTGTAGTCATGCACAATTGATCCGTCTCGCTCCGGGGGAAGCTTCGCTTCCGGGGCCCACACTCAGGAGAAGAGAATTTCTATGGAAGCAAAACTCTATGTCGGAAATTTGCCTTTCAGCACTGGCGATGCAGATCTGCAGGAGCTATTTGCGAAGGCAGGTACGGTGAAATCCGCACAGGTGATCAAGGACCGCGCAAGTGGTCGCTCCAAAGGTTTTGGCTTTGTGGAGATGTCATCGGCGGATGAGGCGCAGAGCGCCATTACGATGTTCCATGGCAAGGATTTCAATGGACGTCCGCTCACCGTGAATCTCGCCCGTCCGCGCGAGGAGCGCCCCGGCGGCAATCGCAGACCGAGCGGCGGTGGCGATCGCAGAAACAGCTACTAAGCCATCGGTCTTTTCCAGGTTTGAGCCAAATGGGCGGTGCCAACCATTTGGCTCATTTTTATTTTCTGCCTGTTGTGAAACGGCAATCCAAATTTGCGTTATCGACTGGTAAGATACAGGTATGAATAGCAACCTGTTGATCCGTGATTATCGTGCAGATGATTTCGACGCCGTGACCATTCTGTGGCGGGTCTCGCGCGAGAAGTCGCTCCCTGACTTCCAGACCGAAAAGGGACATTTCTTTTTTGAAGACCAAGATTACTTCCGCGATCATGTGCTGAAGGAAAATCGGGTCTGGGTGGCGACCCTGAACGACCGACCTGTTGCCCTGCTGGCAATGAACGGGGATTTCATCGACCAGTTATACGTGCATCCCGATTACTGGCGGTGCGGAATTGGTCAGGCGCTGCTTGATTTTGCCAGGGAAAACTCGCCGGAACATTTGTGGTTGTATACCCTCCAGGTCAATGTCAATGCCCGGGCATTTTACGAGAAGAACGGATTTATAGCGGAAAAATTTGGGGTCAGCCCGCCGCCCGAAAGCGAGCCAGACGTGGAATATCACTGGCGACCCGCCCATTAACGATTTGAGCCCTGACAGTTTTCCACGTACAATTGCGGTATGACAGTCTCCCTTCGTCCCACTTATCTTGAGGTCGATTTACCGCAACTTAAAAAGAATATCGAAGCCATTCGTGCACATGTCGCCCCGGCAAAAGTGATGCCAATGGTTAAGGCGAACGCGTACGGTCACGGCATCGACGGCGTTGCGCCCTATCTTGAGCCGGTTGTGGATTATTTCGGCGTTGCCCTTCTCGAAGAAGGAATCCATCTGCGTGAATTGGGGATCACAAAGCCAATCCTGGTGGCAGGCGGAACATTACCCTCCCAGGTACCCCATTTTGCCGTCTATGATCTGACGTTGACAGGCTCCTCGGTGGAATTGCTGGACGCCGCCGAGGAAGTTTCTCGTTTAACGGGGAAGCGCATCAAGACTCACCTGAAGTTTGATACCGGCATGGAACGCGTCGGCATCCATGAGTACGAGGCGGGTGAATTCATCGAATATTCCTTGAGACTTAAACATATTCATGTCGAAGGGATCTATACCCACCTTGCTAATTCGGAAATGCCTGATCTGGTCCATGCGCGGTTGCAGTTGGAGCGGTTTCAGGAAGTCTTGAGCATTTATGAGAGAAGAAGCGAACCGCACCCGCCTCTGCGGCACATGGCAAACTCCGGGGCGATTCTGCAATTCCCTGAAAGTTATTTCGACATGGTGCGTCCCGGGATCATGCTTTACGGGGTGTATCCGCGCGAAGCGGCGCGTACCATCGAGGTGGCTCCGGCGTTGACTTGGAAATCGCGGGTGGCATACTCGAAACGGACCCAGCCGGGGCGTCCCGTCAGTTATGGGTCGTTGTGGCAGTCTGAGGTGGAGACGAGAATCGTCACCATCCCATGCGGCTACGCGGATGGTTACTTCCGCAGGATGACGAACCGGGCGCAGGTCATCATCAATGGGAGAAAATATCCACAGGTGGGGCGCATTTGTATGGATCAGTTCATGGTGAATGTGGGCAATGACGAGGCAACGGTGGGAGATGAAGTTGTGTTGTTGGGTGAGGCGAACGGCGAGCGGATTACCGCCGAGGATCTCGCCGCATGGATGGGCACGAACGAATATGAGGTGCTTACCGATATCAGCGCCCGTGTCCCGCGCGTATTTCTTAAGGAGTAATGGTAGAATGGTTCGATTTTGTTTCCGAGGTGAATGTTGAGAAAATTAATTGAAAAATATGACATGATGCTCTTGATTGCCGGGGTGATTGTTTTGCTGGATCAATGGACGAAGTGGCTGGTCCGCACGAATATTCCCACAAGTGCGTCCTGGCTGCCGGATTCACTGGAGTGGCTGAATCCGTACGCGCGGATTGTGAACTGGTACAACACCGGAGCGGCATTTGGCATGTTTCAGGGCGGGAGTATGGTCTTCACCGTGCTGGCATTCATTGTGATTGGCGCGATCATTTACTATTTTCCTCAAGTGGAAAAAAGCGACTGGACTCTTCGCGTGGCGATGAGCATGCAGCTGGCTGGCGCGCTCGGCAACTTGATCGACCGATTGATGCAAGACGGGCGCGTGACGGATTTTATTTCTGTGGGCAATTTTCCGGTATTCAATGTTGCCGACTCGAGTATTACGGTTGGAACGATCATTTTGCTGATTGGCGTTTATTTACAGGAACGTGCCGCCATAAAAGAGAAGAAGGCGGCTGAATCCCAAACCGCAGGTGAAACGCGCAGTGAGTGATCGTCTGCTGCATTTTCGTTTTGATAAAGAGACTCCTGAACGCCTCGACAAATATCTGGTTGGGCTGTTGCAGGAGTTTTCGCGTTCACGCATCCAGGGGTTGATCGAAGACGGTTTTGTCGATGTGAACGGTCATGCGGCTAGGAAGGCGGGGCAAACACTGGAGCGCGGATCCACTGTAACGGTGCGAATCCCGCCACCCGCGCCGACGGGTTTGATCGCTGAGGATATTCCGCTCGATGTTGTCTTCGAAAATGGTGATTTGCTTGTAGTCAACAAACCCGCCGGAATGGTGGTGCATCCCGCTGCCGGTCACTCTTCGGGGACGCTGGTCAACGCCGTGTTGGGGTACGACCCGGAGATCGAAGGGATAGGCGGCGAGGAACGCCCGGGCATCGTTCACCGGCTCGACAAGGAGACCTCCGGTTTGATCCTGCTGGCGAAGAATGAACGCGCCCATCGTTGGCTACAGGACCAGTTCCGCCTGCGGAAAGTGGAGAAGACCTATCTTGCCCTCGTCGACGGCAAACCGCCCACGCCATCCGGTCGGGTGGAAGCGTACATCGGGCGCGACCCGAAACAACGCAAACAGATGGCAATCGTCTCCGAAAAAAAAGGACGCGAAGCCATTTCAGAATACAAAACGCTCGAAAGCTTCAATAAACATACTTTGCTGGAATTCCATCCATTAACAGGGCGTACACATCAAATTCGTTTGCATTGCGCCTTTCTGGGTTGTCCCATCGTGGGCGACGCGGTGTATGGGCGTAAAACATCCACGTTGGGGCTCAACCGTCACTTTTTGCATGCGGCGAAATTAAAGATCGCCCTGCCGAATGAAAAACAATCCAGAACTTTCGAAGCAGCGCTGCCTGATGAGTTGACTGCTGTTTTGGATTTGTTGCGAAAAGGAGTCTGATTATGGAGTTTGTGGATCTTCGTTCCGATACCGTCACCCAGCCCACGCCTGAAATGCGTGAAGCGATGGCAACAGCCGAAGTGGGCGACGATGTCTACGGCGACGACCCGACAGTCAATCGCCTTGAAGCATTGGCGGCAGAGATGCTTGGCAAGGAAGCCGCGATCTTCGTGCCCTCGGGTACGATGGGAAACCTGCTTGCCTTGCTTGTCCACTGTCAGCGCGGGGATGAAGCCATTGTCGGAGATCACTCCCACATTTACCTGAATGAGGCTGGCGGGATGGCGGCATTGGGTGGAATTCAACCGTGCCCAATTCCGAACCGGGATGATGGGACTCTCGCGTTGGAGGACATCCTCGCCTCCATTCGGACCGAGGACGTACACCACCCCATTACGCGTCTCATCTGCCTGGAGAATACGCAGAATGTCTGTGGCGGCGTTCCTTTGACTGTGGAATATACCCGGCGAGTAGGGGAACTGGCGCGGAGAAATAACCTGTCCCTTCACATTGATGGCGCACGCATTTTCAATTCGGCTGTTGCACAAAATGTTTCAGTGAAGGACCTTGTTGAACCAGCGGATTCGGTCATGTTCTGCCTCAGCAAAGGACTTGCCTCTCCGGTCGGTTCGATGCTGGTGGGAACGCACAAATTCATCGCGCGGGCGCGTCACCTGCGCAAGATGCTGGGCGGTGGGATGCGTCAGGCGGGAATCCTTGCCGCGGCGGGCATCATTTCCCTGGAACAAATGACGAAGCGGCTCGGAGAGGATCATGCCCGGGCAAAGGCACTGGCGGATGGTCTGAGGCAGGTCAAAGGTGTGGAGGTGGATGCGGGTTCCCCATCCACGAACATGGTGTATTTCAACCTTTTGGATGAGGTCACTTTGAGCGTGGATCAAATTATTGATAAAATGAAAAAACGCGGCGTGCTGGTGGATTGGGCGGCACCGCGGCGTTTTCGCCTTGTCACCCATTATTGGGTGGATGATGCCGGAGTGGAAAAAGCCATTTCGGCATTCCGTGAGGTACTGGGTTGAAAATGAGCAGGCAACACCTGCTCATTTTTTTTGCCAGTGACTGGCATCGGGTTCGATCTGGTTGCGTCCGCGCTCCTTGGCGGTGTACAAACGCCGGTCTGCCAGGTCTATGAGGCGGTAGATCTCATCCGCTTCATGAGGAAAAACTGCGATGCCTTGACTGACAGTCGGCACCGGGACAGTTTTCTTTTCGCGATCCTCCACCCGGAGGGACATCATGGTCTCACCGACACGTTGCGCAACCTGCATGGCTTGTTCGCCGGTGGCACCGGGAAGAGCAATAATAAATTCTTCGCCGCCCCAGCGTCCCACTGTGTCCGTCTGTTTGATATGACGTTTGATCGCGGCACAAAGTGTGTTTAGAATTTTGTCTCCCACCAGGTGCCCGTACGTATCGTTGTATTGCTTAAAGTAATCGATGTCCAGCATGATCAGGCCGAGCGATGAGCCTGTTGATGCACATTCCTCTGCCTGTTCGGACAACTTCTTCAGGAAGTACCCATGATTGTAAACGCCTGTCATGCTGTCGAGGCGTGCCTGCTCTTCGACTTGCGAATGTCTGATTGTGTTATCCAGGGCGAGGGTGATATGCTGGGCGAGATTGGAGAGCAATTCCATATCCGCCAGATCGAAGGCGTTCGGGCTATATGACCCCAGTGCGATGATGCCGGTCACATTCGCGGCTTTCAACGGGACACCCATCCAGGACAGGCTGGTCCTTTCCTTGCCAATGATGAATCGTTGTACACCCTCCAATTGCACTTCCTCTCTGAGGTCGGGCAGGAATAATTCTTTCTGGTTTTTTATCACCCAGCCGGAGAGTGTGCCTTCCAGAGGGACACGCATTCCATTGAAGTATTCTCCATCATCGTAAAAAAGATCAAGGTGAATCTCGTTGTTTTTGACAATACCCACGAAATATGTGTCTGCCTCCAGAGCGTTTTGAATAGTAGCGTTGACCAGTGAGATTGTCTGCTCTGTGTCCAATGTCATCATGATCTGTCGGCTGACCTTGTTGATCGTTTCAAGTCTATGAATGTGTTGCTGGGTTGTGTTCTGAATGCGAAAAAACGCCTCCGAAACGATGATGGAGACGAGAAACGGTGTGACGAGTTCGAGGAGTTGTTCAACATAATCTTTTATGGGCAATTCACCCAGCAGACTGATTGCCAGACTGATGAGAAGGGTAAAATATGCCCGGACGCGCCCTGACGATGTTGCCACAGCCACGATCCCAAAGACGATCAATAAGTGTGCACTTTCCCTGACGTGGTCGGGAAGAACGTAATTTAACAAACCAAGCCCCACACCGCTGAAGATGGAATTCACCCAGCCGTATGTTTTTTGGAAATTGGCGGTCTTGGTGATTAACATGGTATTGACAATGATGTAGCCAATCGCCATCAAGCCAAATATGACAAGGGTATCATTGCGGGCGGGTCCGTTGAGCAAATTGTCGGCGATTACGCCTGCAAGCACGATCACGGATGAAACGGTCAAAGGCAGGATGAAGCGCCGTATTTCATACGGGGCAAATGAGGTGGTGGGTTTCCGGTTTTTCATGTGATGTGTTTTTCCCCTTCGATGAACTCACTGTATGGAAGCCTGGACAGCGCCTCGACGATCTCCGGGTCGAACAGAATGTTGGACTGTTCACGCAGATATTGGATCGCTTCTTCCGGGGACGATTTTTTTCTGTATGTGCGTTTGCTCGTCAGTGCATCGAACACATCCACAACAGCAAAGATGCGGGCCTGAATGGGAATATCCTTCCCGCTCAGCCCGACCGGATAGCCGCTTCCATCCCAGCGTTCATGATGATAGCGGATGACCGAAAGCGTATCCTGCAGGAATGGGATCCCCTCGACGATGCGAGCGCCAATATCCGGATGGACTCTCATGATCTTCCATTCGTTATCTGTCAGTTTACCTGGCTTGTGAAGGATGGTATCGCTGATGCCGATCTTGCCAATATCATGTAAAAGGGCGCCTCTTTCCAATGCCTTGAGTTGTGAGCCGCTCAATCCGACCGCTTCCCCCAATAGGCAGGCAAGTTTACTCACCCTTGTGCTGTGTCCTTCCGTCTCCCGGTCGCGTGCATCCAAAGCGGACATGAGGGCTGTCAGTGTGCGGTCGTAAGTGATTTCCAATTCTGCGTAGGCGGCTTCAAGTTGTTTTGCCTGCTGGCGCAATTCGGATAAAAGGATCGAGCGTTCCAGCGCAATGGCAGCCTGGTTCGCCAATGTCTGGAGATTGGCGAAATTCTGCCCGCGACTTTCAGGGATATTGATCCATAGCGCCCCATAGGTGCGGCTCCGTGTTTGAAGCGGGTAACTGACAAGCGACCCGGTTTCCACTGAAACAATGATGCTCTGACCAGATTGAATTGCCTGGTTGATGATCTCTGTTGGATGCTTCTTGCGTCTGTGCAATCCGTTCGCATCGATCTCGACATCCGCTTGTATCTGCCCCTCCCGCGTCAAAAGAACAATGCCGGTTTCCTTTGCGTTTGTCACCTTGTGCGCCGCTTGCGCAATCAATTCTGCGGCATTGCCCAACTCTTCCGTCTGCAGGACATCCACACTCAATTGATACAACATGGATGTAATATTGAGGGTGTTCCGAAGTTCCTGGTATAGCCACGAACTTTCGATGGATGCCGCGGCTTGTGACGATAACAGATCTGCCAGCGATTCATCATTCTCTGAAAAAAATATTCCCTCCTGCTTTCCGAAGGCAAGGATGGTGCCAATGCTTAAACGGTGCAGGCGGATGGGGATGGCGAGGACACTTCTCAGGCTGGTGTTGTCGATCTCCATTTTTCTGGCGGTGGTATATTTTCGCAGATCGCGCACCCGGAACGGTTTGGTCGCGTTGAGCGCCGCCTGCATCAATGGCTCATTGGATGAGTTGTTATTGAGCGACGTCAGGAGAATCGGAGCATCTCCTGCTGACGCGGTGCGTGAGAAATTTCCCTGCTGATCGAGTAGTGTGACAAAAACAAACCGCGCCGCGAGGGTCTTTCGCGCGATCACCGCGACTTCCTGTACCGCGGCTTGCGGGTCGAGCAGGGTTGTGAGCGATATACCAGCCTGGATAAGTTCTGTCAGTCGTTGGTGATAACTGGAACGTTCCCATGCGCGCATTAATTCCGACGCCACACCCTCCACGATTGCGGCATCGGCTCCGCTGAAGGCGTATTCCTTGTCTGAGCATATCTCCAGGATACCCTGCACGTGCCCGTGTTGGATGATCGGCACGTTTATGACGGAGAGTGTGGTCTCGTTGTTCAAGGGAATAAAATCGGGATCGAGCCGGGTATCATTGACAATCTGCGTTTTTTTCAGGCGGATCACCCTGCCGAGAAGCCCCTTTGCCGCACCCTGGCGATACCCCGGAGGAATGATATGGCTTGAACTGCCAGCCGCGGCAAGTACGACAAGTTCATCCTTATCCGATTCGTACATCATCAAGGCTGCCATGGAACAATCCATGGCTTTTTCGAGCGTGTTTACTGCCAGTTGCGCTGCTACCGGTGGATCAAGCTCGGCTTCGAGTTGCTGGCTGAGTTCGTTCAGAAATGTCAGTTGTGTGGTACGTTTTTTTTCTGCGGAGAGTTGTCGCGTGAGTGACGCGACCTGTTCGTTCAATGCCTTGACATCAGTACCGGGATCGAAAACATAAACCGACTCCGAATCCGCCTCTTTCTTGTCCGCATGTTGCGCGGCAGAGCCCTTGACCGGGCGGAGCGAGAGATACAAACCGTACGTGGTCAGGGCGGTGATGATGCCGCTGAGGAGAAATCCGACCTCTCTGGCGCGCGAACCGGAATTTTCGAGCAGGAAAAAGACCCCGGCAAAGGTGAACGCCTGTATGGCAAGCAGAGTCCCGTTGGAGCGGCGTCCCAAAAAGGATTTTTTCGAGACGCGGTTTGTCAAAGCGATGTACAAAAAAATGGCGGCGATGAAAAGAATGATCCCCAGGGCGATATTTCCCCACGGCGGAAGGGTGTGCAGGATGAAACTGAATAATGTGGGTATGAATACAATTCCCTGTGCGATGAGCGAAATGCCCCCAACAAGTATCAGGGAAAGCTTGGGGAATAAGGATGACCGCATATTAACCATGAAAATAGCGCAAAAAGTGCTTGTCGGATACTAATGCATGACCAGCCGAAATCTTGAGGGTTACATTACATACTTGAAAGTATAAATCTGATATAATTTTTTGCCGCAAGGGAAATCCAGGGGCATTGTCCCTTATCTTACTAGATAAAGAAGAAATCCACTATGACCAAGTTTGTTACACTCGAACAAATTGACCAATCCGCGGATGCGGTGCGCATGCGCACCTCTTACAAACCGCGCGTCGGGATCATTCTCGGCTCGGGACTGAACGCCCTGGCTGATTCCGTCCAAAAAGCGGATTCCATCCCCTACAGTGATCTCCCCAATTGGCCCGTTTCGACAGTTTTCGGGCACGCCGGGCGGCTTGTGATTGGCGAATTGGAGGGGCAGTCTGTCCTAATTATGCAAGGACGTGTCCATTTTTACGAAGGCTACAGTATGTCGCAGGTCACCCTGCCGGTTCGTGTGATGCAGCGATTGGGGCTTGAGATGCTGTTCGTGACCAACGCGGCGGGCGGAGTGAATCCCGATTTTGTTCCCGGCGACGTGATGTTGATTACCGATAATCTTAACATGATGGGGATGACCGGCGCGAATCCGCTCATGGGTCCGAACATCGATGCGCTGGGTCCGCGTTTCCCGGATATGAGCCGCGCCTATGACCGCGACCTCATGGCACTCGCGCGAAAAGTCGCTGGTGAGAGCGGCATCGCATTACGGGAAGGTGTCTATTGCGGGCTGAGCGGCCCGTCGTTCGAAAGTCCGGCCGACCTGCGTTTCCTGCGGCTGGCTGGCGCTGATGCCGTGGGCATGTCCACAGTGCCTGAGGTGATCGTGGCGCGGCATGGCGGTATGCGCGTGCTCGGTTTTTCGGGGATCAGCAACAAGGCGAATCTGGATGGTTCCACCGTTACAACACACGAAGAGGTCATTGAAGCGGGAAAGATCATCACTCCGAAAGTCGAAACCCTGATCCGCGGCGTATTGCGTTCCCTGTAAAGATCCGGTCCACATGGGCATTGTCTATCGCAATCTTGCGACGTACGAATACCTGATTTATATTGCCCTGGCAATCATCGGGTTATTTGCGTTTCGCCGGATGTGGCGTGCATGGCGCGAATGGCGGGATTCAGTGTACGGACTCGAGCGCGAATTTGCCCTGCGGAGATTGGGACAGGCGACCGCATTCGCATTCCTCATCCTTGGACTGGTGTTTGCCGAATTTTTCATCGCCACATTCGTCGCGCCGACCCTGCCTGCCTCCGATATTTTATCGACCCCTACCCTTGATTTGCTCGCAGTCCCTGCCGGGACGTTATCTCCCGGTGACGCGACCCAGGGAGCATTATCCCCGGTGACCCAGGAAGTCCCCAGCGGGATGAGCGGATGCGAACCGGAAAGGTTGATCATCACCTCTCCCAAATCCGGCGAAACGATCAGTGGAACGATCACTTTGATTGGGACGGCAAATGTTCCTAATTTTGGATTTTATAAATACGAAGTTGCTCCACTTGGCACCGCGAATTGGGCAACCATTTCGGCAGGTGACAAGATCGTGAAAAACGACAAACTGGGCGATTGGGATACAACTGCCCTGCCCAATGGCGATTATTTCCTGCAACTTGTGATTATTGATAATGTGGGTGTGACGCTGGAGCCGTGTGTGATTGCTGTACGGATTTTGAATCAGTGACGAAAATTTGGAGGGTATGTGATTCAGTTTGAAATTCGACCTGCCGTGGCGACTGATATCCCGCGCTTGATCGCGTTGGATCATTCCAGTGCCAGCGATTATGTCTGGCAGTTGGAATTGCGACGGGAACAGGCGCAGGTCGCGGCGAATTTTCGGGAGGTCCGTTTGCCGCGTACGGTGGATGTGATGTATCCGCGCGACCCATCCGCATTGGGCAATGAATGGATGCGCCGCGATGCGGTACTGGTCGCAGTGCAGAAAGATGTACCGGTCGGTTACCTGTGTGCGATGGAAGACCAGTCCTCGGCGGTGGCGTGGGTGACAGACATGGTGGTCGCGCCGGAGGTGAGACGCAAAGGCGCCGCGTCCGCTCTTTTGACGGCGGCACAGGACTGGGCGCAGGAAAGAGGCATCCGCCGCCTGATTCTGGAGATGATGTCCAAGAATCAGGGCGGAATCCGCCTTGCACAAAAGTTCGGTTATGAATTCTGCGGGTATAATGACCAGTATTACCCAACTCAGGACGTGGCTTTGTTCTTTGGGAGAGCATTAAAGTAGTTCTGGAAGGATTGCATGTTTAACGGTTGGACAGATGGTTTATTGGCGGGGCTACAAACGATCAACAACATACTGACAGCGGGTATTGCGATCACCGCCTTCTCGCTGTTCATGTATGCTTTATCCTTTAATTTGCGCGACCGGGTGGCGCGCTCGTTTGCCATTATTTTGTTGTGTGTGGTCGTAGTCTTTACAACCGAGGCGTTGCAGAACAAGAGTGTTCCCGATTGGGGGATCGAACTGCTGTTGCGCCTGCAGTGGATCGGAATCATCTTTTTACCTCCATCGTATTTACACCTTTCCGATGCCGTGCTTGTCACTGCCGGGCGCCCCTCGCGCGGGCGCAGGCGGATCGCGGTGCGCCTCATGTATGTCGTATCGGTCGTTTTCCTGGTGTTGCTGGCGATGGGATACCTTGTCGGCGCGCTCGTGCCGGATGGGAAACCTGCGCCGCATTTACAGCGCACTGTGCTGACCAATCTCTTTACGATTTACTACATCGGCATCATGGCATGGGCGGGATATAACTTTGCGCGTGCCTTTTCGCGTATGCTGACGCGATCGGGGCGCAGACGGATGTTGTACCTGATGGCTGGCGCGACCGCCCCGGCACTCGGTTCATACCCCTACCTTTTGTTTGGTTCCGGCATCGCATCGCAGTACCCGCTTTTATTCTGGAGCGCGGCGCTTGTCATCAACCTGCTGGTGGCGGTATTAGTCATCGTTATGGCGTACGCAGTGGCATTCTTCGGCGTTTCCTGGCCGGATCGCGTGGTGAAAAGCCGACTCTTCAAATGGCTCTTGCGCGGACCCGTGACTGCCTCGCTGGCATTGACCATGATGACCCTTGTTCGCCGCGCCGGAGTGTTTTTCGGCGGCGAACCGTATTCGGGATTTGTTCCCCTGGCGGTGGTGGTGACGGTATTGTTCTTTGAACATGCCATTACCCTTTTCACACCGATCTGGGAGCGATTCCTGTTTTTCGGACGCGACCGCGGCGAACTTCAACTCCTGCAAAACATCGAGGAGCGCCTGTTAACCCGGGGCGACCTCCAGCAGTTTCTTGAAACAGTGCTGGCGGCGGTGCGCGACCATCTGCAGTCGCCTTGTGCGTTCGTCGCCGCGCTGGATGGAGATGAACTTTCCCTCAGCGTGGTTGCCGGAAATCGCGCCCTGCTTGAGAATGAGAATCTGGGAGAGGCATTGCAGACGCTGGATCGCAAGAATGGCAATGGGCGGCATGAATATCTCTGGGGTAACTTTTGGATATTGCCTCTCCGCCAGCGAAAGATGAACGGAGACCGCGACGAGATCCCGCCGCTGCTCGGGTTGCTGGGTATCGCGCGAAAAACGGACCGCCCGATGGACAGGGAGCAGCGCGATGCACTCTGGCTTTTGGCGGATCGTGCCGCGTTGGCGTTGGAAGACCGTCAATTACAGCAGCGGGTTTTTCGTTCGTTGGAAGACCTCCAGCCGCAGATCGACATGCTGCAACGAATTCGCGCCGCGGGTCGGTATGATTCGCGCGCCTCGTTGTTGACCGAGCCCCTGCCGGAGGAATCCGATTTGGCGGACTGGGTCAAAGATGCATTGACTCATTACTGGGGCGGGCCGAAGCTCACGAACAGTCCGTTGATGAAATTGCGAATCGTGCAATCACTGGCAGATGAATATGAGGGAAACGCTGCCAATGCCCTGCGTGCATTGCTTCGCAGAGCGGTGGATCAGGTGAAGCCGGAAGGGGATCGAAGATTTACGAGCGAATGGATTTTGTACAACATCCTGGAAATGAAATTCATCGAGGGGCGCAAAGTGCGCGAGGTGGCGGGCCGGCTTGCCATGTCGGAAGCCGATCTTTACCGCAAACAGCGCGTCGCCGTGGAGGCAGTCGCGCGCGCCATCCTCGAAATGGAACAGAATGGAGAAACAAAGTAGGAGGATTTTATGAGTGCCAAGGACAACTCAAAGCGCAAGTACGATGATGCGATCCCTGCCACTGACGAGGGCTGGTGGCAGGCGTTGCTGGCGGATGAACACCGATACGCGCCGCCGCATCCACAACATGGCAATGTTTTGAAGCCCAAACCGCCACAACCGGAGAAAGCGGTTGAATCTCCAAAGCCGGTGGCGGAACCTGTCCATGCGGATTGGGAGATGGTCAAGGAGTTGTATTCCCAGGATCGTATCATTGAGATGAAGGTGATGGGTCACAACCGCGGTGGATTGCTCGTGGAAGGGGAGGGACTGTCGGGCTTTGTTCCCTTCTCGCACCTGATCGAACTGGCGGGAAAGGAGCACAACATCAACCGCGACTTGAGTCTCGAGAGCTACATGGGGAGGACGTTGAGTGTCAAAGTGATCGAGTGCGTGCCTGAAGATGGTCGCGTCGTATTTTCGGAACGCGCCGCGTTGGCGGAGCCCGGTAAACGCGCTGAACTCTTTCACAGCCTTTCCACCGGAGATCGAGCGCGCGGTACTGTCACCAACATCACGGATTTCGGTGTGTTCGTTGACCTTGGCGGTGTGGAAGGGCTGATACATATCTCCGAACTTTCCTGGGGACGGGTTTCCCACCCGAACCAGATTGTTCAGCTTGGGCAGGAAATCGACGTTCAGGTACTGGATATTTCCGCAGAGCGTTGTCGCGTCGCGCTCAGTTTGAAACGATTGATCCCAAATCCGTGGGATCGCGCAATGACCGATTTTGCGGAGGGTACTGTCCTTTCTGCTACGATCACCAGCGTGTTGTCATACGGCGCGTTTGCGCGCATCGATGCGGGCGTGGAGGGATTGATCCACGCTTCGGAGATGCCGCTGGAACCGAATCGTTCGCCGCGTGAATTCCTCAGGGAAGGTCAACGCGTGCAAGTGCGCGTCCTGCATGTCGATCCTGCCCATCAACGAATGGGATTGAGCCTGAAGACCGCGGATTAATGCTCACCCCACCCAGATCACGGCATCGATACGAATCGGACACGCGCAACGACTGGCTCGACCGCCTTGCGCGTTTCAACCAACATTTCGGCCGCTACGTTCGAGATGCGGCGGGGGTGTTGTTGATTGCGCTGGCAGTCATGACTGTTCTTGCGCTTGGCGGCTACACCGAGGGAGCGTTGTTGACTCGATGGGCTGGTTGGTTATCCCCCCGGTTTGGATGGGGTTCGTATCTTGTGGCCCTCGCAATTGGATATTGCGGATTGATCCTTCTCCGTCGTGATGGATTTACCGTCAAGTGGGGGAGACTCTTTGCGATTGAGTTTGCCGCTCTTCTTACCCTGGGTCTGTTCGCCGCTCTCGGAGGGAATAATCTCACCGAAGCGGAAGCCGGCGCATACGGTGGGCGTATCGGTTGGGGGTTGTTGCGCTTGTTCTGGGAATTGGGAAAAATCTGGGGGACGCTTTTGTTGTTCGTTTTGTGGCTGCTGGCGGTGATGACCGGCTTCGGCGTGTGGGCGCTCATCGAACGCTGGCTGTTGAAACTCGCAGGCGAGACTCCGCCTGTGGAGATCACGATCCACCCCATCGTCCCGGATGAAGCGCCTGCCGAAAAAACGGAGTCAGCGCGCCCGTCGCGGAAAAAGCCTGCGAACCCGCTTCCGCCCGAATTCAGGAAATCCCTCAAAGTGGCAGACCAGAAGGACAAGAAGCCCGCCGCGCCGCGCGAGCGTGACGAGCGCCTGCCCTCACTGAACATCCTGCTTGCCGACCAGAACGCGCGTCCCGATGAACGCACCATCAATCAGACTGCCGGTATGATCGAAAAAACGCTCGCCGAGTTTGGAATCGTGGCAACCGTGATTGGTTTCCGTGTGGGGCCAACTGTAACGCAGTTTGCTGTGCAGCCCGGTTTTATGAAGCGCGCGGGAGCAACGGAGGAGGAGGCGCAACAGATCAAGGTGCGTGTGGCTCAGATCGCCTCCCTGCAAAAGGATCTAGCGCTGGCGCTTTCTGCAGAGCGGCTGCGCATTGAAGCGCCTGTGCCGGGCAAACCGTATGTCGGAATCGAAGTGCCGAATACGCATACATCGGTCGTGCGGATGCGTTCCATTTTGGAGACGGAGGCGTTCCACAAGGTGGGCGCGCCCCTGGCGATGGCGTTGGGACGTGACGTCTCGGGTCAACCGGTGGTGGCGGACCTGGCGCGCATGCCGCACTTGTTGATCGCTGGAGCAACCGGCTCTGGAAAATCGGTCTGTATTACATCCATTGCGGCGTGTCTGGCGATGAACAACCCGCCGGAAGATTTGCGCATGGTGATGATCGACTCGAAGATGGTCGAGTTGTTGCGTTTCAACGGTTTGCCGCATCTGTACGGTAAGGTCGAGACGAATATCGAGCGAATTCTCGGTGTGCTCCGGTGGGTGGTTGTCGAAATGGAGCATCGTTATCGTTTATTGGAGGGGGCGCACGCCCGCGATCTGGAGACCTATAACCGCCGCCTCTCCCGTAAGAAGGAAGGACAACCACTCCCGCGTATTGTGGTGTTAATCGATGAATTGGCTGACTTGATGATGTCCGCCCCCGACCAGACAGAACACAACCTTGTGCGTCTGGCGCAAATGGCGCGCGCCACCGGCATCCATCTGATCGTTGCCACTCAACGCCCTTCCACGGATGTGGTCACCGGCTTGATTAAGGCAAACTTCCCGTCGCGGCTGGCGTTTGCGGTCGCCTCCGGCGTGGATAGCCGCGTGATTCTGGATACGACCGGAGCCGAAAGTCTGCTTGGGCGCGGCGACATGCTCTTCCTGAATCCCGAAGTTGGCAACCCGGTCCGCGCGCAGGGTGTGATGATTACCGATATGGAAATCGAGCGTATCATTTCTCATTGGCAGAAACATGCGGATGATGTGAAGGAGGATCCGCCTTGGGAGAAACTGCTGACCGAACCGGATGAGAATGAGGATGAGGGGTTGATCGAACAGGCGGTTGCGATTGTACGACAGAGCCAGCGCGCATCCGCATCCCTCTTGCAACGCCGCCTGCGGATCGGGTATCCGCGTGCAGCGCGTCTTCTCGACCAGTTGGAGGAGATGGGTGTGGTGGGACCCTCGCAGGGCGGCGGCAAGGAACGCGATGTATTGATGGGACCGCTTGATGAAGATGACGAAGAAAACGAAGACGAATGATCGGGTAATCGTGGATTGCAACGCCGGGTTGTGATCCATTTTGCTGTTATGATTGCGTGACCAGACTGCCAAGAGGTGTTTGATGGAAAAAACAAACAGTGAGACATCCTCGAAGAGGACGTTCACTGATTACCTACGTTTGTGGTTCAAATGGGTGCTGGATCCCCTCGGTGGGTTCTTCAACCGCCTGGGACTGACCCCCAATATGATGACCATGCTCGGTCTGCTCGGCAATACGGCTGGAGCGCTCTTTCTGGCGCGTGGCGAAATGTTGGCGGGCGGTATCCTGGTTTTAGTCATGACTCCCATCGACGCGTTGGATGGAACGATGGCACGCCTGCGCGGCGAGTCGAGCGATTTCGGCGCCTTTGTTGATTCAGTATCAGACCGCTACTCCGAGCTGATCATTTATGGCGGTCTATTGTATTACTTCCTAACCCAGGGTGATCCGGTGGGCGGGATGCTGGTCTTTGGCGCAGCGGCAGGATCGGTGCTCGTCTCCTACGTCAAGGCGCGCGCCGAAGGTCTGGGATATGAAGCGAAGGTCGGTCTGTTGACGCGCGCGGAACGATATATTGTTCTTGCGCCCTCTCTTGTTTTCAATCAACTGTACATCGGCTTGGGGATCATTGCAGTTTTTGCCAACATCACAGCATTGCAGCGTATTTGGCATGTCCGGCGGCGCGCACACGAGAAAGCGAGATCGGGGTAGCTCAGATGATAACCATTCAGTTTGACGGTATTCATTTCTTTTTATTTGGTGCAGACCGGGTGTTGGGTTTTTACGGCATCCTCATCGTGATCGGTGCAGTCTTGGGTGCTAGGCTTGCCACTCGTGAAGCGAAATGGCGTGGGCATAACCCCGAGATCGTTTGGGATTTGCTGATCTATCTAATGATCGGCGGGATCATTGGCGCGCGGCTGTGGCATATTCTCACGCCTTCGCCGTCGACAGGCATCACCCCGGCGTGGTATTTCACGCATCCGCTCGACGCGATTGCCGTCTGGAAGGGCGGCTTGGGCATCCCCGGAGCTGTGATTGGCGGTGCAATCGTTCTTTACTTCTATTCACGCAAAATGGGGCTGGTCTTTTCCGAGTGGGCGGATATCATCGCACCATGCCTCGCCCTGGGACAGGCGGTGGGCCGTTGGGGAAATTACTTCAACCAGGAACTTTACGGCGCGCCGACAAACCTGCCGTGGAAGATTTTCATTGAACCTGCCCATCGATTGACAGGTTACATGAATGTTGAGTATTACCACCCGTTATTTTTATATGAGTCGATCTGGAATTTCGCAAATATGCTTTTCCTTTTGTGGATTTCCCGTCGACTGGTGGACCGGCTAAAGAGCGGCGACATTTTCCTCGTATACCTGATCACGTACCCGGTCGGACGCTTCCTCCTTGACTTTTTGCGACTCGATGCTTCGATGGTCGGCGGACTCAACATCAATCAGACCGTCATGGCTGTAGTGGCTCTTTGCTCGACTGGCGCATTATATTTGCGTCATCGTAAGGTCAATCCGTCCTGATCGATGATATGATTTTCAGGGTGACCGTTGTCTTATTGACCATAAGATTGTCTATGCTATGCTCTAAATCAGGCAGACTGGTATTTTATGATCGAAACAAACGACCTGAGTAAACAGTACAACAATGACTTTTGGGCTGTGGACGGTGTGACATTGAATGTGCAGCCGGGTCAGATTCTTGCTCTGCTTGGGCAGAACGGCGCCGGTAAAACCACGACCGTCCGTATGTTGACCGCGTTATTGAGTCCCACACGTGGTTGGGCCCGCGTTGCCGGGTACGATGTAACGAAGAATCCGCAGGAGATCCGCTCCAGTGTGGGAGTATTGACGGAACAGCATGGACTGTACATGCGGATGACCGGTATCGAATATCTCGATTTCTTCGGCAAGGTGTACGGACTATCCCCTGTTGCGCGAAAGACCCGAAGCGAATATCTGCTGGAGTATTTTGGTCTTGCGGAGGCGGCAAAACGTCGTTCGGGTGAGTATTCCAAGGGGATGAAACAGAAATTGGCATTGGCGCGGGCATTGATCCATGACCCGTCCGTATTACTGCTGGATGAACCTACCTCCGCCATGGACCCGGAATCGTCTCGTCTCGTGCGGGATGAGATTGCCCGTTTGCGCTCCTCCCAACGGACAATCATCATTTGCACCCATAATCTTGCGGAAGCCGAGTCGTTGGCAGACTACATTGCCATCATCTATCGCGGGAGAATATTATTGAAAGGTACATTGGATGAATTGAAACGTGCAGTGCTGGGGCCGGTTGAGTTCGAGGCGAAGTTTGCCGAACCTTTTGATGTCGGTGAACTGGAATTACCCGAAGGGGCGGCTCTCGTTTCTCGAAGCGGGACCAGTTTACGGTTCCGCGTGGAAGCGCCGCAGATGGTTAATCCTAGGATCGTGCATGCGCTGACATCCCGCAAGGCTCCGCTGGTTTCGTTCCAGGAAGTCCCGCGAAAATTGGAGCAGGTGTATCTCAAGACCATGGCGGAGGCGCAAGGGGTGACGTATGCGGCGTAATCTTGAAGCGATTTGGCTGGTGGCGCGACGCGAGTTTACAGATCAATTCCGCGATTGGCGCATTGTTGTGCCGATGATACTGCTGGTGACGTTGTTTCCGTTCATTGCGGACGATACCACGCGGCAGGCGGTCAACTTTATGAATCGTTTTGGCGGCGATCTGATCCTGGACAATCTGGTGCCGTTTGCGGTGTTGGTGATTGGTTTTTTCCCTTTGTCGTTCACGTTGGTTGTAGCGCTTGAGTCCTTTGTGGGGGAGAAGGAGAGGGGCACCATCGAACCCCTTCTGAGTTCGCCGCTGGAGGACAGCCACATGTATTTGGGAAAATTGCTGGTCGGTATCACAACTCCCTTGGTTTTCAGTTATGGTTCCATTGCCATTTACCTGTTTTTGATTTCGCGCCGCCCGGTTGAGTTCCCCAGTCTTTATATGCTGGCGTTGATTTTCCTGCTGACGTTTGCTCATGCGGTGCTCATGGTAAGTTCTGCAATCGTCATTTCCGTTCAAGCGACGACCATTCGCGCCGCGAACCTGCTTGCTTCATTTGTGGTGGTGCCGGTGGCATTTCTGTTGCAGGGTGAAACGATCCTCATCTTCTGGGGGAATGAGGATGTGTTGTGGTTTGCAATCCTTGCAGTAACCCTGCTGGCTGGTTTGTTGGTGCGGCTGGGGCTGGCACACTTTCGCCGGGAGTACCTGTTGGGGCGCGAAATCGATACCCTGAATTTCAAATTGATCTGGCGCAAGTTCAAGGAGCGGTTTGTAGGCGGCGCTCATTCCGTGGTGGAATGGTATACGAGGGAGCTTCCCGTTACATTCCGCGAGTTAAAGCGACCCTTGATGATTGTTACCGGACTGGCGCTAGTCACCGTCATCGCAAGTTATTTATGGGTGGTCTTCAATGTTCCACATTACGTGAACCTGACTCCTGAAATCAAGAATGATATCCGCACGCAATTGTCGGAAAATATCACCCGGCTCAGTTCATTGGGAGAGGAACTTCCTGCACATTTGGTCTTTTACAATAATGCGCGTGTTATGGTTATATCCTTGTTGCTGGGATTGATTTCCTTTGGCACACTCGGAATGACCGTTTTCCTAGGAAATATGGGATTGATTGGCGGCGTATTGGGTGCGGCGAATTTGGTAGGGTATTCACCGCTGCTCACCTTTGCGACGGGTATCCTGCCACATGGCATTTTCGAATTGACCGCCATCTTCCTTGCTACTGCCGCCATGTTGAAGGCGGGCGCCCTGCTCGTTACTCCGCAGCCGGAAAAAAGCCTGGGAGAAACCTTCCTGCTGTCCCTGGCGGATTGGTTCCGGGTCTTCCTTGGGCTTGTCCTGCCTCTTCTTGCAGTTGCAGCTTTAATCGAAATTTATGTCACCCCTGAATTGATCAAACTGGCATTTCCATTTTTGTAGAAGAGGATCCGTGCCAAAAGTCATCATACTTGGTTCATCCAACGCTGTTCCCTCCAAAGACCATGAGAACACTCATCTGGTTGTTGTCGGCGAGGAGCGAACCATTCTCGTGGATTGCGTGAGTAACCCGGTAATCCGGCTGGAACAAGCAGGCGTGGATTTCAACGATCTGACCGATATTGTCATTACACATTTCCACCCCGATCATGTCTCAGGCGTACCTCTACTCCTGATGGATATGTGGCTGATGGGGCGGACAAAACCGATCAACATCTACGGTCTTCATTACACCATGGATCGCCTCGAAGATCTCATGGGTTTCTACGGCTGGTCGGAGTGGCCTGATTTCTTCCCGGTGGGGTTCTATCGTCTGCCCGAAGCGGAAATGGCGCATGTGCTGGATTCGCGCGAATTTAAAATCAACTCATCACCTGTTCATCACATGATTCCCACCATCGGACTTCGTGTAGAATGTAAAATAACCACGAAGGTTCTGGCATATTCCTGTGACACCGAACCCTGCGAGCAGACCGTCCGGCTTGCAGGCGGGGCAGATATCCTCATCCATGAAGCAGGAGGCGCCTCTTTCGGACATTCCTCCGCCGAACAAGCCGGGGAGATTGCCGCCAAAGCCGAAGTCGGAAAACTCTACCTCATCCATTACCCAACAGGACGATTTGCAAAAGGCGATATTGCCGCCGAAGCCCGAAAGACCTACAAGGGCGATATTATCGTTGCCACTGATTTCATGACGATTGAGATTTAAATAAACCCTCTCCTGTCGGGAGAGGGAAAAGAGGGATGGCAATTTACCAGCCGTTGATATACGGCTCCCATTCACGATACTCGTTCAAATGTCTGCCGAAAATATACGCCGCGCTGGCCGGCGGCTCCTTCGGAACATGGAGCAGGTGCATATGCACCTCTTCGATCTTTCGACCACCCTTGCGGTGATTGCAGTGTGGGCACGCTGCCACCACGTTCGTCCAGACGTGTTCTCCGCCCATGTGGCGTGGAATCACATGATCCACCGTCAAACCGCCGTCGCGCCTGCCGCAATACTGACAGGTATAATTGTCACGACGGAACACCTCCCGCCGGGTCAACTTGACGCGCGGACGCGGACGATGAACCTGCGCCTCCAGTCGAATGACGGAAGGCCGCGGGAGCAGTTCCTTGACCGTTCGAATGTGACCGCGTCCATTAACGACCATGTCGGCTTTCCCCGCAAGCAACAAACCGACGGCCCGCCGCGTGGTACAAACATTGATCGGTTCGAAATTGGCGTTGAGCACCAGCACCGGCTCGTGCATACTCTGCCTCCACAACAGGCAGGATTATACTGCTGAATGTTTGAATTCGTAAAATAGGCTTTTGGTATGCCATGAAACTGAAATAGGAGTTTCCATGAAGGTTTTGATTGCAGGCGGTTCCGGTTTCATCGGTTCCGCGCTTGCCCAGTCCATGCGAAAAGATGGACATCAAGTAATCGTTCTCACCCGTCAGACGCCAAAGACACCCGGTCAATTGCGCTGGGATGGAAAAACAACCGGAGGTTGGGCGCATCTCATCAACGAGGTGGATGCCGTGGTGAATTTGGCCGGATTTGGTCTGGATCACTGGCCATGGACCGCGAGCCAAAAGAAAAGGTTCTTCGATTCCCGCATCCTCCCTGGCTTGGCGCTTGCCTCCGCCATAAAGGACGCTTCGCGCCGCCCACGCGTATTCCTGCAAACATCGGGCATTAACCGTTATGGCTTGCGCGGCGCAGGCATCGCAGACGAATCCACGCCCCCCGCCGAAGATTTCCTCGCACAACTCACCGTTCATTGGGAAGCCGCGACGCAACTGGTTGAAGAACTTGGCGTCCGCCGCGTCATCACCCGGAATGCAGTCGTACTTTCCAGCCGCGGTGGATTGTTCCCATTGATGGCACTGCCTGCACGGCTTTTCTTTGGCGGCAGGTTTGGTAATGGAACTCAAGCCATGCCGTGGATTCACCTTGCCGATCAAGTCGGGGCGATTCGCTTTTTGCTCGAGAATGAAAACACGCATGGCGCTTATAATCTCATTGCCCCCGCCCAAACATCGAATGCGGATTTCATGAAAACAGTGGCGAAAGTGCTACGCCGCCCTTACTGGTTCCATGTCCCAGCATTTTTGCTGAGATTGGTCCTGGGCGAGATGAGTGTGCTGCTCACGGAAGGCAGGTATTCCCAGCCAAAACGTTTGCTTGAAGCTGGGTACCGTTTCCAATTTGAGACGCTCGAAGGTGCCCTGCAGGAAATTTTCAAATAGATCGATCAGGAGATGACATGAGAAAGATAATCCTTTTGTCCATTTTGTTTCTTGCAGGCTGCATCCCGCCGGGAGCGCCATTGGAAACGCCTTTGCCAACTGCATACATCGACCCCTCCTACCCTACGATGGAGGCGGCGCCCGTCACCTCTCTGCAGGTTTCTAGTGGCATTGAGGTCCGCGTGGATCGCGCCTGGCGCGACGGCAAGGAGGTCTCCACGGAGGTTTGCTTCACGTTGCTGGATACCTCTGATTGGTCGGTGTGGAGCGCCAGTCTGCAATATGCCGGCGGAACGATCACCGATTTCGGTTCAACCCTCCTCAGTTTGCAGGAGGCGACAAACGGTCAAACCGGCTTGCGTTGTGACACTCTCTCCTTCTTCAATATCCCGCCCGACGCCGATCTTTCCACCGTGGTGATCACTGTCGATTCCATCGCAGCCACCCCGCGCCCTGAGGATTATTGCTTGATCTACATGCCCAAAATTCAACAGGCGCTCGATGAACGCGGCATCGCCGTTACGCTGGGTTGTACGGATGTCAACGGGGTGCAGACCATGCAAATCTTAAGCAAACCCGATACCATGTCGCAGGAAGAGGCGGAAGCCATCGTTTACAGCGATGAGTTTTATACCATTAAAGGCCCCTGGTCCTTTACCTTCAATCTTGGGCAGTGACGGATTCCGCAAATTGCCAATTTGCACTACTTTGTTTATAATGGGTGCATGTTTAGTTTGAAATCCATTTCCAGCTACTACTATTACACCCCCTTGTAAACCATGCGGAGGTGTGTACGGAACGCGCCCTCACCATCCGCGGGCGCGTTTTTGTTTGCAAATTTTCAGGAGTAATGGCGCGGGACTCCACAGGAGGTTCATGATGAATATTGATGAGCAAGTTGAATTATTGATGCAAGGCACCGAATACGGTGACGAAGATCTCAAAAAGGCGATGACCAATGAACTTCGCCAGCGTTTGATGGACGCGGAAAAAGAGGGACGCCCCCTGCGAGTTTACTGTGGATATGACCCCACCTCGACCGACCTTCACCTGGGTCACACCATTACCATGCGAAAACTTCGCCAATTCCAGGATCTTGGACATGAGGTGACCTTCCTGATCGGGAGCTATACTGCGCTGGTGGGTGACCCCTCGGATAAAAATAAAGCGCGTCCTATCCTGACCGAGGAGCAGGTTGCCCATAACGCGCAGACATACGCCGAACAGGCGTTTCGCGTGCTCGACCAGAGTAAGACGAAGATACGCTATAACGGTGAATGGTTAAGCAAGCTCTCGTTGGTCGATTTGATTCGCCTGGGACAAAATTTCACCGTACAGCAATTCTTGGCGCGTGAGAATTTTGCGAACCGCTTGGAAAAAGGTGAGGCCATTTACCTGCACGAGACCTTTTATGCTTTGATGCAAGGCTATGATGCGGTTGCCATGCAGACCGATGTGCAGGTGGGTGGCACCGACCAGCTGTTCAACATCATCGTTGCTGGACGCAAGTTGCAGGAGGCGCTGGGACAGAGACCGCTGGTCGGTATCATCACTGGTATCCTGCCGGGCACTGATGGCGTTCAGCGCATGTCGAAATCGACGGGGAACATCGTTCCCATCAATACCGGTGCAGAGGATATGTACGGCAAATTGATGTCCATCCCGGATATGGCGATGGTTAAATACCTTCGGCTCGCCTCCCGCTGGACTCCGCACGAGATCGATGTCTTTGAAAGGGATTTGGCGTCTGGTGCACTGCATCCACGCGATGCCAAGATGAAGATGTCCTTTGAGATCACGAGTATCTTTTATGGAGATGCCGAGGCTCAAAAGAGTCAAGATGCATTTATCAAGACTTTCCAGCAGAAGGAAGTGCCGGATGAAATGCCTGAATATGAATTGAAATCTGGGCAGACGGTGCTGGACGTCGTACTCGACGCGAAGATGGCAGTGAGCAAAAGCGAGGCCCGCCGCCTTTTCGATCAGAAAGGTGTACGGTTGGATGGAGAGACCATCGAGCGCGGGGACGTTCCCTTTCCTCATCCTGGCGTGCTTCAGGTTGGGAAGAGGAAATTCCTGCGAGTAAAATAGTGTCTTGCAAGTTTTTATAAGCTACAAAGAATAACCGACTCTGTAAAAACAGGTCGGTTATTCTTTCTATACGTCCAGTCAAAATTGCCGATGGTAGTCTCATTTTCAGCCTATTCATCCGGCTCAGTCTCTTCGATCATCTTTAGAAATACTTCGAGAATGTTCGGGTCGATTTGCTTTCCCGATATTTCCTTGAGATACTCGATTACTTTTTCACGGGGCCAGGCGTTTCGGTATGGACGGTCCGACAACAGGGCATCCCAAATATCAACGATAGAGAAGATTCGTGCAGCAAGAGGGATTTGAGTCCCTTTGAGCCCACGCGGATAACCGCTTCCATCCCAGTGTTCGTGATGACAGTATGGAATGTCCAGGGCGTCGCGCAGGTATTCGATGGGGGCAAGCAGGTTATAGGCATAAATGGGGTGCAGGCGCATTTCGCCCCATTCCAGTTCGGTCAGGGGGCCTGTCTTTTTTAGAATGTTATCCGGGACGCCCATTTTGCCAATATCGTGCAGGAGAACACCGCGTCGGATGTTCACGAGCTCGCTTTCTTTGATACCCATGTATTTTGCCAGCCTTAGCGTGAGCTCGGTCACCCGCCGGGTGTGACCTTCCGTTTCTCGGTCGCGCAATTCCAGTGCGCGCGCCCATCCCTCCAGGGTGGTGTCATATGCCTGGATCAATTCCTGGTTCGAACGTTGCAGATTCTCGAACAGGTGTGAATTGTCGATGGCTATGGCAGCCTGACCGGCCAACGTATACAGGAAATCCATCCAATCGGGAGTGGGCGACAATGATGAACGATGAAAGACCTCAAATACTCCCTTGATCTGTCCTTTGACTATCAGGGGGATGCCAATATATGTAACGAAACCTTCCCGTTTGATCAGCGCCTCGTTCCGGGTTTCCGGCGCGTTTTGCAGATCTGTGACATGGAAGGTTTGTTGCCGCATGATGACTTGTCCGGCAAGTCCTTCGCCGATTCGCATTTGCGGGCGTGTCGGGGACGTGGTACGGAAGCCGCTGCCGATCAGGTACGTGAGGCTCTGGAGGTCAGGGTGGTAGAGGGCGATATCGACCGCATCCACATTGAGGTGGCTGAGGGTTTGATCCATCAAAATGTTCAGAGTCAGGCGCAGGTCGAAGGATGATGCGATGGCAGAGTCTATGTCACGCAGGGTTGTCAATCTGCGGACCTGTCTCCGGCTTTGTTCGTAGAGTTGACTCCGATGAATTGCATTGCCGGTTATCTCTGCTAGTATTCCAAGCAGGTTCATTCTCTCGTCGATCTGTCGACTGGCATCGGTGGAGATCATCAGTACGCCCACCGGGCCGCCAGTCGATTGTATGGGAATGCATATACCTGCCAATCCGGGCATGATGCTCTCCCGATTTTCTTCGAACAATAATGGATCTTGTTTGAGGTTTGGGGAGATATAGTTTTTTCCTGTGGTGAAGGTATGACCAACGATTCCCTGATAGGGTAAGAGGGAGGTCTGCTTGAGTTTGGCTTCTGCTCCGCTGGCAATTTGTTGTTTTAACATGTTGCTGGAATGATCATAGAGCCAGATGGAGCCGTGATGTGTGTTAACCAGTTCCAGGGCCTCATTAAGCAGAATTGGGAGCATTTCATCTAGCGATTGCGCCATGCGCAATGAGCTCGATAACCGGTTGATAGTTTCAAGCTCGGTTATACGGCGTTGAGTCTCGTCGTATAACCGGCTGTTTTCGATGGCTGTCGCGGCGTGAGTCGCCAACATTTCCAGCAGGACCTGTTCTTCCGTGCCATAGGCATTGGGCTTGTAGCACTGGGCCGAGATTACTCCAATGACCCTGCCACTTGTCTTCATAGGCACGCCGATGACAGACTGGACATGTATTGGTAAGCCGAAATGTTCCGCATCGTTTTGCTCGATCTCCGCCGGATTGGACCAAATGACGCTTTGCCCAAGGTCGATCACCTTGCTGGTCAAACCGCCTCTTTCCATCGACTTTTTTTCAGGCTGGTAACGATGACCGGTCTCCACGATGTATACGAAATTGATTTCACCGGAGGGGCGATCTTGCAGGGCGATGACGAAAACGTCACAAGGCATCAACTGGCTTGCTGATTCATGAATCGCGGAATACACCTGCTCGGTATCCTGGCTAAAGCGGATGATATCCTGACTAATGCGATGCAGGACGGCACGACGCTCAGATGCCTGCAAGGCTTCCTGATAGAGGCGTGCATTTGCAAGTGCGATCGATGCGTGATTTGCGATCGCCATACTGATCTCCACGTCCCGTTCGGTAAAGTAGGATGGTGTCTTGTTGTCCAGAGTGATTAGACCGATCGAAACCCCTTTTGAGACCAGTGGGATAAGGAGGAAAGACCTGATATGATCCAGCCCTCTGACCATCACGTATCTGTCATCGTTCCTGACATCGTCAATCAAAATCGCTTCCTGGGTATGGATCACCTGTTGATTCAACGGAAAATTCTTTATGGGAACCACCCCGCTTTCCGCAAACAGGGAGGGGTCAAAACCAACAGCCGCCGCCACACGCAGGTGGTCATTTTCAATAAGCTGGATGCTCCCCGAATCGGCTCCGAGGAGTTTGATGAGTTGGTCGAGAATGGTGTACAGGACCTCCGAAAGGTCAAGGGATGATGCCGCTGCACGCACAAGATTTAGGATGGCTGCCTCCCGTTCGAACTGCTCGCGTTGTGATGCAAAGAGCCTTGCATTCTGGATGGCAACAGCGGCTGAGTTGGCAAAGGTCTGTATTAGTGTAGCGTCACGTTCTGAAAAGGCATTGACCTTACGGCTGTCAAGATTGATGAACCCGATCACACTATCTTGCGAGATCATGGGGACGCCCATCCAGCCGTGGATATGCTTGGATATCTCCCGGATTTCGAAACGCGGGTCTGTTTGGGCGTCTGCCATGATGAGGGCTTTACGGTTCAAGGCGAGGTCGCGCCATTTTGCCGTTTTGAAGAATTTAGTGCCAATGATATTCGCATCTTCACGAAAACCTCTTGCCGCCACGATTTCCATTTCATCCTGACCGGACTCAAGGAATATCGAGGCACTATCATAGGGCAAAAGCTGGAACAGGGAGTCCAGTATGGTGTTGTAAAGGTCTTCAATCTTGAGCGTCGTAGATAATGCGGCTGTCACTTCGCGCAGGATTTCGGCCTGTTTGCGGCGTCCAAATTCCGACTCGTATAGACGCGCGTTTTCAATAGCAATGGCAGCTTGTTGGGCGAGGCGGCTGGAGAATTCCAATTCCGCCAATCCAAATTCCTGCCCTTCGCCGATTCGCCAGACAGCAAGCAGGCCGGTCAACTGCTCGTTGAAGAGGATTGGCACACCCATAATGTGCTCGAGCGGAATCTCATCAGTCCCCTTAATGATGATGGCACGCGGATCTTTGGATGTATCGTTTACAAACTCTCCTGTTTTTTGTCGGGCTATATTACCGAGAATGCCAATGCCGATGGTGAGTGGATCGTTCTTGATCTCGTCCGCGTCTTCCCCGATTACTGCAATGGCATTCAAACTTGCACCTGTTTTTTCATCCACTAAATAGACAGCGCAGGTCTCGGCGTGAAGCAGTTCCTTGGCATAGGTAGCAATCCGCTCAAGAACAATATCTAATTTAAGTGTGGCGGAAATATCACGTCCCACTTCGGCGATTGCCGCTGCTTCCTGTGCCTGCCTTTTTGTTTCCTGGAAAAGCCGACCGGATTCGATGCAGATGGATGCCTGATTGGCAATACTGACAAGGAAATTCAGTTCCGTTTCGTTGAACAACCCTTCGTCCCTGCGCCTCCAGGCATTGATTACCCCAATTGGTTTTCCACGTAATATCAAGGGTGATGACATTAAAGTATCGACTTTTGAGTCTTCCTCGGGCGTGCCTGGAACAATGGTCTTACGGGCATCTTTGGTCATGTCGTTGACAATTTCAGCCTTGCCATTTAGGAAGACCTGCCCTGTGATTCCTTCGCCAACTTTTCGTGTGTGTGACAAAATCTCTTTGCGGTACATTCCGTGCGCAGTGACAGGTTTGAGGGTGTCTTTGTCGTGAAGCAGGTAAATGGCGACATTATTTGCTTTTAATAATTCCATTGTCTGCCGTGAGATCTTCTCAAGGGCTGGAATGACGTCGCGTGTGGTCGCGATTTCGTTGGCGACCTCTGCAAGGGTTTCGATAATTTTGGAACGGCGGTTCTGTTCTTCAAACAGACGGGCTTTTTCTATGGCGATAGCCGCCTGGTTTCCAAATGTCTGTGCCAGGGAGGCGTGCTCTTCTGTGAAAAAGTCAGGCGTACGACTGTCGAGATTCAAAATCCCAATCAACTTCCCTTGAGTCAGCAGGGGAATCCCCAGCCAGCCGTGAATATACGATGTCTCATCAAATTTTCTAAAACGATCATCTTTTTGAACGTCTGGGAGGATCAATGGTCTATGGGTCAGGTCATCACCCCATTTGTCGATATTAGCAGGGTATCGTCTGCCGATCAGCGAATCTGGGATCCTCCGTCCGGCGACAATTTCATAATAGTCCTGCTGTGCCAGTTCAATGGATGCGCTGTCGTAGGGAATCAATTTTTCGAGAGATCCCAGTATCACATCAAACAGGTCGTCAAGATCGACGGCTGACGTGAGTGCCAGGGTCGCCTCCCTCAGGATTTCGGCGTTCTCTCGGCGAACAAGTTCGGATTCGTAAAGTTTGGCATTCTCAAATGCTATGGCGGCAGAACTTGCCAATGCTGCAAGAATACTTTCGTCCTTTTGGCTGTATGCGTCTTTTTTGGATGTCTCAATGTTAATAACACCGATAGTCTGTCCTCTTGAGATCAATGGAACACATAGTTCGGACTGGATGTTTTTCAGAATCTCGATATAGCGTGGGTCTTTTGATACATCACCCGAACGCACAGGTTTTCCCTGTTGAAGCACCCACCCGATGATGCCCCTTCCTGGCTGGAAAATACCCTCGAGATACGCCATTAACCCTTTTTGGTATTCTCCCTGGTCTTTTCCAACGCGACTTAATGCCAGGGGAATCAATTTCTGCTTGGAATGATCCAATATGCCAACCAGGCAATATTCATAACCGAGAAATTGCTCCAGTATCGAAATCAGGTTTTCGGCAATTGTTTGGGGTTCCAGACTCTGGGTGAGGAGCTTGGTTGTTTGATAAAGCGTTTCCAGTTCCTTGGAGCGTTGCTGTTCCTCCTTGAAGAGACGCAAACGTTCCAACGCTGTACCAAGACCGCTTGCAATCGTTGTGAGCAACCCTTCATCGTTTTCATTGAAGGCATCCGGATCGTAACTTTCCACATTTATCGCCCCGATGACGCGCTGGTTTACCCGTATGGGCACTGAAATTTCCGATTGTATATTCGGGGCTATCTCGATGTATCCTGGCACATCGTGTACATTCCTCAAACGAATGATTTTTCCAAGCTGCACCGCCTGCCCTGTAACGCCCTCTGTGACTGGAAAACCGCTCTGCCATTGGGACACATCCGCTCCAATGTAGGATGGATGCGGCCTCAGGAACCTGCCATCCTCGCTTAAGAGCAGAATGCCGCATACTTCCGGGTAAATCTTTCCGATGATTTTTGTGACTTTTTCGATGATCTCGTCTTCGGAGTAACTCTCTGTGCCGGCGGCTGTTGCCGCCTGCAAGACCTCCAGTTCATTCAACCTCCTCTGGAGGGCCGCTTCGTTATCCTTTTCTCTGGTAATGTCGAGCAATATCCCCTGCCAGTACAAGGGTTTCCCATTCTCGTCCCGGATGAGGTGAGAATCCTCTTTAAGCCAGATTATCCTGCCGTCTTGACGGATGAAGCGATACTCCTCCTGAAAAGGCTCACCGGTTTCATGTGTTTTTTTGTCCAGCAAAAGGATACGCTCACGATCCTCAGGATGGATGGAATTTTCCCAAATTCCGGTCTGGGACATCCACGCTTCCACAGAATAACCGGTCAAATCTTCCACACGCGGGCTAATGTAAAGAGTGGATTCGGAATCGTCAACGGAATCCAGAAAGACAACCGCTGGAGTCTGCTCGACCAGGGTCTGATATTTGACCTCAGCTTCCCGTAGCGCCGCCTGCTCACGTTCCAGTTGATTCTGTGCAATGGCATTGGCAATTACTACGGGCAGACGGTGGAGGTAATCGCTCTGCTTGACCAAGTAATCCGCCGCGCCAGCTTTGAGTGCAGAGACCGCCGCTTCCTGATCCCCCTGCCCTGTCACCAGGACGACCGCCGGGGCAGATGGGCGTTCCCGCACCTTCTTCAGCAGATCCATGCCGGAACCGTCGGGGAGGCGGAGGTCCACCAGAATCAGGTCGATGCCGGGATCCGTATCGAGCAGGCGCAGGGCATCCCGGATCGTTTCTGCGTGAACTAACTCGAACTTGTGCTGGGCATTGTCCTCCAGTGTCCGTCGGGTCAATTCAACGTGCGCTATTTCGTCTTCGACATACAAAATCTTCATGACAAAGTCCATTAAGCCAAAAGGGTGGCACACCCGCTGTCACGGAAAGGACAATCTTTGATTCCATTATATAACAAAGGGCCCATGTGCCAAACTGATAATTGTCACAACGTAAAAACAAAAAACGCCTTGCGGCGTTGATGGATGCTGCTTGAAATTGAATGAGAGGCGTCGAGGGGATTCGAACCCCTGAATAAGGGTTTTGCAGACCCTTGCCTTACCACTTGGCCACGACGCCATCTGGAAAAACAAGAGCGGGCGATGGGATTCGAACCCACGACCTTCTCCTTGGCAAGGAGACGTACTACCACTGTACTACGCCCGCAATTCTTGGCTACCTTCCAGCCGAGAGTGCCGAGACCCAGGATCGAACTGGGGACACCGCGATTTTCAGTCGCGTGCTCTACCAACTGAGCTATCTCGGCCAGATTATTTTGTTGTTAAGCGTTCGTGATTTTACTGTGGGATAGAGGGATTGTCAAGCAATGGATCAAGTAGACTTCCCAAGCCCTGGCGGCTTGGGAAGTCAAACCGCCTCTCTCTTGACCTCAACCTGCTTCCACACTACAATCTCCGCCTACTCTGACGCGGTATATCGTTACGAAGATCCTGGAGGGCAACAACCCTTGCACCTGATGCAAGTGCAGGTGGGCAACCTTCTCTTCATGGTATAAATTGCTTTTGGCTGACACCCTCGCAATGATGAAAGATTAATTATGTTTGAAAACCTAACCTCCCGACTCAATCAAGTATTCGACCAACTCCGTCGACGCGGCAAACTTACCGAAGCGGACGTGGACGCGGCGATGCGCGAAGTGCGCCTTGCCCTTCTCGAAGCAGATGTCCATTTCAGCGTTGTCAAATCATTTATTGCCCGCGTGCGCGAACGCGCCATCGGCGCGGAGGTATCGAAGGCGCTGGCGCCAGGTCAGCAGGTCATCAAGATCGTCAACGAAGAATTGATTGCTACGCTGGGTGAACCGGCACCGTTAAACTTCCGTGGACCCAAGCCACATGTCATTATGCTGGTCGGTTTGCAGGGTTCCGGTAAAACAACCCATGCGGGTAAGATTGCCAAGCTGCTGCGCTCGAAAGGGGAGCGGGTCATGCTCGTTGCCGGCGACCCGTACCGCCCGGCCGCGGTCCAGCAGTTGCAGCAACTTGGCGAGCGGATCGACGTCCCGGTTGAGGCAGATTTGAATGTTAAACCGCCAGAGCTTGTCAGGCGGGCTTTCGAAAAAGCCGAAAAGGGTGGATATGGCGTCATGATCGTGGATACAGCCGGTCGGTCGCAGTTGGATGCCCAGTTGATGGACGAGTTAAAAGCCGTCGTGGCAAAGGTCCCGCCGGTGGAGACGCTGCTCGTGGTCGATTCCATGATCGGTCAAGAAGCGTTGAACATTGCGCAGGGCTTCCGTGACAACGTCTCGATCACGGGTCTCGTGATGACCAAAATGGACGGTGACTCGCGCGGCGGCGCGGCGATCTCCATCCGCTCGGTGACCGGGGTGCCGATCAAGTTTATCGGTACGGGCGAAAAACTCGACGCGCTCGAAGCATACGACCCGGCGCGTTTGTCATCGCGCATTCTGGGCATGGGTGACATGATCGGCTTGATCGAAAAAGCGGAAGCCGCTTTCGATCAACAGACTGCGCAAAAGACCGCTGAACGCATGATGAAGGGACAATTCACGCTCGAAGACTGGCTCGACCAGATGAAGCAGATGAAGAAAATGGGCCCGTTGGCGCAGATCATGGACATGCTGCCCGGGCAGTTGGGACAGGCGGCGCGTCAGATTGACCCGAAAGAAATCGACAGGAATTTCAAGCAATCCGAAGCCATCATCAATTCGATGACCGTGAAGGAACGCCGCGACCCTGATATTTTGAACGCCTCCCGCCGGCGACGCATCGCGGCTGGTTCCGGCATGGAGGTGCAGGACGTGAACCGTCTGATCAAGCAATTCCGCGAAGCGCAGAAGATGATGAAGATGTTGCAAAAGACGGGTGGAAAGGGATTGGGAAGGTTATTCGGATAATTTTGCAGGTCGCGTTTGACACGCAACCTTTTTAGGGATGCACAATTTATGGGCAAGCTTGGCCGGGGAGTCTCGAGTCGCAAACTTGCACGTCGCGCAGGTAATTCATCCAGCGTATAATATCCGCCTCCGTCGGCTCGTAGCGGAAGGCGACCTGTACGAGATAAAAACTGTCATTGCCCTCGATCGCCTTCATGTACGTGTATTCCATCTTTTGAGTCGAAGGGTTCAGAGGACAATACAACTGCCAAAGTGGGAAGCTTTGTCAGCAGGTTCTCGTTTTCGAGACCGGTCTCAGGTTGGGTTGTTGCAGTTTGAGGTTGTGAAAGGAATTCAGTCGGCATGGCAGGAATGGTGACGATCGTTTGAGGGGTCGCGGTTGCCAGGCTGGGCATGTACATTGATGAACAAGCGAGAATAAAAAGGCTGGACAGAAGAATGGTACTGATTGTCGAGACAGAATTTTTCATGGGAATTGTCTCCGGAGATGCAGGATGCCCTATTATGCCATACTCATCCGGCAATTCTCCCTCCTCCCTTCACGCCCAATTCATAACCGAATCCTAGACTCCGGGTACAACAAAAGGAGTACACATGAACGACAAAATTGGTTTACATATCTCTCGGCTTTGATCTTACTTGCAGCGGTTACAGCACTGCCTTCTTTGCCTTTCCGCGCGGGTATTGCCCAGGGATCGCCCATCACTAAGGAGATTATTCTGTGCGTGTGGAGGCTGTGAATATTGCTCCCTCGCGTCTGAGGGAGGTGTTGTCGAATTTGATTGGGAACGCGCGCGGAAAGCGAAATGGGGAAGGGCACGAAAATATGTTTTGCCCTCCCTTGCTAAATTCTCTGGTAAAATATGCGCCTGTCCACAGGACAGCTTCGCTAGTGATTTCAGCCCGCATGCGTCCTTTCACGCACCTCTCTATGCCTGTCTGAAACACAAAACATTCTAAGGAGATAAGCAAGATGGTTCGTTTACGTTTACGTCGTATTGGTCTCAAAGGCCAACCCACGTACCGCGTTGTGGCTGCCGATAAGGAAAGCCCACGCGATGGTCGTTTTTTGGAAATTCTCGGTGTGTACAATCCCCGCACCACGCCTGCGACAATCCATTTGAAGGAAGACCGCGTCTTTCACTGGATGAAGAACGGCGCTCTGCCGACTGAATCAGTGGCGCAGGTTTTCAAGGCTGCCGGCACGCTGGATCGCTGGGAGCGCTTCAAGAAGGGCGAGTCTGTGGATGTGCTCGTGAAGGAAGCCGCTGAGGCGGAAGCCAAGCGCGGCGCATCGGTCAAGACAACCAAGTAGTTTTTGCTGTCATTGCGAGGGCCCACAGGGTGACGAAGCAATTTCTTGTTTACAGAAGATTGCTTTGGACGAAAACATTGCCCTCGCAATGACATAAGGCATTATATGAAAGAACTTATCGAATATATCGCCAAATCATTGGTGGATCATCCCGAAGAAGTGCAAGTGCGTGAGAGCGGCGGTGGGTCACGTGTCCGCATCGAATTGAGTGTCTCGAAGGATGACATGGGGCGCGTGATCGGGAAAGGTGGCAAAGTTGCCAATTCCATCCGCACACTTTTGCGAGTGGCGGCGGAACGGGAAGGCAAGCAAGCCACACTTGATGTGGTCGAGCCAGAGTAATGGCTGATACGAAAAAGATTTCAGGCTCGCCCAATGGCGAGCCTGTGTATTTGACGGTCGGTTTTTTGCGACGTCCTCATGGGGTGCAGGGTGAGATTGTCATGGACCTCCATACCGATTTCCCCGAGCGCATGAAACGCGGGAGAAAACTTTTCATCGGCGAAGATCATCAACCGATAACCCTTACCAGCGTACGCCCTCACGGATCGGGATTGCTTGTAAAATTCAAAGGTGTTGAAACGCCTGAAGATGCAGGCGTATTCCGCAATCAATGGGTCTATGTGCAAGCCAAGGATACGCCGCCGTTACCCGCTGGTCAGGTCTATCAACATGAGTTATTTGGCTTCCGCGTTGTGGACGAGGATGGCAACCTGCTGGGTGAATTGGTGGAAATTATCGAGACAGGTGCAAATGATGTCTATGTAGTGCGGAATGATTCAGGGAAGGAAACCCTTTTACCTGCCATCCCCTCGGTCATTCTGGATTTGGATGCTGATCGCCGTTTAATGAAGATTCATCTGCTCGAAGGGCTGTAGGGCAAAAATTGATTTTGCCCTACGAGATTTTATGGACGATAAAAAATACTGGATCGGTTTCAATCTTATCAAAGGCATCGGCGCGGTTCGTATGCAGGGGTTGATCGCGCATTTCGGCGATCTTGAGTCCGCGTGGATGGCTGCGCCTGCTGATTTGGCGGGAGCAGGTTTGGGGTTGAAGTTGATCGAACGGGTCGTCCAAGCGCGCGAAAATGTCGATTTGGATAAAGTCTGGGAGAGGATCGAAAAACAGGGTATCAAAATTCTGACGTGGCAGGATGAAACGTATCCGCAGCGTTTAAGAGAAATCGAACAGCCGCCGCCGGTGTTATATCTCCGCGGGGAATATCTGCCCGATGATTTGTTTGCCGTGTCGATTGTGGGGACGAGGCGCGTTACACCCTATGGAAGACAGATCACGGAAGAGCTGGCGTCCTTCCTGGCTGCGAATGGCATGACCGTCGTTAGTGGGTTGGCGCGCGGGGTGGATGCTATTGCACATCAATCCGCGTTGAAAGCCGGTGGACGAACAATTGGTGTATTGGGTTCAGGTGTGGATAAAATCTATCCTCCCGAGCATCGAACGCTCGCAGAACAAATGATGGAGCGCGGCGCGATCATCAGCGACTATGCCCCGGGTACGCCGCCGGATGCTTCAAATTTTCCGCCTCGCAATCGCATTATCTCGGCGTTGTCGCTGGCGGTGGTGGTTGTGGAGGCAGGCGAGACCAGCGGCGCGTTGATCACTGCTGAATTCGCCGCCGAGCAGGGACGGGAGGTCTTTGCCGTGCCTGGTAGTATACTTGCGCCTCAAAGCAAGGGAACGAACAAGTTGATCCAACGCGGGGCGCTGCCGCTGTTGAGCGTTGATGATCTCATGCAGGCGTTGGATATCACGCGCGTGGGTGAACAGAAAGCTGCGCGCCGAATTATTCCTGCCGATACGACTGAAGCAAAGTTACTGAGTGTGCTTGGCAATGAGCCTCTGCATGTGGATGAGATCCGTAGTCAGTCTGAATTGCCTATTGAGAAAGTGTCCGCCACTCTCGCCTTGATGGAATTAAAAGGCATGGTCCGTCAGGTGGGAGGCATGAATTATGTCGCTGTCCGTGAAGTACAATCTGACTATTCGGTATAAGGAATCATGGAACATACATACGCCGTCATTATGGCTGGAGGCGGAGGGACTCGTCTCTGGCCCGTCTCGAGAAAGGAAAGACCGAAACAATTATTGCCTTTGCTTGGCAAGGAGACCTTGTTTCAAAGCACGGTGGCGCGGCTGGAAACGCTGTTTCCGCCGGAAAGGATCCTCGTCGTGACGGTGGCAGAACAGGCGCGCGAGATGCGTAAGCAGGTCCCCTCCATCCCGGAGGAGAATTATTTGATCGAACCTGCCCCACGCGGTACGGCATCTGTGGTAGCATTGGCGGCTGCCGTGGTCAAGAAGCGAGACCCGCAGGCGCTCATGGCGATCCAGACCTCGGATCATTTCATTCGGAACGTCGATCTGTTCCGTTATTTGATCAGCACGGCATTCGATGTTGCGGATAAAGGTTACCTGGTTACCCTGGGTATTACACCGACTTTCCCCTCCACGGGGTATGGTTATATCCAGCAGGGCGAACCACTGGTTGGTGATTACAAATACCCGGTGTACGAGGTCAAGCGCTTCAAGGAAAAGCCGGATGAAGCCACCGCACAGCAATTGTTGCGCGGCGGCGATCATTCATGGAACAGTGGAATGTTCGTCTGGCATGTCGACACGATCCTGGCTGAGGTTGAGAGGCAGATGCCTGAACTTTTTAAAGCAGTGACCAGAATCTCGTCCGCCTGGGATGCACCGAACCGTAAGGAGATCATCGAAGAGGTCTGGCATGGGTTGAAGAGTCAGACTGTCGACTACGGTATTATGGAAAAAGCGGAAAAGGTTGCCGTCCTGCCTGCGGGCGGACTGGGCTGGAGCGATGTCGGTTCATGGGATTCGCTCTTCGAAGTCTTGTTGCCTGATATGAATGGCAATGTGTCGACGAATGCCCAACATCTCGGTCTTGATACCCATAATACCCTCGTGTATTGCGGCGATGACCAACGCTTGGTCGTGACAATCGGTCTGGATGATATTGTTATTGTCGACGCCGGAGATGTCCTGATGATCTGTAAAGTGGATCAATCCCAGAAAGTGCGCGATGTGGTGGCGCATTTGAAAAAACACCACCAGGAAAAATATTTGTGAAATTCCCCTCACCTGTCCAGCGGACGCCCTCTACTATGGGGGGAGGGCAAGGGTGAGGGAGGAGTGTACATGGAAGCATATTGCATGAAGTGCAAGTCCAAACGTGAGATGCAGAATCCCGTCGCGAGTTTCAACGCGAAAGGTTCTCCTATCACGATTGGCGCTTGCCCGATTTGTGGGACAAAACTTTATAAAATGGGTCGTACTGAGGCTCATGAAGGGATGGCGCCTCCGCCGAAATCGGAGAAGGTTGTCAAACGCGATGGCAAATTGGTCATTGTCGAGTCGCCTGCCAAGGCAAAGACAGTCGGTCGTTTTCTCGGCAGGGGGTACACGGTCCGCGCTTCGGTGGGGCATGTGCGTGATTTGTTGAAGTCGCAGCTTTCTGTGGACGTGGAAAACAATTACGCGCCGAAGTATCGCGTGCCAAACGAGAAGAAGGAAGTTGTCAAAGAGATCAAAAAGCTCGCCCAAAAGGCGGAGGAAGTCTACCTCGCGACCGATCCTGACCGTGAGGGTGAATCCATTTCGTGGCATTTGCTCGAAGCGGCGGAGATCGACCCGGATCGCGCCAAGCGCGTGGTCTTCCATGAAATCACGGAGCCTGCCATCAAGGAAGCGTTCGAGCATCCGCGTCACATCAATATGGATTTAGTGGATGCCCAGCAGGCGCGTCGTATTTTGGACCGCTTGGTCGGTTACGGTATCAGCCCGATTCTGTGGGAGAAGGTGCGCGGACGCCTGTCAGCAGGGCGCGTGCAATCGGTGGCGCTCAGGCTCATCGTCGAGCGGGAGCGTGAAATCGAGGAGTTCGTTCCGGTTGAATACTGGTCCATTCATGGCGAGTTCAAGCCGGATGGATTGAAGTCCTTTTTCACGGCAAAACTGGCGAAGATCGATGATAACGATCCAGTGCTGCCAAACGAAGAGACGGTCAAACCGATCCTTGTGGATATGGAGACTGCCGCGTATTCGATTACCAAGGTCAAACGCGGCGAGCGCAGACGAAAACCTGCCGCTCCGTTCACGACTTCCACGTTGCAACAAGAAGCTTCCCGCAAACTGGGATTTACTGCCAAACGGACGATGGCGCTCGCGCAGGGATTGTATGAAGGTCAGGATGTAGGCAATGGCGGGACGACTGGTCTGATCACTTACATGCGAACCGACTCGACCAATGTCTCTGCAATCGCCCAGAACGAAGCCCGGGAGTACATTCAGGGAAAGTATGGTGCGGACTTTCTGCCATCCGAGCCGCCGCAATATCGTACGCGTTCTGCCAACGCGCAGGAGGCGCACGAAGCGATTCGCCCCACGTCTGTGATGCGCGAACCGGAGTCGGTCAAGGAATATCTCGAACCTGCCATGTACAAACTCTACCGCTTGATTTGGCAGCGGTTCATCGCCTCGCAGATGGAAGCGGCAGTGTACGACACCCTGCAAGTGGAAGTGACTGGCAAAACCAGCGCTCACGAATACCTCTTGCGCGCCTCCGGTTCGGCAGTCAAGTTTGCGGGTTTTTTGGTCGTGTACGAAGAAGCCAAAAATGAAGATGTGAAGATCGAGGACGAAGAAGAGAACGTGAAGATTCCCGCAGGCATTGCAGAGGGGCAGAAGCAGGAGCTCATCCGTTTGATCCCGGAACAGCATTTCACCCAGCCGCCGCCGCGTTACTCTGAAGCGTCGTTGGTGCAGGCGTTGGAGGAGGACGGCATTGGTCGTCCATCCACATACGCCCCGACCATCTCCACGATCCAACAGCGCGGCTACGTGGTGCGTGAAGAGAAGAAGCTCGTGCCGACTGAAATTGGCATGCAGGTCAATGACCTGATGGTGCAGTATTTTCCGGATATTGTGGACTATCAATTCACGGCGCGTATGGAGGAGGACCTCGACATGATCGCCAATGGACAGGCGGAATGGACGGAGGTCATCCACGAGTTCTATCATCCGTTTGCGGAAGATTTGAAAAAGGCGCAGGCGGAGATGCCGGTCACCAAAAGCGAACCGGAAAAGATCGGCCGCATCTGCCCGGAGGACGGCGGCGAGCTGGTCATCCGTTATGGACGCTTTGGAAAATTCATTTCGTGTGCCAACTTCCCAACCTGCCGTTACACCGAACCGTGGCTCGAAAAGATCGGTATCTTGTGCCCCAAGGATGGCGGCGAACTGGTCGAACGCAAAACCCGCAAGGGGCGCACTTTTTATGGCTGCGTGAATTACCCGAACTGCGATTTCACTTCGTGGAAGAAGCCGCTTAAGCGGCCATGCCCGAAATGTAGTGGCCTGCTCGTATACGCGAACAGACGCGAAGCGCAATGCACGAATTGTCAGGAGACCTTCCTGCTTGAAACGATCATCCCTGAAGCTGTTGAATAGGAGAATCCATGTACTTTGCCCCTTTGCCTTATCTTGACCCCGGCTCGGGAAGTTTTCTGATCCAACTGCTGTTGGCGGCCCTGCTTGGACTGGGTGTGGCGGTCCGCGCCTCGTGGACGAAGATAAAAGGATGGTTTGGAATCAAGCCGAAGAACGACAACGAAGACGATGACGACGAAGCAAAATAACGGACAGACCGAGCGATCCGGCATACAACTCACCGCCTCCTTCCGGGACCCGAATGGGTTCCTGTTTTCCCGGGGCGGAGCGCTCTACCGACAGGTCAACCGCAAGTACGCGCGTGAATATGCGCGATTGATGGAATCCGGCTTATACGCGAAACTGGTAAAAGCCGGATTGTTGATTCCGCATGAGGAAGTGAACCAGGCTCCGGCTGAGTCGGAGACGGCCCTGAAAGTCATCCAGCCGGAGCGTGTACCGTTCATCTCGTACCCATACGAATGGTCGTTCAGTCAATTGAAGGATGCCGCGCTGGCTACGTTGTCCATCCAGCGGCGCGCGTTGAAACTGGATATGTCGCTAAAGGATGCCAGCGCCTATAATATCCAGTTCGTGCGCGGCAAAGCGACATTGATCGACACGCTCTCGTTCGAGATGTACAACGAAGGACAGCCCTGGATGGCATATCGTCAGTTCTGCCAGCATTTTCTGGCGCCGCTGGCTTTGATGGCGTTAAAAGATGTGCGCCTAAGCCAGCTGTTGCGCGTGTACATCGACGGTGTGCCGCTTGATCTGGCGAGTGAATTGTTGCCATGGAGAACGCGATTCAGTTTTGGGTTGGCAACGCACATTCATTTGCATGCAAAGGCGCAACTGCATTATGCAGGCGAAGAGGTTAAACCGCGCCGCGGAACGATGGGCAGGCAGGCGATGATCGGACTGATCGACAGCCTAGAGGCGGCCATCCGCAAATTGGAGTGGAAGCCTGGCGGTACGGAGTGGGGCAATTACTACGACATCACAAATTATTCGGATGCTGCGTTCGAGCATAAAAAGGAATTGATCGGCGCGTGGACGGAACGACTGAAGCCCGCAATGATCTGGGATCTCGGCGGGAATACCGGCGTTTTCAGCCGCGTGGCGGGTAAGAGCGGGGCGCATGTGGTTTCGTGGGATATCGACCCGACCGCTGTGGAAATCAACTATCGTCAGGTGAAGGACGAGAAAAATGAAAACCTTCTGCCGCTTCTCCTTGACCTGACCAATCCCAGCCCGGCGCTTGGCTGGGCGAACCGGGAGCGTGATTCGTTTGGCGAACGCGGTCCTGCGGACATAACGCTGGCGCTGGCGGTTATCCATCATCTGGCGATCTCGAACAATGTCCCGCTGCCGCGACTGGCGGATTTTTTTGCCGAGACCGGGAAGTGGCTGATCATCGAGTTTGTCCCCAAGAGCGACAGCCAGGTGAAGAAGCTGCTCGCCTCACGCGAGGATATTTTCCCGAACTACACGCGCGAAGGCTTCGAAACCGCGTTTCGGAAACGGTTCAAATTCCACGAGGCAGCCGAGGTGCGCGAATCGGAACGTGTCATGTACTTGATGGAGAGATTATAGTCTGCCCTGTATCGAACATCCCGAAGGTTGGTCAGCCTTCGGGATGTTGCGTCTTGACACGCTGTTGGTACTTTGGATGGTTGTTTTCATCAGGGGATGGTATATAATTGAATAGAACTCCTCAAACAAAAAGGAATAAGCCATGGAAGCAGTAATTGCGATCATCAGGAACCTTCTCAAGAACAACAGGGTAACGCTTGTGTTGGGTGTGATATTAGGCTTGGCGCTTGGTCTGATCGTTGGCTGGTGGTGGTGGCCCGTGCAGTGGACGGACGGGACTCCCGAAGTCATGCGCGCTGACTTGCAACAGGATTATCTGCGCATGACGATCGACTCTCTTAATCGTACGGGCGACGTGGACAAAGCCATCGAACGTTGGGAGAACATGGGGGAGGCGGGTCCCACCGCATACGCCGCCATTCAGACTGATCCTGGCTATCTCAACCCGCTGGACATCCAGCAATTTGGCAACTTCATCCAATCGGCGACTGGCCAGCCGATCCTCGTCACCGCGCCGGAGGAGGCTTCCCCGCTGGGTCAGTATGTGTTGTGGGGGGCGGGGCTTGTGGTTCTCATCCTAGTGGCGGTTGGTGGTATGTACTTGTACCGTCTTCTTCGCAAGAATACCGGCCCGGTGACTGCGGTCATGCAGGCGGCGGAAGCCAGCCGCAGGGCGGAGAAGACCAACTTCGAGGAGTTGGGACTCGCGCCGCCGATCACCCAGACGATGACCACTTATGTGCTGGGTGATGACCTGTATGACGAGTCATTTAGCATCGACACGAGCGGCGGCGAATTCCTCGGCGAGTATGGCGTTGGCGTTTCGGATACGGTCGGCGTTGGCGAGCCAAAGAAGGTTTCTGCGCTGGAAATCTGGTTGTTTGACAAGAACGATATCAAGACCGCCACGAAAGTGTTGATGTCGGAACATGCTTACAATGACCCGAACACACGTGCCCGGCTTGAACCGAAGGGCGAACTGGTGGTCGTCAAGCAGGGGGAACAGGTGCTGCTCGAAACTGCGACCCTGCAGCTCCTTGCCACCGTCGTGGACATGGATTATGGCATGGGCGCCATGCCTCCGAAGAGTTTCTTCGAGCGCATCACTCTGGAACTCGCAATCTGGCCCCGTGCAGGGAAGTAAATTTAGGCTGGAAATAAAACAGACCCGCCAAACGGCGGGTTTGTTTTTGTTTTGCGTTTAGGGACTTCACGCCTCGACGGGTTTTGCCATTATGCAAGCGATTCTTCGCCGTTTCGCGGCTTAAAATGGCATGGACTACTCGATCTTCAAGACCTTGAATTTCATCTTCCCGCTGGGAGTTTGCGCCTCGACCACATCCCCGACCTTATGACCCATCAACGCGGAGCCGATGGGGGATTCGTTCGAGATCTTCCCGTTGCGCGGATCAGCTTCCTTAGCGCCGACCACGTGGAAGGTTTCCGGGTCAAACCCCTCCTCCTGAATGGTGACTATCGCTCCGACCTCCACAACGTCGCTTTGTTTCTTTTCGATGATGACCGCGTTGCGGAGAATGGCTTCCAATTCCATGATGCGACCTTCGAGAAACGCCTGATCCTCCTTGGCTTTGTGGTAATCGGCGTTTTCTGAGAGATCGCCCATCTGAATGGCGGCGCGGAGACGTTGTGCCAGTTCCTCCCGGCGCGGACCGATAAGGTCGGCAAGTTCAGCCTTGAGTCTGGCTTCCCCTTCGGGCGTGAGATACTGGATGGGTTGGGTCATTCGTTACCTCTTATTGTTGGTTCTCAATCGTAGAGCGGGATCATCCTCGCTGACCAGCTACGGTTTTTCGTTTGGGTCGAATAGTTTACCATGTTCTTCGATGGCGAAGCGGTCGGTCATGCCTGCAATGTAATCGCAGATTGTCCGTTCCAGACCGCGTTTCTCGATGAAGAATTGGACGTGGTCGGGGAGCATGGTCGGTTCAGAGCAGTAGGCAGTGAACAGGTCCGAGATGAGCCGCTCAGCTTTGACCTGCATCCGCACCACGCGGTAATTGCGGTACAGGTTTTTATACAGGAAGTCCTTCAGTTCCCGGTTGCGGCGCTGCATCTCTTCGCTGTAGCCGATAACGTTGTATTTCAGTTTCTGAATATCCAGCGCGGACTTGACGCGGCTTTCCTTGAGGCGTTTGTCGGTCGCTTCGACCATGTCGGTGACCATGATTCCGACCAACTGGCGGATCATGCGATGACGTTCGATATCATTGAGATTGGGCCCGCGCCAGTGGTAGGTTTCACGCAGGATCTCCCACAGGGCGATGCCTTCGAGCATGTGCGGGGTGATCATCCCGGAGCGAAGTCCATCGTCGAGGTCGTGCGTCGTGTAGGCAAGCTCATCGGCGACGTTGGCGATCTGTGTTTCGAGGTTGCCGCGCAGTTCGGGGTTATAGTCGCGCGCGTCGGAGATGTCGTACTCCGATTCGTGTTTGACCATGCCTTCGCGCACCTCCCAGGTGAGGTTCAGCCCGGGGAATTCGGGGTAGCGTTGTTCGAGTTCGGTGACGATGCGCAGGGACTGCTTGTTGTGGTCGAAGCCGCCAAAGTCTTTCATCAGCCGGGCAAGGACCACTTCGCCGGAGTGGCCGAAGGGGGAGTGACCGAGGTCGTGAGCAAGGCAAATGCTCTCGACGAGGTCTTCGTTTCCGCCGAGGGCGCGAGCCAGCGTCCGCCCGATCTGGGCAACTTCCAGCGTGTGGGTGAGGCGGGTGCGGAAGTAGTCGCCTTCGTAGTTGATGAAGACCTGAGTCTTGTATTCCAGTCGGCGAAAGGCAGTGGTATGGAGGATGCGGTCGCGATCGCGCTGAAAGGAGGTGCGGTAGTCCGGTTCGTTATCCAGGTAGGCGCGTCCCTTGGTGTCCTTGCTGCGCATGCCGTAGGGAGCGAGACTCTTGTCTTCGATCTCTTCGAGTTGCTGACGGGTAAAGTACATGATCGACCTTTCAGAACAAGATGTCATTGCGAGCCTTCGGGAAGCAATCTTGTTGCACAGGGAGATTACTTCGACGACAAACGCCGTCTCGCAATGACATGGATGTTGTGGGGCGAGAGGGGGTCGAACCCTCACGGTATTGCTACCGACAGATTTTAAGTCTGTTGCGTCTGCCGATTCCGCCATCGCCCCGGCAGGAAGTATTTTACCTTAAATCGAAATGACTGTTATAGGGAAACCCTATCTTACGGGGAGTTCTACTTCGAAATACTCTCCAGCCTTGACGCGTTATCTTTGTTCAGCAGGCAGCGGCTCCACAGGTCCTTGATGATGAACGGAAGATACAAAATCAAAAATGTCACGATGCCCAGACCTTCCATGTACAGGATATAAATGGGCCACTCGGGCAGCAGATCGAGCAGGGAGGCGGTGGGGGGCTTGTGGTTGATCATCAAGTAATTGCTGCCGATGGCGTTGTTCAGGAAATAGATGGGGATCATGTACAGGTTCATCCAGACGGCGACTCTCAGCATGGACTTCCACGTCGGGCGGAAGCCTTCGACAGCGGTCATGTAGATGGCGGAGGTGACAATCAGTCCGTGCGAGATGAAGGTCTGGAAGAAGCGAAAATGCGGATAGCCGTAAACCCCCAAGTCAGGCGTGGCGAGCGCCTGGATTGCCCCGCCGATACCCATGAAGTACATGAACTCATAAATGCGGTAGCTCTTTGTCACCAGCATCCACGCGCCGAGCCAGACGAGGATACTGCATACTTGCAGCGGCAGCATGGTTTGGATGGTCCATTTGCCGGCGGAATAATTCCACCAATGCCAGGCGATCTCATTTCCCCACAGGATCAACGCCAGCGTCCAGCGGATGGCGCTTTTGGTCGAGTCCGAGGCGTATTTGAAGCGGAGCAAAAGCAGGTTGAGCAGAACCAGACATCCCAGCGCGGCGAGATGCGCGGTTCCAAGAAAGTGGAAGGCGGGACCTTTCCAATCCCCGGCGAAGAATTGATCCATAATGGCTCCTCAGGATGCAGTCGCCCCGAAAGTTTTATATGATTCGAGCCTGCCGCTCGAACCTTCGGGATGATGTGGAATGACCGGAATTTTACAACAGACCGAAAGTATACAGCAACATCATATAATTGCCGCATGACAGATTTCAAACAATATTTTCTGCTCGACCCGGAAATTCACTTCCTCAACCACGGTTCATTCGGGGCTACGCCGAAACCCGTCATGGACGCGTACCAGCGCTGGCAGATGCGGCTCGAACGACAGCCGGTGTTGTTTCTGGGTCGCGAGTACGATGCGCTTTTAAGAGAATCCCGGCAGGCACTGGGGGAATTCCTCCACGCCGACGCGGACGACCTCGCCTACATCCCCAACGCCACCCACGGCGTGAACATCATCGCCCGTTCGATGGACCTCCAACCCGGTGACGAGATTCTCACCACCGACCACGAATACGGCGCATGTGATTTTGCTTGGGAATACGTCTGCGGCAAAACTGGGGCAAATTACCTCCACCGGTCCATCCCTTTGCCGCCCGGCTCGGAGGAGGAAATCGTGGAGCAATTCTGGACGGGCGTCACGCCGCGGACGAAGGTAGTCTATCTCAGTCATATCACCTCGCCGACCGCGCTCCGCCTGCCCGTGGAGCAAATCTGCCGCCGCGCCGGGGAAGCGGGCATCCTCAGCCTCGTGGACGCGGCTCATTCGCCCGGTCAGATTCCTCTCGACCTCCAGTCCCTTGGCGCGGATGTGGTTTTCGGCAATTGCCACAAGTGGATGCTTGCCCCGAAAGGCGCGGGCTTTCTGTATGTTCGCCGCGAGGTGCAACACCTGATTGAGCCGTTGATCGTCAGTTGGGGATACCATGCCATGCCCGAGACGACAACCGGCTCCCGTTTCATCGACCTTTTGCAATGGACGGGCACCAAGGACCCCGCCGCGGCGCTCGCTGTCCCTGCCGCGCTTGCGTTCATGCACGAACATCATTGGGAGGAGGTGCGCTCTGAGTGTCGCCGCCTGCTTCGCGAAGCCGTCGAACGGGTTTGCGATCTCACCGGACTGCCCCCGGTCTATCCGCTCGATTCGGATTTTTACAGTCAGATGGGAGTCGCACCGCTCCCGCCCTGCAATACAGCTATCCTCAAATCCCGGTTGTACGATGAATACTGGGTCGAGGTCCCGTTGACCCAGTGGCGTGACCGTCAATTCGTGCGTATCTCGATCCAGGCATACAACACCCGTGAAGATGTGGATGCGCTCGTGGATGCGTTACACTCTCTTTTGCCTCAGGTGAGGTTGTAGGATATGTTCCGCTTCCGCCTGTACGGAAGGCTGATTCTGTTTACAATTGCCCGCCCACTCTTCCGGCGCGTCCGCTTTCGTGTAGAGATGTAGGCGAATCGTAGGTTTTTCGCTGGAACAAACGCCGGAAGGAGGCCGTTATACTTAAACGGTGTCAAACCATCCCGGCGCGAGAGGCGAATGCATCTCGTTTCGCCGCGCGTTCGGGAAATCAATCCTGAGGTGTTATGACCTTCACACGCAAATCCCTCTCCGTGCTCTTGCTTGTCTTCCTTCTGCTGACCTCCTGCGGGGGAGGACAGGCAGCCGCCGAGCCTACCATCGACGCGAATGCCATCGCTGAAACCATTGCCGCATCCTTTTTCCAAACGCAGACCGCCCTGGTCCCGCCTGCCACGCAGACCTTCACCTCCACGGTGCCTCCTCTTGTAACTGACACCGCCATCGTGTTGCCAACCATCCCAGTGGCTTCCCCCACCACGCAGGTCATCTATTATGCTCCCTCCGCCACCCCAACCCTCAATTTGACGTTGACGCGTACGCCCACCGGCACTCTGCCGACTGCAACCGTTGACCCAACCAAGCTGGCATATGGATGCAATAACCTGTTGTTGATCGCGGACGTGACCATTCCCGCAGGGACGGTGATGAAGCCCAATCAGCAGTTTACAAAGACCTGGAAGGTTGCCAACACCGGCACATGTGATTGGGTGTATCTCTATCATCCTGTCCTGTTCAGCGGCGATGGGATGAACGCAAAAGTGCCGAATCTCGGCAAGGTCATCCCGCCGGGGAAATGGACGCAGATCGACGTTGTGTTGACCGCGCCAAAAAACCCGGGAACATATACCGGTTATTGGCGGTTTGCCGACCAGAACGGTAATATGTTTGGTTCCACGTTGACCGTTTCCATCGTTGTCAGCGCGCCGACCAATACCCCCAAGCCGACTTCAACCTCGACCACCGCCCCTCCGACGACAGCGGCTCCCACCGGCACGTTTACGCAGGAACCCACGGCGACGCCGGAAACGCCTACAGCCACTCCCTAGCGGGCACTCTGGAAATTTACCTTTCACCGCAGAAAATACAGATCAGATGGTTTTCTGCGGTGAATTTCGATTCGAGGAACGCTCACTGGAAGCCGGACCTTCTTTGCTTTCAGTGAGGAAACAACCGATGCAGACATGCCGTGAAGGGAATCGAGGATTGTTCGTTTTCTCTCCATGAATGAGGCTTGCCAGCCAGCCACCCTTGAGACGGTATAATACACAAATAAATTGACGGGCTTTCGATTTGAAATAACAGCCCGAATCAGGAGACTATGAATATCACACTTGCACTCGGCGGCGGCGGGGCGAAGGGAAATTCGCACATTGGCGTTATCCGCCGTCTCGAAAAAGAGGGCTATAAGATCGATGCAGTTGCAGGGACCAGCTTCGGCGGTATTGTCGCGGTCTTTTATGCGGCAGGCTATTCCAGTGACCAGATCGAGAACCTGTTCTCCAGCCTCGATCAGGCAAGTCTATACGGACACTCGCCGGACCAGGGACCATCTCTGCTGGGGCTGGCAGGCGCTGCGAAATGGTTGAAGGAGGTATTTGGCGAGAAAACATTTGCCGACCTCAAACTTCCCTGCGCGGTTACAGCTGTCGATTTGAAAAGCGGAAACGAGGTCACACTGTCCAAGGGCAGGGTTGTGGATGCCCTCCTTGCAACGGTGGCGGTGCCGGGCGTCCTGCCGCATGTTACCATGGGTGAGTGGGAACTAGTCGACGGCGGTGTGTTGAACCCCGTCCCGGTTTCGGTGGCGCGCTCGCTTGCGCCGAAATTACCTGTGGTGGCAGTCGTGCTGACCGAGCCGCTGGGCGTGCCTGCCCGGACGTGGACCCTGCCGGTTCCAAATATCATCCCTCACGCGCTGATAAGCCGCCTGGCACGTGTCAGTTATGCCCGGGCGTTCGATATCTTCCTACGCTCGCTCGATATTGTGGATCGCGCCATCGCCGAATATCGTCTCGAAGTCGACAAACCGGACGTCATCATCCGCCCTCGGGTGAATGGTATCAACATCTTCGACAAGGTGGATGTGCGCGCGGTCGCCAGGCTCGGAGAAGAAGCGACCGAGATGATCCTGCCTGAGTTGAAAAAATCGTTTACGTGGCAGAGCCGTCTGCGGCGCGCCCTTGGAGTTGAATTATGAGCAAAGACTTGAGAAAATATTCACAGGAGACCTACGTGCGCCTCGCCCTCGGCGCGGCGATCCTATTGTTGGTCGTAGGGGTCGGGTTGATCTGGATTTTCTATGGAGGCGGCGCGGCAGGCATGGGGTTGACCTGTCTGCTTGCGGGGTTTGCGCCGGTAATCCTCATCCTCCTCGTCTTTGTTGCCATGGATTGGATTCTCAGACATGCCAGACCCAAATAACACCACATTGACCACCTTCGAAGGTTGGACTCTGCGCGTGCGGGAGACGACGCATCGCCCGCCCCGCCTGCTGGTCCTGCTCCACGGATTCACCGGTGACGAAAACTCGATGTGGGTCTTTGCGCGCGACATGCCCTCCCGGTATTGGATGGTCGCCCCGCGTGCGCCTCACATCACCGATCCGTACGGTTATTCATGGCGCCCGGTTCTTTCCGGGACTTTCGGCAGACCCACCCTCGATCAGCTTCGACCCTCCGCCGAGGCGTTGATCCGCTTCATCGACGCGTATTCAGCATCGGTCGGGGTCGAGGCGGGTACCTTCGACGTGATGGGATTCAGTCAAGGGGCGGCGATGTGCAACCTGTTGGCGTTCCTGTATCCGCACCGCATCCACAAGACGGGCATCCTGGCTGGGTTCGTCCCGAGTGGGTTAGAAGAACTGGTCACACAACGTCCATTGAGAGGCAAGGAATTCTTCGTCACGCATGGCACAAAGGACGAGATGGTGACGATTGACCGGGCACGCGCTTCAATCTCGCTGCTTGAACAGGCGGGCGCGCGTGTGACCTATTGCGAGGACGAAGTTGGACATAAGGTCAGTGTGACCTGCTTGCGCGGGTTGCGCGAATTCTTTGCAGATTAATCGTCTCTCACTAAGCTGTTGACGCTCATTTTGTTTGCAGGTATCCTTACACATCTCCTGTCATTGTGGGCATGATGAAACAATCTCGACGCTCAACGGGAGGTTGCTTTGTCGGGAGAAACCCATCCTCACAATTGACATTTGCAGGTGAATGAATGAATCGAAGAGTAACCCGTCGTGATTTTCTCAAACTGGCCGGAATGGGGTTGGGCGCGTTGGCGTTTACCCCACCAAAAGCGTTTGATTTTGAGGAGTTGTCCCGTCCCAAGCGCCTGCCCCAATTCCTGAACAGTGACATCATTGGTCGTGTTGTCGATCCCGATATCGATCTGCGGAACCGCCCGACCAATGATCCCAATTTGAATACTTCCATTGCCAAGCTGCCCGCGGATACGCTCGTCGAGTGGAACAGACAGGTGGTGGGTAATGTGATTGGCGGATTATCCAACCAGCGGTATGTGGAGACGCCGCAAGGCTACATCTACGCCTCTGTCCTTCAGCCGACGCGTAACCTGCCCAATGCCCCCATCACGGAGATTCCCGCCGGGCAGAAGGGGTTCTGGGCGGAAGTAACCGTCCCGTATGTCAACCTGGCGCATGAGGGTAATATCGCCTCTCCGTGGTTGCAGGATCACATCGCTTATAACTTTCCGCCGCGTTTGTACTATAGTCAGGTGGTGTGGATCGATCAGATTCGCACGAGCAATGGCTTTGTGGAATATCGCTGGAACGAAGATGCCGGTCACGGTTATGGTTATGGCGCGTATGGCGAATTCTTCTGGGGGGACGCTGTGGGCTTTAAGGTCCTGACCGAAGAGGACGTGGCGCCTATCAGTCCGGATATCGATCCCAACGATAAGAAGATTTTGGTTGACCTGGACTATCAGACCCTTTCCTGCTATGAAGGAAATACAGAAGTCTATTTCTGTCAGATCTCCAGCGGACTTAAATACGACCCGGCGACTGGGCAGGTCAGCAGTAAACTTGCCACTCCGGTGGGCAACTTGTTGACCCATTGGAAGATTATCTCTTTGAATATGACCGCCGGGAGTTTTCAGTCCGGATATTCCACGCCGGCGGTGCCGTGGTCCACAATGATCAGCGGCGACGGGATCGCCATCCACGGCGCGTTCTGGCATAATGCTTTTGGCGAGAAGCGGTCGCACGGTTGTATCAATGTCACGCCTGAAGATTCAAAGTGGATCTTCCGTTGGACGACGCCTTATGTTTCCCTCGCACAAAGTGAGGTGCGCGTTTCCCTTCCCGACCACGGGACGATTGTAGTCTCCTCGGAAATAACTTTTTAGAACAAGGTCATTAGGAATAAATTATGGATTTCGCAAATGTAACCCTTGGGCTGGCATTTCTGGCTGGTCTGGCGTCGTTTCTTTCGCCGTGTGTCTTTTCGCTTGTCCCGGCGTACATTGGTTATCTGGGCGGACGAGCCGCGGGCGGGGAAGGAGACGAACGCAACCGGTTGGTCACCTTCACACACGGACTGGCATTCGTGCTGGGCTTCAGTGTGGTATTCATCACATTGGGCGTGGCTACATCCGCGTTCGGCAGATTGTTGTTCGATCTGCGCGGCATCCTTGAAAAAGTCGGCGGGATTGTCGTCATCATCTTCGGCTTGCACATGATCGGGATTTTTCGTATCCCGTTCCTCGAGTATGACACTCGTGTCCAAAAATTGCCGGACCAGAAGTGGGGCTACCTTTCCTCCGCACTGATGGGCGTCTTTTTTTCGGCTGGTTGGGCGCCCTGCGTGGGCCCAGTACTCGGGGCAATCCTCACATTTGCGCTGAATGGCGGCTCGATTTCCACAGGTGTATCCCTGCTTTCCGCCTATTCTGCCGGGCTTGCCATTCCATTTCTGGTTGCCGCTCTTGGGATTGGCTGGGTTTCGGTGACGTTACGAAAATATGGCAAGTTAATGCATTATGTGGAGATTGGTATGGGCGTCATTCTGGTGATCGTTGGTTTCCTGCTCTTTTCCGGGATTTTTGCGCTCATCGCGCAGCGCGGTCAATTCTTCTATTATGATTTTGGTTTATAGTCTTGGTCCAGATAATGCTTACTGTTACACTTTACACTCGAAGAGATTGCCACCTTTGCGACACGGCGAAGGCTGACTTGAAATCGTTGATGGAAAAATACCCGCATCGCCTCGTGGAGGTGGATATCGATTCGGACCCTGCTCTGAAAAAAGCGTATGGCGAATCAGTCCCTGTGATCGAAGCGGGACCATACAAATTATCCGCCCCGTTCGATAAACAAAAATTGATGATGACCCTAGGCGCAGCAAGCGACCGCCGTGGTCAGCTGGATAAACTCGGGCGGGAGGATCACCGGGACCGCGTCCGCCGCGGGCAGGAGATCAGCGGCGGTGACCGGGTCATGTTCTGGATTTCCCGGCATTATCTGGCGGTTGTCAATTTCTTCATCCTCCTGTACATGGGGCTGCCTGTGCTGGCTCCGGTGTTGATGAAGGTGGGCGCGACGGCCCCTGCCAACCTTATTTACACCATGTACAAACCATTGTGTCACCAGTTTGGATTCCGGTCGTTCTTCCTTTTTGGCGAGCAGGCTTATTATCCCCTGGCCGAAGCGCATGTGGATGAGGTTCTGACCTTCGATCAAGCAACAGGTATTCAAAACCTTCGGTCTCCTGCCAGCCCCGCACGGTTCGATGCTCGTGAATTTGTTGGCAACGAAGCTGTCGGTTACAAAATGGCACTCTGTGAAAGAGATATTGCCATTTACGGCGCGATCTTCCTATTTGGCGTCGTTTATGCCGCGACGGGTCGCCGCGTCAAGCCGTTGCATTGGATTCTGTGGGTCGTAATCGGGATGGGTCCAATCGGGTTGGATGGTTTCTCCCAACTCTTCAGCCAGATGGAATGGTCCTGGCTGGTCGGTATTCTCCCCTATCGGGAGAGTACCCCGTTCCTGCGCGTGTTGACCGGCGCCGTCTTCGGGTTGATGACTGCATGGTTTGCCTACCCCTACATGGAAGAGTCCATGTCTGAGACGCGTCAGTTCTTTGTGAAAAAATTTGCCTCAGTGGCGGACCGCATCTCATAATATGTCTTAATGATTGCCCCGGCGGACTGGATGTTCTGAGTCCATCGTCAACTCCTCGGGACAATCTTTTCACGATTGAGTTTCATGCCATTTATTCATACTCACGGTCTCCGATATTTTCAATTCGACACCCTTCATACCCGCCATGCGGTATTTACCCGGCACGGCGGCGTCAGCCCGGCACCATGGGGGTCCCTCAACGTGGGCGGAACGGTTGGGGATGACCTCGAACGCGTACGGGAAAACCGTCTCCTTTCCTTTCGCGCTCTCGGATGCAAACCCGAATCCATCTTTGACGTGTGGCAGGTTCACAGTGCAGATGTAGTCTGTGCCCGCGCCCCGCGCCCGGCTGGTGAGTCCTACCGGCAGGCGGATATCATCCTGACTGACAAACCCGATGTTACGCTCTTCATGCGATTCGCCGATTGCGTTCCCATCTTTTTCTATGACCCGCGAAAAGCAGTGGTCGGGGTGGCGCACGCCGGGTGGATGGGCACCCTGCGCGATGTCGCGACTGTAACCGTCCACACCATGCGAAAACAATACGACTCAAACCCCACTGACATCATTGCCTGTATCGGTCCATCCATCGGACCGGATCATTATGAAATCGGCGCGGATGTCATCCTTCAAGTCATACAGAAATTTGGCGACGAATCGGAGCAGGTACTTCGATCAAACAACGGCAAGATCCACTTTGACCTGTGGAGGACAAACCAACTCCTGCTTGAACGCGCGGGCGTGGGAAAGATCGAAGTTGCCGGAATCTGTACCGCCTGCCATACCGAAGATTGGTTCTCTCACCGCGCCGAAAAAGGACGCACCGGACGTTTTGGGGCGTTGATCTCCTTGCAATGATTTCCCCTGCCTGTGCCGGGGTGGGCAGAATACGGCAGGGTTATAATAAACTCATGAACAACCTCGTCGCGTCCATCCGTGAACGATACCAACATACCCTCGATCAAATTGCCAGCGCTGCCCGCAAGAGCAACCGTGATCCCAAAGAGATTCGACTGGTGGTTGTCACCAAGTCACAGCCTCTTGATGTTGTACAATCTGCCATCGAAGCGGGCGCGCGTATCCTTGGCGAAAACTACCCTGAGGAAGGCGTCATGAAAATTCAATCTCTTGCGCCGCAAAGTGGGGTAGAATGGCATATGATCGGTCATGTGCAGAGCCGCAAAGCCCGCCTTGTGGCTGATCACTTTGCACTTTTACATTCCCTCGACAGCCTCAAACTCGCCCAGCGTCTCGATCGTTTCGCCTCCGAAGCCAATCGAGTGCTGCCTGTCCTGCTCGAATTTAATGTGGGCGGCGAAAAGACCAAATCTGGGTGGGACGCCTCGGACGAATCCCGATGGAGCCGGTTTCTTCCTGAGATCGACACCTTGCTGGAATTGCCCCATCTGCGCGTTCATGGGTTGATGACAATGCCGCCGCTCGAAACCAACCCGGAAGATGCCCGACGCTTCTTCCAACGCTTGAGGCTGTTACGTGACCATCTAGCGGCGCAATTCCCCCAGGCAGACTGGCGCGAGCTCTCGATGGGCACGAGCGCGGATTATGCCGTGGCGGTGGAGGAGGGCGCGACCCTCGTCAGGGTGGGCACCGCAATCGTTGGTGCACGCAAGTACAAGTTGGAGAGTGAAGCGTGATTGGTTTGCTTATCCAGGTGATAAACCTCTTCTCGCAGATTCTGATCCTGGTTATCTTTTTGTACGCAATCTTTTCTTATTTTCTGGACCCCTATCACCCCGTGCGTCGTGGGGTGAGCAATTTCGTGGAACCGATGCTTTCCCCGATCCGCCGGGTGATTCCGCCGGTGGGCGCACTGGATTTCAGCCCGTTGATCTTGATTGTCCTGATCCAACTGGCGACGCGGTTGATCGTCGCTCTACTACTCTAGTTGAGGTGAGACATGGCTGATCGAAAATTCAATCTGCATGATGGTAAAAAAGGCGCCGCCCTTGCGGTGCGCGTGACACCTCGCGCCAGCCGCAACGAAGTGGCTGAAGTACTCGACGACGGCACAATCAAGGTGCGCATCGCCGCCCAACCCGCGGATGATGAAGCCAACGCGGCGTTGCTCGATTTTATGTCGGAGATATTGGGCGTGCCAAAATCGCGACTGGACATTGTGGCGGGTCTGACGGGGCGCGATAAATTGATCTCGGTGATCGACATGGATGCGGAAACCGCCCACCAGCGTATTGTTGCTCATCTCGGTTGAGCGATCTTTTCCGAACGGAAAATCGCTGGACGAATTGACTCGTCCAGCGATTTTGATTCTGCTGATTGAATTTTGGAGGGTGGACTCCCTAGTTGGCGGGGCCATACAGATTTCGGTACACGCTGAAAATCTCATAAATGTACCGGATGTAGTCCCGCGTCTCTTGAAAACGGATGATCTCCAACAGCAGGTCTGGGTCATCGCCAGCCAGTTTCAGCCAGACCAGCGCGTTCCCAGGGCCGGCATTGTACGCCGCAAGCGATGCATACAGGCTGCCATCCATCAAATCCCTGTTCTTGTCGAGGTAATACGAGCCGAACCGTACGCTGACAATGGGACGGTAGAGATCATCCGGGTCAAAGCGAAGGGGCCAGTTCAACTCGTTAGCGATCTGCCCGCCCGTGGAGGGGATGATCTGCATCAGCCCGTGCGCGCCAGCCGTGGATTTTACGAAGCCCTCGAACAGACTCTCCTGCCGGATGACGCTGAACATGAATAACGGATCGATGCCGTACTTCTGGGACTCCTCGATGATCAGGTCATGATAGTACAAGCCATAGCGAAGGTGATTGAAATAAATCGGTGCGGTCAGTGAGGCGGATTGGCTATCCTTCCCGGCTAGGGTAAGCACCTGCCGCGCGGCAAAAATGGCAGTGCGATACAAACCGATACCGAGCAGATGATTTGCCAGCCTGAAATTATCCGTAGGACTGGCGCTGATCGACTCTCGTAGCGACTCGAATTCAAGCCGCGCCTCGTCGTACATGCCCAATTCCCACAACTCGGTGCCACGGATGAAACGTGCATCCTGCGCCAGTGCCCCGGGCCCGGACAAATCAGTATCTGCGGGCAGTTCAAAAGTGATACGCATCCAGGCCTCGGCGTCCCGGCGTTCCTTTTCCAGATCGGGATTCAAGTTGGCAGTATCGGGCGGCGCAAAGGGATCGACTTCAAGGATGAGGTCGCGGGCACGCAAGCTGTAGTATTCGCTGGTGTCGATGGCTTGACCTTCCCGCCACGCGTCCGTTGCCGCAGCCTCATCTCCCAGTTTCTGGTGGGATTTTCCGATCCACAACTGGGCGCGGGCGCGATCTTCCGGCTGGACGGCAAGCACCAGGTCGCGTTGGAACGCCGACAGAGCGCCTTGATAATCCCCAAGACGGTAACGTGAGATTCCCGCCAGAAACAGAGCGGTGACTGCCTCCTCAGTGGAAGGATACTCGTTGGCAACACGCTCCCACGTCCGCGCGGCTTCCTCAAGGTTGTTGTTTCGCTCCAGCACACGAGCCGCGTCCAGCAGGACACCCGGCGCGCCTGCCGACCCGGGAATTGCCGCCGCTAGATCAAGCAGGGTCTGCGCCGCGGCGGGATAATCTCCCAATACCGTCCATTGAAGATATGCCTTGTCCTCCCATGCATCGACCCACTTTGGGTGCGACGGATAGTTCTCGATAAAATAGTTGTAGCCTTGGATCGCCTCCTGCGTTTGTTGCATTTCACGCAAAGTGGCAGCGCGATAATAGTGAGCGGTCCCATCGCTGGCGGGGTTTTCGGCGATGTATCGATCCAGCGCGACCAGTGCCACGTCGTATTGCCCGGCATAATAATCCACCAGACCGCGGTCCAAAAAACTGACGGGGTAATCCACGCCAACCAGTTCGACCAATGAAAGATACGAATAGTATGAAAGAGGGTAATTCTCCACGGCGTGCAAATAACGGGCGTTGGCTTCGTCTCTCTGTCCAAGTTCGATGTAGGTGTTGCCTGCCAGGTAATCCATCTGTGCCTTGATATAGTCGTTCGTGGTGGCATTGAAGACCTGACCATACAGAGTCAGTGCCCCGGCATAGTCACCGAACGCGGCCCGAGCGTTGGCAATCTTGATCTGTAGAAGCAAACCATCGTCTAAGCGGGAGGCGGTGAGGGCCGCGTTATACGCCTTCAATGCGTTGGCATAATCCTTTACTTCATTGAACGCGTCGCCGCGATATTCCTGCACGTAAGCATCCAACACTCCCGGCACACGTTCCATGTAGGTGTTGTATGCCTCCGCGGCTTGCTGAAATTCCTTCAACCCGATGTACGCCTGCCCCATCAGAAACGGCGCACGTGCTGAATAGGTTGACTCAGGGTAATCAATGGTCAGCCTGGTAAGCGTTTCGATGGCGAGTTGGTAATTCCCATCAGCCAGTTCAGTCTGCCCGAGCCCCCAGAGCGCGGCGGCTTTCAGCGAGTCGTCAGTCGAGTCGTTGTACGCCGCGAGATATTGTTCCCGCGCCATTTCATAGTCTCCAAAGAAAAGGGCCTTGTCACCCGATTCGATGCGGACAACAGGCACGGGGGTGGGCAGGGGTGTTGCTGTCGGTGAAGCGGTGGGTGAGGGGCTGGGTCCGGCGGTGATGGTCGGGGTGGGTGTCGGTCCCGGCGTCGGAAACATCTGGCACGCGGAGAGGATCAGGATGAGCGACAGCCCGATCCATTTTTTGTGTGATCTCATGCGATTTTTATACTGGATGATAAAAGGGGTGTCAATGAAACTTTTTATTCTATTCTCAGGAAAGGACTTCCACGTTCATTCCCAGCCGGAGGTTGCCTCCGTTTAGCGGAATGACATTCTGCCCGAAGATCGCTCCGAGCTCATGTTTGCGATATTTGCCGAGCGTTTTGAGCGGTTCTTTGCTGCGTTCAAGCGTGACTTTGTCGATGGTTGTGACTTCGCATCGGGCGCACGGCTTGACGACAGCTAATTTAACGGCCCCAACTCGGATTTGGTTCCACGTATCTTCAGCGAATGGCTCGCAGCCTTTGACCACGATATTTGGGCGGAAACGGTTCATCGGTACGGGGCTTTCGAGCCGGGAATTTAAGTCCGCCAGTGACTCTTCTGAAATGAGCAGAATGGGATACCCGTCTGCAAAGCCGGTATGGTCATCGGGGTTGACCGCATATTTCTCGTTGACCAGGCGCTTGAAACCATCGGCAACATGGACCAATCTCACCGATACGCCGAGCCAATCCGAGAACCACTGTGCAGCCTTCTCCCCCTGGTCAATAGCCGCCACGCCTTTGCTTTTCCAAATGTTGACCGGGTGGCTTGTGCCTGTAGTTTGAATGTCAATCTGTATCGAATCAAACGCTGGTGCAGAGAGTTCCAGCACTCCGTCCTTCAATGTTGGCGTAACCAGCGCCAGCCGTGGATATTCACGTTGTGTGAGAAATTCGCCTTCGGGGGTGGTGACCATCATACGGCGGTCATGTTGCAATCCCATGCGCTCCACCAGCGACGACTCAAGTTCGAATCCGCGGCAGGCTTTGATGGGATAGTAAATGAGGGAAGATATTGTGGGCATGGGTGTAATTGTATCAAACACCCTCGCCGAGCTTGCGTTCGGATATTTCGGTACGTTGACTTATTTTATCCAAAACCGGCCATTGAGATAAAGCAAGCTTTGGATACAATCTTCTTCTTGCTACTCTTTGCTTTGCAGTGCTTTTTCTGCTATTTTCTTGAATGCTACTGAAACGCCTCTTACGGGATTAATAAAGGATGCTATGGCAACATCTGCAATATCGGGCAGGGTGTCAAGTAGAAAATTGAACCATTTTCGGACGGTTCTTTCATCTGCGTTGTCACTTTTTCGCGCCTCGGTTTCAAGCGCTTCCACTGCCTTCTGGGCGTCGACTTTGTCGATTCCTTCCGGTAACTCCTTGATATATTTGTAAAGACTGGAGAATGCCTGGGAAATTTCATCGTTTTCGTTATGACTTGCGTCATTGACGATATTTTGGGTATTTCCCATCTTTACGTGGTGTGAATTTGTGATTGAAATTTCCTGCTTATTATTAATGTTTTTCGCCATGATCGACTCCTATTTTGAAGCCCTGCCAATATTTTGCGTTGCGCCCTGTACAGCATTTATAACTCTCCCAACGGACACACCACTTGACCCGGTGACGTTTATATTTTGGGAATTGTTGATATTGTTTATTATGACCTGCTCCAATTCCTTGGTTAATAGTCCTTTCTCGTCAAGAAAATCCCTGGTTTCGTCCAGCATTACATAGTAGGATGAGTCGAAAAATGTTTTCAGGTCGATTTCGTCGTATGAATTAGTTACAAATCGGCTGATGTAAGAAATGACGCTGAATTGGTTCTGAATCCAATCCAGCCCCCATCCCCAGATGGTCATAGGACCACTGATTACAAAATCCACAATATCATGCCACCTATAATTCCCTCGAACGCGGGAAGTGTAATGAATAACGACATACTTGCCCGCAATCGCATAATGGATGAAATGACTGATCCGGCTTCCTCGCCTGGAATTGTACGTAATTTGCAGAAAGGCACGGCTGTCACTGGGTAAGTCCTTGTCTTTGACGTAAACAGGATTAAGCACTTCCACCTTGTCGGCCGCATAGCGGGTCTTAAATTGATTCGCCAGTTTTGTCCTCAGTTCATCCACCAGGGCGGCAATGTCCTTATCCTCCCAATCCGCTTTGACGGGAACCGGGATGGATATTTTATTGAATTCATATCCGTATCGAATGAATAGACGGTTTTTCTTGAAATCGTCCGACGCATCGACCTCACGTTTCCTATCTGTGTTGAAGATATAGACCATGAGACCCATTAAGAGTCCAAACACCCCAATTGGAGCGACACAGCTTAACGTGGACAACAAACCTGATAAAAGGTTTGAAAAGGTATCATCCCGATATGCAAATGATAGTGAAAGGGGAAGGAGGAAGGTTCCAACACACAGGCTGGACACCCAGAAATAAAGCCCAATTAGTATTAGCCACTTAAAAATCCTGGAAACAGACGGTACGTTCATGGTTGGCCTCCTTGTCGGGAAACATTGCTATCAGTGTACAACTTTTAGAGGCCAAATTCAATCAGCAAAATATTTGTATAGATAAATTTTACTGACCCGAAAATTTTGCTCTTGTATCCACTGCCACATAACCTCTTTGCAGGACCCGCAAAGGATTAATTTCAATTTCTTCGATGATTTCGTTTTCAAGAGCCAGCCGCGATAATTTGACAAGGACATCGATCACGGACTCTTCGTCGGCAGGGGGGATGTGGCGAAAGCCTTTCAACTTCCTCCCAGCCCATGTCTTTCGGATCATTCTCAACGCCTCCGTCTGAGTCAGCGGAGCCAGAGCGAAAGCCACATCTTTGAGTCCTTCCACCTCCACGCCGCCTGAGCCGAACATCATCAACGGTCCGAATTGTGGATCGCGTACCATGCCAACGATGACTTCCTGCCCTTGTGGGACCTGCCTTTGGATGTGGACTCCATCAATGCGCGCCTCTGGTCTCGCGGCTTTGACGCGTTTCATAATTTGCGTGTAGGCAATATCAAGGGCCTCAGGGTTTTGGATATTTAGGATCACACCACCGACATCCGATTTGTGCAAAATATCGGGTGAAGCAACCTTCATCACAACTGGATAACCAAGTTCCTCGGCAATTGATTTTGCTTCGTGTAGTTCGCTTGCCAGTTTGATTGGCGCTGTTTGTATTTGGTACTGTGTGAGGAGTGCATCAAGATTTGTTACAGCGATGCTCAGGCGCGGAGGTTGTAAAATTTCCCCATGTCCCTGTGATTTCGCGACTAGATATTCAGCGCGCTTCACCAACGCGGATAAGGCTGAGGCGGCGCGTTCCGGGAAAGGATAGGTAACGACGCTTGCGATTCTGAACCTTCGTTGTGCTTCCTCCACCAATGTTGACCCCATCAACGAAACCACCACCGGTTTTTCGAATTGACGAATAACTTCGACCAGTTTTTCTGCCACACCTTCCGCTTTGAACATCGGCGGCGGAGGAAGAATGACCATCGCCGCGTCAACGTTTTCATCTTCGAGCAGTGACTTCAGGCATGCGGCATACTGTTCCGGTGATGCGGAGGCGAGCATGTCAACGGGGTTGTTTATACTCGCGGCGGCGGGGAGGGTGGCGGTCAACGCCTCTCGTGTGGATTCGCTCAATCGGGCAAGAGTCAGCCCGTGATGTTCGAGTGAATCGGCGGCGATGACGCCGGGTCCACCTGCGTTGGTTAATACTCCGATTTTTCCGCCTTTGGGAAGCGGACAGTTTTCCAATGCCTGAGCCCAGTCAAAGAGTTGTTCGGTCGTATCGGCTCGCAGGATTCCCGCTTTTTCAAAGGCTGCATCGAAGGCGGTGTCTGAGGCGGACAAGGCTCCGGTGTGCGAGGCGGCGGCTTTTTGCCCTGATTCGAAGCGACCAACTTTGAGCGCAAGAACCGGCTTACAGCGCGTTACTTCACGGGCAACCTGCACGAAGCGCCGCCCGTCCGAAACGGATTCCATGTACAGCACAATAACGCACGTGTGTTCGTCTGCCGTCAGCATGGGGAGCATGTCTGTCTCGTTGACGTCCGCCTGGTTGCCAAGGCTGACAAGTTGCGAAAAACCGAAACCCTGCATGCGTGACCAGTCCACGATTGCGGCACAAAACGCGCCCGATTGAGAGATAAAACCAATGTTGCCCTGTGCAGGCATGGGCGGCTGAAGAAAGGTGGTGTCGAGCGGAAGATGTGTATCGATGGTGCCGATACAGTTGGGTCCCAGCAATCTCACACCGTGTGTACGCGCGATTTCGATACATTGTTTTTCCAGCGCTGCGCCCTCCGTGCTTGCCTCCCGAAACCCTGACGAGACGATGATTGCAGCGTGAATACCACGCCTGCCGCACTCCTCTATGGCTGCCGGCGTTGCGTTCGGCGGGACGATGAGAATTGCCAGATCGACCGGATCGGGCACCTGGCTGAGTTGTGTGTGGATTTTGTACCCAAACAATTCGCCCGGCTTTTGTCCCACAAAGTGGATCGCGCCTCGATACCCGTTTTGTACAAGGTTGCGTGCCACGCCATAGCCTAATTTCTCCGCCGATGTCGATGCGCCGATGACCACAACACCTTTTGGCTGGAAGAAGGGGATGAGAGATAGATTCATGTTAATGCAATTCTATCCTTGATTTGTTACAATGGAAAATAATGGTTTGGGGTGGAAGGAGGTGCGCATGTTCGACGCAAAGACCGTTGCCGACATCATTACGGCCGCACGGGGTTGTCTGGGATTGGCCATTATTTGGCTGGGATTCACACAAGGCGAAGCGGCGCTTCCTGCCGTAATCATCCTCATGTTACTCGATTGGACAGGCGATTTCATCGATGGTGGTATCGCACGGCGTAGCCGACATCCACGCCGCACACGCATCGGCGACAGCGACATTTTCGTCGACTCCTTTATGTCCGTTTGCCTGGGGATTTACCTGGTCAGCGCGGGGTTGGCTGGATTGAGTTTGGGGCTCTGCTATCTCCTTGGCTGGATGCTGATCCTTTGGCGTTTCGGCTTGGAGAAGAATCTGCTCATGCTTGCCCAAGCTCCCATCTACCTCTGGTTTATTATTGTCGCTTTGCAGCTGAATTCTGAGATGGGGCGGTGGCTGGTGGTCTGGGTGCTGGCTGCCTTGGCAATCAACTGGCGCCGTTTTTCGCGGGATACTGTTCCAACCTTCATCCGCGTGGTGGGTTCCATGCTTCGAAAAGGTCACCGGTAAAAGGCATCAAGAGCAAGATTGTCCAGCAGGAGAAATTTTTACGTAAAGCCGCACAGGGAGGAATACCCGAGATTTTACAGACGTCTCTGGTCGTCGGTCAAACGGCTGTTGAATTGGATCGGCTACGAGCGCTTGCCTGAATTCGCAAAAGTCGCCCTGTCTGTAGCGCAGTCGGCAGGGCATGTATCCATGCAGAGCGGGGCGTACCCAATCCCTGCCGATGGATGCGGCGTCATGAGCGTGATGAGCGCGAATCTCTGGCATGACTGGCCCCGCTTCAAGGATTTGGAAAAGCGCCTCGAAGCGTTCGCAGCCCTGGCTGAGTCCGAACGAACGGACTTGCTTCTGCTCCAGGAGGTGGCACGGATCCCATCCTTCCACGCGGATGAATGGCTGGCAGAGCGTCTCAAGATGGCATATGTCTATTCGCGCGCCAACGGCTCGCAACGGCTCGGGTTTGAAGAGGGATTGGGAGTATACAGTCGTTTCCCCTTGAAACGATTGCCGTACATTCGGCAGATGGGTCAGGCGCACAATCCGTTTTCGCGGCGGCTGGCATTAGGTGTGGAAGTGGATACCCCATGCGGAGAGATCATGGCATTCTCAACGCACCTTGGTTTGGCACGCAAACAGAACGCAAAGCAACTGCGCGAATTGCATGGTTGGGTGGGTGATGTATCCGCAGGGCGTTCCGCCGTCATTGCCGGCGACTTCAATGCTCCCGAACATACCCACCAGATCAGGCATGTCCGCTCCACTTGGTTGGATACTTTTCGTGAAATTCACACTCATGGACATGCTCCCACATATGAGATCCGCTGGCCGTGGGGCGGCGTGTTCATCAGCCATCGATTGGATTATATTTTCCTGCAGCCGGGTAAGCCTTCGTGGCAGGTCGTGGAGGTCAGGCACCTCGATGCCCCCGATGGATCGCACTCTGATCATCGCGCAGTGTTGGCGCGATTGGCGCCGAGCCATTTTATGCCACAGGTCGATCAATGATCGCAAATCCGAAATTACCTCACCAATGTTCCCAATGCACGATTTCTTCCAATGACCTGCGTCCGCCTTTTTTCGGCGCAGCGGACAATTTCTCTTCGTCAGCAGGGTACCCGAAAGACAGCGCAATGCGCAAGTGCCACTCAGATGGGAATTTCAGAATTTCGCGCGCTCTCTCCGCCTCATAGATCGAAGCCGGGACCGAACCGACTCCCAACTCCCAGGCGGCGAGTTGCATGAACGCCGCGGCTTGACCGGCGTCAAACATGATCTGGAATTTGACGGTTGGATCGGGCGTGAGGATGGCAACTCCCAACGCGGCGCCCGCGAGATGACCTGCCCACTGTCCGCACTCGGAGAGCGCCTTGAGAATGGATTTATCGCGAATGGCGATGAACTGCCACCCCTGCTCATTTTTCGACGACTGCGACCGGCGTCCGGCATTCAAAATGGCATGGACAACTTCGTCAGGCAAGGCTTTATCTTGAAATTTACGGATAGCACGCTTTAGGCGGATGGCATCGGATACATTCATTTTCTTCTTTTCTCCTTCTCCACGAGACTCTTCGCGGCAAATTACTCCAACTTTCCATTTTCTGCTCGATTATATCCGCCTGCCGCTTGGCACTACCAGAACGGGACGATAGTCAATAGGCAGGCGAGGTCAAAATTGGGATAATTTGGATGAAAAACAAACCGTCTCGCAGGTCTCACGCCTCAAGTTTGACCGTAAAAGAAGACCTGCAGGTGTTATTCCTCACCAAGGAGATTTGCCCATGACCCTGCCTGCCGAATCAACGTTACTTGCTGAATTTACCTATGAACTTCGACCTGTAGAACGCGGATACGCCAACCGCACACTCTACATCAACCTCGATTCCAATACCATTCAGGAAAAGCCGGTCACCCAGCAGATGAAGGATTTATTCACCGGCGGGCGCGGTTTCGCGCTTAAATTGCTCTGGGATGCAGTCACGCCGGACACCAAGTGGAATGACAATCGGAATGAACTCGTCATTGCCAATGGCCCCATTTGCGGCATCACGGCGTATCCCGGCAGTGGAAAAGCCACGGTTGTGACGCTCAGCCCGCTTACGGAGAATGTCATCGATAGCAATGTCGGCGGGTATTTCGCGCCATTCCTCAAGTTCTCCGGTTTCGACGCGCTGGAGATCCAGGGCAAGGCGAAAGAGGATGTCCTCATCTTCATCGATGGAGACAATGGTCGGGTCACGATCGAACCGTATTCCTTTGAGCCGGAAGATTCTCATTTAATTGGTAACATGCTCACGGCTCATTTTGGCGGCGACGAAAAAGGCAAGCGCGGCGTTTCAGTCCTGTCTGCCGGTCAAGCTGCCGAGCATACGCGTATCGCGGCAATCAACTCCACGTGGTATGATGTCCGCCGCAAAGAGGCTCGCCTCAAACAGGCGGGACGCGGCGGTGCGGGACGCGTCTTCCGTGACAAGCACATCGCAGCTATCGTTTGCCGTTTTAGCGACATGAGCGGAGATAAGAACGGCGTTGCGGATATGGCGCTCATCCGCAAAGCAGGACAGCGCATTAATAAAGAGATTGCCGAATTGGACGATTCGCAAAATCAAATGCGCAAGATTGGCACTGCCAATATCGTGGACGTGATGGATCACTTCGACCTTTTGCCCACGCACAACTTCCGTTTCGGGTCGCATCCCGAGGCTCACAAAATTGACTCGAAAGTCTGGAAGGAAAAATTTACGCAGGGCATGCCGGATGGATGTTGGCTGGGGTGTACGATGTCCTGCTCGCATGGCGTGGACCATTTCCCGGTTCAAACCGGACCGTATGCCGGGACCTGCGTTCTCGTCGATGGCCCTGAATACGAGAACGCCGCCGGTCTCGGCTCGAACATCGGCAATTTCGATGCACAGAAGGTGCTTGAACTCAACTTTTACTGCGACACCTATGGTATCGATACCATTTCGGTCGCAAACTGCATCGCCTTTGCGATGGAATGCTACGAAGAAGGTCTCATCACCAAAGAGCACACTGGCGGACTTGAACTGAACTTTGGCAATGGCGCCGCGGCGCTCGAATTGCTCCACCAAATGGCGCGCGGCGAAGGTTTTGGAGTCATCGTTGGTCAGGGCGTGCGCTACATGAAGGAATACTTCGCCCGTGAATTCGGCGCGGACCCGATTTTCATGCAAGATATCGGCATGGAGATCAAGGGCATGGAAATCTCCGAGTACATGACCAAGGAATCACTTGCCCAACAGGGCGGTTACGGACTGGCGACAAAAGGTCCGCAACATGATGAGGCGTGGCTGATCTTCATGGATCAGGTCCACAACCTCCTGCCGACCTTCGAGATGAAAGCCGAAGCCTTGCACTACTTCCCAATGTGGCGCACATGGTTCAGCCTGCATGGATTGTGCAAATTACCGTGGAACGACATCTCTCCCGCCAACAACAAGCAGACCGCCGAGCCTGCAAAAGTCCCTGAGCACGTTGAAAACTACACATGGATTCACCAGGGCGTGACCGGCAAACCAACCAAGGTCGAAGACCTCCTGCTTCAATCCGAGCGGGTCTACAACTTCCAAAAAGTCTTTGCCCTGCGGATGGGACGTGTCGGACGTCGGCATGATTACCCGCCCTACCGTGCCATGGGACCTGTCACCAAACTCGAATACGAGTCGCGGCAGGAACGCTACGACGACCAACTCAGAAAACTGGTGGGTATCGATCCAACGAACATGACCACCGAAGAAAAAATGAAGGAACTCCGCAAGTATCGCGAAGCCCAATACGAATCCCTCATGGATGCCGTTTACGAACGCCGCGGCTGGGACAGGAACAGCATCCCCACCGTCGAAAAACTCCGCTCGCTCGGAATGGATCTGCCCGAATTGATTGAAGTGGTGGAAGAGGCCAGGAAGAAAGTGTAAACCCGTAACCGAGAATTTCGCGAAAGAAAACTTGGACATAAAGCCGACTCCATATCCGCGAGTCGGCTTGTTCTTTCCCTTTTATCCTTGCTTTCACCCTTCCAGTTATAATTACCCTAATGGACGGACCTCAACCTACCTTCAGACCATTCGGCATCTCCGCTCTCATCCTTGTCGTCATCGGCTGGGGCGGCTTGTATTTTTTGGTCACTCAGACCTACCCCTACGTCTGGCCCCGTTGGGGATTCTTCGTGCTTGCCTTCATGGCGCTCACTGGGGCAGTCCTCCCCATCGTGTATTTCCTGCACCGACGCTTCCCCGACGAAAAGCCCGCTGAGGCGCACGTCATCACCCGTCAGGCGTTGTGGTTCGGTGTTTATGGAGCGACCCTTGCCTGGTTGCAGCTCGGACGCCTTGTCACGATCTATGTCATCCTCGGACTGGCAGGCGGGCTCATCGCCATCGAATACTTCATCCGTTTGCGTGAAAAAGCGCACTGGAAGCCTCCCGTTTCCGACGATGACCAATCTTCGTGACCTTCCCTCTGTCGAAAAACTATTGGGCGCTGCAGATCATCTCATCCGAGAGTTTGGTCGTCCGCTGACACTGGATGCGATTCGAACGACCCTTGATGAAGCCCGTGCACGCTTCACGACCCAGCCGGAGGCTGGCCTCCCCTCGATGAGCGACATCCTCGCCCAAGCCAGATCCCATCTCACTGCATGGACGAGCCCGACTCTGTTGCCGGTCATCAACGCCACTGGAGTCATCCTCCACACCAATTTGGGACGCGCTCCGTTATCGAACGCGACCATCCAGGCAATGAACGCGGTTGCCGCGCACTATTCCACGCTCGAATATGACTTGGAAAAAGGTCAACGTGGTTCACGTTTTGCCCATGCCGAAACTGTACTGCAAAAACTGACTGGCGCCGAAGCCGCGGTCATCGTCAATAACAACGCCTCTGCTGTGTTGCTTGTCCTCTCGGCTTTGGCGAACAAAAAGCGGGTTGTTATTTCCCGCTCCCAACTTGTCGAAATCGGCGGAGGCTTCCGCGTGCCAGAGGTGATGAAGCAATCCGGCGCGAAACTCGTCGAAATCGGGACGACCAACAAAGTCCGTTTATCCGATTATCAATCCGCTCTCGAAGAATCGACCGCACTTGTCATGCGTGCCCATCGCAGTAACTTCAAGATCGTCGGTTTTACTGAAGAACCCGAACTCAAAGAGATTGTGGATGTTGCTCACAAAGCCAATGTCATTGTGGTGGATGATCTTGGATCCGGCGCGTTGCTTGATACCGCCCAATATGGCTTTGTCCATGAGCCGACCGTGCAGGAGTCTCTGGCGGCAGGTGTGGATCTGGTTTGCTTCTCCGGCGACAAATTGCTCGGCGGTCCGCAGGCGGGGATCATCCTCGGCAGGAGGGATTTGATCGACAGGATTAAGAAACATCCACTGGCGCGCGCCGTGAGAGCGGATAAGACTTGTTTGGCTGGAATCACGGCTACCTTGCTCCACTATCTCAGGAATGAGGCGGAGCGGGAAATCCCCATCTGGAGGATGATGTCCTTAACGCCTGAGCAGGTCAAAATCCGGGCAGAGGCGTGGCGGGAGGTATTGGGCGTAGGTGATGTCATTAAGTCTGAATCCACAGCGGGTGGCGGCAGCCTTCCAGATGAATCCGTATCCACGTTTGTGTTGGCGTTAACTGTCAAATCCCCCGATAAATTTCTGAAAAAACTCCGAGAGGCAAATCCTCCCGTCATCGCTCGAACGGAGAGTGACAGAGTCTTGCTTGACCCGCGTACGGTTTTAGATGATGAATTGTTTTTGGCTGTTTTGAAAAAGGTGCTGCATGCTTACCGTTGACATTCCCATCAAAGACCCAAAGAAACCGCCTGTCTTGAAATTCCCTGAGCGGTGCGTGAACTGCGGTAAACCAAAAGAGACCTCCATGTCTTTGAGGTTGAATATGGGTGCGCAGAAGCGCGGTCAGATGGTGACGCTGGATCTGTCTGTGCCGTTGTGTGGTGTCTGCGAGAAGAAAGAGCAAAAGATTGGAAACGTTACCTGGATCCCTTTCTTCGTCAGCGGAATTTTGATCTGCGTCATCGTTTTTATTCCAACCTGGTTGCTTACTCCGCAAGGGCCGACTCTGCAAACCTTGAACTTTGATCTGGTTGTTGGGGCATTCACCGGCCTGGTCGCAGGATTGATCGGTGGAACGCTGGTAGAATTTGGGTTGAAGTTTGCGTTTGCCTACATTTATGGACGGTTACTATGGAGCCGTCCACTCACGGTTGTGAGTGTATTCACCGATGCGGAGAATTTGATCGGGTTTTCAACCAAGTTTACAGAAGGCAGAAAGTCCATATTGTTCATGTTTGAGAATGATGAGATTGCGCGGGAATTCACCGCCCTCAACCTACAGGAGAAATCATGAAGTCTGACCTTGACGCGCTCATGCAAGCCCGTAACCTGGATGTCATTCTTGTGATCGGCCACGCCGAACATAATCCACCCATGTATTATTTTGTCGGCGGCGGGCATGTAAGTCATGCCACCTTGATCAAAAAACGCGGCGAGGAAGCCGTGCTGTTCCACAATGATATGGAACGGGATGAAGCCGCAAAAAGCGGGTTGAAGCTGATGCCCTACAGTAACTACGATTTCGAGGAACTCTTCAAGAAGGCGGATCGGAATTCCCTGCTTGCCAGCGCCATGCGCATGGAAGCGATGTTCAAAGACCTTGGAATCGAGGCAGGACGTGTGGGAGTCTATGGCAATTACGATATTAGCTCAACATTTGGGGTGTTGAACCATTTGCAAAAGATCATGCCCGCCGTCGAATTTGTCGGGGAGTCGCGCGAAGACTCGGTCTTTATGCGCGCGATGGAGACGAAAGACGAAGCCGATGTGGCGCGTATTCGCAGAATGGGGAAGATCACGACCGCGGTCGTGGCGCAGGTCAGAGACTATCTCACTTCCTGTGATGTGCGCGACGACGAGGTCCTACTCAAGGAAGATGGAACTCCATTGACTGTTGGCGATGTCCACGCGAAGATCCGTTTGTGGGTGGCAGAGCGAGGTGCGGAGCTGCCCGAAGGTTTCATCTTTGCCGTCGGGCGCGACGCGGGTGTCCCGCACTCGACCGGAAACCCCGCCGACCTGATGAGACTCGGTCGAACCATCGTGTTCGACATTTACCCGGCAGAGGCTGGTGGAGGGTATTTCTACGATTTCACGCGGACGTGGAGTCTGGGATACGCCACACCGGAGGCGCAAGAATTATATGACCAGGTCAAAGAGATCTTCGATAAACTGGGTGAGAACTTTGACTTGAACGCGCCATTCAAGAATTACCAGCGTATGACCTGCGAATATTTCGAGTCGAAAGGGCACAAGTCGCCACTCAATACCAAGGCGCCCACCGAAGGATACGTCCACAGTTTGGGTCATGGCGTCGGGCTGAACATCCATGAGCGACCATTCAGCGGGCTGATGGTTGGGGAGGATCACCGTCTCACACCAGGTGTTGTAATCACCTCTGAACCGGGATTGTATTACCCTGAGAAAGGCATGGGATTCCGCATCGAAGATACGCTTTGGGTCCGACCGGATGGGCGTATCGAGACACTGGCTGAATATCCATATGATTTTGTATTGCCGATGAAGAAGTGGAAGAAGGAGTAGCATGTGTTGAGATACGACAACATCTAGACCCCGGCACAACAATCCCACCGCTCCCATGACATGAAGATTTTATGAGCGACCTAAAACCTGCCCGTATCCTTGCCATCGAAACCTCCTGTGATGAAACGGCCTGTGCCATCCTTGAAAATGGGCGCGCGCTTCTTGCCTCCACGGTCGCATCGCAGATAGACATCCACGCGCGTTATGGCGGCGTATTCCCGGAAGTGGCTTCGCGCCAGCATGTGTTGAGCATTATCCCTGTCGTGGAACAGGCACTCGCCCAATCCAACCTCACGTTGAAGGATATCGATGCGTTGGCAGTGACGCGTGGTCCCGGCTTGGCGGGGTCCCTGGTTGTAGGCATGAACATGGCAAAGGGTTTGGCGCTTGGCCTGGGTTTACCGCTTGTCGGCGTGAATCATCTCGAAGGGCATATTTATTCACCGTGGGTGTACAACGCGGGTGAAGGCGCTCCCCCGGAGCCGCAATTCCCATTGATGGCGCTGCTCGTTTCGGGTGGACATACTGAACTGGACCTCATGACCGATCATCTGACATACAAACGCCTCGGCTCCACGCTGGATGATGCAGCTGGTGAGGCGTTCGACAAGGTAGCGCGGCTGCTGGGACTCCCGTATCCGGGCGGACCGTCGATTCAAAAAGCCGCCGAAAGCGGCGACCCGACGCGTTTCAAATTCCCACGCGCCCGGCTTGAGAACCCATACGATTTCTCGTTCAGCGGACTCAAGACCGCGGTTTTGTATGAAGTCAACGCGCTGAAGAAGAAGTCGAATACCCTGCCTGTCGAAGACCTTGCTGCCTCCTTCCAGGCGACTGTGGTGGATACATTATTCCAGAAGACCATGCAAGCCGCACGGGATCACCATGCGAAGGAAATTTTAGTAGCAGGGGGTGTCTCTGCCAACCGTGCCCTGCGGCAGGCGTTCCTTAACCAATCCGAAATCAGGGTTCATATTCCGGCATTCTCGCTATGTACTGATAATGCCGCCATGATTGCCGCAGCGGGATATTATCGCTATGCGCTCGGTTATGTTTCCCCGTTGGATATGGATGTCCAACCAACGTGGTCTTTGTCATAACGAACAAATTAAAAACCCAAACCGCCCTTGGCTTGCCCGAGCCGCAGACGGTTTGTAAAGGAGAATGCAATAGTCATTATATACGGGGACATAAATGGAGGCTGAACGCATCCTAAAAGAAAAATTAGAGATTTTTGTGGAAATTAACTTGCGGAGAGCAGTTCTTCAAGTGAAAGAGGACCTTCACGCAGGATTCTGATATTTTCTCCCGTGCAATCCACCAGCGTGGATGGCGTACCACCCGGTGTTTTGCCTCCATCGATAATCAGTGGAATCCGTCCGTTGAGCTGGGCGAAGACATCTTCCGCCGTGGAAGGACTCGGCTGGCCGGAAATATTTGCTGAGGTCACTGCCATTGGTCCGGCCGCGCGGAGCAGGGCGCGCGTTACTGCATGGTCGGGGATGCGCACGCCGACTGTGTCGGTGGCAGAAACGGATTCGGGGAGAGTCGGCTTTTTGGGGACGAGCACAGTCAGCGGTCCAGGCCAGAAGCGGGTGGCGAGCCTGTGTGCAATGGCTGGGATGTCCACCCCAACTTTTTCCAAGTCGCTTTCATCTGCGATCAAAACGGGGATCGCTTTTTCGGCCGGTCGATCCTTCGCTGTGTAGATCGATTCCACCGCCCGACCGTCAAATGCCAGCGCGCCAACACCATAGACGGTATCCGTTGGAAAGGCAACCAATCCGCCGTTTTTCAAGATGTCGAGCGCCCGCTGGAGCGCGTCGGGTGACTCTGCAGAAACAATGATCGTCTTCATAATCGGATTTCGAGCAGCCGATCACGCCCGGTCAGGTCTTTGTGTAAATGGATCTCGGCTTGTGAGAACATATCGTAGGCAAGGTTGAGAGCCAGAATGCCGCGTGTGGCTTCGATCTCGAGCAGGATCAAGCCGTTGGGCGCGAGCCATTCAGGCGCGATCTTCATCAGTCTGCGAAAGGGGTCGAGCCCGTCTGCGCCGCCATCGAGGGCTAGCGTCGGCTCACGACCAAAGATCGGTAAACCGTGCAACGTTTCGGTTGGGATGTAAGGCAGGTTGGCGCAGATCAGGTCACAATGTTCCTCTGTGGATAACGGATATGGAGGATATGGGAGAATATCGCATTGGACGAAATCGATGCGTTGCAACACTTTGAACTTGCAAGCATTCTCTCTCGCTACCTCCAATGCCGCAAGGGAAATGTCGGTGGCAAGGATGTGTACATCGGGGACGTTGACTGCAATGGATACCGCGATGGCGCCCGAACCGGTGCCCACATCCGCCACGGTCCGGCGGACGGTTGATTCCTGCAACCGGGCGATGGCTTTCTCGACGAGCAATTCCGTTTCAGGACGCGGGATCAAGACATCGGGCGTGATATTCAATTCCAGACCGAAGAATTCCCAATGACCCAATACGTAGGGAAATGGTTCGCCTGTTTCCAAGCGCTTCAACGAATCATCCAGCCTTTTTCGTTGTTCGGCAGTCAGTGTCAGTTCGGGATGAGCCATGACCCACGTACGCGGTTTGCCTATAATGTCTGCAAGCAGGACGGATGCATCGAGGGCGGGGGTATCACTGATTAGGGTGAGACGATTTGTGATGCTGGAAAGAAGCGATGACATGTTATTCATCCTTGATTGCCAGCAAGGATAGATATTCGAATACGATGTTCGCTGCCAGAATGGAAGTGATTTCTCCATGATCGAACGGCGGCGAAACTTCCACCAGGTCGAAACCGATCAGGTCCAAACCGTGCAGTCCGCGCACAAGTTGGAGCAGTTGGTAACTGGTCAGACCGCCGACCTCCGGCGTGCCGGTTCCGGGAGCAAAGGCAGGATCGGCTGAGTCTATGTCCACTGTGACGTAGACCGGTCCCTTCATGCGCTTATGTACTTCCTGAAGAATTTCATCCACACCCTTTTGCACGACCTCATGGATGGTGATTGTCCGCGCGCCGAGCGCAGCGGCATCGGCGTAATCATTCTCGCCGCTGACTGGCCCACGGATGCCGATCTGTACGTATTCGCCTTTTCGGATCAGTCCTTCCTGCAGGGCGTAGCGGAAAGGTGTCCCGTGGCTGTAGGGTACGGCTTCGAATTCTGATTCCCAGGTATCGATGTGCGCGTCAAGATGAACGAGGGAAACGGGTCCATATTTCTTTGCGTGGGCTCGCAGCAGCGGAAGCGCGATGGAATGGTCGCCGCCCAGGGTGATGAGCTTCGCACCCGCCTCGATGATTCCGCTTGCCATGTTTGTAATGGCGGTCATTGTATGCTCGATGGAGGTGGGAATGACCGAAACGTCCCCGTAATCCACAACGTTAAGCTTCTTGAGCGGCGCGACATTGAGGGTCGAGTTGTGTCCCCAGATCATTAGCGACGCCTCCCGGATCTTGCGCGGACCAAAGCGTGTTCCAGTCCGATACGATGTACCGCTGTCGAACGGCACACCCATGATGACAACATCCACATTTTTCAACTCGCGCGATGCAGGCAGGCGCATAAAAGACGGAATGCCCATGAAGGGTTGCAGTCCAGCTCCGAATGCGGGATTGTCGTTCATGTTCTCTCCAATGAAAAGGGCGCAACCAGTGCGCCCTAAAAATTTATTCTTCCTCGTCGAAGCCGCTACTAGCTAGTCGGTCTGCCTCATCACGTGTGGATAGTTCTTCGATGAACTGATCGATTGCGCCATCCATGACGGCAGGCAGGTTGTAATTCGACAAGCCGATGCGGTGGTCTGTCACGCGGTTTTGTGGATAATTGTACGTGCGGATCTTTTCGGATCGTTCGCCCGTTCCTACTTGTGAACGGCGATCCGCCTCCAATTCGGCGCGGCGCTTTTCCTCCTCCATTTCGTAGAGGCGGGCGCGCAAAATACTCAACGCACGCAATTTGTTTTGCAATTGCGAACGCTCATCCTGGCAGGTGACGACCATACCAGTGGGCTTGTGATACAACCGCACAGCGGTCGAGTTCTTCTGCACGTTCTGCCCGCCCGCGCCAGAGGAACGATACACTTCGATCTCAATGTCGCTTTCGGGGATCTCAATCTCCACATCATCCACTTCTGCCATCACCGCGACCGTCGCTGTGGAGGTGTGAATCCGTCCCTGCGCCTCAGTGGCTGGCACGCGCTGAACGCGATGCACACCCGATTCATACTTCAGCTTCGAGTAAGCTCCCTTGCCTCGCACTTCGAAGATGATTTCCTTGTATCCTCCCACGCCGATGGCGTTTTCCGAAAGGATTTCAGATTTCCAGCGCTGATTGTCTGCATAGCGGGTGTACATGCGGAACAGATCTGCGGCGAAGATGGCGGCCTCGTCGCCGCCCGCCCCAGCGCGGATTTCCACGATCACATTCTTATCGTCGCGCGGATCTTTCGGAACCAGCAATCCTTTGATCTCTTTTTCCAGGGATTCGATCTTCGGGGTGAGTTCTGCCACATCTGCCTGCGCCAATGCAACGAGATCCGCGTCCTTTTCGGACTCGAGAATTGCCCTGGCTTCCTCTAGGCTTTTCATCGCCTGGCGATACTCCTTTGCCTTGGCAACGATCTCTTCCAACCCCACACGTTCCTTGTTGATTTCGGCGGCGCGTTGATAGTTACTGCCGACCTCGAGCAGTTCGTTACCCAATTGTTCGTAACGGTCTTCAATTCCTTTGAGTTTGTCGAGCATACATACCTTTTGCTGGAACGGGCATTCTCCCGCTTCAGAATGACGAAATAAATGCGCGGTCACTGCTCCGCGCGGCAGGAATTATATCATTTTTCCCAAAGGCAAGACTACGGGCACGTTTCTGGGAAAGGAGCCACCTCCTCCTTTGCATATGGTCTGCCCACATCGGCAATCAGGCTGACATCTCTGCGCAGGCGAAGGCTGGTGCCGAAATATAAATTCGAGATCAAGCGGAAGGTGTTTACCGGAGTGATTGTCGGGTAGAGTGAGGCGTTTCCTCCATTGGGAAAATGGAATGCCATGAGGTTGTTGAATCTCCGTTCAGGAATCACGTAGCCATGATCGCCCTGCAAAACAATGACAGGAGGAATCTCACTATTGCTGATAATCTCGTTCAGGATTTTTGTCATCCTGGAGTTCAAATATTTGATGTTATTAATATACCCCTCCACTTCCAGATCAGGATTGCTTGGGGTGCCGGTTTCAGTGTTGTAATAGCGGCTGTCGGTGTTGAGCGACCCATCCGGGAGAAAGATGTACGGGGTGTGTGGCGACATGATATGAGCATAAACGAACTTTGGTCCAGGGATCGATTCTGCAATTCTGGGCAATTCATCCAGTGTGTAGTTTACCATCTGGTAATGGTTGTAATATCTTCGGGCGGCCAATGCGCTGTCCTCGACGAACGGGTACACAGCGGTATTTCTCAGGAAGATATATTCAAAGGGTGTGATTATTGGCTCCGAAGGATCATCTTTTGTCGATTCCTTCTTCATCGTCAGATAGTAATCCGCGTCTGCCCATTGATCCCATTGGTACCCCGTCTGAAAGCCTACGATGGCGTACCCCCTTTCCTCGAAACTGTTTCTGACGGGGTTATGAATCAGCGCCTCATACAGCGGGGCGGCATTCTTGTCACCTACACCTGTATTGGGAATTGCCCGCCATAAGTAATCCATGCTGAATGTGGAGGACATGGAAAGCAGGGTGTGTTTGTACGTAGTGCGGCTGCATTCTGCAACGTAAAACCCCATTTCCTCCAGATTATTCAAAAACTCGGAATTGTCGAAGCCGAGTTCTCTCAGCGTGTCCGCGCGGCTGTAACCGTCGAGTACGATCAGGTAGACATCGGGGTATTGATTTGGGTTGCCGTTAGCGGGGGCTGAGATGGCCGCGGAGGCGCTTTGGGATGCCTCATCTGCAACAGGGGTGGAAATGGGCTGGTCTACGGCCTTTGTTATTCCAGAAACATGGACTGCAATCTGAAGGACTGGGATCAGGATTAAGATCAACGCAATGGTATTAATCGTGCTTGTCCAATCGCCGGCATGGATACCCTCTTGGCTGATCCAACGGATGATGAAGATCACTAGGGCAATCGAGAGTAGATACAAGGCAATTTGGATGATCCGGTTGAGGTCCGGGTCGAAGCGATCTGTCAGGAGACGCGCAATGTGCCCATAAGCGAAGAAAAACAAAAGGACCACAGTTGTCGCCAATGATGAGCGAGTCCAATCCCTCAAAAAAAGTCGGAACGTGCCGACGAGCAGGCAGGCTCCGAAAAGCGACAACAGAAGCGGTCTGACCACGACGCTTCCGTCCACCTCGCGGATATTGGTTGATAACAACGTCAGGCTGGGATAGACCGAAAAAATGAAAACGAAAAACGGCAGTCTTGCAAAAATGCCCTTGTTCATGAAATTAAACATTCATAAACAGCGAGAGCACCATCGAGAGCACCAGTATGATGGAAAATATGGCGAACAAGATTTGTGCCAGGCTGGGCTTTTGCGCCGCGGCATTTTTTGATTGTTTGTTGTTCCTAAAATTTTTGTCCTTCATTCCTTACTCGCATTCATAACATATGATTGGAAAAGGCGATTTCCATTGCCTTCTCAAGTTCTTCAATTGTTACAGGTTTCGTCACATAGGCGTCCGCACCCAGCGCCAGGGCTTTATCCACTGTGATGTCGGCGGCTTCTGAGGAAAGCATGACAATCGGAATATCCTTCGATTCGGGTCTCCGGCGCAGGAATTCGACCATATCCAGTCCCGAAACCTCCGGCATGTTGATGTCCAGGACGAGTAATTCCGGTCGTTGTCCACTGAGGAGTCTTTGAACCGCCAGGCGGACATTGTGGAACGAAGTCACGTCGCAGTCGAGCATCTTCAGCATCAATCCCACGGCGCGCGTCATCTCTTCATCGTCGTCAACAACCCAGATTCGTTTCATTCCAAATGTTCCTTGATGGATCGAGCCGCATCCGTGGAGACTACCGCCTGGAGTTCCTCCAGCGAAGCGTCCCTAATCTTATCCACAGAACCGAAATGTTTCAAGAGGGCTTTCCGCCGCGCCGGGCCAATGCCCGGGATCGAATCCAGGATCGACGCCATGCCCAGTTTCTGTCGTTTTCTGCGGTGTGCAGTGATCCCATAGCGGTGCGCCTCGTCGCGGATGCGCTGAACGAGATATAACCCCTGGGAATGGCGCGGCAACAGCAGCGAATCCGACCTGTGTGGGAAGAAGATTTCCTCTTGTTGCTTAGCGAGTCCAACCACCGGAACTTTATCCGCCAACTCAAATTTTTCAAGGACTTGGACGGCACGTCCCAATTGACCCTTGCCGCCATCGATGATGACGAGGTCCGGCAGGAAGGAAAACGACGCGTCCGGTTTGGATCCGGGGGCTGATCCCGTTTCCTGTGCCGCCCGCCACCGTCGGAAGCGCCGCGTGAGCATCTCCTCCATCGAGGCGAAATCATCCGGCGCGCCGACCACGCTCTCGATATTGAACTTGCGATAGAGTTTCTTGTCCGGTACGCCTTGCGTGAAGACCACCATCGCGCCGATGATGGCTGTCCCTTGCGTGTTCGAGATGTCGTAACATTCGATGCGGTTGGGCGGTTCCTTCAAGTGCAGCGCCTGCTGTAGCTCTGACAGTGCCTGTTCCTGTTTGTGAGTGTCTGCCTGCCACTGTGCCCGCAGTGCGGAGAGGGTCTCGTTGGCGTTTTCGGTTGCCATTTGCACCAGTTCGCGCGGTTGTCCCTCCCTGGGAACGAAAAACTCCACCTTCTCACCGCCGCGTTTCGATCTCAGCCATTGACCGATAATCTTTCTTTCCTCGATCTCCTGAGGCAGCATGACCTGTTCAGGGATGGTGGCGGCTTCGGTATAGAACTGCGTAATGAATTGTTCCATCACCTCGGCGTCGGCGGCATCCTCCGTCCCTTCGAGGATGAAGTATTCGCGCCCAATCAGTTTGCCGCCGCGGATGAAAAATACCTGTACGCAGGCTTCCCCGTCGCTGCGCGCCATGGCGAGCACATCCGAATCCTTGTAATCAGACGCAAAGACGATCTTTTGCCGCTCGATGATGGATTGAATGGCTTTCAGTTGGTCACGGAGAGCGGCGGCTTTCTCGAAGCGAAGTTCCTCTGAAGCCTTTTCCATTTCTGTTTGCAGGCGTGTGACGATCCCCTCGCTGTGTCCACTCAGGAAATCCATCATATCGGAGATCATTTGGCGGTATCCCGCCTGGGTGACGGCTCCGATACAGGGAGCGGTACACAGTTTGATGTCGTAGTAAAGACACGCCCGTTTGTCCGTGCCGGTGATCTCGCGGTCACAGGTCAGGTAGGGAAAGACTTTCCGTAGCACATCCAGCGTCTGATAGACTGCCCACGCGGAGGTGTAGGGACCGAAGTAGTGCGCGCCGTCCTCCGTCATTTGGCGCGTGACGGTGACTTTGGGGTACGGTTCATTCCAGTGAATTTTGATGTAGGGATAGCGTTTGTCATCCTTGAGCCGGACGTTGTATTTGGGGCGATGTTTCTTGATGAGGTTCATTTCGAGGATGAACGCCTCGAGTTCCGAACCGACAACAATCCACTCGATATCCGCAATTTCGCGCACGAGACGGCGCGTCTTGTTATCATGGCTGGCATCCGCGTGGAAATAGGACCTCACGCGATTCTTCAGGTTGATTGCCTTGCCGACGTAAATGATTGTCCCATCGTTGTTCTTCATCAGGTAACAACCGGGTTTCAGGGGGAGTGTGGCAAGGATGCTTTGGAGTTTCTCTGAGATTTCCATTGGCGGTGATTTTAACACGGTGTCATAACACTTTCATCAGATTGACTCATCTATTATTAAGGCTACAATGAATGGAAATCTTTTCAAGAGAGTGGAACGATGAATGGCCAGCCGGTCTCACAGTGGGATTGGGAATGGAGTTCTTGAACCCTCGGTTAACGAAATCTTCAAACAAATTCAACAAGGGCTGTGAGCCGTTCCCGACCATTGAAAGACAAAACCGCCCCAAGCGCAGTCTCCTGGGGCGGTTTTGTCTTATTGATAAGCTTTTATTCTACTGGAGGTATTCTGTTGGGGCCAATCAGGATGGGGAAATCGGCGAAATACCAGCCATATTCATATGCTTGGGACGCGCCACATTCCCCGGCAATCGGTTCGATGATTCCGTCCTTATCGGCATCCACTCCATATTCAAGGTTATTCGTAATCACGGACAACCGCTCGATAATCGGTTTCATTTCCGGACCAAACGGAGTATCGTTCAATTCCTGCGCCAGAGGCAGGACTTCCTTCGTCCACCCATCCATATTTTGGATGCAGATTTGCATGTTTGCGCTGAAATTTCGAATATTGGGCGTGGAATCCTCCGCCTCGGCAGAATATTTTGCATGTAAAGCGGTTTCCTGGATGTATCCGAGCCGATCCCCGTTTTGAAGACTGCCGAACCCATCTCCATCGGCATTGTCGAGAATGCCATCCCCGTCATAGTCTCGGTATAAGCCGCTTTGATCGCCGACAATCAGGTTGATGACTTCCTCGGTTCGCTTTCGGACTGTGGCCTCGTCTCCGTTTTCGTACGCTTTCACCATGTACACGAAGTTTGGATCGTTTTGTACATCGCCATTGACGGAATAGTTGATATACCGCCCGCTGTAATAAAAGAGGCCGACCATCAGCGCCTCTTCATTCGGCGCGCCAGGGAATGAGACCATGACATGGCGGACGTGAACGAGCGCCTTGGGGGGAAAGGTCGAGGAATAAACGACCTCTCCGGTTGGCACATTGATTGAAACATCGTCGCGTTCTCTTGTGACCTGTACCTGATTAAAGCCATCGAGCAGATTTTCATGGTTCGGATCGGTGAATACCAATTGCCCGATACCGCTGGCATCGAAGATGATCTGTCCAATATCTTTCACGATCGTACCATCATCACTGATGAGCCATGCTTCATAATGCGTGCCAGTTTCAGGTCCGGCAGTTCCAGTATCTAGCGTGATCGAGACCTTGTCCATGATGTCGCTGACATCAGAGAAACGCATCCTGCCAACGGGAACATTGGGGTCGGGTGTGGCTGTCGGCGTGTTTGTGTCGATTGGGAAGACAACCCGGAAGAGGAAGAATCCCAAAACGAGAAAGATGGTGCCTTCCACGGCGAGTCGTATCCACCGGCGTGAGGGAGGGTCTTCCGGTCTGGGTTTTTCCCCTTGGGCGGCTTGCGTCGCCGCCTGACGGGCAAGTTCTGCGATATGCAATGTTCCGGGGGAGACGGTCTGACCGTTGAATATTGCTAAAAACTCGTTTGCCAGCTCGCCGGCGCTGTTATAACGAAGGGATGGATCCTTGGCGAGGGCGCGGTCCAGCAGTGCTTGTAAATCTGGTGAAATTCCCTTGATGACCGGTGGCGGCTCGTTGATATGTTTCATCAACATGCCAAACGTGGTATCTGCCTGAAAGGGAACGCCTCCCGCCAGCATTTCATACAGCATGATACCGAGGGAGTAGATGTCGGTGCGTTTGTCCACTTTTTCGCCGCGCGACTGCTCCGGGCTCATGTAGGCAGGCGTCCCTGAGACGGAACCAGTCGTCGTGTGCATGGTGGAGTCAAGCAGGCGGACCAGTCCGAAGTCGGTGAGGGTCGGTTCCACATCCGGTGGGAGCGGTTCATTCAACGTGATCTGTTTGGTGGGGGAACTCAGCAGGACGTTCGCCGGTTTGATGTCCCTGTGGATCATACCCTTGCTGTGGGCGTAGTCGAGCGCGCTGGCAATGCCGGTCAGTAGTTGTGCGACAATACCGATGGGGAGCCGCTGTTTGTGCTCGTGTAACGATTTGAGGTAGGCGGCAAGCGAAGGTCCGTTGATGTATTCCATCGTCAGACAGGGGGTCTCGTCAACCACGGTGTAGTCCATCATTTGGACAATATTGGGGTGTTTGAGCTCTGCTATAACCTCCGCTTCACGCTGGAAACGGGCAAGTTGATCCGAGTCTCGCTCGAGCAAGCCTCTCATTACTTTCACAGCGACCAGCCCAAAAGACTCGTGCGTGCCCGTATATACTTCAGCCATACCCCCGCGGGCAATCAGGTCATTGATATGAACCTTGCCAAGCGTTTTTCCTGCCCAATCTGCCATATGAGAAATTATAACCGAGATGTGAGAACATGCCGTGTATAATTTCGAAATTGTAATAAGAGGTTAATGTGAAGGAATCATTGGAAGTCCAAGCAGGAAGTATTTTGCAGGAGCGCAAGCTCAAACTGGCTTTGGCAGAATCCTGCACAGGCGGGTTGGTGGGAGATCGAATCACGAACGTTTCCGGCTCCTCCGCGTATTTTTTAGGAGGTGTGGTCGCGTATGCGTACGAGGCAAAGGTTGCCTTGCTGGGAGTCTCCTGGGAAACATTGAATTCCAAGGGCGCGGTCAGCCGCGAGACGGTGCTGGAGATGGCACACGGGGCGCGGAAAGCCCTGGGGGCGGACATTGCCGTTTCAATCTCAGGGATAGCGGGTCCCGGTGGTGGGACAGCGGATAAACCTGTCGGGACAACCTGGGTCGGGCTGGTCGCTGCCGACGGAGAATGGGCAAAACGATTCCATTTCTCCGGGGGGCGCGAGCAGAATAAATCCTCCGCTGCGGATGCGGCGTTGCAGATGTTGCTCGATTATTTGCTGGGGAATCTAAAAGAGTAAGGCGAGATATTCTCCCGCCTTATCGTCTACGCCTGTGCAAAAGTGTCAATCAACAATTTGAAGTTCCCGCCCACGGGGTACAAGATGGGACAGGTGCAACCGCGCTTCTTGTACTCCTCCACTTTGGCTTTTGCCTCGGCGGGTGTCCCGGAAGCGGTGATGTGATGAACCAAGTCCTCGGGCACGAGATGCTTCGCTTTGTTGATCTGCTCCTTGGTGGCGGGCCAACCCAAAATGGACTGGATCTCGTGGATCACCTCCTGTGAGACACGTGATGCCTTGGCGATGTGCGGCTGCTGGGCAAGATACTGGCAAAGCAGCCCCTTTGTGTAATCGATGGCTTTATCGTGATCCTCGTCCACCGAGCATACGATGAGCTGCGGGCGGTCGAAATCATCCATTTTGCGCCCTGATTTTTTCAACCCTTTGTCGAGCAGTTCCAGCGCGTTATCGTTGTACTCTGGAGGGACACAGTAGTTCAGTACCGCGCCATCCGCGATTTCGCCGGTCATTTCCATCATCTGATCCCCGGTCGCGCCGATCATAATTGGGACATGGCGCGGTTCGCGCCGACCATGTACCACATCCAATTCGATGCCGTCCACATGATGAAATTCGCCGTGGAATGTGACCCGCTCCATATTCAATAGACGGCGAAGCACTTCGACCGTCTCGCGCATGGCAAGGAGAGGTTTCCTGCGATCGATTCCCACGTTTTTTGCCAGCGGGTCCCACCAGGCGCCGATGCCGCAGATGACGCGATTCGGGGCGAGATCGTCCAGGGTCAGGAATGTCGCGGCGAGCAGACCGATGTTACGCGTCCAGTTGTTAATCACCCCCGATCCCACCTTGATGCGTTTGGTCACCGCTGCGTACGCCGCCATCGGAACGATGGCATCACGCACCAGGCGCGATTCCGCCTGCCACACGGCTTCAAAGCCTTTTTCCTCCGCGTACCGGGCGTACTCCAACCCATCCCGCAAATCGTGAGAGTCCTGCAGGTACAACGCGACGCGTTCGGTCATGGCATTCTCCTATTCTGTTTAGAAGGTGATGGTTTTTTCCAACTCTCTAATTATCTCAAGGTCTTCCGGCAAGTCAAGGTCCAGCCCCAGTGAAGGCAGGTTGACCACCTCCAATCTGGCGCCCGCCGCCCTGACGCGTTCACAGTGGCGTTGGAAGGAATTTTCCCCAAAATCGTATTCGATCAAGCCCGAGGGCGAAATGAGCAAGGCATTCGTACCTTTCTGATGTCTGTCCGGGGCAATGACCACCACTGGCGGATTTACGGCGCGGTCGATCAGTTCGCGGATATCTTCCGGCGAGATCAATGGCAGATCGGCAGGAAGGACCAACACACCGCGCGTTGCGTAGACCTGTGCAATCACAGTAGCGCGTTTCAGCGCTGTGTTCAATTGCGGCTGACCGTCTTCGAGCACTGTCCGCGCGCCATGATTGCGTGCAATCGTCAGCGCATGTGGATCACGGCTGATAACCAGCACTTGCTCGATCTCTTTCAAACCGGTGAGTGTATCAATGGTATGTCTTAACAGGGATTGGTTGAGTTCCGTTCGTTCGTCTTCCGTTAGTGTTCCAGCGAGACGCGACTTGCCGCGTCGCAACGGTTTTACAGGGACAATCGCCCAAAGTGTCATACGTCCACTCCAATAAAGTTCAGTACATCCCTCGCGAGTTGTTTTCTGTCATCATGACTCTTCATCAGCGTATTGGTTACAAGAGTCCGCATATTCAAACCCCTTACACGTTCTTCGAGTTGCGAATCAACTCTGTCCAACACAAACCCGGACGTCAGTCCGCGATAATGATTAGCCACTGCCAATGCTGATGGCTCGATGCCGAGTTCGTTGAACATTTTTGCCGCGGGTCCTTTCACGGTTTGCCCGCCGATGATGGGGGATATGGCTGTAACCGATTTTCCCTCACCCTTTCGACCCTCCCCCGACAGGAGAAGGGGGTGGTCGAGGGGAATCACCTTCAAAATTGGATCGATGCTCACCCAGGGATTCGACGGGCAGATGATCACCGCATCCGCAGACTGGAGCGCCTCACGCGCGCCGGGAGCTGGCTCCGCTATCTCAGCGCCCTCGAACCGGAAGCCTTTGACGCGCGGCTCGCAGCGTCGATGTACGAAATATTCCTGAAACGCCAGTTCACCATCGTCCGTTTCGACGATGGTTCGCACTGGCTGATCCGACATAGGCAGGACGGTATGTTCCACACCCCATGCCCTGCAGAAATCTTTGGTAATTTGGGATAAGGTTTGTCCCTCGCGCAGCCTCCTTGTCCGTTCCAAATGGGTACCAAGGTCCTGGTCGCCCAGGTTGAACCAACCGGGGCCTCCCAACCTGAACGCGTTCTGAATGACATTCCAGGTTTCGTTCACGCGTCCCCAACCCGTTTCGGGATTTGCCAGCCCGGCTAATGTGTAACAAACCGTGTCCATGTCGGGGCAGATATATAAACCGTAATGTTCAAAATCATCGCCGGTGTTGACGATAACCGTGAGTTCTTCCGGGGAAAGGATTTGGGCGAGTCCGTGGACAAGTTTCGCACCGCCGACTCCGCCAGCCAATGCGACGATTTTCATGAGAAGATCGTTATCTCTTGAATGGATTTTCTTTCTCTTGCATCAGGAATCTCCATTGGGTACCCAATAAAAAACATGGCTTGTGGTTCCCATGTTTCAGGTAATTTCAACGTGCGGAGAATCACATCTTGCACAAACAAGGGCCAACATGCCCACACACCGCCCAGCCCCTCGGTGTGGGCGGCAAGCAGAAGCTGCAATCCTGCCGCGGCAACGGATTGGATTGCCATCGTCCGCTCGGCTTGCTGGCGTTTCTCGTCAGGGTATACATCTATTTCGCTCATATCGAGACAGAGCAAAATGGAAGTGGGCGCGGAGGTAATTCGCTCTTTCGAGCGTTTGATCTGGGTTTGTATTTTTTCAGGGGGAAGACCATCGCGAGTCAGGTCGCGTTCAAACTCAATTGCCATGGCATCTGCAAGGTATTGCCTGACGGATGGGTCGGTCAATACCGCGAATCGCCACGGCTGGCGGTTGTGCGCGGAGGGGGCAAAGGTTGCGGTGGTGAGGATTCTTTGGATAACGGACTCAGACACCGGGTCTGGTTTGAAACGCCGGATTGAGCGGCGAGTCCGTAAAAAATGGTGCAGGTCAATCGTGTTCGTCGAAGTGTGTTGGCTTGATCCGGAAAATGATCCGCCGTTGTCCCGGGCGGTGGGTCCAGGGTTTGTCATCGTATCGAATGGATAATTTGTTGATGTGCTCATCTGCGCCTTTTGTTGTGTAGCTTACAACTTCGCCGCGAATGCCGAGATAGCGATAGCGATTATTGGGGTCTTGAATGGCCATCGCCACCTGCGGACGAGCCTTCATGTTCCTGTCCTTGACGCGTCCCTCATTGGTATTGATAAGGATGTGTTCACCATCAATATCAAACCATACAGGCGTGACTTGTGGTGAACCATCGGGCATGATGGTCGCCAAATACAGCAGGGCTTTTGTATTTTCGTTGAGCAGGTCGAGAAAATCTTTGGGAAAGGTCATCTTGTTGCCAGCGGGTTTGATATGAAAAGTGTTGCCATTTCTCTGTTGAAATTCCGGATGATCTGAACGTCTGCGTTTGTGCATCCAAGCAGTAGTTTGATCTCCGCATCGCGCTTAATCCTATCAAATGTGCATAAGATTCCTGTTAGCGTTTTTGATTCGAGTGAGCCAAACCAGACATCAACCCCATCGCCATCGCCTGCGGATGTCCCTTCAAGATAGCCATAATCAAGCGGATAGATGAGTTCAGGGCAGCGTGGGTGTGGTTTTCCTTTGGGACGGTCAAGAACGGTCGGGTTGGTCTGGAGCAGATCCATCATCTGTTGCCAAAATAGAGTGTCAGGTTCCATGTCCATATTCAGGCTCCGGGTCTTAACGGAAGAGGTCTTGTTCTTTGGGACGAATCAATTCATTCAAGGCTGCCTCACGCAATTCATATGGAAAACCGCGCACATGGATAACCGGCGTTCCCTCCGCGGCCTGCCCCATCATGAGCGAAGCCGCCGCGGCGAGTTCGTCGGCTGCACCAATCTGAGTGACGCGCAAAGTGTAGCCAAAAAGATCGGGATGACCGCGCAGATCGACCATTCCCGGCAGTCCCGCGATGCCGATGGCAATTCCAACTGTCCCATTACGCCATGCGCGTCCGTGCGAATCGATGATTAGGATACCAATCCTTTTTCCGGTTTTAACTTGGATTTCATCCCGCATCTTCCTCGCCGACCGGTCCGGATCCGTTGGAAGAAGCAACACCCACTCCTCGACGGAGTCGCCCGCCCCCGCCACGTTCGAGTGGTCGATGCCTGCATTCGCGCAGACGAAACCAAGCCGGTGCTCGACAATGATCGCACCCGGTCGAGTACGCAGGACTTCATTACTTTCCTGCAACATCAATTCGACCACGCGCGGGTCCTTCTCCGTTTGTTTTGCGAGTTCGATGGCGCGTGCGGACGGAGTGACCGTCACCAAATTGATTGCACGCCCCTCCGCTTTGCTGACGATTTTCTGCGCAAGGACGAGAATGTCGTCATCTTCAAGTGTAATTCGGGAATCTTGCAAAGATGCAACAATAATATCCGCCAAGTTGTCATCTCGGCGGATAAGGGGGATGTTAATCAGCGGCGTGAGTATGAGCGATGACACTTTATTCTTTGCGCGGAACACCCGTGATCTTGATGCCCGAGTGTTTGGAGCCATACTGTTTGTTGATGTTAATGAGCACACTGGTCAATCCTTCGACCACAACCGAGTTTTCAATGGGACCCGCATCCCAGCCGGTCAGCCCGGCGGCTTCGACCAGGGTTAACGCCTCGGCGCGTGCATCCTTGCTGGAGCCAGTGACCAGGACGTCACAGTCGATATCCTCATCGGTCAGCAAGTGTTCGTGCGATATGGTCTGGAAGGCGGCCACGACCTCCACACCTGCGCCAAGAATCTCTTTTGCCTCCTGCGCCGCGGAACCGGCAGGAGGCATCTGCACCTTGGTCACTTTGGGCGGTACGAGCGGCGCGGTGACATCGATCAGGATTTTCCCCTGGAGTACATTCTTCACACTTTCCAGCGTGTCGCGATGGGCGGCATACGGTACGGTCAACACCACGATATTCGCCTGTTCCGCAGCTTCCCGATTGCTCATTCCCACCACGGATGTGGAGCCTTCCAGCAGTTCCATGATCTCCGATGCCGCAGTCACGGCTCTTTCAGAGGAACGCGACCCGATCAACACACGGTAACCAGCCTTTGCCCAGCGATAGGCAAGTCCTTTGCCTTCCTTGCCTGTGCCGCCGAGCACGGCGATGGCCACCATCAACGGTTTTTTCTCTTCCATGAAATTCTCCTCTACAAAACCTTTGCTACTTCCTTGTTGTATCTTTCCCAGACCTTTGGCGCGATCTCACGGGCTTGAGCCGAGATTTCCTTTTCGTCAAGTGTCAGCAATGTACGGTCTTTCATCAGAATTTTTCCCGCCACAATGGTTGTGGTGACCATGCTTTGCTGGACGCCAAAGATAATATGCCACGGCAGGTTGCCGGCAGTCAAAGGGGTGTTGGGCTGATAGTCCACAAAAATGATATCAGCGAACGCGCCGGGGACAAACTGCCCGATGGGCGCGGATGGAAAGAAGACATTCGCCAGCGCGGCATTGTTGTAGACCTCCATCTGTTGAACATCATACCCGTTCATGCGGCGCGGGTCACGGTGGTGGACCTTGTGAAGAAGATATGCGGCTTTCCATTCCTCCCACATGGCGTTGGAGAAGCCATCATTTCCAAGACAAACCCTGACCCCGGCGCGCATCATCGATTCGACTGGCGCCACGCCAACGCCGTTGTTCATGTTCGAACGCGGCTGGTGCGAGAGCCATGTTCCGGTTTCGACGAGCAATTGGATCTCGCGCGCATCGAAGTGGACTCCGTGCGCGGTGATGGTTTTTGGCCCAAGGATGCCATGCCTGTGCAGGCGGTCGATCACGCGCAGCCCGGTCTTGCCGAGGCTGTCATATTCGTCTGATTCATGCTCGGCGGTGTGGATGTGAAAACCCACATCGTCTGGCACAGATTGGCGGCACAACGCCAAGGATGAGTCTGAAAGTGTAAGGCTGGCGTGCAGACCGAATGTCCCGGCAAGAAGCGGGCTTTTCGTCCGCTTGAGGAAGCGGAGGTTTTCCTCGATGCCGGTTTTCATCTTCGCTTCGCCGTCACGGTCGGTTACTTCATAGCACAAGACTGCCCGCAGCCCGGCTCTCTCAACTTCTTCCGCGATAATGTCGAGTGAGCCATCGATGGCGTTGGGCGAGGCGTGGTGGTCGATGAGAGTCGTCGTACCATGTTTGATCGCGTCTACAAGACAGGGAAGCACCGAATATCGGATGCTTTCCGCGTCGAGCGAGCGGTCAAGGGGCCACCATAATTTTTTGAGGATCTCAGGGAAGTCCTTGGGTGCGGGGCCGGGGATTACCATGCCGCGCGCATAGGCGCCATAGAAGTGTGTGTGGGCGCAGATATTGCCAGGCATGACGTATTGCCCGCGCGCATCCAGTTTTTCTTCGCCTGAATATTTGACACTCAGGTCTGTTGTGGATCCAATCTCCTTGATGCGGTCATTCTCGATCAGAAGAGCGCCGTTTTCAAGAACACGATTCTCCGATTCCCACGTAATGAGGGTTGCATTGATGATGAGCATGTCAGCCTACGCCAAATTGGTTTGGGTGTGGTAATTTCATACCGTTTGCGCCGATCTCTTCGATGGCGTAGAATGCCGCCTCGCGTACTTCGGGGTCTTCGCCATACACGGCGTTGTACAGTGCGCCGATAACTCCCTCGTTTGCCGAGCGTTTGAGATAGGGCAGGGCAGCCAGGCGTTGTTCCGTGTCGCCCATTTTGAAGGCGGTCAGCAGGAGATCGGTCGCCGGTCCGCCGCGCGGGATGCCGACGCCCTGTTTTCCGGCAAACTCGATCAGCCACGCGGACTCTGAAGGTGCGGGAAGTTTGCGCGGTACACGCGGGTCAATGACTGCCATTTGCTCGAGATATTGCGCCGCGAGATTACGCACCGCCCATTGGTCGTCCTCCACCTGCATATGCTGGAGTATCTCGGTTGCCCAAGGCTGCCGGACATGAGCAAGTCCGTGCACCACGGCGCGGCGCAGCATGATGTCGGCAAGGGTCGCGCCCTCCTTGAGCATGGCATGTCCCTCGGTCGGATCGTTCGCCATGGCTTCTGCAGCGGCGCGCCGGAGTTCTTCGTCGCCCTGGAGAAGGGCGCGTGCAACCGTTTCGATGGATTTCTCCGTACCAATGGCAACCAATGCCAGACAGGCTGCACGCCTCACCGCCCCCACCGGAGCCTGCAATATTTCTTCGAGCATGTCCACCGCCTTGGCGTCTTTCAAGGCGCCGCTGCCCAACGCCGCGAGTGGAAGGAGATCGAAAGAGCGCGAACCGAGCAATTGCCGGAAGAGGGCCGCCGCGCCCGGGTCATTGCTGGTTACGAATGCCGCCATAGCCTGTCCGCGAAGCGCCAGCGGCTGTCCCTCCGCCTGCAGGATGTTCAGCAAACTGGCAAAAACCTTGCCGCGCCATGCGGCTTCCCTGGGAGCATCGCGGAGCCAGCGCGCGACAGTAAACACCTGTGTGTGCAGCGGAAGGTCGGATTCTTTCAACAGAATGTCCACCACAGCGGTCGCATCACCGCGTGCCGCGAGATAACGAAGGGAAAGGGTCTTTCCGTTCCATTCCGGCTGAGCGAGCAGAGTCGTGTCGGCATCATTGTCGCCGATTGCCTGGCCTGCCAGATACCCATTAAGGACGGGATGCAGGAAGCGCATCCTGTTGTTCGGATGCGAGATGAGCAAACCGCTTTCCACCATCTTGCTCAACAAGCCAAAGGTGGGAACAACCTCCCCTGCCTTCGATTTTTTGATGCGTATCTTTTGCGAATCGGTGGGAGGAACCGGTTTTCCATCCGGCGATTCTGAAGCGGTTTCCGCGCTTTCAATGGATTTGTCGTCCACAATATCGTACTGTTTTACCCATGCACGCGCCTTGCGCGGGTCAAAGATCGGTTGTGCTGTGAGGATTACCTGCATCGCCAGCAATTCCAGCGCCGCGACGGGGGTCCCGCTCGGAGCGACCCGGCGAACATGGGTGGCAATGGCATCCAACACGCGCGGCCCCAGACTGTCACCGGCGTACGCGCCCCAGACTTTCAGAGTCAACTCAAAGGGAGTCAGACCCGTGTTGTCGGTCATCAGCCAGGAATTGAGCAGGATGGGATCCATCTGCACGGCATGCGATTGCGCCCAAGCCTCCATCGCGACCGTTTGCGACCACAACTCACCCCACTGCTGGATGAAACGCGCGTTCTGTTTGGCGTCCCATGCCGCAATGGCGAGCGGATTGAAGCCGAGACCGAGAAGGCCGTTCAAATGACCAACGCAGGCAGTGGTCACAATTTTCGATTTCGGATATGCCTGCATCAGGCTCTTAAACCACTCCACGACCTGTCCCTGCCCTTCGGGGTCGAGTTCATCAAAACCATCAACCAACAACAACGCTTGTCCATTCTTGAAAGTCTGCTGAATGAACCCCGGAAGCCGCCCCAGATCGAACATGGGCGCATGTTCACTGGCCGCGTGTATGACGATATTGACAGGGTCTTTTGACGGATCGTGAGGGAGCTGCAAATCTGCGACGTGATAAAGATACGGCACCGCGTCCATTTCCCCGCTCGTCTCCAGCCGGACCTTGAGGTTGGCAGCCATCGAAGCGAGATGAGCGAGGGCGACAGTCTTTCCCATGCCCGCCGCGCCGACGATGACGAGATTCGTCCCGCCTGCAACGGCATCTGATAGACTCAAAGTCGGCGCATGATAGACAGCGGCAAGTTCGGGCCAGGCAGGCATATAGGGCAGGGTCTGCGAGATCACATCCTCCTGCAGCCCCACCACGCCCGGCTCCACGCGCGCTGGAGGGGCCATCAGGCGCGGCTCTTGTATGATTTCGCCCAGCGCAAATAAAGGCGCGGCGAGGTGCATACCCTGTGCGCGTCGCAACGTGATGCGGCGGTGATTGTCCTCCAACCCGCTTGTGCGCCGAACTTGCGCGGCCTCGCGCTGCTCCCTCATATTCTCGCGAATCTGGTTGAGTAGCGGACGGATTTTCCCCATCAAGTAATAGAATGCGATCCCAGTTACGAAACCGACGAAGAAGGCAAACGGATAGATATGAAAGTCAATTTGCATACAGAATCCGTCCGCAGGTAGGGCAATGAAATAGTTGACTGGTCGAACGTGCGTTTTGTTGTTGCGAGGATGTCAATGTGGTGCCGCACGCCGCGCAGGAGTTGTCGTTGATGGTTGTAACGGCGATGCCGCGTCTTTGCTGGCGGAGCTGGTCGTAGATTCCAACCATCTGAGCGGCGAGATTGCTCATGACGGCTTTGCGTTCGGCGTCGAGCCGTTCGCGTTCTTTGTGAAGAGATTCGCTTTCCCTGGTGAGGTCGCGACTTTGATCGCCCCTGCTGGCGCGTACACGTTCCAATTCAGAACGCGCGGATTGCATCTCGGACTCCGCGGCTTCCATTACAAGCATGGCTTCCAGTTCGCGCTCTTCAAGTGTCTCGAGGTAGCGTTTCAACGAAGCGACATCCTTTTGCAGATCCTGTAATTCTTTGGGGTTATGAACAAGTCCACCGTACAGACTGGCTTCGGTCTGTTCGATCTTGATGCGCTGTTTCTCGACCTCCGCCTCTGTGAGTTTTACTGCACGCTCCGCATCCTTGAATTTCTTTTCAGAGAGGTTATATCGTTCAATTGAAGCCCTGAGTTCGATATCGTTCTCCAGGGCTTCCTGAATTGCCTTCAGACGGGCCTGGATCTGATCGATCTGGCTGTCCACTTGTTGAAGACGATACAATCCCAGCGCCGCGCTCATGGTTTGGTTATTATATACGAACTCCCTTACTGGGTGGGCAGATTATAGAAATTGTAAACAGTCTGCGATAATTGCGCGAAAAGCGCCGAGACCGGGTCCCACACGGTTTGCACGGGGTGATAGGCGTAGATCACCAGAACATAATTCCCGCCGGGTGTGTAAACGATGGCGGAGTCGCTGATATTCTTGATGACCAGCGTGGATGGTTCGCTGATCCAACCGTGTTTATGGGCGACCTGTGTCCCCTCGGGGACGCCCGCTTCGATCAGAACCCCGATCTTATCCAATGCCAAAAAGTTGATCATCTGCTGACAGATTTGGCTGGTGATCTTGTCGGGAAACGCCGCGATCAAGGCGCCGCCTCCGGTTGTGGCACACTGGTAAATATCAGCGAGCAACATGCCTGCATCCGAAGTGGTGGTCTGGTTGAAGACATCGGGGTCGGTAGTGACATCCGTGCGGGAGTTGGCAGGCGTCGTAATGCGCTGGAGCAGAGGGCAGGGTGATTCGGGGCTGCAGAAGAAGCCGGCAATGAAAGTATTCTCCAACCCAATCCTTCTCATATCATCCGTCACTACGAGCGGGCCGCGGAACGGGTCCAGCCGCTCCATCAGCCGATCCGCAGGCGGGTTTTCGGACTTGCGAATCATGTCGAGAATCAGGCTGGTGGATTGCTCGTCCAGCGCGGCGGTCCCGTATTTGATGAAATACGAGACCATGATAGGGATCTTGACCGTACTGGAAGCCGTGAAGGACACATCAGGATTCACGGAAATTGGCTGACCCTTATCCATGGCAAAGTGGATTTCCTGTCCATTTTGCAGGTCGAGCAGGTATAGACCAATCACGCCATCAAAACCTGCTCCTGTGATGTTTTGCTGGAGGAGGATTTCGAGATTTTCCATGGTAGGACGCGCCGCCGCGCTGCGTTGAAACGAGAGGACGACCGTGCGATTGGTGGGCGAGCGGAGCGTTTCTTCGATCAGGCGGACAGCGCGTTCGATGTCCAATGTCCTGCCCGGGATGCCCGGCAGGAATGTCGTGCCGCCGGGGACAGGTTGTGCTGGGGTGGGGGGCTCGTCATAGCGTGGGGCGATCTCGTTTTGGAGATAGGCGATCAAACGGTCTTCCGCAATTGTGGCGCTTAACGGGATTTCTACAGGGGTTGGGTCACGATTCCATAGATAGTCCCAGAATCCCCCCCAGAAAGAGCCGCCGGTCCGTTCCAGGTCTGCCGCGGCAATCATGCTGTCCAGGTCCAATTCAAAGCCGACGACCGATGGATCGATGTGAATAACCGCCTCACCGTATTGCACTTCGATGGGGGATGAATAGACTTGCAGGACGCGTTCAGACGCCACCTGCGGATTCACACCGCCGACCGATACGCCTGCAATCTTCATTCCGGCAGGGTAATTATTGCGCTGGCGGCTAAACCCGATCAGGGAAATGATGGTCAGCACGATGGCGATGGATAGGATTGCGATGGAAATGCCCCGCAGAATGGGGATGGAACGTCGATTCCTCACAGAACCTCCGAAAATATGACAAACATCGTGAAAAAGTATAACACACTCATTTTTCCGTTTGTGCTAGAATAAATTGACCGTTTGTGCGGTTTGCACCATAAAATTTTCTCTGAGGATGGGAACATGCTCCGCTCCTTTTTGATTTATCTCTCCAAGGCTGCCTGGGCGCAGAAACTGGTCACAAGCTGGGGGGTCGCGTGGAAGGCGGCATCGCGTTTCGTTGCCGGGGAGCGCATCGAAGACGCCATTCGCGCCGTGCGGGAATTAAATGGCAAGGGCATCAATGCAACACTCGACCATCTGGGGGAGCATACTTCCACGGTGGAGGAAGCCAACAAGGCTACTGACGATATCTTGACAGTATTAACTGAAATCGATAAAGCGGGGGTGAGAGCGAATGTATCCATCAAATTAACCCAGATCGGCATGGGGTTGGACGAGGAGATCTGTCGCCAAAATCTGGTCCGCATTTTGGAGCTGGCAAGCCGGCATGATAACTTTGTGCGCATCGATATTGAAGATACGCCTTATACCGATGTGACGATCTCGACCTATAACGCCATGCTGGAGCGCGGCTTCACCACCCGGCAGGTGGGTATGGCGGTGCAATCATATCTCTACCGCGCCGAAGAGGATACCCGCAAACTTCTTGACAAGGGAACCCGCTTCCGCCTGGTCAAAGGTGCGTATAAAGAACCCGCCGACAAGGCCTACCCCAAGAAGTCGGATGTGGATGCGAACTATGACCTGCTGGCAAAGATCATGATTGACGCTGCGCTCAAGAGCGAACAGAATACCCTCAGTGAAGACGGGCGCATCCCGCCAATTCCCGCCATTGCTTCACACGATGAGAAGCGCATTGCCTTTGCCAGACAATATGCCGAGAAGGTTGGTTTGCCAAAGTCCGCCATTGAATTCCAGATGCTCTACGGCATCCGCCGCGAATTGCAGGAACAACTTGTGAAAGAAGGCTTTCCTGTGCGTGTGTATGTCCCGTTTGGCACACACTGGTATCCATATTTCATGCGTCGGCTTGCAGAACGCCCTGCCAATATCTGGTTTTTCGTTTCCAATTTTTTTCGCAAATAATTCATACGGGCGGGTCCAGTTACCCGCCCGTACGTTTATAATGGGGGTATGTCATCACCTCTCGCCCTTGTCACCGGCGCGGCACACAGACTGGGGAAAGCCTTTGCATTGACTCTTGCGCGTTTAGGATACGATATCATCCTTCATTATCATCGCTCGTCCGACGCGGCGTTTCTGACCAAGGCGGAGATTGAATCGCTTTCGAGACGCGTCGCCTTAGCCCAAGCTGACCTCACCGATCCCGGGCAGATCCATTCCCTGCTTTCCGCTTTCGATTCCCTCGATGTTCTCGTCAATTCTGCCGCCTTCATGCCCAACGGAACCGTGGATGTACTCTCCCTCGAAGACTGGGATACATCCCTCGACTTGAACCTGCGGGCTCCATTCCTTCTTGCGCAGGAATGTGCAAAAAAAATGACCCGTGGCGGGCTGATTGTCAATATCACGGATATAGGCGCGCAAAAGGTATGGAGTCGTTATCCGTCCTACACCATCAGCAAAGTTGCGCTCGAATCGTTGACAAAGATTCTTGCCCGCGCCCTCGCGCCGGGAATTCGTGTTAATGCCATTGCGCCGGGTTTTGTCCTGCAATCGGACATTGTCCCGGCGGAGGAGTGGAAGCGGTTGATTAATCGGATTCCGCTCAAACGTCCCGCGCGAACCGAAGAAATATCTTCCGCGCTCGAATTTTTGTTAGCGAATGAGTATATTACGGGCCAAACGATCGTCGTGGATGGGGGGTATTCTTTGATATAACTTTTTATTGAATGGATGATGACTGGTTTCCCTGCCAAAGGAGGCTTTAATGTCTGAGCTTGACGAACTTGCCGACAAGTTGAAATCCGAAGGGGAAAAATTTTTTTCCCTGTTTGCCGGCCTGACCGACGACCAATGGAATGCAGAGGTCTACACCGAAGGCGAAACATGGACCATCCGCAATGTGCTCGCTCACTTTGTCACCTCTGAGCGCGGATTGGTCAAACTCTTCGAGCAGATCCGGTTGGGCGGCACAGGCTCCTCCGACGATTTCTCGATCGACCGCTATAATGCCAGCATGCAGGCAAGGACCAAAGGACTGTCTCCCCAAGAATTGCTCGAGCAATTCAAGGAAGTGCGCGACACCTCCATCGCGTGGACGTTATCGCTTTCTGAAGCGGACCTTGAAAAACAAGGCAGACATCCCTTCCTCGGCATGACTTCGATTCGCGAAATGATTAAAATGTTATACCTGCATAATCAGCTCCATTATCGGGATATGAAGAAAGTGTTGCAACAATAAATACAAAGGATACGAAGTACGCGAAGGAAAAGCCAAAGAGAGACCTTTTGTTATTTAAAATTGTCCGATTTTGATGCCCTTCTGTTCTTCGTGGTTAAACAATGAATCTCCCGCCATTCAAACTTGAACGTTACTTTGCCAAATACGAATTCAACACTGAGTTCCTGTTGTGCTCCTCCGATTGTGAATCCATGTCCATCGCGGATTTGCTGGCGCTTGAGCCCGGCGCCGCGGAAAAATTCCAGCGTATCTGGCTCGGATATACCGAATCGCAAGGAAGCCCCGCGTTGCGACAGGAAATAGCCAAGGTCTACGAAACCATCCAGCCGGAAGAAATCCTCGTTCATAGTGGGGCGGAGGAAGCCATCTTCCTGTTCATGCAAGTTACCCTGGAGAGGGGCGACCATATCATCGTCCACACGCCATGCTATCAATCCCTGCGGGATGTAGCGAAAAGCATCGGTTGTGATGTCAGTCCGTGGCGGGCACGTGAAGAAAATGGCTGGGCACTTGATCTGGATGAACTCCGTCACCTCATGCGGACCAACACCAAAGTCATTGTTGTCAATACGCCGCACAATCCAACCGGTTATCTCATGTCCCGCGCCGATTTCGATGATCTGAATAAATTTGCGCAGGAAAGGAAGATAATCCTGTTTTCCGATGAGGTCTATCGCGAATCGGAATATGACCTCGCGGCGCGCCTCCCTGCCGGATGCGATTACGGTGATCATGCTGTCTCGTTAGGCGTCACCTCCAAAACCTATGGGCTTGCCGGTTTGCGCATTGGCTGGGTCGCCACGAAGAACAAAAAGATCTGCGAGAAGATGGCGTCACTCAAGGATTACACCACCATCTGTAACTCCGCGCCGAGTGAATTTCTTGCGGAGGTAGGCATACGTCATCGGCAGGAACTCGCCGAACGAAACCTCGGAATCATCCAATCCAATCTCTCCGTCATTGACGACCTCTTCGCTCGTCATTCTTCACTCTTCACCTGGAATCGTCCCACAGCTGGCTCAATGGGTTTCCCGCGCCTGCTCAAAGGAAACGTGGAAGATTTTTGTGATGATCTCGTCAAGAAATCTGGTGTGTTGCTCCTGCCCGGTTCGATGTACGACGATTCACATAACCACTTCCGCTTAGGATTGGGGAGGAAGAATCTTCCGCAAGCGGTCGAACGGTTGGATAATTTTGTTTCCTCTTTTTTCTTTCACCCCTCTCACAGTCTTTAGTTCCCACCCTCAAATTATTGACAATCAATCGGAAAATCAAAATTGAAAAACCTCCTCCGCCTTGCCCGTCCCATGACCCTGCTCCTCGCCGCACTGACCTACTTCCTCGGCGCGAGCATCGCCGATTACCTCGGCAAGACCCTCCAGCCCGATTTCTTCTGGCTGGGACTCCTCGGCGTTCTTCTCTCTCAAACGAGCATGAATCTCCTCGCTGAAGTTTTCCGCCTTGATGTGGAACCTCTTCAGGAGAACGAAACGCGCAGAGAGCGGCAGTCCTTGCGCAATAATGCCCTGTATGTGTCGATTGGTTCACTCGCAGCCGTTGCGTTGATTGCTTACCTTCTCAACCAGATATCGTCGCTTTCCCCGCAAACCTTTCTCCTTCTGCTCCTCTCTCTTCTGTTCATTCTTGCTTACTCAATTCCGCCCTTCAGGTTTGTCAATCGTGGTTTCGGCGAATTCATCCTCGCCGCGCATATTGCCTATGTGATCCCCTCACTGGCATTTGTGTTACAGGCGGACGAGACCCATCGCTTTCTCATGCTGACCATCCCGCTGACTTTTCTGGGGCTGGCTTATTTCATCGCGATGGATTTCCCCTCCTTTGCCTCCGACCAAAAATATGGACGTGTCACGTTTCTCACGCGTCTTGGCTGGGAACGCGTTGTGCCACTGCACAATATCTTTCTCATATTTGCGTACATTTTTCTGTCACTCTCTCCGACCTTCGGTTTATTGTTTTCGTTGATTTGGCCTGCCTTCCTTACGCTTCCCTTTGCCCTCTTCCAGCTCTACCAACTCCGCAACATCTCCCTTGGAGCCCGGGTCAACTGGACTCTCCTCGCCGCCACCGCCCTCGCCGTCTTTGGACTCACCGCCTATTTCATCACTATGGCTTTCTGGCTTCGCTAACCGGATACCTGGAGCTTGCCGCACTATATGCCCGAATTCTTGACCCTCCTCCCTCCAGATGCCGCGCGGGACTTGATGCTTTCGCATCTTTCTGCGCCGGAAATTGATTCCGAATGGATCGACGTTCCATCCTCTTTGAACCGAATCCTTGCCGAAGACATCCGCGCGCCCCATCCATTGCCCGACTTCCAGCGCTCCACTGTGGATGGATACGCCGTCCGCGCCAGCGACACACACGGCGCCTCCGACTCCCTGCCCGCTTACTTGACACTCATTGGCGAAGTCCCCATGGGAGACGCGCCCGTCTTCGAGATTGAACCAGGGCAATGCGCGTTGATCCACACCGGAGGCATGGTGCCGAATGGCGCGGATGCGGTTGTGATGCTGGAGTACACGCAGGTCGTCGCCTCATCGGGACTCAGACCTGACGACACTGTGAGAAAAGAAATCGAAATCTCCCGCGCAGTTGCCGATGGCGAGAATATGATCCGCATTGGGGAGGATGTGGCGCAGGGGCAACTTGTCCTCCCCAAGGGAACGCGCATCCGTCCGGCGGAACTCGGTGGGCTTATGGCATTGGGCATTCTGTCCGTACGTGTGGCAAAAAAAATACGGGTAGGATTGCTCTCGACCGGCGATGAGGTGATCGACCCGGGTCAGTCACCGCGACCGGGGCAGGTCCGCGATATCAACTCGTATACGCTTGGCGCGCTCGTCGAAAAAAGCGGAGGTGTGGCAAAACGCTATGGGATCATCCGTGACCAGTTTCAGGCGTTGAAAGACGCGGCGGCGCAGGCGTTATCTGATTGTGACGCGGTCATTATCACGGCTGGTTCCTCCGCCTCCACCCGCGACATGACCGCCGACGTCATCCGCTCGCTGGGAGAGCCGGGGGTCCTCGTTCATGGCATCAACACGCGTCCCGGCAAGCCGACCATCCTCGGCGTGTGTAACGGCAGGGCGGTGATTGGCTTGCCTGGCAATCCGGTCAGCGCCCTGGTGAATGGGTACCTGTTCGTTGCGCCTGTGATTGAAAAGTTGTTGGGTGTGTTGCCGGCGCCAAAGGCAACCGTGATGGCAAAGTTAACCGTGAACCTCCCTTCACAAGCTGGCCGTGAGGATTGGTGGCCTGTCAAGCTTCTCTCCTCCCCCGTTAGCAGAGAGGGCGGTGATCTTTTTGCGGCAGAGCCAATTTTCGGCAAATCGAACCTCATCTTTACACTTGCTGCTGCTGATGGGTTGTTGCGCATTCCTCCCGACGCCACAGGACTCAGCGCAGGCGAGATCGTCGAAGTGTTTTTGATGTAGCCTTACCTGCAGTTCACCAAATATCCCTGACTGTAAATCCGTTCGGATACGGATCGCTGGGATCAACGACAAATTGATTGATGGCAGTGATCCACGCGGTGCCGCCGATGGTGGGGACAACCGCCGCGTAGGGTCCGACTTTGGTCTCTTCGACGAGCCGACCAGTAAAAATGGTTCCCAAAATTCCTTCGTGGCGAAAATCTTGATTCAAACCAAGTTGTCCGCGTGCGTAGAGTGTTGCCATCTTCGCGCATGTGCCGGTGCCGCACGGTGAGCGGTCAATGACGCCTGTCCATGTAGCAGGTTTTTCCCAGTCGAGTACCCCCGTCGAAACTGTGACGACATTTTTTCGGTGCGCGTTCGGGTTTGTCGGCGGCGCAGAAAGTTGCCCAATGGTGGGACCGGTGATCCCGGGGTTGTCGGGATGCGCCACAGGATATTGTTCGGCAGTGGCAGTCTTTACCATTTCGGTGATGCGTGTGATATCCCTGCCTTCGTCGGGTGTGAGTTGCAAACCAAACTGTGCCGCGTCGGCGATCATGTAAAACATGCCGCCCCAGGCGACATCCACAGTGGCGGTGCCGAGCTTGGGAACTTCCACTTTGACGTCAAGGTGCACTGCAAATGCCGGAACATTTTTAAATGTGACCTGAGTGACCTTGCCATCCTTGCATTCTGCACGAATGCCGATCAACCCGGCAGGCGCTTCGAGTACGAACTCGGTCACTGGTTCCGTCATCGGAAGCATTCCAGTCTCGAGCAGGGTTGTCGCTACACAAATGGTGTTGGTTCCAGACATGGGCGGATACTCAACCTGTTCCATGATGATGAAACCCGCATCGGCATCGGGGTGAGTGGGTGGCAGGATGATATTGGCACACAAGGCGGGATACCCGCGTGGTTCGCGCAATATGCGTAGGCGGATGTCGTCGTGATGTTTTTCGAAGTATTTCATCTTCTCGAACATCGACTTGCCGGGGACATCAAGAATTCCGCCCGTGATGACGCGCCCCGGCTCGCCGCAGGCATGCAGATCAACGGCAGTGATCATGTTGATGAGGCGCATAAGTTCTCCTGAAGGGTGAAGGCGGAGGAATAAGGATGAACGGGAATGGTACATCCCAAGGAGTTATTATTGCCAAGGCAACTTTGCCAAATCTACATTTCCTCCGCTGAGGATGACGCCAACTTTCAAGCCGCGCAGGTCGATCTTCTTTTCCCAGAGTACGCCGACCGCCACTGCCGCGGATGGCTCGATAATGATCTTGGCGCGCTCCCAGATGAATTTCATGGCATCGATGATGCCCTGCTCGCTGACTGTGACAATCTGTTCGACATTCTGGCGGATGATGGGAAAGGTGAGTGTTCCCAGCGATGTAAGCAGACCATCGGCGATGGTATTGGGGTTTACAGATGGAACGATCCTGCCTTCGTTCATCGAACGATGGGCATCATCAGCCATTTCAGGCTCGCCTGCAATGATGCGGATCCCGGCTCTGAATCCCTTCGCTGCAATGGATGTCCCGCTCAACAGCCCGCCGCCGCCGACGGGGGTGATAATGACGTCCAGGTCAGGTACGGAGTCCAGTAATTCAAGGGTGGCGGTTCCCTGTCCGGCAATGACGCGTTCGTCGTTGTAGGGGTGGATGATGTTTGCGCCGGTCTCTGCGACAACTTTGGCGAGGGTCGATTCGCGGGCTTCCAGAGTCGGTTCGCAAAAGGTAATGACCCCGCCGTAGCCCGCGACCGCATTTTTTTTGACTTGTGGCGCGTTGTTTGGCATGACAATATATGCCGGAATACCGCGCATCCGTGCGGCGAGCGCAAGCGCCTGTGCATGATTCCCCGACGAGTGAGTACAGACTCCATTTGGCGCTTCTTCTGCGCTGAGCGAATAAACCGCATTGCATGCCCCGCGGAATTTGAACGCACCAACCTTTTGCAGATTTTCGCACTTGAGAAAAACCTGCGAGCCAACGCGTCGATTCAAGTTTTCATTTGTGAAGACAGGTGTGCGATGGATGTAGGGTGCAATCCGTTCGGCAGCTTGTTTGATGTCGGCGAGTGTGACAGCCATGCGTCTCCTTAACTTTTTGTTGCCAGGGGGCGTAATTTCACCCGACGTACTCTCTTGTTGAATGAGGGTGCCTTGTCATTGTTTCATTTTTCTTCTCGGCAACAGATTGTTGATTAATACCCTCTTTCAAAATCAACCCGATATTTCAATGGTTTACCTTCGATGAAAAGTTTGTAATTCTCGATGAATAATTCTGTTATGTCTTCAGGGTAACTCATCGCCGAGGTGTGGAAGGTAAGGAACAAATTTGGTGTCGTCCAGAATGGGTGCTCCTCCGGAAGCGGTTCTTGGACCGTGACGTCCAGCACGGCGCCCGCAATCTTGTTTTGTTCGAGTGCCTCCACCAAAGCGGACTCGTCCACCGCGTTCCCGCGCCCAACGTTTATAAAGACCGCATGAGATGACAGGGCGTCGAGTAGTTCTGCGTTCACAATCTGATTTGTTTCCTCGGTCCGTGGAAGAACACTGACAAGATAATCCAACCCACCCACAAAGTCGAGCAAGTTGTTGCCGTGATAATACTTGTCCACATGAGGGCACCCCTCACTTTCGCGGGTGAAGCCTCTGACTATCATGCCGAAATGTTTTGCTGTTTTTGCAAGGTGTGAACCAATTGAGCCCACCCCAAGCAGACCGATGGTCCTGCCGCGTAGAAGTCCACCATCGAGATGGTCCCATTTCCTGGCTTGCTGCGCTTGGATGCGCTCCTGAATCCTTTTCTTGAAGAACAGCATGTACCCGAATACAAATTCGGACATCGAGCTGCCAAACACGCCTCGCGCGTTGGTGAGCACATAGTCACGCCGTTGTGTGGGATCGACCAAAGGCTCAACCCCTGCATAGATGGACTGTACCCATTTCAAATCTGGAAGATGAGGAAGCGCCTCCCGGACCATTCTTGGTTCGCCGAGGACGATGTCACATTCAGCGGGGCTGGTGACAATCTCCAAATAGGGCAAATCTGCTTGTCCGATTCGCCGGGTATATTCATCCATGTTATGGGCAAGGATAAGGAGCTTCGACATGAGGCAATTATAACCATGCTGGAAGATCCATTAAGCAGACAGAGCCATGCATTCTTGTGCACGGCTCTGTCTTTGACCTGATGACTGTTAGCGGCGGATCAAGCCAACCAGGAAGAGCAGGACGACTGCGCCGCCGATCGCGACCAACAGGCTGGGAAGGTTGAAACCAGTGACGCCCTGCGCGCCAAATTGATTCATAATCCAGCCGCCGATGAAGGCGCCCGCAATGCCAACCACAATGTTGGCAATGGCGCCCATTTTCTTGTTCTTCCCCATGATGATACTTGCAATCCATCCGGCGAACGCGCCAAAGATTATCCAGAGAAGCCAGCCCATAGTTACCTCCAGTTCATGATGAAGTTTGATCGTTTCCAGCGGGCAATTCCCGCTTTAATATATAACGAAGATTGCTGATGAAAGTTACGCATTCGATTGCGAAACCTATCTCCTAATCGTCGCATCCCGCTCTGGACCCACGCCTATCCACTTTACCGGGATCCCCGCCGCTTCTTCAATCATCTTTACGTAATTCTGCGCGTTTGCAGGTAATGCTTCAAACGAACGCGCCTGACCGATGTCCTCCTTCCATCCAGGAACAGTTTTGTAGATGGGCTCGACTTTTTCCAAGCCATAGGAATCCACATCAGCATAGCGGACCGGGTTACAGCTCAATTCATAGCGTGTGCAAACCTGAATTTCATCCAAGCCGCTCAACACATCCAATTTCGTCAGGCAGAGTTCGGTCACACCGCTAATCTGCACGGCGGTTTTCACGACCTCCAAGTCCAGCCAACCTACGCGGCGGACGCGTCCTGTGGTGGCGGCGACTTCGCCGAACTTTTTGTACACTTCGCTGTCGGTTGCCTTGATCTCGGTAGGCAACGGACCTGCGCCGACGCGCGTAGTATATGCCTTTGTCACACCGACCACATTTGTGATGTAACGCGGTGGGATGCCCAGCCCTGCCGAGGCGGCAGAGGGAATCGTCGTCGACGCGGTCACAAACGGATAAGTGCCCCAGTCTGTATCGAGAAAGGTTCCCATCGCCTGTTCGAGTAGGAAGTTTTTATTTGCCTTCAAGCCATCCTGCACGAGCGAGAATAGCTCACGAATGTACGGTTTCAATTTCAAATAATATTCGCGATAGGCATCGCGCACTTCTTCATACTTCAGGGCCTGTCCCCCCAATGCCACGATAATCTTGTTCTTCAACTCCAATTGCACCTGTAGACGCGACTCGAACATGTTGCTGGCAAAATCCGTCCAGCGGATACCGTTGTAACTGACCTTGTCCGCAAACACAGGGCCAATGCCGCGCCGCGTCGTACCGGTTGCGCCTGCGCCTTTGGCTTCCTCGTACAACCCATCCAGAATTTTGTGGTATGGCATGATCAAATGCGAGCGCGGCGAGATCCACAAGCGGCCTTCCACACCTACGCCTGCCTTGTTCAGCATTTCGATCTCTTCGATCAGCACCGCCGGGTCAATGACCACACCGCCACCAATCAGTCCAACAGTATTGCGTGCAAAGATTCCCGATGGCACCAAATGGATCTTGAACGTACCGAACTGATTGATGACGGTATGCCCGGCATTGTTCCCGCCGTTAAAACGTGCCACGTAATCCGCCTGCTCGGCGAGAAAATCGACGGCTTTGCCTTTCCCTTCATCGCCCCATTGTGAGCCGATCACGGCTGTGACTGTCATAAGACCTCCGGTTTTTTAGAAGTGGGGGAGGGATTCGCGCCATTCCCAATCCCCGACTTTCGTACTTTGAATTTCGCGCGTTTCCTGTCTCGACCACACGCCTCTTCCGCGCCTGCGCTTGCTCCCGCTTCGACGCGTCCGCGTGGGTCAGGCTTTTTCAGCGGGGTCAGGCCGAAGTCCCGCGTGAAGCGCATATGAGTCAGACTGAGAATGTGTGTAGACATCGTCACGCATTATAATTCGTGCGATTGAAATCCAGAGGAGATTGCCATGAAAATCCTGCCTGATGTGGCGTTGACATACGATGACGTGTTGCTTGTCCCGCAATATTCCAATGTCGATTCGCGGCGTATATTGTCCACAAAAACCCGCCTGACGAAGAAGATCGAGTTGCAAATTCCCATTGTTTCCGCCAACATGGATGTGGTGACCGAAAGTGAAATGGCGATCACCATGGCGCGCGAAGGCGGCATCGGAATGATCCACCGTTTTATGACCATTGCCGAACAAGCACGTCAAATTGCGCGGGTGAAGAAGGCAGAGTCGTTTGTCGTGGACAATCCCATTACGATGACCGAATCACATACAGTTGGCGATGTAAAACGTGTGGTGGAGGAGACCGGTACGGGCGGTATTTTGATTGTCGACAAGAATCAAAGATTGATCGGCATCATTTCCACACGCGACCTCTTGTTTGAAGATAACGAAAGCAAACCTGTGACCGAGATCATGACGCGGGAGGTACACACTGCGGCGCCGGGAACGACTCTGAAAGAAGCAGAACGGTTGTTACATGAGTATCGCGTGGAAAAATTACCGCTGGTGAATAAGGATGGAAAGATTGCCGGACTGGTGACTTTGAAGGATATCATGAAGATTACACAATTTCCGAAAGCCACGAAGGACTCGAAAGGACGGCTGGCAGTCGGTGCGGCAGTGGGGGTACGCGATAAGGAGATGCGCCGCGTGGAATCCGCGCTTCACGCGGGTGCAGATTGCATCGTGGTGGATATTGCCCACGGTGACTCGCATCTTGAAATTGAGATGATCAGGAATATCCGCAAATATTTCCCGGAGACGCAAATCATCGGCGGGAACGTTGCCACCGCGGATGGGACGAAGCGCCTGATCGATGCTGGTGTGGATGCGGTGAAAGTGGGCGTGGGTCCCGGTTCGATCTGCATTACGAGGCAGGTTGCCGGTCACGGTGTGCCGCAATTGACCGCGATTATCGAATGCGCCGAGGCGGCGCGCCCTGCCGGCGTGCCCGTCATCGCCGATGGCGGAATCCGTCACCCCGGCGATGTGGCAAAGGCGTTGGCGGCTGGCGCGCAGACGGTAATGATCGGCTCCCTGCTGGCGGGTACGGACGAAAGTCCCGGTATGATCATGACCCGCCGCGGACACAAATACAAAGCGTCGCGTGGTATGGCGTCGCTCGAAGCGAATATCGAGCGCAACAAACGCGAAGGTAACGACCTGACCCAGGAGGAGATTGAGGACTATGTTGCCGAGGGCGTGGAAGCGGCGGTCCCTTATCGCGGCAAGGCACGCGAGGTGCTCACCCAACTGGTCGGTGGATTACAATCGGGGATGAGTTACAGCGGCGCACACTCGATTGAGGAATTACAACAGAAAGCCATTTTTGTGCGAATGACCGGCGCAGGACTGAAAGAGTCCGGCCCACATGATGTGGAGGTCCTTGGCTAGCAAGTTTCAAAGCTTTCCGACTCGAACCTTCCACCCTGAGACTATTTCAACAGAATTGGAGATCATGATGACAGATCAAACAACAGCCTGGATTGAGAAAGATAAAAAACAATTGCATCCGGTGTATCATCCGAAGTCACATGCCAATCCATTGGTGGTGGAGCGTGGCGAAGGGGTATGGTTGTACACCGCGGATGGGCAGAAGATACTCGATGGCATGGCCGGGCTATGGAACGTCAATGCCGGATATGGACGCGAAGAACTTGCCAAAGCCGCCTATGATCAGATGAAAGAGCTGGCGTTCACATCCAATTTTTCCGGCATGACCAATCTGCCCTCCATCAAACTGGCGGAGAAGCTGGCAGGCTTTGCCTATGAAGGATTGAATACCACCTTCTTCACATCCGGGGGGTCTGAGTCGAACGACTCCGCTTTCAAGACCGCCCGTTATTACTGGAAGCGCAAAGGCAAACCAGGAAAGTATAAGGTCATTGCGCGCAAAGGTTCCTATCACGGCGTGACGCTTACCGCGACCTTTGCCACTGGGCTGGAAAAGTATCACGCCATGTTCGGTCCTGCTCCGGAGGGATTCGTTCACATCCCGGCGCCAAACCCATATCGCTATGAAGGGGAGCTCAAACCGGGCGAGACGATTGGTCAAGCCGCGGCTCGGGCGCTCGAGGAGGCGATCCTGCACGAAGGAGCGGATACTGTCGCGGCGTTTATCGCGGAGCCGGTCATGGGTGTAGGCGGTGTCATTGTCCCGCCTGCGGATTACTTCCCGTTAGTGCGGGCAATTTGCGATAAGTATGGTGTCCTCTTCATTGCGGACGAAGTCATCACGGGTTTTGGTCGAACCGGAGAGTGGTTTGCCCTCAAACATTGGGGTGTCAAACCGGATATCCTGTCGTTCGCCAAAGCCATCACAAGCGGCTACGCCCAATTGGGCGGAATCCAAATCTCGGACGAGATCCGCGAGACGATGGAAACTGCCACGGAGTCGGAAGCGTTCATGCATGGGTATACCTATTCCGGTCATGCCATGGCGTGTGCGGTGGGGCTGAAGAATCTGGAAATCATGGAACGGGAGAATTATCCCGCCCGCGCGAAGGAACTGGGCAAGCGTTTGTTCGATGGTCTGAAAACGCTGACAGAATTTCCGTTCGTCGGCGATGTGCGCGGATTGGGTTTGGTTTATGGAGTGGAGATTGTCTCTAACAAGGAGACGAAAGCCGCCGACCCCGCCACGGCGATGCGCATCTTCAAGGCCGCCCAGGAACGCGGCTTGCGTTCCCGTCCGCTTGGGAATACGCTGGCATTCGCGCCCCCATTATCAATCAATGAGGAGGAAGTGGACGAGATCATTAAGCGGCTTGGCGCAGCCATGGATAGTGTGAGTGTTAATTGAGGAAACGGCAAATGGTAATTCGTATTATGTATTTCGTATTGCATACTATGTAAAGCCGAAATCATAGATCTGAAATCGTCATGTCTGTCTACCTTCACGATATTCCCCTCGCTCAAGCCCAGGCGCGATTAAGAGAAGCGTTGCAGGGTGCCAATCTTTGGCGTGTTCTCGGGACGGAAACGATACCACTCGATGAGAATGCCTTGGGGCGCGTCACCGCGGAACCGATCTGGGCGAAAGTTTCTTCTCCGCATTACCACGCCTCCGCCATGGACGGTTTTGCTGTGCGTGCAGTGTCCACAAATGGCGCGATGCCCTCCACGCCGGTGAGATTGTGGATCGGGCCCGAAGCGCAATATGTCGATACAGGTGATCCATTGCCGGAATGGGCGAACGCGGTCATCCCCATCGAGAATGTCGAATCGCTGGACGAGAATGACCAGATCACGAAAGAGATCCGTTCACCGAAATCCATTCGCATCCGCGCCGCAGTCGCGCCATGGAGTCATGTCCGTCCGCTGGGAGAAGATATTGTCGCAACACAACTGGTCCTGCCGGCCGGCCACATCCTCAAGCCTGTCGATCTGGGTGCAATTGCCGCTTCCGGTTATCAGGAAATAAAAGTGTCACGGAAACCGAAAGTGGCGATCCTTCCGACTGGGACGGAGCTTGTTCCAATCGGCAGCACGCTCAAGGCAGGAGACATTCTCGAATACAACTCACTCGTCCTCGCGGCACAGGTCAAGGCGATGGGAGGCGAGCCGAAGCGCTTCCCAATTACAAAGGATGATTTTGACTTGATTTGTCAGCGTGTAGCCGATGCCGCCAGGGACCATGACCTTGTCTTGCTCAATGCCGGTTCCTCTGCTGGCGCGGAAGATTTCTCTGCGCGGGTTGTGGAAAAACTTGGGACGCTCCTCGTTCATGGTGTCGCCGTTCGACCGGGGCACCCTGTGATTTTTGGAATGGTGAAACGGGAATCAGAGTCCGGGAATCAGAATTCGGAAAACTGGAAACCTGAAACCAGAAAGTTGATACCCATCATAGGTGTTCCCGGCTACCCGGTCTCCGCTGCGCTGACCATCGATATCTTCGTTGAGCCTCTCATCGCAAAATGGCTGGGAAGAAGACCGAAAGAATTACCCGCAGAAACAGCCATCCTGACCCGCAAACTTGTTTCACCTGCGGGCGATGATGATTTTGTGCGGGTTGTTGTTGGCAGGGTGGGAGATAAACTTCTTGCCGCGCCGTTGTCACGAGGAGCGGGTGTGATCACATCACTGGTTCAGGCCGACGGCCTGGCGTTGATCCCCAGCGGCACACAGGGATTTGAAGCGGGCGAGAAAATCCAGGTTCGTCTGTATCGAAGCAGAGCTGAAATCGAGAAGACCATCTTTTGTATCGGCTCCCATGATCTCACACTCGATCTCATGGCACAGTTTCTTGCCGAGCATGATCGACGGCTTGCCTCCGCCAATGTCGGTTCGCAGGGCGGATTGGTCGCGCTTCGACGCGGGGAAGCTCATCTCGCAGGTTCGCATTTACTCAATCCCGAGACAGGCGAATACAATCTTTCCTATATTCGTCAGTACATGCCGAATATCCCTGTGAAAGTTGTGGCATTGGTCGGGCGCGAACAGGGATTAATAGTGAAGAAGGGAAACCCAAAGGGAATTAAGAGCTTGAGAGACCTCGCCAGATCCGAGGTCCAGTTTGTGAACCGCCAGCGCGGCGCAGGTACGCGCGTTCTGCTCGATTATCATTTGAATTTGATGACAATACCCCAAAGTTCTATTGTGGGGTATTCCCAGGAAGAGTATACTCATCTCGGCGTTGCAGCGGCTGTTGCGTCCGGTCGCGCCGACTGCGGGCTGGGAATTGCCGCCGCCGCGCAGGCGCTGGATCTGGATTTTGTCCCGTTATTCCAGGAACGATATGACCTGGTGATCCCAAAGGAATATGCGGAAAGCGACCTGCTCGCGCCTCTTTTCGGACTGTTGGCTGATGCGGCATTCCGAAAAGCCGTTTCTCGACAGATTGGTTACGATGTGTCTGTAATGGGCACAGTGATTTTGGAGGACTAGATGTCTGAAGCACTTATCATAGACGATAATCGCTCGACGGCGGATGCGTTAAATCAGATGCTCACTGTACTGGGGCAAAAGGCACGTGTGGCATACGGTTCCAGCGCCGCCATGGCGATCCTGGGGACTGGTTTCACCCCGAAATTCGTCTGCCTTGATATCAACATGCCCGGTGTGGATGGCACGGAGGTGCTTGCCTACCTTCGCCGCGAGCCGCGTTTGAAGCCAATTCCGGTGTTTGTGATCACGTCCGATGACCAGCCTGAAACTCGCAACAAGGTGATGAAACTCGGCGCCTCCGCCATGATTATCAAGCCTGCCACGATCGATGCGCTGGAGACTGCCTTGAAAAAGGTGAAAATCTTGTAACGGGGAACCCCGTGCAAAGCCCCGCCGCCACTGATAAAGTGGCGGTTCTCTTGTCAACTCAGATATAAAAGGTGTGAATGATGAAAAAATTCAGTTTTCTGATTTTGCTGGGTGTCCTTGTTCTTGCGGCGTGCGGAGGCGGCTCATCCTCCAACTCGACCCCGATTCCTCTGGCGACTGTCCCTGCGGAATATGCAGGGAGGATGAATCCGTTCGATGTGAGCGCGGCGGTTGATGGCGCGAACGTGTTCAAGACGAATTGTGCAACGTGTCATGGCGAGACTGGAAAAGGGGATGGGGTGGCAAGTCAATCTCTCGATCCGAAACCAGCCGACCTGATGGAGCTGAGCCGGAGAGTGGACGATGATTATCTATTCTGGCGCATCAGCGAGGGCAAACCAGGGACATCCATGGTGGCATGGAAGGGTATTCTGACCGAAGAGCAAATCTGGCAGGCGGTCACTTTTATCCGCACTTTGAAGTAAGTTGTTTCCTCGAAGGTCCTGATTTTTCTCATGCGGGGTTTAGGCCCGAATCGCACGGGAGGAGTATAATGGGCGGCTGACAAGGAGACCAACTCATGCCCATCCCTGCCGGGATTCCCGCTCCCGAATTTGAACTATTTGACGATGCCAATACCCTGCGGAAGCTTTCCGATTTCCGCGGGGAAAATGTAGTATTGTACTTTTACCCTGCCGACGATACCCCGGGGTGCACAAAGGAGGCCTGTAATTTCAGGGACGACTATTCCGCCTATGAAAAGGCTGGTGTGGTCATTCTGGGGGTCAGCCCAGACACGGTGGCTTCCCATGTAAAGTTCAAGAAAAAATTCCAGCTGCCTTTTCCGTTGCTGGCAGATGAAGGTCATAAGGTCTGCGACCTCTATCAGGTTTGGGGGCCGAAGAAGTTTATGGGAAAGGCCTATGAAGGCGTATTGCGGACGACCTTTCTGATCGATGGTAACGGAATCATCCAGAAGGTGTTTGAAAGTGTGCGTCTGGCAGAGCATAGTGCGGAAGTGCTGGCGGCGCTGGGCGTTGCCGGTTAAGCGGAAGCAGATTCAAGTCCCGCGCGAAGCGGGATTTTGTCCGTCAAATTTAGTGACAAATATAGGAAAATTTGGTAAATTAGGCTGTTGTTGTATCCTGGGAGGGATACTCCGGACATTTTTTCAGGAGAGAGCGTATGCGACATTTTGTGGTAGTGGGAATATTGGTCATTGCAATGGCTGTTCTCACATACATTGGACTGGACAGCGCAGGGTTAATGCCCGTGCAAGCCAGCGCACAATCAGTGCCTATCGATCGGATGTGGAATGAGCAAGTCATTGCCATGTCCTTTCTTTTTGCCCTGATTGTGGTGCCAATGGTCTATAGCCTTGTTGTCTTCCGGCGCAAAAAGGGCGACACGACGGATGCCCAGCACATCGAGGGAAATACCAACCTCGAAATTACCTGGACTATCCTGCCGTTGTTCGCGGTGGTGGCTTTTGCGTATTTGGGTGGAAATTCCCTTGCGCAGACCCTGCGCGCCGATCCCGAAGCCACGGTCATTAAGGTGACGGGCAGGCAGTGGTCGTGGAGTTTTGAGTACCCGGAGTATGGCGTTACTTCGCCTGAATTACGAGTGCCGGTGGGGAAGCAGTTGCATTTGCAGATGACCTCGACGGACGTCATCCATTCGTTTTGGGTGCCTGAGTTTCGTGTCAAACAGGACCTCGTGCCTGGGCGCGTGACCGAAATGCGGATCACACCGACGATGGAGGGAAGCTGGAAAGTGCGCTGCGCCGAAATCTGCGGCGCTTCTCATTATGCCATGGAGACGCCGGTGATCGTCATGTCGCAAGCGGAGTTTGACGCTTGGATGGCTGAGCAGGTTGCACTTGCTGCGGAAGCGGCGGCTACGCCCGAAGGGCGCGGTCAGGCGCTGGTCAATGCCAGCGGATGTACGGCCTGTCACGCGATCAACGGCGTAGGCGGAAACGTGGGTCCGACATGGAACGGCGTTTTCGGGCATGAGGTCGAACTGGCGGACGGTTCCGTTGTGCTGGCCGATGAAGCGTACCTTGCCGAGTCCATCAAGGCGCCGCAGGCAAAGATCGTGGCTGGCTATGAGACTCAACTCATGCCTGCCTACGGTTTTACAGATGAACAGATCGCTGATATTGTAGCGTTTATCAAGACGCTTCGATAATCTGTGGAGGAGAAGTTATGATGAAATCGAGATCCGTTGGAAGCGGTTTGCTGCTTCTTTTGGTAGGTGGGGTGATCGGCTACGGAGTCGGCTTGGGGTTGGACTTCGTAGTAACGGGGGTGCTGAATTTCTCCGGTTCGGTGGCTGGCTTGTTTGCTTTGCTGGCATCGGTGACCGCCTTTTTCTTTGGTGTGTACGGCTATCGCGGCATCACGCGCGGGCTGGTCTGGCAGGTGCTGGGAACGATCCTTGGCGGGTTGTTCGTCACTGCCATTCGCTTCCTCATGGGGTTGCGCGGCACAGAATTATTTGGCACCTTCTTCTTTAGTGAACCTGCCTGGGTGTTTGGCGCGTTGGTGGGGGCGGTTTCCTTCCTGTTTGGCGTCGGCGTGATGGATGATTGGGTGAAATGGGCACGCGGTATCGATACCCCCGAACATCACGAGGACAAACCGGGTTGGGAGAAATATCTGGGCGTTTCACTTGACCACAAGGTGATCGGTGTCCAATACACGATCACAGCGCTGGTCCTGATCAGTGTGGGCGGCTTGTTTGCTCTCATCTTCCGCACAGAACTGGCGGCTTCCCAATTACAGTTCCTGACGACGACTTTCAAATTATTCAATCAGACCGGCCCTCAGATTTATAACGCGCTCATGTCCCTGCATGGCATGATCATGATCGTGTCGATCCTGCTGGGCATTTCGGGCATCATCAACTATGTGGTACCTCTGCTTCTAGGCGCGCATGACATGGCATTCCCTCGTATGAATGCCTTCGCCTTTTGGGTGGCTGTCCCTGCTTCGGTGCTGTTGTTGATGAGCCTAATCCTTGGCGGGTTTGAAACCGGCTGGACGGGGTATCCGCCGCTTTCCTCACGCGGTCCTGTGGGCGTGCAGATGTTCTTTCTCGGCGTATTCGTTGCAGGTTGGTCGTCCATCCTCGGCGCACTCAATGTCATTGCTACGGTGATGCGGATGCGCGCCAAGGGTATGACTGCCATGCGCCTTCCCATCCTCGCCTGGGCATCAGTCGCCACTTCCATTATCGCGCTGACCGCCACACAGTTGATCGGTCTCTCCTTTCAATTGGTGATGTTCCAGCGTCTATTTGGAATGGGTTTCTTCGACCCCACCAAGGGTGGTAACCCCGTTCTCTTCCAGCATTTGTTCTGGTTCTATTCGCATCCTGCCGTGTATGTGTTCGTTCTCCCCGGCTTGGGTGTGATCTCTGAATTGCTGCCGGTCTTTGTCCGTAAGCCGTTGTTCGGCTACCGCTGGGTGGCGATGTCATCGCTTGGCATCGCGCTCGTCGGCTTCATCGTATGGGCGCACCATATGTTCACCTCCGGCATGAACGAATACCTGCGTGTACCGTTCATGTACAGTACCCTGCTGGTGGCTGTACCGACCGGCGTTAAATTCTTTTCATGGGTCGCGACCATCTGGGGTGGGAAGATTTCAACGCCAACGCCGATGCTTTTTGTGCTCGGAGCCATCATTGTCTTCTTGATGGGCGGTCTTTCCGGACCTCCGAACGCCACCGTTTCCGTGGATCTGCATCTGCACGACACATATTTCATCGTTGGTCACTTCCATGACACGATCTTTGGAGGCTTTGTCTTCCCATTCTTTGCGGCGTTGTATTACTGGTTTCCCAAAGCCACCGGTCGCCGTATGAACGAGTTCTGGGGTAAGGTGCATTTTTGGCTGATGACGCCTTCGTTTCTCATCCTGACCTTTGGTATGATGCGCATTGGTCTGCTGGGCATGCGCCGCCGCATTGCGGACTACGATCCCGCCCTCGGGTTCGATACCACGCACCTCATCCTTACCATCTGTGGCTTTGCGATTGCCCTCTCGGTGTTGATCTTCTTGATCAATTTCTTCCATAGCATGAAACACGGCGAGAAAGCAGAAGGCAATCTGTGGGCTTCGCGCTCTCCTGAATGGCAAGTGCCTTCACCAATGGCGGCGCACAATTATGAAGTTCCCTTTGAAGTGGTTGGTGAACCTTATGATTATGGTCTCCCCGGCTCGAAATACATCGAATTTGCCCCAGCACAAGGCAAGAAACACTAAATAGGGGAGGAGCAAAATGACACATACTGAAGACAAGAAGAGCATGTTGAGCCAGGGCATTTATATCTTTGTGTACCTGGCACTGTTGACCGGGCTTGAGTTTTTTGTGGCTGTGACCTTCAAATCCGTCGTGTTGCTGGTTGTGGTAGCGCTCGTCAAGGCGGCACTGGTTGTGTATTACTATATGCACGTCTACAAACTCAACGTTGATGGAGAAGGCGACCATGACTCGTACGAGTATAAATCCGGTACCAACCGGCTGGGGCTGTGGCTGTTCCTGATTTCGGATTCGTTCGTCTTTGGCGGTTTGATGGTCATGCGTATCAACCTGCTGGGGTTGACCCACCCGAACCTGAACCAACTCCTTGGGTTGGGTGTGACCTCGGTCCTTCTCGTCTCGTCCTTTTTCATGAATCGTGGCGAGACCATGATCAAGAACGGTGACCGCCAGGGGTTTCTCAACAACACCCTGATTACATTTGTTCTGGGCTTTCTCTTCCTGATTGGCGTCGTCTTTGTGGAATGGCGGATCGCCGCTCATGAGGGGCTCGTTGCCAGTTTTGGCGATCCGGCAAAAGGTCCGGTGGGAGGCGTGTTCTACATGATGACCGGCATGCATGCCTTTCATGTGTTGACAGGGTTGATCTTCCTTGCTATCGTCTGGCTGAACGGACGCAAAGGTCTCTATGACCAGAAGAGTTATCCTGTCGAAGCCGCCGCAGTCTACTGGCATTTCGTCGATGTGGTCTGGATCTTTTTCTATCCCGCGTTGTACCTGATCGGGACTGTTATCGTGTAAGATCTGGTACTGGATTTTGAATTCTGGTATAAGTGAATAGTAGTGCAGCCATCGGGGCGACCAGCAGGTCGCCCCGATTTCGAGTGCAAGAAGGATACAGTATTACAATAAGGAAAGATGAATATGGACAGAAAAACTCTCAGTGTGGGGATCGGAATACTCCTGGTAATCATCTCCGCCGCTGTAATCACCTTCCTTTTTGGTCGCCCCGATACACTGCGTGGCACCAGTTACGATGAACCATATCCGGCAGCTCCTGATTTCAGCCTGACCCGTGCCAGCGGAGAGGTTTTTCGTCTTTCGGAGCAACGCGGCAAGGTGGTCCTGCTCTTCTTTGGTTATACCTCCTGCCCGGATATTTGCCCGACAACGCTGGCTGAAATGAAACAAACCCTTGACCGGTTAAGTCCCGATAACCTTGAGCATGTGCAAGTAGTCTTTGTCACTGTAGATCCCAAACGAGATACCCCGGAACGTATTCAGGAATATGTAAATCACTTCAATGCATCGTTCATTGGCTTGAGCGGTTCTGAACAGGAACTGGCAAAAATCTGGAACGATTACGGCATCTACCGCCAGGAAGTGCCGGGCGTATCTGCCGCGGGCTATACCGTTGACCATACGGCGCGCGTTATGTTGATCGACCGGGACGGCAACCTGCGCGTTTCGTTTGGTTTCGATACACCTGTCGATGATATAGTCCACGATCTGCAACTCATCCTCAAGAAGGATTAAATGTTCTCTGCGAATAGCGCTGTCCGAAGAATTTTGGTGTCACTCCTGATCGGCATGCTGATCGGTGTGGCAGTCGGTGAGATTCCCTTTATTTTCATGCGGGAAACCGCCCGCCCGCCCAAGACGGTCGAGATCGTCATTCCGCTTGGTACCGCAGACCGCGTGGCGTTGGGAGAAAAGCCTCCTACGATCCCCGAGAATATGATCTTTGTGGTGGGCGATTTGTTGGTCGTCAAGAACGAAGATTCAGTCGATCATAAACTGGGTCCGTTGTGGATTCCTGCAAACTCCTCCGCCCAACTTCCTCTTGGTCAAAAAGAGAATCTTGCCTATGAATGCAGTTTCCAGCCCGGAAAATATCTCGGGCTTGATGTGCGTGAACCACTCACAGTGAGTACCCGTCTGTATGGAATTCTGTATGCGGGCATCCCGATGGGTATTTTGATTGCCCTGTATAGTTTTGCGTTTCCAACAAAGAAAAAAGAAAATGCTTCTGCTTAAAATGTTCACGCGCAAGTGGATCCTTGCCACGTTATTTGTCCTTGCAGGCACGGCGCTATGCATCCGATTAGGTATCTGGCAACTGGATCGACTCGAACAGCGCCGGGCTTTCAACTCGCACTACGAAGCCTCTCGCGCAATGCCGTCTTTGGATTTAAACTCGGAACTGCCCGGGAATCTGACCAATATGGAATGGCGCTCCGTGCTGGTTATCGGGGAATATGACTTCGAGAATCAAGTCGCCTTGCGGAATCAATACTACGGTGATCAGTACGGATACCATTTATTGACACCGCTTCGTTTTGAAGGGAAGGCTGTTTTCGTTGACCGCGGCTTCATCCCCGCTGACGGCAACTCCGCGCCTGCGGATTGGCGTAAATACGATGAGCCCGGCGCGGTGACGGTCACAGGGCAGATTCGGCTTGGGCAGACGAAACCAGCCTTCGGCGGAGTCGCCGACGCGCTGCCCGAAAACGGAACGCGGCTCGAGATTTGGAATAATGCTGATATAGCGCGCATCGCCTCCCAGATGCCTTATCCCATCCTGCCTGTTCTGATCCAACCCGATGTCGATGCGAGTGATACGGAGTTTCCCATCCCATACCAGCCGACCATCGAGTTGACAGAAGGGTCGCATTTTGGGTATGCTTTGCAGTGGTTCACCTTCGCTACAATTTTGTTTGTTGGGTATCCGTTCTTTTTGCAAAAACAGGAAGCGCACGCGATATGAAGTATTCGTTGAAATCATCCTTTGCGAGATGGGTGTTGGCATTATTCTTTGCCGTGCTGGCATTGACAGTTATGGGGCGTATCGTTGCGGACACCGGAGCAATAGCGTATTGCAACGGCTTTCCGTTTTGTTTTCCCACCCATCCGCTAGGCTGGATGAAACAGGCGCACATCCTGTTGGCAGGGTTTGCGTCCATTGTGATGTTGGTTGTGTTTCGCAAGGCGTGGCGCGAGCAACGCGAGCAGAGAATTCTGCCGCCATTGACAACCATTCTTGGTGTGATGTTCCTGGGGCAGGCGTTGGTTGGTGCGGTGCAGGTGACACAGTCTTATCCGCTCCATTTGGTATACCTGCACCAGATTACGACCATTACATTGTGGATTTCGCTGATTCTGCTGGTATATGCCTCAGGAGTTTTGGGCGTTGATTACCCGGACGCGCCGAAATTAAATTTCCGCCAGCGGATGAAGGATTTCTTTGCGCTTTCCAAGCCTTTGATTGTAGGTTTGTTGCTTATCACCACCTATGGCGGGCTTGTTATCGGTGGGAAAGCCTGGCCACCCTTTTCTTTAACCGTTTGGACGTTGATCGGCGGTGCACTCGCCGCAGGCGGATCAAGCGCGTTGAACCAGTATATTGACCGCGAACTGGATAAGAATATGCAGCGCACTGCGAAACGTCCCTTGGCGGATGGGCGGTTGACCGACGCGGAGGGTCTGTCCTTTGGTATAGCGCTCTCGCTCATCAGTTATTACCTGCTGGCTTGTTTCGTGAACGGACTCGCCGCGCTGCTTTCGCTGGCTGGGATCATCTATTACGTGATCCTCTACAGTCTGTGGCTCAAAAAAGCGACCGTGCAGAATATCGTGATCGGCGGAGGAGCGGGGGCAATCCCTCCGATGGTGGGCTACGCCGCGGCGACCGGTACCCTCGATTGGACGGCATGGATCCTCTTCGCCATCATCTTCATGTGGACGCCTCCACATTTTTGGGCGTTGGCGATCGTCCGGCAAAAGGATTATGAGCGGGCAGGTGTTCCCATGCTGCCTGTCGTACGCGGTGAAATGGAAACGCGCAAGCAGATCCTCATTTACACGGTCGAATTGGTTGCAGTGACGTTATTGCTTCCAATTTTGAATCTTGCAGGAAATGTATATCTGGTCGCATCCCTGATTCTGGGGGGGGCGTTACTGTACGCCGCCTGGGCGGTTTGGAAGGAAGGGGGGAATAAGGTAGCCTGGCGCATGTACAAGTGGTCAAGTTCTTACCTGGTGTTTATTTTCGTGGCGATCATGCTCGATGCTGTGTTGCGGTAGACAATTTTAGGTTTGAATAATAAGGATATACAGCCAGCCCAAACATGATGAGATAAGGCACGCTGTATCGAAGAAGGGGAGCGGCATTGCTGACGAGAAGCAGGATCGAGATCGCGATGGGTAAGATCACTGCAATTTCTTTTCTGGGCCTTCCATCCCGAGCGCCCAAGCGGATCAGTTCATATACTGGTATCAGAAGAAGTGAGAGATCATGGAAATGCAGATGAGGGACCGCGAATATTGCCAGAGTTATCGTCAATCCGAGCCGCCCATCCTGCAAATCCCTTTTTCGTGACCAGAGAACGCATAGGATAATAATAGCAACCCCATAGAAAATCCAGCCGGCCATGCGGAGGATGCCGGCATTTAGTGGATGGGTACGCAGGAGCAGACCGATTAAATTTAGCATCGCTTCCTGATGGGTTCCGTACCAATTTCCGCCTGCGGTGAGGAGCAGCACATCGATAAATTCCCTTGTCCCGAACGCGCCAAGGAGGAAAACGCTGAGTGTCGCCAGTATTCCGGCGCTAAAGAGAAAACCCAGAAATACTTTACGATAACGAATTACCATCGGTATTGCAAGCATCAGCGAAATATGAGGCCGGGTAGTTGTCAGGCTTAAGCCTACACCGGCAAGCATATCTCTTTTCGAGAGTAGACCATATACCCAGATGGAGGCGCCGAGAAAAACAAGGGCAGTATCCTGTCCATTTTGCAGACTGACGAAGACGGGCAGGAAGAGGAACGCACCTATGCCTGACAACAGAATTGAATTCCGATCGATTCCCGCTTGCTTCAAACCCAGACCGAGAATGACAATACCGGCGATAAACAGACAAATTATGAGCAAATCCCAGCGACAGAAGGAACCGACATAGTCTGTGCTCACAATCAATTTCAAAATCGGTACGATGTAAGGCAGATGGTTGAAAGGCAATACCTGTCCGGGTACAAGGGCAAATCCCACCTGCTCTTCTTCGTAATTCTGTTGCAAATCCAGGTTGTAGACGTGAGAAATTCCATATTCCTGCGCGATCCGGCCTGCACTGTAGAAATGGATGAAATCCGCCCCGGTGCGTTCGGCGCGGCTGTTGATCAACCTGACCCATATCCCCGCGTAAGAAATGATCAGGGAAAGGATGCTGGTGAAAAGGGCAATGCGGCGGAGGGTCAATCTCCCCAAGTTTTGCATGGCGCTATTATGACATGAAGCGCATCGATTTGCCCACCATTTCCCCGGGTCAAGTTTGAGACCATGTTACAATTTTGTAAGCCAATAACGGATGCTAAAAATGAAACCGATCCATCGCGGTGAATGGGCAAGCCTCATTCTTATTTTGTCGATTTTCCTTGGCGTATTCATGCGCTTCAACCCAACCATGCTGGCGGGATTTCCAATCAACGATGGGGGCATGTTCGCGATTATGGTAGATGACCTGAAAGCTAGCCGTTATGTTCTCCCCAACTTCACCACGTACAATCACCTCAATATCCCGTTTGCATATCCACCGCTGGGATTCTATCTTGGCAGGATCGTGTCCGACCTCTTTGGCATCAGCGCGGTCGAAGCGTTACGCTGGATACCGCCGTTCTTTGCATCGCTCTCCATCGCCGCTTTTTATTGGCTCGCTCTGCGATTGTTGAAGAACAAATATTACGCCGCAGTCTCGACCTTATTTTTTGCCATGATGCCGCGCGCACTTTCGTGGTTTGTGATGGGCGGCGGATTGACGCGTAGCCCTGGTCAATTTTTCATGTTGCTGGCGTTGGCGACCATCATCCGCCTTTACGAAGAGAATCGACGCAGCGATATTTTCTGGGCGGGTCTTTTGAGTGGACTTGCCGTGTTGAGTCACCCTGAAGCTGCGGTGCATACAGCTTTCTCGGCAGTCTTTCTCTGGCTCATGCTCTCGCGTAAACGCGATACATTCATCAATTCTGTCGGTGTTGGGATTGTTGTATTGATTGTCACTGCGCCGTGGTGGGGGACAGTTATTCATTATCACGGTATCGAGCCATTGTTGAACGCTGCGGCTACCGGACAAAAAGCCCTCGCTGTTCTCCACCTTGTTTTCTTTACTTTTACGGAGGAACCGTACGCGACATTCATTGCTTTGTTGGGATTGATCGGGATTGTACATCGCCTCACCCGCAGGGACTATCTGCTCCCGTTATGGATGGCGCTTCCATTCTTTGTGGAGGGACGCAGTGCCCCGGGACCCGCCGCGATTCCGCTGGCGATGCTCGCCGCTGTCGGCTTGGTGGATGTCGTTTTAGCGGCGATCCAGAAACCGGCTGAGCCTGAAGCGGAGTACGTCTCATCCACCGAACGGAATGTGTTTATCTATCTCATTTTGTATCTCACCTTTTCGACGTATCAATTTGGCTACGGACTTTCCAGCGCGACGTTGTATTCGCCCGACCGGGAGGCGATGGCATGGGTACGGGAGAACACGTCGAGCGAGGCGCGTTTCCTTGTGTTGACCGGCACGACCTCTGTCTCGTGCGACTCGGTGCTGGAATGGTTCCCAGCGTTGACTGGCAGGCAGAGTATCTTTACCGTGCAGGGCAGGGAATGGACGGAAGGTCCGAATTTCAACAACTTTATTCTTTCCACGTATCCCGCGCAGAGGTGTTTATCTTCTGGTAACCCCACCTGTTTGGATTCGGCGGTGAACCGCGCCTCGTACGATTACATCTATCTTTCCAAGACCCTGCGCGTGAACAATTGCACGCCGCTTGACTTGCCCAGGACGTTCCCGTTTTTTGTCGCGAGCATGAAGTCAGAGGACGGTTTCGATGCCGTCTACGAAACAGCCGATGTGATCGTGTGGAAAAGAAAATGAAACAGATGCAACGCGGAATTCATTCCGCTTGCCTGCGGGTGAGTATCGCCGCTGTATCGTCCTCGTAAGCGACATCCCATTCACCTGTTCCGGAAAGCGCGTCAACCAGTGGGGCATTTTGGCGGATGATCACCCAGGTAACATCATACTTTGCAAGGACGTCCTCCCAGCCGGGAGCGAGCGCGATGACGCGTTCATATTCCTTTGTCAACTCCTCCCCATAGATGTGCGTGTGACCGTCCATGAAGATTTGCTGTCGGGGCCAAAGTTTCAAGAGCAAATATCCGCCCCAATCGAATTCATTGAACATGCGCCCGGATTGCGGATGACCCTGGAGCCATGTCGCAGCCTCTACAGGAAAGAAACGACCATCGAGGTTGTTTCCGCGGCCCTCCGGGTCGATGGTCTTACCTGAATGGAGCAATATTCCTACGGCAAGAACGACAGCAGCCATCCAGACCCATCCGTTGGCTGTGGAGTTTATCTTTGACAGGTGGTTTTCGATGCGCATGATGCGGCTTTGCGGATGTTCAGCCTGTATCCATTGCGCCATTGTTTTTGCGGCAATCGGCGCGGCAACGATGGCGAACAGCGGGATCATTCGGCTGGTGTAAAGGGAGACGCCCGTAAAGAATGAGACCAGCAGGATTTCACCCCACGATGATTTTTCCCCTCTGCGTGCAAAACCCACAATGACAAGCAAAAGGATGATAATGTAGGACCAGGTCTCCGGCATGTGGAAATTCGCCGATTGATATTCGGGGATTTTCGATGTAATGTACGAGTTGCTTCCCAGAGATGCAATTGCTCCCCAAATATGAAACCCGGATGGGGAAATAATGGGGGCAAGAAGGGACAGCAGGCCGCCGATTATCAAGGTTTTGGCTTTGTTTGACTGGAACCAGGCTTTTGACGGCCGATCAAGAAAGTCCCCGAGGAGGTAGATTCCCCATATGCCGACGCCGATCACGAACATGCCGTGCAGATTGACCCATACCAACATGAGGAACGGTAACAGCCATTTTGCATAATTCCTGCTATCGCCAGTCCGTTCCAGGACGTAAATCCATATCGCTGTCAAAACATACGTGAAGATGTGCGGACGCGGCAGGACGTGAATCTGAGTCGCTCCCATTGCCAGGGCGGTGAAAAACAGGGATGCAAACAGATTGTTCGATCTGGAGATCGAATCCCGGAAGACGACCATCCAGACCAGCATCACAATCAGCGCCGTGAGCAGGACGACACCGTTCAGTCCCAGCCAATTGTACATTCCAGCCAGGATCACCTGCGACAACCACTCGTGCGGGATGCTGGGGAATCCCACTGTGCGGAAGGAATACACGTCCGTTGTTTCGACGTGACGCGTTTGTAGGATGACATTTCCGTTCAGCAGGTGGCGCGGCAGGTCGCCGTCGAAATTCAAGATCCTGGGTCCGCTGGCGGCGATTCCCCAAAAAATCGCCGCGAATAAAATGTATTCGATACGGGGGAGAAAAAAGCCGATTAATTTCATAGGGACATTATAATGGCATGAAATCGCATCCATCATGGCGGATTCAAATGTCGAACCTTTTTGATAATTGGAAACGGCTTTCACCGGAGTGGCGGTTTGCTCTCACGGCATTTCTCGTTGCACGCGTCGCGCTCAGCCTTTGGTCGTTGGTCGTATACTCGGTCTTTCCTGTTTCCCTGCAAAATTATGATTTCTTTGGCGAACCAATCCTGACCGTGTTCAATCTAAAGACCAGCGAACGATATGTCTATTCCCGGCAGGTGGATGGAAAAACACTTACTTTTCGTATGATTGACCAGGACCATGTGTTCGATGACCAGACGGGCAGTATCTGGTCGATTGATAGCGGGAAAGCCCTTCAAGGTGAGCATGTCGGAAGATTTTTGAAACCCTCTTCACAGACCAGCGAGGATATTTTTCCGTATTTGGGAATGCCGCCGGAAAGAAATGTCCTGCTCTCCCTGTGGCAGCGATTCGACGCAAACTGGTATCTTAAGATCGCAGCGCGCGGCTACGAGGGCTCGGATGGAAGCACAGTGTATTTTCCTGTCTATCCAATATTGATTGGGATATTGTCGTTTGTTTTTCCTCCCATGTTCGCCGCCATGTTGATCTCGAATCTGTCGTTGATTGGCGTCCTTGTATTGATGTATCGACTCATTTCAGGCCTTGCCGATGAATCGACCACCCGGCGCGCGTTGGTCTATTTCCTGATATTTCCCACCTCTTTCTTTTTGACAGCCGCCTATACCGAATCTTTGTTTCTGTTATTCGCTTTGGGATCGCTGTACGCCGCGTCATGCCGTCATTGGGCCTGGGCAGTGATGTGGGGAACATTCGCGGCGCTGACGCGTTTACAGGGTGTCCTCCTGGTCATCCCATTAGCGTATATGCTTTGGCGGGAGTCTAGGGGGGTGCCTTTGAAAAAAATGATGATGCGCGCTTTGCTTTTGACATGTATTCCCGCAGGGACGCTGGCATTTCTCGCTTTTGCGAATCTATCTTTGATCAATACCTATCGGGAGACTTTACACGCCAAATTCGTCCTTCCCTGGGATAATATCCGAGCGGCGACCTCCCTGCTGATGCGCGGCGGCGGAGGCATCGTCGATGCCTTGAATCTAATTGTGACCCTCGGCTTGCTTGCAATGACGTATTTCGTTTGGAGGAAATTGCCGCTGGAATATGCGTTATTTTCCCTGTTGATGCTGGTCGCGCCGATGTTCCGCATGACGACCACGCAGCCACTTGTCAGCATGTCGCGGTATGCGCTGGCGGTGTTTCCAGTGTTCATTGTTCTGGGAATGTGGGGAGGGAAGCGCTGGGTGAATCGAGTCGTCGTTTATACGTCATTACTATTGCAGCTTTACCTGAGCGCCCAATTTATCCTCTGGGGTTGGGTGGCATAAGAAGAGCGTCCCGAAGGTTTCCTCGATTTTCTTGTCTTTTCGCTCAAACCTATGGGACGATTTGGGATTAAACAAAAAGAGCAGCTTTGTTTCAAGTCGCTCTTTTTGTTCGTGTGAGATTTATTCGCCCAGGTAGTCGCGCAGCTTCCGGCGGATGGACGGGTGCCGCAGGCGGCTTAATGCCTGTGCTTCGATCTGGCGGACGCGTTCGCGCGTAACACCCATCTTGCGACCAACTTCTTCGAGCGTGTACGCCTGCCCGTCGAGCAGACCATAGCGCAACTGCAAAATGCGAACCTCGCGCGGCGGCAGTCCATTCAGCACTTCGCCGAGATGTTCCTTCAGGAGGTTATAGGTCGCGGTGTCGTCGGGCGGGGGCGCTTCGTCGTCCTCGATGAAGTCGCCGAGCACCGAATCTTCCTCGTCGTCGGTCGGCGTTTCCAGCGAAAGCGGACGACGCGCCACCTGGATCATGTTCTCCACCTTTTTGGGCGGCACATCCAGCGCTTCAGCGAGTTCTTCCACGCTGGGTTCACGCCCGAGACGCTGGGTTAACTGGTGCTGGACGCGCAGGAGTTTGTTGATCTGGTCGCCCATGTGGACGGGCACGCGGATGGTGCGTCCCTGGTCGGCAATGGCGCGAGTGACTGCCTGGCGGATCCACCACGTGGCATAGGTCGAGAATTTATGTCCACGACGGTAATCGAATTTCTTGGTGGCGCGGATCAGGCCGATGTTACCTTCCTGAATGAGATCAAGGAAGGGGACACCGCGCCCCATGTATTTCTTTGCAACTGAAATAACCAGACGGGAATTTGCAGTAATCAGATGTTCGCGTGCCGCCCAGCCATCCTCAATCAGCTTACGCAGTTCCGTGCGGCGGCGGGGGCTGGCATTGCCTTTTGCCAGTTCTTCGCGCGCCATACGCCCGCGTTCGATGCGCTGGGCAAGTTCCACTTCTTCGGTAGCCGTCAACAGCGGGACGCGGCTGACTTCCTTGAGGTATAGACCAATCGTATCGTCGGTGTCGATGTTCGCGAGATAATCGTCGAGAGAGATATCAACTTCAGGCTCTGCTTCGGTTGCCTCCACGGCGACCAGTTCATCCTCGGTTGGTTCCGCGGTGGTGGCGTCCTCAACGAATGGAATACCCGCGCTTAACAAAGCCGAAAAGGCTTCTTCGAGCTGTTCGACATCTTGTTCCGCTTCCGGAAAGAAATGCAGAATATCATCAAGTGTGACGTAGGATTTTTGCCGCCCCAGTTCGATCAATCGGGCTATGGCCGGGAATTCTTCCTCATCGTCAATTAGTATCTTGTCAACATCCATTCGTTTACAGGTCCATTTTCTTTTTTAATCAGAATACACGTTTTTCGTGTAAATTACAATACTTTTCCGTTGCTGTTTTAAGACGCATGAAAACGGGAAATGTTACGGCTGAGGAGTTGCTGTTTCTGTGGCGGCAGCCTCAGGCGTGGGGGATGGAACCGGGGTTTCCGTGGCGGTCGGGCTTGGAGTCGGCGTTTCCAAATAGGGAGGGGTGGTGAGCATGTTTAATAGGGCATCCAGGGCATCTTTGCTGGCGATGAGAATCTCGCCGTCTTCGTTTCGGACGTAATATCCGCTTCCTGATGGTGTGATAACACCGATGTCTACTTTTCGTTCCACGCCGCTCGTGAACTTCACAAAAAGCACATACTCGGGGGCTTCCAAACCAAGGATATCCAGATCGATGTCCGAAAGCCGATCCTGAATGCGGATGGTGGTAACCTGACTTGCCGCCGCTTCGGCCATCCCCTGATCTGCCGCGGCTTCGTCAGGCTGGATCAACTTCCAGACATTTTCTGTGTCACGTGACACTTCGACGGTTCCGCCCGTTTTTGCTTCGATGCGGATGCTTGTTGGAAGCCCATCCGTCGCATCAAACAGGTAGGAGATTTCGCTGGTCGGTTCCTGCGCGGTGATGTCATCCGCAGCAGGCTCTTCCGTCTGCGGGCGGTTTTGTAGATAGTAATATGCTCCTATTGCCACTAGAAATAGGATGAGAATTATGACTGTGGATCGACGCATTCTTTTATCCCTGTCGTCTGCGTGCCAGCCAGGTGGTGATGCCAGCCAGAACAACCAAACCCGGCAGGACGATCACCGAACCGAGTAGGATGATAATCCAGCGAGTTGGGTCCGGGGCGATGAACGTGCGCGTTGTGGGGGTGTAGGGCGTGACGCTAATCGAATCTTCCTGGAATGCGGCCCAGTCCAGCGAATTGACGATCATATTGCCGTTTCCATACGCATCGAAACCTTCATCGGTTGCGAACACCGAATTGCCGAACACGACGACGCGCCCATTGGTGGAAATATTCTCTCCCGAAGCCGCCATGACGAGAGGTCCTGCCAGGTCCTCGGGGTCGAGAGAGATCTGACTGCCTTCCGCAGTGGTAAAGTTCTTTTCACCCCACGAATTCGGGGAGGTCAGGATCAACTCGGTCGCAGTGATGCCATCCACCGGCTCGACGCTGATGCTCCTCGCCTGGGGCATGATTACAATATAATTTTGAGTCAGGTTCTGCGTGATGGGATGCTGATTGTAGGAAGCCGAGACGGCGTACAACGGTTGCTGGCTGCCAAGGTCGATGATGATGTCGTTGTTGAGGGTGATGCCCCATTCGCTGGAAAGGTATTCTGCAAGGGGATCGCTTGCATCGCCAAAATCTGTGACAAGAACCGGGTTTTCCATCACGATCAATGACCCGCCTGTGTTCACATACTCTTTGAGAAGGGATACTTCCTGTTCGGAGACGGGCTTCATTGGGCCAGCAATCACAATCGTCAGGGCATCTTCGGGGATTTTGTTCTCGACCAGCAGATTGAGACTCTTGACGGTGTAGTTTTTATTCTCCAAATCCTGCTTTACCCGAGACATGCTGACCTGTCCGGATTCGATGGAGGCCTCTCCATGTCCGGAGAGGAAATAGATGACCCGCGGCTCGGGGTTGATGAGGCGGTACAGGGCTTTGGTGATCTCAGTTTCGGATGCGAAGGACGCAAACTCTCTGCGTTCTCCCATCACCAGCATGATCTTTCCATCGCCGGTGATACCCGCGTCTTTTGCTGCCACCGGGTCTGTGTCTGGATCGATGAATTGATAGTCGAACTTGCCGTTGCTTCCGGCTTTGAATTTCCCCAGTAGTTCGTTCGCGCTTTCGGTGCCGAGGTTGACTGAATAGAAGGCAATTGCGTTGACGGGCTCCTGCAATTGTTCGAGTGCCTGAATGGTCTCAGGGGCAAGTGTATTCTGTTTGTCCTCGGTTACATCCCAGGTCTTTGGGTTTTGGTAAACAAGCATGTTTACAACGATCAGGATACCTAAAAAGGCGGCAGTCATGACGACTGTGTTGCTTCCATAGCGCGCTTGTCTGCCAGTGAGCGCGCGGCGGACTTTGTCCGGCTCCAGCAGAAGATAAATGGCAAGTGCAAGGACGACCACGCCGCCGCTGATGATCAGTCCCCGGTTGAGGGTTTCCGGTGTGACGCCGCTGAATAAGCCGACATTCAACAAGCCACGGGTTAAAAGGAAAAACCCGGCAGTGATACAGGCAAGCACCGCAACAATCAGCGCGATGAAGGTAAAACGATGCCAGGTCGGTTGTTGCTTTTTTGACATTATCGCCATCTCCGCATTTCGACCGCGACCGTGCCTGTGAATAGACCCAGAGCGATCAGGCTGATGTAATAGACCAAATCAGAAAGATTGATGATCCCCTGGTTTAACGAGTCCAGAAAATGAGCCGACATATCGATATATCGAAAAATGTCGCCTCCGCTTCCCTGCACCAGGTTGGCTGGGAGCGCCATCATGAACCAAATCAGGAAGAACAAGCCGAACGTGGTAAAGAAAGCGGCAAACTGGTTGGTAAAAACGGCTGAGATCCCGACGCCAAGTGCCAGGAATGATGCCGCGACCAGAACTACACCAAGGTATGCCGAAAGGGTCAGCCTCAGGTCGATGCCGGGGTCGACAAAAGAATTCAACAGGATTGGGTAGATCGCTGTCACAGCCAGAATGGTGAGGATCAGCAGCATACCTCCCAACCATTTGCCGGCGACCAATTCAAAGTCCCGCACGGGAGCGGTGAGCATGAGCTCCAGGGTTCCCATGCGCGCCTCCTCCGAGATCAAACGCATGGTCAATGCGGGTGTGGTAAACACCAACAGGAACGTGAACAGCCAAGTGATCGGTGTGATATCGGGGGTCGGTGCGCCGCCAAAAAGCGCCTGTTGGGATGTGACCCGCACGATGTAGACAAAGTAAATGCCTATCGAAAAAAGGATGATGAACGCCACTACGAAGGCAATCGGGCTGATGAAATAATGGTCGTATTCGCGTTTTGCAATGGTCCAGATGTTTCGCATGATGTACCTCAGGAGGTTTTCTTTTCAGAGGTGTTATTGTCGCTTGTGAGTTCAAGGAAGATCTCTTCCAGGCTCATGCCGATGGGACGCATCTCGATCAATTCGTATCCCGCCTGGATGATGGCTTTCGCCACTTGTGGTCGGATATCCTGACCGGACGAGAACTCGAATTCGACCGAGTCATCCTGCTTTGCCTCCACGTTGCGGGTGCCTTTTACTTTTTTGATCGTCTCGCTGAGCCCATCAGAGTCGCCGCGAACGCGCAAAACCACGCGCTGCGACCCTACCAGCCGAGATTGTAGATTCTCAGGCGTATCCTCGGCAACGATGCTGCCTTTGTTGATGATGAGCACCCGGTCGCACATATTTTGCGCCTCCGAGAGAATGTGGGTGGACAAAAGCACCGTGCGATCCTTGCCGATCTCTTTAATGACGTTGCGAATTTCCACCACTTGGGCAGGATCCAGACCGATGGTCGGTTCATCGAGGATCAGCACTTCGGGGCGGTGAATCAATGCCTGTGCCAGTCCCACGCGTTGGCGCATACCTTTGGAAAAATTTCCAATGTAACTGTTGGCACGATCCTGCAGGTTGACCTGTTCGAGGGTTTCGTAGGCACGGTCTTCCGATTGGGGAATGCGACGCAAATCCGCCATGAACTTGAGGTATTCCAGCGCGGTCATGTCGTTATAAAGCGGAACAGTTTCCGGTAAATATCCGACACGCCTGCGGACCTCCAGCGACTCATCCACCACATCGTAACCCGCCACAGTGGCTTTTCCATCTGTGGGGGGCATGTAACCGGTGAGTATTCGCATGGTGGTTGTCTTGCCTGCGCCATTGGGACCGAGGAAACCGACGATTTCTCCCTGATTGGCGTCGAAACTGATGCTGTGGAGGGCGCGGCGCGCGCCATAATCCTTAATGAGCCCTTCGACCTGGATCATTGATGCTCCTTTGTTGGGAATGATGTACAGACAAACAAAAGGCACGCCTGCCGGTGGGCAAACCGTGCCAATTCGCTTATCGAGAATACTATACAGAAATTCAAAATCAAAGTCAAGCGGCTTGTGAAGTTCTAATCAAACGCTAATTTTCACCGTAAGAAGAAATACCACACGCCGGCCGCTCCGACACCGCACAGCAACAGGATGAGCAACCCTGCCAAGGCAATCATCCAGCCGCTCGTCGATTCAACCTCTATCGAGGCGGCGGGAGCAGGAGTCGGCTGGCGCGACGCGGGACGCGGGGAATTTATCTCAAACGACGCAGCCTGATTTGTGGAATTTTCCATCCCTTCCAGGAAATCGGGCACGCCATTTCGGTTGGCGTCAAAACCACCCATCGCCTGCTCAAATTTTGCACGAATTTCCGGTGGGAGTTCATCCAAGCTGTTGTATTCCTTGCCGTCGGCAATAATTTTGGTCGCCGAGACCACCTTGGTTGCCATGCCCTCGAACGCGTCGGGTGTGCCGTCCTTGTTCCTGTCTTCAAAAAAAGCATTCATATTCTGGAGTATGTCCGGCGTTCCATTTCTGTCCCCATCCATATTCTCCATTGCGGCTTCATATTTTTTGCGAACTTCCCCCGGCATCTCCTCCAAACTTTTATATACCTTGCCATCAATGACGATTAGTTTTTGATTCATATCTACCTCCGGCGAATGACCAAGTTTAATGGATGCAACGTATGCATGCAAGTCATTTTTCCTATTGGCTGATTATTTGTTTGCTAGTAAACTTCGAGTATCAGAGAAATCATGACCGAATTGTTATATCAGACGGACAGTTATCTACAAGAATTCGACGCGCGAGTCCTTTCTGTTTTGCCGGAGGGACGCTCGGTTATCCTGGATCGGAGCGCCTTTTATCCCGGAGGCGGAGGACAGCCATGCGATTTTGGATCGCTGAAGGTGGGAGATGTGATCTATCCGGTGGAAAAAGTAAAGAAACAGGGGGATGACGTGCTCCATTTCCTTGGCGGGACTTCGCCTCTGCCTTCCGCTGGCTCCGCTTCGCGCGGGACCTTGGACTGGGCGCGGCGATACAAGCTGATGCGTACCCACACCGCCCTCCATGTGCTGTGCGGGACAGTCTTCCGCGATTATGGCGCGCTAGTGACCGGCGGCGATATGGAGCCATTGAAGGGGCGCATGGACTTCGAGTTCGAGACAATGCGCGGCGATCTAGTGCGCGAGATCGAAATTGCCGTCAATAAGGAAGTCGCCGCGGCGCGTGACATCCGTGTGAGGATTTTGCCACGGGAAGAAGCGTTCCAGATCCCCGACTTAATCCGTACCAAGATCAACCTTTTGCCCGAAGGAATCACTCAAGTGCGGACGGTCGAAATTGCAGGTCTCGACCTGCAGGCGGACGGAGGAACGCACGTCCGCAATACGAATGAGGTGGGTACGATCCGTGTTGTCGATTACAAGAGCAAAGGCGCGATCAACAAGCGGATTTATATCGAGATCGAATAAATCATAATAATCAAAGGAGAGTGTGGTATGAAAAAATTGTTTCCGGTTCTTTTGGCGGTGTTGGCGCTGGTCGCCTCATCGCTGGCCTGTTCTTTGACTGAACTGAGCCTTGAGAATGCCCGTATGGCATTCGACGAAAACGGCGAGAATGTGACGAGCACCTATTCGAGTTCCGACGTCTTCTACGCCGTTGCCGACCTCAATAATGCGCCAACCGGCACTGCCGTGGTGGCAAAATGGATCGCCGTCAACATCGAAGGAGAGGAACCGGGCTCCGTGTTTCAGGAACAGACCCTCGATATCACCGAGGACAGTTTCACCGGCACCATTTACTTCCAGCTTTCGAATGACTCGGGGTGGCCCTCCGGCGATTACAAAGTGGAGCTGTACTTGAATGGAACATTGACGCAATCCGTTTCGTTCAACGTTCAGTAAAGAAGAACCTGTCGTAAAAAAGCGCGCTCCCCAAAGAGCGCGCTTTTTGTTTGATCTCAGGATAACAGTACCTGTCCACAATATTCACATTTGTCCATGCCAAGTTCAAGGGTACCGCCGCAGTTCGGGCATTGGATGGTTTCCACTTTGATCGGGAACCCCTGTGTTTTGAAAGCGGCTTCGTTTTCCGCCAGATCGGCGCGCAGGCGTTTCAGCCGCGCCAGGTACGCATCGCCGATCACCTCGCCCGATTTGCGCAGGCGTTCCACATCCGCGATGGACTCTTTCAACATACGGCGTTCGGCTTCCAGCGATTCCCGGCTCTTGTCCTGGAAGGAGACCTTCAGCTCCGGCTTTTTCGGGATGGAGGCAAGAATGGCGGCGATGATCAAAATCACCCCTGAGACGATCACACCGACCAGCAGCGGCGCATATTGGAAGCCTGGAATGGAACTGAATTTCATCTTGTTGGCTTCCACGCTGTACAGGTCCGCAACGACGACAAAGCGTTCATTGCCCAGCCTGCCCACGTCAATGCGGGTAATGCCGCCGGGGCGCTTGGGGAGGTTGTTGCGTATCCCGCTTTCAGTGAAAACCGCTACATTGCCGGAGTCGTCACCAATGACAGCCTCCTCCTTTCCATCTTCGTTCACGTCGATTCCCGCAATCTCGTTGACCTTGTCAGAGAGTGACCCCGACCACATCTGACTGGCAGTACTGCCGTTGAAGGAGTATGCCCAGACGCCGCCTTCCTTCCCGCCGACCACGAACTCGCGTGACGAGGGGTCGCCGTTCAATTCCACTTCGCGCACTTCGCTCACCGCTTGCCCGATTGTTTTGCTGAAGAGGATATTTCCATTGACAGCGCTAAGCACATTCAACGCGCCATATTCGCCGCCGGTGATGATCTCGCTGTTACCGTCTGCGTTTAAGTCGAAGGCGCGCATCCGGCGCAGGGTCTCTTGCGAATATTGCCAGACAGGATTCCCGTTTGAGTCGATCACGGCAACCACTCCGCTGTAGGATGCCGCCGCCAGATGGATCTGACCGTTGATGCGCGCATCGTCCAACCCGCGGATCTCTGCGTTGCCAATCGACATATCCCACAATGGTTCGCCATCCAGAGAAATCGAAAGAAGATTGCCTCCGTTGTCGCCCAGAATAATCTGTGGCCCGGATGCGAAGCGGATAATGGCGACGCGGGAGGGCGCTCCGATGTTCAAAGAGGTTACGATTGTTTTTTGCTGTCCCTTATCGATTATATCCACCGACATCCCCTGACCATTGTAATACACGACGATATCTTCCACGCCGTCGCCGCTTACATCGCCAAGTGTGGTCTTGGATGCGGCATACCCAAAATTGAAGAGGCTGTTTCCGTTCTCATCCCAAATCGAGACGTTATCGGTCGTTTGTAGGAAGAGGTCATCCTTGCCATCGCCGGTCAGGTCGATGATTTTCATGCTTTCCGGCGCATTGTAAGGTTGTGACCATGCCACGTCCGCGCCGAATTTTTCGGCACTCACTGTGCCGCTGAAGGCAAAGACACCCGATACCGCCATGACCAGACAAACCAGGACAAACGCAACCACAAAAGGAATGATTTTGCGACTCATTTATGCAGCCTTTCTTTGAAGTAACGAATAAGCAGATTGCAAGACTTGCAGGATATTCTCGTGCTCCACTTCCTCGAACGGCGAATTGGCGATGAAAGTGATCATCCCCCCTTCGGTGTTCAACTGCCTGATGGTGTATTTGCCGATGCTCGACCCCTGTTTGAACGTCGGGCTGGCGCGGGCAATGGTGTACACTTCCGGGTTTGCCACGATGCGTACTTTCAAGTCGTGTTCGGTACCTTTGAACTTTTCGGGCTTCATTTTCATCTTGCCACTGATGCGGCTGCGTTTCCAGTACGATTTGCGTTTCTTCGATTTCTGGATTGCCGAGACGCGCAGGATATTCCCGTCATAGAGCTTTGCTTTCAGCGCCAGCCATTCATCGCGAAAGTATTCTGTCGTGCGGTCTTGTGCATCTTTGGATGTGCGCGCCACCTTGGTCGGGAGCATCGCGCCGGTAAGGTCAAGGTGACCGAGGAAGGTGGAGTTTGGTCGCAGGTCATCGCGCAGGGTGTAGAGAATTTCTTTCGTTCCTTTATACCGCGGCGAGAAATCTTGCAGGTCGCTTCGACGCAGACTGCGCGCCATGACGACTGCCGCCACCCATAACACCAGTCCGCCTGTAATGAATATGAAATCGCTGTACCCGAGCAACATTAGAATGCCATCGATCAGCATCAGACCGACGCCAGCGAAGAAGATAATCATCGGGACCCAGCGCCATTTATCGCCTGCCGTTTCCATCTTTTGCGCGTCCCTCCTGAGTTTATCCATGCCCTGCATGATGGACAATGGCTTGTCTGCCAGGGAGATGTAAACGGGAAGATAATCCTTTTTGCCGGGCGCGGCAGGGGGAGAGTTCTTCTTTCGGGCAGTGTTGAGAAGATAAAAGAAAATGATCAGGACTCCAACGAATAAAATACCGCCTACACAGATTAGTGCATCCATGCTTCTCCTTTGGCCTTTGACTTATAATGCGGATGATGAAACGCGTACTTTACACTGCCTTCGATGTGGTACCCAGCCCCAAGGGGGCGTCGACCCATATTTTGCATAACATTCGCGGGCTCGTCAATAGCCAGTTTGATGTGCATTTGCTTACGCCGAACGACGGTCTGCTCCCAACTGAGGACCGGATCGATGGGGCGCGTGTCACACGCGTGACGCAAGACCTTGCACAAAACTTCCTGGCGCGCGCAACTCATTTCGGGAAGGCGGTCCTCAATCACCTTGCGCTTCATCCGCAGTACGACGCTGTCCATTTTCGGAACATCTGGGATGGGCTTGCGGTCGCACAGAACAAAAAACGCTTTGGTTACAAGACCATTTTCGAAGTCAATGGGCTTCCTTCCATTGAACTGAAATATCATTACCCTGGTCTGGACTCAGGATTGCTTACGAAGATCAAGGAGCAGGAAATCGCCACCCTTCACCTTGCAGACGCGGTCATCTGTCCCTCGAATGTGACGCGCGACTATATTGCCTCGCTCGGAGTCAGCCGCAAACGGGTTACTGTCATCCCAAACGGAGTCAGCCCTTCAGATTTTTCCCCTTCGCCAATCCCCGCCCGCGAAGGACGCGTCCCTACCTTGTTGTATATCGGCACCCTTGCCGACTGGCAGGGATTGGACGTGCTGGTTCATGCCCTGCCTAAAATCCTGGAACGGCAGGCGGTGAAATTACAGGTGATTGGCAGAGGCAGGTCGAGGCAGAGAAAAATGCTGATGAAACAGATCCGCAAACTGGGCGTGGAGGGAAGCGTGATTGTCCAGCCAGCCATCCCGCATCATGAAGTCTCAGGAGTGATCGCGAACGCCGATATTTGTGTTGCGCCGCTCGGCTTCAATGACCGGAATGTAACTCAAGGGGCATGCCCCATCAAAGTGTTGGAATACATGGCAGGCGGGCGCCCTCTGTTAGCGTCAAATCTGCCCATCGTTCGGGAACTGGTTCGAGAAGACGTGGATGGTTTACTGTTCACTCCCGACGACCCCGACGACCTTGCCCGCCAGGCATTGTTGTTGCTGGAAGATAGGAAGCTTTCACAGCGACTGGCAAAGTCTGCCTCCGCGCGTGCGCTGACCCGTTTCACATGGCACGAGTCGCAGAAGAAGCTCGTGAAGGTCTACCAGGAATTGTTATGAATCTTTATCTGGGATGTCCGATCTGGTCGTTCAAAGGCTGGGTGGGAAATTTCTACCCTGAAGGCACAAGACCCGCCGACTACTTGCGCGAGTACGCAAAACGGGTTACAACCATCGAAGGTAATACCACATTCTATGCAGTTCCGGCACAGAAAACGCTGGAACAATGGGTGGCGGAGACGCCGGAGACGTTCCGCTTTTGCCCGAAGGTTCCCAAAGCCATCAGCCATCAAGGCAAATTAACCGATAACATCGACAGCGCGCGGGGATTCGTGGATGTGATGCGTAGACTTGGTTCGCGTCTTGGACCGATGTTTCTGCAACTCCCGCCTCGATTTTCCCCGCGCCTGTTTTCCGATTTACAGGCATTTCTCTCCGCTTGGGCGGGTGATGTGCGCCTCGCGGTCGAAGTCCGTCATCTGGATTGGTTTGACCCGCCGCATGACGAAGCGCTTGACCGGTTGCTCGAAGAGCACAGCATGGCGCGCGTGACGATAGATACGCGCCCAATTCGCAGCCTGCACGGGGATGCAATTTTGGCGGGATCTGCTTATGAGAGTTTGCTTGAGGCCCGGGAGCGTAAACCAGATGTCCCCGTAGTTCCGAAGCGCACATCCGATTTTGTATTTGTCCGCTACATCGGGCATCCCGATATGGAGATCAACCGTCCATTCCTGGAGGAGTGGGGAGGCTATTTTTCGGCGCAGATGAAGAGCGGGGCGGATGTGTATGCTTTTTGCCATTCCCCTGACAATTTAGTCGCACCCTATCTTTGCAGGGAATTGCATCGGCGTGTGATGAAGGAGGTACGCATCCCGCCGCTGCCATGGGATGACGCGGATGCAGGCACCTTCAAACAAGACCGATTGTTTTGACGTGTCACACCACGCTGGTGCTCGAAATATATTTCATGAACACTTCGATAACTTTAAGGTCGAAGTGTGAGCCGTTGGTTTCAAGTTAGGCGCTATCTTCGTTTCATGTCCAGCACTGCGATCTTGGTGGGATGATTGAACGGAGATGGGTCGGTAATCGGCTTATCGACCACTTTATACCCCACGAGATCTTCAGGCACGGGGATTAGTTCCCGGATACTGAGATAGCCATCCCGGCAGAGAGACTCGAGCGTTTGCATGTACTCCTGTCCGCTCACGTACAGGGCGTTGTTGATGGCGATCAGTTGACCGCCATCTTTGACGAGCGGACGTACTTTGTTGATCAGCCGCGCGCTTTCGTTCACCAGATCAACTTTGCCTTTGGATGTGGCGGAAAAGAAAGGCGGGTCGATGATGACACAGTCGAAGAGTTGCTTTGTGCTTTTGAAACGGGCGATTGCAGGGAAAAAGTCCTGTGCAATGAAGTCACTTTTGCGGATGGGAAAGCCGTTAAGCGCGTACGAATCTTTCGCTAGATTGAGGAATTGACGGTTCAAATCGGTCTGGACCACATGTGCCGCGCCACCCGCCATTGCCGCAACCCCGAGGCTGCCGGTGTAGGCAAAAGTGTTCAACACGGATTTTCCTTGCATGTTTTCGGCCAACCACTTCCGCAATTCACGTGTATCAAGGTAGAAACTCGCATCGCGGTTCATGGTTAGTTTGACGGCATACCAAATGCCGTATTCATTGATCCTGGCATCGGGCTTTTCACCGAAGATCAAACTTCCCCTTTTCTCCTCCTGTGTTTTACCGTTGCGAGTCTTTAGGATACCGGCGCGCAACCAGTCCAGAGAGCTTTGCAGGTGACTGACGATTTCCTGGATAGTCGACAGGCTTTGTACCGGATTATCAATGTAGTCGTGGATGACCAGCGTACTTCCGTACACATCCAACACAAGATCGGGGCAGCCTTCGCTGAATCCGTTGAAGAGCCGGAAGGCTGTTTCATGTTGCGGGTCAAAGAGGTGTAAACGTGAGGCAATGGCCTGTTCGAGCAGAGGAAGGATGGATGAGGTCATCGTTGAAGTCTTTTGCGGTTGATATTCGGGAGCTGCTTTGGAGTGGTGGGCGCTCTTTACAAACGGGATTCAGCTTACGGCTTGGCGTGAGGCGGCATTTCAATATTCGTAAGAATTTTTATCCCTGGGCGTCAAATCCATAACCCATGGCGCTACGGATTAAGGGTATATGAGAATTTACTCCTCAGATTGTACCCTTAACTTTTTTGGGGTAGACTATCTCAAATTTTTGCAGGAGTCGATGAGGTGACTTATGTCTGGCAGTGAACTGATTCCACAAGGCTCGAACGGCAGTCGCCCGAACGTAAGTGCGGAAAAGGCAAAACAAACACGCGCGGCGTACAACGCTAAAGCCTCCAGCGATTTTTATGGCGCGGTCGGCTGGCTGGTTGGCTTGATTTTTACGTTGTTCGTTTCGGTTCCCGTCATTTGGCTGCTGGTCAGCACGGCTTCGCGCTCCACCCGTCAGGATTTCCTGGTGATCGGCATCGCGGTCGCCTGGTGGTTGAATCCGCTTTCACTTGGCGCCCTGGGATATATTTTCAGCAATATGCGCGCCTGGCGGTTTTGGACGCTTGCCGCCCTGTTTGTGTGGGGACTGGTCAATGCAATGGTTTCATTTTCGATCGCTTCCGAGGCGGCCCGTGTTCTGGTCTTCGACGGTCTGTTGATTCTTTTTTACATCCTGCTTGGACTATTTTTCCTCTACATTCAACTGCGCGTATTCATCTGGGCGGCGGCTGGGAAACCGGCACGCTTCTTCTTCGGGATCGTAGGCTGGGCCGCGTTAAATGGACTGGTGTACTGGGCGATCATTTCCCCCGAAGTGCTGAATATCATTCTGGTGATACTCGGTTTTGCCTTTCGCATCGTGTTTGCGATTGGCTTTGCAATCATTCAGTTCGTGGCAATCTTCTGGTTCATGGCGCGCTCACGCGTGGAAATCATCCGCCCCGGCGATCCGAAGACGGTGACGTTCGACGATTACAAAGGGCAACCGAATCTCATCAAGATGGTGCGTCAGTGGATCTCTCTGCTCTCTGACCGGGCCCAGTTCCAAAAGATGGGCGGTCAGTTTATCAACGGTTTACTGCTGGCTGGTGAACCGGGGACCGGCAAGACCCTGCTAGCCAAGGCAATGGCAGGCGAGGCGGGTATCGCGTTCATCTCCATTGAAGGTTCCGGTTTCCGCGCTATGTTTTGGGGCGTGGATGTGCTTAAGATGATCCGTTTTATCGGGCAGGCGCGCAAACTGGCAAAGGAATACGGCGCCTGTATCGCCTACATCGACGAGATTGATGCGGTGGGGATGTCACGCGGCGCAGTGATGGGTGGACAAGGCGGTATGATGGGTGGCATGGGCGGCATGTTTGGCGGCGGCACCGGCGCGCTCACACGTTTGCTCTACGAAATGGATGGGATCGGCGAGTTATCCCGTTGGGAGAAATTGCGCGCCCGCTGGTACCAATTCCGCAAAAAGCCCATCCCACCACGCGACTGGCATATTCTGTTCATGGGCTCCACGAACCGACCGGACGTCCTCGACCCGGCATTGACCCGCCCCGGTCGTTTTGATCGCACGGTAGTGGTGAATAAGCCGGACCGTACCGGACGCCGTGAAATCGTGAAATATTATTTGAGTAAGATCAAAACGGATGAAACAGTGGATATCGAAGCAATCGTCAGTGACACCGCCTGGGCGACCCCTGCGAGGATCATGTCCGCTATCACAAAGGATGCCGTTCGCTTAGCATTGTTCGATAACCGCGAACGGGTTTCCCAGCACGATATCGAACTTGCCTTTCAGGAGCAGGCGATGGGTTTGGAAAATCCCATCGAAGAGATGGAGGAGGATCAGCGCAGGCAGGTTGCCTATCACGAAGCCGGTCACGCCGTTGTTCAATATCATCTTCGCCCGGACGAGCGCATTGTGCGCGTAAGCATTATCCGCCGTTCGGACGCCTTGGGATATGTGTTGCCTGTGTCCAATTTTGATATTTATGCACTCCCGTTGCGGACATTTATTGCTGACATCATGGTTTCCATGGCTGGGCATGTCTCGGCGAAGTTATTCCTCGGCGAATACTGGACCGGGGCTACCGGCGATTTTCAAAGTGTCCGTAACCGATTATGGCGGCTGGGGCATTATGGTTTTTTTGGGCCTCCGCTCGATTGGACGCGGGAGGATGTGAGATACGATTCTGAGAAGGTAAAGATCATCGAGGCTTTCTGGGTCAAGATGGAGGAAGAGACCGAGAAAGTCCTGTTTGCTCATTCCAATGAAGTCCATGCAGTGGCAAAGGCATTGTTGGAAAAGAACGATCTTACCGGAAAGCAGTGTATTGAGATCATCCGTTCTGCAGCTGGCGAAGTGGAGCCGGTCAACAGTGAGTTGTTGTTGAAAGGACTTGTCGAAGATACCATCATAGGCGGGAAGAATGGCAGGCATGGCAGAAACGGGAAAGACGAGCAGAAGGAAACCAAATCGAAGCGAAAGTCAACAGTGAAAGCAAAGGCTTAAAAAGGACTGGCTGGAGAAATCTCTCCAGCCAGTCCTTGTGTTGATGGGAAGGCAAGGCGACTGTTGTTTCTATTTCCATGACCAATAAGCGATATATCCCTGATCCAGGACGCGCGGTTCCATTTGTCCGGAGGCGGCGACAATGGCAATGCCGGGAGCGCCATCGGAGGTCAGGAAGGACAGCACGATGTTGTTGTTGTCTGGCGACCAGATCGTATTGGATTGATGGTACTGGTCAAAATAGAAGAGCATGGACGCAAAGGGATTTGTAGGCTGGAAGGTGAAGAGTTCCCTGCTTTCGGCGCTGTTCACATCCAGCATGAAGAGCGAAAGATAGAATTGTTGACCGGTCGAATCGCCGCCCTCGCCGGAGGACGATTCGGGGACCGCCGGTTTGAAGTACAACAATTTTTTACTGTTGGGTGACCAGAACGCCGCCAATACGCCCTCGTCCTGGAAGAAATCCTCCGAATTAGTGGTATCCACCACATGTAAGGTACCGACTGCCCCGGCGGTCATCGGAGTCTGTCCGTCGATATACGCGACCAGCTCGCTATCGTATGACCAGACGAAGGCGGTGTTGACATCGTAGCCTCCGATCACAGATTCGAACCTTCCACGTGAATCGGTGAGGATGATCTCGTTTTCGTTTTGCTCGTTGACGCGTGAGAGCAGAATGTGCTTTCCGTCCGGTGACCAGGCTGGGGCCTGGAAAGAGGCGGGTACTGTGTCCAATTGATCTTCGATGATCTCGTCCCCTAGTTGGAGGAAGGAAAGGCGCACCGGTATTGCGGAGGCGGCCTCGCCCGCGTGGACGATCATGACACTTCCATCCGGCGCCCAGGACCAATAATACGGCGAGCCGGTGTCGAGCACGGTGCGCTTTCCATCAATGGAAATGTTTTGTAGGAGAAAAGATTGCCCTGATGCGGCGGAGGAGAGGAAACCAATGTTTTCGTTGTCGGGAGACCAGTAAAGGTAAATGGGGTTTTCGGTCTCGCTGCTGAATAGTTTTTTTGCTTTTTCCTCCTCCATGTCGGCGACATGGAGGGTGGAACCGGAGGCTGTGCCGCCCTGTCCGCTGATGCCCACGAAGGCGAGTTTATTGCTGTCGGCTGACCAGGTGGGGTACTGATAGTACAAAAATGGCGCCGACTGCGACTCGGGTATGACCGCGTCATTTGTAAAAGCAGTCTTGTTCCCGCCGCCCTGATCCGAAACATAGATATTTCCATCAATGCCCACGTAAGCGATCATGCCTGATTTTCGTTCCAGCACGCTGAGCAATGGGCTTTGCGGCAAGCGCGTGTTTTGCGGCAGGCAGGATGCAAATATAAGTGCGGTCGTCAGAAAAGCCAGAATCCTTTTCATTGTTGCGCCTCCAACACTTCGATTGCCTTGTCGAGGACGGGATCATTCTCCGGCAAGACCTCATCCCAGCCCGCCTCGACGCGGACATCAGGTTGAACACCGTTATTTCCGAGGTCGCCTCCACCTTCGATTCGGAAGGAGGTGGTCTGGATAAAGACGCGCGACCCATCCGGCAGAAAATAGGCTGTAGTGGTCTCAATCGAGCCGGGGGTGGTATCGCCAATGATGGTCGCCCGGTCGTATGCCTGAAGACTGGCGGCAAGGATTTCGGGGAAGCCACTGGTGTTTTCTCCAACCAGAATGACAAGTGGAACTTTCTGCGAGCCGAAGAAATCCTGACCGGTGATCTGCGCCGGCTGGCTTTGAGTACGGTTGAAGAATTCGCCGATCTTGCCGTTATGGAAAAGCGTGAACATTTCCTCGAGAGGCCAGGTTCCCGACGAACCTGTGATCCTGAAATCAAGGATTAATCCATCCAGCGTCTTGTTTGACGTAAATGCCCTCAAACTGTTGACAACGTCGTCCATCAGGCTGGCGTAGGCGATGGGAGGAAACAGAATGTAGCCGTAGTTTGTGCCGGCCACCTGGTACGCCTCCAGTTGCCCGGTGCTGGTTAATTGCGCGCGCGTCACAGTGACAGTTCGCTCGGCTTCGCCCGGCGATTTGACGATCAGTTCGACCGATGTGCCCGCCGGTCCGCGCACGCGCTGGACGGCATTGAGTCCCTCATCGAGGAGGATTGGCGACCCGTCGATTTTGTACAGGCTGTCATGTGCTTTCAGTCCCGCTTTCTCGGCAGGCGACCCCTTCATGACCGCAAGAATAACGATGTGAGGCTCCGGTTCGGGTTGAAAGCCGATGTACGCCCCAATCCCGCCGTAAGTGGATGTGTCGGCGGAGTCGTTTTCGACACGCTCGGCGCGCGATTGATACAAAATACTACCCTCGGGCAGATCTGCCTCCAGTTCATTGAGCAGGGCAACAAACTCCTGATTTGTCAGTCCAGAGTTGATCCGATTCGTATATTGATCGTGGAGTGAATCCCAATCCACATCGGCGCTCTCGAAATAAATGTAATTCTCCTGCAGGTTCGTCCACAATGCTTCAAAGGTGCGCACTTGATGTTCCTGCGATGTCAACGGCGAACCATATTCTCCCGCGACAACTTCCTCCTCCGGAGGAAGCAGGCTGGAACAGGCGAATAGGACAAGACTGAATAGTAAAACTGCGGATGAGAAAAGGATATTTTTTCTTTTCATTCGATCGCCTCTAAGAAAATCAATATGACCGGATTCGCTCTCCCCTTGGTTGCCTTGATAGACGGTCTAATCCGGTCTGTCCTTACAGATAAAATTTGTGGGCATTGTACCCGTTTTGCTCCAGCGCGGATTCCCCAACTTATGCCTTCTTAATGTTTTTCGGGTTAAAGACGGAGATTTGGCTCAACCCCAAAATTGCCCGCGTTTCCTCGTCGAACTCCACCCAATAGAAACTGCGATACCCGGAATATGGGTCGATGCGGATGACCGTCCCCTCGAACCAACCTTCGCTTCGCGCCACTTTCGCGTCCAACCGGACCTGAACCCTGTCTCCGATACGGATGACCTCTTCCATCCGACTTCACCACCCGCGCAGGGACGAAGGCTTGACTCGGATTGCCACCGAATATTCCTGACTGAACTTTTCCGGTGTCATGCCAATATCTTTGATGCCGGTCTTGTATTTCTTGAAATACGCAGAAACCTTGTGTGCTGGTTTAACCTTCTCGTCAATCGTTGCTATGCCAAGATAAACAATCACATCCTGATCGCCGGTCTTGTCTGTGTTGAAGTGCAGCGAAACGGACGAATTTCTCCTGATGTGCGCCACTTTATGTGCCTGAGGCTGGCTGAAGATGAGGAACGAGTCCTTGTCCCAGATAAACCAGACCGGTCGCGGCTGAGGCGTGTTTGTCGAATCTACCGTCGTCAGCCAGATGACGTACTCTTGTTTTGCAAGTCGCTTTGCCTTGCTTTCCAGTCTCTTCTTGTTATCTGCCATTGAGCCTCCCGGGAAGATCACTTGCGATTGCCAAACCAGAACATCCCGCCGCCGATGAGCATGGCGATCGCGCCGTTGACCGCCCATTGCGGATCACCGGTCATATAACTGCCGGGCAGAATATTCAGTCCCTGTAAAAACCAGACTCCGCCTGCTAGGAAAACCAAAACGCCAATCACCTTCAACACTGTTTTCATAACTGTCTCTCCTTGAGCCATAAAATGATCCTGTCCGCAACCAATTTCCACCTGCTTTCCAACATTACATCGTGCGCCATCGGGAAGAATTCTGCCTGTGTGCCATAGGCGCGCGCCGTGTCGTTCACCGCTTTCATCGAAATGACAGCGTCCTGTTCCGCGCCAAGCACCAATATTGGTGTTTTGACACGCTTGGGGTGGACCAGATTCAGTCCCAATTCATCGACGTAAGCACGGAATGATTCTTCCTGCAAACGCTCAAAATATCGCTTTACCTGCTCTTCCGGCATGTCTACACCGAATAAATGCTCCCGAGCCAGCGCCGAGGTGCCAACGGCGGGATATAAGCTCCAAGTGGCTAAAATTTTCATGACGACAAGAGGATGCTTGCGGAAGATTATCAACGTAGAAGGCCAGGTGCCGTAATAAGGGACTGGCGTAAGTAACACCGCAGCAGGTGCGTAGTTGGTCTCGAGATATTTTTGAGTGATATAACCGCCCATCGAATGACCGATGATTACAGGCGGCGCCTTGAACTGACTCGCAACCTGTTTCACATCTGAAACGTAGTCAGCAATGGTATGCCAGCGGATGCGTTCCCTGCCTTCACTGTTTCCGTGACCACGCAAGCTAAGGGCGGTACAGTCATATCCATTTTCCGTAAAATACGGCAGGAAATGTTCCTGCCAGCACCAAGCCCCATGCCATTTGCCGTGGACAAATAACAACGGCGTTGGATATGCAACACCCTTTGCTGTTTTGTGGATGACTTCGAGTTTCATAGCTTACCTCGACGCTGTTGATTACCGTGATTATACCTGCGAGGCCGTCTAAACTTCTCTTTCCAGGCCGGGACCTGTTCCCGTTTTGGCAATCGTGCCGGTCTCCCTGACTTATGCCGAACGCGTGTTATAATAGAACACCCGTTCAGCTTATCGACTAAAACAAACCTATGGAATTCAAACTTCAAGCACCCTTCCTGCCCATGGGCGACCAGCCCGAAGCCATTCAAGGACTCGCGAGCGGAGTCAAGAGTGGAATGAAGCACCAAGTCCTGCTCGGCGCCACCGGTACCGGCAAGACTTTCACCATCGCGTCGGTCATCCAGGAACTGCAGATGCCGGCGCTTATCATGGCGCACAACAAGACACTCGCTGCACAGTTGTACGCCGAGTTCAAGGAATTCTTCCCACAGAACGCGGTTTCGTATTTTGTTTCCTACTACGATTACTACCAACCGGAAGCATACGTTCCCCGGCATGATTTGTACATCGAAAAAGAGACCGAGATCAACGAAGAGATCGAGCGTTTGCGTCTCGCCGCGACGACTGCATTGGTTTCCCGGCGGGATGTGATTATCGTTGCGTCTGTGTCCTGCATTTACGGTTTGGGTTCGCCGGAGAAGTTCGGTAAAGGAACGGTCACCTTGCAGGTTGGGGGGTTGTACCGTCGAAACGCGTTGCTCCGCCAGTTGATCGAGTCGCAGTATCAGCGTAACGATATGGATTTGAAATCGGGCGCCTTCCGTGTGCGCGGCGACACGCTGGAGATCATCCCGGCATACGAGGATAAAAAAGCATATCGAATCACTTTCTTCGGTGACGAGGTGGAGCGTATCTTGCAGATCAATCCGTTGACCGGCGAAATCTACGAAGAGCCGAAGGAAGTTTCGATCTACCCTGCCAAGCAGTATCTGACAGATAGCGACCGGATGAAGGAAGCGATCGCCAATATCGAGGCAGAGCTGGACAAACGGTTGAAATTCTTCAAAGAGACCGGCAAACTGCTCGAAGCGCAGCGTCTCGAACAGCGTACCCGCTACGACTTGGAGATGCTAAAGGAAGTTGGCTACTGTTCCGGCATCGAGAATTATTCCCGCCATCTGGATGGACGCGCGGCGGGGACACACCCGTGGACGATGATCGACTTCCTGCCGAGCGATTACTTGCTGGTCATCGACGAGAGTCACATGACCGTGCCGCAGATTCGCGGCATGTATAACGGCGACCGCGCCCGCAAGGAAACGTTGGTCGAATACGGTTTCCGCCTGCCAAGCGCGCTGGATAACCGCCCGTTGAAATTCGACGAATTCGAACAAGTGATGGGACACACCATCTATACCTCCGCCACGCCGGGACCGTACGAGATGGGCAAGGCAGAACAGGTGGTCGAGCAGATCATCCGCCCGACGGGACTCGTTGACCCACAGGTCGAAGTGCGCCCCACCAAGGGACAGGTGGACGATCTGGTCGGAGAGATCAGGCAGCGGGTGGAAAGAGGCGAGCGCGTCCTGGTCACCACGCTGACAAAACGGATGTCCGAAGACTTGTCCGAGTATCTGCAGGAGTTGGGGATGAAGGTTCACTACCTGCACTCGGAGGTGGAAACGCTCGAACGGGTAGGCATCCTGCGCGACCTGCGCCTGGGTGTGTTCGATGTGTTGGTGGGAATCAATTTGCTGCGCGAGGGCCTGGACTTGCCGGAAGTGTCATTGGTCGGCATCCTGGATGCCGACAAGGAAGGTTTCCTGCGCTCAGAGACCGCACTTATTCAGACGATCGGTCGCGCCGCGCGTCATGTGAACGGACGCGTGATCATGTATGCTGACAAGATGACGGACTCGATGAAGCGCGCCATCGACGAGACGAACCGCCGCCGTGCCAAGCAGATGAAATATAACGAAGAGAACGGCATTGTTCCGATCAGCATCCACAAGGCGATCCATGACCTGACCGAGGAGTTCTCTCAGAAAGCTGTGGCGGAAATGCGGGGGGAATATAAAACCAAATCTACGAGCGATCTGCCACGCAATGAGTTGCGCCAGATCATCCATGAGATGGAAAAGCAGATGAAGGAAGCCGCGAAGAATTTGGAGTTCGAGCGAGCTGCCGCCCTGCGTGATGAACTGTTTGAATTGAAGAGCCTGCTGGCGGAGGATGAAAAGCTGAAACCGTGGGAGCGGATCAAGTTGTTGAGCGGGGAAGAGGAGTAAATAGAAACGAATAACGATGTAATACTCCCCGGTTTTGGTTCAGAATCGACAACTCTGGCAGTGCTTCCTAATCTTAATAAATGCTTCTTATTTTCTTTATGAAACCTTTACATGGTAGTTGTATCCTTTGGGCGTAATCAGGCAAAACCTGAAAATTCACTCAAAGGAGTATAAAGAATGAAGAAAACAATTTTGATCGTTGCTTTGGTGGTGCTGGCGCTCGGAGCGCTGGGAGTTGGCGTGGCGTTCGCGCAGGGACCTGTCACCGGCGGATACGGCGGGGGAATGTTGCAGAATGGCGGCGGATACCTCCATACCTACATGGTGACCGCTTTTGCCGAGAAACTTGGCATGCAGGTAGACGATGTCAATGCCCGTCTTGCGGCCGGCGAGACCATGTATGACATTGCCATTACCGGCGGCGTCAAAGCGGAAGAGTTTCCTACCTTTATGGTGGATGTCCGTGCAAAGGCGTTGGGTGCCGCGGTCAAGGAGGGTGTTATCACCCAAGCGCAGGCGGATTGGATGAAATCGCGCGGTTTCGGTCAGGGCGGATACGGAACAGGAACCGGCACCTGCCCGATGGGCGGCGGATCGTTCGGACCCCGAAATGGCGGCGGCGGAATGGGCATGGGACGCGGCTGGGGCTGGCAGAACCAACAGGCTACTCCATAATAAGCCAGCCCAAAACAGAGGAAGTCCCTAAAGGTTTCAACCTTTAGGGACTTTTTACATGAACGTCGAAATCTCTTCCAACGGTTTCTTCCGAATCACCGGCACTTGTGCGCCTTCTGCAGGGTAACCGACTACCAATAACAGGAAAGGTTTCGCATCAGGATGGACGTTGAGAATGGCGTTTAAGAAACCCATTGGACTGGGCGTGTGGGTCAACGAGGCCAACCCGGCATTGTGGATGGCTGTGATGAGCATTCCCGTGGCAATTCCCACCGACTCATTGACGTAATAATTCTTCACCCGGCGGCCATCGGGCAAGGTGCTGTGATGCCTGCCGAAGATGGCGATCAGGTATGGGGCGGTTTCAAGAAACGGCTTGTGCTCGTCTGTGCCAAGCGGACCAAGAGCATCGAGCCATTCTTTTGGAGCGCGGCGATGATAGAACTCAAATTCCTCCTGTTCCGCAGCCACGCGGATCTCGTGTTTGATCTTTGGGTCGGTAACGACGACGAAATACCATGGCTGGAGATTGGCTCCACTGGGCGCTGTCCCGGCGGCAAGTAGGCATTCCTCGATGATCTCACGTGGAATCGGGCGGTCGGAAAAATGTCGTACAGTGCGGCGCCTCTGCATCTCCGTGCGGAAAGCGATAGCGCGTTCCTTCATTTCTTCGATGGGATATTCGATAAAGGTTGTAAGCGGTTGAAGTTTTGCCTCGGTCATTAAGCGATCCTGTCTTGTCGGTTGGACAAATGAATGGATTTGTTCGAAGGTTCCAGAAAGACCTTCTCGAAAACCGTCCTGACAAAATGAAGGGTCTGCTGGGGCGTTTTAGGGTCGGTTAACAGAAAATCGGACAGGCGATACTGATACCCCAGCTCATCGTTCAATTTTTTGATGCCGATTGGAGTGTGGTCAGGGTGATAGTTGAGCAGGAGCGTTTCCCGCCCGCTCAGTTTCCACAAACTGAACTTGACATCCTGTTGCAACGAAACAGGAATTTCGGCAAACCAGCGTGACCCGATGACATGAAACCACGGCAGGGAATCATGGTCTGTTTCGCTCAGCTCGAGCAGGTCCAGAGTGTTGTCGTTGAAATCGAATACAAACCCTGCCTCCCGGAAAAGCCGCTCATACTGGATGAAATCTTTGTATTCTTCCTCCGAAGCCAGAATTTTCACTCGGATGCAATACCCCTGAATGTTGCCATGCGTTGCAATGTCGCGCGGGCGCAAAATCACCGCTTCGGGTTTCATCCCCGGTTGAGGAAAGGATAGCTCCATCTCGCGGACGTTTTGGACCTGGCCGTCGCCGGGGAGGCATACATTCACCCGTCCGAAAATGGCGGCAGGGACGTTTTCCCTTTGTGCCAGTTCGATCATATAGAAATGATTGGTCGCGATAAACGACCCATAGGAAGTCGACGTAAGTTGTCTTTCATAGAGTTGATACGCACGCTTGACTTCCCCGGGGGTGATGCTATTCAGTTTGCGGGAACCGCGCGTATCGTATTTTCCCGGGTTGGGTTCGTCCTCGTTTTGCCCGCCCTGTTTCTGATTTTGCCCCTTCGAAAGTTTCTGCAGGCCGCGACCAAGTACGTGCGCCTCCTCTGGCGGACGCGGTTTCTCGTCTCCAAATTGGATGAAACCGGGCGAAAGCAGGGATCGTTTGAGGGCAATTTCGAAGGTCATGACTCAAGTTTTGGCAAGCATACAACCAAACCTACCTCCCGACAAGAACCAATTTGCTGGAAGACTGCGACTTTTCCCGTGTAATCCCGTATATTCACTCAAGAAAGGTATAAAAAATGAACACAACAAAATCACATCCCCTACGACGTTCCCGCAATAACCGCATCATCGCGGGCGTATGCGGCGGGCTGGCTGAATTTTTTGGTATCAGCGCGTTCTGGTTCCGCCTACTGTTCTTCCTCTTTTTCATCCCAGGCGGAGTTCCAGGCTTGTTGATCTACCTGCTGGCGATGATTGTTATCCCCTCCGAATAGCCCGAGAGAAACACACCGTCTCGAAGGTTCCAAGCCTTCGGGACGGAACTCAATATACCTTCTTCCTGATATCTTCCCTGGACAATATCGCTTCCAGCACGCCGCCGCCAATGGCAAGCGCCTTGTCCGACACGAGGCGGCAGGCACTCTCATCGTTTCGCGCATCCACATCGCCAATTTTCATGCCTTTGGTCACGTGCAAGCCGTCGTGGATAAGTCCACGCAGCACGCCGTCAAATGGGCTGGTGACTGTCCACTGGTTATCGATTACTGCAATTTCCTGTCCCTTTTCCACGTGCTCGCCAATCTTTGTTTTTGAGACCAACACGCCATCACCCGATGCACGCAAAACGCGGCGAGGGTCGCCCTCGGGTTCACGCGAATCGGGCTGGGTGGCCCCCGTCCAATAGACGCGCCCGAGGGTGTGGCTGCGGCGGGTTTCGATCGCGGCGTGGCAATTTTCCCCGGCGTGGAATCCGGGTCCCAGTCCGATATGAAGCGGGACGTCGATCGGAAGTGGAGAGGGAGGTTGTTTCAAGAGCCGCGCGTCCACGACAATTGGAACGTAAAACGCGCGGAGGATATCCACATTGGGGTCGATGAGCACAGGAATTTCATCCGCTTCCAACGAAGCCGGAAACTGATCCCGTTTCACGAGCCGTGCCGTCACCCCCTCGACTGTGTGACGCCCTGCATACACCGCCTCTGCAAATGATACAGTGCGCCGCACCGCCAGCGGCTGGGCAAGTTCGGTAATTACCACGCGAATGCCCACGCGATGGAGGCGGAGCGCGACGCCTGTTGCGAGGTCGCCTCCGCCGCGCAACAGGACGTGTATCGTTCTATTTTGCGACATTCGTTTGTTGGGTGATTGCCAACTGTTCGGGCGATGACTGCGCGTTGACTGCCTGCTCGCGGAGCAGGTGGCTGAAGGAATACAGCAGAAGGTAAACAAATAGGAAGAAAAATGTGTAAAGAAGCGTGAATGCGGCGAGCCTGCGGCTTGGGTCGATGATCACACCGAGAATGTCCATCGCGGTCTCGGTCGGGTTCTGCAGAATATCCCACGAATTCAGGCGGACGAATCGGCCGATATAAATGCCGAAACTGCTCAGTCCGGAGATGACAAAGACAAACACCCACCCAGAGAACCGGTTGAACGTGCGGACGATGATATCCTGCATGAGATATAGGGAGATTACTCCGAGGAGCATCCCTGTCCATGTGCACCAGACAACAATGATCACGTCATACCAGAGCGGGGCATCCGTTGCCTGCCTGGCGAGGTCTTGCAGGTCGGTGAGCATATACGGCGCATTGGGGAAGAAAATCAGCCACATGAAGGCGATGAACGGTATCACGATGAACAGCCAGTTTCGCCGCCAGGAGATGGCATGGGCAATGTAGGAAAGGATGAATGGAATCCAGGCGAGAAACAGGTTCCAGATCAACCCGACGTGCCGGCCTGTTTCGCTGTACGCCACGCGCGCGGCGACCAGCCCGATGCACATGGCGCAGGCTCCGTTGAGCAGGATGAACACGGCAAGGTTATGCCGGTTGCGGATGGAAAAGTTTCGAAGTTTGTTGAGCATTTTTCGGCAGGTGGTGGACACTTTCAAAATGGCTGCCACCCGATTTTATCCCTTCTCGATCAAATAAAGGATCATATCAATGTCACCGGGAGAATGACCCAATCCGGTCAGTATTGCGGCGGCTTCGGTCTTGTGCTGTGTGCCGTGATTGACTACGTGTGCCATCATCTGCCATAAAACTCTTTCGTGCGATTCGCCTTTTGTGGTTTTATAGCTGATCTTGCTGTTGAGCTTCTCGTCTGTGAGGCTTTCCACGAACGACATCAACTTATCCTCCTCTTCTGTCCAACGCGCCCGCAAGGACTCGAAATCCGGGAAATCTTCGGGCTTCAAGCGCGTGGCAGGAGAAACCCCTTCCCAGCGGTTGCGCCAGATCCATTCGGCGAACATCGCGTGAGTAAGCGTCCCGCGCAAGCCGCCGTGCGGAAAAGGCGCCGGTGCCAGGAACTGTTCCCGGGTCACATTTGCTGCGGCATTCAGGATCCTGGCAGTGGTCCATTGATTGTACTTATACAATAAAAGCATGTCTTGTTTGTTCATTTCAAAAACTCCAGCAGAATGGGGTTCACAACATCGGGCTTTTCGTAATGCGGAATATGCCCGCAATTTTCGATCACATGGAATTCCACATTTGGCATCACGGCTTGCAGGTCATGGCTATGCCCGAAAGGGACAGTTTCATCGTTCCGCCCCCAGAATAATAAAACAGGTTTGTCCATTTTGCCAACCTGCCTGTATGTGTCGATGAAAGAATTGAGCATCCCATTCCGTATCGACGAAAGAATTGCGCGTAAAAAACCCTTGTATTGCATTTGGACTCGATACTGCGATTTGAAACGTTCGACCAATTTGGGATCGAAGAAATCCCGGGCGTTGCTTTCGACGAGCGGTTCGCCTCCAACCAGACCGAGAATTATCTCCGCTATGAAGGGCAGTTTCAACACCCTTGCCAGCGGCGTCAGCGCGATGGGTCTGGCTCCCGCCGGGTCGATCAGTGTCAGGGATTTGACACGTTCCGGGTGGCGTGCGGTAAATGTCGCGGTGATGGGTCCGCCCATTGAAAGCCCAATCAGGTTGACGGGACGCGTGAAGCGCAGAACATCCAACAGGTCATGGAGTTGTTTGACAAAGAGGTCAATGTTATAGCGTGTGTCTGGGCGGTCGGAGAGACCGCGCCCGAACAGGTCATAGCGTAACACGAAAAAGCCGGATTTGTTGAGAAATTCAAACGTGGGATCGAAAATAAAATACGGCACCGAGAACCCATGCACCAGGACGACGGGTTCGCCAGATTCATCCCCGCCCAATTCAAAATGGGTGAAACCTTCTGGCAGACGAATGAACGACCCGTCTGCTGACTGACGAGTCATGTCGTTCAGTTCCTTGGTTTCGCCGCGCATGATTTTGCAAGGGCAGACAGACTTCTGCCCCTGTCTGTACTTAAATCTTTCCCAATGCTTTTAGTACGCGTTCGGGTGTGAACGGAAATTCATTGATCCACACCCCGGTCGCGTCGTGGATCGCCGCCGCGATGGCAGGAGCAACCACGAGAAAAGGCAGTTCACCCAAGCCGCGCGCCCCCCATGGGCCATTCGGATCAGGAACTTCAACAATGACGGTCTCCACTTTTTCGGGGATGTCCCAAATGGTGGGGATGAGATAGGTGCTGAGCTGGTCGGTGAGCACATAGCCGTTTTTGGTTTTGTAGTCTTCAAGGATGGCATAGCCCTGCGCCTGTACCACCGCGCCTTCCACCTGCCCCTGCACGAGGGCAGGGTTGATTGGCTGCCCGACATCATCGGCAGAGACGACGCGCACCACGCGGACATGACCGGTCTCGGTGTCCACTTCCACTTCCACGGCTTGCGCGACGAAGGCGTAAGCAAAGTTCGGTGTGGAATGGCCGGTTTCCTTGTCGAACTGGTTGGTGCGCGGGGCGAGATATTTGAACTCCCCAATGGCGGGACGTTCTTCCGCCTGCCATTTTTTCAACGCCACGTCCGCCGCGCCGCGGATCGCATTGCCCGCCATGAAGGTCATGCGTGAAGCCGAAACGGAACCGGAATTCCCCATCGTCGCCGAGTCGGATGCGATCATCTTCACCTTCTCGAACGGTACGCCAACCGCCTCTGCTGCCATCTGTACCATCACCGTATGTGTACCCTGTCCCACTTCAGCGCCGGCGTGATGAAGTACAACATGGTCAATTTCACTGTTGCCATGAATCTCGATCTTTGCCCAGCAATTCTCCTGATACCCGAAGGAGAAACCGACATTTTTGAATCCGGCTGCGAAACCTCGCCCGCGTTTCAAATGCGACTGAACTTCCACTTTCTGCTTTTCATTTTGCCATTCAAATTTTTCCGCCGCCGACTCGATGCATTTCACTACACTCACCGGGCTGGGACTCGGGGTTCCTACCCCCATCGTATCGCCATCGCGCAACGCATTCCTCAAGCGGAATTCCACCGGGTCCATGCCGAGTTTTTCGGCAAGCTTGTCCATTTGCATTTCAGCCATGAACAACGCCTGCGGAGCGCCGAATCCACGGAACGCTGCACCGGGCACATTGTTGGTGTAGACGCCGTAGACATCGGTCTTTACATTCGGAATGAAATAAGGTCCGGTGGATGTGATGGTGGAATTCCCCAACACCTTGTTGGACGTGTACATATATGCGCCGCCATCAGCGATCAATTCGACTTCCGCGGCGACAAGCTTGCCATCCTTGGTCGCTCCCCATTTGGCGCGGCTGACAGACGCGTGGCGTTTTCCATGCCCAATGATCGACTCCTGCCGTGACCAGATAATCTTGACCGGGCGTTGCAACTTCCACGCCGCCAGCGCCAGCACTATCTGCACGGACATGTCTTCCCGCCCGCCGAACGCGCCGCCAATGGCTGGGTAGATCACGCGCACACTTTCATTCGGCATGTTCAAGGCATGTGCCACCTGGTGTTGATCTTCGTGCGTCCATTGCCCCCCGCATTCCAACGTAATGCGGCCCTGGTCGTCGATGTAAGCGAGTCCTGCTTCAGGCTGGAGATAGGCATGTTCCTGCACCGGTGTTCGGTACTCACTTTCCACGATCACGGCAGCTTGGGCGAAACCAGCTTCCACGTCCCCTTTGCGGATTTTGTAATGGACGCAAATATTCGAATCGCCGATCTCTGCGTGGACGCGAGGTGCATCCGGTTTCATTGCCTCGATGGGATCGGCCACCACCGGCAGGTCTTCGTAGCCGACCTCGATCAATTTCACCGCCGCGGCGGCTTCCGCTTCGGTGCGCGCCACCACCGCTGCAACCTGATCGCCGACAAAACGGACGACATCTGTACCAGGTTTGGTGTTGACCTGGTCAATGGGTCCGCAAAAAACGGGCTGATCCTGCCATTGCAAGCCATATTCATTGACGGGAACGTCCTTGGCTGTGTAAACCGCCACTACGCCGGGGGCAGCTTCCGCTTTGCCGGTCTTAATCCATTTGATGCGCGCATGAGGGCGACCTGCGAAGAGCAGCTTCATGTGCAACATGCCCTTCATGGAAAGGTCGCCGGAATAGGGCGTTTCTCCTGTGACTTTGCCGCGTGCGTCCACGCGGGGGAGGGATTTTCCGATGGTATTATGCGTTGTCATTGCTCTGCTTTCAGATCAAAACGATGTCGTAGTCAGCGTGTGTATTTTTTGACTTTCTTTCGGATCGGCGGTGCGTCGGTGGGACCGTATTGCGATGGACCGAACGTCTTGTAGATGAAGCCGTAGAGAATGGCCATGATCGTGAACAAAAAGATGCTGATGAGCACCGTGAAAAGAACGTACGCGGGCATGAGGGGCTGGCTCTCTATGTAAAACAAGATGGGGTTCAGACCATTCAAAACTTTCATCCAATTGGGAAATACGATTCCACTGACCAATTCCCTGGGCAGCGGGATGGGAAAGTTGTTCACCGCGATGACAGATACGCCGTAGGACAGAATCGGAACGATGACCATCATGATGCAGCCGATGCCCCTCATGACAGGATGCACCTCGCGGTGGATTTTTGGCAGCGGTGGGGTGTTTCTTGAACTATATTTACCCATGTTTACCTCTATTGAACGATTTTGCTCGCGTCCTCGATGGCTTGAACGATCTTGTAATAACCGGTACAACGACAAAGATTCCCTGTGATTGCCTGCTCGATCTCGCCGCGCGTGGGATTCTCCTTTTCTTCCAACAACTTCGCCGCCGACATGACAAACCCCGGCGTGCAATATCCACACTGAACGGCGCCATGTTCGATAAACGCCTCCTGCACAGGATGCAGGTGCCCGTCCGCAGCAAGCCCTTCGATGGTCACGATTTCTGCGCCATGCGCGCGCGGCGCGGGGACGAGGCACGCCATCACAGCCTTGCCGTCCAGGAAGATGGTACAGGCGCCGCACTCGCCTTCCGCGCAGCCTTCCTTGGTGCCAATCAAATTCCCTTCCTCGCGCAACAGACGCAGGAGGGTCTTGTCATGTCCGTTTTTGAAAGTATAGCGCCTGCCGTTGATTGTCGTTTCAATGGGATCGGACGGCGACTTGTGCGATCTCTGGACTCCGTTTTTGGGAGCCTGTCCCCACAACAAGACCGCCTCAAACGGCATCCCGGCCTGCTCCTGACCATCGCGAATGGACCTCAACCCGCGCAGAGTGCAGACTCGCACCATCTCGCGGCGGTATGCCGCGGAACCTCGTACGTCGTCAATCGGCTTGGAAGCATTCATCGCCAAACGCGCAGCTTCGGCGATGACCTCGTCAGTCAACTTCCTGCCCGCGAGATATGTCTCAGCTTCAGGGGCATGGATGATCGTCGGGGAGACGGCTCCGAGTGTGATGGCTGCCGATTTAACGGAATCAGCCCCCAGGTCCAGGATGATCGTGACGTTGACCAGGGAAATTGCCTGGGCGCGGCGCAACGCCAGTTTGATGAACGCGCCGCGGGCAGTGGAATTCATCGCAGGAAAGGAAATATCCACGAGCATCTCATCAGGCTGCATTACCGTCTTGCGAACGCCGGTGTAAAAATCCTCGAGCGAGACTGTGCGCATGCCTTTGACAGATTTCAAGGTGACGGATGCGCCGAGCGCCATCAGCGGTGTGATGGTGTCGTTGGCGGGCGAAGCGGTGATGAGATTGCCTGCGACCGTGCCGCGGTTGCGAATCTGCGGCGCGCCGACCTCCCATGCCGCACGTGCCAGCGGATAGGCGTGTTCTCGGATCAGTTTCGACTCGACGCAGTGATTGTGGGTGACAAGCGGACCAAGGTGGATGATGTTGTCTTCGTCAATGGTGATTTGGTCGAGTTGTGGGATGCGGGTAATATCGATGAGGGTGTCGATGTTCCTGCGAACACCGCGTTCGAGTTCAAGGATGAGGTCGGTAGCTCCTGCGACGATGCGCGCGCGTTTCCCATTTTCTGCGAGAGCGTCGAGCGCTTCCTCGATGGTTGTTGCATTGATGTAGTTATGCCACATATATAAACCTGTAAGGGCGGGGTACCCCCGCCCTTACTGCAAAATGATTATCCGGCGGTCAGGACTTCTGAACGCTTATTGTAGGTTTCGACTGCCAGCCGTGCCAGCGATGTGACATTGCGGATGGCAGCGGGCAGCGCGGCTTCATCGCCCATGCTTTGTTCCACGTTATCGAGGGCGCGCCCCACTTGCTCGGCAAGGTCGAAGAATGCAGCATCGAACTGGTATATCTTTTCCAGTTCACTCTCGTTGATTTTGACCGCGTCGAATAGACCGGAGTAGCCACGCGGGGCGGTGCTGATTTTATCGATGAAGGTGCGCAGCTTGACGGCGGCTTTTTCCATATCGTCCACGAAGGAGATCTGTCCATTGCTGACCATGTCGGTCTGGATCTGCGACGCGCGTTTCCACTGTTCTTCGAAGCGGCGGGCTACGGTATCGCGCAATACCTTGTCTGCATCGCGGCGATTTTGTCTTTCGATGTAGCCCTTGAAGCCGGGGATATATGACGCCAGTTTTTTGAACGGGTCTTGCATGCTACTTATCTTGGTGAAGAAATCGTCCATTTATGCCTCCATCGATGATATACGAGTTCCAGTGACAATAGTCGCATGAACGAGTTACATTATAGCCTGAGTTGAGGGTTATAATCAAGAAAACCGATTTCCTATGCAATTATTCCCGGCATCGGAGGATGCTGGTGAAGCATGGATAAAACTTAAATTGGAGAAATGCAATGACCACCGATATTCAATCCCTTCTGGGCGATAAGGCCGAATCCCTGCTTGGGTTCAGTTCGCCCAAAATCCCCAAAGAGCGCCTGCACCTGCCGGGTCCCGATTTCATGGACCGCGTGTTCGTGCATTCCGACCGCAACAACCGGGTGTTGAACAATCTGCACTGGATGTACAACCACGGTCGTCTCGCCGGGACTGGCTACCTCTCAATCCTGCCTGTGGATCAGGGTATCGAGCATTCGGGCGGCGCCAGTTTTGCCAAGAATCCCGATTACTTCGACCCGGAGAACATCGTCAAACTCGCCATTGAGGGCGGATGCAATGCCGTCGCTTCGACCTACGGTGTGCTTGGTTCCGTTGCCCGGAAGTACGCGCACAAGATTCCCTTCCTCGTGAAGATCAACCACAACGAATTGCTGACCTATCCCAACAGCTTCGAGCAGATCCTGTTCGGCACGGTCAAGCAGGCGTATGACATGGGAGCAGCGGCAGTCGGCGCGACGGTCTATTTCGGCTCGGATGATTCCCACCGTGAGATCATCGAAATCGCGGAGGCGTTTGCCCTCGCTCACGAACTGGGTATGGCGACTGTTCTCTGGTGTTATTTGCGCAACAAAGGCTTCAAAAAGGACAAAGATTACCATGTTTCTGCCGACCTGACCGGTCAGGCGAACCACCTTGGCGTAACCATGCAGGCGGATATCATCAAGCAGAAACTGCCCGAGAACAATGGCGGTTTTCTGGCGCTGAACACTGGCGATAGCTCCTATGGCAAGCTGGATAAACGCATGTACAGCGAATTGGCCAGCGATCACCCCATTGACCTATGCCGCTACCAGGTAGCGAACTGTTACATGGGACGCGTCGGTCTGATCAATAGCGGCGGCGCTTCCGGTGACAATGACTTTGCCGAAGCCGCGGCGACCGCCGTCATCAACAAACGCGCCGGTGGGCAGGGTCTCATCTCTGGGCGCAAAGCCTTCCAGCGCCCGATGGCGGAGGGTGTGAAGATTCTGAATACGATCCAGGATGTGTACTTGGATCAGACCATTACAGTAGCGTAGTTGTCCGGTTTCGTAATACGCAGTATGGACGCTCCAATATTGCAGATCGCGTGTTGGCTCATGCCACAATCTGACCAGGGCGTTACGAAAGAACGGTATACTGTCATTCCCCGCACCGCGATCTTTTTGCGGCGCGGGGAATCGTATTTATTGCTCAAAGGGGCGCCAACTAAACGGCTGTGGGCGAACAAGTACAACGGGCTTGGCGGTCACGTGGAACGGGGGGAGGATGTCCTTTCAGCCGCGAAACGGGAACTGCTTGAAGAGACCGGTCTTACCGCAGACTTGTGGCTGTGCGGCACCTTGATCGTCAACGCAGGCGAGACGGGGATCGCACTCTATTTCTTCAGCGGGGAATGTGCGGAGGGCGAGCCGCAACCATCCAGGGAAGGGTTAGCCGAATGGATTGAATTCGAGAGAATTGGAGAATTGCCGGTGATAGAGGATCTGCCCGTGCTATTGGAAAAAATCCATGCGATGAAGCGCGGCGATCCGCCCTTTAGTGCGCGATCGTATTATGATGAAGATGGAAAAATAGTGGTGGAATTTGGAAAATAAAAAATCGGGCAGTAGTGACTGCCCGATTACTTTACGGAATATTATATTTTTGCAACTCAATTGTCTCTGTAAACTCTGTCCCGGTGATATTGCCCTGTCCCTCCGCTTTGACCCATCCTACACCTTTGACATACCAGTACGTGTACGACCCTGAAAACGAAGCCGGGACGGCAAGCCCCTGCACCTGAATGGTGAAGACGATATTGAGGTCCGTTTGCACTTTCACAGCTTGGAAGGTACCCGCCGGGACGTTGATCGACTCGGTGCCCACCACTCTGAAAATTGTCTGAGAACTGCCAGTTGCGGTCGCGGGCGAACCGGCAATATCCATCTTGCCTTCGAATTCAAGGTCATGTCTCCATTCATCACCCTGGTTCATTGCAAGCGGATAGGTAACGCCATCTACATTTTTAACTTCGAACGTGAAATCCATATCCTGCGAACTCAACGTTGCGGCAGAGAGTCCACCGAGTTGCAGGGCGGTCAACCCATTTTCCTGGCAGCCCCATTCCTGTGTGCGGGTCAACGTATCAAATTGCGATGTCAGCGTGAATCCGTCACTTCTTACTGCGGAGATTGTGTCGGTAAATTCATACTTCCCGGCAGGGCCGCCTGTGCTTTCGTACGTCCACGTTGCACCCTGGATGACGGGATAATAGTCATTGGCGCAGTTACCGGTGACAGTGGTGTTGCTTTCGGAACCTCCCTGATTCGAATTATTGCCATTGGCTGAACAGGCTGTAATCAGACTCAACGCAAAAAACAGGCTCAACAATTCTCTTGTCTTTTTCCACTTCATCAGACGCATACCTCTCAAGACCTTAATTTTTTCAATGTCAATGTAAACGTACTTCCCTTGCCAGGCTCGCTTTCCACGTCGATATTGCCCTGGTGTTGCTGGATGACCTGGCGTGTGATGGCGAGTCCCAGCCCGATTCCGCCGAAGAGATCGTCGCCGCTTCGTTCGAGGTGGTAGAAACGGTCAAAGATGCGCGGCAGGTTTTCCTTGGTGATGCCAATGCCATGATCCTCCACCGCGATACGTACATGTTCATTCTCCTCGTACAGGCGGATCAAAACATCCCCACCTTTGGGGCTGAACTTGATGGCGTTGTCCACGAGTGCCATGAGGGCGCGCTCGAGGGATTTTGAGTCGCCTGAAACCGGTGGCAGACCCGGGCTTGGTACGAGGCGCAAGTTTACGTTCCGTTCTTTTGCCTTTGGGTCGTACCGGGCAAACACCTGTCTGGCAATCTCGTTCATGTCCACCACTTGAAATTCAGGGAGGACGAGTTCCATCTCTTGCAGGAACAGGATGTCGTTGACGAGGGCCGCAATTTGCTGGACGTTGCGCGCCACCGTATCGATCCCAGCTGCGAGTTGGTCTCCGCTAATGATGCCTCTTTGCAGCATCTGGAGATATCCCGTGGCGATCATAAGCGGCGTGCGGAGTTCGTGGCCGATGTTGGTGAGGAACTCGCGCCGCGCCAGGTCCTGCTCGGCGAGTTTCTGGTAGGCATCTGCCAGTTCACTAGCGCGCATGCGCAGGTCGTCTACTGCCATCTGATCATTGGCGCGCAGGCGATTGCTGATCTCACTGACCATTGCCATGGCAATGGAACTGCTGTTATGCAGGACGCGGTCGAAGGCGGCTTTGTCGAGTTCGAGCGTTGTCAGTGAGGTCTTGGCAGAGACGGTGGCGGCGCGCGGCGCATTATGGATAAGCGCCATCTCGCCGAAAAAATCGCCAGGACCGAGGGTCTTGAGCAAACGTTCCTCGTTGTTGTTGATGTTCTTTGATACCTCCACTTCGCCTTCGAGGATCATGTAAAAGCGATCTTCGATGGCGTCTTCGCGGCAAAGGATGGAGCCGGGGGCATAAGAACGCACGCGGCTGTTGGCGATGAGTTCTTCGATCTCGTCGGGTTTGATGCCCGGGAAGGCCCGGGGAATGATTCGAGAGGGGGCTCGGCGGGTGGTCATATTTATAGACGCTCCAATTGCTGGATGAGCAATTCTAGCATGACGGCGAAACGAAATTATTGACCCATTGATACTAACAGGAAATTGCAAGGAAGAAAGGCGGCTGTTCTATTTGATTTTGTACCCGATCATGCGCAGAAAATCTTTGCGCCAGGCGATGCCTTCCTCGTCCTCGATGCCCTGTGGGGAGAAACCGTCCACCACACCGAGGATGCCGCGTCCCTGTCCAGTTTGCGCGACGAGCACCTCCGTCGGGTTGGCAGTGGCGCAAAAGACGCGCGCCACTTCAGGGACATTTTTGACCGCGTTCAACACATTGATGGGATAATAGCCCTCGCCAAGAAACAGGATGAACGAGTGCCCCGCGCCGATGGCTGTGGCGTTCTTCTTTGCCAGTTCAATCATGGCTTCGTCTGTTCCTGTCCAGCGAATGAGGCACTTCCCCGACGCCTCGCAGAACGCCAGCCCGAACTTGATGCCCGGCACCGCTCCGACCAGCGCCTCGTGAATGTCTTCGACGGTTTTGATGAAATGGGATTGCCCGAGAATGAAGTTGATCGTTTCGGGCTTTTCGATTGTGACAGTCTGGATGTCCATGCTCTCGCTCCATTTATGGATTGGATAATTCCATGATACAACAAAATTCAGGAAAATAGACTCTATTTCATGTCGTTGCGGAGCGGTCCTTGTCTGCCCGAGGCAAAGTGGTGGATGGTTCATTGATTAAATTTATTTACTAACCGGCAGGTTGCTTCTTCCGTCCCGGAAAGCCGTCTCGCAAGGACAAACATTATTTCGGAAGCCATGGGAAAAATGCGTTCGTTCTTCGCATATAATCTTCATATCCGGGCTTGAGCCTCATCGTTCGCTCAAGCATTGTCATCCCCGAGACTTTTGTCAGCAAATAGGTCATGAGCATGGGAGAGAATATTGTCCACCAAGAACCGGATGCAAGGGCGAAGATATAATATCCCCACCATACTATGGCTTCGCCGAAGTAATTGGGGTGACGGGTGAATCTCCACAAGCCGGTTGTGAGTAACTTCCCTTTGTTGGCGGATTTTCGTTTGAAAAGCGCAAGTTGTAAGTCGCCAATGACCTCGAATAAGAATCCAGCAATCCAGGCCACTGTACCGATCAAATCGAGCGGAGTCAATATTGCTGGAAATCCTGAGGTTTGTGCTGTGATTAGTGGAGCGCTGATGAGCCACATCAAAACACCTTGCAACAGAAACACTTGAAAGAACGAAACCCACCACCAGCGCGGTCCGTTTTTCTCGCGCCATTTGGCGTAGCGGAAATCCTCCGGCTTGCCCCAGTTGCGAATGCCGATATGCAATGCCAGCCGCAAGTCCCAAATCGTGACCAGCACCGCGACCAATTGCTTGCGCGGAATATATCCCTGCGCGAGCGAAAATGCCAGCCATGCAACGATGACAAATCCGACGCTCCAGAAAATATCCACGATGCTTGAGTTCTTAAGCGCGAGGCTCAACAGCCATAGAAATGTCATCATTCCCAAAATGATGATACCTACCAAGAGAAAAAGATTTACAAAAGGCATGATTATTTTTCCTTACGTTGATAGAACACTAATAATGTTGTCCCATATTTGCGGTTATCAAACTCTTCCAAATTCTCCAGTTTCAACTCTTTGTATTCCTTCGGGTCGATTTGTGCAATTGCCCAGCCATCGTCGCTCAGCCAGCCGATGTTTTCATCAAGCAATTCCAGCGCCTTTTCCCACATACCCTGATATTGAGGCGGTGCGATATAAATGTATTCAAATCGCTTATCAGGCGCCGCGCTGAGGTATGAGAACGCATCCGCGCGGCGGATCTCAGCCTGCGATTGAAATCCACAATGCCCCACATTGAATTTCATCGTTTCGATGGGTGCGCGGTGCAAGTCCGAGAAACGCACAAACGCCGCGCCGCGGCTCAATGCCTCGATGCCCACCGCACCCGTGCCGCCGAACAGGTCCCACCAATTGGCGTTGACCACATCCGTGGCAAGGATGTTGAATAACGCCTCCTTGGTGCGGTCTGTAATCGGGCGCGTGGTATCACCCGGCACCGCCTTGAGTTTGCGCCCTTTTGCCTTGCCTGCGATGACTCGTAAACTCATGCCTCACTCCCAACCCTTCCATCGAAAGTAATGAGAGCATTTCTCGCCGCCATCAGATTCCCATGTGACGCAATGATTGGAACGACGCATCCTGTACCAAGCATGAATCGTTTCCCCCTTGTTTGCCGGATGGCATCCGCCGCCTCGTTCTGGACTTCGACTTGGTCTCCGTACACAAGCGTGCCCTGCCTCATACCGCCGCACACGATGCCATCGAAAAGTTGTTGTGCTTCCGTCAACGACGGGAAGGTCTCACGGTCATGCCAGTTGACGATCTGGAACTTGTAAGAATTCAACAGAGAAAAGTAAACGTCGCGTCCGTGCAGATGGAGCAGGTTGCACCAAAGTTCGCTCGATGGCTCCAACACTTTTTGGTCGAATGGAATGCCGAAGGTTTTGTATTCATCGATGGTCAATAAACTGGCTTGTGCATGTTGAATGGCATAAAAGACTCCGTCGATGCCGGTGCCGAGACAGGCTTCCACAAAGCGGCGCGTCGTTTCGGCGATGGTAGCGAGTCCCTTCATCACGGCTTCAGGATACAGGCGCAGGTGAGAGATCAATGTTTCGTTGCTTGCTAGGTTCTTTGCCATTGCCAGCGGACTGAACACGGTCTGGAGTAGGGGAGTCTCCGGGTTGAGTCTCGCGCGGATTAAACGGAGGCAGGCTAACTGTCCTGCGAGATGCGGCGCTTTCGAGTCCAGCACGGGGAGTTTTTCCCAATCCCTCGGGTCGTGGATGACGCGCTTGGTGTATTGACGTGTCCCCTCGGTGTGACCGCGCCATTCGTCTTCCGCACCCCAATCGCGGATGGAAAAAGAGGAGGCAGGGGTTACTTTGACGAGGTCGAAATCGTAGATGCTTTGAAAATGAAGTGTGGTTTTGGCAAGTGTTTCGGGCGTTTGGTCGTCAACAGGGAAGTGCCGCCATAGTGCGATGGGTGGTCGGTCGAGCAATTCACCTCGCATAGATGCCTGGATACGTTCTTTATGTGTGTTCATGGGATTTGTTTGATGACACAGAATGTCGCGTTGCCGCGAGTAACTCGGATGATTTCCGGCGCGTCCTTAAAGATTTTACGGTCTTCGTTCGTCCGCGAATTGACGAGGATAAAATCACCAGTCCTCACATCCTTGAGCGCGCCTTTCAGTTCAAGGGCGTTGATGTTGTCGTTCGCATAATATGCCGCGATATACGCTTCGCGGTTGACGTACAAGTTAAGGAGTTCTGTGTACTCTTGGTTGATTTTTCCTACGGCTTCCTTATAGCAGGTAAGCCAATATTCGGTTTCGTATTCGCGAAACACCTTACCGGTTCCGCCAACGAGGGAATTGTAGTATGCGTACTCATAGGGGTGAAGATACGCAATGCCAATCAGTCCTGGGAGTAGGAGAATTGCTACAATTCCTGCGCGTAGCCAAATTGATGAAAACTTAGCAAACAGAAATTCAAATACAAATCCTGTCGCAATGAAGATTGGCGGGATGATGAACATGAAATGACGCAAACCGTCGTACATCGACGGTTTGCGCAGGATCACATACGCGACCGGAAGAATGAACCAGAATAAGACCAGCGAAAGTGAGACAATTCCAATTGCGTTTTTTTGTCTTTGTAGTTTCAGATAACCGAGTGCGAGTCCAGCCCCGAAGAGGAGCCAGACCGGTTCGGTCAGTGTGGCAAAGAGCATGAAAGGCAGGTAACTACGCGGTAATCCACCGGCTGGATAGACTTCACCGCCAAACAACACCGGCAATTCCGTCGGGTTGTCGGACATGAAGCGCAGGACTTCTATGAAGTTGCTAACCGGTGATTGCCACAAGTAGGGCCAGGCGGCGAACATGACGAGGGTGGCAATCACACCATATAAAGCAAAAGGCGGAAGAATCTTTTTAAATTGTTTGCCAAATCGATAAACTGCATACACCCCGACTACCAATCCTGCCAGCGGACCGAGAATACGAATGGAAGCGGCGATTCCCAATAGGATGGCGGGAGGGACCGCTGAAATAAGTTTTTGCCTTGCATTGATCGTTTTGTCTGCCCATCGGTCGATCATCTCAAACCCCAGACAGATCGAGCCGAGAAAGAATGTCAGAAACGAAGGGTCTTTCGGGTTGATGAAGGCATGTCCCCACAGGAGCGGTTGCCATGCAAACAACACGGAGGCGGCGAACGCGGCAGACGGCTTTACCCAACGAGTCAAGATGCGATAGAGGAAATACACGCCCAGTTGGAAGAAAAGGAAATTAACCAAGTGCCATGCAGAGGCTTCGTCGAGACCGGATTTTTCCAGCAGGTGGACCGGTCCGCGCGCAAGCAGGAGATAAGCGGGTCCGCGTGTCTTGTGATCTGTTCCGCTGGGTCCGAAGGAATTTTCGAGGTCGAAATGTCCGCTGAACCACTCGTGCGGGGAGTAGGCATATCCAAGCGCGTCGGCGTACTGGTAAAAATAAGGCTCGTCCCATGAAAGACCGTAATTGCGAAACAGAAACAACGCGCCAAGGATGTTGACGGCTAACAGAAGAAGGATCGGTTTTTGAATCAACTTTTGGAAGAACGAATTCATAGCATCGGATTGCCGATAATATCGAAAGCTTTGATCTCCGCCGCAGCGCAGGGCGTGGACGGATACTCGTCCGCGAAGAGGGTCCAGATCATGCTGTCTGTTGGATTCCCATGAGCAAAGCCAAGACGCCGCCGCGTGGCTTCATGGACATACCCCAATTTGCGCGGCACGGCGGCGCTGGCGGGATTTTTCGCCGAGCAATGGATTTCCATGCGTTCGACATGATGAAGTTCAAATGCCACCTTGGTCAATGCTGCGGTGGCTTCGGTGATCAAGCCCTGGTTGATGAAATCCTTGTGGAGCCAGTAGCCGATTTCGAGCGCGTTCCCGCTCAGGCGCGTGTGCAGACCCGTCCCACCCAATACACGCGTTTCATCGCGGGGGAAGATGCCATAAACGAAATCCTCGTTGCGGTCGAACCTGCCGCGGAACCTGCGAATGAGTTGCACTTTTTGCTCGACGGTTTGCGGCTCGTCTGCCGCCCACTCCATGAAAGGGATCAGGTGTTCCCTGCTCTCTGCGATGGCTTTTTGCATCAACGGAGCGTCTTTTGGCTCCCAACAGCGAAGGACAAGCCGTTTCGTCTCGATTCGATATACCGGGTTGACAATATTAAGTCCGCTCATTTTCTGGTTTTCTTTTTCCGGTTTGCCGTCCTGCCAAATCTGTCCAGCAGCATATTCAATTCTTTTTCCTCGCCCAACTGCCCTTTGAAATACTCGGTCATAAATTGTGAACGCCGCAGGCGCAATGCCATCGGCGCGACAGCTTTCAGGTCGCTTTGTGTGACCTCGTCGCGTCCATCAGCGGCGGCGTAGGCACGCGCCGACTCGAACCAGGTGATCTCGGCCCGCAGGGAATCAATGCCCATTTTTTGCACCAGCTTGATGGCGGGCGTTGCGATTTTATCCGGCACAACGACGCGTCGGACTCGTTCCCGCGCCGCCAGAATTTCAGACGCTGCCGCTTCCATCTCAGCCGAAAACTGTGCGATCATCCGACGCGGATTCGTCAGATAAGCCTGTACCCTTCGATACGCCTCCAATCGTTGACCGACATCCTCCAGCCCGCGCACGATGACGCGCAGACCGAAGCGATCCAGAATTTGCGGGCGGAGGCGTCCTTCTTCGGGATTCATCGAGCCTATCAAGACGAAGCGTGAACGGTAGGTCGCCACGACCGGTCCACGGCGGACAGTGTAACTGCCCTGGGCGGCGGCGTCTAAAATGGAGTCGATGATATCGTCGCCGAGCAGGTTGATCTCATCGATGTAGAGCAGGTTACGGTCGGCTTGCGCCAGAATCCCGCGGCGGATACGCATCCGTTCGTGCACGGCGGCGCGCTCGTCGATTCCACCCACCACATCCTCAAGCCGCGCGTTCAACGGCAGTTCGATCAGGCGCACTTTATCCGGCGCGGTCAATGAAATGCCTTCGCCGTATTTTTTGGCGCAATCCGGGCAGACGGCTTCGATGCCCCCGGCTTCGATATCCTCCGGCAGACAACCGTACGGACAGGTGCTCCGCTCCACCAGCGGCAACAGGTTCAATAAACTGCGGACTGCGGTTGTCTTTGCCGTGCCGCGCGGTCCGATGAGCAATATCCCGCCAATATTGGGGTTGATGAGTCCGAGCAGGAGCGCCAATTTCATTTCATGCTGACCCACGATGGCAAGGTATGGGAAGGGCAACGCCTCAGCGACGATTCCTTCCTCCGGAGTAAGCGGCGTAAGCGACTTACCCGCGACGTAGTCCACGAGTTCGCGCAATGTGCGGAACGTGTGTCCCGTGCGTTCCTTGGGCTCGGTGGGGAGAGTGGGTTCTGAGTCGGTCATTTCTGTTTTAACCGTCTTTCCTGTCGTTCCCTTGCCTGTTCCATTTTGCGTTTTTCCTCGTCTGTTTCGGCGACCAGAGGGTGCACGGCTGTCGGCTTGCCATCGTCGTCCAACGCCACGTAGACAAGATAAGCGTTATTGGTGTGAGTCTGCTCACCAGTGACGGGATTTTCGGCAAGGACCTGTACTTCCGCTTCGAGGGAGGTGCGCCCGGTATAGGTGACCTCCGCGTTGAGGATGATCAGATCTCCGATCTTGATTGGTTGGCGGAAGGTCATCGAGTCGATGGCTACCGTGACCACTTTTCGCTGGGCATGACGCATACAAGCCAGCGCGCCGGCTTCATCAACCAGTTTCATGATCCAACCGCCATGCACATTGCCCAGCAGGTTGGCGTGCTCGGGGTGCATCAATTGCGAGAGGGTGACGCGCGAGGCGCGCATTGGTTTTGGGGTTAAAGAATCACTCATGGCAGGTCTTGCCATGAGTTTACCATGTGAGGTATGCGGTTTGTAGGGATTAATCCATGTCTTCGCGGAACTCGCCGCTATCGAGGGTGTGCAGGCGTTCGGGTTCTTCGGCAAGGACATCGACCATACTTTGGGTCAGGTCGCCCATGAGCGGCGCTAGGGGGACCACGGCTGGGGGGGAGAGTCTGCCCGGAGCGGGAGGCGGTTTCAGGCGTGGTTTGAGCGCATTTGTCGCCCGTTTGCGCACGATGCGCGGCTCGTTGGTCAGGGTCCCGGCGTAGACTCCCAGCACGGAGTAGACATCCCGCTGTGGTGTGACCCAGCCGATCCACTCCCCGCCGCGGTTGAAAAGATAGGGAAAGACCAGAAATGCCTCCGCCTCACCTTTTGATGAATAGATGGGAATAATGCGGTGTGGAGTTTGCGTCATGGAAGTCCCTTGGAATGGAAATTACTCTATATCATTATACGTCCAGTAACGGTTGATGAAATAATTCCAGATCATTACAATCCCAATGGCGAGCGCCAGTGTGGCATTCTTGGCAAGCGACTCCGCCGCTGCGCTGGAGAGGTGCGCCATGCTTTCGAAGGTGCGCGCCATGGGTGGCTCGACGAAATGCAGGATGGGGATGCGGATAAGAATGCCCGCGGCGTTGACAATAAAAAACATTCCCAGTTGATGCAGGACGTGACGTGAACGTGATTCGGGGTAGGTCCAGAAGCGGTTTAGGGTAAAGTTGCTGATTACCGCACAGATAAAGGAAATTGTCCCGGCATAAACAAGCGGAAAATCGAAAAGATGGGTAAATAAGTTCATGACCCCGAAGTCCACCACGGAACCGATTGCCCCCACCGTGGCGAACTTCAGGAAACGTATTCGTTCTTTATTGTCTGCCAGAATCATGCAAGCCCCAGTTTTTTCTTGAAGTAGGGAATGGTTTTATGGATGCCTTCGTCCAGGCTGACCTTGGGTTCCCATTTGAGGATCGTGCGGGCGCGGGTGATATCGGGACGGCGCTGCTGTGGGTCGCGGATGCTGCGCGCATCCTTGACGAAGGTGATGCCGCCCTTGTTCCCGGTGATGCGGTTGATGGTCTCGGCGAATTGCAGGATGCTCATTTCATGCTGATTGCCAATGTTGACTGGCAGATGCTCGTTGGAGTACAGAAGGGTGACAATGCCTTCGACCAGGTCATCCACATAGCAGAAGGAACGCGTCTGGCTTCCGTCGCCATATACCGTGAGGGGTTGACCGAGCAGTGCCTGTTTTAAGAGATTGGGCAGGGCACGGCCATCCTCCAGATCCATGCGCGGTCCATAGGTGTTAAAGATACGCACAATGCGCGTATCCACGCCATGGTAACGGTGATATGCCATCGTCAGCGATTCGGCAAAGCGTTTGGCTTCATCGTACACGGCACGCGGACCGACCGGGTCTACATTGCCGGGATAATCCTCCGTTTGCGGATGTACAAGCGGGTCGCCATAAATCTCGCTGGTGGAGGCAAGCAGGAAACGGGCGTTGTTGGCGCGCGCCACACCGAGGCAGTTGTGGGTGCCGAGCGCGCCGGCTTTCATCGTCTGGATGGGCAGGTTGAAATATCCCGAGGGCGACTGCGGATTCGGGCTGGCGGGTGAGGCAAAGTGCATCACCGCATCCACTTTACCCTGCACGAAAATATAGTTCGAAACATCATGCCGCTGGAACGAGAACTTCGGATTGCCCATCAAGTGGGCAATGTTATCGGGGTTGCCGGTGATGAAATTATCCAGTCCGACGACTTCGTGACCGTCTGCCAACAGGCGGTCGCATAAATGTGAGCCGAGAAACCCGGCTGCTCCTGTAATCAAAATACGCATGTGATTATTCCTCTTTCCTTTTGAGTATGTCATTCCCAATCGATTTTTGTAACCAGACCATCACCGGTCACCTGATATGCCTGACCGTTGCCGCTGTCCACCAGCCAAAGGTTACCCTGATAGACCACGGCGATGAAATCACCCGATTGTCCCGCGATGGGACCCGGCGCCCAGACGGGAGTCTGTGGCTCGAGACCGGGCGCATCATTCGCAGGGAAGATTGTCCGCCGGTTCGAGCCATCCCGATCCATCACGACGACGCGGTAGCGGCTGGTCTCGCTTTGCGCCGGGAAAATGGCTTGCAGGAAGGCGATTTGATATTCCTTCTCGCGTACATTCCCGTGCAGCGCTGAGGAAGACGGATAGGAAAACATTCCTGTTTGTTCCACCACCTGGACAGTCGCGGAGGTTGCCACAGAGGTCGCGCTGAGATCGAAGAACGGCGAGTCCTCTTCACTGACCAGACTGGGCGGCGGTGCATGGGAGGTGTAGTACAGTGTGTTGCCGTCCGCACCCCAGGCAATGGAGGGAAGCCATGCCCAGTCGCTGTAGGTGTTCAATGGGACGATATCCAGCATCGGCTTGAGGTACTTCCCATCCACATCCACGAGGCCGATGCCATCGGGACGGGCAAATGCCAGTTTGCCATCTGGCGAGAAGGAGAAAGTCATGCCCCACCAGCCGTAGATGCCTCCGCTGCTGGATTCGAGAATCTTCCTCCGTTCTCCGGTAGTAACGCTGTAGCGGTAAAGGTCGTTATTGGCCTGCCAGCCCGGCGCCGTGCTGCGCGGCTCGACGGTGGAATACGCGATCGAACTGGAATTGGGAATCCACCCGGCGAAATGCACCACATTCGATGCCCCTGTGCTGAACGGCTTGCCGCCGTTCGTGCGGACCACCCAAAGCGTGTTGATCTCTTGATCGGCGGGCTTGGTTGATTTGCGGGTGAAGAGCAGGTACGTGCCGTTTGGCGAGAGTTCGAAGATCCTTCCATCGAGGTCGCCGGTAGTGACCAGTGGCGTGCGGTTTGCCGTGGAGGTATCCACGATCCAGGCGTTGCCTCCGGCGAGATACGCCATTTTACCGGGGATCGGCAAGGGAGCGAACGAGGATTGCGCCCCGACCATCACAATCTCCGGCACCGCTTCCTGAAGTGTCACAGACTTGACCACCGACTTGCTGATCTCCATGTCATCTTCGAGCACGCGGCGGTAGGTCAATTCCTGCCTGCCGTTCGTGCCCGCCTGGACGAGACGCGTCTCCCCTTCGGGCAGGGATTCGTTGCGGACAATCTGTCTTTCAAAGGGGATAATCTGTTCCTCAGTCTCGAATACCTCCCTGACGCGGATAATGATAATAGATTCGCCATTCCCCGCCACCGTGTACACAGGCGGTTCGACGCGGTCTAGGTTGCCCACTGTCAGCCTAGCGGCTTGGAGCGCCTGGCTGACAGTGCTCCCGGCTGGCACAATGACGTTTTGTGTTTTTCCGTCTGCGGTGATGCTGACTGTGATGTCTTCGCCCGCGACCTGCGGTGAGCGGCAGCCTGTCAGCAGGGAGAATGCGAGGAAAAGGGTGAACAGGCTTCGGCGGGGAAAGAGGCGGTACATGGTGTCGGCTGCGCTTCGTCTACGCTGGGCGCGAGAGAAGTATTGTATAATCCGTCCGCTACTTGATGCGACCCGTGATCGTCATGGTGCCGTCTGCGATAAGGATCGATTCGATTCGCAAGCCGGTGGCGGCTGGACCAATTGAGCCGGTGTACGCCTCTTTGACCATGGCGGTAAGCGCATCCTTGAGACCATCGGGCGCGGGGAACGGACCGAAATCTGCCGAGGCGATTTCGATCTTCGGTTGACCGGCTTCGTCGATGCCGACATTGATGATGATGCCGATGTTCGCTGTGAAAGTTCCCTGCTGGGTCTTGCCATAGATCTTCATCTGTCCATCGCGCAGATATACCTGCGGGTCGGTGATCAGCGGCTGCTGGCTGTCGGTTTGTTGCAGGCTCGGGTCGGATTGCATCCGGTAATACAAATAGGAAGTAATCTGGGTCTCGGTGATGTTGAGTGTGACGGTGCCTGTCGCGGCGCCCGCTTCGAGCGCCCGTTTCATTTCGTCTTTGAGGCTTTGTTCCGCCTCCTGTGAAACCGGGATGACGGGCAGATCCGAATAATCGGGTCCCCCGACGAAAATGGTGCAGGCAAGGGAAACCAGAACCAGCGTGAAGAGGAATACTGGAAAGATTTTTTGTTTCATTCGATTGCGATCCATACTTTTCGTAAGCGGAGTAATTATAGCATGAGCGACTCTCAACCGATCTCAACGGAGAATTCCGAAACCGAATTGCCATTATCCGTCAAACTGGAGGCGATGCTGTTTGTCGCAGCGGAGCCGGTGATGACCGCCCAACTGGCGACCGCGCTGGATGTGGCGCCGTCCGTTGTCGAACGCGGACTCAACGAACTGGACGCTTCTTTATCCAGCCGGGGCTTGCGTCTGCAACGACACGCGGGACGCGTGCAATTGACCACTGCGCCCGAACTCGCCGAACTGATTGAACGTTTCCTTGGACTCGAAGCGACCTCGCACCTCAGCCGCGCCGCACTGGAAACGCTGGCGATCATCGCCTACCAGCAGCCGGTCACACGCCCGCAGATCGATTCGATCCGCGGCGTGAACAGCGACAGCATGATGAAGAGTCTGCTGAGCAAGGGCTTGATCCTCGAATCTGGTCGTGCCGACGGTCCGGGCAGACCAATTCTGTATTCCACCACGCCTGAATTTTTGCAACATTTCGGGTTGAATTCCATCCTCGAGATGCCTCCTCTGGCAAAGCCTGAGGAGGAAGAAACCAAACAGGATGAGTTGTTAAAGGGCTAACTTAATGACGGAAGTCGGGAGGGTTTTGATACAGTCTCCCGGCTTTTTCTTGGTCGTTTGTATGGGAAAGTGCGATTTCCACCGTGAATTCTGCGAATCGATTGAATGTCCCTCCTCAGCTCTCCCCAAATCCGACAAGCCGGCAGATGAATACACATCCCAGGTTCAACGCCCCTGCATGCTTTCAGACTTAAGGGATCTTGATTGTTAGAGAACGGAACAAGAGCAGTTACAGACGCTGTATCGGCATCACCCACTCTTTGGAGAGAGTGTTATTACCAATCTCAGTCCCAGACCACAAATAACAGCTCCGGCGCAAACTCACAGATAATTTGTACTTCCGGTAATTCCAGCCCATACGGGCGCAAATCAGCGCGCAGGTCACTCACAATACGGGCGGAAGGTCAATGGTGATCGCCGGGTAAGGCTGGCGCGTGAGCGGGGCGGCGTCTTTGGCCTCTGGCGTGATAAGCGTACGGAGTGCTTGTTGCCAATCAAGAGGTCGATTGAGCGCAGCCAGTACCATGCTGAAGTGATAAAACCCAAATGCAGGCGGGTTTTGCGCCAATTCCAAGTAATTCTGGTCAAAGTAATCAGCCTGGTCCGCACCCGGCGGCGTAGGGTCTTGTAATTGACTCAACACTTGATTGACGAGCATGTGCAACTTTCGTAGACGTTCAGATTCGCCTCGCGCTTGCCAATAAGCGACGGCGAACGTATTTACGGCTACTTCATCACGCCAGCGATGTGGGTCAGTGGCACCATATCTTTCACGTAAAACACGGGCCATCTCGTGAGGGATATCAAACCAATAAAAATAGAGCTCGTAGAACGTTTGCCCATGCGCTGGTTCTCCTCCGTTCCATTGTGTAAACAGCGCCTGAAAATCGGCTGGCAAATCGGCCCAAACGGAATATTGAAGGCGAATATTTTTCATGGTGTACCTCTAAGGTGGTCTGCATGGCGCTGGAAAATAGCTTCTGTGGCTGTATTTCTTAAGAAGATTAAATTGTGGCCACATGATAGCAAGAAAGTCATGCCGTTTCAAGCCCCGAAAATTCTGCAGAGGGGTGTGCCAACGGCAAGCATTAGTGGCGGGCGGGCGTGGATTCTGTTTGGGAGCAGAAAAAACTTGAAGTGAGAAAAAGCCCGAAAATGCCGCACGCCGCGAAGCGGCAGTCCCACACGTCAGATGCACGCTTTGTTGGCTGGCGACACAGGAATTGGAGACATCAAGTATTGCTGCGGTTCCAACTTAACGCTGACGAAACTTTCGGACGCGTCCGTTAAAAAGCTCAGCAACATAAACATTGCCTTGCTGATCTACCGCGACACCGCCCACGGCAGAAAATGGCCCATCAGGAGTACCAGAGCCATCCCAATTATTTATGAAATGTCCATTGTTGTCGTACTTGCAAAGGCGGATGGAAGATAGATCGAAGACATATAGGTTGTCCTGGAGATCCACTGCCACGCCAGTAGCCGAGGTTACAAGTCTATCATCCCCGCAAGTATCTAATTTGGCTAAAAACTGGCCACTGCTGCCAAACTTAAGGATGCCATTAGTGCGGTCGGTGACATAAACATTGCCTTGGGAATCAACAGCGATATCAGCAAGGCTCGCGCTAAACTGCCCGTCTTCATAACCCGAACTGCCCCATTTCGCTAGGAACTTGCCATTCCCATCGAACTTTTGAATACGGGCATTACCGACATCACCAACATAAACATTTCCCTGTTGATCCACGGCAATGCCAAACGGGTCATTAAGCTGCCCGTTTTCACTCCCGAAGCCGCCCCATTTAGCCAGGAAATTTCCACTGCTATCGAATTTTTGGACGCGGTCATTACTATCGGTGACGTATACATTGCCCTGTTTATCCACAGCCACCATACAGAAAGGCGAACAATAAAATTCGCCGTCCTCATTACCCCTACTGCCCCACATGGCAATGAAACGCCCGTCACTATCGAACTTTTGGATTCGGGTATTACCAGAATCCATTACATAAAGATTATTTTGCTGGTCAATAGCTATGCCGTCTGGACTGCTGAACGGATTGGGATCCCCCGTAAGGCTCCACACTAGATCGACCGGACTTTCTGTGGGCTGCTCTGTTATGGTAGCAGCGGTCAATGCTGCGGTAGCGGTTGAGACAGGCAAGGTCGTTGCTAAGGTTGGCACTACTACTGGCATAATGTCGCCGCACGCCGTAAGAAGAAAGATGCCCAAAGATACCACTAAAAAGTTTTTTTCATGCTGACGACTCCTTTAGTATAGGACAATGATTAATTACTATCTACAACTCAAAGCACATTAAAACCTGAAGTAAAATCAAGTACACGATCTTAAAGCGATGCTATTCATTAAGCCACCCAACGGTTTGCGTTAGCCGCTTGGGGTGGGAGCGTAGACTCACCGTCGAAACGGGAAAACCTCCAAGCCAGTTATGCTCAATAAGGCGGCGCGTACCCACCGTCAGCTGCACGCTTTGTTGGGCGCACTCACGGCACAAAAGCCATTTACAACTTACTTTTGACTGTACCACCGTGATAGTTCAGCCGATAGATTTCTCGTCCTCGATAGAAGATTCGCTCCACGCCTGTAAAGCGCTCAAGATTGCCTTGACTTTCGTCCTGATACTCGTAATCATCTTCTTTCAAAACTTGGGGACCGCGAAACGGTCTGTCTACTTGAACTTGTTTCATGGCTTTTTGCAAAAACGCGTACACCTGGGCGGCTGGAACAGTCTCTTCAAAGACCAGACCATAATAATTCATAGCCCAAGTCACTTGGTTGTCTTGCCAGACAACTTCTTCGCCAATGAAAGGATTCCAGCCAAAGTATCGATCACGGTACAGGAACTCACCCTCTTTGTAGGTGAGTTCTTTACAGCCATCGGCGAGGATACCTTCTCCGCCTTCTCCTGCACCTGCATAGGCGCTGACTTTGGCTTTGACGAGAAACTGTTCGAGTTTCAATGTGATCTCCTATCTCTGATGTAATTGAATAAAGGCAATCATGGTGCGCCCAACGGTCTGCGTTAGCTGCGGTGGGAGGGCGTGGACAAAACTTCGAGAGCAGGACTTTGTTCGGCGGCTTTGCGCAATGCATTTCCTGTTATTATGGTGTCAAGTTATCCATCTTTTTTAACTCAACCAATTTGACTTGTTTTCAGATATTTTTCCAGTTTGTCCATTGATCAATGTGCGAGAAACACTGTTTGAAGTTTTTCGACTAATAATCCAAACTGGAAGAAGAACCAATTTATATGTTTTATCAAAAACAAGAACATCATCTTGAAGCATATCTGATGGTAGCATGAATAAATTTCGGCGAGTTGCTCTCTTAAAGGCAATGTCTCGCATACGTTTGTGAGACTCGATTGCTGCATCTTCAAGCGCAATTTGATAATTTTCGGCTTGCCAGCCAGCCAAAATTTCAGGGCGATATTCAAGAATAGATTTAAGGTCAAAAGGAAAAATTGACATAATTAAATCATTTGGCACACTTCGAGCGGCGTAAATCAATAAATCATCAATATTGCATTCAAACCAACTTTTTTCAACGGGCCACTCTCCTTTTAGAATTACCCGCTCTTCTGGCGAGTAAACAACAGGTGAAACTCGGTACCCTAATGCGCAAAAAATCTGTACTGTTCCGTCAAACGTCCAGAAAGGTAGGTATATAGATGAAAGCATGACTTCATTATTGTTGATGAGTTGCAAGAGTTTTCTTGTTTGAATGCTCCATTGCTTTGAGATGATTTCTAGAACATCATCTTTATGATATTGGAATGGCGCAATCCCAGTAGGGGAAACAAGGTTAGGAGTAGCAGATTGGATTGTTATCATGTCCGAATTGCAAAAAGGACATCTAATGGTTACTTGGCTGGGGGGGTGAGTTGTTTTTGCCCCACAAGCATTACAAGCAGATTGAGACTCTATAACTGCCCAGTTTCCTGAACTTTCCTGAAGGGATGTAGTCAAACAGGCTTCATGGTCAGATGCATTTTCAAATGTGAGAATCTCAACTTTGCCACAGTACTCACATTGCATACCTGAAATATCGGGGTCAAATCTTTGTTTGCCGCCACAATGTGGGCAAGTGAATATTGCAAGCATTGAGTTTTTCTTGTTGTAATCATTTTCAGATTGGTTTAATCGGCCAAGCAAAACACTTGCGGCAAGAGCATTAGGGTCAACCTTTAATGCCTCTTGTAAATATTTTCGCTTTGCTTCAACTGTTTGGGATGCAGTCGCCAGCCATAGCCAAACACGCGGATTGAATGGCTCGATTTTTGCAGCAAGGCTTAAAAACTTTATCGCTTCTTTGTATCGCTCTGTACGCGCTGCGATGATGCCTTGACCTAGAATTTCGTAAAAATCATATATCATCTTTGCTTGATTATAGATTGTATTTCATTCTGCCGCCGAACGGCAAGCGTTAGCGGCGGGCGGGGTATTGGCAGAGAAAACTTCGAGCGTAGATTCGCTTTTCGGGGCAGAATCCCTTCAGGCAGGGCAACACCCCCGCCTGTCCGCTGCACACAATGTTGGGCAGGCTACTGTTATCTGCTGACTGAGAGGATATCCAACTTCAGCGCTTTTGCGGCGGCAATCAATTCGTCAGGGGTGACTTCCGCCTGGTTGTCGCTGATCCAGTGCAACAGTTCAACACTGAAATCGGTATTGTCAGGAATCGCCTTCCCGTTTTCCGCGATTTGTGCCAGATACTGCTTTAGCAACTCATTGCCCGGAGAGACCGTATCGCGCCCCGGGTTGTCGCTGAAACGTTCGTCGAAGCTGGGCGTATCTTTGTCGCTGTCGGGCCAGATGGGGAGGTTTCCGTTGCTGTCGTACAGTCCGAGTTCCGAACCGCTCCCCGAGTTGAGCCGTGAGAGGGCGTTGGTGTTCATCCACCTGGATAACCATGTGCCGGCTTGCGCGAGTTCGGGGTAGTACGCCAATTGCTCCAGATACACCAGCGTATCGAATGCGTAACAGACTTCTTCTTGGACAATGGAGTTGGAGTCTTTATCTCCCTGATGCAATGCCTCGTGCGCCAGGGTGTTCGTGAACAGGAAGGGCATTTCAGCCTGAAACCGTTCGTTGAATTCGATCGCGATGACTTCTGGATCATCCAAACCAAACGGGCTGACCATCGCAATGGTATTGCTCCGGTTCGCTGGAAATTTGCTAAACCGCACCAGCGCGACCTTTGAGTTGCTCTGGGTGGTCTTGGCATGAAGAATGTAATCTATCGCCGGTTCGGCGACCGTGTCCGTGAGGGCGACAAAGGCCGCCCGCAGGCTGGGACTGGAAATCTTGAGGAAGGTCTCCGGGTTGTTATACAGCGCAATTCCCTTCTTTACTTTTGCCGGGTCGTCGGGATAGCGGGCTTTCAGATATTCCTCCAGCATCCCTCTCACCTCGTCCTCGGAAGGGGGATCGCCTGTGGCGTCCAACAGGGGCAGGTCGCTCGGATACACTGACGGGAAAAACAGTGATATATCTGTCGGTTTGAAGGGACGCTGCGCGAGTAATTCCAGCGCAGGAATCGAGGGAACGTCCGCTGCTTGATTTGCATCCACCATAGCAGTTACGGTAAAGGTGTTCGTGGCGCCTTCACGGCTGAACCAGTTGCCGGTCGCACCAAATTGAAAGACCTGTCCTGAATCGAATTTGTAGGTCAACGTACCGCTTTCTCCGTGTTTGAGATCATATAACGCCGCCACCGAGTTCTCGACCCGGCCTTCTGTGGGAATGACCGCGCCCTCGGGGAATAAATCGAATGATCCGTCGCTTTCGCCGTTGCCGAGGGTGATCTCAACCGTCAATGTCCCGCCGGATTGAAAGTCGGTGACATCAATCGGAACGATGGTGAAGTTTTGCTTGCCGTGCCCGGGCGCAGTCAACACGCCTTCGGCGGTTCCTTTGGGTTGGGCGTGTGTGAGGACCAGCACGCCGGGCTGAGTCCGATCTGAGGCATTGGGCATATTCGTCTGTGTTGCCGTTGGATCTACCGTCGGCGAATTCTGGGTGACAACGGTCTCCGGAGCACTTGTGCCTTGAGGGGTAACGTTACAGGCAACGCCAAGAGCAACCAACATTATTCCGGCGACCACCGGAGAGGTCCACTTGGCAATATAGTTACAAAGACTTCTCCAATACATAGAAACGAATTCTCCTTTTGTAGTTGAGATTTGGATTTAGCGAGAATTGTACATTAAAGCAAACCTGCCCAACGGTTTGCATGAGCGGCACGAGGGAGTTAGTGAGTAAAGGCTTGGGTGAATTATAAGCCAGTTCGCTGGAAAAGGTTGAAGCGTAGGAAAAAGCCCGAAGTGTCCGCTCCA
>JACAEM010000026.1 GCA_013388855.1 Chloroflexota bacterium
GACCCGGACGCCGCGTCCGACCGAAACGCCGATCCCGACCCGGACGCCAAGACCGACGCGCACGTTTACGCCCACCTTCACGGCGACGTTCACCCCGACGGTGACGTTCACCCCGTCCAACACACCGACGCAGACGCCGACCCGGACATCTACTGTGACATTTACAGCCACGCGCACACCAACAAAAACTTTCACACCAACGTTGACCCCCTCACGCACGCCAACCTTCACACCATCGCAGACACCAACCCGCACGCCGACACGAACACCGACATTGACTCCTTCGCGCACTCCCACCCGGACTCCTCTCCAGACGCGCACCCCGACTGCGAATCTTGGCTGTGACCGCATCGAATTTGTCAAAGATGTGACCGTACCGGATGGTTCCGTTTTCGCGCCGGGCTCCTCCTTCACAAAAGTCTGGCGGCTGAAGAACAATGGCACTTGCACATGGAAGACGACCTATCGTGTCATATTGGTTAGCGGTGACGCTTTGGGCGGACAGAACCTGATGCCGCTTCCCGTGGAAGTGACTCCCGGCCAGACCATTGACTTGACGATGAATTTCACCGCACCACTTATCGAGGGCGACTATCGCGGTAACTGGCAGATTCGCAACGACAAGGGTGAGATTTTCGGCGCTACAACCACTGCCAACCGACCGTTCTGGGTTGCCATCAAGGTGAAATCTCCGCCCCTAACCGGCACCGCCTACGACTTTGTCGCGAACGCCTGCTCCGCCCGGTGGTTCACCGGCGTCGGGACATTGGACTGCCCGGGCGTTAACAACGACAGGAACGGCTTTGTGTTGAAGCAAAACACATCGAGATTGGAAGATGGCACGCTTACTTTCCAACCCGGCTTGTTGACTGCGCCGCAGGATTTGTTCAACGGTTACATCCGCGCTGTATATCCATCCTTCAAAGTGCAAAATGGCGACCGCTTCCGGGCAATCGTCAATTGCGAAGGGAACGCCACCGCTTGCGGTGTGCTTTTCCGTGTGGATTACCAGCTTTCTGACGGTATCGTGCGCGATTTTTGGGCTTTTGGCGAACGATATGACGGGCAATATTTCACCGTTGACCTTGATTTGACTTCACTGGCGGGGCAGGATGTCCGATTTGTGTTGACGGTCCTCTCGCTGGGACCCGCCTCCGGCGACCGCGCCCTGTGGGTCGAGCCGCGCATCGTGCGAACTGTCACACGTTGAGCGGAAATTGACTTCCTCGACTTGCAGTCGAAGCGCGTTCCTCGCCTTGTCGGATTCATCCTTCATCCTTCTTTTTCCCCTGCTATAATCTTTCCCATGGATATTCGTGCAGGCATCATCGCCACGATTGTTCTGTCGACAGTCGGCGCGTTACTGGTCTTTCGCGCCGGGTACCGCGCCTGGATGTCGGCGAGAAGACTCACCTTTTACCGGATCAAACGTCAGCGCGAAAGAGCCGGGCTGTTTACCATCCTGGGCGCTCTTTTGCTGTTTGGTTTCAGCGTGATGCTCTACTTCTATGGCGAGCCGGTCGCCTATCATTACTTTCCGCCATCGCTCACGCCATCGCTCACCCCCACCATCACGCTTTCCCCGACCATCACGTTGTCACCGACCATCACACTTACTCCAACCATCACGAACACTCCCTCGGTGACAGATACGCCCACCATCACCCCAACGCCGTTCGTCCCGCCCGCCATCGAAGCCTTGTTCGAAAGCGAAGTCACGCCCAACCCCAACGCGGTATTCAGCCCGCTTCAATTCACAGAGAACTGTTCGAACTTCAATGATTTCACCTCTGCCACCGTATTCCAAAACCCAATCGACTACATGTGTGCTGTGTTTACCTACGACCAGATGCTTCCGAATGTACAATGGACCGCGCTCTGGTATCGTGATGGCGAACTTGTCCACTATGAAACGATCCCCTGGGATGGCGAGACCGGCGGCTTTGGATTCACCGAATGGCAGGCGACCGCCGCGGATTTTCTGCCTGGCACATACGAAGTGCAAATTTTCGTGGGGCTTGATTTGAAGGTGATCGGTCAATTCCTGTTGGAAGGCGACGCGCCTACACCCCTTCCCACCGTTTCCCCGACACCCTCGCCCTCCCCAACAGTCACTGTGACAGGAACCCCGCCTCCCAACCAAGCCGACAGTTGATCCCGTTTTTGAAGTGTATGCTTCAGATCGACACCCTTCTGTGTTCCTCATTCTCTTTGCGGTAAAAATCGTTCAACAAGGAAAACCACCATGACCCAACTCTGCTTTCAAGATTACTACCCCGAGGCCCTTGCCCACTGCTACGGGTGCGGTAGGCTCAACGAGCACGGGCACCAGATCAAGAGCTATTGGGACGGTGACGAGTCGGTCTGTCACTTTATGCCCAAATCGTATCATATCGCCGTACCGGGATATGTCTATGGCGGGTTGCTCGCCTCGCTCATCGATTGTCATGGCACAGGGACGGCCGCCGCTGCGCTCTACAAAGCTGCAAAAGAGGCCGATCCCCATGCGGAGCCGAACACGCGTACCCTCACCGCGTCCCTGCACGTCGATTATCATAAACCCACCCCGCTTGGTATTGAGCTCGAAGTGCGCGGCAAAGTGAAGCATCTCGGCGGGCGCAAGGTCGTCATCGAGGAATGGATCATTGCCAACGGCGTTGTCACCGTGCGCGGGGAGGTGGTCGCCGTGCAAGTGCCTGAATCCATGTTGGATGAATTATTGAAAGGGAAATAAACTGCCTGTGTTCTTACGGCAGATAAAAAATCACACAGGAAGATGGAAAAGAACATGAACAAAGTTGTATACATCGGAACCGATGGCGGCGCGACCACATCCAAAGTGGGTGGTGTCTGGAGCGATGGTTCGACCATTTAGACGAAATTGTTGCAGGCATCCACCAATTCGAAACTGGGACCCGAAGTCGTGGTGCGGAGTTGGGTTGAAGCCGTCACCAATTATTTATCCACCAATGGACTAACCTGGGATCAAGTCGGCGGGGTGGGGTTGGCGGTGCCCGGTCCCTTTCAGCGATACGGTGTTTTCGACCATTCTGCCAACCTGCCCGACAGTTTCACCGGCTTCGATGTGCATACCGCGTATGGCAATGCCCTCGCCGAGCGCGCTGGGCGTCCCATCCCGCTGACGGTCGGCAATGATGGTGACATGGGCGGCGTGGCGGAGGCGCAGCATGTACGCGGTGACAGCAACGCGACCGTCTTGATGCTGGCACCCGGCTCAGGCTTGGGATGTGCGTATATCGATGCGCGCGGTTTTGCCCTCAGCGGCGACACCTTCGCCGGGATGGAAGGCGGTCATATGCCTGCCCTCCTGCACCTTCTCGGCGCTAAACCCTATACCTGTGGTTGCGGGCGTGATTGGGGTTGTATCGAAATGTATACATGCCTTGCGGGTCTTCCCACCCTGCTTGCCGAAAAACTGGAACAGTACCCCGATCACGACTTGGCGAAATCCTCACTAAGTATGAAGGAGCGTGCCTTCTCCCTGCGTGGATTGGCGCAGCGAGGTGACAGACTTGCCCAGGAAATATTCGATTTCCAGGCGAAGGCTCTTGGCTTGCACGTCGCCAACCTGTCGATGGCGCTCGACCCGAAGTTCGTCGTCATCGGCGGTGGATTGATGGACCCGGAGGCAACCTCCCCCGCCTTCCGCGAGCGTTACCTGAACATTGTGCGCGAAACCGCCCGCAACTATCTCTGGCCCTACCAGCGTGATTCCATTACCATTGTTCCCGCCGCGCTGGGGGATCTTTCTCAGGCAATCGGCGCCGCGCTGACGGCATTATATAAGAGCAAAGTATCGCATCTCTGAACCGATCAATAAAAAAGTGACGGTCACCTTCACCTCGATTCGTTTTACTTCGGGGGTGCTTTGCAAAGGTGACCGTCACTTCACTCCCTGGTTATTTCTTCACCGGTCTCGCCATCTCATCTTTTACCGCGTGATATAAATTCTCAGCCTTCAACTCACTGAGCGCATAGCACGGCGCTTTGAGGTGGTTTGCCAGTTGCTGCGCCAGTCCCTGATCGAAAGCGGCGTGTTCCATGTTGATGACCACACTTTTTATCTTCTCATTGGCGATCAAATCAGCGAAACGGTAGGATTCTTCCTGCGGAGGCAGCGCCCCGATGGAGACATTCCCTGCGCCGTCGGTCAGGACGATCAAAAGCGGTTCCACATCAGGGTGGTGGAGCTTCTCCTGCCGAAGCACGTCTGCGGCGAGGAACAAGCCTGCGGAAAGCGGGGTCTTCCCGCCTACGGGGATATCCATCAGTGCGCGTTGAGCCAGTTGCACGGAATTGGTCGGGGGGAGGACAAGAGTCGCACGATCCTTTTGGAAGACAATCAACCCGACCCGGTCCCGGCGTTGGTAGGCATCCGTCAACAGGGACAGGATCGCGCCCTTGGTCGCATTCATCCGCTCGGCGACCGCCATCGACCACGATGCATCCACCAGGAACAAAACCAAATTGGCGACACGCTTCACGCGGATCTTGCGCTGCAAGTCCGACGACTCGATGGCGAAGGCGAGGCGTTTGCGTTTTTCCACGCGGCTCTTCTGGTGCGGCGCGGCGGCGCGGAAGGTGGCGTCGAAGGCGATATCGTCCTTCTTTTCACCAGCGGGGCGCGCCTTGATGTAGCGTCCATGTTTGCGCTCGGTTTTGGTAAGCGAGCGCCTGCCCGCGTGTTTGCGGGCGAGTTTGTCGAGAGGCGTGTTTAATTTACGGGGTTGAAATTTTTCTCCCGGCTTGACCTTCTGTCCGCCTTCCCACCAGTTCGCAGAGGTGTTCGCAAACACGTCCTGCGGCATCTGTTCGGGTTTGCCTTCCTGCGGACCCTCCTCGCGCTCATCCTCGAGCTTTAAGTTTTTTTTTCCTCGGGTTTGCCTTGCTGGGATTCGGATTCGTCTTCCGCTTCGCTCGGCATGGACTGACCCGCTAGCTGCTCGATGCGCTCCTGCAATTGCTCGGTCGTCATTTCGGCTTGCTGGAAGGGAGTCCGCTTGATGCGGTGAGGCAGCGCCAATTCGGCGGCAAGCGCGATATCGTGGTCGTTGATCTTGGTGCGGCCCTCGAACGCGGCTTGCGCGCGGGCAGCTTTGAGGATGACCAAATCTGCGCGGTGACCATCCACATTGAGGGAGGCGGTCAACGCGGCAATGGACAGCAGATCGCGGCTGGTGTGAGTTACCTGCCCGACAAGTTCGCGGGCGCGTTCGATCTGGCGCGAAAGTTCTTCCTCTTTGGCTTTCCATCTTGCGCGGAAGGCTTCCGCATCCTGTTCAAAATCCAGGTTGCTTTGCATGATGGTGACGCGTTCGCGTGCCTCGCGGATACCCACGATATCGACCGAGAGAGCGAAGCGATCCAGCAGTTGAGGGCGAAGCTCACCCTCTTCCGGATTCATCGTCCCGACGAGAATGAAGCGGGCAGGGTGCGAGAAGGAAATGCCTTCGCGCTCGACCATGTTGACACCCATTGCGGCAGAGTCCAGAAGCACATCCACCACATGATCGTCGAGCAGGTTGACTTCGTCGATGTAAAGCAGACCGCGATTGGCGCTGGCGAGCACGCCCGGCTCGAAGTGGCGTTCACCTTTTTGGATGGCTTGTTCAATGTCGAGCGTTCCGACCACGCGGTCCTCGGTGGCGGAGACAGGCAGGTTGACGAAGGGGGTTGTCCGCACGTGAAATGGAAGCGGCTTTTTCCCTCCGTCTGATCGTTCCTTGCATTCGGTGCACCAGGTGTTGGGTTTATCGGGGTCGCATCCAAAGCGGCAGTCGTCCACAACCTTTACCTTGGGAAGCAGCGCGGCTAAAGCGCGTGATGCCGTGGATTTTGCAGTACCGCGCTCGCCGCGGATCAACACGCCGCCGATGCGGGTGTCGACAGCGTTGAGAATGAGCGCGCGTTTCATGCGCTCCTGTCCTACGATGGCAGTGAATGGGAAAATGGGTGGCATGATTGAACTCCGAAGAATGATTATAACGCGTGAATCAAGAAGGTGATAGTTGGTTATTATCTGGTCGCGTTTTTCTGCGGTGGTCATTTGCAACGATTTAATTATCAGGGTTGCAAACTTACCGGTTCGCCTTTATAATCCGTCTACATTTTCTTAATTGGAGCCTCAAGTGACAGATCAGAATCAAGCCCTGCCCACCCAAGGGAGCGATGTGAATCAGCAGGGAGAACAACACAACCATAATAACAATCAAACGATGGAGTCCCTGCTGAAGGAGCAGGAACTTAACGTTGATTTGCCCCAACCCGGCGAAATCCGCACGGGTGTCATTGCAAGCATCAGTCAGAGCCAGATCCTCGTGAGTATTGGCGCAAAATCTGAAGGTGTTGTTTCTGGTCGTGAGTTGGACCAATTGTCGGCGGAGGAGCGTGACGCGCTCAAGGTCGGGCAGGAAGTCCACGTCTTTGTGGTCAATGCCGAGGATGCCAACGGAAACGTCGTCCTCTCGCTGAAACGCGCGCAGGAACAACTTTCGTGGGAAAATGTCGAAAAACTGCTTGAAAACGATGAAGTCATCGAAAGCAAGATCATCGGTTTCAACAAGGGTGGTTTGATTGTCGGGGTGGAAGGGCTGCGCGGCTTTGTGCCCTCCTCGCAGATCAGCGCCCTGCGCCGCAGTCAGTCGACCGGCGATACGCCCGAACAACGCTGGCAAAAGATGATCGGGCAGCCGATCTCTGTCCGCGTGGTGGAAGTGGACCGCGAACGCCGCCGCCTCATCCTCTCGGAACGCGCCGCCAGCACCGAGTCGCGACAGTCGATCAAAGAACGCGTCATCGAAGAACTTGAAGAAGGCAAGGTGTACACGGGTCGCGTCACCAGCCTTGCCAATTTCGGCGCGTTCATCAATATCAACGGCGCAGACGGGCTTGTTCACCTCTCCGAACTTTCGTGGGATCACATCGAACACCCGCGCGAAGTGCTTGAGGTGGGGCAAGAAGTCAAAGTCAAAGTCATCAATGTAGACCGCGAGAAGAAGCGCATCGGACTCTCCGTCCGGGCTCTGCAGGAAGACCCGTGGCGTTCCCGCGTCGAAAAATACAGCGTCGGTCAACTGGTCGAAGGAGTCATCACCCGCCTGACGAAGTTTGGCGCATTTGCCCGCCTCGAAGGTGATATCGAAGGCTTGATCCACATTTCCGAGATCGCCGATCATCGCATCGAACACCCAAAGGAAGTGCTTAAGGAAGGCGATGTCAAGAGCCTGCGCGTCATCCGCATCGATGCCGATCAGCACCGCATCGGTTTGAGCCTTCGCAAAGTGGACTCGGCGGCGTTTGCCGACAAAGATTTCAAACTACTCACGGCAGAGTTTGGCGCCGACGAAACGCCGGAACCTGCTTCCGATGAAACCGCAGGGGAATCGAGTTCGGACAAACCGGAAGCCTGATTGGAAACAAAGAGCGTCCCACCAGAGTGGGACGCTCTTTCACCACCATGCCCCTGATCATCGATTCGCATCAAGATATAGCATTCAACATGCTCAACTACGGGCGCGATTACACGCGTTCGGCGCTCGAAACCCGCCGCCTCGAAATCGGGACTACCATCCCGGACCGCAACGGCGACGCGACCGCCGGTTGGCCCGAATATCAGCGGGGGAAAGTGGCGGTGGTCTTTGCCACGCTGTTTGTTACGCCTGCCAAAAGCAGGGATGCTGAAGACATTGTCTGGTATTCGGATTCTGAATCTGCACACCGCATGTACCGTGCCCAAGTCGATGTCTACCGCAAACTGGTGGACCAGCATCCCGATAAATTCCGCTTCATTGCCTCAACAAAGGAACTTGATTCTGTTATCGAACACTGGTCCAAACCCGGGACGGAGAACGAGAGCCATCCCGTCGGGCTGATCTACCTTATGGAAGGCGCGGATGGGATCCGCTCGCCGCGTGAACTCGCCGAATGGTGGGACTTGGGATTGCGTATGATTGGTCTTGCCTGGGCGGGGACGCGCTACTGTGGCGGGACCGGCGACCCCGGTCCATTGACCGATGAAGGTCGCAAACTGCTCTCTGCCATGGCGGAGTACAATTTCATCCTAGACCTGAGCCACATGGATGAAGCAGCCGCGTATGAGTCGCTTGACCGCTACGAAGGGCCTGTGATGGCAACGCACGCCAATTGCGCCGCCTTGATGAAAGGTTCCGAAACGAACCGCCATCTGCCGGACCGCGTCATTCGCGGAATGATCGAGCGCAATGGAGTGATTGGCGTTATTCCGTTGAATTCCTTTCTCAAGGTTGGATGGAACCGTAAAACAGGCAGTCGCCGCGAAGAGGTACCTTTGGATGTGTTGATCGCTCATATCGATCACATCTGTCAACTGGCGGGGAGCGCCAATCATGCAGCGATTGGCTCGGATTTGGACGGGGGGTTCGGACTTCAATCCATTCCTCCCGAGTTGGATACGATTGCCGACCTGCAGATCATTGCCTCGAAGCTGGTGACGCGCGGATACACTGAAACGGATGCGGCGAACATTCTGGGCGGGAACTGGCTGAGATTTCTTCGGGAGAATCTTCCGGCATGACCGCTGAACCTGTATTTCGCGTCTCCAATTTGCGGATCCGTTTTAGCTTGATTACGGTCTTTATCGGTTTGTTCGTATTCGTGGTGGGAGCAAAGCCCGGTTGGTTTGGCTGGGATCGAAGTCCCGTGGTTGGTTTCATTCAGATTTCCGTCTTTTTGATTGGACTTGCCATTATTTGTCTTGGCGGTTATGTGGGTTTGATCGCATTATGGGGAAAGGAACAGCGCAGTATCATTGCCGATATTGGACTGCGATTGATCAGCACCGGTTATGTGATTGCCGTCTTTGCCGGTATGGCGGATGTGTTCGGCATGGGGTCACAGCCTCTGCCGGGTGTCCCGCACTTTGGTCGCTGGCAATCGAGTGGCGTGTTGATTGGGCAGGTTATCATCGCCATCGGCTTTCTGATGATGATTCCCTATCATTTGCACAAGGATGAAACACGAAAATAAAAAATCTCCGTTTGGCGGAGATTTTTTTATGCTGGTTGAGAGTTGCCAGTCCAAGGGTTGAGAAATACTTTTATGAGCATTGTATTTGCCTCAAGCAATTTGTCCCCGACCATTGTGGCAATTTTATCGAGCCAGATAAAGATGAAAGGCTTTCGAATCGCAACCAAGGCCACGGTCAGTAATAAAAGGAAAATGCCATAAAATATTGCCTTGAGGATAAAGAGAGAAATCATCCCAAACAAGAAGAGTGGCCATGTGAACGGTGCCAGAAAGACTGCAGCAGGATGGAAATCTTTCTTTTTGGGATCATCTTCTGGTCGTTGTGTGTTGACGCGATAGGCATATCCTGCAAAAGCCCAAAGAATGAGACAAAGCAGGATATAACCTTTACAAAACTCATCTGTGTAGGCAGATAACATTAAGCCCCAATAGAGCTCCCTGTAAACATTTTATAACAAATTTTGTATTCTGTGGGGAAAACTGTAACAAACATCCCGTATCGCGGTGACATGGCAAAAACCTTTTCATGATTGGTCTTCACTGCGCAGGAAACGAAGCGCCGTTTCCACCAGCACCGCCGTGCCGATAGGCAGGGCGCGCTCGTCGATGTCGAATTTGGGATGATGGAGCAGGTATTTCTCATGCCCCGCTTTTTGTGTGCCAAGGGTGAACATCGCACCGGGAGCGTGTTTGAGGAATTCGCCGAAATCCTCAGCGCCCAGTGTCTTCTCGATCTCGTGGACATTTTCCTCACCCAGCAGGTCTTTTCCCGTTTTTTCGATCATATCCGAAACCAGTTTATCGTTGATCATCGGCGGACCGCCATACTCAAATCGGAGTTCATACTCCCCGCCCAATGTTTTGGAAATCTCGAACGCGCGTATCATTTCTTCCCGAATTTGCCTGTGCACACTCATATCCGTAAACCTCAATGTGCCAGAAATGTTAACGCTTTCAGGGATGACATTCTCAGTCAAACCGCCATTGACCCTCCCAATGCTGACCACCGCCGGTTCAAACGGATTGATTCTGCGGGAGACAATTGCATTCAATGCAATAATGACATGCGCCATGATGTGGAACGGGTCAATGGTCTTGTCTGGATGCGCCCCGTGCCCGCCGACACCTTTGATTGTGGCAAACCAGGTATCCACGCCGCCGGAATTGGGACCGGGGTTGATCCCGATTGTGCCGACAGGTCTACCCGGATCGACGTGCTGGGCAATGACGTAGTCCACACCGTCCATCGCGCCTTCATCCGACATGCGCTGCGCACCGCTCTTGCCTTCCTCATCGGCGGTCTCCTCGCAGGGTTGAAACAGAAAACGCACGCGTCCCGGAAGTTTTTCTTTTGCCAATAACATTGCCGCCCCAAGTGCCATCGCTGTGTGACTGTCATGCCCGCAGGCGTGCATGGCGCCCGGAGTCTTCGATGCATATTCATAGTCATTCTGCTCGAGGATGGGCAGGGCATCCATATCTGCGCGGATGGCGATCAGCTTGCCGCCCTCGCCGATCTCGGCGACGACCCCGGTCTTTCCGACCCCGCGCCTGACTCGGTATCCCATTTTTTCGAGTTCATCCGCGACGATCTTCGCGGTGCGATGAACGTCGAATCCCAGTTCCGGGTGCATGTGGAAGTCGCGCCGCCATTCGATGATTTCTTCGGAGATTGCGTGGGCTTGTTTGAGCATTTTTTACCTCTCATTACCTGTCACTGATTACCAATTACTGATCACTCCATCACTTTCCGATTTCTATTGCCTCTTCTCGAATTCCTTCTCTGCTGCTGCAAAGATTCTGTCCAATTCCTGTTCCTGCTGAGGCTCCAGCGGCGGGACGACATGCTCACGTAGAATCCTCTCCGCCTCATCGGTGGCATGATCCGCCATTTGTTTGCGCTCGAATTTTTCCTCCCACGTGTCCCACGAGTTGCGCTCGGCGAGTTTTGTGAGCGCGATCTCCCCGGCTTTGAGATATTTCATCGTGTGTTTCTGCCCGAGGAAATTGCGCGTGCCGTTCATTACATTGCCGATGATCTCGACTGCCAGATGTTCGGCGTCGGCGGATAGACCCGCGCGCAGGCGCAGCACACTGCTCGCGAGTTCGTTGTCCAGCACCATCTGGGCAAACGAACCCATCACGCCCGCCTCCATTTCACCGATACCGGAGAGTTCGTCCGCGCCGGCGAGAGCCGGGATCGCGGCGTTGAGTCCGCGCTCGAATGCGTTTTGCGCGTCGAGGGTGTGCGCGTTCGTGGAAAATCCATACACGTTGACCGAGAACCCGTAGAAATGTCCGAGTTGAACCGTCGCGGCGGAGGCGAGACCCAGTTCCACGCCCGCCCAGAGCAATCCGGTGCGCGGTTCCAGCGACGCGAATCTTCCGCAATAAACGACGCCGCATCCCGGATGAATGATTTGCGCCAGCACCAGCGGAGCCAGCGTTTCGGCGCTTTGCTGGACGATGCTGCCCGTGATGGTCATAGGCGAAGTCGCGCCGCCGGTGGGGCAGGGCAGGTTGGCATGGATGACGCCGTACTTTGCCATTTCCATGATCGCTTCAGCGGCAACGTCGTGGATCGTCAGCGGACTGACCGGCGAGAGCGAGAGCGTCAACTCGTGCGCGGGCGTGCCGACCACTGCCGCCATCTCCACCGCATACCTGACCTCATGCCCGAACTGGATGCCTGGTCCCTGCACCGGTTTGACGGTGTTTGAGAGCGCGTGGCGGTACATGTGTAGCGCCATCATCTCGTTGGCGACATCGGGCGGAGTGAAGAACGGCGTGACCGTGTGACAGTTCGGAAGAGCGTCGAGCAGGCGGATGGCATTGCAGGCATCTTCGTTCGTCGCGGCGTGACGCGTCCCCGTGCGCGCATCGAAGACATCGCGTGCGCCGCCGAGATTGTGGAAATACAGGTTCCCGCCGCCCAGTTCATTGACTTGTCCGTTGCGCCCGCGAATGACGGGACGTTTGTTGGCTTTGGCGATGCAGTCCATGACGAGATTAGGAGGAAAGCAGACGCGGTTGCCGTTCATCGTGCAGCCCGCGTCCATCAGGATTTTCAGGCTGGGTTGGTGTGTCCAGATGACGCCCACCTCGTGCAGCACCCGGAGCGTGGCTTCGTGCATGGCCTGGATTTCTTCGCTCGATAAAAACTTTAATGGCTCCATGTCAACTCCTTGAAATACGCTTCTGCCTATTTGTCTTTCTCCAGCGCTTTCGCCAAAAACTCCGCGCGCTTCGTTTCTGAAGCGATCACGTTCTCGATCTTCAAAAAAGCATGACTCTCGTCTTCGTACAAAAGCAATTCCACATCCTTGCCCAGTGTGACAAGTTTATCACGCGCCTCCATGGAATCAACGGCGGGGCAGCGCGGGTCGTTGCCGCCGCAGATCAATTGCACGGGCGCGTTGATTTTATCGAGAAAGAAATAAGGCGAGGCGTTGTACCATCGTTCGTAATTCTCTTTTGGGTTGCCCATGTTTTCGATGTCCCAGTGCTGTACATCTTCGCGCGAATTTTCATGGGTTTTGAACCAATTCATGAACGGGACCACCGCCGAGCCGCCGCACCACAATTCCGGGAATTGCGTCAGGCAGGTCATCGTCAGATAACCGCCATGACTTCGACCGGTCACCGCGATTCGTTTTGGATCGGCAATTCCTTCGCGGATCAACCATTGCGCGCCCGCCGCCACATCGCGCGTATCCGCGCCGCCTAGGTCAAACCGCGCCGCGTACTGCCACGCGCGCCCGTAACCGGTCGAGCCGCAATAATTGGGCGCAAGCACCGCGTACCCGCGGCTGGCGAAATGCGCCATCATCGGATTCCATTCCATCGAATAGTGCCAATTCGGTCCGCCGTGAATCATCACCACTGTCGGCGAGGGCATTTTGGCGGGGCGAAACAACAGCGCCGGAACAGGCGCACCGTCCATGCCGGGGTATTCGATCTCCTCCGGCATCACAAATTCTTCCCTGGCTAATTCCTCTGGCATCGAATGAGTCAATTGGATGGATTCCCCCGACTCCATATCAATCAGCCACAGATCGGGCGGCTGACTTGGACTGCTGAAGGTGGTCACCATCCGCTTCGAGTCGGGAGTGAACCCTTCGACCTTGCTCAGGGCAAATTTGATTCCGCGATGGATGCCTTTTCCTGCCTGATATTTTTTTCTTTCCCCTCGCTCATTGACGGTTTCGGTCCAGTTGAAGACGCCTTTGTTTTGCGCGTAGGCAATAAGAAAATCTTCGGCGTCTGAATTTGGCGCGAACACGGGAGACTGCGAATCCCCTTCATTTTTTGCGACCCATGAAATCTCCCTCGATGCCAAATCATAGATTCCAATCTCAAACCGCCCGCGCGGATCGGCGTGGAAGGCAAGCCTCGTTCCGTCTGGCGACCATTTGGGATCGTGGGCATTGAGCATGTCATTCTGAGCGGAGCGAAGAATCTCCTCGTCTATGGTAGAGACCCTTCGCTGTCGCTCAGGGTAGCATAGAGGTGTGACTTCTTTGGTCTCCAACTCAACAATAAAAACGCCGTAATCCTGTCCGTGCATTTCACAGCAGACGGCGAGATGTTTTCCATCCGGCGACCATTCCACCTGCCAGGCTGGGTGACCGGTATCGAGGACGAGTTGCGGGTCGCCGCCGTATGATGAAATGACATACGCGCTGAAATGTCCATGCTGGTCGCTAAGAAACGCGATTTGACTGCTGTCCGGCGACCAGCAGAAATTGGGCTGCAAAGCGTGAGCGATGTTCGGTGTGAGGTCCGTGTGCCTGCCGGTCGCGCGGTCATAAACGAAGAGATGATAACTTTCGCTACCGTCGAAATCCAGCGCGTAGGCGAGACGCGTCCCATCGGGGGAGTAGCGCGGGTTGAATTTGCCGCCGGCGGATGAGGTGAGTTGTGTGATTTCGCCCTCGCCTCTGACCCCTCTCCCGAAGGGAGAGGGGAGCTCTAACTCCAATTCATAAATCTGCCATTCGCCTGTTTTGTTCCAGGCGAAGGCGAGACGAGTCTCGTCGGGAGATATGTCGAATCCCGCGTCCACGCGCGGGACTCGGAGGAGTTGGGTGAGATCGAGCATGGTCATGCAGAGGGGATGGTGTCTCGTTCTACGCGGGCTGAAAATCCTCAATGACTGGGAGTTGCTCCATGCCTGCCTGTCTGGCGAGGTCCAGCACAAAGGCGTGGAGTTGACTCACTTTGGCGGGATCCAGTTCCGGGCGTCGGTAGGAAGCGAGAATTTCCTGGACGCGAATCTTCGCGCGGGTGAACGTGTCCATTGCGCCGGATTCCTTCCAGCCGCGCATCGAGTCCCGGTCAATGACCTTGCTTGGCATGTGCTGTTCCTTTTGGAAGAGCTGCATGGTGATCTTCTGCTTGAGGAAATCGCCGCCCTTGAAGTTGACGCCTTCGTAAAAGCCGGTGGCGAGCGTTTCGGTGTGAATCTTCATGCCCTCCACCATGCGCTTTGCCATGGCGATCCCCTCCGCGTCAATGACGAGTTTTTCCGGGCTTTGACAGAGGAGCGAATCCAACATGCCCGCGCCGGAGATCATGTTGATGCCGCTCAACGCGCCGACCAGCGCGCCCATGCCGCTTTCGAGACCCGCCTGCATGTCGGGCAGTTTCGATTCGGTCACGCCGAGATACGCGTGCGTGGGAAGTCCGAGGGATTTGCCGACCTGCGCGTATGAAGAATCGATCATGGCGGTTTCCACGGATCCGAACGGCGTGCTTCCCTTGCGCATGTCGAACGTGGACGGCGCGCCGCCCCAGACGATGGGCGAGCCGGGCTGCGCAAGTTGGTGAATGGTGATGCCCGACAGACATTCCGCCGCGTGCTGTGTGACCGCGCCGATCAAGGTCACCGGCGCCGCCGCGCCCGCCAGCGGCATCGAGACGATTTCGGCAGGCACGCCCGCGCGCGCCAGCGCAATGAGATTGCCCGCGCCGAAGTTCGACCAGATCAACGGCGGCGATGGACAGACATCGAAGACAGCGCGCGGCTTTTTGCGCAGTTCCTCGCGGCTGCCGGCGAAGATGGCGAGCATGTCCATCATGTAATGCACAGTCTTGTTTGTAAACGCGCCCGTGACGATGGGCTTTTTCGAAAACAGCATGACCAGATACAAGCGATACAGGTCGTGAATATCTTTCGGGACATCATGACAAACGATTGCCGTGGATTGCGCGTCGTATTGCGGCAGGCTCTCGGCGACTTTGACCACGCGGATCAAGTCGGGGGTTTCGGATGTCTTGTGTTCGAGCGTTTCCGGAATCAGGATGGCGACTCCCGACGAACCCGGATCGAACTGAACCGCATCGCCTCCATACTGGACCTTGGGGTTGCCCTCGTAATCATAGAGATGGAACTGGCGAGGGACGGTTTCCAGCGCCTTTCGGACGATCTGCTCGGGGATGCGGACGATCATCGTTTCCTCGTCCACCTGCGCGCCGGACTCCGCGAGCAATTGACGCGCTTCGGCGTTCTGTACTTTGATGCCGGGTTTGAGCATCAATTGACAGGCTTCGCCGAGGATGCGCTTGATCAGTTCATCGTTCAGCAGGGATAACTTTGGCTGCATGATTGGCTCCTTCATGGTAATAGGAGTTCACGTGGGTTGGTAATCTTCGAGCGCGGGCAGTTGTTCGAGGCCGGCTTTTTGAGCGAGGTCGCGCATGAAGGCGTGGAGTCGATTCACTTTATCGAGGTCCAGTTCCGGTCGGCGGTAGGAGGCGAGCAATTCCTTCACGCGGAGTTTGGCGCGTCCGAAGGCGTCCAATCCGCCTGCGGCTTTCCAGGCGCGGGTCGAGTCGCGGTCAATGACGCTGCTCGGCAGATGCTGTTCCTCGCGGAAGAGTTGCATGGTGATCTTTTGCTTGAGGAAATCGCCGCCTTTGAAATTGATCTTCTCGTCGTAAAAGCCGGTGGCGAGCGTTTCGGTATGCTGTTTGATGCCGATGACCATGCGCTTTGCCATGGCGATGGCTTCCGCGTCTATGACGAGTTTTTCGGCGCTGTGACAGGCGAGGAAATCCAGCATTCCCGCGCCGGAGATCATGTTGATTCCGCTCAGCGCGCCGACCATGGCGGTGATGCCGCTTTCGAGACCAGCTTGCGCGTCCACGAGTTTCGAGTCTGTTGCGCCGAGGTAGGCATGCGTAGGCATGTGAAGCGACTTGGCGACCTGCGCGTACGAACAATCGAGCATGGCGGTTTCGACCGCGCCCATCGGCGTCGCGCCTTTACGCATGTCGAAGATCGCCGCCGCGCCGCCCCATACGATGGGGGAGCCGGGCTTGGCGAGTTGATGGATGGTGATGCCGGCGAGGACCTCCGCCGTGTGCTGTGTGACCGTTCCCAGCATGGTGACCGGAGCCGCCGCGCCTGCCAAGGGGACGGACACAATCTCAGCCGGGATGCCGGCCTTTGCCAGCGCGATGAGGTTGCCCGCGCCGAAGTTCGACCAGATCAGCGGTGGGGCGGGACACACGTCGAAGATGGCGCGCGGTTTTTCGCGCGCGGCTTCGGCGCTGCCGCCGAAGAGCGTAAGCATCTCGATCATTTCCTGCACGGTCTTGTTGGTGAACGCGCCGGTGACGATGGGCTTCTTCGAGTAGAGCAGGGCGAGATACAGGCGGTAGGAATCCTGTATGTCCTTGGGAACCTCGTGACAGATGACGGCGGTGGACTGTGCGTCGTATTGCGGGAGTTGTTCCGCAACCTTGAGCAGGCGGATCAAATGCGGCGTTTCGGTGGTTTCGTGTTCCAGTGTATCGGGATTCAGCATGGCAATGCCCGATGAGCCGGGGTCGAAGTGGATCGAATCGCCGCCGTAATGAATGACCGGATTGCCGTCGTAGTCGTATAAATAGAATTCGCGCGGGACGCTTTCCAGCGCTTTTTGAACGAGCGATTTGGAAATCCCTACGACCTGGGTGTCGGGATAAAGTTTTGCGCCTGCCGACGCAAGCAGTTCCCGCGCTTCGGGGTTTTGAACCTTGACGGCGGGACAGCGCAGAAGTTCAAAGGCTTCTTCCAGGATTTTGGCGATGAGTTCGTCATCGAGGAGGGCAAGTTTGGGCTGCATAAGACACCTCTAAGTAAATGATGAATGCTGAAGGATGAAAGATGAAAGATGAACTCAGCATTCGAGTCTCTTTGGCGAAGAGAGCGAAAAACTTTCGAACGTTTTCGGGTTTGCAGGTTGTAACTCTAATGCGATACAACCTGCAAACATTTCAACCCGTCAACTTTCTAAGTTTGCTTTTCCACCGACTTGATGATTCTGTCGAACTCCCGGCTGATCTTCTCATCGAGCGGATCGGGCTGGTGTTCTTTCAGAATTTTCCTGGCTTTTGCCAGCGCCCAGTCGCGCGCGTCGTCTTTTTTGGTTTCCCACTCGCTATAGGGACGGCGGTCGAGGAACTGAGGCAGGAAGATGTCGCGCATGTGGTTGCGGGTGTGCTTCTGCGCGAGGAAATGTCCGCCGGGACCGACATTGGCAATGGTTTCCAGCGCGAGCGTTTCGTCGTTGATCACGATGCCCTGCATCATTTTGTGGATGATGGAAAAGATTTCGCAGTCCATCATCATTTCGGCATAGGACCAGATACGGCTGCCATGCAGGAATCCGCATCCCAGCAGCATATCGGACATGACGACGCTTGCCATGAAAGTGGACAACGCGCCCTCGAGTCCCGCCTGCCAGTTGGGTTCCTTTGCGCCGGTGGCAAACGATCCCATGGAGAGCGGGATGTTGTAAAAGTCCGAGAGCACGTTGGTCGCTGCGCCGAAGAGGAAATCCTCGGGTCCGCCGCCGGTGTACGCGCCCGAGCGCGGATCGGAGGCAGTCTGCGCCGCCGCGTAGAAGACGGGCGCGCCGGGGTATGCCAGTTGCAGGAGCGCGGTCGCGGCGATGACCTCCGCGTTGCCGACTGCCAGTGTCCCTGCCATGGTGGCGGGACCGGTGGTGAGGCAGGCGGTCATGGTCATGAATCCCGTCGGGATTCCGGCTTCCGCCGCGAGCAGCGCGGCGTCGAGCGAGCCGCCGTCGTGACCGAGCGGGGGAGCGGTGCATTGCATCAACGAGAGGACGGGACGCTCGCGGAGTTTGTCCTTTCCGCCGGCGATGATTGCCGCCATCTCGATTGCGGCTTTGGCTTCCGCCGCGTTGTAAATGGACTCGGTCTGCACGTGCTTGGTGGAGTTCTCCCAAATGGCTTTGATCTCGTGCAGTCCTCGCGATTCGACGGGCATGTCCTGGGCGGAAACCGGCACCCAATGGAAGCCGACCTCCTCCGTCGCGTCCGCCACGCGGGCAATCTCTTGTACGTCGCGCAGGCACGAGGTCCGTTTTTGACCCGTTTCGATGTCAATCACTTCCACGCCGCAGCCGTCCGTTCCAAGATAGACGTGGTTGCCGTCCAGCGAGCAATCCTGCTGCGGGTCGCGCGCCGCGAGGATGTATTTCGGCGGGCATTTCTTCAACGCGTCCTCGATCAACTGCGGTTTGGCGCGCACGATCTTTTTCTCGTGGTCCACGTTCGCGCCGTTGACTTCCCAGATTTCGAGCGCGCGCTTCGACGGGAACCGCACGCCGACGTGTTCGATGATCCATAACGTGGCGTCGTGGATCTTCTGCACTTCTTCGGTTGTTAAGATTTCGAGTTTCAGCTTTGGATCGCTGATGGATTTTATTTTTTTGGACATAGCGCCCTCCCGAGGCTTATGTCTCTACTCTCTCTGAGTTGCTGTAAGCATTTAACCGTAAGGGCACAAAGGATTTGGGACGAGAAGATTTTCCTTCGTATACTTTGTGTCCTTAGTGGTAAAACGGTTTTCCTATTCCTTGCCAACCAGTTTCTTCGCCAATTGCACCGCCCCGACCGCGTCCTCCGATGTGCCGTCTGCCTTGATCTTTTCCGCCCACTCTTTTGTAATCGGCGCGCCGCCGACCATGACCTTGATGCGCGGACGCAAGCCCTCCTTATCGAGTTCCTCGATCACCTCGCGCTGGCGCACCATCGTCGTCGTGAGCAACGCGCTCATGCCGATAATGTCGGCGTTGATCTCCAGCGCCTTGCCGATGATCTTCTCGGCGGGCTGGTCCACTCCCAGGTCGGTGACTTCAAAGCCCGAGGCGCTCAGCATCGTACCGACGAGCGTCTTGCCGATCTCGTGGATGTCGCCTTCGACGGTGGCTAGCACCACGCGCCCCATGGTCTCGCGCGCCTCACCAAGTTTGAGCAATTCCGGTTCCAGTGTGGCGACGGCGGCTTTCATGGCTTCGCCTGCCATCACCAATTCCGGCAGGAAGGCCTCGCCCTTACCAAACTGATCGCCGATGTAATTGACACCCACCACGAACCCCTTTGTGATCGTGTCCAATGGGTGCATCTGCAACTCAATGGATTTCTTCGCCAATTCAACGGATTTTTCCGAATCCCCGTCGATGATGCTTTGAGCCATCTCCTTATATAGTTCTTCGCTCATGCTGCATTCTCCTTATTTTTCATTTTCAACAGAAATGAAGCCTGTTCTTCTTTTTCACGGATGAGTTCCGCAGGCACATCCAGGTATTCAGCGAGCCACTTTCCCGATTCCATCAAATGGTCGATGGATTTCTGGATGGACTTCTCAGGATCATGTTTTTTAAGTGCATCGAGAATGGCGGTATGCTCCCGCTGCATATCATCCATACTGCTTTTCAACAGTTCCGGTTTACGGAAGATCGCTTCGTACAGCAGCCAATCGGGAAATGCGTTCGCAACGACCGCATAGACCTTGACCAGTAATTCATTGTTCGACGACTCTGCAATGATGGTATGAAATTCCCGGCTCAATTGCCGGATGTGGGACACATCTTTCAGCGAGCGATACTTCCCCATCTCCGCCAGCATCTTTTCCAGGACCCTGACCTGCTCAGGCGTTATATGCTTTGCCGCCTCTTGAGCAATCATCGCTTCGAGGATCATGCGCAAGCCATATGCTTCGACAATTTCCTTGGTGACCATCTCCCGCACGCGAACACCCCGGTAGGGGACCCGTTCCGCCAGCCCCGCTGCCACCAGCAGGTCGAGCGCCTCGCGCACCGGGGTCATGCTGACGCCGAGCCCCGTGGCGATATCGTCCTGCCTCAGCCATTCGCCGGGCTTGTACTTTCCCGAGACGATCTTTTCGTGCAGGGCATCGAAAACGTCCTCCTTGAGAGGGCGCTTCTGGATGGTCTCCGCTTCGCTTGTTTGTGCCAGACTTGCCATGTGTCCTCACTTTAATTAAAATTGATTATACATTATATATAATTTTGCCTGCAACTGCTTTTTGTCATGTCGAGGGGTGGTTGTATCATGTTTTTGACAGTCGAATCTAAACAAAAGCACCTGCTTCCAAGTGTTTTCTCAGTCTTTAGCAAGGTGCGCATGGGGATTCGAGAATCATCTGCTTAAGGGGATGCCGGTCGTTTAAACAAAAACACGCCTCAAGGCGCGTTTTCCTTGTCTGTGCCCCCACGAAGCGGGTAAGCATGGCGTGAGGAATTGCCAGGGAGTGAGAAGTCAATCAATGGGTAGGTGAAATATATTCGAGCGCGATTATATCCAAGTTCGACTTTGGACACGAAGCGATAAAGCCAGGTTCTAATAAATCTTATATTGTTGCTTTCCCTCGCTTGGTTGAATTGATCGCGCCAGGCATCCAGGACAAGAGTCATCGCCTCGGGCGTGATCTCTATCTTTGCCGCCGCGAGCTGGGACTCCATGTGATCTATCTCCGCTTTGCCCTGTGCGCGTTCCTGTTCAAGTTGTGCGTGTCTCTGATAGGCTAGATCGGAGTCGGTCTTTTCAATTGCCCTTAGTGTCCTATGGATCGCAATCTCTAAATCTTCTACGTTGCGCCTTGCGAGGGCGATTCGTCTCTCAAGGTCTGACGTGTCACCAAATTGCAAACGGGCTGATTCGATGACCTGCTCCAAATAAGCAGGGGAAAGGATTTTATCTCTGATCGTTTCAAGGATCGCATCCTCGGCGGGTTTCTCTCCCACGCGGCGAGAGGTGCAGGACTGGACTCCCTGCTTGTCTTTCTTCCCGCAAATATAAAAGCGCCATGATCGGTCTTTATGTCCTGGGGAATGAGTCATCATCGCGCCACATTCCAGGCAGTAAGTAAAGCCGGTCAACAGGGAAGGATTACCAACACGCCTCGGGTGTCTCAAATGGTTTTTGTGCAATGGATTGTCATCTCGAATCTTTTTCACGGCTTCCCAGACATCTTCCGTTATAGCGGGTTCGTGGTGGTCGGGATACTCCTTACCTCCAAAGGTGAAACTTCCAAGATAATTTTTATTTTTGAAAAACGAACACCAACAGGGGAGAGATTTATAAATCCTTCCTTCGGTGGCTTCCTGAATCTCTTTGTATGATTTTCCCTCTGCTCTCATTTGCCAGGCTAGGACAACAGAGTCCCATAAAGCCGGATCGCGTTCCCACTTGCTGACTATTCGCGGCGTGCCGTCTCGCTTGAATCCAATTTCAACAGGCACGCGGATATAACCTTTCGGAGGCGTGCCAGGTGCAAAGCCTTGACTAACAAGCGAAGCCAGCCCACGCTTTACATCGCGTGAATTTTGACGGCGCTTCTCTGCATTGGCAAAATCTACCAGGGATTCAATCACTGGGGCAAATTCATCAGTAGGGATCGGATCGGTGAGGGAGTGAATGATAATGCCGCGCTTGCGAAGTAATGCTCTGTAAAATTTTGAATCATTCTCGTCACGCGAAAAGCGGGCAAAGTTCCAAATGAGCAAACCATGAGGAGGCTTTATTTCGCTCATATCTATCATTCGCTCAAAGCCATCACGCGAGATTGTACTGCCTCCGCTTTTGGCAACGTCTCGGAATGTTTCAACAAGTGCTAAATTGTGACGGTCACAATAAGCATGAATTTCTGTCTCTTGTTGTGTGACGCTGTTCTCCTGGGTCGGACCTCCTGAATCGCGGAGGTATGCCCACACGGTAGAGCCTGGGCGAAGATCGCGGGGAGGGGGGAAGTAATCAGCCATGAATTTATTTACCTGTCTGTGTTGGGGATGATCTTGCCGTTGACCTGTGCCAGGACTCCACGTGCCAGCAGGTCGCGGATCGTTTGCGCCATGTGCGCCGCCAGCGGATCGAGCGCCGCACGTTGCGCCGCGTCCAGGCTTGCGAAGTGATCGCCTGGGATTTCCTGAATTTCGATTGATGGTGATTTCCTTGCCATGTCTCAACCTGCCTTTGTGGATTCGCTGTTTGCCACGTAGAAGCCCTACAAACGATTTTCTAGGGGATCCTCGAGTCTTTCATCGTCTCGCGTAAAAACTCGGATAACAAGCCTTTTTGCAGTAGTGCGTTTGCATCGTATTTCACGCCATCAATCACAGGACTGCAAAGGGCATCAGCAGAACGGGCAAGGGATGATTGAATGACTTGTGATCTCTCCGCATCATCAGCCCAAATAATCACGCGCTTGTAATCCTGCGCGACTCGTTGCAGGATTTTTTCGCGGCTTCCTGATTGACTGCCGAAAGATAGCGCGTCAATCTTCAAACCGTAATGATCGCTTGTGCGTGTGATACTCATCGCGTTGATCTCGCCCTCGATGAAAATCAAAACGTCATGACCTGCCGCGGCATGTAAACCAAAAAGGATTGGAACACTGCCCGCCGCCATCATGTACCGATGTTTTGGATCGCGTGCCTGATCGTCAATAAAACGATATTTGATCGCGGTGATGGTCTCGAAGGTATCCACGTCCCACCAGGGGATGAAGATCGCCGGTCGGTTGAAAACATATCCGAAGCCAAGCAGGTATATTTCCCATGTGGCACGGTCGAGGAATCGACTCAAGAGATAGTCACGCCCTGGGTGTGCCTGTGGCGATTCGATTAGGTCTTTCGATACTCTTTCGACTTCGCGCCATTGTTGGGATTGCCAGGACTGATCGGGCAAAGTGATCGCGGGCAGTTGTGGCTTGACCATTTCACGCGGGCGAGGTTCAACACTACCACCAAGAGACTCAAGAGCTTGTTTGAAGTCTAGGTGATCGCGCCGCATGATGTAGTCAATCGCGCCGTGATATTTATCATCTCCGCATTTCCGGCAAAACCATCGCCAGCCCTCGGGAGTCTGTTTCAAGTTGAATCGGTCACGCCCTCCACAAAAGGGACACGCGCCAATGTAGAACGCGCCGGAGCGTTTTAGTTTGGTGTCACCCATTGCCAGGGCGAGAAGGTCATAAGATTGGTTTATGGTTTGGGCGTCCATAGCGTCACCTTACCCTATCCAGCGATTCCAGGGCTTCCAGCCCTCCGAACACGGGGAGAAGCGTTGGAAGTGCTGGAATCGCTGGACTCGTTTATAAGTTCATAAAAAACGTTTTGAGTCTGTGCGTCTGCAATACGGCGCACGAGTCCAGCGTTCACCAGGTCTTGTAATCTTGTGTGGCAGTGGTTCTGCCTCTGCCCTGCCCCATCGGCTATTGCTTTGAGTTGTGATCGTCCAAGATCGCGGAGCGCCTCAAGGATCGCTCTCCTTTGACTTGTCAATTCAACATCGAGGGCAGTACCTTCGCAATGCCAGAAAAATAGCCGAGTATCAAAAGTCAATTTCAATTCTGTTTCAGGTACATCGCGTCCAGTGATCGCTAATTTTGCTCCTGCTTTCCCCTGCTCTTTGTAGAGTCCCCAAAGCGAATCGGTGATACCTGCTTTGGCTACACTCCCATAAACATGATCTATCGGATTTTGTGAGGGTGAGTTTTTTGGCATGTGATCCACGATGACAAGCGCCACGCCCTTACTCAATGCGTATTGTTGAAGAGGACCGACTGCCTTTGTCATTTGTTCGGGGTCGAGTTGATCGCCCTGAATGGAACGGCTGAAAGTATCCACTATCACAAGCCTGTACTTTTTCTTTTCGATGAACTTCAAAAGACGTTTGCCGCCGCCAGTGTTCAGGGCGGCAATTTGATCTCTGAAAGTATCAGCAAGCATGAAGTCAACACTTCCAGGCTTGATATTCCATCCCTGCATTTTCATTCTGTCATTCAAGCGCCTTTCGTTGTCCTCGAGCGCCAGGATTAGAACTCTGCCTGATTTCACATCTCTGTCAAACATCTTGCCGCCAGTCAAAACAGATTGGGCTAATTGCAGGGCTAACCAGGATTTCCCTACTTTTGGTTTTCCTACGATAAAGGTTAGACCAGGCGCAAGATAGTCTTTTACGATCCAGTCAATCGGCGGGTACTCCGTGCTTAGGATTGTTGCCGCGTCAATGATCTTTATTTCAGGAAGTAGATTTTCAATGATCGGATTCGCCTGATCGTTATTTGCCGCGTTGGTAATCACGCGGTTGTTGTAGATTTCTAATTTTGCACGAAGTTCAGTAGGGAGTCCGCTTAGATAGGTTTCAAAAGCCTGTTTCATTTCGTCTGAATTTGGCTTCTTATTGCGGGCGGGTACTTTGGCTTTTTCGGTGATCTCTTTGAGTGTGGCAGTTGTCATTGTGAGTCCTTTTTGCTATAATGCAAATGTCGGTGAGAGTACTTAACTTTGCGGTTTGGTCTCTCTGTTGGTGTGACGCCTCGAGTTATGATCGGGGCGTCTTGCTTTATGGGGTCGTGCATCGCGCCAAGTAGAGCGCAAATGAAATGAGCGAACACATGAGAATAAAATACGCTCCTCGGGCGATTGACCTTTTGCTCATCGCGTCTCCATGTTCGCCGTGATCGGGTTGCTGGGATCGGGCACGAGTGCGCCCAGGGTTATCAACTGCGAGCGCAAGAGATAGCGGGCTTGTTCCCAGGTGAGACGACATTCACGGGTTGCAAGTGCATCGAGCGCCTGCCCTTCTTCCTGGGTGAGTTCTAAGCGGATTAGATACAAGTTGTCTGTCATAATTGACTCCTGAAAAATAAAAGAGACGGTAAGCATTTTGCTTTTCCGTCTCTGTGATACCATGCCTATCAGGCACGCACTGGCACGATTTCTATTTTGCTAATATTTTCTTTCGCCTTCGCTTCATCGCTTCATAAAATGCTTCCCTGTCATCATCTGTCAATGATCCGATTCTGATTTGCATATTTGCTTTCTTGTCGAATCTTTCTTTACTAAATGCTACCCACGCTTCGGGGTTCTCAAGTTTTCGTTTCACAATATATTCATGGTAAGACAAGTCCCAAAGATTTTCTTTTTTGTTGTCGTAAGGTTTGCGTTTGAGTTGTGACTTCTTAGGGTATTGAAATATGGTTTCACCCTCAGGAATGAGGGATGCTTCTTGAGGGGTAATAAATTTGAGTTGTCCTTTGTATCTTCCGACAAGTGGAGTCCCACGTTTTCGATTTTCTTTTCTCAGATTCTCTTTTACCCTCACGATTCTTTCAGCATATAACCAGGCCGCTATACTTGCGCCAAGTGCCCCCAAAATAAGACCTAGATAGAATTTCATCCCGCCTCCCTCATCCTAGCAGATTCCGAAGTAAACCTTTTTTCTCTTGCTTGATCTCTGGCATCGGTTCGTTGGGGTCGTTCTGGGTGTAGGGATTGAAAGCCGGATCGAGCCGCATCATAAACAATTGCCAGTCACGGAATTTTCCTAAAGTTTTATTTGCTTCTGCCAATTGATTCCGCATGGCTTGAATTTCTAACCTTGTTTGCTTTAGTAAATCCTGGGCGGATTTCTCCATCAGTTTTGCATCGTGGATTCTCTCCTCGGCATCCTCGAGGATCTCCTGCGCGTTCTCGAAAATCTCCAGGCTGTGCGCCGCCATATCCATAACCTCGGCGGTGCTGAATTGGTGCGCCATTTTGAAAGGCAGTTCAATCTCTCCCGATAGATATTTTTCAATCTCATCATCGGGGATTCGTTCACTGCGGAGGCGCTTTATCACATGGAGTTTTTCAACATCGGCGGGCAAGAATCGCCTCCCCTTTTTTGGTTGCCCTGCCTGTTCTGAAAAGTATTTTCTGAACGTGGTCACATAGTCTTGAATGGTGCGGATCGGGATTTTGGTCATCCCTGAAACGTAGGCGGTCGGGTAGTTGTGATCGGTCATTCGAGTCCTTTCTACGATGGGCATAATGTCCTCACGGGCGATACTATCACAAAACGGGCTTATGGAAACGTCCCATAGCTTTACATTGGCAATAAATCAAGCGTAGTCTATGGGACACTTACCCGTAGAATTTCAGCGTCTTGTGGTGCAAGTTCCGAAAAAACGGGCACAGATACCCCCTCATACAAAATTTTCGATACGCACATAGTCTTACCCGTCACGCGCCCAAGGGATCGAGCGCGTGACGGGTTTCCTGTCAAAATGTCCGCAACCGTGCGCGGTTTTTTCGCTTGCGGTGGGCGTCTGATTTGTAGATTTTGCGCGGGTCGGTAGTGGTGAATTTCTTCCCGCATCCACAGGCACACACACACTTTATTTTCGGTCGCCGCTTGCCCGTGAAGAGATTTGAGTCCACTTGTGCGGGCAATGGGTCGTGAATAACCAGGGCTTGCCCTCCTGCCTGCACACTTGGCAGTATATCGCTAGGCGTGATCGGGTCGGGTCGTGGGGGTGTCCGAGGGCGAGTCCTTTGGCTGGTTTCCCAGAAAAGGGGCGGGCGGTGTGGCCCCCTCCGACTCTGACACTGCGGGCACGGTTGCCTGATAGGATACTTTCGGCTTTGACTTTGCCCAGGTGAACGGTAGCAGGTTCGCCAGGGAGAATGAGGCGGGCTTTTGTGCGGGCGTGTCCAGGATCGGCAGGGCGGGGAGGTCCAACACTTGCCCACGCGATAATCCAAGATCGCGCTTGACCTGATTCACAATATCACGATGGATATTTTCAGCAAGCGCCGCTTTCTGGACTTCGAGCGAATCCGTTGCTTGTTTGATCGCCTCGGTGACAATCTCGCCGCGTGCTATGCCTACGTTGATCTTTTCGTGTATCTCTGGGGCGGTGGCATGGTGGGCATACAACAAAGCGGAATGTAACGCGGTCATTATCACGTACCCATACACAAGCCATTCACCAACCCATGACTCTACTTCGATGAACGTTTGCCCGCCAAGCATGACCTCGACGGCGACCATTCCAAGCGTGCCCAGGAACGCGGCTATAAAACCGATTGCCGAGAGTGCGTATTGCATGGTTGACTCGGACTTGAACACGAACACAAGCGCCCAGATCATCGCGGCAATGTCGAAGAGGACGAGTCCCCAGATTTGATTCATGAAGTTGTCAGGGAAGAGTTTCCCGAGAGCGCCGAAGGTAAGGGACATCAGCAATCCCAGAATGGCAATGCTGAACACGGCGAAGAGGATACCCGCCGCACTTTGTAATACTTTTTTCATGGTGTGTTTTTCCTTTCACGAGATTCCCATATAGGATGAATGAGCCGGTTTGTTTACTATCTTCAATCCGCATTTTGGGCATTTCCAATAGAGACTTTTTTCCACAAGCACAAAGAAGCGGAATGACGTACATCGAGGGCAATACTTAAATGCTGTTTTCGCCATCTTTCACCTCACACAATATTTTGAGTTGATCCAGCCGGGGAGATTTTCAGCCTGTACGAAGATCCAATTTTCAACGGGTGGATCGGGGAGGATGGTCAACACGTCGCCCGCATAAAGCCAGGCGATTACATGGGACTCATACCCTGCAAGGTCTGGAGCGTCTCGAAGGTTCAAAGAGTCCGCTGTGACCTTGCACGCCTCGCGGGTCGCTGTGGCTGTGGGGGCGGGTATACCCGTCTCTGGTGGGGTAGGGGATATTGTGGGCAATGGTTCGATTTGTGCCGCTGGTGCTGTGATCGTGCAAGCCAGGACGAAAGGCAACAGAAACAAAAGTATTTTTTTATTTGTCATGATGTGCTAAAATCCTTTTGGTGTTTCAGCGTGCCCCCCTCACGCTGGAGACTGGACTCGCAGAAATGCGAGTCCTTTTTATTTATGCGGGCTTACGTGATACTTTCTTGTGTTCCATCCAGCCAAGCTGTTTTGAAAGTAAGAGCCGCGCATACTTCAAAACATCTTGCTTATTGTCATCGTTCAATTGGGCAAAGACTTTCAAGATTGCCTTTGTTTTGCTGTCCATGTTCTCACCTCCTTTCGGGTGGATTTATGCCGCGCTGACACTTTCCCGTTTTATTGTTCGCGGGATACACGTCAAGCGGTTATGAAGTTGTAAAGGTGCAAAACTAAATACTTCCTATCATAATAACATTATCATGATAGGAAGTAAAGGTAAGAAAAAACGCCTCCGTCTATTGGAGGCGTCTACTTCTTGACTTTGCGTCTTGGGTCTCGCTTACTCATGCCCTTTGTCTTTTCGAGATATTCTTGCACAGACTTTCGAGAGACAAGCCAGTCACGCCCAAAACGTTCACCATCAAGAATCTTGTCTCGTAACATCTTGGGAATTGATCGGACGTGAAAGCCTAATTTCAAGGCGGCTTCCTGGGTGGTCATAAATTCGTTGAGGTCGGGCATTGTGGTATTTCGTGATCGTGCATTTGTTCGAGTGAGCATAGTCATTTTGTACTCCATTCAATCATGATTGGAGTCTCACTCTTTAGAGGTGTGCCCCCACGGGGATTCGAACCCCGGTCGTAGCCTTGAAAGGGCTGCGTCCTAGTCCACTAGACGATGGGGGCATTGATTGTTAAGCGGGCGGATTTTATCACCCTACCCGGTGACGGTCAAGCGTTTGCGGTTACTTGTCTTCCTTGGCGCGCTGGTTGAGGAAAGCAAGCATATCGATTTTTTCACGGTTGAACAACGCGCCCGGTGATTCCACTTTCAAGTTGGGAATGAGAATGGCGGTCAATGTCGCGTTGAAGATGGGAACAAAGTTGCGCGTCTTATCGGCAATCAGGGTGACGAAGTCGAAACGCCCTGCCACTTCGAGTTTCCCCTCGAGTTCATAGGTGCTGGTCGTCAGGCGGGCCGGGAGTTCGGTGATCTGTGAGTATCCACCACGGACAATGCCCGATGGACCGAGATCCTCGCGGCGCGCGGCGCAGAGTACAAAAACCTGGGCTTTGACCAGGCGGACCACTTCGAAATGGTCCACCAGTTTGGTCGGCATGTGGATGCGTGCCAGGCGGGCATCGTGGACCTCAAGATGAGACTTGGTCACATCGTTCAACACGCCCATCAAGCCGTTGGTGGAAACCATCACTTTTCCCACTACGCGGTAACCGGCAGTATAAACGTCTGCGGGAAGGAAGCGGTAGGTTCGCTGGGCTGATTCCATGTCTGTCCTTGGAGTGGGATCAGTCGAAGGAGGGTTGGGAAATATTCGGTGTACGGGGATCAGGCCGGCGGGTCCGTTGGACGCGGCGGGTGGGTTTCCCGGCGTTCGGGCTGAGGAGCATCGTCAACCAGGAGATAGCTTGCTCATCATATTCGCGCTTTCCACACATATCGCATACCCAGGCCGGGAAGTTGGGAACGGTGATCAATTCCTGCCCGAGCCAAGTGAAGTAGGTGATATGGCGCAGGTGCATGACGCCGGCAGGGCATTCATTGCACGGGGAAGTTTCAGGGACGAACAGGGGGCGGGAGGTTTCGTTCATAAGCGAATCCTTGGCTTATTGACCGGCGTAGACTTCCTTCACATGGTTGATGATCTGCCATTCGGGTGGGGGCCAGTAGATCAACACAGCTTTGCCGACCACGTTCTCCAGCGGCAGCAAGCCCCATTGGTGCGAATCCTTCGATTCGTTGCGGTTGTCACCGAGCACAAAGAGTTGACCTTCTGTGACGACCCACTCACCATCATAGAGCGGCGCGGCGGCGATGTATGGCTCATTGAGCGGAACATCATTGACGGTAACCTTGCCATTGTGGATGGCGATTCTCTCGCCGGGGAGCCCGATGACGCGCTTAATCAGATCCTCCTGCGGATTGGCTGGGTAAACAAACACCACAATATCGCCGCGCGCGGGCGTTCCGACCTTGTAGGCAAGTTTGTTGACGAGGATGTATTCGCCATTTTGCAGGGTGGGGGTCATGCTGTACCCATCCACGCGGACGCGCACCGATACGGCATTGATTCCAAAATATAAGACAACAGCCAGAATCAGGGTTTCCAGAATATCCAAAGCAACTCGTTTCCAATCGGTCGGCTTTTCAGTTTCAGTGCCGGGCTGGTTCTGCATATCTGGCTGGGTTTGTAGTTCAGGTTGGGTCGTTTCCAAGCGATTATTTCTCCGCAAAAGATTATACTGCCTTTTGGAATGAACTCGCCCGGACTTAAGGTTGAGTTAACTTAATTGTAACGCGGACGAAGAATGTTATTTTCTCTCGTGTTCCGCCCAGTTGAGGACAAATTCCACCTGTTCGCGTGTTTCGGGCGAATGGGTATGGATGATGCTCTTGGGGACCTTCCGCCACCATTCCGCCAGTTGACGGAGCGCCTCCTCGCCGGATTTTCCCCGCCTCACCAGATAACAGCCGACGGTTGTTCCCGTGCGACCGATTCCGCCCCAGCAATGAAGGTAGACCTTCCGCCCCGCCTGCAATTCGGCGTCGATTGTGTCGAGGATGGATTTCATCAACTCGGGGGTGGGCAGTCCAAAATCCCCGATGGGGAAGCGATGATGTTTGACTTCCATGTCGTACAGTTTTGCTTCATCCAGCAACAGACGCACGTAAGCCACGGTCTCATTCGGTTTGGTCAGGTCGATAAAAGTGTCAAATCCAGCCTGAAGCAGGGCGTCGATCCGTTTGCGGGCGTTCTCCGTTTCGTAATGGGCGGGATATTCCCCCGCCAGCAAACGACCCGGCTCAACCCAGTAGGATTCGGGAATGGGGCGATGCTCCTGCTCTGTCATATCCGTCGATTTTACATCAGGGGAGATTAATCCAGCCTGCATCGAGCAGATACAGGTAAAGATACCCGACAAGCAACAATACCCAACCGAGCAGTTGCAGTTTGTCCATGAGGTTCTCCCAAGACATGGTGAAATTATCCTTGATGGTTTCCACAATGTTCTCCAGGTTATCGAGCTTGCTGCGTACGCTTTCCTTCCAGTCCTTGAGATAAAACTCATTCTGAATGGACTCGTACAGTTTGGCGGTATACCAATCACCGATGAGAAGCAGGCTTTGCTCGGCGCGCTCGAAATCGAGCATCACCTCGAGACGGTGTTCTGCAATCTGGCGAATCAGCCCGCGCGTGGGGCGCGGCCGGCGCCTATTCTGGAAGAACGCTTCGCTGATCTTGTCCAACATTTCTTCTATGGACTGATCCAGCATGCGGTAACGCAGCAACTGATAATTGCCGATCTTGAGCAGGGCAATATCGGAGCGGTAATCCGCTTTAGGGGCGATGATGACCGCGCCCTCCCAATCGATGAGGGTCAGTTCCTCGGCGGAGTAGCGCGTGCGCGAGCCGAGGATTTCGTTGACCTCCTCCTTATCGAACACTTCACGTTGTGAACGGATGAAATTGGCGATGGCGAGCGCATTCTTGTCGATCCATTTGTCCGGCGTGGGTTTGGCATCCTGCACCAGCAGGATGGAATATTCCTCGAACAACCCGCTCCGTCGATGCGCTTCGGGAATGTACCGGCTTTGCAGCGCGCTCTGGATCTTGGTGCGCACTTGAAAAACGGAACCAGCAAACGGGTCGGGAAGATCGAAGCGGCATTCCACCATCTGCACGCGGTCATCGTAACGGTGCCGCATCACCGAGACGGCAAATCCCTCAATCACGATGGTCTCATCACCGAGCGTCACAAGGTCAATATCCACCGGCTGGAAGTACGGCGCGTCCTTGATCAATCCCTTGAACTGTTCCGGCGGCGGCGCGACCCCCTCCCCTGAATCAGGAAAAGCGAGAAGATAACAAATTTCCATGGCTTAAGTGTAGCATGGAAAATTAGACCTGCCCCCACACAAAATGTGTTGGTACATGCAGAACGCGCCTCCCTTGTGCGCGGGCTTGCTGGTCGAGATCTTTCATTTGTTGGATGTCTTTGCCCGAAATGAATCCTGTCAGGTCGGATTCGATCACCGCCCATTCCATCTCCCATTCCTCGGCTGATGGTTCTTTTTCCGCGCCTTGAATTGTTCCCGTTTCATTGATTTTTATCCCCGCCTCAAAAAAGGATTCTGCCAACCGCACCCCGAAACCGGGATCCGCACCCTGTCGTTTCAATGCTTCAATTTGCCATCTTCCCAGCGGGGTCAATTCAGCGGGCTGATCCACCCGGCGCGAATAATTCGGTTCTGCAAAGGCAAGGATATGTCCGCCGGATTTTGTCACACGCTTCATTTCGGTCAATGCCTGCAGGGGATCGCGTACCCAAAGCAACAGGAAATGACAGTATACAATATCGAACAATCTACCCGAATAGGGGAGTGACAGCGCGTTTCCATGAACCAGTGAAGCGCCTGGAACATGAGCCCGGCATTCCGCCAGCGCGGCAAAGTTAATATCCAGTCCGTGAAGCGATGCAGGCGTGATCAATTCATGCAAAATGGCGCCAGTGCCGCATCCCACCTCAAGTACGCGCTGGGCGTGTTTCAATCCCACCTTCTCGAAAAGATAAACGCGCAGGTCGCGAGTCCACGCGGCTTGTTGGATGTAGCGTTGGTGCCAATTCATATCATAAACAGAATGTCCCGCAGGTTTTTCAAAAGAAATAAGTCTTTGAACAATACCTGCGGGACAGTTTTTTGTTCACTACTGATATATCTTCTCCCACTCGTCTCGCAGGAAGTTGCCCAGCACTTGGTCTGCCGTGCCTTGGGCGGGGAGCACATCGCCGTCGGGTTCCACGTACAACCAGACTTTGCCCGCGCCGGATGGGAGATCATCCTCCTCTGTCTCCAGGGCAACCGGGTTCTGCGCGGAGTAGGGGACGGGCAGATCGAATGCCAATGTAATGTTCAAGTCCGCGGCTTTTTGCATCAAAGCATCCAGTTGAGATCTCAGTGACATATCCGCGAGGCCGACGGAAATGCTTTTCACCCCCAATTGGGCGAGTCTTTCAAGTGTGGCAGGTATGTTCGGAGAGACTTCTTTGTTGACCGTGATGTGCACTGTGACGAACAGATCTTCGGGCATGACGGTTCCGAGCGCTTTCCATGATTTTTCGTTGTCAGGCTGGAGCAGAAAGAGCAGGTGGTCGAGTCCTGTTTGCAGGAGGGTGTGGAGATATTCCTTGTCTGCCAGTTTCAAACCGTCGCTGAGTAGACCGCAGACCTGTCCGAGGCTTTCGGCGTGAGCAATCAGCGCGGGAAGGTCTTCGCGCAAAGTGGGTTCTCCGCCCGTAAATGTGATGTGAGGAATCCCAGCCCGCCAGGCTTTATCGAGGATGGACTTCCATTCGTCGGTGGTCAGTTCACGGTCGACGCGCTTGGCAGGGGCGTATTCTGCCTGGGTGCCTGGGGGCAATTTGTAGGTCAAGGCACAGTCGAGGCGGAGCGGAGCGGTGAGGTCGGCTGAATGGGGCGCGACCCGCTCAAAGTCCAGATAGGAGACGGGGTCCAGGTCCGGTGTGGAGATCAGGGTCTGGATGCGGTCCATGAAGTCATGGAAATCCTGAAGCGCCACTTCCTTTTTGACGCGATAGCGCGCGGAAACCTGCTTCGCAGCTTCGTCCGGATCGGTGCCTTTGATAAAGTGGAAGGCATATTCGGCGGCAGTGGGATTGAGGTGCAGGACAGTAGCGGCGTTGACGATCAGGATGCCAGAGCCATCCTTGCGCAGACGCAAATGCAGGCGGAAAGGGCGTTCGTGTTCATGAGCAGCTTGCATGTGATGCAGCCCCTCGGGCAGAGGCGTGACCTTTGAAAAACGCTCGGTGAGACGGTGGAAAAAGTTCATTTTATTTCTCCTCAAGAGCGGATGAAATGCGGCAGTTCGAATGGAATTTCAAGTGAGAGTTCGACAAACCCGGCGTACTCTCCGTTGCGATACCAAGGCGACTGGTAGATCAATTTTTTGACGCCGTTCTTTTCGATGGTGTAGACGTTCTTCTCACGCGCGGCGAGCAGACGTTCGGTTTTGGTGCGCGCCGGTTCGGGGTGACAATCGAGCACGTTCGAGCCGATCAGTTTGCGACCGCCGTCCGCTTCAAAGGTTTTAGCGGCTTTGTCGTTCATTTCGATGATGATGCCCTCCTCGTCACAGACGGTGACCGCGGCAGGGAATTCCTTGACCCAGTCTAATTCATTCATGCAGGTATCTCCAATGAAATCAATGATGAATTCTCAAATTTGAGCGGACATCCGCCGCCGCACTCTGCCAGGACGGGACAGCCTTCACATTTAATGGGTAGATTCTGCCGCTCGCGCAACTGCACCGATAGCTTGTGATTCCAGATCGAGTCCCAGGGGTCGGTGAGGATGTTTCCAAGCGCTGTGTAGTACGACTGACAAGGCAGTACATCTCCGTTCGATTCGATGCACATGCTGTATAACGCCGCTGTACAGCCTTTGACACCCAAATTACTGGCGGTGGGATCGAACTCGCAGTATTGCGTAGGCGTGTACCAGATGAGGCGCTGCCCGCGCTCGCTGGTCTTGCGGGTGGCAAGGTCGAGAATGGGTTGTAATTCGCTTTCCTTGAGTCCGGTGCCTACCGTCAGACCGTTGCCGGAGTAGATGAGCGCGTTCAAACCGATGGTCGGTACGCCAATATCGGCGAGAAAATCCAGCGTATCGGGAATCGTGTGGACGTTCGTGCGGAGCATGGTGGTGTTGGTCATCACATAGAGTTTGGATGCCAGCGCGTTCTTCAATCCTTGAATGGTTTGTCTGTGCGCACCCTTGGCTCGCATCATCTCATCGTGGATCTGCTCATCGCACGACTCAACCGTAATCTGCACATGATCCAGCCCGGCATCGACCAGCTTTTGCAAATACTTTTCATCGGATAGCCGCCGTGCGTTTGTGTTGAGACAGGTGATCTGTCCGTTCGATTCGGCGTGATGGATGAGTTCGGGCAGGTCGTTTCGCAGCGTCGCTTCGCCGCCGGTGAAGACGATATGCGGGACACCCAACGCCCAGAGTTGGTCCAGCACCTTGAACCATTGTTCCGTGCTCAGTTCGGGAAAGTTCCGTTCGCGGGCGTTGTAGCAGTGAGCACAGTCGTTGTTGCAGCGATAGGTGACCGCCAGGTCCATGCGGTAGGGCGCGGTGGGCCGGGCGCTGAACGGCATGTTCATTTCAAGATCGAGTTCATGGATGGGACAGGCGCCATCAGGGCGTATCAATTCTTCGAATTGAAAGAGGAAAGAAGAAAGATCGCTTTCGGCTTGCGCTTTGCCGACGGAATAGCGTGACCTCATTGCACGCACACTTTCCTCTTTCGTCTTTCCTTCCAGGATCATCCACGCCATGAATGTAGCCGTAGGGTTCAAGTGCATCACGCTGCTGGCATTGACGATCAACGTGCCATTGCCATCCGGGTTCACGCGCAGATGAATGCGGGATTTTTCTTCCGCGTTTTCGCGGAGGTAGTGATAAAGTCCCGCTGATGGGCCGTGGACAATGGACGATGGTTTCAGGAACGATTTGAAGGTATCCAACAAAGCCATGTATCACCTCTAAAAACTGACAGCTAATGGCTGAAAGCTAAAAGCTATCTTCCTCCACCCGCGCAGGCGCAGGCGCAACCGGCGCAGGCACACGCGCAGGCGCAGGAACGTCCGCCGCCACCGCCGCGATAGCCGCCTCCACTTCTGGAGGAAGGGGGAGGAGGGTTGGTCACGTTGGTGACGCGGCTGGTAAAGTCGTTGACGTTGCCGATGACTTTGTTCGAGAAGGTTTGTACACCGGTGACCACCGAGGCGGCGAAGTCCGCACCGGGCAGGGCGGAGGGGCCCCTGCCAGGACCGGGCGTCGAAACGGAGGCAGGTCGGGCGATGGTCGAACCGCCGCCGCCCCAGACCGGATCATACCGACCCCACCAATTGGGCAGGAAGATCGGTCCAGTGAAGACGCGGCGCGTCCGGTCATCGTAGTCCTTGTCGAGCATGGTCCATTCGAGGGCTTCGTCGAATTTCTGGCTTTTGACCTCCGGCGTATCGGCGGCTTCCACCTGCTGCCAGGCTTTTTCCATGATGCTCTTGTAATAGGCAATCGTTTCGCGGCGGCTAAAGCCCTTCATCTTTTCGGAGACGGACCGTACCAACTTGACTGTCATCTCCTGTAATAGTTTGCGGCGTTCCCTGAGGTCTTTGACCTTGAAGGCATCGAGGAAGTTGATCTCGTATTCGTGCAATTTTTCAGGCAGGGGCGCAGCGACATGCAGCTCGAGCGGATCGCGTTTGACCACCTCCGCCGCGTTCTTCTTGACCACGCCGAACAGGATCATGGTCATCACCTTATCGAGCGGCTGCTCCATCAGGATCGCCGATTCGACCGCCGTCAGTCCACGCTTGATGCCGTGACCTTCGATAGAGATCTTCGGCGGCAGGTATTGCAGTTTGCGGCGGTTCCCGGCGATGGCGCTCAGGATCGGGATGCCCAGGAACATGAAGCCGAAGAAGCCAAAACAGATCAGGCTGAAGATCGTATCGGGTGAAACGGAGAAGGAAGGCAGTTGTACCGTCACGATACTGTCTGCCGGAACGTTGCTCTTGGGGAATGACGCGCCGAATTTGTAGGAAACATCCGGCGCGGCGTTGGGATTGCGCCATGTGTAGGTGACACGTCCCTCCGCATCAAGGGCGGTCTCCGGCTCGGAAGGGAACCCGGACGGCGCGGAATGCCAGCGCGGTTCTTCGGGCTGGACACTCGGCGGCAGATGGTAGATGACTGTGATATCGGTGCTGCCGGTCACCACACTGCTTTGGTAATACAGCGGAGCGAACACTGCACTGACGTAATTTTCATCTTCATAGTCTTTATACAGGACACCGGAAACGCGTCCAACAGAGACGTGAACGGTTCCCGTTTCCCCGGGCGGAATCGCGTACGGACCCATCTCCACGGCAAAGCCATAGCCGCCGATCCCTTGAAAGTCGCTGGAGATCGAAAGTGGATTCCCGTTGATGGTCGCTTGGATGCTGTTAAAATCGAAATTACCGTTGGGCATGCCCACATCCACGAATTCGATGGCATGACCACTGGGCTGGTTCGTGAATGTGAGCAGATAATCCAGCGCCTGCGTCCCGTCCGAATTCCAATAGACGTTGACGACCTCCTTGTCGAGGCTGAAATAATAATCCTGCGCAAAGACGGATGTTGTAACGCTGAACGTGAGAATTAGGACCAATATAATCGTCAGAAGTCTTTTCTTCATAACGATCCTCCAATCGTAAATCGAATCACCACTTTGGTTCTTCGGTCAACTGATATGTCGTCCCGCAGAAGGGACACTCCACCGTGGGCGCGCCCGCGATCATCTTGACATTGTCCGCGCTGAGCGAACCGCCGCAGGAACGGCATTTCATCTGTTCGATCCTGGTCTCGCCGGGCAGGTCCACTTTCATGGTGACGTGCTGGACGACCTCGGTCTTGGTTCCGCGCTGGGCGGCGTAGACCAGTCCCGCACCGCCCGCCAGGAAGAGTATCCCGACACAGCCAAAGCCGATTCCAAAAGTCAACCAGTTGGAACCGCCCTGGGCGGAGGTCGAGCCGATCACGTTCAAAATTCCGTAGCCAAACAGGCATACGCCGATCAAAAATAATATCCCCGCGCCGATCTAGAGAAGTGTTTTGCTCGTCATGAAATGACTCCTGTCACTGTATACGAAAAGTCTAGCATTTCCGTTGTTTCGGGGCAATTGACATTCATCTTGATTTTTGTACTATTTTGGTGGAATTTGTAGAAGGGACGTTCCTCGTCAAAAGAGGGTGTCACTCGTCCTACAAGTTAATTTGGCTTGGCTTTATACTTGAAGAAAATTTTAACCACAGAAGCGTGCAATGGTTTGAACCTTTCCCTTCGTGACGCTTTGTGACACTTCATGGTGAAAAATGACAATTCAAGATCAATACAACCGATGGAAAGAAACGACACTCAAAAAATCTCTGGATAAATTCAAAGAGCGGAAGGATCGCTTCGAGACCTCCGCCGGGATCGAGATTCCGCGTCTCGGACTGCCATCACAGCCTGATCCCGATTACGAAACGAAGTTGGGATTCCCCGGCGAATATCCGTTTACACGCGGAGTCCAGCCGACGATGTACCGTTCCCGCTTCTGGACCATGCGCCAGTACGCCGGTTTTTCCACTGCGGAAGAATCCAACAAGCGCTATCGCTATCTGCTCCAAAACGGACAGACCGGACTCAGCGTCGCCTTCGACCTGCCGACCCAGATTGGCTACGACGCGGACGACCCCATCGCGGCAGGAGAGGTGGGCAAGGTGGGCGTGTCGATCTCGTCCATTCGGGACATGGAGCAGTTGTTCGACCAGATTCCCCTCGATAAAGTTTCCACCTCGATGACCATCAACGCGCCCGCGGGAGTTCTGCTGGCAATGTATATTGCCGTGGCGAAACGCCAGGGCGTAGACATGAAGCAATTGCGCGGCACGATCCAGAACGACATCCTCAAGGAATATGTGGCGCGCGGCACGTATATTTTCCCGCCCGCGCCGTCGATGCGGCTCATCACCGATATCTTCTCGTTCTGTTCCCGGAATGTGCCGAACTGGAACACCATCTCGATCTCGGGCTATCACATCCGTGAAGCGGGCTCGACCTCCGTGCAGGAAGTGGCGTTTACGCTGGCGAATGGAATTGCCTACGTGGAAGCGGCGTTGAAAGCAGGCTTGAACGTGGATGATTTTGCCGGTCAGCTTTCATTCTTCTTCAACGCGCACAACAACTTTTTGGAAGAGGTGGCGAAGTTTCGGGCGGCGCGCAGGTTATGGGCAAAGGTGATGCGCGAACGGTTCAAGGCGCAGAAACCGTCCTCCTGGCAGTTACGCTTCCACACACAGACCGCCGGTTCGACGCTCACTGCCCAGCAGCCAGAGAACAACGTGGTGCGCGTCACAATACAAGCTCTTTCCGCCGTCCTCGGCGGGACGCAGTCCCTGCACACCAACAGCATGGACGAAGCGTTGTGGCTGCCTACCGAGAAGTCTGTGCGGGTGGCGCTGCGCACCCAGCAAATCATCGCCTACGAATCGGGTGTGGCGGACTCGGTCGATCCGCTGGCGGGATCGTACCTGATCGAATATCTCACCGACGAGATCGAAAAAGGCGCGCAGGATTACCTCGCCAAAATTGATGAAATGGGCGGAGCGCTCAAGTCCATCGAGCGCGGATTCATGCAGAATGAAATTCAGAACGCCGCCTATGCCGCCCAGCAGGCCATTGAGAAAAAGGAACAGATCGTGGTGGGCGTCAATCAGTTCCAGGTGGAGGAGGATTTGACACTTGAACGCCTGAAGGTCGATCCCGCCATCGAAATCGGGCAAAGGGAACGCTTGAAGAAATTAAGGGAGACCAGAGATCAGAGATTGGTCGAACAGTTGCTCGGCAAATTGGTAAATGCCGCTAAGGGCACTGAGAACCTGATGCCGCTGTTCATCGAATGTGTGGAAAACGACATCACCCTCGGCGAGATTTGTAATACTTTACGAAGCGTCTGGGGAGAATATGTGGCAGAAGGGTTTTAGGGCTTTCTCTCGAACAAAATAGACTTTATTGGGAATAAGAAAAACGTCCCGAAGGTTCGTATTTGCCCTTTGATTTGCTTGAAAAAACCTTCGGGACGATTAGTTCAGATAAAGTCTAACCATGATCCGCCCCTTACCCACTGTGTATGGTTCGACCTTGACACGACCGGATTGACCGGTTCTATAGCTTTGACACCTTCACCAGCGCATCCGGCACAAGATTAAAGGCGCGACCAAACCCTGCCACGAATCTGCCTCCCTTGGGTGTGATTCGCCATAGATGAAAATCGCCCAGACTGAAAAGTTTTTCCGCTTCCGGGAAGCGCGTCAGATAGATGTTTCTGACGCGTTCGTAACGCGGATCGACCCTCGGCACCACCCCAGCCGTCCCCTGGAGCGAGAGGCGTGCCAGAGTCTGCGGATCGACGCGGTGGTCATCGGTCTCAGTAATAAGCAGACCAACACGCGGATCCCTTTCCATATCCCCGGTGTGTTTTCCCAGTTTGCTGACATGGATGTAGAATGCCGAACAATCACTTTCCATGGCAATTGCGACCATGGCAAGTTGCGGCTCACCATCATGGATGGTTCCGAGCGCGGCGATGCGCGTATTTCGTAGAAGACGCGCCAGAGTAAGTTCCGAGGCAGGATCCATGCCTATATTGTACGCCTATTTAGCGCCGCTTCCATGATCTGTTGCACGCGCACCACCATGCTGGAGGGGTCGGGGTGCAAACCTTCAACCAGAAGTGCGCTATCGTAGATTTGCTCGATGATCGCCGTCTGTAATTCCGAGCCGGGGTCAAGGTTGAGCAGATTCTTCAAAATGTTGTGCGATGGATTCAACTCCAGGATTTTCTTTGGGATTTCATACTCCTTGCCCAGCAGTCGGTAGACGCGCTGGAGTTCGGGGTTGAGCGTGCCATCCGGGTCCACCAGCCGCGCCACGGATTGCGAGAGCCGGTTACTGGCGCGGACGCCCACCACACGTTCACCCAGGACCTGCTTGAAGCGTTCGACGAGGGAATTGAAATCGGCATCCGGAATTTTCTCCGCTTCATTCTTTGCCTCGGCCTGTTTCCCCGCATCAACCTCCGCCTGTGCGACATTTTTGAATTCGTACTCCTTGTAACTCCGCAAACCCATCAGCATGAACGAGTCCATGGGGTCGGTGAGCAGGAGCACTTCGGTCCCCTGCGCGCTGAAATAATCCAGATGCGGGCTGCGCAGCACGGACTTCGGATCATCGCCAATGATGTAGTAAATGGTCTTCTCACCGTCTTTCAGGCGGGAAATATAGTCATCCAGCGAAGACCATGTCTCGCTTTGCAGGTTGGTCTTGAAGCGCAATAATGGTTTTAGCGAATCGGCGTCTGCCGGGCTTGACGCGACGCCATGTTTCAAGTGCCCGCCGAATTCCTTCCAGAAGGTTTGATATTTTTCCGCATTATTCTTCGCCAGTGTTTCCAGTTCCTTGATGACCTGATTGGTCAGCACCTTTTTCAGCTTGGGCATCAGTCCGCTGGATTGCACTGTCTCGCGTGAGACATTGAGAGGCAGATCCTCCGAATCCACCACGCCTTGCACGAAACGCAAATAGTCTGGCAGGAGGTCCTTGTTGTATTCGTCAATCAGGATATTCCGTGAGTACAATTTCAAGCCGTCATCTTTTCGCAAGGCAAAAATGCCGCGTTCCGCCTTGCCGGGTACAAAAAGCAGCGCATACAACTGCACTGGCGCATCTGTGACCATATGGATGTGCAGCAACGGCTCTTCGTAATCGAGCGTAGTCTGCTTGTAGAACTCCCTGTATTGTTCATCGGTCACGTCTTTGCGCGGGGTGCGCCACAGGGATGTCTGCTTGTTGACCGGCGCTTTGCCGTCACCGATGTAAATGGGGAAGCCGATGTAGTCGGAGTGTTTGTGGATGATGTTTCTGAGGCGGTAGTCCTCGGCGAATTCAACGGCATCCTCTTTCAGCTTGATCTCGACCCGTGTACCTCGTTCGGTCATGGCTCCCACGCCGACCGTGTAATTGTCCTCGCCGGTGGCGTACCATGTCACAGCCTCGGCGTCCGGGCGGTATGAGCGGGAGGTGACCTTCACCGATTCCGCCACCATGAATACGGAATAAAACCCAACGCCAAATTGACCGATGAGCTGTGAAAAGTCCACCTTCTTATCTTTGGTCGCTTCAATGAACCTCCGCGCGCCCGATTGGGCGATGGTACCCAAATTCTCGATGATCTCACCGCGGGTCATGCCAATGCCGGTATCGGTGATGGTAAGCGTGCGGGAGTCTTTATCCGCTTTGATGTGGATGCTCAGTTCGGCAGCCGGGTCGAGCACGTTCTGGTTGGTGACCATTTCAAAGCGCAGGCGGTTGAGCGCGTCCGAGGCGTTCGAGAGCAGTTCGCGCAGGAAAACTTCGCGGTCCTTATACAACGAATGGATCAGAATGTTCAGCAGTTGTTTGGTCTCTGCCTTGAAAGTAAATTGTTCCACGGGGGAGGAATTTGAGTCCGTCATGATGATCTCCGTTACGGATACTAAATTTCAGCGATTGCTGGCATCTATTCTATGTGGAGAGAATAAAAAATTTGTAAGAAGAATTTATGAATTTACCCTTTTGTGAATGTAAATGAAGCCAGCCGCGGCGATTTGCCGGGGTCTTGCTCATGCCAGTATTCGTTGAAGCGTTCCAGCAGCAAACCGTTTGCCTCCGCAGTATGGATAAACTCGGAAATGTGATGTACGAAGGCTTCCACTTCGACGGTCTGGTCAGCGCGTTCGAAGCGGGCTTTGGTTCCGCCATACTGCTTGAATGGATGCAATTCGTTGATAAGGAATTTGCCATTTGGTTTTAGAACGCGTAGTGCCTCGCTAAAAATGGGGGAGATGTCTTTGATGTGCTCCAGCACCAGACAACAGACGATGAGATTGTAACTTCTGTCTCTACATGGCCAGTCCTTCGTAAGGTCTGCCGTCTCGAACCGGACGTTTCCCGCCTTGACTTTTTCTCTTGCTTTGGCGAGCATCCCTGCTGAAAAATCCAGCGCATGGACATGTCCCCCGATCTGGGCGAGGAAGGCGGTGTTCTTGCCGGTACCGCAACCGATTTCCAGAATGGACTCAAATCGTCGATTGCCGAGCAGGTTTCGGGTCACGGTTGAATCGAGATCGCGCGTCAGATTGATGTTCGAATCATAGATGTCCGACCACTCGTTGTAAGAATCTTGAATGTTCATCTTACCTCTGAATTAATCCTGAAATGCACGTGCTGAAAAGTAGGGACATTTGTAACCTGCATTTCAGAATAACGGTAGTCAACTTTTTGTTTTCTCGTGCGTACAATGAATTGTCCGAAAATATCTTAAATCAGAGAAGGAGTATTCTCATGGCAAAGATCGATACGATGGTGCAGGATTTCCTTGCACAGAAAAAGGTTGCCGTTGTCGGTGTGTCGGATAAGCGCGAAACAGGCTGTAATATGGCGTATGCCAAATTCAAGGAAAATGGATATCAAGTATACGCCGTCAATCCGCGCATTTCCACTTTCAATGGGGAACCCTGCTTCCCGGATTTGAAGTCCATCCCTGAAAAACCGGATGCGGTTTTCATCCTTGCCAGCCCCAAAGTGACCGACCGGATCGTCCAGCAGTGCGTGGATTTGGGCGTCAAACATGTCTGGATGCATTGCATGATGGGGACCAAGCCGGGTCTGGCGGCAGGCATGACCAGTGTCTCACAGGAGGCGGTGGAAAAGTGCAAAGCCAACGGTATCGCGGTCATTCCGGGGTCGTGTCCGAATCAGTTTCTGAAGGCGGATTTCGGTCATGCGATGATGCGCGGGCTGTGGCGGTTGTTTGGGTTCATGAATGTAAACTGAAAAATTAAAGAGACTCCGATAACGGAGTCTCTTTAATATGGCTGGTCTCCCCTCTGATGTTCCCCTTTCAATCTATCGTCTGTGCCCCCAGACAGATCGAAGTCATGAATAAGCGCGTTTTTGCACAAACGCTTTTTCATTATCGGCGTTTCGAGAAAAAAGTCCAGCATTAAATTTTTAGATTGACTCAAAGATTTTTTTGAGTCATGGTATAACTTTAACGCCATGAATCGGAAGCAATTTGGATTACTTTTGGCGACGTTGCGTCAGGATATGGATTGGACTCAATTCCGACTTTCCGAATATGCCGGTGTGGATAACGCGGTGATCAGCCAGATCGAGCGGGGAGTGAAGAAATTCTTTGAGCCAGATCTATTGCTTCGCCTCGCCAATGCCCTCCAGTTGACCACCCTGGAACGGCGGGAATTTTTCCTGGCGGCGAGTGGCTTGGATAACAGTCAACTGGTGCGCCAGCCATCCATGGGCACCGCGACCGACACCCACCATCCAGGCAAGATTCTCGAGAAGTTACTGGGAATTTTGAGACAGGTGCGCGCTCCTTCTTTCCTGAACGATGTCTATGGGGATGTCATCGCCGCGAATACGGCGGTGATCCGGTTTTTCAATATTCCTGCCTCCATGATCGAATCCGCCCCTCACATGCCGGGAGGATTCAATGCCATGCGCATGACCTTTGGCAATGAACTGGTGGGGCGCACACACGTCTCCGAAAATTGGGATGCCTATGCCATGTCTTCCATGCGGTCCTATCGTGACTCCACCCTCCGCTACCGGGCGGAGCCTTACTTTAAGTATTTAATGAAGACCTTCCGTGACCCGTCGAAATACCCATTATTCGACCGCTACTGGAAACGAGTGTCCTCCGTCGAACAGGACAAGATTATGAACTCCGATACGTTCGAGTACGACCATGAGAGCCATGGTCACATCAAATATCTCACCACGGGAATCACAACGACCACTGCTTTCGGCGAACTATTTCTCACCACCTATCTGCCGCTCGACAATCATACAAAGGACGTGTTCGATGGTTTGCTCATGGATGGCGGAGACTCCGTTATCCGCCTTGCTCCCTGGCCAGAAAAGCCAATGCCCTGATGAATAAATCAAAATTCCCGAAGCAAGGCTTCGGGAATTTTGTCTACTGGATTTGCACTTCGCAAGTATTGAAAGTGTCGAAGTCCGGACCACCGATGCAAATATCGCTTCTATTGTTGCCCACCAAATTATCGTCGCCACCGCCGCCCAGGATGCAGTCGTTACCGCCGCGTCCTCTGATTCGCTCGCTGCTCGATGTTCCCAGGATTAATTCATTTTGATTTGTCCCATCGCAATTACCTCCCGTGCAGACCACTACACGGGACAGGGTAATTGCCGAACAGGATGCTGGCTTCAAAGCATTGGCTGTAATTGCCTGAGCCTGATTCGTGAGACGGGTGGCAGGCACATTGATGTTAGCCGCGAATGCCGATGCGATGCTCAGAATGACCAGGATTCCCAGCACGACAACAAACAACCGTCGGATATTGATGCGGATCATATCATCGCCTCTTTCGCAGGGATGGTTGATCCCGTTTCAGCGGGTATGACAAACCGATACACGATCCCATCACCCCGGACGTAATACGTGTGCGAATCGCTGTTCTCCGTGTGCAGGATCATCGTGTTGAATTTTTCTGCCAGTTTTGCTAGATCATCGACGGTGGTGACATCCACCAAGCCGGATAGGTTTACGGTGTCTACAGTGTGGGCATCGATCACCATGGAGCCATATTTCATGCGGATGTATTTGTCCTGGTCGTTTCTGGAGAGGTGTTGCAATCTCATGCCGAGGAAGGCGCCCCCAGCCAATGACCCAACCAGACCGATCACGGCAAACCATCGTAATGCCGGGACTGCGAATTCCGTGCCAAACAGCAGGACGGTGTTTACTTCCTGACGTTCCTCGCTCAAAGCTCCTGTCTCGGTCGGGTTGAGCGGATTTTCCTGCTCTTCCCCGTGTGCAAGATAAAAATGGACGCGGTCATAATTGAAAGTCAGGCTGGGATTGAAAGAACTGTCCAGTAACCGACCCGAAATATCCCCTGTAAGTTTGATGTTTGGGGAGATGGTCAGGATGTAGGAACCCGGATGGAAATCCGTGCCTTCCTCCATGGACTGAGCAAGTTTTTCCATTTGGCACAAGTTAAGTTTGGCGGAACTGCCAAACGCATTCCCGCTAAATGCCGTTTCATTCTGCAATGGAACACTCCGTTGCCAGCCGCTGACCGGTTCCACAATGGTTGCAGTGAGTTGATGTGTTCCTTTGAGAGCCCCAATGTTCTGTGCAATGAACGTGTACTGAAAATTGACATCGATGGAACAAGTCAATCTGGGGAAGATCGGGTCGCCGCTTTTGATGGCACTCGAATCATAGACATCTTGCGGGCCGGACGCCGAATAGGAGAAAAAGCCGACATGCTCAAATGGAAAGTCTTCTTTGACAATGCGGGAAGCGGGTCGGGAAAAGGAAATAATTCCGAAGATCAAGGAAATCAGCGCAAGAACTCCCAGTGCAAAGAACGAACCTTCGAGCATGTTCCCCTGAAATGTGTCCGACAACTGCCCAGATTCGGACTTGTTGGTTGGCGTGAACCAGTTTTGCATCTTTTGCCTAAAAGAAGCAAATTGTCCCTGGATGGATGGATTTGCCATATGTTTGTTACCTCTTGATTTGCCCCGGATCATGCCGATGGCAAGGAAGCCTCCCAAAGCTCCTGCGGCCATGGCCATCGCAAGCGGAGCGCGCATCTTTTGAACGTACACCCCGCCTTTCGGGATATGAAGCCATAACCTGCCGATGATTTCCTCACGGGATGGCTGATAAGTGTCGATCCATGAATTGTTATCTCCCTGGAGGGTAAACCTGCCCATATCCTCGGAAATAATGCGGTGAAATACGAAGTTGCCCAGTTCAAGATTGCGATATACAACTGCTTCCCCGATCTGGTAATTTGTCTCTTTGTGGGTAATCACCAGGTCACCGATGTGGAAGCCCGGCTCCATACTGTTACCGACAACGATGATATAGGAAGCCATCCCGCCCGCCTGTGTGGGCGCGAATGCCAGCCAGGTGACGATCATCAGCACGACCCAGAAGGCAGAAGCAAGATTGGGAGAGAAGCGTTTGAAAACTGCCATTTGTTCCGCAAAGTTCTTCAAAAAAAGACCCGCAGACCCTCCCTTTCAGGTGCCTGCAGGTCTTTTTTTCAGGGTATATAACCCCTTGCTTTACGAATTATTGCGTGGCAACAACGCGGAATTCATCCGCCGCGGCAACGGTGACACCGGCAGTGGTACAGCTCCAGTTGAAACCGGCTGTGTTGGTGCAATTGAAGTATGAGCCGGTCGTGACTAGGCGGACCTTCACAGTGGAGGCTGCGGCATTCAAGGTGAAGGTGACACTGTCAACGTTAGAGGGGGTGGTGGCGTTCAGGTTGTAGACCACGTTCGAGACGGTGTAACCACTGGTGACGCTTGCGCCTTCACCGGCGTAGCTGGCGGGCACTGTGTTGGATGCGGCGAACGCGAAAGCCGCGGTGGCAAAGACCAGCACTACAAGCACGACGACGAACAACTTGGACGAGCGAAACATGATAGAGAAACTCCTTTTATGAAATGAATTGTTGCGGCTACTATAACAACAAAAAAGAGGAATGAAATTTACAGAATCGCAAGAACCGATTTCAAAGGTGGAAGGCGCGCAGTCATGTTCTTGCAATGAATCGCACTTGACGAATCGTAATTTTGGGTATGGGGGTTTCCCCTACCTTTTGAGGAAAATTACCCCCAAATGACAAAACAGATAATCTTGTCATATTTTGAAATAAGAGGTCGTTGCAGATATCGCATGGATGACGTTCCAGGTACGGTAACAGCCTCCAGCGTGGAAAGAGGCGCCTGTGTGGGTCACTCAGAGCATATAATCGAATTTGCCCATTCCCCTCAGCCTTCCACTTTCGACAGCGTGAATCGTGGTAAAATACGCCGCCGGGCGTAGTACCCTTCGCCCGAAAATCTTCAAAGCACGAAAGGGCTTGAACCATGAAAGTAATGTTAGTCAAGGACGTTTACAAATTGGGGCGCGCGGGCGATATTAAAAAAGTCGCCGACGGCTACGGACGCAATTTCCTCATCCCGCAGGGGTTGGCTGTACTCGCCACCGCAGGCGCGCTCAAACAGGTCGAAAAGATCCGTGCACAGGCTGAGATCCGCCGCACCGAACTCAACTCGGAATTGAAGGACCTCGCCGCGCATATCAACGGTTTAATGCTTTCCTTCTCTGCCAAAGCCGGTGAGACCGGAAAATTGTACGGTTCCATCACTACGCAGGATGTGGCGACCGCCATTCAGGAAAAGACCCGGTACGAGGTCAAGAAGTCGCAGATCGACATGCAGCCGATTCGCAACCTCGGTGAGTTTACTGCACATGTCCGCCTCACCGTCGATCTGATCCCCGAGGTCAAAATCCTTGTTCACCGCGAGGGAGAGGCAGGCGAAGAGGAAGTGGTGAAAGAGGAAACCGCGCCCGAAGCGCCCGCTGCAGAGACCGAGACTGCCGAAGCCTGATTTCGAAACCATCCGCCCATGACATCACCAGTTCATTCCCGTTCGATGGGGTGCTGGTGATGTTTCGTTTACCCGCAAATGATGCAAACCATCGGTCAAAAACTCAGAAAAGCCCGTGAAGCAAAACGCCTCACGCTCGAACAAGTCTTCGAAGCGACCCGCATTCGCGTGCAATACTTGCAGGCGTTGGAAATGGATGACCTTTCCATCATGCCGTCGCCCGTGCAGGCGCGCGGCTACTTGCGAAATTATGCTGATTTCCTTGGGCTGAACTTTGAGCAATTGCTCGAAACCATGCGCGTTGCGACCAAGGCTGCGGACGGGATTGTCGGACCCATGGACCTGACCGACGAACCCGCAGCGTCATCCCCCGAACCTGTTTCCGTTGCGCCAGCAGCGCCTCTCCCCGCGTCAATATCTGATCCCGCTGCCCAAACCGAATCCCAGCCGGAGATTCCACTCTCGAAACCGAAAACTTCCCGCCGCAAAAAGACGGATTCAAAATCCGCCGTTGAACCGACCACCACCCGGCGACGCGGTCGCAAAAAAGCGGGACCCGACCCGGAGGTAATTCCAGTCGTCGAGTCTCGGGCTGAGGTCATTGCAGAGCCGGTCGAGCAAGCAGAACCGGAACCTGCCCTTGTCGAAGAAGTAGCCGAATCGCAACCCGAAGCGGCGCAACAGCCGAATGTCAGTGAAAATCTCTGGCAGAGTTGGTTGAACCGATTGAGTTCCGTAATCGCATCACGAAAGGCCCGGAAAGCGGAACCTTCGTCGGAGCAGGGCATTGGACAGGTCGAATCCATCGAGGCTGAAATTCCGCAGCCCGAAACTGTGTCCAATGCGATAGAGACCGACCCGGATTCCAGGGAATCGACCCGGATATTCCAGGAGGTCGGTGCGGAGCTTCGCAAACGCCGCGAATTGCTGAGCCTGCATCTTGAAGAAGTGGAGCGTAGTACGCGCGTCAAAGCGCATTACCTGGAGGCGCTTGAAAAAGGCGCGATGGATGACCTGCCCTCGACCGTACAGACGCGCGGCATGTTGTCGAATTACGCCACCTTCCTCGACCTGGATGTGGACGCGTTGCTCCTTCGTTTTGCGGACGCGCTCCAGGCACGGCACCGCGAAAACAATCCGCAGAAGCCCCCGCGGAAACCGGGACAGCCCATCACCGCAAACATGCCCGCGTTGACCAACTTCATCGCGGGTGACATGATCTTCGGCGTCGGGATCGCCATCCTGCTGGTGGGATTCTCCATCTGGGGGGTGAGCCGTGTGATGACGCTTCAAAGCGAACAGGATGTGGAACCGACCGCGCCCTCCATTTCGGATGTTCTGCTGGCTACCCCCGATCCTTCCCTGTTCACAGAGACTCCCACGTTCCAACCGCTTGACTCCCTGCCCGGTGAAGCCACGGTGACTGTCGTCATCCCCACCTTGAACGCAGATGTGAACGTGCAGGTCAATTTGGTGGCAGTGGAGCGCACATACATGCGTGTGATCTCGGATGGAGAGGTGGTCTTTGACGGGCGCGTGCTGCCCGGAAACGCATACTTCTTCGAAGCTGAAAGCCAGGTCGAGGTGCTGGTGGGAAGCGGCGCCGCAATCCGCATCGTGTACAATGGGCGCGATCTCGGCTTGCTGGGCGCGTTCGGTCAGGTGGTGAACAATATTTATCTTGCAGACGGAATCATCACCCCAACGCCGCTCCCTTCCGCCATCCCGACCAATACGCCGACACCCACTGCCACCCTCCCGCCGACGAGAACGCCTGTCCCATCGAACACTCCCGAACAATAAGATATCGACCTTGCTTGTACTACAAACTGCAGGATTTACCCGTGCCCAAAAATTCCTTTCACCTTGTTTCCCTCGGTTGCGCCAAAAATACAGTTGACTCAGATTCGATGGCGCAACTGCTCATCCGCGACGGTTACCATGCTGTGGATGACCCCTCCCGCGCCGCTGTGTTGATCGTGAACACCTGCGGTTTTATCGGCCCGGCAAAAGAGGAGTCGATCAACGTCCTGCGCGAATTGGCGGACGGCAAAAAGAAGAACCAAATCCTCATCGCGGCGGGATGCCTGACCCAGCGTTACGGCTCGGAAGTGGCGGTCAAAGTCCCCGGTATCGACGGTGTGTTGGGTACGCGCCGCTGGATGGACATTGTGCAGGTGGTGCGTGAACTGCGCAACGGCCCGCACCCTGAGCCGCTGTATCACCTCCCCGACGAAGCGAAAACCGTCGGCGCGGATGAACATGAAGCATTGCGCGCCTCTGTTGCCGGGGCAAGCGCGTACCTCAAAGTAGCCGATGGATGCCGCCGCCCGTGCGCCTTCTGCGCCATTCCTCTTATCAAGGGGACGGCGGTTTCCCGTCCCGTGGATGTGATTGTGGACGAGGCGCGCCGCTTGCGGGATGCAGGTGTACGCGAGTTGGTCCTCATCGCGCAGGATACCACCGATTACGGTCATGACCTGGGGATGAAAGATGGGCTGGCAATTCTGCTGGAACGGCTCACCGCCTCCGTCCCGGACCTGGACTGGATTCGCGTCATGTACGCCTATCCCGGCTACGTAACCGACCGTCTGATCGATGTGATGGCTTCGAGTAAACAAGTCCTGCCATATCTTGATATGCCGTTGCAACATGCGCATCCCAAGACTTTATACCGCATGAAGCGCCCATCGAATATTGAGTGGGTGCATAAAACGCTGGGGAAGATGCGTTCGAAGATTCCGAATTTGGCCATCCGCACCACGTTTATTGTCGGGTACCCCGGCGAGACGGATGAAGAATATCAGGCGCTGGTGGATTTTGTGCGGGAGATCCGTTTCGACCGCGTGGGCGCGTTTCAGTTTTCGTTCGAGCCGGGGACCTCGAGCGAGCCGCTTGGCGACCCAATCCCTGCCGAGGTCAAGCAGGCGCGCTTCGAGCAGTTGATGGAATTGCAACAGGGAATTTCCCTGCAGGTGAATCAATCCTTTGTGGGGAAGACGCTCGATGTGCTGGTTGAGGGGAAGGATAAGGGGATTTCCATCGGGCGTTCGTATCGCGATGCGCCCGAGATCGACGGTCTGGTGTTCATCGAAGGTGAAGCGAAGATCGGGGAGATCGTTCCGGTGAGGATCACAGGCGCAATGGTGTACGACCTGACCGGGACTCCCGCTCCAGCGTTGATCAAGTTATAAAATAACGGAAACAGCCCATCCCTGAGAAAGGAGGCGGGCTGTTTTGATTTCTGATGATTAAGATGCCCTTGCGAATGCCGTTGCGAGCAGAATCAGGATCGAAAGTCCGAAGTTGATGCGGATGAGCAGGGTTTCCTTTTTTTGCAGTGCGATGACCTGACCTTCATCCACCACTTTTTTCAGCAGTGTTCTGCGGATGGCGGGGATGACCTCCCACGTCTGGATGGCGCTGGCGACGACCATGAGGATGCCCAGAAGGTGTTTGACGAGGATTGCCACAGACCATTGTGTGCTGACCGAAATGAAGCCGTCGTAATGCGGGTTGACGCTCATCTGGAACAAGCCGGTGAGGAGTAGAAGGCTCATGCAGAACCACGCAATGGGTTCGAGCCTTTTTTGCACGGCGTCGATCAAGGCCAGATGGTTCGCAGGTTGAAGAACCTTGCCCGCGGCAGGCAGGATCAAAATGGAAAGCGAGATGATGCAGCCGATCCACGCGACGGTGGCGAGCAGGTGCAGCCAGAATGTGAGCGCCAGCGCCCAGGTCGGGGGCGATTCGATCATGGGGTGGGTGTATCGGTCGGCGGAGCCGGGGTGTCGGTTGGAGGCGCGGGCGGGGTATCGGTCGGCGTCGAGACCACACCGGTATCGGTTGTGACAATCACCGGCACGGTGACGGTCGGGGTTGCTGTGGCGGGGTAACATTCGCGGGTGGCTTGATTCAAGCCCTTGACGGCTGCTTCGTCGAGCGCGCCGACAAGCTGCGCATTGGTGTACTGGGCATAGGCATCGCAGTACCTTTCCTCTGCCAGTAGTTGGTCGCCGTAGCGCATCGAAGCAATGCGGAAACGGTCTGCCGCGGTCAATGTGCCGTCCCACAGGCTGGGCCATCCGCTGTAGACCTGGGTGAAGTAATAGACCGCCTGTTCCCAATCGAGGTCCCAGAAGGATGCGCCGAGGAGATAGAAACGTGCACCTTCACGCAAACCGTTCGTCGAGTTGTCGAGCGTGCCGAAACGTTCCGCCAGAGTCAGCTGGTAGATGCCGCCCTCCAGGTTGCCCTGCTGGGTGATGAGGTTGTATCCATAATTACGCAGGGCGAAATAATACATGCCGTCGACCTGTGAGGTCTGGTAGGTGGGGTCGAGTTTGCGCAGCGTATCGAGCGCGCCAATGGCGCCAGGCCAATCCTGTGCGGCAATGAGTTGCTGGGCGCGTGTGAACGCCTCCTGCGCGCCGCTGAAATCAGGTGTGGTGGTCGGCGCGACCGTAGGGGTGGGGGTCGGGGCGTTCATCAGTACCAGCACCTCAGTCAATTTTTCCTGCGCGCCGGGGAAGGTCGGGTCATTCGCGATGATAAACTCCAGCCGTTGTTTGGCGTTTTCGTATCTCAAAAATTGAATATCCACGAGCGCGTACTGGAACTGTTCCCCCAGCTGTTGTGAAATGGCGGCGCGCTGGTTCGCTTGACGGGTGGCAATGGCGGAGCGATAGGCACCCAGCCCCGAAAGAGCCAGGATGATTATCAAGCCGAGCGCGTTGAACAGAAACCTGCGCCCACGGCCGCTTTTCTTTTGTTCTTTGTCGATGGTTTGATTGGGTTGTGTGTTTCCTAACATGATGAGTATTATATCCCAACGTAAATTTACAGTTTTAAGAGCAATTTAATCTCAGACCAGATGAATGGAAGAGCGACAACCCCGCCGATGACCATTCCCAGCAGAGCGGTCATCACCGCCGAGCCGGGCACGATCACGGCCACGCCGTAGGCTGTCGCGCCTCCGATCAGCGCGGCGACCACTCCCCTGCCGACCGCGCTCCAGACGAGGATCGGTTCGTGCATCTTGTTGCTCAGCCAGCCGAAGAGGATGATCGATTCGATCAGCAAGGCAATCTCCGCAAAGGCGATGACCGGGGCGCCGACGGTTTGGAAAAGCGTTACACCCAGATAACCGATGCCAATGAACATTGCCAGCCGCAGGATGACCGCGTACAAGGGGTAAAGTGGTTCTTTCCGTGCATAGAAGGAGCGCGCCGCCACCTCTTGGATGGAAAAGCCTGTCAATGTGAGGAGGTAGGCGCGTGTCGTCCAGGTGATGAGCGTGGACGTTTCCGCATCCAAGCCGAAAGCCGCCCGCACGAGCGGGTTGATTCCCGCCGCCAGCACCGCCGCAATGGGGATGGTTAACGCGATCAGGATGCGGAGGGCGCGCTCGACGGTTAAACGGAATTCATGCCAGTTTTCGCGCGAGGCGAGTTCGGCGAGGGTCGGGAGCATGGCAGTGGCAATCGCCGTCCCAAGCAGAGTCTCCGGCACCTGCATGATCATCCAGCCGTATGCCAGTGAAGTCACTGCGCCGGGCTGTCCCAGCAGGGAGGCAAGGTAGTCGCGCGCGATGACGATCAACTGGATGCCGCCCATCGTCAGCAAACGCGGACCGAGCAGTTTGAGCGCTTCAAGCAGACCGGTATTCCGCAGGTCGAGGGCGGGTGTCCACTTAAAGCCGTATTTGAACAGAGCTGGAATTTGAATTGCCAGATGGAACGCCGCTCCGAGAATAACGCCGTAGACCAGACCGTGAATGCCAAAGCGCGGCACGAAAAGGATCGCACCGATGATCTGCCCGACGTTGTAGAGGACCGGTGCCATCGCGGGCAACAGGAAGTGCTGGTTGGCTTGCAGGCTTGCCATCACCAGTCCGCTGATCGAAAAGATGATGGTACTGATGAGATTTAACCGCATCAGTTCAGCGACCAGCACTCTTTGCTCCGCCGTGAAACCGGGGACGATGACATTATCCACCAGTTGCTGGGCAAAGATGGCGACGAAGAGTGCCGCCGCGCCCGTTACGATGAATGCCAGGTTCGCTACGCGTGAGAACAGGTCCCAGGCGGCGTCACGCCCGCGTGTGGTGAGGTAGTCGCTCATCAACGGGATGAAAGCCATCGCCAGCGCACCGCCGGAGATCAACGCGAACAACACATCCGGCACATTGTTCGCCGAATTGAACACATCCAGCAGGTGCACTTCATCGGTGTAAATGCGCGAGGTGATCCCCACCCGCACGAAGGCAAGGATTTTGTCGATGAAAAAGAAGAACGCAATCAGGATGGATGTTTTTGCCAGAAAGGAAAGTTTGCTCACGCGGATACCTTTAATGATCGTCAGGCGGGGGATTTTCAGAAGGTACAAAACCTGGAAGTTTCTCTGCCAGTTGATATGGTTTATGGATCAGAACCGGCAGACATTGCGGGCAAATGTAGAGTTCCGTCTTCTGGAATTTCAAAGTAATAAGCGGTCTTTCCTGTTCGGATGTGTCGCAATTCAGGCAAGTCGATTCAGTCATGGAATACTCCAAAATGGGGAATAACGGGCGAAGTGTACCATAATGAAAACGCCTCAGAACGGATATTCGTTCCAAGGCGTTTTGCAATGTTTGCGGTTAAAACTGGTTATGGTATCAACAATATTTTCCCCTTCGATTGCCGTCCTTCTAGATAACGATGCGCTTCGGCGGCCTCGGCGAGCGGGAAGGTCTTGTCGATTCGGACTTTCAATTCACCCTTTGCCACCCAGTTGAATATGTCATTTGCTCTACTCAACAACTCCGCGCGATCGACGGTATAGTGCCCGAGGAAGGGGCGGGTGAGATAAAGCGAGCCTTTGGCATTCAGGACTTGCGGATCAAGCGGCGGGACCGCACCGGACGAAGCGCCATAAAGGACCATGCAGCCTCTCCGCCGGAGGCAGTTCAGGCTTTTATCGAACGTGTCCTTGCCGACCGAGTCATAGACCACATCCACGCCTGCATTATTTGTCAGGCGTTTGACTTCGACATCGAATTCGACTTGAGTGTAATTGATGACTTCGTCCGCGCCTGCCTCGCGCGCCAACGCAGCTTTTTCCTCCGTGGACACGGTTCCGATCACGCGCGCGCCACACCGTTTTGCAATCTGCACCAGAAGTTGCCCGGTTCCACCGCCTGCCGCGTGCACGAGGACTGTATCACCTTTTTTTAGCGGATATGTGCTAAGGGCTAGATAGTGAGCTGTCATTCCTTGCAGGAGAGCCGCCGCCGCCGTTTGCGAATCCACACCAGCGGGGATCGGAAGGAGTCGCCATGTCGGAGCAACGGCAAAATCGGCATACGTTCCCTGCACGCTCGCGAAAGCCACGCGATCACCGGGCTTGACATCTGTCACACCAGGTCCCACCGCATCTACCGTCCCCGCAGCTTCCTGTCCAAGAGTGAGCGGTAACGATCCCTGATACCGTCCGATGCGGTGGTAGATGTCGATGAAATTGACGCCTGCCGCCTCGATTTTGACTCTCGCTTCACCCTCACCCGGCTCTGGTACCGGGACATCTTCATATTTCAACGCTTCAAGCCCCCCGTATTGATGCACACGAACAGCTTTCATGGATTCTCCTCCGTTAGAAAATCGCATCCATCAGATCCCGTTCCCGCAACATGCGGCGTTTCCAGTTGCCGATGAGTGGAACGACGAAAGGCAGCAACTTGATGCTGTAATACGGCGGCAGGATCGGCATGCCGAGCAGGTCGCCAAAACTGATCAACACGAAGAGATGCTCCAGACTGCCGCGTTGCCGCGCCAGGGTGCGCACCTGGTCGTGGATGGCCATGCCGTAAAGGATCTCGGTGAAGGAACGGGAGATACGTTTAAGAACCAATTTTCATCCTTAAGTGAATCGTGAGGCGCGAAAGCATTGTAACGCACCTCACGATTTTTGTCTGATTCTTTATGCAAACAAGGCGTCGCCCATCCGTGTCAGAGACTCAATTCCACGGACTTCATTTTCATAAAGCGGCAACTTGGCACGCACCATGTTATCGAATTTTTCCCAGATCTCGACCATGTAGCGATCCTGCATCGCCACGCGATTTTTGACGAAGTCTGGCGACTGAGCATTCACCTGCTTTTGGTCGATCAGCATGTTGACAATCACACCGCCAACTGGGATGCCAAAATCATGGAACCAGCCGATGAAGCGCGTAATGACAGCGATAGGGAGCGCCTCCGGTAGCGTGACAAAGAAGAAGGATGTCCGGGATGGATCGGTCAGCATTTCGCGGGCTTTTCCCATCCGGTCACGGAACGCGACCAGATATTCCATCAACGGGTCCTTTTCTTTTTTCTTGGTGAAGGAAAGCAGTTCACGCAGGGAGCGGGCTTCTTCGCGGCTCTTCAACATCTTGTTGACCCACAGCGAATAGACTTGAGACATACCCAGCAAACGCCGGGCATTGGCAGTGGGAGCGGTGTCGAAGACGTACACATCGTATTCGCCGCCCAGCATCAGGTCCACCATGTTCTCGAACATCGCGGATTCTTCGAAAGCCGGATTCATCGTTGCCGACTCTACAAAATCCTCCGCCTTGGTGGAAATGTCAGCGAATTTCAGGAACCACTGAATCTTTTCACGAATCTCCTGCTTGGAGCGTTCGATTGTGTCCTTGGTATCGATCTCATATGCCCAAAGGTTGGGCACCCCGTTGACCGCGGTTGGCTGACCGAAAACATTCTGTCCAAGCAACCCGCTCAGGCTATGGACCGGATTGGTGGATGCCAGCATGACGCGTTTTCCCTGCTTCGCCAGCCAGATGGCGGTCGCACCTGCCATGGCGGTTTTGCCCACCCCGCCCTTGCCGCCGAAGAAAAGGTAACGAAGAGAATCGTGCTCCTTGATATAAGCCTGCATTGAAATTTCGATTTCTTTCATGGCTGATTCTCCTTATTTCCCATACATGATTTCAGCCAGCTGTCGGATCATATCCAGTCCGGTCACATCACGTTCCAACTCAGGCACATGTGATGCCACCTGATCGCCGAACATGGTCTTGATCTGTCCGAGATATTTATCCTGCATCTCGATGCGGTTCTTCAAGTACGCCGGGATGTTCTGCTGGAGCAGTTCGCGCGGCACTACGCGGTTGACTACATAGCCCATGATCGGTACATCGAATTTGGCGAACAAGTCAGCCGCCTTGGCTGTGTCAATCAGGATCATTTCCTCGGGGATGATGACAAAGAAGAAACCGGTCTTTTCCTTGTCGGTCAGGATTCTGGATGAGGCATTGATGCGGGTACGGATGTACTGGAGCTCTGTGAGGATCTGATCCTCCTCGGTCTCCTTCTCGCGTTTCAGGCGGGAGACCATTTCCTCGTACTCTCGCATCTCCTCGCGCAGTTTCGTGATCTTGTTGATCCATTCATCGTACACTTTTGCCATGCTCAGGTAATACAGCGCATGGCCGAGCGGCACGAGGTCGTAGATGTAATAATCGTAATCTCCGCCCACGACGATATCCACCACCGCGTCGAAGATGGCACTCTCCTCCATGGCGGGTTCGGCAGAGGCAGCCTGGATGTATTGTTCGATCTCATCCGGCACTGCCTCAAAACCATACATATCCAGGATCTTCTTGCGGATCTCGTTTTGATAGGTTTTGATGTGCTGATCGGCATCGATTTCCTGCGCCCACAAATTTTCCATGATCTTCACGGGACCCTTGCCGAAAATATCCTTTTGGAAGATATCGGACAAACTTGCCTGCGGGTCCACGGAGAAGACCAGCACTTTCTTGCCCTGTTGGGCAAGCCAATAGGCGGTGGCGGCGGAAAATGTCGTCTTCCCCAGCCCTCCCTTGCCGCCGAACATGATGTAACGTCGTTCCGGGTGCTCTTCAAAGATCTTTTTCAGTGACATCGTGGTCTCCTAGAACATCGCGTCAGAAACATCTTTCTCGCGCAATAGGCGCCGCTTCCAGGTGGAAATCTGCGGCACCACGTAGGGAAGCAGGCGCAGGCTGTAATACGGCGGCAGGATCGGGATGCCAATCATGTCTCCCATCGTGATCAGGATGAACAGATGCTCCATGCTGGCGCGCGTCCGCAGGGCATACCGGCTCATATCATGAGAAGCCATGCCGTAAAGCACTTCCTTCATATTCTGCCAAAAGCTTTTCTTCTCGGGTTTCTTGGGTTCTTCCTGGGTCATGTTGAGGCTCCTTTCAATTTCCTTCTTAGTTAGTATGCTGGAGGGTTAGAGTCCTTCCAGATGATAGTCATGTTCATCGCTGAATTCGCGTTCTCGCAGAACACGGCGTTTCCAGGTTGCTATATGGGGTATCACATAAGGTAATAAACGAAGACTGTAATAAGGCGGCAGGACAGGCACACCGATCATATCCCCCACCGTTCCAAGCATGAACAGACTTTCAAGGCTGGCACGCATTTCGAGCGCGTGCTCGGCAAATTCCATTCCGAACAAGCCGTATAAGAATTCCCGTGCTGCCTGCCAAAACGTTTTCTTTTCTGGTTGACTCGGTGCATTCATATTATACTCATGCCTATTCGTTGAATTCGAGGTGCTCCATGAATGTGAATGCGCAAACAATAGTCATTGTCGCCGTAACCATTTTCATGGGTTGGTTTGCCATCGGCATGATCTACAATCTGCGTCGTGGCGACAGGATTCTGAAATGGATGCAGGATGGTCTGCCGCTCATCGGTCAACGCACCACGTTTCGCTGGCTGGGCACTTCTGTGGCGGAGATGGGCATTGCAAAAGCCAGGCGTCCGTTCCAGCGCATGGATGTCCTGCTGGTACTCAAGCCGCGCGATGTTTTCTGGATGACGATCATCGCCCTCTTTCAGGGACGCGACGATGTCGTGATCTTTCGCGCCGCCCTCAGCACGGCTCCTCTTCTGGACCTCGAGCTGGCTGACCCAAAAACCTGGAGCGGGCGCGAGGCCCTGAGCAAGGCGACCAAACGCGGCTGGGAGGGAACCGATTATCACGGCCTGCGGCTGATGGCACCCAAGGGATTGCTCAACCTGGCGCAGCAAACACTCGACCAGCTTGCTTCTCCCATGCAGTCACTTGCGTCACAGTATGTCCGTCTCAGTCTGCGCAAGTCTGCACCGAATTTGGAAATCCATCTGCCGTTTCCCAACCCGCAGGAAACTGACGCAAGAACCTACTTCCAGTCCTTGAGCAATTTCGGACGCGCCATCGGCGAGAGAAATTGATCCAGTAACCCTATCGCAAGGGAGACGCGAACCTCGCGTCTCCCTTTTTGATTCAGCTAATCATCCGCTGCGGCAGGAGCCCGCTTGGCTTGAGCGCCCTTGCCATAGCGCTGATACGCCTTGTAACCGTCCCAACCGATGATGAGAGCGGTCACAAATAACAGAACGGCAATGATAATCATTGCCCATGCACCCGCCGCGGCTGAACCACCACGCGGTACGATCGTTACGTATAGATTACGTGCCGTTACCAGCGTGGCAGCCAGTGTGGTAATGTACATGAACAGGGTCGGCCATAGAGCGAACGAAGGATTCTTCTTCTGTTCCCTCAACCAGACCGTCACAATGAGCAGGCTGAGCGCTGCCATCAGCTGATTGGCGGCACCGAACAACTGCCACAAATACACCCAGGTTCCGGTCAACACCAGCAGGATGGTCAGGAACATCGAAACGACGGTCGAGACGTGCATATTCTTCAACGCCGGGAAGACATCACCAGCCCACTCGGAGAGAGTCACGCGCATCACGCGGAAGACCAGTTGTGTCACCGTCAGCACGATGACCATGAAGGCGCCAAACCCGAGAGCTGTCCCGAACACGAGAAATTTGTCGCCGAACAGGACGCTGAGCAGGTTGCCAACCCCTGCCGCAAAGCGACCGGCTCCACCGCCTGTGCCTACAATGGAAACAGCCACAAGCGCCAGCAGGGCGAGCGTGTTCTCGGTGAACATCGCGCCGCCGCCAACAGGCAATCCGTCGGTTTCATATTCCAACTGGCGGGCGGTGCCGATCGATCCGATCAGCGCGTGCCATCCGGAAATGGAACCGCAGGCGATGGTGACGAAGAGCATCGGCCAGAGCGGCTGCCAGGCTTTGGTCGCTTCATAGGCAAAGCCCCAGGTCTTGAGCGGCTCGAGCGCGAACGCGCCGATTGCGGGTTTGATGAACGGCGCCAGGACCGCGCCGAGGGCGCTGAGACCGATGGTCAACAAGGTAACCCAGAAACCGATGTAGTTCACAGGTTGGGCGAAACGCCAGATCGGCAGCGTTGCCGCCAGATAGGAAAAGACCAGCAGGAACAATGCCCAGAAGAGATACGATGGCATCGTCTTGATCTCTCCGGTGTCAGCGTTGTAAACCGCTGTAGAGGGGCGTTTCCCATCTGCGCCGGGAGCAGGGATGCGCGGGTCGGCATTGGTCGGGTCTGTCACGACCATGACCGCCTGATCGCCGCTGATCTTGTTGATCGCATTATTGAATGCAATAACAGCGGAACTGACTGGTCCCTGTGTGAGGTCCAGTTTGCCTTCCGCATTGACGGCACGGAAGGGGCCAAGCATCATCGCCGCCAGTGTTACAACGACCACGATGGCGGTTACCAGGATCAGGTCCATTTTCCATTTATAGAGCATCTGACCTGCCAAAAAACCCATCACACCCAGCATGATGATACCCAGGGGTACATCAGCACGGGCGGCAAGCAGGGCAGACATAATGCCCATGAAGGCTCCAGCCACCAGCATCAAATAGAAGAAAATGAACGTAAACAGGATCGGGCGGGTGCGCGGCGAAATCAACTTATGGCTGACAGCGCTCAGGCTGTTTCCATCATTTCGAACCGCGACCATGATCGCGCTGTAATCGCTCACCCAGCCGATGAACGAAACGCCGATCAATAACCAGGCCAGTGCGGGAGCCCAGCCCCAGATATTCGCCGCTGTAATAGGACCCACGATTGGCCCCGCCGCGGCAATGGACTTGAAGTGATACCCATACAGCACATTGCGGCTGGTGGGCATGAAGTCCACGCCATCCATATACATCTTCGCAGGTGTGGCTTTTTTGGCGTCTGACTGGATGACGTTCTTGTCGATCTGCTTGGCGTAGAAATTGTATGCCAGGTAGATGACAACAACGGCAAGAACAACGATCCAAAGAGTATTCATATCATAGACCTCCGTTCGCATAGTGCGTTAGACGAAATTGACAGATCTTCGAACGTACGGGCCAATAGGACGATTTCTCCTCTTCTCATCCCTGGCTTGCAAAAGAACTGGTTTCCTTCCATCTACCTCCTCTCAGCGAGCCTGCTCCTGCATTTATGCCTCCATGGGTCGACTCGCCAGTTGGCGGGCGATCTCTTCGCCCGCGGACGACAGCGTTTGGACTCCTATGAATCGGGCTTTACCACTATTCACAATAACCGCCGGGTAGCGGTGGACATTGTATTTCAATGATTTATAGAAACCTTCCATTGATGCTGCATCGACCACTTTCAGAACGACGCGGTCGCAATGCACACGGAATATCTCCCTGACCCAGTCAGATACCACCTGATATTCCTGCATCAGATCATCAGGCAGACTGCCTCCCATTTGCTCCTGATGAATTCGATTGGTTGCTCCCATCTCCCGCCAGGCTACTTCGCAATGGGTGCAGTGATAATAGGCGGTGGGCGCATAGGCAATAATTTCCACCATTAAAGGTTCATTCATCCTCTTGCTCCTGTAAAAATAAAAACACCAGAGAACCTATACCGTGGCTCAATGGCGTTATATAAAGCCTTCAAACAGGACGATCACCGATTGCCTGATTCGAGTAGACCGGCAAATTTGCGGATTTTCTGACGAGAGCAGCATCTCAACCTCAAACAGTTCGATCCGTTTGATGCAATGATTTTGGCAGCAATTCGTCTAAAGTTAAAAAAGTATTAAGTATTATATTACATGTCTAAACATTGAAAGTCAACTGATTTTTATCATGTTTTTAAGGCCAAAACGTGGAGAATCATCTTTTTCGCGCGCTCAACTCAACCGGCAGCAGGGAGGCGTAGATCAGATCCGCGACCGGAGTGGGAACGTTCCATTCGCGTCCCTTCCGCCCGATCACGCCGATCATCGATTCCAGCTCCGTCCGGCGGCCCCTCTCCACATCGAGCTGCATGGAAGCCTTGATGTGCGGCGCCGAGTTGTCGATGAAATCCAGCGACTTCTGAATAACATCCTCATCGAGGGGGATCCCCTGTGCGCGTGCCAGGGATTCGACCTCTCGCATCAGTGCTGTGATCATCGTCCGCGTCTCGGGGACTGAGCGCCAATCTCCAATGGGCAGGCGCGTAAGCGAGCCGAGACTGCTTGCCGCCGAAATGAACACGAACTTCGTCCAGAGAATTTTGAGGATATTCTCAGAGACCTCGACAGTAATTCCTGTATTTTTCAACACTTCGTAAATGGCTTGGATACGCTCCGAGCGAGTCCCGTCCAGTTCGCCGAAGACGACGCGCCGGAATTGGGACACCTGCTTGATGACTCCGGGCGCCTCCACCGCGGACGAGAGCCAGGTCGCGCCTCCGATGACATGCTCCAACCCGACGACCTTCCCAATCCGTTCCACGGCATCGACTCCGTTCTGCAGGCTCAACACCGCTGTACGCGGACCGATCGCCGGTCGGATGGCTTCTGCCGCTTTATCCGTGTCATACGTTTTGACGCAGAACAGGATGAGTTCCACATCTTTGACCTCAGCCGGGTTCTCTGTCGCCTGCGCAGGCGAGACAGTGAAATCGCCAAAAATGCTTTTGACCTGCAATCCGTTCGTGTGCATGGCTTGCAGATGCGCGCCGCGCGCAATGAAGGTGACATCGTTGCCTTGTTGGGCGAGCAGCCCTCCGTAATATGCCCCCACGCCGCCGGTCCCCATGACCATGATCTTCATGAGTTGCCTCCTTTTGCAATACTCTTCTATTTATAACCCCAAATCAGTTCAGATGATTTCGATCTTCTGCTCGATCACATCTCCATCCGACCAATTCCCCTCAACCCAGCGCGCCACATTCTGCAGTGCGGACTCCAAAAAGCCGCGGTCATTCCCGATCATAGCGCAGCCGATGATTGCCTCCTGCCACTTGTCGTTCAAGTCGATCTCTGCCACGGAGACGTTGAACTCGCGATGTAGTCGGGAAATGAGCGGCTTGATTCGTCCGCGCTTTTCTTTAAGCGAAGCGCAGGCGGGGAGGTGGAGGTGAATTGTGAGGGTGGCGAGCATGGTATTGGTAAACAAGTATACAAGGAAACAGGTGGACATGTTTACCTGTGTACGTGTCTATCTGTTTAAGTTTTTACTTCTTCATTGCCTCCCGCAACTTCTCTGCCAGTGCTGCCGCATCCTCATCACTGCAAGAATCATCACGGGCAAGGAATTTCATTCCCTTTTCGGTGTCGGTCACTCGGCGCGGCACCAGCCAGGATTGGAAATGCGGCGCTCCGTCCATCATGGTGACTTGGTATACTCGCTCTGCCTCGGTGAGTAATTTGAGATTGTGGTAGATCTTCCTCATCACATCTCCCAGCGAAGCTGACTCCTCATTGGTCATTTCGGCGTAATCGAGAAAATGCCGCTTCGACTCGATGAACAGCGTCCCCAGCGGACCCAGCTTCCCCGGCGCGTGGCAAACCATCCAATGTTCATCTTCGTAGATGTACCCACCGGGAGGGGCGGACTCCAGTCCATTATGTTTGCGGCAGACGAAACAGGTATCCATTCCAGATCAAGTCTCCTGATTTCTGAATTTACGAATTAACAATTACGTTTTACAATCCTCAACATGACCAACACAGAGACTGCCTATAACCAGGCGCTAGATTACCTTTACTCCTTCGTGGATTATAGCCTCAAACATTCCTCCGAACTCGCCAGGGCGGAGTTCAACCTGGATCGGATGTTCGCGTTGATGGAGGAATTGGGCAACCCACAGATGAAGTATCCCATCATCCACGTGGCAGGAACGAAGGGGAAGGGGTCGGTTAGCGCCTTGTGCGCGTCCGCCCTGCAGGCGGCGGGATATAAGGTGGGGTTGTACACCTCTCCGCATTTGCTGGATTATTGCGAGCGGATACAGATCAATGGCGAGCCGATCTCGCACGAGTTCATGATCCGGTTGGTCGAAGAGGTCAAGCCTTTTGTGGCGAAAATTCCCAAACTCACCACGTTTGAGATCACCACGGCACTTGGCTTTCTCGCCTTTGCAAAGCAAGGATGTACCGCCGCCGTGATCTAGGTCGGCCTGGGCGGGCGCTTGGATGCGACGAATGTGGTTATGCCGAAGGTTTCGGTCATTACTTCATTATCGTATGACCACATGGCGGTGCTGGGAGATACACTTGCCAAGATCGCGGGCGAGAAGGCGGGGATCATCAAAGAAGGAGTCCCGGTGGTCTCTGCCCCGCAAAGCGAGGAAGCCCTCAAAGTCTTAGAGCGTGTAGCCAGAGAGATGAGTGTACCCCTCACACTTGTTGGAAGAGACATCCATGTCATTCCTCTCACCAGTTCGCTGGACGGTCAAACCTTCCGCCTCACAGACAACCTGCAATCTGCCAACCTGCCAACTTTCCGACTTCCCCTCCTCGGCTCTCACCAACTCGAAAACGCCGCCACCGCCTATGCTGCCCTCAAAGCCAGCGGAATCCCGATCACGGATGAAGCCATCCAAAAGGGATTTTCTCAGGTAAAATGGCGTGCCCGCTTCGAGATTGCACGCCGCGATCCGCCCGTCATCTTTGACTCGGCGCACAATCAGGATTCGTTCGCCAAACTGCGCGAAACACTCGAAACCTATTTCCCCGGCAGGCAGGTCTACCTCATCTTCGGCGCGTCGGAGGATAAGAACATTCCCGGTATGTTCGCGGAGATGAAACCGAAGATCAGGAAACTCATTGTCACGCGGGCGGATCATCCGCGGGCGCTTGAGCCGGAGAAAATCATCCGGTTGGCGGAGCAGGCTGGGGTGGAGTCAGAAGCGGCCAGCCCGGTGGAGTCCGCTTTTCGGCGGGCGTTGGACTTATCCGCAAAAGATGGTAGCATTGTTTTATCCGCCGGTTCGATGTTTGTCACGGCGGAAGTGATGAAGGCATGGAATAATTTGATGTCGTTGCGAGGGCGGTAGCCCGAAGCCACCTTCTGTTGAACGGAGGATTGCTTCGTCGCTTACTCCGTTCGCTCCACGCACTGACATGAGGAAATCATGGCACATACAAAAGACTGGAACGAAGAAGAAGATAATTTTGACCTGACTCTCTCGCAACGCACGGAGGAGTTGTACCGCATTCCGAACCGCGAGCCGAATGAGGATGGCTTGATCGAAGCCGCGGTGCTGCCGCTGCGCGACCTGGTCATCTTCCCGCGTATGGTTTCGCCGATCTTTGTCGGGCGCGAGGCGTCGCTGCTGGCGGTGCAGGAGGCGCAGCGCAAGGAGCAAACCGTCATCGGGCTGACGCAGACCGACCCTGATCTCGATAACCCCGGACCGAACGATTTTCTGCCCATCGGCGTGGAGATGGCGGTGGGGCGGCTGTTGGCGATGCCGGACGGCTCGCACTCCGCTCTCGTGCAGGGACGCCGCCGCGTGGAGATCGTCGAATTCATCCGCACCACGCCGTACCTGATGGTGCGGGCCCGCGTCGTCCCGGAACCTCAAACGGCTGACCGTCAAATGCAGGCGCTCATGCGTTCGGCGCTGGACCTGTTCGAACGTTGCGTGCAGCTCGACCGTACCATCCCCGAAGAGGCGCATCTCTTTGCCATGAACATTTCCGAGCCCGGCTGGTTGGCGGATATGATCGCCACGTCGCTGGCGTTGAATTATGAAGCCAAGCAAAGTCTGTTGCTCCTGCTCGACGTGCGCGGACGGTTGCAGGCGTTGAATAAGATTCTCGCGCAAGAGGTGGATGTACTCGAACTGGAAGATGAAATCCACTCGAAGGTGCAGAGCGAAGTGGACAAAAGCCAGCGCGAGTTCTATCTGCGCGAACAGATGCGGCAGATCCAAAACGAATTGGGCGAAGGTGACATCTTCACAAAGGATGCCAACGACTTGAAGAAGCGCGTCGAAGCGGCGAACCTTCCCGAAGAAGCGCGAAGCGTGGCGTTGAAGGAGTTGGAACGCCTGAACCAGATGCCGCCCATGGCGCCGGAAGTGGGTATCATCCGCACCTATATCGACTGGATCGTGGATTTGCCGTGGTCGAATTCCACGCCGGATAACCTCGATGTGAAAAATGCCGCGAAAGTGCTCGACCGCGACCATTACGGGCTCAAGAAAGCCAAAGAAAGAATCCTCGAATATATCGCTGTTCGTTCTTTGAAGCCCAAGAAGGAACGACAGCCGATCCTGTGTTTTGTTGGACCGCCGGGCGTGGGCAAGACCTCACTGGGGCGTTCCATTGCCGAGGCGCTGGGACGAAAATTTGTGCGCGTGTCGCTGGGCGGCGTGCGCGATGAAGCGGAAATCCGCGGGCACCGCCGCACGTACATCGGCGCGCTGCCGGGGCGCATCCTGCAAACCATGAAGCGCGCCGGGACGGCGAACCCGCTCTTTATGCTGGATGAGATCGACAAGCTCTATTCCGATTTTCGCGGCGACCCCGCCTCCGCCATGCTCGAAGTGCTCGACCCCGAACAGAACTTTGCCTTTAGCGATCATTATCTTGAATTGCCGTTCGATCTTTCCAAAGTGATGTTTGTGACCACGGCGAACTCACTCGGAACTATCCCGCCGCCGTTGCTGGACCGCATGGAGGTCATCGAGTTCCCCGGCTACATCGAGGAAGAAAAGCTCGAGATCGCCAACCGTTATCTGATTCCCCGTCAACTGGACGAAAACGGCATTGACGGACTTAACGTTTCGTTCGAAGCGGACGCGATCCGCCGCATCATTCGCGAATATACCTATGAAGCTGGCGTTCGCAATCTGGAGCGTGAGATTGGACGCGTCTGCCGCAAGATTGCCCGTATGAAAGCGGAGGGTAGGAAGTACCCGACCACGGTCACGGCTGAGTCCATCGAGAAGTTTTTGGGTCCACAGCAGGTCTTCCAGACCGAAGCAGAGCGTTCCGATGAAGTGGGTGTGGTCACGTCGCTGGCATGGACGGAAAACGGCGGCGAGATCATGCCTGTGGAGGTGGCGGTGCTGGAAGGCAAAGGCAGCCTGCAAATGACAGGGCAGATGGGCGATGTAATGCAGGAGTCGGGGCAAGCCGCGCTGACCTACATCAAGTCGCGTGCCGCCTCGCTCAATATCGATATGGAAGTCTTCGAACGCATGGACATCCACGTCCACATGCCGGAGGGCGGCATCCCAAAAGATGGACCATCCGCGGGCATTACGATGGCAACCGCCATTGTCTCCGCACTGACGGGGCGTCCCGTGTTCAGGCATGTCGGTATGACTGGTGAGATTACCCTGCGTGGGCGCGTCCTGCCCATCGGTGGGGTGCGCGAAAAAGTGCTGGCGGCGCACCGCGCCGGACTCAAAACCGTGATCCTGCCTGAGAAAAATATGAAGGATTTGGTCGAATTGCCGAAGACCGCGCGCTCGGAATTGAAGATCATCCCCGTCAAGCACATGGATGATGTACTGAAGATTGCCCTTTCCCCAGAAGTGGTCGTCGAGCCGCCGCGACCGAGGAAGCAAAAACCTGAGGAACAGAACGAAGAAGAATAGTAATTTTTATAACTCGGTGGTTGGGCTCGTTTTCGCGGGGCGTGTCGAAACCACCATGTAATAAGGCGATTCTGTTACAGATATATTTTCAAAACATGCTTTTCTCGATACGACGGACGATTACCGCCAACTCAATCAACGAGGTATGGCTTCATGGCAGTTGATCTCAAAGACAAAGTGGTTCTCATCACCGGTGCATCATCGGGGTTTGGGGAGGATGCGGCGCGTCTCTTCGCCAAGGAGGGGTGCAAGGTCGTCGTCGCGGCGCGGCGCATCGAGCGGCTGCAAAACCTGGCTTCCAGCATTCAGGATGAGGGCGGCGAAGCTATCGCCGTGCCGATGGATGTGACCAATCACGATGAGATCAATTTGATGATCAAAACTGCCATCGATCTGTATGGTCATATCGATATCCTTTTCAACAACGCGGGCTTTGGTCGTTTGAGTTGGCTGGAGAATCTCGACCCCGACCGCGACATTGAAACGCAAATACAGGTCAATCTCACCGGCCTCATCCAGACCACGCGCGCAGTCCTGCCGTATATGTTGGAGCGCAGGAGCGGAAGCATCATCAACATGTCGTCCGTGGCGGGTTGGATCGCGCCTTCGACCTACACCATTTACTCCGCGACCAAATTCGGTGTGCGAGGCTTCACCGATGCCCTGCGGCGTGAAGTCCAGCCGTTTGGCATCCATGTAAGCGGCATCTATCCCGGCCCCGCAGCCACAGAGTTCGGTCAGCACACGGGCAACCACCCGATGAGAAAATCGGCGCTTCGAAAATACTTCCGCGCGATGACCTCCGAGTACGTCGCACAGCGCGTCGTAGACCTCGCCAAACGTCCGCGCCGTGTGCTCATCATTCCCTGGTATTACCGCATCGCGGTTCTTGGCGATTGGTTGATCCCCGGGTTTGTGGATTGGGTGGTGATGACCTACCTGACCAGTAAAAAGAACAGGAGACCTTGATGACTTCCCGCTTCGACAAACTCAACGCCTCATTACAACGCTCAGGACTGGATGCCGTCATCCTGAACCCCGGTCCCACGCTGACGTATCTCACCGGATTGCACTTTCACTTAATGGAGCGTCCCGTTGTGCTGTTGTTCGCGAAAGACCAGGACCCGGCAATTGTGTTGCCCGAACTTGAGCTGCAAAAGGTCGCATCGTTGCCATACAAGTTGCAGGTCTTCGCCTACCCGGAGAACCCCGTCGAGTGGGATAATGCGTTTCGTAAGGCGGTGCAGGCTTTGGGGTTGGATGGGAAGCGCATCGGCGTCGAGCCGCGTCAACTCCGGTTGCTGGAGTTTCGTCACATTAAATCTGGCGCGCCCGAAGCGGACTATCCTGATGCGAGCGATGTTCTGGCTGGTTTGCGTCTGCGAAAAGACAAAGCCGAGGTGGACGCGATGCGCCGCGCGGTCAAGATCGCGCAGGGTGCGCTTGAATCGACCATCCCATTCATCAAAGTGGGAGTGACCGAAAAGGAAATTGCTTCTGAATTGGTCATGCAGTTGCTCAAACACGGTTCGGATTCCGAGCTTCCATTTGCCCCCATCATCTCCGGTGGCCCGAATGCCGCCAACCCGCATGCCTCTCCCAGCGACCGCGGGTTGCAAGTGGGCGACCTGCTTGTCGTGGATTGGGGTGCGGCGTCCGATGGTTACATCTCTGATCTGACGCGCACCTTTGCGGTGGGGGAGGTGGACGATGAGTACAAGAAAATCCACAAGATCGTGCAGGAGGCGAATGCTGCCGGCCGCGCCGCGGGTAAACCCGGCGTTCCCTGTGCGGAGGTGGACAAAGCCGCGCGGGATGTGATTGAGAAGGCTGGCTATGGCGAATTCTTCACACATCGCACCGGTCACGGCATCGGCATGGAAGGGCATGAGGAACCGTACATGCGCGGTGACAACATGCAGATCTTGGAATCGGGCATGGCGTTCACCGTCGAACCGGGGATTTATCTGCCCGGCAGGAACGGTGTGCGCATTGAGGATAATGTCGTTATCACGGATACCGGCGCGGATGTGTTAAGCGATATGCCGAGAGAGATGCGTATCGTTGGATAATCGACAGGGACGCGGCGGAGACTGCGTCCTTTTTGTTTCGTTTGCGGAATACTGTACAATGGCAAATATAGTTTCCAAATACCTTGACCTGTTGGATTCCCAGCGCGAATCGACATTTACCGCGTTGAATGGATTGACCGACGCCCAACTTTGGGAACGGCCTGCTCTCAAAGAATGGAGCATCGGCGAAATCCTTGACCACAACTATTTGCTTTTAGCCTCCTTCCTTCCGGTTGTGCAATGGATTTGGAAATGGGGGGGCTGGTACGGCCGTCTGCGCAGGAAGCGCCCATATAAGACTGACATCGAGAATTTGTATCGCAGTTCGAAATTCCCGCAGTGGGTGGGGTTCATGTGGACGCCGCGCTACAATACGCGAAAACCTGTCCCGCTTGAAGCGCTCAAGACCGAATTGCGGACCCTCCATAAAAAGGTTCGTCAATTTTATGAGAGCAAGGATGAGGATGTATTGGGGAATCTGTATTTGTATGATCCGCTGTTTGGGTGGTGCAATCTCATCGTCACCTTACGGATCGGTGTCTATCACGACCAGTTGCATTATGACGATGTTATCAAACAGGCGGCACAGTGCAGGCGATGATTTACATCCGCCGTGTTGATCCCGCTGAGGCAAGTGTCCTCACGAAAATTGCCAAGTCTGCAAAACGCCACTGGGGTTACCCTGAACATTGGTTGGCCATCTGGGATCCACAACTGACTTTCTCCCCCGAGTATTTTGTGGAGAATGAAAGTTGGGTTGCAATCGATGGCGAACGTCCAATTGCTTTTTATACGTTGTTGGATAAGGATGGAAATGCTTGGATCGAAAACCTTTGGGTGCGGCCTGAATACATTGGCAAAGGCATTGGAAAACAGCTTTTTCTCCATGCTTTGAAACTGACACATCAACGCGGATACAAATTCCTGCGGCTCGAAGCGGACCCAAACGCGCAAGGATTTTATGAAAAAATGGGAATGCACAAGATTGGCGAGCGCTTGAGCGCAGTGGATGATCAGCTGCGCACTCTGCCCATCATGGAGATTTGTTTGGGATAGTATGGAAGATTTGTTAAGTGCTTGGGTGCCAAAAGTCAGTACGTGGATACTGTCATCCTTCCCTCAATGGGAAGATTTCCGTAAATAATCGCCCTTGCCTCCAATTTGTGCAATATAATCGTGAAAATCTTCACTATAAAAATCTCGCTATGGTTGAACATAGCGAACAACTCACACTTACAGGAAAAGAATTATGAACTCACTAGTCCCTCCCGGATTCGATCCGGCACATGATGTTTTGCAGTATGGACGCCATGCATTGGATACCATCTTTGCTCCCAAGAGCGTTGCCGTTGTTGGCGCCACTGAAACGCCCGGCACGGTTGGCAGGACCATCGTCTGGAACCTGATCAGCAGTTCCTTTGGCGGGACCATCTATCCCGTGAATCCGAAGCGTCCGAGTGTCCTCGGTATCAAAGCCTATCCAAGCCTGTCCGATATCCCGGAAGTGGTGGACTTGATTGTCGTCGTTACTCCCGCGGCCAGCGCACCCGGCATCATTAAAGAGGCGGTCGATCTTGGTATCAAAAGTGCCATTATTATTTCCGCGGGCTTCAAAGAGACCGGACCGGAAGGCGTGGAACTCGAACGCCAGATTCTGGAACATGCCCGCCGGGGCGGCATGCGCATCATCGGGCCGAACTGCCTGGGTGTGATGAGTCCGGTCTCTGGTTTGAATGCCACCTTTGCCACCACTATTGCGCGACGCGGCAGCGTGGGTTTTATCAGCCAGAGCGGCGCGCTATGCACCGCCATTCTGGACTGGAGTTTGACCGAGAACGTTGGCTTCAGCCATTTCGTCTCCATCGGCTCCATGCTGGATGTGGACTGGAGCGATCTTATCTATTACCTCGGTGATGACCCTCACACGAAGAGTATCGTCATCTACATGGAAACGATTGGCAACGCACGCGCGTTTCTTTCCGCCGCCCGCAAAGTGGCGATGACCAAACCGATCATCGTCATCAAGCCGGGACGCACCGAGGGCGCCGCGAAGGCTGCCGCGTCTCACACCGGTTCCCTGACCGGCAGTGACGAAGTGCTGGAAGTCGCCTTCCGCCGTAGCGGCGTACTGCGCGTGAACAGTATTGCCGAACTGTTCTACATGGCGGAAGTGCTGGGTAAACAGCCGCGCCCGGAAGGCCCGCGGCTGACGATCCTGACCAATGCCGGGGGACCGGGCGTGCTTGCCACGGACGCACTCATTACCAATGGCGGCGAACTTGCCAAACTTTCTGATGAGACCATGAACGCATTTAATGAACTCCTGCCTGCCGCGTGGAGTCATAATAACCCGGTGGACATTCTCGGTGATGCCAGCCCGGAACGATACGCCAAGGCGCTGGAGATCGCGGCGAAGGATCCGAACAGCGACGGCATTCTGGTCATTCTCACACCGCAAGCCATGACCGACCCCACCAAGACGGCTGAAGTATTGGCGCCATATTCACAGTCACTTGGAAAGCCCGTAATTGCCACCTGGATGGGCGGCAGTGAAGTGGCGCCTGGCGAGAAACTCCTCAATAAAGCCAATGTCCCGACTTTCCCGTACCCCGATACCGCCGCGCGTGTGTTCGACTACATGGCGCACTATGCCGACAACTTGCGCAGTCTGTACGAAACCCCTCGCTCTGCCAGCAATGGGAATGAGGATCGAGTGGATCGTGGATGCGCCGCGCAGATCATCAAAGCCGTGCGTGACTCAGGTCGCACCATTTTGACGGAGTACGAATCGAAACAACTGCTGGCTTGCTACGGCATCCCAACCGTTGATACCCGCATTGCAACGACCAAGGCCGAGGCCGTAAAAGCTGCCGATGCAATCGGGTATCCTGTGGTGCTCAAGATCCATTCCGAGACCATCACCCACAAGACCGACGTGGGCGGCGTTCAGTTGAATCTTGCAAACGCCAAGGCGGTGGAAAATGCCTATGAGAGCATCGAGAAATCGGTCGCGGAAAAGGTCGGCGCTGAACATTTCCTCGGTGTGACGGTCCAGCCGATGGCGAAGATCGATGGGTACGAACTGATCCTCGGTTCCTCCATTGACCCGCAATTTGGTCCCGTTTTATTGTTTGGACTCGGCGGCCAATTGGTGGAGGTCTTCAAGGATCGCTCTCTCGGGCTCCCGCCGCTGACGACGACCCTTGCCCGCCGCATGATGGAGCAGACCCGCATTTACACTGCGTTGAAAGGCGTCCGTGGACGCGCCCCGGTGGATCTCGCCGCTTTGGAGAGTTTGTTGGTGCGCTTCTCACAATTGGTCACCGAACAACGCTGGATCAAGGAATTGGATATTAACCCCCTCATGGCTTCACCGGAGAAACTGCTGGCGCTGGATGCGCGCGTCCTTGTATATGATAAAGACACCGCGGAAGATAAACTTCCAAAGCTGGCGATCCGCCCGTATCCTATTCAGTACGTAGATACATGGACAGCCAAGAATAATGCCAGGGTCACTTTCCGTCCGATCCTGCCTGAGGATGAAGCAATGATGGTGAAATTCCACGCCACCCTCTCGGATCGTTCTGTCTACCTGCGCTACCTCCAGCCGATGGTCTTACAGCAGCGCGTGGTGCATGAACGCCTCTCGCATATCTGTCACTGTGATTACGACCGCGAAATCGCGCTTGTTGCCGAGGGGAATGATGCGAATGGCGAACGTGTCATTATGGCTGTATCCCGCTTGAGCAAATTACACGGAACAGACGACGCACGCTTGAGCATTCTGGTTAATGACAATTACCAAGGCATGGGTCTCGGTAGCGAACTGATCGGGCGGATGCTAAAGATTGCCCGTGATGAACGACTGAAAGGTCTCAGCGCTGTCTTAACTGATGACAACCAGGCGATGCGACGCATCTTTGAGAAGCTTGGTTTTCGCGTGGAGCCTTCGAAGATGAGCGGGCTCCTGATGGCGAGCCTCGAATTATAGGTCGATTATTTGAGTAATGAAATCCCCGTCCGACAGCCTGGATGGGGATTTTTGTTTGTGAGTAATGACGAATTCCGCATAAGAGATTTATGTGGGAAAATAGCATTGGCATGTTGTCCAATATGGAGAGAATGTCATGAGGAATCTTGGGCCGAACAGTAGTGAATGACTTGCATCCATTGGCGTTCATACATTGGATGACGTTACCAGATTGGATGTTGTTGAAACGTATAGACGAGTCAAGGCGGCTTATCCACAAAAGGTAACGCTCAATTGTTGTATGGATTACAAGCGGCGTTATTAGACCTGCCTTGGAACAAATTGCCTGCCGAAATAAAAGCTGACTTGAAAAGATAAAGTGAGGAGCTATGACCACCTACTGTGAATACTGTAATTCTCATCCTGAAGATACCTTTAATCGAATTTATCATGATACACAATACGGTTTCCCGATTCACGACGACAATCTACTTTTTGAGCGGCTTGTATTGGAAATCAATCAGGCGGGGCTGTCATGGATCACGATCTTGAAAAAAGCAGATAATTTCCGCAAGGCTTATCACGGGTTCAACATCGAAAAGGTTGCAAAGTACGGAAAGAAAGATGTAAATCGACTGCTCAACGATGTGGGTATCATCCGTAATCGGTTGAAAGTGAACGCTGCCATTGTCAACGCGCAGAAAATCCTGAATCTGCGAAAAGAATATGGTTCCTTCGAGGGCTGGCTGGACGCGTATCATCCATTGACCAAAGAAGAATGGACGAAACTGTTTAAGAAGGTGTTCGTGTTCACTGGTGGAGAGATTGTGAATGAGTTCCTCCTGTCCACGGGGTATTTGGCGGGAGCGCACGAGGCAGGGTGCCCGATCTATAAAAGGGTGGCAAGCCTGCGTCCTGCATGGATGCGGAAGTAAATCATTTTCAGAAAATCACGGAAGATGATGCAATTTCTCCGGCTTATTGTGTATCGCCTGTAACCTTGAGGGTACAGTCATATGACAAATGTCACTTGTCTACAGCGTAACATGTGAATAAGGTATAAGTGACTGCTCCAGTGCGGTTATTGGTGGTTTTGGGGAGGGCAGGTTGTTCCAATTTATCAGTGACATCGCAGTTCTGTTGTTCTGGCGGCAATGAACCGATGATCTAATCTGGTCGCTTTGTCTCGATGAGACAGGGTTGTCGGGGAGCTAATAGCGAAACCGGCCTTTTGGCCGGTTATTTGTTTAAGTCCTATTAATGTTCCGGGAGGGAACCATGAACAGAATCAGTTTTCGCTTGTTGACCATCGTCACGATTTTTAGCATGTTGATTACAATGCCGCAAATGACTGTGTCGGCGGGAAATACCATCAATGTGCCGGGGGATTATTCGACGATTCAGGAGGCGGTCAACGCCGCCGCAGCCGGTGATGTTATTCAAGTTGCCGCGGGAACATATAGTGTGCCTGACAGGATCGACTTGAATAAACCCAATCTCACTCTTTCTGGGGCAGGAAGCACATCCACCTTTGTACAGGTATCCGGCACCGGTGAGCGATTCTATATCACTGCTCCTGGCGTGACGATTAATGGCTTTGGCATTCAAAAGACAGACAAGATCGGTGTTCAAAATATCATCTATATCGGCGCCAATGACGTTTCAATCACGAACAATGAGATCTCGGGTCAATTTGTGATAGGGGATGGGGATGTCAGTCGGGCAATGGTGTTTGCTGGCGGGCTCAGCGGGCTGAACATCAGCGGCAATATAATTCACGATATCCGCCAGCCCGGTTATATCAGCGGGGTGACCACCGGAACGATCTCAAACAATTATGTCTATCTCACCAAGGGATGGGTGGTCGAGCAAGGGAACATGACCTTTATCAACAACACTTGGGGAACGGGGACAAACTCAAATGTGTACGATATTGCCATCCTTAGTACGGTGGATGCTGGTTACTATACTGATATTCCGGCGATGGCGGCTGCCAACAACGGAGCGTTCATCGAGGATCAGCGGCCTGCCTCGCCAACCCTTTCCATTGTCTATGTTGACGGCAGTGTTGCGGTCAGCGGCGACGGTACCGCTCGTAGTCCAAAAAAGACGATTTTGGAAGGCGTTGCGCGTGTGGTAAGCGGAGGAACGATCCATATAGCGGCTGGGACATATGCTGAGAATGTTGTGATCGACAAGTCGTTGATCATGACGGGTGCCGGGCAGGGTAATACCATTATCCAACCGGCTGTATCCAATCCCAACCCGTGTTCCAACAGTTCGCTTTGTGGAGGGGCGGCAAGTAATGTATTCCTTGTTCAATCAGATAATGTTGTCATTCACGACCTCACGGTGGATGGCGATAACCCGGCTCTTACCAGTGGGATTGTGCGTACCGGGGGCGGCGCTCCCGCCGATCTGGATGCGCGCAACGGCATCATCAAGAATACGACTGCCACGTACAATGGACTGGAAGTATACAATGTAACTGTCCAGAATATTTACCTGCGCGGTATCTATTCCACCAATGGGTCTTTCAATTTCCATCATAATTCGGTTACCAATGTGCAAGGGGATACCGGTTCCATTGCCATGTTTGCGTGGGGCGGGCCCGGTACGATGGCAAATAATACAGTCTCCTATGCCAATGACGGTATTGCGGCCAATCATTCGAACGGCATTCAATTCCTGAACAATACGGTGACGCATTCGGGCAGCGGAGTTCATACCGATAACAGTGGGGATGGTGGTGGCGTTGCCGATCTGATCCAGGGAAATACCGTCAGTGATTGTTCGACCGGCGGTTATGGCGTTTGGACATTTGTACCCTATCTCGCTCCGGTTATCGAAAACAACACGATTACCAATTGTGCTGTCGGGCTTTCGGCATGGGGACAGGGCGCGCCGGTAACTCATCAATTTATCAACAATACAGTCAACGGACCGGCGAAGGAGACTGGCAGTGTCGGCGTATATATCACCACCGATTTGATCAGTTGGGGATATACCGATATTTCGGTCAATTTCACTGGTAACGTCATTACGAACAACGAAACCGGCGTGTACATGACCGCCGATCCACAGTCCTGGAATCCCGATCCCTACGAAGCTAAGACCATCACTGCTACCTTCCATGAAAACCAAATCTTTGGCAACATCTATGGTGTGGATAAGGGGACTGGCGGGACAATTATCAACGACTTCATCAATAACTGGTGGGGTTCAGCGACCGGACCTCTTGCGCCCGATAACCCGACCGGCATGGGCGACTCGGTCGTAAGTGGAATTAACTACTCGCCATGGTGCCAAAACGCTGATTGTACGTCGGAGGAACCTCCTGTGCTTCCATCCAGCTTCTTTGGCGAAATCCACATCAATGACGGTGCGCCGAATGTTGGCGATACTCTGGAAGCCTATCTCCCTGATGTGCCCGGAGTTGCCGCGAGCACGACGATCACCACGTATCTGGGTAATCTTGTTTACAGCCTGGATATCCCGGGCACCGGTGCCACCGAGGGCGACACGATCACCTTTAAGATCAATGGACGTGTAGTTGCGACATCCATCTGGCATAGCGGCACTCACACCGAACTGAATATCCATCCGCCACAGGCACTTTCGGGTGGACCGTATGAAGGTGACGCCGGCGCAGCGATCCATTTCACGGGTGCTGCCAATGATTGGGGGAATGATGCCGCCGCCTACCAATGGGACTTCGATGGCGACGGCTCCTATGAAACAACCGGTCAGGACGTTGACCATACCTGGACGGATTTTGGTACCTATACCGTCGGTTTGAGGGTGACGGATGCACAGGGAGGCGTTGGTACAGCGACTGTGACTGTTACCGTCAACAAAGTCAACGCTACTGTTACATTAGGCAACCTGAGCCAGACCTACGATGGCAACCCTAAACCGATAACGGTAACAACCGACCCGGCAGGTCTGAACGTTGACGTCACCTACGATGGGTCAGGCACCCCGCCCACGGACGCTGGAAGTTATGCCGTGGTGGCTACGGTCACGACTCCCAATTATCAGGGTTCCGCTTCCGGCACACTGGTGATCTCAAAAGCCGACACAATGACCGTCGTCAGTGGCGGAGGAACATTCGTTTACGATGGTGCCTCGCATCCGGCAACCGTAACCGTGACGGGTGCGGGTGACTTGAACCTGACCCCCTCACCGGTTTACAGCGGTTCCTGTTCTGCCGCCCCTGTCAATGTGAATGACACACCATGCACAGCAAGTTATACGTATTCGGGCGACGCAAACCACAGTGGTTCCACGGGATCGACGACGATCATCATCGCGCCCAAGCCTGTTACCGTAACTGCGGACGCAGGACAATCCAAGGTGTTTGGTTCCGCCGACCCGATCTTCACTTATACCAGTGACCCGCTCATTGGCGGCGACGGCTTCACTGGCGCTCTGTCTCGTGTGGGCGGTGAAAACGTGGGCACATATCCCATTACCATCGGCACACTCTCCGCTGGCGATAACTACGTGTTGACCCTCGTCAGCAGCGATTTTGCCATCACTCCCGCCTCGGCCATATTGACCCTCGGAGACCTCAGCCAGGTCTATGATGGCTTGCCGAAGCCGGTCACTGTAACAACCGAACCGGCAGGGCTTGCCTATAGTGTCACCTATGACGGTTCGACCACTGTTCCCGTTAACCCCGGCAGCTATGCGGTTGTCGCCACGATCACCGACCCGAATTACACGGGGACCACGAGCGGAACTCTCGTAATTTTGGGCATTCATGATATTGCTCTGGTGCCCGGTTGGAACCTTGTGTCGTTCAACATTCATCCAACCAATACAAACATTGCTTCGGTTCTTTCGAGCATATCGGGCAACTTTGACCTGGTCTATGCCTGGGATGCAACCGGCGCCTCCGCGGGAAGCGGTAACTGGCTCAAGTACGACAATATTCCTTACTCGCCGGACAGCCTCACGGTCTTGGATGAGACGATGGGCTTCTGGATCCATATGACCGTGGCTGATACGCTGGAGGTCGTCGGCACGGTTCCAACCACGACCAACATCCCCCTGTTGGATAACGCAGGCGGCTGGAACCTGGTTGCCTATCCCTCCGCTGGGAACGGCTCTCTGCCGGACATCCTGTCGGATCATGGCGTGGGCAATGACTTTACACTGGTCTATGCCTACCACGCAAATGAGACTGTCGATCCGTGGAAATTGTTCGACCGTACTGCACCGATCTTCTCCAACGATCTTGCACAACTAACCCCGGGCTGGGGCTATTGGATCAAAGTGAGCGCGGATCATACTTGGGTCATTGTGAATGTGCCGTAGATCATAGATCGGCGGGATAATCTTGGGACAGTTATCCTACAAAATGTAGGATAACTGTCCGGATTATTCAAGTAAGATCAATGTCTGTAATTATTTGATAATTGTATTGGTTGCTCGTTTTTGCTAAGATAATTTTGGAGGAAGTTGGATGAGAGTTTGGCGGGGAGGTCTTAGGGGTTAAGGATTTCTGTAACTACCTGCGCATGATGTCCAGGCAGTGATGATCTGATAACTTAATGTGGACGCTTATGGGTTATCAGGGAACAAATAGCGTAACCGGCCTTTCTGGCCGGTTATCTGTTTAAGTCCAGTTTTGTTCCGGGAGGGAACCATGAATACGAGATTTGCTGAAAAAGTCCTGCGGTTGGTTTTTGTCTTCGTCTTCGTTGTGGGAACGGCTGGGGTGCCCACAACTCGTGCAGGAGCGAGCCCTCTTGCACAGGGAAACGGTTTGCATGCTGAATATCGGAATCTGGGAGGCACCGAGGTGATCCTCACCGTGCATGGAGAGGGTCCCATTAACCACGGCTGGAATGGTTCTTGCCCGGACACGAATATGTACCAGAATGAATGCGGTTCCTGGGCGGGTATGTTCCATAGTTGGAGCCTGCTTGAGGAGACGTTGACCGGCTATATCGAAGCGCCTGCCACGGGGACCTATGAATTTCATGCTTGGATTGATGATTACCTACAGATCACCATCAACGGCGTCACGCAAACCGCAGATGATCTTGGCGGCGCTGGATATTCCATCGTGATGGATCTGGTGGAAGGACAGTTCTATCCTGTGACGATGGAGTACAAGAACAGGATGGGGAGTGCCAATGTTGGTCTGTACTGGACGAAACCAGACGCCACCAGTCAATATGTGCCGAAACAGTATCTGTATACGGAAATACCAGTTCAAGCACCTGTCATCACCGAAGGGGCTTCGGTTTCTGTAAGCATGTCTAAAAACGGGACGCCCAAACCATTCAATCTGACCCTGAATGCTACTGATGTCAATATGGGCGATGTCCTGACCTGGAGCGTTTCCTCCCCAGCGACAAACGGGACTGCCAACGCCAGCGGCACAGGCACTTCGGTGACGGTGGGATATACCCCGAACACCGATTACACCGGATCAGATAGCTTTGTTGTCCAGGTGGATGATGGGAATGGGGGAACGGATTCGGTCACGGTGAACGTGACCATTGGTGCGGTGACCCTCTACGTGCCGGATGACTATTCGACCATCCAAGCCGCCGTGGATGCGGCAAACCCCAGCGATACGGTGTTCGTCCGCGCAGGGACCTATTATGAGCATGTGGTCATCAACAAATCCCTGATCCTGCAGGGAGAGGATAAAACCACGACGATCATCGACGGCAGTGGAAGCGGGTATGGCATCCACATGCCTTCGACCGATAATGTGTCGATCTCCGATTTCACGGTCAGAAATACCCAATATGGAATCTTCTTCACCTCCGGAGCTACGTACAACACGGTCAGCGATGTGATTGCCACCGATAGTGTCCACGGGATCAATAATCACGACCAGAACAATAGCAATAATACTTTCCAAAATGTTGAAGTGTACGGGAATTCGAATATTGGTATTGTTGCATATTTAGGCTCAAATAATCTGAACATTCTTGATTCTAATATTCATGATAATGGCGCTTCCGGTGTCCAGATTGGTTGGTCTTCCAACTGGGTGGTGAGCGGTAACACCATTACAGGGAATATCGGTCCCGGCATATCACTGGATACTGCCTCTCATGGAACGATCACGAACAACACCATGATGAATAACAGCACGGGCATTTCCTTTAGCGGCTGGGGGCCGGAATATAATAACGTCACATCTAATGTCATCCGTAACAATACGATCGGGCTGGACTTCTCATGCGATGCCCGCTATAACACAGTCACCGAAAACGAGATCTCCGGCAGCGCCAAAGGTGTTGTGATCAGTCGGAATGACGCCTGCCCGAACTACGCGAATACTTTCCATCACAATACGTTCAAGAACAATACAATCCATGCCCAGGATGACGAGGAGCGTTATGGCGGCAACACCTGGGACAATGGCTATCCATCCGGTGGTAATTCCTGGGATACCTACACAGGCTTGGATATGTTCCATGGCGCGGCACAGGATATTCCGGGTTCGGACGGCATCGGAGATACAGCTTATGTGATTCGCGCCGGGCTGGATGTGGATCGATATCCACTCTACGCACCGGTGAAAGTTGGTCTCGTTACCGACGTGGGCGGCACTGCTGACAACGGTTGGAACTGGCTGGCAAATCAGGGCTTGCTTCAGGCGGAAACTGAGCTTGGCATCGATGGCACGCTGTATGAACCTGCTAGCAGTGATGAATATGCCACGCTTATACAACAATGTGTCAGCGATGGGAACAAACTATGCATTGGCGCCAGTTTCCTGCTGGCAGATGATCTCGTCGCAGCCGCCAATGCCAACCCAGATGTGAAGTTTGTGATTATAGATTATTCACCCGAGAATCCGCCTGCCAACCTGCGCGGCATCTCGTTCGATGCCAAGCAGGCGGGGTACCTGGCAGGCGCGCTGGCTGGCAAGATGACCGGAAGCAACAAGGTCGGCGTGGTGGGCGGAATGGAGATCCCGCCGGTTGTCGCCTTTGCCGAGGGATATCGCAACGGTGCTCAATGTGCGAATTCCAATGCCAATGTGACGATCAACTATACCGGCTCCTTTAATGATCCGATTCTTGGAGAAACGACCGCCCAGACCATGATCGCCGATGGGGCGGATGTCATCTTTGCCGCAGCAGGCGAAACTGGCAATGGAGCGATCCTCTACAGTTCGCAACATGAGGTCTGGAGCATTGGCGTCGATACCGACCAGTATATTTCCGTGTTTGGAAATGGCACGGTGGATGGTTCAGACAAACTGCTCACCAGCGCCATGAAGAACCTGGACTTTGGCGTCAAACAGACTATCAGCGATTATCTGCATGGCAACTTCTCCTCCGGCACAGTAACATATTATCTGGCAGATGGCGGCGTGGGGCTGGCTCCCTACCACGAGACGGATGATGATGTTCCGGCGGATGTCAAGAGTTACGTGGATGGCGTAAAGGCAGGGATTATTGGTGGGAGTATCAATATTGATGATTCGTGCCGCGCTGATCCATGGGCAGTTGTTGCAGAATGGCTCTGGGGCCCCTTCAATATGGACTTCGATGGAGCGGGGAATCTTTACGTTGCCAATGAGGGAAGTGAGGGGGGCGGAGACAAGGTCTCGAAGATTACGCCGGAGGGGGTGATCTCGACCTTCTCCACAGGTTATGCTGGCGCGGCAGGGGTGGACTTCAATGCCAATGGCGTCCTGTACGTATCAGACGACACGAACAGAGTCTTTTTCTTGGATGAATTTGGCAATAGGACAGTGTTTGTCGACTCCACTGCAAATCTTAGTAATCCGAATGCCATCGCCATAGACGCACAAAATAATTTATATGCTGTTAGCGCAGGCGGCTTCGTATCCAAATTTGCGTCGGATGGCAGTCTGATCGAGTTATACCTTGCAGATGGTCTTGATACACCTCAAGGGATTGTCATTGACGATCAACTGGGTAAGATCTATGTTTCAGATGCCGGGGGAAATGTGTACCAAATCGATATGAACATGGTGGGGAAAACACTCTATGCACAGACCAACACACATACAGGTGGCGGGCTCGCTCGTGATGCCGACGGCAATATTTATCTGTCCGCTTGGGATCAGGGAGTGGTATATCGTATTGATGCGTTGACCCAACAGACAACGGTTTGTCTGAGTGGATTGAATACTCCGCGCGGGCTTGCAGTCGGACCAACAGGCCGGTTGTATGTCACGGAGTATTACATTGGGCGTATTCTAAGCGCGAGCGGTTGTACCGATGAACCCGCGCCTGGTTACCAACTGCATCCATCCTTCAATATTTGGGATTTGAATCAGGTCCATGGCTATGGCTGGCCCAATACTCAGATCACCCTTACAATCGATGATCCAGTGACACAGCAATCGCCTGATTACACCGTTACCCAGCCGACTGGTCCCACAGACTGGGACCCGAGCGGACATTCGGTCCGGTTTTTCGTAACTCCAAATTTTATGATGCAAAGCGGTCACATTGTTACTTTGGCCGGCGGTTCCTATACCAGATCTCATACCATTACCGAAGTGACTGCATCGAGCATAAGCGCTGATACAAACATTGTTACAGGCACTGCGGCAGCCGGCAGCGATGTGCGCATCGAGAACAAATGGGATAGCAGCATTTGGCGGCATGAGGTCGCCGCGCCGGATGGGAGTTGGACAGCTGATTTCAATACAACAGGGGATGAAGCGGGTGAGACAATTGCCGATATTAAACCCGGTGAAGAATATCATGTTGGGCAAAGCGATGAGGATGGTGATGGAACCTGGTGGTATCTGCGACTGCCCAATCCATCCTTCTCTGCCCGAAAGAACGAGAATCAGGTTCACGGTTACGAGTGGCCACTGGGCTCTTCAGTCACGTTGACCATTGATGACCCCGATAACGGTGTAGGAACGGATTACACCGATACCCAGACCGTTGTTGTGGCAGATTGGGATCCGAATCAGACCTTCGTCCGGTTTGACCTTGGAGCGTTCATACTCGAATCCGGTCAACTGGTGAGCATGTCCCAGGGCGGAACGACCAAAACCCATACCGTGACCAATCTGACGGTCACGGCTGTGGACCCGGCGTTGGATACCGTGTCGGGCACGGCTGTACCTGGCTCACAGGTGGATGTGGGGCACATTTACTGTGATCAGAATGGTTGCACTGGTTTCCGACGTGTAACCGCCGATACGAACGGCAATTGGATCGCTGACTTTGCCCATGTGGGCGAGGACAACGATGAGCAGGATATTATCGATATTAAGGTAGGCACCGGCAGTGAAGCCCGTCAATGCGATGAAGATGGCGAATGTACAACGTATGGCTGGCATGTTCCCAATCCGAGCATTGGTGTGCGGGCAAATGATGACCGTATCGAAGGCTGGGAATGGACTCTTGGTTCGACCATCACAGTGTCTGTGGATGACCCGGTCACTCCCACTTCGCCGGATATTACAAGGACGGCCGTGGTCTATGAAGCCTCCTGGAACCCCGGAGAATATCGCTTCGATGTTGATTTGAGAAATATATACGATGTCAAGACGGGTGATACCGTCACTGCCACCGATGGCACCACGACCAAGACTCATACCGTCACATCTCTGGCATTCACCGATGTCAATATGGATACCGATGTGGTCACTGGTGTGGCAGCGGCAGGTTCAACGGTGGCTATCTGGGCTTGCGACAGTTTCAATTGCTACAACTACGCCCCGGATCCAGTGGCGGACGGGGATGGTGTTTGGTCTGTCGACTTTACCCCCATCTTTGACATTACCTACGGCACTTGGATAGATTCCTCTCAGAATGATGAGGATGGCGATGGCACCTTCTTTGGGAAGAATATGCCGAATCCCAGGATCAATGTCCGCGCCAATGACAATAATATTGAAGGTCAGGAATGGACATTGGGCTCAACGGTCACTGTTACTGTGGATGACCCCCTGACTCCTGTCTCGCCGGATATTACAAGGACGGCTGTGGTCTACGAAGCCTCCTGGAACCCCGGAGAATATCGCTTCGAGATCAAGCTTGAAGGTGAATTCGACATAAAGGCGAGTGATATTGTCACTGCCACTGATGGCACGATCACCAAGACTCACACGGTCACTTCCCTTGCCTTTACCAGCATAGATGTTGATACCGATGTCGTCACCGGTACGGCGCAGGCGGGCTCCAATGTGGATATTTGGGCATGCGACAATAACAACTGCTACAACGGTCCAACTGTGACTGCCGATGGAAACGGCAATTGGTCTGTCGACTTTACAGGTATCTATGATATTGTCCACGGCACCTGGGTCGATTCCTCTCAGAACGACGAGGACGGAGACGGCACCTATTATGGACAGCACGTACCCAATCCGCGTATCAACGCCCGCTTGAACGAGAACGCGGTGGAAGGGTATGAGTTCCAGGGCGACACGAACGTCACCCTGCAGATCGACGACCCCAACACGCCTGAACCAGTGGATTACACCGCCTCACAGTATGCCTATTACACGGGCAGCCTCTATAACACCAGCCTGCGCTTCGACCTGGGTGAAGATTTCACCCTCGCCAGTGGGCAAACGATCACCATGACCGACGGCTTCACGACCAGGACTCTCATAGTTGACACGCTGGATGTGACCGGCTGGAACGTGCCCGCGGACACCATCTCAGGCACCGCTCCCGCCTCCGCCGATATCTGGTTCGACCTCTGGGCGGATACCGGCACCCTGACCCGCCACTTCACGGCGGATGCAGGCGGCGGCTGGACAGCCGATTACAGCGCCTTCGGCGATGAGAACTTCGAACAGAACAAATACGACGTGGTCAACGGCACGAGCGGCGAGGTCCGCATAGACGACGCCGACGGCGATTCAACCTCTGTCACATGGACGGTCTACACCCCGTGGCTTGCGCCCGACACGGTCCCGCTGGTGGTGGGGATCACGCGGGACGTCAAACTCGCCCAGCCGCAATACACTCTGGAAGACTGGAGTGTGTTCAACCTGCTCTACGAACCACTCTACCGCGTTTCACAGGCTGACAGTTCATTGATCCCCGCCGCCGCGACCGGCTACACCATCTCGCCGGATAGCAAAGTATTCACCTTCACCCTGCGGAACGACATGCTCTGGTCTGATGGACAGCCCGTCACCGCACAACATTACGCGGATGGTTTGTTGTGGCTTCTCGACCCGGCGACCTCGCCGATAGAGTATGGCATGGCTTATGCATCCCTGCTGTATGACATTCAGGGCGCTGAAGCATACAACAATGGTTCTGTGACCGATCCGAATACAGTAGGCATTACCGCCCCGAATAACACAACCTTGCAGATTACATTGGCGCGCCCAGCCGTGCATTTGCCGCACATTCTGTCCATTCCGGGCATGATCCCGATCCGCAAAGACCTCATCACCCTGCACGGTTCAGAATGGGTTGCTCCAGCCAACTTTGTGGGTAATGGACCGTTCAAACTGCTCGAACATGATGGCACGCACTTCCTGTTTGGGAAGAATACAAATTACTACAATGCTGCCCAGGTGGACTTTCCCCAGATGGCGATGCCCATCATCCCGGATACGAACGAACAGTTCGAAGCCTACAAGCGTGGCGAAGTGGATACCGTGATCGATGCACCGCAATCGGCTCTTGACGATGCAAATTACACCCCTGAACGCGTCTACTCTGCTTTACCTGGTTTCCATGACATCGAACTAAATGTTCAACGGACTCCAACAGATAATCCTCTTGTCCGCAAGGCGCTTGCCTCGGCAATCGACCGGCGTGCCCTGCTTGATACTGTACTGAATACCCCCTGGCGCCAGACGGCAACTGGCATTATTCCGCCGGAGTTTCCTGGCTACCAAGGGAACGCGGTGGGTTACGAATACAACCTCACAGTTGCACAATCCCTGCTGACGCAGGCAGGCTATCCCGGCGGAACGGATCTTCCCACAATTCATTTATATGCCCGCAATACCATGCAAATTCCAGTGATCGATGCCATAGCAGATCAATGGCGAACGGGGCTGGGCGTTGCAGTGGAGACGCATTATCGACCCGATTTCGGATCATGGATCAGCGGGTGCGAGGAGAATCCTGAAGCCTGCGAATATAACGGTTATCGCCTGGGATGGATTGTCGATTACTACGATGCACACAACATTCTTTATGATCGGTTCAATCCAGATGCGACCTGGACGAAGCGTATCGGCTGGGATAATGCTCGTTATCGCGAACTGTTGGATTTGATCCGTGCGGAGCAGGACCCTGCCCAGCGCCTGGCGTACGTTCAGGAGGCGGAGCAGATCCTCGTCGAGGAGGATGCGGCGGTCATCCCGCTTTATTACTATGACCGCGTCAGCTTGGTCAAGCCGGGACTTTCCACCGTCTTCGGTATCGTTCCGTATTACGAACAATGGAACCTTGCCCCGGTGGCAATCAACGATGTTTATTCTACAAACAAGAATACAACATTGAATGTGCCAGCCGAAACAGGCATCTTGGCGAACGATACCGATGTCGACCCGATCACGGCGGTGAAATTGACTGATCCTGCGCATGGCGCGCTTGCCCTCAACCTGGATGGCTCCTTCACCTACACACCGAATACAAACTTTGTCGGCAACGACTCGTTTACCTACCAGGCAAGTGACGGTATCTTGACCAGCAATATTGCTACAGTGGCAATCCAGGTGGGCACTGGGACGCCTCCGCCGATGCCGTCGAGTTTCTATGGTGAGATTCACTTCTCCGACAATCCTCCAGAAGAGGGAGATATTGTCGAAGCCTATCTACCGATTGGGACGACCCCTGCCGCCACCGCTGTAATTGGCAACTATCAAGGAATGTTGATTTATGGCATCGACGTGCCCGGCGAAATTACATCTGAAGGCAGTACGATTACCTTCAAAGTCAATGGGCGCGTGGTTGCCACCGCCGTCTGGCATAGCGGCACGAACGTGCGGCTTGATTTCCATCCGCCGCAAGTACTCCCCGGTGGACCTTATTCAGGCGATGAAGGCAACACAATTAGTTTTGTCGCCTCTGCTACTGACGCGGGCGATGACGCGGATACTTATCAATGGGACTGGGATAACGACGGCGCTTATGATGAAACAGGCAATCCGCTTACCCATACCTGGGCGGACAATGGAACATACACAGTAGGACTGAAAGTAATTGATGTTCAGGGTGGAGAAGGGTCGACTGTGTTCACGGTCACTGTGAATAACATCTCGCCAACCGCGAACCTTGTCAATAACAGTCCGACGAACGAAGGCAGTCCGGCTACCGTCACTTTTGCCGGGCAGACCGATCCATCCGGTGCAGACGAAAACGCAGGCTTCCATTATGCCTTTGCTTGTGACGGCGGCCCATTGGCGGATGCCACATATGAAAACAGCAGTACGGATGCTTCGACCACCTGTACATTCGATGATGGACCAAGCTCGCACGTGGTCCGCGCCCGTATCATCGATCAAGATGACGGTTTTACGGAATACACTACAGAAGTGATTGTGGACAATATCGCGCCGACCGCAACTTTCAATGTGACTGCGATTGTTGACGAAGGCGGTGAGGTCACTGTATCACTGACGGACCCAATCGATGCGAGTACCGCCGATTTGACGGCAGGTTTCTGGTATGCCTTCGATTGCGGCGTGGGGTATGGCGGCTGGGGCGCAGCTAACACAACCTCCTGTCCAACAACTGACAATGGCCTGCTTACAGTAAAAGGGAAGATCCGAGACAAGGATTTCGCAGAGACAGAATACACCGCGTCTGTGACGGTGAACGATGTACTCCCGGCAAGTGTCAGCGCGGGCGGACCCTATATAGCGGTCGCGGGTCAATCGATAGCTGTGACCGGATCAGCAGTGTGCGCAAGCGTGGATACCTGCACATATGCATGGGATTTGGACAACGACGGTCTGTATGATGAGGCTGTTGGCATGTCGGTCTCCCATGTCTGGAATACGGTGGGCGATTACGTCATTGGACTCAGAGTAACGGACGATGATGGCAACCCGGTGACGGCAACCGCCGATGTACACGTTACTCCGTTCATGCACAATATCTCGCTCGTGCCCGGCTGGAACCTGATCTCGTTTAACGTACATCCGACAGATACTGCGATCGCTTCCGTACTCGCCAGTGTGGAAGACAGCTTCGACTTGGTCTACGCCTGGGATGCGACTGGCGCCCATCCGGGAAGCGGCAACTGGTTGAAGTATGACAACGTGCCCTTCTCACCGGATACGTTGACCGCGCTCGATGAGACGGTTGGATTCTGGATTCACATGACATCAACCGATGTTCTGGAAGTAGCGGGCAGTGTTCCAACAACGACCAATATCTCTCTGTGGGATAACGCGGGCGGCTGGAACCTGGTCGGCTACCCGTCCATCAGCGATCAATCCATGCCGGCAGTGTTAAGCGATCACGGAGTCGGTACAAACTTCTCTTTGGTATATGCCTACCATGCGAATGACATTCTGGATCCATGGAAACTGTATGATCGTTCAGCTCCGGTTTTCCTCAACGATTTGACGCAACTGACGCCGGGCTGGGGCTACTGGATTAACGTCGCCACCGATCTTACCTGGGACGTGGGATATATAGCGCCTTGATTGAGGGTTGTACACGATCAGGTGGGGAGTACTCCCCACCTGATCCAGTTTTTATGATCAGTTGGATTAAAGTAATCGATTTTTGCGTGGTTTGACATTTGACAATGACTTTTCAAAAATGTAAGCTGATGGAGACGATGACATTTATAAGCAATCGAATTGCATGAACTCTCACCTTGAGAGATGTCATGGAAACTGGTGACATTTGTCACGTACCTTTCATATTTGCAAGCTGTCATGTAATTGCCTTGCAAATATGTAAGTTTAGAGTATTTTTTTTGATCCCGTTTGCGCAAACTTCCAATCTATTTTCGAATTTTCAGGGAAGTTTGTTCCATGGGCGTTTGCTTATATTAAGGGTGATTTGAGCAAACTTTAGCAATAAACATGGGGTGAAAGCAAACTCCACCGATTTTTGGTAGGAGGAAAAATGAAATCACACATCATGAAATCCTTTCAGGAAGGTCTGTATCGGAGTCTCTCGGCGCTTATGGTCTTGTCCATGGTGCTGAGTGCTGTGGGGATGCCAACTGTCAGCGCTCATGCCGCGCCTGCCGGAAAAGCGTTGCAGTTTAATGGAAGCAATCACTATGTAACGTTCGGTTCCTCTGCGAGTATGGATACTGGGCTGGGTGCTCAGGTATTCACGATTGAAACATGGTTCAAGCGGACGGGGACAGGTGTTGCCACTGGCACAGGCACGAGTGGATTAAGTGCAGCGATTCCGCTTGTAACCAAAGGACGCGGCGAGGCTGAGGGTACCAATGTGGATATGAACTATTTCTTCGGAATTGACAGCGCTACAAATCGCCTCGCGGCCGATTTCGAAGAATGTGCCTCTGCCATGGGCGCGCCTTGTGTTGCTGGTGGAACGGCTGGTCTTAACCATCCTGCTTTTGGTACCACGGCAATTCAAAACAATGTTTGGTACCATGCCGCAGTCACTTACGATGGGCGCTATTGGACTTTTTATCTTAATGGCGTGCAAGATGGGCCCGTTACGGATGTTGGCGCGGTTCGTTACCCGCGTTGGGATAGTATCCAACATGCCGGTATTGGCACGGCCATGACTTCTACTGGGGCAGCTGCAGGATTTTTCGCAGGCATTGTTGATGAAGTTCGTATCTGGAATGTGGTTCGCACGCAGGCTGAAATTCAAGCCGATATGTACAGCGAACTCACCAGTGGCACTGGTCTGATCGGGCGCTGGGGATTGAATGAAGGCTCTGGGGTAACAGCGGCAAACTCGGTTGCGGGACGCCCCAATGGCGCACTTATGCCAACTGCCACGCCTCCCACTTGGGTGGATGGATTCCCAATCCCGGACACTACACCTCCTGCCGCACCGACAGGCTTGACAGCCGCGCCATTTAGCGGAGGCATCACCCTGACATGGATTGCGCCCGGCGACACGGATATTGCGGGCTACAACGTCTACCGCAGTGAAACGTCCCCGGTGACATTGACGAGTCCCGTCAATGGCGGGACGCTGGTTTCCGGTACGAGCTATTCCGACTTTGGATTGACCGATGGCACAACATATTATTATGTGGTCACTGCCGTAGACACGAGCGCAAATCAATCTGCGGTTTCGAATGAGGTTGGCGCCGTGCCTGCGCTTCAGGCAACCGGCTTGAATTTTGACGGCACAAATGATTATGTCACCCTCGGCGTTGCATCAGGATTGGGATTGCAGACATTCACGTTGGAAACCTGGTTCTATTGGACCGGAGGGACGCCAACGACCTCTGGTACGGGAGGTGTCACATCAGGCATACCGCTTCTTACAAAAGGACGTGGTGAAACAGATAACAGCGACAACAAAGATATGAATTATTTCCTGGGGATCGATTACAACACAACCACTCAAACCGGACGACTCGCCGCTGATTTTGAAGATAATGTCAATGGCGGCAATCACCCTGTTTTCGGAACGACAACGCTCAATAAAAATACCTGGTATCACGCCGCCGCCACCTACGATAGCGCATCAGGTCAGTGGAAACTTTATTTGAATGGCGTGGAAGATGGGAACGCCACAGTCACGACGAATAAGATTCCCCGCTACGATAGCATTCAACACGCCTCCCTGGGGTCAGCATTGCAATCGAATGGACTTCCAACTGCCTCTCCTGCCGGATATTTCGGCGGGATGCTTGACGAAGCGCGGATCTGGAATGTTGCCCGTACACAAGCCGAGATCATGGCTTCGATCAATTCCGAACTGACCAGCGGGACAGGACTGGTGGCGCGGTGGGGGATGAACGAAGGAGGCGGGACAGTCGTCCATAGTTCCATTGGGACATTCCCCGGAACATTAACCAACGGACCGACCTGGGTGACCGGCGCGCCGTTCAACATCACGCCTCCGCCTGCTCCCTCTGCCCCAAGTGGACTCGTTGCCGTGGCATCCTCCGCCAACAACGTCAACCTGACGTGGGTGGATAACTCCAATAACGAGACCAGTTTCGAGGTCGAGCGCGGAAGCGATGCCGGAGGTCCATTCAACCTGCTGGCAACGGTGGGATCCAACATTGTCACGTACGCCGATGCGAGCGTCCTTCCCTTGACCCAGTATTGCTATCGCGTGCGCGCGGTCGGCGTAGGCGGAGCATCCAGTTACAGTGATGTGTCCTGTGTCACTACACCGGATGAAACTGCTTACGCTTTGGATTTCGGAAGTTCCACGGCGTATGTGACATTCGGTGATCCGGCGGCTCTCGACCTGCCTCAATTCACGCTTGAGACCTGGTTCAAACGTACCGGGGCAGGTACCAGCAATACTACTGGAAGTGGCGGCGTGACCAGCGCCATCCCGCTCGTAACGCATGGCTCGCCGCAGGATGATGGCTCGAACGTGGACGCGAACTGGATGCTGGTCATCGATGATACGACCGATGTCATCGCCGCGGACTTTGAGGATATGGCGACTGGTTTGAACCATCCCGTCTATGGCACGACGATGATTACCAACGATGTCTGGCACCATGCCGCCGCCACCTATGATGGTACGACCTGGCGTCTATACCTCGATGGCAACCTGGAAGCCACACTGGTGGTGAATGCTGCACCGCGCTCCGATACAATCCAGCACGCCGGATTGGGCACCATGATCGAATCGGACGGGACAGTCAACGGTCATTTCCAGGGTGTGCTCGACGAAGTGCGCATCTGGAATTATGCGCGCACACGTGCCCAGATTATTTCTACCATCAATTCGCAGATAAACACCGCCCAGACCGGTCTGGTGGCGCGCTGGAGCCTGAACGAAGGGACCGGCACGGTGGTCAACGGCTCGGCGGGCACGACGGTGAATGGCACGATCACAAATACCGGCTATAGCTGGGTGACGCCCGGCTCACCGTTCAACGCCTATATCGAGACCACGCCTCCCGCTGCTCCAACCAACCTGATGGCTTCACCGCGGCCCGGCGCGGTCCAATTGGAATGGACGACGAATATCGAACCCGACCTGGCAGGATATAACGTGTATCGCAGTACAACCAGCCCGGTCACTTTGGGAGTTCCTCTCAACAGTACTGTCTTGGTAGCGCCTGCGTATACCGATTCGGTTGTGAGCGCGGGCACGGAATATTTCTATGCTGTCACGGCGGTGGATATTTACGGTAACGAATCCCCCTTGTCGACAGAGGCAAGTGCAATCCCATTGCCTCCGCCTCCGCCTGAAGCGTTGGACCTCGGGAGCGCGAATGCCTATGTCGCGCTGGGTGATACTGCCGACACCGCACAATTTACCTTGGAAGCCTGGATCCGCCGCGATGGCGCCGGTACGGCGATTTCCTCCGGTTCAGGCGGCGAGACGATCGTCCCGGTCATTACCAACGGTACCGCCGACGCTGAAACCGAAAATGCGGATATCAATTACTTCTTTGGCATCCGCGGCTCGGATGGTGTCTTGTGTGCCGACTTTGAAGAGGCGCAAACCGGCGCGGCGCCCGGGCAGAATCACCCCGTTTGCGGCGTCACGCCGCTGATGAACGGCACTTGGTATCATGTCGCCGCCACCTACAATGGTTCAGTCATGCGCCTGTACCTCAACGGTAACCTCGACAAGGAGCAGACCATCGGACAGCCTGCCAATGCCAACAATATTTCGCAATTGGCGTTTGGCACTTCCATGAAAACCGACAATTCAACGACCGGTTATTTCGATGGCGCCCTCGATGAAGTGAGAATCTGGAACTACCCGCGTACGCAGGGTGAGATCGTAGGCACGATCAACGCGAAACTCTCCAGTCCGCAGACCGGTCTGCTTGGCAGGTGGGGATTTGACGAAGGCACGGGCTCGGCGGTGAACGATTCATCCGGGAACGCCTTCCACGGCACGATAACGGGATCAGGCTACAGCTGGGTGGCTGGATCGCCGTTCAATGCGGAGGTCAACCTGTCGCCGGACGCGCCGCAACTCGTCGGCCCGGTGAACGGCGCTTCCAACGTCGGGACAACTGCTACGCTTTCGGTGAACGTTTCCGACCCGGAAGGTCAGCCGTTGAATGTCACTTTCTATGGGCGTCCCATGCAGGCCGCGGCGGGACCCGATTTCACCCTCATCGTCATTCCCGACGCGCAATATTACGCCTCCACCTATCCCGCTATTTATAACGCGCAGATGCAATGGGTGGTGGACCACAAAACCAGCGACAATATCGTCTATGTCGCCAGCTTGGGCGACAACGTGGATGTAGCCAGCAACGTCACCCAATGGACGAACGCTGATGCCGCCTACGATATCCTCGATGCGGCAAATATCCCGTACGGGCTGGCGGCGGGCAACCATGATGGCGCCCCCTCTAACACAGGGAATTTCAATACCTATTTTGGCGCATCCCGCTTTACTGGTCAGCCTACCTATGGCGGACATTACGGGAGCGACAACGATAACCATTATGCCCTTTTCGAAGCCAGCGGACTGGGCTTCATCGTCATTTTCATCGAATATGACGACAGCATGACCACCTCCTCCCACCCGGTGCTGGTCTGGGCGAATGACCTGCTCCAGACGCACAGCAACCGCCGTGCGATTGTCATCAGCCATAACATGCTGCAAGGCGGCACCTCCACCGCCTTTTCCACACAGGGATCCACCATCTACAATGCTCTTAAGGCGAACCCCAACCTATTCCTAATTATGGGCGGACATCTCGATGTCGCGGCGCGGCGCACAGATGTATATAACGGTCATACGGTTTATACCCTGCGTTCCGATTACCAGAGTGTGGACAACCAGCAGAGCGGCTACCTGCGTATCATGCGTTTCTCACCAACAGACGACATGATCTACGTCCGCACCTACTCACCGACCCAGAACAAGGACTATGACAAATCGGACGCGGCGCAAAATAACTTCAACCTGTCCTATGGTATGGATGGAGTGGGCTTCAGTGTGATTGGAACGGCGTCCAGTATCCCATCAGGTGGAACGGCTTCTGTCCAATGGAGCGGACTCACCGCCAACGCGCAATACGAATGGTTCGTGGTCTCCTCGGACGGCACACACCAGACCTCCAGCGACACCTGGGGCTTTACCACTGCGGGAGGCAATACGGCTCCAGTGGCGAACGACCAGACTGTGACAACAACCGAAGACACTGCGATGGACATCACCCTCACCGCTACCGATGTCGAAAGCGACCCGCTGACCTACACGGTTCTGACTCAGCCTGCGCATGGCGCCCTTACCGGAACAGCTCCCAATCTGACATATACCCCGGACATCAACTTCAACGGCTCCGACTCATTCACCTTCAAGTCCAACGATGGCACAGCGGACAGCAATACCGCCACCGTGACAGTCAATATTACCCCGGTAAACGACGCGCCGGTTTGCTTGAATGTGGATCTGGTGACCGATGAAGATGCAATCGGTCAGGTCGCGGCATCCTGCACCGACGTGGAGAATGATTCGCTGACTTACTCAATCGTCAACCAGCCCGGGTCTGGGTCCGCCTCGGTGACGGGTTCCGTGCTGGAATATATTCCCCCCGCGAATTTCAACGGCTCTACAGCCTTCACCTACAAAGCCAGCGACGGTACAGCCGAAAGCAATACTGCTTCGGTGGCGGTGACCGTCAACGCGGTGAATGACCTGCCGGTGGCGGCCGCCGATTCATATACTGTGGCTGAGAATACGACACTGACTGTTGCCGCGCCGGGTGTGTTGGGCAACGATACAGATGCAGAGGGGAGTCCGCTTACGGCAGTCAAACTCAGCGATCCTTCCAGTGGTGTGTTGACGTTCAATGCCGATGGCTCGTTTGTGTACACGCCTGCGACCAATTTCCACGGCGCGGTCAGTTTCACCTATCAGGCGAACGATGGTACGTCGGGGGGCAATATTGCCACCGTTGAAATTACCGTTACGCCGAACAATTACAGGTTGTCTGTGGTCGTCGTCGGGAGTGGTTCGGTGACGAAGAATCCCAACCAGGAGTACTATCATTTCGGCGATGTGGTGGAACTCACGGCTTCGCCCAATGCGGGCTGGCAGTTTGCCGGTTGGTCTGGCGATGTGACCGGGATGGATAATCCTATTTCGGTCACGATCAATGGCGATACAAATATTACTGCAACCTTTACCGAAGCTCCGCCTGTCTGTACGGGTATCCTTTATGTCGATAAAGACTCAACCGCCCCCACGCCGAATGGGTGTAACTGGGATTGGGCATTCCGTACCTTGCAGGATGCCCTGACTGCCGCACCTGCGAACGGGACGACCATCTGGGTCGCGGAAGGGACGTATTACCCGGACGAAGGCGCGGGAGAAACAAATAACGACCGCGCCAGTTCGTTCTGGCTGGAGGAGGGAGTATCCATCTATGGCGGGTTTGCCGGGACAGAGATCCTGCTCGACGAGCGTTACCCCGAAACGTACATCACGATCCTGAGCGGCGATATTGACCAGATGGCCGGCAATGCTGGAAATGCCTATCATATCGTCACCTCTGTGAGTGTTTCCCCCTCCACAATATTGGATGGGTTCACAATCACGGGTGGGAACGCGAGCGCGGACGGACTGGGCGGCGGTATCTATAATGAAAATGCCAGTCCGACATTGACCCATCTCACGATCAGCACCAACGCTTCCAGCAACTTCGGCGGCGGCATGTACAGCATCACCTCAGGTTCAACGGACTCCAGCATGACAAGCCCAAGGCTTACCAATGTGACTTTCTTGGGCAATACTGCTCCACGCGGCGGCGGCTTGGTAACGATGAACAGTAACGCCATTCTGACCGACGTCACTTTTGTCAATAATACAGCAACAGGCGGTGCTGGCGGCGGCATGAACAATCAGACAGCCAGCTCGAATGATCCTGCCAGCGTGCCCGTGCTGACCAATGTTACCTTCAAGGACAATACAGCCAATGGCGGAGGCGGTCTTTTCAACGGGAACAGCAATCCGATCCTGACCAATGTCACATTCAGCGGGAATACAGCCAACGTCAGAGGCGGCGCTATTTTCAATGAAGGTTCCAGCCCAATCCTGAACAATGTGACCATCAGCGGCAATACAGCGCCTGCAGGCTTCGGCGGCGCGATGCGCAACGTAGTGGGTGTGGCTCCCGCAAACAAGCAAAGCAACCCGGTCATTCGTAACAGCATTCTGTGGGGAAACAATGCAGGGGGTGGGTTGGACGAGATCACCAGTGACGGCGTGGGCGTGACTGCCATTTCCAATAGCGTTGTCGAAGGTGGTTGCCAGCCTGCGGGTAGTGTTTGCACGAACATTCTCATCGGTGATCCGCTGCTGGTTGCTCTGGCGGATAACGGCGGACTCACTCACACTATGGCGCTCGGCGCGGGGAGTTCCGCCATCGATGCAGGGGACAATTCGACCTGCGCGGCGGATGACCAGCGCGGCATTGCCCGCCCGCAGGGACTGGCTTGCGACGCGGGTGCGTACGAGGTCACAGCGACTACAACGCTGACGCTCAACCCGGCCTCGGGCGAGTACGGCGGCACAGTGACCCTCTCCGCCACCTTGAGCTATAACGGCTCCGGGCTGGGCGGAAAGACAATTGGCTTCGCATTGAACGGTTTGCATGTTGGCAATGCGATAACGAATGCAAGCGGCATTGCTACACTCGAAAATGTTAGTCTGGCAGGCATCGGAACGGGTTCATATCCGGGCGGTGTCACCGCGGATTTCACAGGCGACCCCGCCTTTGCTGGCAGCGCCGCCGCAGCAGACCTGACCGTCGACAAAGCCACCCCGGTCATCACCTGGGCAAATCCGGCGGACATCATGCAAGGCACCCCGCTCGGCGCGGCTCAACTCAACGCCACGGCTTCCGTGCCGGGAACCTTCGTTTACGAACCACCTGTGGGGACCATCCTCAATGCCGGAGATGGACAGACGCTCTCCGTGTACTTCACACCGGATGACGCGGTCAACTACAACAACGCCTCCGCCAGCGTGACGATCAACGTCTACGCCTGTTACGCCTTGACCCTCGGACACACGGGTCAGGGCACGGACCCGGTGGCTGATCCCGTTCAATCTGCCGGGTGCCCCGCCGGAATGTATCGCGCAGGCGAAAGCATCCAATTGAGCGGCGCCACTCCCGACGTTGGCTCACACATTGCTGGTTGGACTGGAACAGGCAATGATTCCAGCATCGCCGCTACGAACACCCTGACGATGCCCGCCGGTGCACACAGCGTCAGCGTCAACTACGCTTTGAACGAGTACACCCTCACCATCGTCAGCGAACACGGCACTGTAACAAAGACTCCCGATCAATCGACCTATCACCATGGCGACGTGGTCACCCTCAGCGTTACGCCGGACGCAGGGTGGACGTTCACAGGCTGGACGCCATCCCTGTCGGATAACAAGGTAACGATGGTTGAAGACACCATTGTTGTGGCGAATTATTCACAAAACCAGTACACACTGACCGTTCTCAGCGAACATGGTACGGTCACAAAGAATCCCGAAAAGACAGCATATACCCACGGGGAGTCGGTTGAATTGACCGCAACACCCGCCGCGGGCTGGCATTTCGACCATTGGGAGGGCGACCTCACCGGTACGACGAATCCAGCCAGTATCACAATGGATGGCAATAAGACCATGACCGCCGTATTCGCGCTGGATGTGGTCACCCACAGCATTGCGCTCGTCCAGGGCTGGAATTTGGTCTCGTTCAATGTGCATCCTGTCGATACTAGCCTTGCTTCGGTTCTGTCAAGCATCGCCGGAAAGTACGACCTGGTCTACGCCTGGGACGCAACAGGCGCCAGCGCCGGAAGCGGCAACTGGCTCAAGGCGGATAACATCCCCTATTCACCGGATTCGCTCACGGCGTTGGATGAAACGATGGGCTTTTGGATCCACATGACCGCCGCCGATTCGCTGGATGTTCAAGGGACGATCCCTGTCAGCACTGAAATCCAGCTCTCCACCAATACGGGCGGTTGGAATCTCGTGGCATTTCCAGCCGCGGCGAATGGCTCCCTGCCCGATGTCCTTTCAGGGAATGGTGTGGGCATTGATTTCACCCTGATCTATACCTACCACGCCAATGAGCCGTCCGACCCGTGGAAATTATTCGACCGCCTGTCTCCACCGTTTGCCAATGACCTCTCTCAACTCACTCCGGGCTGGGGCTACTGGGTCAAGGTGAGCGCTGATCATGCCTGGACGATTGACTATTCGACGCCGTAACACAACGAGACCGGAGGGAGCGCCTGATCCACCTCCCTCCGGTCGGATTGCGGCTCGAAAGAAACGATCAGGAGAAAGAAACAAATGATGAAATTATCGAGGTTGGTTGTATTCCTGTTGATAACTTCCCTGGCGAATTTGTTCGCCGTGATTCCTGCAAAAGCGTTGATACCGCCTTTGCCTTCCAGTTTCTACGGCACCGTCAAGGTGAACGGGGAGAACGTCGCGGATGGGACGGTGGTCCGGGCGCTGATCAACGGTCAGGTCTACTCCACCGGCTATACCCAGACATATCAGGGTGATTCGGTGTATTCGCTGGATGTCCCCGGCGACGACAGCTCAACACCAGAAATCGAGGGAGGAAAAGAAGGCGACATCGTCCAGTTCGACATTGCCGGCGTATTGGCGGTGGAAACAGGCACCTGGAAAAGCGCGACGAACACAAGCGTCAACCTGACCGCCTCCTCCGCTGCGCCGCTGAATACGCCTCAAGCCACGCCGACGCCTGTCCCCACGCAGACGCCGATCAAACTTCCGACCAAACTACCCACTGCAACAAGGTCCGCGGCTTCTTCCTCCACCGAGACGGTATCAGAACCCACCTCCGCAGCCGAAACCTTCCCGACGCTCACCCCCGCCGGGGAACAGGTCCTTCCGCAACCGACAAAATCTGTGGGACAGCCGCCGGATGGATTCACTGCTGTTCCCAAGTCATCGCCAACCTCGATCCCGGCACAGATTCCGGAAGAGAATAAGTCCGGGAACAATATTCTTTGGATCGTATTCATCCTCATCGTACTGGTAATTCTCGTTTGGACATTCCGTATCATCCGCAAGTCGAATAGCAAGCAGGCAAGATGAAGTAAAGGAGATGTGGACATGAAAACGCAACGTGTATTTATCGCAGTTTTTCTGGCAATTTGCATGGTGGTCAGCAATGTGTCGCCGGTATATGCTTTGCCACCCCTGCCCTCCAGTTTCTATGGTCAGGCAAGAATCAATGGGGTGATCGTGCCGGACGGCACGCTTATCTCGGCATGGATCAACGGCGTGAAGTATGCCCAATCGCCTGTGGGATATATCAGCAGCGCCTGGTATAGCCTGGATGTTCCCGGCGATGATACTTCCACACCGGGAGTCGTTGAAGGCGGCGTGGAAGGCAGCACCATCGTGTTCAAAATAGGCGATTTGGTCGCCGATCAAACCGGCACCTGGCATAGCGGAACAAATGTCTGGCTGGATCTGACCGCTTTTCAAAACTTCCCTCCGGTCATCACAGAAGGCGATTCAGTTAACATCACCATATCCGAGGATGGTTCACCGGACTCCTTCAGCCTCACACTGAATGCCACCGATGACAATGGCGATACTCTCACATGGAGCATCGACTCTCCCGCCTCGCACGGGACCGCCTCCGCAAGTGGGACGGGTTCCACTAAGGCAATCAGTTATGCTCCAGCCGCCGATTACAACGGCTCGGATAATTTCGTCGTGCAAGTCTCGGATGGAAATGGCGGCACGGACTCGATCACGGTCAATGTGACCATCGAACCGATCAACGACGCGCCGGTCGCGAACAACCAGAGTGTGTCCACGCTGGAGAACACGGCGAAGAATATCACCCTCTCCGCCTCCGATGTGGACGGCGATCTGCTCACGTATTTCCTGGGCTCGCCTTCTCATGGCGTCCTGAGCGGCGCTCCACCAAATGTCACCTACACTCCTGATACAAATTACAGCGGACCGGACTCGTTCACCTTTTACGTGAACGACGGGACGGTAAACAGCAACACTGCCACAGTTTCCATCACCGTCGAACTGGTAAACGTCGCCCCGGTCTGCTCGGCGGTCAGCCTGAGCACGAACGAGGATGTCACCGGCGAAGGATCTCCCTCCTGTACGGATGGCGATGGCGACCCTCTGACCTACAGCATTGTGACTCAGCCGACGAACGGCACTGCCTCTGTTGTCTCTGGCTTGTTGCGATACACTCCTGACGCTAACTACAACGGCCCAGATTCATTGACCTACCGTGCCTTCGATGGGCTGGTCTACAGTAACACCGCCAATGTGACCGTCACCGTGAACGCGGTCAATGACGCGCCGGTGGCAAATCCCCAGTCGATTACCACAGCAGAAGATACGCCTCGTGCGCTCACCCTGACTGGTTCCGATATCGACAGCGGGACTCTCACTTATGAGGTGACCGGTGGCCCGGCACATGGCACGCTGACCGGTACCGGCGCGAATCGATCATATACCCCCTTTGCGAATTACTTTGGCGCCGACTCATTTACGTTCAAAGTAAACGATGGTTCGTTGGACAGCGCACCTGCCGTAATCAATATCACGGTCACGCCGGTGAATGACGCGCCGGTGGCTGTGGCCGATTCTTACAACACCGCTGAAGATACAGCTCTTACCGTTGCGATTCCGGGTGTGCTGGGTAACGATTCCGATGTGGATGGTGATCCGATCACCGCGATCAAGGTCACCAACCCGGCAAACGGAACAGTCACTCTGAACGCGGACGGCTCATTTACATACACTCCTCATGCGTACTTCAACGGGGTGGACAGTTTTACCTACAAGGTCAACGATGGTCATGTGGATGGGAATACCGTTACCGTTACGGTCAATGTGAGTTCGGTGAACAATGCGCCAGTCTGTTCCCCTGTCAGCCTGACGACGGCTGAGGATGCCAGCGGACAGGCCGACCCGTCCTGCACCGACCCGGATGGCGATTCCATGATCTATAGCATTGTAAACCAGCCATCCCATGGAATGGCATCGGTCGTTGCCGGGAAACTCGTCTACCTCCCCGATGCAAATTTCTTTGGTGCGGACAGTTTCACCTACAAAGCCGGGGACGCGGCATTGGATAGCAATGTTGCCACTGTCACCGTGACGGTTACTGCGGTAAATGACGCGCCGACCGTCAGTGACATCACCGATAAATCCACGAACGAAGACACCGCTACAGGCCTCATCCCCTTCACTGTCGGTGATGTGGAAACTGCCGCGGCATCTCTGACAGTGACCGCTGTCTCATCGAATACCGCATTGGTGCCGAACGCGAATATCACGCTGGGTGGCACGGGGGCAGACCGCACCATCAACATTGTGCCCGTCTTGAACCAATCCGGCACGACCACTATCACGGTCACGGTCAGCGATGGTGAGAAAACAGCCAGTGACACCTTTGTGTTGACTGTTACTGCGGTCAATGACCTGCCGACCATCGGTGACATCACCGACAAATCCACAACCGAAGATACGGCCACAGGTGCCATCCCCTTTGTCGTGGGCGATGTGGAAACTGCAGTCGGTTCTTTGACAGTGACTGCCGTTTCATCGAACACCGCGCTCGTACCGAATGCAAATATCGCATTGGGAGGCGCCGGCGAGAATCGCACCATCAACATTACACCTGCCTCGAATCAGTCAGGCATAACCACCATTACAGTCACTGTGACCGATGCCAACAGCGGCTCCGCCACGGATACCTTTGTGTTGACCGTTGATCCGATCAACGACCTGCCAACCATCAGCGACATTACTAATAAATCCACGGATGAAGATACTGCCACCGGCAATATCGCTTTCACTGTCAGTGATGTGGAAACTGCAGTAGATTCCCTGACCGTTGCAGCGACATCATCCAACACGGCGCTCGTCCCAAACGCGAATATCGCCTTGGGCGGCGTTGGTACGAACCGGACCATTAACATCACGCCTGCGCTGAACCAGTCTGGCACGACCACGATCACGGTCACCGTGATGGATGGCGATACAGGCACAACCAGCGACACATTTGTCTTAACCGTCATCGCTGTAAACGATCCTCCGACTGTTGGTGACATCACGGACAAATCCACAACCGAAGATACAGCCACAGGCACCATCCCCTTCGCTGTGGGCGATGTGGAAACGGCGGCAGGCTCCCTGGTGGTCACCGCTGCTTCATCGAATATCACGCTTGTGCCGAACGCGAATATCACGCTGGGTGGCACAGGTGCAAACCGCACCATTGCCCTCACGCCCGCCGCGAATCAATTCGGCGCAACCACCATCACGGTTACGGTCAGCGACGGCGAGAAAACGACCAGCGATACCTTTGTCCTGACCGTCACTGCCGTCAACGATGCTCCGCTGTCGGTGGGAGATTCTTATAACACTGCGGAAGATACACCACTCACTGTCTCTGCGCCGGGTGTGCTCTCGAACGACACCGATGTGGACGGAGATTCTCTCACAGCAGTTCTGGTCGATGAACCGGAACATGGCACGCTTATCCTGAACACCAATGGCTCGTTCACATACACCCCTGACTCCTTGTACCATGGGGCGGATGGTTTTACCTACAAAGCCAATGACGGCGCGGCAGATAGCAACGTTGTTACTGTGACGATCAGCATCAGTTCGGTCAACAACCTGCCGGTCGCGGTGGACGACACCTTTGCCGCGACGGAAGACACAGTAAAGAACTTGCCTTTTAGCGGCGCGGGAAGCCCGGCTGAGAATGACGCGGATCCCGATGGAGATGCGTTGACAGTCAGCGCAGTCTCCAGCCCGGTGGGCGGCACGGTGACCTTGAGCGGCGGCACTATCACCTTCACACCGACCACTAATCTATGCGGCGCGGGCGCAGGAAAATTCACCTACACCGTCTCCGATGGCAACGGCGGCGCCGATACGGGACTTGTCACTCTGAACATTGCTTGTGTCAACGATGCCCCTGTTGCCGACCCACAGTCGGTCAATGCAACGGAAGATACGCCTCTCCCGATCACCCTGACTGGTTCCGATATTGACGGCGACTCCCTCACCTACACCATTACCGTCGCTCCCCAGCACGGCACGTTGAGCGGCGCCGCCCCGAACCTGACCTACACTCCCTTTGCAAACTACAACGGAGCAGACTCTTTCACATTCAAAGTGAACGATGCCACAATGGACAGCGCGCCTGCAATTGTGACGATCTCCGTCGCGGCGGTGAACGACGCGCCGGTCGCTGACCCGCAATCTGTGACCACCGCTGAGGATACGGCGAAAGCCATCACCCTCTCCGGCTCGGATGTGGATACCGGGACAATATTGACTTTCTCGATTGTGGATGTTCCAACACATGGTACGCTGAGCGGAACTCCGCCCGCCGTGACCTACACGCCGAACACCAACTACTTTGGCGCTGATTCCTTCACCTTCCGTGTCAGCGATGGAACGTTGAGCGACACTGCCACCATTTCGATCATGGTCACTCCGGTCAACGATGCGCCGGTTGCCGCGAACAACGTCTATGCCACGGCAGAGGACACGGTTCTCACAGTCCCGGCTCCCGGAGTTCTCGGCAACGATACCGACGTTGAAGGCGATCCGTTGGAAGCGATCAAAATCGGGAATCCATCCAACGGAATCGTGACACTCAATGCCGATGGTTCGTTCACATATACGCCGAATCCGTTTTTCAATGGTACGGATAGTTTCACCTACAAAGCCAACGACGGCGCGGCAGATAGCAACATCGCCACAGTAACAATCAACATCAGTTCGGTGAACAACGCGCCCGTGTGTTCCCCTGTCAGCCTGACAACGGCTGAGGATACCAGCGGGCAGACCGACCCGTCCTGCACCGATGCGGACGGCAATACACTCGATTACCTGATCGTCGATCAGCCCGAACATGGCTCGGCATCTGTCGTGTCTGGCAAGCTCGTCTATCTCCCGGCGACAAACTTCTTTGGTTCCGACTCGTTCACCTACAAAGCCAACGATGGTACGGCGGATAGCAACGTCGCGGCCGTGACCGTGACCGTGACAGCGGTCAACGATGTACCGGTGGCGAATCCGCAATCGGTGACGACTGCCGAAGATACGGCAAAAGCCATCACCCTGACCGGCTCGGATGTAGAAAGTACGGTCACTTTTACGCTCGTGGCTGGTCCCGCTCATGGAACCTTGACCGGCGCCTTGCCGAATCTCACCTACACCCCGGCTGCGAATTACTTTGGTCCGGACAGTTTCACATTCAAAGTGAACGATGGAACGGTTGACAGCGCTCCTGCAACTGTTTCGATTACGGTGACCGCGGTGAACGATCTCCCGGTTGCCGACCCGCAATCTGTGACCACGGCTGAGGATACGGCAAAAGCCATCACACTCACCGGTTCGGATGTGGAAAGTTCGATCACCTTCTCGATCGTGACCGGACCCTCACACGGGACTCTGAGCGGCACCGCCCCGAACCTGACCTACACTCCTGCCGCGAATTACAACGGCTCCGATTCGTTCACATTCAAAGTCAGTGACGGCGCGGCGGACAGTGCGCCGGCGACTATTTCGATCACCGTGACTGCAGTCAATGACGCGCCGGTGGCGGTGGCTGATTCATATACCACGCCCGAAGATACAACACTAACCATCGCCGCGCCGGGTGTGTTGAACAACGATACCGATGTGGAAGGGACGACCCTTACGGCAACCTTGGTGAGCGGCCCTTCGCACGGTACGCTCACATTGAACACCAATGGTTCGTTTACATACGTGCCCGCCGCCTTGTATCATGGCGTGGATGGCTTTACCTACAAAGCCAGCGACGGCGCGGCAGACAGCAATGTTGTCTCCGTGACGATCAATGTCAGTTCGGTCAACAATCCGCCTGTTGCAGTGGACGACACGATTACCGCGACCGAAGATACAGTAAAGACCTTGCCTGCCAGCGGCGCAGGAAGCCCGGCTGCAAATGATACCGACCCCGATGGAGATGTATTGACCGTCAGCGCGGTATCCAACCCGGTGGGTGGAACCGTATCCCTGACCGGCGGCACGATCACCTTTACCCCGAGTGCTAATTTGTGTGGTACGGGGGCAGGCGGTTTTACCTACGTGGTCTCCGACGGGCAGGGCAGGGTGGATACGGGACTCGTCACTCTGAACATCGCCTGCATCAATGACGTGCCAGTGGCGAATTCACAATCTGTGACAACGCCTGAAGACGCGGCGAAAGCCATCACACTGACTGGCTCGGATGCGGACCCCGGCACGACCCTGACCTTTACCGTCCTGACGCAACCCGCGCACGGAACATTGAGCGGCACCGCTCCGAATCTTACCTACACCCCAAACCTCAACTACAACGGCTCTGATTCCTTCACTTTCCGCGTCAATGACGGAACGGTAAACAGCAACACTGCCACGGTTTCCATCACGGTGACCCCGGTCAATGACGCGCCGGTTGCCAACGACCAGTCAGTCGCCACGAACGAGGACACGGCCAAAGCCATCACCCTGACCGGTTCAGATGTGGACAGCGCGACACTGACTTATAGCATTGTCGCTCAACCGTTGCATGGCACGTTGACCGGAACGCCGCCTACTGTCACGTACACGCCAGCCGCTCATTATTTCGGCCCCGACAGTTTCACCTTCAAGATCACCGATGGCTCTCTGGAAAGCAATGTTGCCATGGTGTCCATCACAGTGACACCGAAGGAATACACCCTATCCGTGGCAGTCGTCGGTCACGGCTCAGTGACGAAGACTCCCGACAAGGCTACGTATCACTATGGCGAAGTGGTGCAACTATCGGCTGTGGCAGATGCGGGTTGGCAGTTCGTTGGATGGTCCGGCGATCTGAGCGGCGTGACCAACCCTCAATCCATCACGATCACCGGCAACAAGTCGGTCACCGCCACGTTCGCTGAGATCATCCCGATCGATACGACCATCACCAGCCAACCGCCTCTTCTGTCCAATAGCGCCTCCGCCAGTTTTGCATTCACAAGCAATGTCGGCGGGGCAACCTTCGAATGCGAATTGGATGGCGCGGGCTTTGTCTCATGCGACAGTCCGAAGGAATATACCGGGCTGAATGACGGAACGCACGTCTTCAAAGTGCGTGCGAAAGACGGCGGGAATATCGACACGACTCCCGCCGCCTACACCTGGACCATCGATGCCACGGCTCCAACTGTGACGATTGACCAGGGCGTCTCGCAGGTCGACCCGACAACCCAACTGCCCATCGTATTCGACGTTGTATTCAGCGAACCGGTAACCGGCTTCACGAACGCGGATGTGTCCGTCACAGGCACGGCTCCAGGAACAAAGACGGTGGTTGTTTCCGGTTCGGGAGCGCTCTATACCGTGAAGGTCTCCGGCTTGACGGGCACTGGAACGGTTACCGCTGCTGTTGCGGCGGGTGCAGCGCAGGACACGGCTGGGAATTTGTCCACCGCGAGCTCGAGCACCGATGATACAGTCACCTTTAACTTGATGGTGAAACCGGGCGTGCCGACGCTCCTCCAGCCTGCGAATGGCGCAGTAACAGCGGATACCACACCCTGGTTCGACTGGACCGATTCTGATCCCGCGGCGGCATACTACCGCATCCAGATTGCCGGAAACATCTTCTTCATCGCTCCCATGGTGGATCAAACGAATGTGACTGATTCGGAATTCACCCCTGTTTCCGGGTTGATTCCGGGCTTTGTCTATTTCTGGCGCGTCAAGGCTTACAGTCCCACCGGTGAAGCCAGTAACTGGTCGTCGATCAGGTACTTCAGATTGGTCCCCTCGGCGCCAACCCTGCTTTCCCCGGCGAACGCGGAACCAAGTCATACCCTGCGTCCGTATCTGGACTGGAGCAGTGTCATGGGAGCCGCTCATTACACAATTCAGATTTCAAAGAACAGCTCCTTCACACAGATCATCTTGAAGGATGCGTCTGTTTACTCCGCCTACATTGTTCGAAAGAATCTGCCTGCCGGTACAACGTTATATTGGCGTGTACGCGCCGAGAGTTTTGCAGGCGCAAGCGCTTGGTCTGAAACCTGGTCGTTCACCACACCCAATCCTCCGGGTGTCCCGACCTTGCTTTCACCGCACTATGGTTCAGTGACAACGACCGACCAGCCCTTGCTCAAGTGGTACAAATCCAGCCTGCCAGCCGGAACCACGTTCGACCATTATCAACTTCAGATCGCCACCAGCACCTCCTTCAACCAGCCGTTGGTGGATGTAAATATTGCAGGCTGGACCAACGTCACCTACCAGCCTGTAACCCCGTTGGCATCCAACGCAAAATACTTCTGGCGCGTTCGCGCGGCAAATACAGATGGCGATTTCAGCAACTGGTCGTCCACGTGGATGTTCTATACGCCGCGAACAGGCGGAACCCTCTGGCGTTCGGGCATCTACGCCGCCTTGCGGGAAAATGCGGACGCCTCCCTGACTGCGCCGACAACGACCGCCCTCCAGGGGAATGCCACACGACCGATGTTTGATTGGAACGATATCCCCGGCGCGACCGGTTACATGATTCAAGTGGCGACAGAACCGACCTTTGCCTCCGCTCCATTGTTGGTGTCAACGACTACAGTGGACTCGGGATATTCCATGCTCGAGGATTTGACGCCCGGCACAACGGTCTATTGGCGTGTGCTAACCATTCGAGGAAAAGTCATGAGCGACTGGTCGTCCGTTTCTTCCTTCGAAGTGCCGTGACGATCGATACAACGCGCTAAAACAACAAAAGACTGGCGGCAATTTGCCGCCAGTCTTTACCGGGGTTTTCTGCAATCGTTTGGAATTACCCCTTGCGTTCGCGCAAAATGGATCCACACTCATTCAACGCTGTATTCCAGTACAGTGCCTGTCTCAATTCCCTTTGTCGGATAAGAAGCCTTTATAATCAACACATGACACAAATTATCCCAACTGCGGAGCCCTTCTTTTTTTCGGGTGACCGTTCGAAGCCTGCATGCCTGTTGATCCACGGATTTACCGGCACACCCAAAGAAATGCGTTGGATGGGGGAATTTTTGCACGAAAAGGGATTCACCTGCCTCGGCATTCGACTCGCTGGACACGCCACCATTCCCGAGGACATGATCCGCTCTAACTGGACCGATTGGACTGCCTCCGTGGAAGACGGCTATTTCCTGCTGAGAAACTTCACCGACAACATCTTCCTTGTGGGGCTTTCGATGGGAGCCGTGTTATCCTTGCTGATGTCGACGCGGCTTGACGTGAAAGGCATTGTCTCCATGTCTGCGCCGTACAAACTGCCCGACGACCCGCGCCTGCGTCATATCGAATGGATCGCCAAAATGATTCCTTTCATGCCCAAAAGCGACGAGGAACCGGGCGCCAGTTGGTTCGACAAGGAAGCCTTTAAAACCCACGTTTCATATCCGCAGAATCCCGTCCGCTCGATTGGGCAGTTGAATCAATTGCTCGGCGAGATGCGCGCCGCGTTGCCGAAGATCAAGGTGCCGGTGCTGCTCATCCATTCGCGCGATGACAAATATGTCCCACCGGAAAGCGTGGAGATGATCGACGTCAATCTGGTTAACGCGCCGGACAGGTCCAAGTTATATATAACGGGATCAGGTCACGTTGTCACGCGCGACGCGGCTCGCCGCCAGGTCTTTGAATCCGTTTTGGAATTTCTGCGCCGGGTGGAGCCTCAGCTTGAACCGTAATCTTTTCTTTGTCGCCATTGCCCTTTTGCTCTGGGGTTTCGGAGAAGGGATGTTCTTTAATTTTGTGCCGATCTATCTGGATACTCAGTTCCGGTTGAGCGAATCTCAGATCGGATTGGTGCTCGGTGTATTCGGCTTTTCGATGGCGGTCACGCACATTCCCGCCGGGCGGCTTGCAGATCGCATCGGACGCAGACCTTTGTTGCTTGGCGCATGGCTGCTGGGGTTGATCTCAACGGTTGTAATGGGATCGGCGTTGTTGTTGCCACTTTTTCTGGCGGGTTTGTTCGGCTATGGTCTGACCGCGTTTGTATCTTCGCCATTGAGCAGTTATGTGACCACGGCGCGCGGAAAATGGTCGGTGGGAACAGTTCTTTCCATGACGACTGCTACTTTTGGCTTGGGCATGGCGCTTGGTCCTGTGACCGGCGGTTGGATCGGGGAACAGTACGGGATGCGAATGAGTTTTTGGGCTGCCGCGGCGGTATTTGTCCTTTCAAGTATTTTCGTGTTGTTCATCGATGGTCAGCCCATTGACCGTCATGACCCGGAGGCTCCGCCGCCGAGTCTGATCGACAACCGGCGATTCGTCATGTTGATGGGGGTGATGGCATTTGCTGTCTTTTCGATGTATCTTGCCCAGCCTCTCACCCCCAATTTCCTTAACGGCGTGCGTGAGCTTTCCTTGAGCGATACTGGCGTCGTCTTTACGGCGGGTGCATTGGGAAATTCGCTGATGGCGATGATCTTCAGTCGCATCGAACCGCGCCGCGGATTTATCTTCGCCCAAGCGCTGGTCATTCTGTTTGCACTTTTCATCTGGAAGGGTGCAAGCCTTCCAATATTTGCATTGGGATATTTTCTGCTCGGTGGGTTTCGCGCCGCGCGTCCGATGATGATGGCACAGGTGCGCGAACTGATTCACGATTCGCAAATGGGGCTTACCTACGGTACCATGGAAACCGTCAATGCCATCATTTTTATCCTGACCCCGCCCCTGGCTGGAGTTCTGTATGAACGCGATCCGATGACCCTGTATCCGCTGGGGATTGGGTTGATGGCAGTTTCAATTCTAGTGAGTTACTTCATGACATTACGCACCGCCCCGAAGGGTTGATCGACCCAACAAGATTTTTCATAGACACTTTCGCGATGTCTACGAAAGGCAGACCATGCTGGAAATCATAACCTTTACTTTGGGCCCCGCGCAGACGAATGCTTATCTCGTCGCGGACCCTACGACCAGAGAAGCCGCGGTCATCGATCCATCCTGGGATGGTCTCATCATTCTGCAGGAAGCGCAGAAGCACGGCTGGCGGATCGGGCATCTCTGGTACACACATGCGCATTTTGATCACATTGGCGGTGCGGGAGCCATTGCTGATGCGTTGAATCCTCTGCCGTTGGTGGCGCTGCATCCGAACGATCATGTGCTGTGGCGTGCAGGTGGCGGTGGAGCGCTCTTTGGATTTGACATTGACCCGGGCCCCGAGCCGACCATTGATTTCGTCCATGGGATGAAGTTAAGACTCGGCTCGAACGAGTTCGAGGTCCGCTTCACGCCGGGACACACGCCTGGACACTGCATCCTGTATGTTCCATCGGTGGGAGTGTGTTTCTGCGGCGACCTGATCTTTGCCGGTTCCGTCGGTCGCACCGACCTGCCCGGCGGTCATTGGGAAACGTTAGTGAAGAGCATCAGAGAGCAGGTGTTCACTCTGCCGGATGAGACGCGCCTGTTGTCGGGTCACGGACCGGAGACGACAGTGGGGGAGGAGAAGAGGAACAATCCATTTGTGGGACAAAATTAATTCGTCCCACAAGAGGCAAAATGAAACATGCAGGCAGTATCAGCCTGAGGAGTTCAAAACGCGATGCCTGATCGGTGAATTGAAGTCGAAGCTGAGTATGATGAGGTTATAAAAACATGGGCGGGTTAGCCGCCCATGTCCATCTAAAACCCATTCTTCTTGATGACGCCTTTATACCACTTGGCGCTGTCTTTCAGGATTCGTTTTTGCGTTTCATAATCCACCCAGACGATGCCGAATCGTTGGGAATACCCGAAACTCCATTCGAAATTGTCCAGTAACGACCAGACGAAATAGCCTGCCAGCGGCACACCTGCCTGGATGGCGCGGTGCATGGCGGCGAAATGCGTCCGCAAGTAGTTGATGCGAAGTTCGTCCGGGACATTACCATTTTCATCCGGCGGCGTGGAATAGCTGGCTCCGTTCTCCGTGATGTACAGTTTGCGCGGACCATAATGGAAGTAAACACGCGCGAGAACCCCGGTCAGCCCCTCAGGATAGTTTTCCCAACCCATTTCCGTCCAATATTCAGGCGTCTTCGGGTGTTGGAAATCGATCTGTGGGTCGTTGTCCGGCGCGTTTGAACGGTGAAGGTTCCGGGAATAGTAATTCAAACCGATGAAATCGGTCGGGGCGGCAACCACGTCCATATCGCCTGCCTGGACGAAGTCGAACCCATTGGGAAGCCCGCCCAATTCGGTGAAATATTTTGTTATGTCCGACGGATAGCCGCGCCCATACAGCGGATCGGCGAACCAGCGGAACCACTTGCCGTCGTTTTCACGGGTAAGCTTCATGTCCGCGGCGCTGTTGGAGGCGGGCACATTCCAGCCAATGTTGAGCGTGATGCCCACTTCGGCATTCGGGCTGTTGCGGCGGATAACCGGTACCGCCTGTCCATGTGATAACAAAAGATGATGTGCGACGCGCGTCGCCTTGGACAGGTCCCGGTGTCCGGGTGCGTGGACTCCCATTTCATATCCCAACCAGGCGGCAACGGCGGGTTCGTTATGCGTAATCCAGCTTCTGACGCGGTCACCAAGTGCCCGCGAAACGACGTTGGCATAATCCGCGAACGCCTCCGCAGTGGAGCGGACGGTCCAGCCGCCCTCATCTTCCAGCGCCTGCGGCAGGTCCCAATGGTAAAGCGTGATGAACGGCGTGATTCCTGCCTCGAGCAGTCCATTCACCAGCCTGCTGTAGAAATCGAGTCCCTTTTGGTTGACCTTGCCGCGCCCGGCAGGCAGGATGCGGGGCCATGAGACCGAGAAGCGATATGCCTGCAGGCCGATCCTCTTCATCAGCCCGATGTCTTTTTTCCACAAGCGGTAATGATCGTTCGCCACATCACCCGTGTCGTTGTTCAGGATGTTGCCGGGTGTGTGAACGAAGCGGTCCCAGATGGATTCGCCCTTGCCATGTTTGTTCCACGACCCTTCGATCTGGTAGGAGGCTGTCGCCGCGCCCCAGAGAAAGTTTTCGGGAAAAAGAATTTTGTTTGCCATCATCTACTCCATTCATTGTTTTATTGAGATAATTGTCTGTTGATCTTGCGCGCGGTTTCCAACGTTGGCGGGAAATTTCCTGCACTGACTTCCCATGTCTCATCGTGCATTACCGATTCGTCTCTGCTGAGGGTTACCAGTTTTCCCAGCGTTTCCAGCTCGATGCAGACATCTTTTACATATACTTCAACATTACAGTCGAGGTCGGGATGCCTGCCGGTTTCGTTCGCTGTAAATCTTTTTACAAACAACACACTGCCCAGCGTGCAGGCGATCCATCCGTGCGAATTGAGATTCCCGATCTTGAAGGCGTGTTCCCTGCCGCGTCCGTGGATCAGGACCACATCATCATGCAACTCCAGCCTGTCGTCTGTGAGTCGTGAATAGGGCCAAAGCACAAGGTTTCTATTGGGGAGCAACCCGCCTCTGTCCGATAACGGCAGGATGGCCATCCCGCCCAGCCGCAACTGAGTAACGCCCCAAGGCGCGAGTTCGAGAGGCGAATCCCCATGCCATGTGATGCGATGCAGAAGATGCACCCGGTTTCCATCCAGCCGAACTGCGATTTCCTTTTCCAGCCCCGCGGCATCCACAGAACCTCTGAGGATCACAGTGTCCTTGTCTTTGAAGACCTGCAAACCGTCTTCAGGGCAGGTATGGGATGGATCCTCCGGCGCGGTCCACAAGCGATGCCCGCCGCGCAGGTAGTATTCCCCATGCGGCGTTTCCCAGTGGACATCGGGCGTCTCTGCCAGCAGGTTGCCTTCCATGCCGTGCAGATACAAACCGACGATACGCGGACCCGTTGTTGTCAAATACTCGAGCCGCAAAGTCCCGTTTTCGATGGATGAACATGGAAGCTTTGACCCGGACATCACGACCCCATCACCACTTTGACATTCACTTCCCCCGTATACGCGTCTGACCGAATCAGACGCCCCTCGATCTGCTTCCCGTTGACCATCACCTTTTCTACGCCTCTGCTGACGTGATTTGGATTCTCCACGACAATGTTGTAAGTCGTGCCGCGATAAGTACGCGTGACGGCAAAGCCATCCCAACTGGCGGGGATGACCGGCGAGATTTCGAGCCCATCCAGAGTGGGGCGGATGCCAAGAATATGCTGTGTGATTGCCACAAAGTTCCACGCCGCGGTGCCTGTCAGCCACGAGTTCTTCGCTTCACCGTGAGTCGCCGCATCCCTGCCCGCGATCATCTGGGCATAGACGTATGGTTCGCACTTGTGCACTTCGCTGATCTCCTCGCGCGCCGAGGGATTGATGCGCTGATAATAATCGAACGCCCGGTCCCCGCGCCCGACCACTGTCTCGGCAATCATAATCCAGGGATTGGTGTGACAGAAAATGCCCGCGTTCTCCTTGTACCCGGGCGGGTAGGATGATATTTCACCCAAATGCAAATAATACTGGCTGAATGCCGGTTGTTGTAAAACGATGCCATGCGGCGTGGCGAGATGTTTTTCGACGGAACCCAGCGCTTTGACCGCGTTGCCATTATTCAAGCCGAGCCCTGCCATGACGCAGATTCCCTGTGGCTCGATGAAGATTTTCCCCTCCTCGTTTTCCTTCGAGCCGAGCACGCGCCCAAAATCATCATACGCGCGGCGGAACCATTCGCCGTCCCAGCCCGCTTGCCAGATAGCCTTTTCCATTTTGGCAGCGGCTGTGGTGATCTTTTCCACGTATGTGGTTTCGCCGCGATGCCTGGCGATACCTGCTATTTCGGTACATGCCAGCACGAATAAACCGGCAATAAACACACTCTCCGCCACTCTGCCATCTTTGTTGGTTGTGGTTTGGAAGGATTGTCCCGGTGTGTCGGAGAAACAGTTTAAATTCAGGCAGTCGTTCCAATCGGCGCGGCCGATGAGGGGTAGGTTGTTCGGTCCGAGCCTGTCGAGCGTGTATTGGATGGCGCGCTGCAAGTGCTCGTACAGCGAACTTTCCGTCCCCTCTTCGTTCTCGTATTGCACCTGCACATCCAAAATGGACCAGTCGCCCGTTTCCTTGATGTAGGCGGAAACACCCAACACCAGCCACAGCGGATCGTCGTTGAAGCCTGAACCGACATCGTTATTGCCGCGTTTGGTGAGAGGTTGATACTGATGGAACGCACCGCCGTTCCTGAGTTGCGTGGCGGAGATATCCAGAATGCGTTCGCGGGCGCGTTCGGGGATCATGTGGACAAAGCCGAGCAGGTCCTGGTTCGAGTCGCGGAAGCCCATGCCGCGCCCGATGCCACTCTCGAAGTAGGACGCGGAGCGGCTCATGTTGAACGTCACCATGCACTGATAGGCGTTCCAGATGTTAACCATGCGGTTTGTGTGTTCGTCCGGCGTGGTTACCTGTATCTTGCCAAGCAGGGTTGTCCAGTACTCGCGCAGTTTTTCAAAGGCTTTGTCGGCATTCTCAGGTTGCAGGTATTTTTCCAGTGCGGTTTTTGCGCGTTTTTTGTTGATAATCTGCGAGCCCGGGGGATCGAACTTGTCATCTTTGGGATTCTCGACGTAGCCAAGAATAAAAATGATTTGCTTCGACTCGCCCGCTTTCAGATAGACTTTGATGTGATGCGAGCCAATCGGCTGCCAGCCGTGCGCGATGGAATTGCCCGATTGACCCGATTCGACCACGCACGGTTCGTTCCAGCCGCGATACGCACCGAGGAACGTCTCGCGTACAGTATCGAAGCCCGCCAGCGGTTCGGAACAGCCGAAGTAGGCGAAGTGGTCGCGGCGCTCCCGGTATTCGGTTTTGTGGTAGATGACCTGACCTTCACTCCCGTCCCCTCTCCCCGAAAGGGCAAGGGGGGCAACCTCCACCTGCCCGATGGAATAGTTGCGCTGAAAGTTGGTGGCGTCGTCGTTGGCGTCCCACAGGCAAAACTCGATGGCGGAGAACAGGCTCAGGTCGGAGTCTGAGCCGCTCTCATTGGTCAGGGTCACCTGCCAGATTTCGAGCGATTCCCCAAGCGGGACAAAATAGCGGGTGTGGAATTGAATCCCATTGAGTTTGGACTTTATGATCGTGTATCCCTGCCCGTGACGGCATTCGTATTCATCGAGTTGAGTCCGTGTCGGCATCCATGAGGGCGACCAATAGCTGCCTGTCTTGTTATCGCGCAAATACAGGTAGCGCCCGCCCATATCGAGCGGAGTGTTGTTGTAGCGGTAACGCGTGATGCGGCGCAGGCGTGCGTCCTTGTAAAAGGAATATCCGCCTGCTGTGTTCGAGATGAGACCGAAGTACGCCTCACTGCCAAGGTAGTTGATCCACGGCAGGGGCGTGTCGGGTCGAGTGATGACATATTCGCGCGCTGAATCGTCGAAGTATCCAAATTTCATGAATGATTCCAATCCGTAGGGGTGAGTAATCACCCCTACTTTGGTGTCAGGTTATTTAATCTGTGCCAGGTCCTTTTCGATTTTTGCCAGCAGTTCCGGCGATATAAAGTTGGGATGATTGGCGGACACCTGTTCGAGGGTCATGTCGATTGCCATGCTCATGTCTTCCATCAGCAGAAAGCCGCCGGCATGCTTGGCGACAATCGCACGGCTCTCAGGATTATCGAGCAGTGCTCTGATGGTGAGACCGGTGTGGAAGCGCGAAGCGCGCGGCTCAGGCTCGAGTGTGACCGTGCCGCTCAAACGGATATCGCGGCTGGACGCGCCGACGAGAATCTCGAACTCGCCCGGTTCGGTGTTCCATTTGTTTCTGACAACGTCGAAGTACCAGAAAGCTTCGCGGTCGAGCGTGAACGTGACCGTCCTGGTTTGTTTTGGCTTGAGTTCCACTTTGGCGAAGGCTTTAAGCTCCTTTTCCGGTCGCGCAAACGTGGATTGGACATCGCGCACGTACAATTGCACGACTTCCCTGCCTGCAACCCTGCCCGTGTTAGTTACATCCACTTTGACTTTGAGCGTATCCTTCGGTGTGATGGCTTTGGCGCTTAATTTCAGGTTGCTGTATTTAAACCGGGTGTACGAAAGCCCGTGCCCGAACGGAAAGAGCGGCTCGACCTTCTTTTTGTCATAATAGCGATAACCGACGAAAATGCCTTCGCCGTAGCGCACCTTGCCGTTCTCACCGGGATAATTGATATATGCCGGGTTGTCTTCCAACCGGACGGGGAAGGTCGTCGGCAACTTGCCGGAGGGATTCACGTCGCCGAACAGAACATCCGCCAGGGCATTGCCCTGTTCCTGCCCGTCGTACCAAAGCTGGATGACAGCCGGGACTTTGTCGATCCATGGCATTTCCACGGGCGAGCCGACATTCAGGACCACGATGGTATTCCTGTTGGCTTTGGCGACGCGCCGGATGAGTTCATCCTGTGCGCCTGGCAGTTTCATGTCCACACGGTCGGCTCCCTCGGTCTCCCATTCGCCGTTTAACCCCGCGACAAGTACAACCACATCCGCCTTTTTGGCGAGTTTGACCGCGTCAGCAATGGGATCGAGCGGCTGTGGGGGCTGGTGACCGAGACTCACCGAACGCCAGCGCGGGTTGCCTTTCCAGTAATATTCGACCTTGATGGGATAGGCTTTGCCGCCCGTCAGTTCCACTTCTGCGAGGAGTTGCTTGCCCATGTCTGAATCCGAAGTGTGGTCGATGAGAACCTCATCGTTAAGATAAAGTTTGCACCAACCCACACCGCCAAGCGCCAGTGTGTGGATGCCCGATTCTTTTGGCGTGAAGAATCCCTCCATGCGCAGGGAGAAGGATTCCTGATCCACGTTCGGAACCGATTTGTCGAACCAGCCGTGTTGGACGCGCGTCGTCACTTCGGCGTAGGCGGGCGCGCCGGAACATTCGGTCCCGTTGAACAGGCTCAGGCTGAGTCCGATGCGCCCGTCTGCGGTCGTCAAAGTTTCGGGGGCGGGAGCGGGCAGGGTCTTGTAAATATGGCAGCCGGTCGCGTAATGCACTTTGATTTTTTTGCCCGCGCGCTTCTGGATACCCTCCAGCGGCGAGACCGCGTAATGCGGAGTGACCGACGAACTGCCGCCGCCGAGGATCTGTGCCGTTGCCGCATATGGACCGATGACCGCGATGGATTTGATCTTCTTCAGCGGGAGCAAGCCCTTTTCATTTTTCAGCAGAACAATCGCCTCGCGCGCCGCCTCGCGCATGATCCTGCGATGCTGAGGCTTGTCCTCCCCCCGTTCCTTTTGCAATTCAGGTTTGTCGAAGAGACCGGCTTTTTCGATCACGCGCAGCAAACGCCGCACCTTGTCGTCGAGCGCTTCTTCGGTGAGTTTCCCGCTGGCAAGCGCCTTCTTGACGATTTCCTCCGACATCCAGCGCGCCGCGCCGGGCATTTCGAGGTCAAGTCCGCTGGTGGGAACTTCCTCGTCATAGGTGCCAAACCAATCGGACATGACAATGCCTTCGTAGCCCCATTCGCCTTTGAGGATGTCTTTGAGTGTGTGATCGTTCTCGCAGGCATAGGCGCCGTTGACGCGGTTGTACGAAGACATCACCGCCCACGGCTTGGCATTGCGGATGGCGATACGAAACGGTTCGAGATAGATTTCGCGCAGGGTACGCTCGTCCACTTCGGAACTGATCGAGAAACGTTCGTATTCCTGGTCGTTGGCAACGAAATGCTTGATGCAGGCACCTTTGCCTTTGTCCTGAATCCCTTTGATGTAGGCGGAGGCGATCATGCCGCTCAGGAACGGGTCCTCGGAATAGCATTCGAAGTTGCGCCCTGCGATGGGCGTGCGATGGATGTTGACGGTGGGCGCGAGCAGGATATGTGCGCCCTTGGCTTCAAGTTCGTCTGCCAGCACATTGCCGACCTTTTCGACGAGTTCGGGATTCCACGTGGCGCCGAGGGCGATGCCGACAGGTGTGGCAACCGAGGGCGAAGCCATGCTGCCCCATGCGCCGCGCGCGCCGTTGGGTCCGTCGGTCACTTTGAATTGCGGGATGCCCAGCCGCGGCACCGAGACGCTGTGCCACAGGTCCGCGCCGGCAAGCATGGAGATTTTTTCGTCGAGGGTCATTTGTTTGAGAAGATCGTCAATACGAGACATATGTAACTCCTGGTTTATGAAGATTGTCTACAGGTTGGCGAAGGAGATCAGTTCGATGTTGTTCGCTTTGATCGCCTGTTTGATGGCGGGATCGGTAAGGATTGTCACTTCGCGGTTGCGCTGGAAGTTATAGATTGATTCCTTTTCCGCAAATTCTTGGTCCACATAACCGGGATGGCACATGAGTTCGGATATGCCATCGGGGAGTTTGCTGAGAATATCCAGCAGGTTTTCCTTTGTTGCGCCCTCATCATAGAAAGCAGCAATGAAATGATCCGGTCTGCGCGGGTCGAATTCCTGCAACAGGGTGGGAGCGTGCCTTGCTGTTTCAGCAAACTCTGTCGGAACCCCATTGGATGGAACAGGGTAACGAATCGGGCAATCGTATTCTTTCGCCAGTTCAAGCATGGCTTTGAACAGCCCTGAAGATGCGTAGGAGGAATGATGATGTGAATCAAGGTGACTGGGTTTTTCTCCGGACGCGGCGATGAACGCTTCGATCTGCGCGCGCCACTCTGCTTTGACTTCGAGAATGTCGATGTTTGGCAGGTCTGTGAAGAAGGCTTTGGGTTTCAGGAAGTTGCCGTCCTCGTCTGTAATCGATTTGACCCATTGTCGCGGCAGGATCGGCTTCTTTGCGGTGAGCACGAGATGGATACCCATTTTCAAGTCGGGCGTCTCATGCAATGCCATCGCAATATCCCGAGCGGTGGTACGGATATTCATCATGCAGGTGGTGGAGGTCACCACGCCGCGCAGGTGCGCCTCGCGAATGCCGCGGGAAATCTCCGGCGACCTCCCGTAATCGTCCGCGTTGATGATGAGACGCTTAGGCACCTTCGACACCTTTCAAATATTGTTGATACAGGTCAACCAGATGACCGAGCGGTTCCTTATAGTAGGTATCCGGGTCGATGGATAGCTTTGCGTGTTCGGGTATTGGTTTGACCTGCGGTTTACTCTTCGCAAATTCCTGGATCACCCTGGCATGCGGTTTGAGCGAGCCATCCGGGCGGACGAGTCCGAACCAGCGTTCGTGCTGGGCGTTCTGGCAGGGGGGCAGGTCCCACAACTCAGGGACATAGTCTGCGTAGCACCACAGCATCGCGCCGGTTGCGCCGCTATTTTGAAGCTTGGGAAGAACGAGACGAATGTAATCCGCAAAATCTTCCTCGCCTGCCATGAACTGTTCACGTGCGCGCCCGTTGGTTTCGGTCCACTTCCTGATGTGACTGGGTTCTCCGGGCTGGGCGGTACATCCGCCGAACTCTTCCATGAGCACGGGTTTGCCACACAACGCGGCGGTCACCGCGCAGGTGAACGGGACGAAATCGGGGTCGAGCGGTTTGCGCGCCCACGGCGTGTACATGGGGTACGAGTGCATGACCGCCACATCTGTGTGGGCATACACCTTGTCGATGCGCAGACCGTTGTCGCGGTGCAAACCGTCGCCGTGCAGACCGATCGTGACGGGTCGATTCGGGTCAATCTCTTTGATGAGCGCGACCATTTCCTGCACCCATGCCGCACCTTCTTCTGATGAGTTGGGCCAGGCGAACAGGTCGGGTTCATTGCCGAGGTTCCACATCCAGATGCCGGGGTGGTCTTTGAGTACCTTGACAACGGTCTTGAGCAGGAGGCGTTCCGCGTTCAGCGCTATTTCGTCGTGGAACATGTTGCGGTAGCCCTTATCGGTCTTCTTCCCCTCGCTGACCACATCGCGTAGCCAGTGCTGGTGCGCGGCAGGAGGCAGATTCCCGCCCAAGAGCCAGCGCGGACTCCAGTTGGGTCCGCTCATATGACCGGTGAAAAAGGTGAGGTCGATACCGAGCCCGTTTGCGGCGGCGATGTCCGCGACGGTGACCAGGTGGGCGAGTTTATCTTTTGCAACACTGGTCGGTTCGGGTTGGAAGTCGTCCCACAGCAGGAACAGGCGGACTACCTCCATGCCGATTTCTTTGATGGTGGCGAATTCTTCGCGCACTTCTCCGGCGTCGAAATTGCCCCACCAGTACATGGCTTTTTTGCGGGGCCAATAGTTTACGCCGAGGGTGAAGGGTTGTGACATGGTCTTCTCCAGAAGAGGATGTTGATGGTTTATAACGGTGACAGGCAGCGGCTTGGAAAGAGGCGAAGCATTTCATCCCAGGGTCAGGTTCAAACGATCTGCGAGGGAGTTCATTGCCTCAGTGACTGTCGCATCCACATCCAGCGTTGGGTCTTTCATGATCTGCTTTGCCACTGTCCCAAGTTCGACACCGAACTGATGCTCGATCCGGTGCCATAATGCAATGGGGCGGTAGGAGCGGCCCGTCGAGATAAGTTGAAGCATGACGGGACGGAGAATATGATCGGGCGGGAAGAGCTCGTCGAGCGCGTCGGTGCGGGAGGGGAGGGTGTAGGAATTGTTGGCCAGTTCCAGCATGGTCTGTTTGCGGACAAGAAATTCCGCGAGTTTGTAGGAGGCTTCGAGCCGGTCGGGATACCCGTAGGTATGCCGCCAGATGACAATGCTCCCGCCGCCCGACCACGGGATGCTCATGAGGCTTGCCGCGGCGATGTTCCCGATATTCGGCGACTTGTTTTGGATGGCTATGTTTACGGCACGTGCATCGGTGATGACTGCCGCGGCTTTTCCCTGCATCAGGGCATTCATGCATTCGTCCGCGCCGAGGTAGTCGCGGTCGGGAACGCGGCGCATGAGTTTTAGGAAGGATTTCAAGCCAGCCAGCGCGGCGGGCGAATTGAAGAGTACCTGCTTTCCGCGGTTGTCCATGATGTGACCGCCGGAACTCCAAATCCAGGAAGCTGCCATGTGAACGAGGTCGTTGAATGGAGGGGGGATGATCGGCATAAGCCAGGGAGTCTCGACCTCATGCAGGGATTCTATGCGTTCGACGGTCTGTTCGAGCGCGTGCGGTGTTGCAAATGCACTGATTCCGCTTAGCCCCGCTTTTTCCAGAAGGTCTCTTCGATATGCGATGACATAGACGTATGCGCTGAGCGGTATACCATAGGGCAGGCGGTCTTCCTCCGCAACGACACTCGACCACGTGGAATGGACGAAGGCCTGCTCACCGCCTATTTTGCCAACCAGGTGTATTGGGATTGGGCGCAGGGCATTCATGGTCATGAGGCTGCTGACCCATGTGGAACCGACATGTGAGATGTCGGCTCCATGCCCTTGTGTGGCGATGCCGATGAGTTGCGACCAGGCATTACCCCATTCCATGCGCTTGATATTGACATCGATACCTGTCTCGCGCTTGAACACGGACATCAACCGGATGATGGTCTGGTAGTCTGTCTCTGCATCGGGGATAAGGGAGAATTCGATTGTGGTCATGATTACCTCACAGCCATATCTCTTCACGGTAGTACAGTGGACATCCTTCGTTCAGACTATGTGTGTATTTCTCAACCAATAAAGGGGCGACCCACATGGTCGCCCCTTTTCGGTCATTTCCAAAATTGGGGCAGGTGCTCCCGGTGTATCTCCAGCATGTCATCCAACACCGCTTGGAGCTTGTCCGCCCTGGGTCCCAGTGGATGGACGAGCAAAGCCTGATATGCGGCTTCTCGATCTCCATGCACGGCGGCTTCCACGGTCAACATTTCATACGCTTTGACCGCTGCGATCAATCCGAATTGCGATTGCGGCAAGGGCTCTGCCGGGATGGGGGTAACCCCGCTCCTTCTCACGGTCGATGGGATCTCGAGCACCCATTCTGCGGGCCATTCCTTGACCGCGCCGTTGTTCCTGATGTTTACCACATGGGTCTCGCCCAGGTCGTTGTAGTGGGCATTCAGAAGTTGCGTGGCAACCGTCGAGTAGTATGCACCGCCGCGTTTCATCAAATCAGCGGGCGGCTCCTTGAGATTCGGATCCGCGTATTTGTGGAGGAGGTCTCGTTCAATTTCGATCACCTCCTCGGCGCGGGAGGGCGGCCATTTCTCCTGTAACTTTAGTTTCTTGTCTGTGTGATAAAAATATTGTAGATAATAGTTCGGTATCATGCGCAGGACTTCAATCGTGCGAGGATCCCATTCTGGATCGTCCTCCTTTTTCAGTTCTGCGATGTACCCCTGAATCACCTGGGGCCAGACATCCTCGCCGTCGATGGTGAAACCACGATGCCAGGAAAGGTGATTCAAGCCGAGTGTTTTCAACTCTGCACGAGCCGGATCGATCTTTCTACCCGTAGCCTGTTCCAGCCGTTCGAGGATATGCATCTTCGCCGTGATGGGGATGTTGCACACGCCCACAGCCGGGACATCCGCTGCATATTTGCTCAATGCCTGCGTGACCAGCCCTGCCGGGTTGGTGAAATTGACCAGCATTGCTCCGGGGCAGGCAACATCCCGCATATCCTCCGCAATCTTGAGAATGACGGGAATGGTGCGAAGCGCCTTTGCCATACCGCCCACGCCGGTCGTTTCCTGCCCAATCAAGCCATGGCGCAGACCGAGATACTCGTCGCGGCGGCGCGCCTCCATATGTCCGACGCGCAGCTGTGTCGTGACGTAGGATGCGTCCAAAACGGCTGTGCGCTGGTTTGTGGTGAGAAAGACCTTAAAGGGCGATCCCTTGAATTCGACCATGCGTTGGGCAAATTCCCCCACGATTTTGAGGCGTTCCTCATCAATATCCATCAACCACAATTCGGTGATGGGAAATTGTCCCACACGTGCGAGAAAGCCGTTTACCAATTCCGGGGTGTAAGTCGACCCTCCACCGATGACAGCCACTTTCAACATATCCATGGTTATCCATCACACAGTAGAGAGGTCCCAGTCTTCGTAGATTTTGGGGACATCGTTGAGGAGGCGGCGGGTGTAGGGGTGGGAGGGGCGGAGGATGACCTCGTCGGCGGAGCCGCTTTCGACGAA
>JACAEM010000029.1 GCA_013388855.1 Chloroflexota bacterium
AGGGGGTAGGGGTGAGGGCGACTCCCCCTCTCCCATCGGGAGAGGGGGTAGGGGTGAGGGAGCGAGGCGGGTGTCAAGTGCGCTCCAAATTTCATTGACCACATCTTCTGTTCTATTTAGAACATCGCTGTTCCAAAAGCGGATGACTTGAACGCCATGTTGCTCACGCAAAATTTTGGTGCGCTCCTCGTCGTAGCGAACCTGCTCGCCTTCGGCGTGCTGGCTGCCATCCAATTCCACGCAGAGTTTTGCTTCGTGACAATAGAAATCAAGGATGAAACCTGCAAGGGGATGTTGTCGGCGGAATTTTGCGCCGTGTACGCCACGATTGCGGAGGATATTCCACATGAGTTGTTCGGCTTCGGTGGCGTTTTGGCGCAACTCGCGAACGCGGGCTTTGAGTTCGTCGGGAAGACGCGGGTTGTATTTGATTGGACTGCCCTCACCCTGCCCTCTCCCGAGGGGAGAGGGGGATGCGCCCTCACCCTTGCCCTCTCCCGAGGGGAGAGGGGATATGCCGCGGTTGATGATCTCATCAATATCCGCCTCCACGCCCTCTTTCTTGCGATGGACAATCTTCCAGTGCAGGCGCTGTTCGGGGGTCATGCCTTCGGTGGGGTCGGCGAGAGTGGACTCGGAAGTGGGCGTGACCTTCTCGAAGTATTCGATGTAACGTTGTAACGCGTCGGGGCGGCGGTTGAAAAGCAGATCTTCGGCGAGAGCGCGTTCCTCCTGCGGGATGTCGGCGTAGGCGGTGACGTGAGCGGGGTTGATGATTGCCATGTCAAGGCCAGCCTGCACGCAATGGTGGAGCATGACCGAGTTCAGCACGGGACGGGCGTGCGGGGCAAGACCAAAGGAGAGGTTGCTCACGCCGAGCGAGGTCAACACGCCGGGCAGGTTTTGTTTGATGAGGCGGATGCCTTCGATGGTCTCGATGGCGGACTCGGCGAATTCGGGGTCGCCAGTGGCGAGGGTGAAGGTCAGCGCGTCGAAGACAAGATCGAAGGGACGCAAGCCGTGTTCATTCACGGCAATATCGTAAATGCGTTTGGCAATTTCGAGTTTGCGTTCGCGGGTTTTCGCCATGCCGTTCTCGTCAATGGTCAGCACAATGACGGCGGCGTTGTGTTCTTTGGCGAGTTTGAAGACCTTGTCCGCTTTGGCGCGCCCCGCTTCGAGGTGAGTCGAGTTGATGAGGCAGCGCCCAGGCGCGGTCTTGAGGGCGATTTCGAGAACGTCCAGTTCGGTAGTGTCAATGACGAGCGGCACATCCACGCCCATTTCGAGTTTCTTGACGACCTTGCGCATGAGTTCGGCTTCGTCGGGGCGTTCGGTGACCGCGCAGGAGATGTCGAGGGCGTGGGCGCCAAAGTCCACTTGTTCGCGGGCAATCTCCAAAATGGAGTCGTAATCTTCCTCGAGCAGCAGCCGCTTGAACTTGCGCGAGCCTTGCGCGTTGCAGCGTTCGCCGATCAGGGTGGGGGGAGGATCCTGCCGCATGGCGATGGCGGACATGGCGGAGGCGAGGCGGGGCGTTGGAAGGTTGGAAGGTTGGAAGGTTGGAAGGTTGGAAGGTTCCAATTTTTCAATGAGACATTTGAGGTGCGCGGGAGTCGTTCCGCAGCAGCCGCCGACGACGCGGACGTTGTGCTTGGTGACAAACTCGAACATGTCATTGGCGAACGGTTCGGGTTCGAGCGGGTAAACGGCTTGACCATCCACATTCAAGGGAAGTCCCGCGTTGGGGATGCACGAAACGGGGAGCGGCGAGTTTTCGCCGAGGATGCGGATGGGCTCGCGCATGTGTTCGGGTCCCGTCGAACAGTTGAGACCGATGACGTCAATGCCCATGCCTTCGAGGATGGCAAGCGCGGCGTTGATGTCTGTGCCGAGAAGCATGCGTCCCGTCGTGTCGAGCGTGACTTGAGCCTGAATCGGCAAATAGACCTTCGTCTCCTCCATGGCTTTGTGACAGCCGAGGATGGCGGCTTTGACTTCGAGGATGTCCTGCGAGGTTTCGATGAGCAGGAGGTCCACGCCGCCGCGAATCAGACCGACAGCCTGCTCGCGAAAGACGTCAACGAGTTCGTCGAAGGTGACATCCGAAAGTTCGGGGTCGTTGGTGGATGGGAGTTTGCCCGAGGGTCCGATGGAGCCAGCGACGAAGCGGGGTTGCAGGTTGAAGGTTGGCAGGTTTGAACGTTGGGAATACTCATCGGCGAGTCGTCTTGCTAAACGCGCGGCGGTTTCGTTGATTTCGAGAACACGATTCTGCAAACCATATTCCTTCATTGTGATTCGATTGGAGCGGAAGGTGTTCGTCTCGATCACATCCACGCCGACCTCGAGGAAGGAGCGATGGACTTTTTCCACGGCTTCGGGATACGAGATGACGAGGTAGTCGTTGCATCCGTTGTATTGTTCGCCGCCAAAATGCTCGGCGGTCAGGTTTTGCTTTTGCAGGCTTGTTCCCATCGCGCCGTCGAAGACGAGGACTTTCGTTTCGAGGGCGTCGAGGTAGCGGCGGTTGGTGTATTTTTTCATAAGACTCCAAAGTTTTAGCCACGAATTTTGCGAATGTACGCGAACATTTCCTTTTCAAAGGCAGGGAATGTATCCTGCACAGTTGCACAACAAAATCGCCTCTCCAAAACGAGAGGCGACACGCAGACGCATATCATCTCTCATCTCCCGGACATTCGTCCGCCGAAGTTGGCACCTTCTTCACTGATCACTGATCACTGAACGGTTGCCGAGGCGTCACAGGGTCGGTCCCTCAGCCTCTCTGGATGAGCAAATCCGTAAATTGTTTGCGAGTTATATCATAGTGATACCGTGATGTCAAAAGAAAATTCACTATTTGTGGACGGTATAATTGCCTGCATGCAACGTATCTTTTCGATATTTGTCCTGTTTGCATCCGTGATCACCGCCTGTACAGGCTTGGAATCCAGTGCGCCTGCTTCATCGAATCTCATTCTTGCGACTACAACCTCCACGCAGGACTCGGGATTGCTCGATGTGTTGATTCCGCTTTTCGAAGCGGAATCAGGCTACACGGTCCAGACTGTGGCGGTGGGATCGGGACAGGCGATGAAGATGGGGGAGGATGGCAATGCCGATGTCCTGCTTGTTCACGCGCCGGAGGCCGAGGAAGAATTCATGGCAAAGGGCTTTGGCAAGGACCGCGCGCTTGTGATGCACAATGATTTTGTCGTTGTCGGACCTGCTTCTGATCCCGCTGGCATCGCAGGCATGGCGGCGGTGGATGCGTGGAAGAGAATTGCGGCCAGTGGAGCGGTGTTTATTTCGCGCGGCGATGATTCCGGAACACACAAAAAGGAAATGAACCTATGGAAGCAAGCCGCCCTCGACCCGAAAGGACAAGCCTGGTATTTCGAATCGGGGCAGGGCATGGGTGCAACGCTGACGATTGCATCCGAAAAGGGGGCATATACCCTGACCGACCGCGCCACCTATCTTGCCGCCAGAGACCACCTGCAATTGGAGATTTTGGTCGAGGGGGATGAGACTCTGTTGAATGTGTATCATGTCATCACGGTCAATCCTGAAAAGTGGGAGAAAGTTAATTATGAGGGTGCGCTGGCGTTTTTGCGCTTTCTGATTGCGCCCTCCACGCAAGAGATTATCGGTCAATTCGGCGTGGATCGGTTCGGTCAGCCATTATTCTTCCCCGATGCCAATAAGACCGACGAAGATCTGGGGTTGTAACAAACGGCTCACGAATGGATTTTCCCGTGCATTCAACCTGTTTTCTCGCTCGATACGGACGCAATGTTTTTCAACCCTGAGATCTTTCAGATCACCGCTCTTTCGCTGCAAGTTTCTACACTCGCGACAGGCATCAGTCTGCTGATTGGTTTGCCGCTCGGCACATGGCTGGCGCTGGGCAACTTTCGCGGGCGTTCGTTCCTGCTGAGCATCGTCAACACAGGGATGGCGCTTCCGCCTGTTGTCGTGGGGCTGGTGGTGGCGATGATGCTGTGGCGGAGCGGTCCGTTGGGAGATTTGCGCCTGATTTACACTCCCATGGCCATCGTCATTGCACAGACGATCATTGCCGCGCCAGTTGTGACGGGTCTGACTGCCGCCGCGCTCGAAGCGCTCGACCCGCGCTTGAGTCAACAACTACTGGGTCTGGGCGCATCCCGTTTGCAAATGGTCTGGTATCTGTGGCGGGAGGCGCGGCTTCCACTCCTTGCCGCGCTGATGGCGGGATTCGGTTCCGTAATCTCCGAGGTCGGTGCATCCATGATGGTGGGCGGCAACATCAAAGGGCAGACGCGTGTGCTCACAACTGCCATCGTTTTGGAAACGAGCAAGGGCGAGTTTGAAACCGCGCTGGCATTGAGCGCCCTGCTGCTTGTCCTTACCTATCTCATCAATCTTGCGCTGACGCGGATTCAGCAGCGAGGACAAAAACGCTGAGGCGTTTTGCCGCCTGAGATACCCTATGAGCGAAAACCTGGTCGAGATTCACAATTTGCAAGTCAGGCGGAATGGACGGGTGGCGTTGGAGATTGAGAATTTGCATCTTCGGCGCGGCGAGACGCTTGGCGTGGTGGGACCCAACGGCGCCGGAAAGAGCACGCTTTTGCTCACGCTGGCAAACCTGCTTGAACCCGCGCGCGGTGAAATTCGTTTCGACGGCAGGTCCTTGCATCAATGGAACAAACTCGACTATCGGCGCAGGATTTCAGTCGTGTTTCAGTCGCCGCTGCTGTTGGACCTGACCGTGGAGCAAAACATCGCGCTTGGACTGAAGTTTCGCGGCGTGCCGAGGGATGAGATTCGCACACGGGTGGAAAGGTGGATGAAGTATCTGGGCGTGGAGTCCCTCTCGAAGCGGCGGGCAGACCGTCTCTCTGGAGGGGAGGCGCAGAGAGTCAGCCTCGCGCGCGCGTTCGTTCTGGACCCCGACCTGCTCCTGCTCGATGAACCGTTCGCGGCGCTCGATCCGCCGACGCGCGCCAAATTGCTGGATGATTTATCCGGGATTTTGAAGGCAGATCACAAAACGGCGGTCTTCGTTACACACAACTTGAACGAGGCGGCAAAACTGAGCCATCGTATTGCCGTCATTGTGGATGGGACGTTGCGGCAGGAGGGAACGATGGAGCAAATCAGGGCACAGCCTGCGGATGAAATTGTGCGGGCGTTTTTGTCCGAACTGTCTCAATGATATAATTTTCGAAAAGTTGGAGGAATCATGCTGACGATTGAAATCGTATATTGTGCGGTCTGACATTACACCGGTCGAGCCGTGGGCTTGGCGGATGAATTGTTGAAGAATTACGAGCATCTCATTGAATCCATCACGCTCGTGCCGTCGGATGGCGGCAAATTCGAGGTGACGGTGAATGGCAAATTGCTGTTTTCCAAGTCACAACTGCACCGTCACGCCGAACCTGGCGAAGTGTTGGGACTGGTGAGAAATTTGGTTGGAGAATAATTAATCGCGTAGAATGCGTTTTCTAGCGCTTTTGCCAACGTTGGAGAACATCCCCTGCGCGAATCATGGAGACGAATTGCATGGCTAAAAAAGGACGCGTATTTTCAGGAGCAAGACCCACAGGACGCCAGCATCTTGGCAACTACCTGGGAGCGATTCAAAACTATGTCGCTCTGCAGGACGACTACGATTGCATTTATTGCATCGTGGATGTCCACGCGCTGACGACGGTGGAGACAACACAGGATTTGCGCAAAAACACCATCGAAATGGCGCTGGACTGGCTGGCGGCGGGCATCCGCCCCGAAGAGTCCATTCTCTTCGTGCAGTCGCACGTTCCCGAAGTGATGGAACTGCACACCTACCTTTCGATGGTCACGGCGCTGGGTAAACTGACCGACCTGCCCACCTTCAAGGAAAAGGTGGCGCAGCAGCCGGATAACGTCAATTATGGTTTGTTGGGCTACCCCGTTCTCATGACCGCTGACATCGTTCTCTATAAAGCGGATATTGTTCCCGTCGGTGTGGATCAGGCGCCGCACATCGAGTTTGCGCGCGAAATCGTACGCACGTTCAATTACCGCTACAACACGAAAGTGCTGGTCGAACCGCAGGTCAAGCATACCGAAATACCCAAAGTGCTTGGCATTGACGGCAAAGCCAAAATGAGCAAAAGCCTCAACAATCATATCGAACTTGCCGCCACGCCCCAGGAGACGACCGCCCGCGTCATGGAAATGGTCACCGACCCGGCGCGCATGAAACGCACCGACCCCGGCAACCCGGATGTCTGCAACGTCTTCTCGATGCACAAAATCTTTTCCCCCGCCGAAGAAGTGGAGATGATCAACCGCGAATGCCGCGTGGCGGGCATCGGCTGTGTGGACTGCAAAAAACGCTTCGCCGCGAACCTGAACCGGCATCTCGAACCCTTCCGCGCCAAACGCGCCGAACTCGCCGCCAAACCGGACCTGGTGATGGATGTGCTGAACGACGGCGCCAAACGCGCCCGCGTCATCGCCCAAAAAACCATAGAAGAAGTGAGGGAAGCAATCCAACTGCCGTAACGTCTGTTAGTTACAAACTGTTTACTCCTTGGGTGTTGTGGTTTCCTGCAGATTGGAGAATTTAAATGTACAAGCCGCTCCAGTTGATGTCCTTTTTGCCGGTTTGTGTTCTATTTCTAACTTCATGTGGCTCCATTTCCTCTGTGGCGGGGACGCCGATCACCGATGAACAATTTGACGCGGCCGTGGCAGAAGCACACAGCACCCTCACAGTTTTGAGACAGGCGCTCCTCTCTCCCAAGTCGTCGTATGATTTCATTGGTTTGAAGGTCCGTTTTTCCAGCGACGGGATGTACGAAGATATCTGGACACAACCTGTGGATTATTATGACGGCTTTTTCACCACGCGTATGATTGACGGTGTCATACTGGACCCGGGTCTGAACGTGGACCGACTGGTTACAGTCCCCCTCGATAAAGTGCTGGATTGGGTGATCGTGGAAGACGATGGTCACCTAATCGGGGGGTATACCATCCGGCTTTCCTATGAGCATATGACGCCGGAAGAAAAAGCGAAATTTCTCGAGGTAACAGGTTATAAGATCGATTGACCAATTGCGAATTCGATTTATGCGAGCGTTACTGCAACGAGTTTCGAAAGCCAGTGTGACAGTGGACGGCAAGGTCGTTTCCCAAATCGGGAAGGGTCTTGTCGTTTTACTTGGCGTCGGTCATGGCGATGGGGATGAGCAGGTCCGTTTTCTCGCTGAGAAAATTGCCAACCTGCGAATCTTCGAAGATGAACAGGGGAAGACCAATCTATCCGTTCTGGATGTGAAGGGCGAGGCGATTGTCGTTTCCCAATTTACCCTGTATGCAGATGCCAGAAAAGGACGCCGCCCCTCCTTCACCGACGCTGCTTTGCCCGAAGTTGCCGAACCGCTCGTCAACCGTTTTGCGGAAGCGCTGCGCGGGTATGGCGTCCCGACCCAAACGGGTCAATTTGGCGCGCACATGCTGGTGGAAATTCACAACGATGGACCGCTGACCATCTGGCTCGAAAAATGAGGAAGCCAAATTTCTTCCAGAGATTCATCCACCGCATCGTAATGTGGAGACCCGTCACCGCCTTTTTTGCTCCCCGTCTGCATCGCATAGATGAATTCGTGCTGCGGTGGAGTGGAAATCGTTTTGCCATTTCCCAACTTGCCGGCTGGACCATCGTCCAACTGACCACCCTCGGCGCAAAATCCAACCTGCCGCGCACCATACCGTTGATTGGGGTGGTGGATGGGGAGAAAATTGCCTTGATTGCATCCAGTTTCGGGCGCGCGCATCACCCCGCCTGGTATTACAACCTCAAGGCACATCCCGAATGTGAAGTATCCCTGAATGGCAAAGTGGGAAAGTATCTGGCGCGTGAGACGGCGGGGGAGGAATATCAACGCTATTGGCAAATGGCGGTTTCGATGTATGGGGGCTACGAAAAATACAAGGAACGCGCCGCCCCGCGGCATATTCCGGTCATGTTGTTGGAGCCAAAGCAATAGAATTTATGGAAGGATGGAGTCATGTCTGCTGCAAATCAACCCGTTTTTGAATTGCGTGTTGCCGTCACAACCAGCGACTATGAGCGTTTGGTGAAATTCTATTGTGATGGTTTGGGAATTGAACCCGCCGCGATATGGAACAATGGCGATGGCAAGGCGCTTGTCCTAAACATGGGCCGCGCCACACTTGAAATCTTCGATGCACTGCAAGCCGAATTTATAGACCAGTTGGAAGCAGGGAAACGTGTCAGCGGGCAGGTTCGTTTCGCGCTTCAAGTGCCTGACCTGCAAGCCGCAATGGAGCGTTTCATTGCAAATGGCGCAACACTTGTACATCCGCCTGTGATGACCCCTTGGGGAGATTACAACGTGCGTCTTCAAGACCCTGACGGCATGCAGATTACCCTGTTTCAGTCAGCGAAGTGAGTAAAAGCCGGGTTCCACAACGCCGCATCCACCTGCACCGCCAGCGCGCCGGCGGAGAGCATCGCCTCGGCATTTTCCTTTGTCCACACCCCGCCCGCGCCAATGACGGGCAAGCCCAGTTTGGCGGCGTTTTTCACCGTTTCCAATGTTTGCGGGAAAAGGGCAGGACCATAAAGACGACCGGCGACCAAATGATCGGTCATCAGCGTGCCGCGTGGAGCGGCAATGCTGAGGGCATCTGCGCCCTCCTGAATGAGCCGCGGACCCACGCTCAACACCTGTTCGATGGGCAGGCAGAAGATGAGCGGCAGTTCGCCCAGGCACATTTCGAGCGTCAGCAGGATGATGTCATCTGCCAGCAGGGGAGCGAAGCCGAGTTCCACTGCCATCACGTTCTCGATCTCCTCCAGCATCCGCACCATCGTCTGGGCTTCTTCGGGGCGGTCTGCCATCAGGTGGACGATGACCGGCAGGCCAGCTTTGTTCCACCTCGCCGCATATTTTCGGAGACCGGCGCCGAGGCCGGGATTCGGCAGTCCCGTATGGAGCAGGAATCCGCCGGGGAATTCGATCAAAGCCGGTTGAGCAGCCGGCAGGCGCGGGCGCAGAGAGAACGGGTTGGTCACAAACGCGCCGAAGGAGTCCAATGGAATCCCTGTGCGGGAATCGGGCGCGAATCCCAGCGATCCTGCCGCGTTCATGAACGGTTTGCTAAAATACAAGTCGCGTTTCATAAGGAGGTATCATGCAACCATTAAACGGCATTCGCGTTCTCGACCTCAGCCGCGTGCTGGCTGGTCCCTATTGTACGATGGTTCTCGGCGACCTGGGCGCCGATGTCATCAAGGTCGAATCGCCTGAAGGCGACGAGACGCGCGCATGGGGTCCGCCGTTTGCCGAAGGGGAGAGCGCCTATTACCTGTGCGTCAACCGCAACAAACGCAGCATCGTGGTGGATTTTAAAACGGCGGAGGGACGCGACATCCTGCACGGACTCATCCGCCAGTGCGACGTACTGGTCGAGAACTTTCGTCCCGGCGCCCTCGCCCGCTTCTCTCTGGACTTTGAAACTGCCTCTGCCCTCAATCCGACTCTCATCTACTGCTCGATCACCGGCTTCGGGCAGAGCGGACCCCTGCGCGACGCCCCCGGCTACGACTTCATCATCCAGGCGATGGGCGGGCTGATGAGCGTCACCGGCGAACCGCAGGGCGAACCGATGAAGGTCGGCGTTGCCGTGGCGGATTTGTTCGCCGGGCAGAACGCGGTTATCGCCATTCTCGCCGCCCTGCAAGCGCGGACGCACACCGGCAGAGGACAGCATCTCGATATTTCCCTGTTCGACTCACAAGTGGGAATGCTTGCGAATGTGGCAAGCAATTTTTTGATCTTGGGCAACCTGCCAAAACGATACGGCAACGCGCACGCCAACATCGTCCCCTATCAGAGTTTCCAAACCAGCGACGGGTGGCTGGTGGTGGCGGTGGGCAATGACCGGCAGTTTGCAAAACTGTGCGAGGTCATCGGTCAGGGGCAGTTGGCAACCGATGGGCGTTTTGCAACCAACTCCGCTCGTGTAATGCATCGGGAGAAGTTGATTTCGATTCTCAAACCCATCTTTGCCGCAAAGACTGTCAACGAATGGCTGTCGTTGATTGGTGCTGCGTTCCCCTGCGGACCAATCCACAACCTGGAGCAGGTCTTTTCCATGCCACAAGTGGAGGCAAGAGAGATGTTGGTCCACTTGTCGCATCCCACCATTAAAGATTTGCCGTTGGTCGGTTCGCCGTTGAAATTCAGTGAAACACCTGTCGAGTACAAACTTCCGCCGCCAAGATTGGGGGAACACACAGAAGAGGTGTTGAAGGAATTGATGAATTAGATTTTTTGAGCGCGGTACATTGTCAATAGCGGCGTCCATTGTTTTCGGAAGCGAAAGCCGCGCAGAGTCAGGTGCTTCTCCAACGCCTTTAATCCAAAATCGGAATCGGGATGTCCCCAGCGGAAGAAAAAATCGAAGAAGCGGATGTCCAGCCCGCGCGGCTCTTCGAGAAAGAGGCTCCCGCCCGGCTTCAGCACGCGGGCAATTTCGTCAATTACCCTGCGCCATTCGGGGATGTGATGCAGGACGCCGAAGATGACAACCACATCCTTGCTTGCCGGGGCAAACTGGCTCAAGTCAGCGGCATCCTGCACCAGAAATTCAAAGTGCGGATACTCCCGACGGGCAATCTCGATTTGCTCCTCCATCACATCCAGACCGATATAACTTTTCGGTCCCAGTGAATGGAGCAGATAAGCCCCGTACCCGTTGCCGCATCCAATCTCAAGGACATCCTTGTCCTTCACCTCCAGACCGAGCCGCTGGAACATGGGCAGTTCGAAGTACCTGTGACCCCACCGCCGCCAGGGCGAATTCATCGCGCGAAATTCGACGTCAGAGAGTTTCATAGCGAATGATTGGAGTAGATAATGTCCCGAAGGTCCTAAGCCTTCGGGACATTTGGTCGTCAGGCAGTTTGCATGATTCCCATTGCCTGCAACATCTCTTCATTGGTATCGAATTTGAAGGCTTCGAGTCCGCGCTTTTGGGCTTCGGCCAGCTCCACAGTTTCAAGTTTCTTGACGTTGTCCTTCAGGACAACCGGTTTACCCAACCCTTTCAGTTTGGCGGCAACGGTGTCCAGCTGCGGCTCGATGGGCTGTTTGGTCTGCAAATATTGCCAGACCGCCTTTGAAGCGTTCGTGCCGTCCTTGCGGGCAACACCCACCAGCCCAGAGCTTGCCTTGCGTGACCACCCACCGACAAAGATATCCTCAAAAGGAGTCTCGTACGAATTTCCATCAATCGGGAAACGCGGGTTTGGATTCTTGACGAACTCATTCCACTCCACAGGCAGGCCAAACGACTCGTCCACTTTATCGCCGATGGCAAAGATGACCGTTTCCACATCCAGCCGACGCTTGTTCCCGGTTCCTTTGGCTTTGGTGTCGCCGTTGGCTTCGACCAGAATATTGTCCTCGATCTCAACTTGTGTCAATTTGCCTTCTGCATCGCCGATCATTTGAACGGGGGATGCCAGAAATTCGAAGCGGAAGCGCGTCTCGGAGATTTTGGGTAACGCTTTCGGGAGGGCTTCGAGGATCGAAGCGCGGGCAGCTTCCGGGTCCTGATGAACCGCCTGCATGACCGGGGTCACGCGCTGGATTTCAGCATCCAACGCGGCGAGGTCGAGGTTGTCGATCACGTATTCCATTTCCTTTTTGTCGAACTTGATCTCGGCAGGACCGCGGCGCACGACTGCGATGACCTCGTCCACTTTCAGTTCGCGGCTGAGGAAATGTGTAATGTCGAGCATCACGTTTCCTGCGCCGATCACCGCGCACCGCTTTCCGAAACGGAATTTCTTCTGGCTGTAGGGAGGGAGTTGATTGTAGTGATAGACGACATCCTTGGCATGGTAGACGCCCTCGAGGTCTTCGCCGGGCAGTCCCAGCCATTTCGTTCCCTGTGCCCCCGCTGTGACAAGGATCGCTTGAAACCCGAGGGCGCGCAAGTCATCGATTGAGAGATCGCCCTGCGTGCCGACGGTGATGTTACCGTAATACTCGATGTTGGGAAGGTCGAGCACCTGGCGGAATTGCTTGCGCAAGCCGCCTTTCATGGTGTGTTTACTGGGATAGATGCCGTATTCCGCCAAGCCTCCGGGTTTGATGTCGCGGTTGAAAACGACCACGCGTACGCCAAGATTGGCAAGCTCACGCGCTCCGAAAAGTCCAGCTGGTCCTGCGCCGATGACGGCGACGAAATATTGATTGGTCACAAAACCTCCTATGCCCGTTGCGTTGAATTCGGACAAAACGGGCAGATTATAGCCGCAATATAGTGAGGTTACAAGCACCCGACGGTGCCATCTTTGTTACAGTTATCTTCCACGGACGATGAGCGAATCTGTTCCAATAGTATTCTAGGAGAAAGGTCAACAGAATTCAAGGGCCGACTACACAGCCGAAGGCCCGTCTCGAAATTGCATAACTATGTTAAGATTAACCATTCAGTTGAGGAGGTCCCATGTCGCAACCTGCACCCAACCAAAATCAACCCAGCAAGATGAAAAAGCTGTTAAATGGGAGTGTGAACGATCAGATACGGTCGCGCCTGCCACAGGCAAGTGGAGTGAACAAACCCGCGCCAAAACCCGCGGCGGCCCCTGCGGCAGAGCCTCCTGTTTCTGAGACCAAGCCGTCCCAGTTGAAATTGCTGCCCGCTTTTTGGACGATTGCCAGTGTGATGTCCATTACGGTTAACATCGTGTTAATTGTCGTCCTGTTGTTCGCTCTCCAGATGCTGGGTACGCTCCAAACGACAGCCAACGATCAGTTTTCGGGGGTGCTCGGCGGGTTGTACAATAATTTCGTGAAGATGGATAACGCGACCATTCGCGCCCAGATCCCCGTCAATGCCACCATCCCTCTGGAGATTACCGTACCAGTCGAGGCGACCACACAGATCACGCTGGCGCAGGATGTCGTCATTCAAAACGCCCATGTTGTCATCAACACGGGCGGCGTGGACATTGACGCGAACGCCACGGTAACGCTACCGGCAAATACGCCTCTGTCGGTCAACCTCGATTTTCCCTTGCAAGTGATTGATTCCATTCCGGTCAGCTTAATGGTTGATGTGAACATCCCGCTGAGAAATACCGAATTGAGCCAACCCTTCCAGGGATTGCAAGCAGTCGTCAAACCGTATTATTGTCTTGTGGAACCGAACGCAATCTCACCCATCGACAATTCACCCATCTGCGCACCGCCCGCTCTCCAACCCTAGTGGAACCGACATTCGATGGAAAATCACCTCATCCAAGTCACACTCTCCAACGGACTCAAGGTCTTGCTCAAAGAAATCCGCACCGCTCCGATTATTTCGTCGTGGTTGTGGTACCGCGTCGGCTCGCGTGACGAGGTGCAGGGGCGTACGGGCATTTCCCACTGGGTCGAACACATGCAATTCAAGGGTACTGAACAATTCCCGGCGAATGTGCTCGATAAAGCCATCTCGCGCGAAGGCGGCACGTGGAACGCCATGACCTACCTTGACTGGACGGCTTATTTTGAAACCATGCCCGCCGATAAAATTGATCTCGCCCTGCGGCTCGAAGCTGACCGCATGGTGAACAGCCGGTTCAATGAAGAAGAGGTTGCATCCGAACGAACAGTCATTATCTCGGAGCGTGAGGGCAACGAAAACGAACCGCTCTTTTTGCTGGGAGAGGCGATCCAACAAACCGCTTTCCGCATCCACCCGTATCATCACGAGGTCATCGGCGACATGACAGACCTCCGAACAATGACGCGCGACGATCTCTATACTCACTACCGCACTTTTTATGTGCCGAATAACGCAGTGCTGGCTCTGGCTGGCGATTTTGACTTGCCGTCCATGCTGGCGCGCATCCAGGAATTATTTGAGAAGATCCCGGCTGGACCGGAACCGACGCGTATCGCACGCCCGGAGCCTGCTCAAAACGGAGAGGTGCGTCTTTCTGTGGAGGGACCGGGCGCTACGACCTACGTGCAGGTCTGTTACCGTTTCCCATCCGCAACTCACCCCGATTTCTTCCCGCTAAGCGTGCTCGATAGTCTGCTTGCCGGGCCCAGCAACCTTAACATGTTTGGCGGAGGCATCTCGAACAAGACATCCCGTCTCTACCGCGCCTTGGTTGACAAACAACTGGCAGTCAGCGTCCATGGCGGCGCGCAGGCGACCATTGACCCGTTTCTCTACACCATCACGATGACCATTCACCCCAGGCGCAGACCCGAGGATGCCTTGGCAGCACTTGATACAGAACTCCTGCGCCTGAAGGAGGAGAAAGTCACCAAAGAGGAGATCGTGCGTGCCATCAAACAAGCGCGTGCCATTTTTGCATACGGAAGCGAAAATATCACCAATCAGGCATTCTGGTTGGGATATGCCGAAATGTTCGCCAAGTACGAATGGTTCCTGACCTATCTCGACAAACTCTCGATGGTCACAGCGAAGGACATTCAACGTGTGGCGAATGAATATTTCAAACCGCAAAGCCGTGTAGTTGGCACCTATGTTCCGCAGGGAGGAGAAGAATAGTATGGTCAAATCAGCCCTGCCCGGCCCCGATAATATTTACCGCGAAGTCCTGCCGAATGGCATTACGGTTGTCGCACGTTCCAATTTCAACAGCCCTTCTGTGGTGGTGACGGGTTTTTTCGAGGCGGGCGCGATCTTTGATCCGGATGAAAAACTTGGCCTCGCGGATTTTGTCACTTCGGCGTTGATGCGCGGTACCAGGAAACGTTCCTTCGATACGATTTACCATAAGCTTGAGTCCGTTGGCGCCAGCCTGGGATTCAATACCGGTGTGCATAAATCCGGTTTCAACGGGCGTTCTCTTGTGGAAGACCTGCCCCTTTTGCTCGAACTCCTCTCCGAAGCGCTCATGCAGCCCGCCTTCCCCAAACCAGAAATCGAAAAACTGCACGCGCAGATTCTGACCAGCCTTGCCATTCGCGCCGAAGATACAGCCGATATGGCATCGATGACATTCGATGCCATCCTGTTTAAAGGTCATCCCTATAGCCGCCCGGAAGATGGTTACCCTGAAACAATCAAACGCATTACACGCGATGATTTGGTGAAATTCCATCGCGCCCATTACGGTCCACGCGGGATGGTGATCGCCGTTGTCGGCGCGGTGAAACCGGAGGAAGCTGTTAGGCAGGTGCAACGCGCTTTAGGCGGGTGGCAGGTCAAAGGTCAGAGGGAGGCGCCTGAACTTCCTCCCTTGAAGCGCCTGAAGAAGATGGTCAGCAAGCATCATCGCATCCGCGGCAAATCCCAGTCCGATTTGGTGATCGGCACGAATGGACCGATGCGGCGGGATTCTGACTTCATGCCTGCGATGCTGGGAAATAACATCCTGGGGCAGTTCGGGATGATGGGGCGTATTGGTGATGTGGTGCGCGAGAAATCGGGATTGGCATATTATGCGTATTCCAGTTTGAGCGCGGGAATTGGTCCGGGTTCGTGGGAAGTCAGCGCGGGGGTCAATCCACAGAATGTGAAGAAAGCCTCCGATTTGATCGTGACCGAGCTGACGCGATTTGTGCAGGAGGGCGTGACCGAGGATGAACTTGCCGATAGCAAAGCGAATTTCATTGGGCGCTTGCCTCTTTCGCTGGAGTCGAACGGCGGCATGGCAAATGCCTTGTTGAATATCGAGCGCCATAATCTGGGACTGGATTATTATCTACGTTATGAGGATCTGGTGAATGAGGTGACGCGTGAAGATGTGTTGAATACGGCACGAAGGTTTATTGACCCTGACAGGTTGGCGATTGCGGTGGCAGGACCATGATTGATGGTCAATCGTTGGTGAACAGCGAGTAGTGATAATGAAACTTGCGACCGGTGTTGACTTAATTGAAATTGGCCGCATCGAAGAGGTGATTACGCGGCACGGCAGGCATTATCTTGAGCGCATCTACACGCCTGCTGAACTCGAACAATGCGGGAGACGGGTGGAATCATTGGCGGGGCGGTTTGCCGCGAAGGAAGCGGTTGCCAAGGCGCTCGGTTGTGGTATCGGTGATGTGACATGGAAAGAGATCGAAGTGCTGGGCGATGAGCAAAACGCGCCGGGGTTGACACTGCATGGCATGGCAAAACAAAAAGCCGATGAACTGGGGCTAACCACCTGGTCGGTGAGCATCAGTCACAGCCAGAGCCATTCTGTGGCGTTCGTTGTAGCAATTGGTTGATTTGAAAACTTCCCGAGGGCCAGTTCCTCGGGAAGTTTTGCAAAGAACAAGGCTTGGCTCCTTGTTCGTGTTGCTGAAATCAGTTTTTGTCTTCGATACCGATCCAGATGTGACCGGGTAAGACCGGGCGGTAGGGACGAACCGTGATCTTTTCCTCATCCACATTGGTATCTTTCAACATGCTTGGATGAACCAGACACAGATCGGGTACACGTCCGTATTTCTTGCGGTAATACTCCGTCGCCTTTTGGATTTTCACTCCGAGGGTCGTTTTTGAATCATCAAACCAAAGCATACCGGTATGCATATTACTCTCCTTGTGTTTAATCCATGCTTGGCACCCAGAAACGAAGCCAGTGATCCCCTTCGCGAAGTGCAAATTGTGTTCCAGTGTTGAGCGAATTTAATTCGGCATGCCGGGCATCCAATTGCTGGATGTGTTGAGCGTCTCCCATTTTTCCGAAAATCCGGGTATGGAACGCGTCCAACCACGACAACACATGTTCCATTCGCCCCGGGTTCAGGGTGATGATGGGCCACACGCGCCGGGCCGGTCCGCGCAGGAGGAGCCAGCGCAGGTTTTGCCGCGCATCGAAATTAAGATTATTAATAGCTTCAAGATCATCCAGGAAAAGCAGGACAGCCTGTTTGCTGGTCTTATTTCCATGTGCCCAGGATGCAAGAGATAATAGAAAGTCTTCCGATGACTGGTGATAAAATGGAAAAACGCCAACGTTGTTCGGGATACGTTCCAACCCGCTCCATTCTTCGGGATGGCTGGTCAGCGCGCCGAATTGGAGATCCTCAGGCTGATGCATTTTCCCGGCGGCACAGGCAATTATCTGTAACAGGTTTGTCTTTCCAACGCCCGCATCGCCGACGATCAGGATGGGACCGGGAACCGGGTCATGCAGATTCAACAGCACAGGGAGCCCATCCGAAGCGACGCCAAGGAACAATGCTTCAGGTGGCATGGGGCCGAATTCAGTGAGGACTTCGCTGATCGGAGGCGGGGCAGGAACCGGCTGAGTTTGAGGCGACAGGGACTCAATCTCGGGTTTGAGTTCCGCGAGCGCTTCCATCATCAATGTGTAGCGGTTGAAATCTGTCATAATTTACCTGTATTAGAACATCTGTTCTAAATATACAACGTATCAGCTTGGATGTCAAGAGGGAATCTTCTTCTCGCTACCGCTATCCCAATGCTTGACGATGCTGTAGAAACCTGCTAAACTACCGCCCGCGCTCCCAGCAGAGGGAGCGATTTAATTGCCTGTTGTTGACTTCCCGTTTAGGGATGGCTTTGGTATAATCGCCCTGCTTAAATGGTTGTGGAAGAGTGCCGCGAAAAGGCGAGCGTAGCCCCCGGAGGGACTAGGCCGACGTAGCTCAATCGGCAGAGCACCCGCCTTGTAAGCGGGCGGTTACGAGTTCGATTCTCGTCGTCGGCTCTGCAAGGCAGGTACTTGAAAACCTATTTCATGGGCAGTTACCCAAGTGGCCAAAGGGGACTGACTGTAAATCAGTTGTCAGCAGACTTCGGAGGTTCGAATCCTTCACTGCCCACTTGTGTCGAGAGTTTCGACACTGCCAGCATGTTGCTGGACAGCACGTTAAGCCCTCATAGCTCAGTCGGCAGAGCACCCGCCTTGTAAGCGGGCGGTTACGAGTTCGATTCTCGTCGTCGGCTCTGCAAGGCAGGTACTTGAAAAC
>JACAEM010000008.1 GCA_013388855.1 Chloroflexota bacterium
GACGCGGCGTCCGGGTCGCGGTCGGCGTGAAGGTCTGCGTCGGCGTGTTCGACGGGGTGAAGGTCCAGGTCGGCGTGCGCGTCGGCGTGCTGGACGGGGTGAACGTCACCGTCGGGGTGTTCGAAGGCGTGAACGTGAAGGTCGGGGTGCTGCTCGGCGTGCGCGTCGGCGTGTTGGATGGGGTGAACGTCACCGTCGGGGTGAACGTCGCCGTCGGGGTGAACGTCGCCGTGAAGGTGGGCGTAAACGTGCGCGTGGGGGTACGAGTCGGAGTAGATGTGGATGTGCTCGTCGCAGTGTTTGACGGGGTCAGAGTTGGGGTGAGACTCGGAGTTTGTGTAACGGTGGCAGTATGGGTCGGAGTCTGACTCGGGGTCAATGTCGCAGTAAAAGTGGCGGTGGGAGTTCGTGAAGGCGTCTGTGTGGCAGTCGCAGTAAATGTCGGCGTGAAGGTCGGCATTGGAGTACGCGTCGGACTGGGTGTGAAAGTCAATGTATTTGTCGGTGTGAATGATGGGGTCAGACTTGGGGTGAAGGATGGATCGAGGCAAATAGGGGTTGAATCGCTTCGATTCAGCGGATCGCGCGTGTCGCCGTATTGGTCGTAAATTTTGACATATTGAATATCGGGAAACTGTTTGAGGTTTGCCATGAGGGGACGGGCAATCGTGTACAGTGTCCCGTTGGACTGGCATGTGCCGGTCAGGTAAACATGCGCGACGCCGTCGGCATATTCAAGTTTGCTGTATCCGGTAAAACCGTTCAATACCAGAGCAAGTCCCTGGCTGCGCTCGATCCCAATTGGTCCCTGAAAATACTCGTCAAGGACGGCGCCGATAATGTTTCGAGAAGAGGGGACAAAGCGCGTAGCAGGGACCTCGTATGGGAGTTCGCCACTGATCAGCCGGTCGTTATCCGTGAAGTACACACTGACTTTCACATACAACGGCGTGCGCGTGACAGTGGGAGTCAGCGAGGGGCGCGGGGTGCGACTCGGCGTAAAGGTCGGCGTAATCGTGGCGGTCTTCGTTGGCGTGGATGTTCGCGAAGGCGTGACAGTGTTTGTCGGAGTCGGTGTGCGCGTGGCGGTGAAGGTGGGTGTAACTGTCGAAGTGATGGTTGGCGATGCAGTTGCCGTATTCGTCCTGCCGGGGGTGCTCGTCAGCGTGAACGTCTTCGTTGGAGGTGGAGTTCTGGATGGGGTGGCGGTAGCCGTCTTGGTCGGCGTGTGCGAAGGAGTGGCGCTGGCTGTTACGGTACGGGTCGGGGTGGAAGAAGGCGTTGGAGTGGGTGTTGCTGTGGAGGATGCCGTGACAGAGGGAGTGGCCGATGAGGTCGCTGACGCGGTACGGGTCTTTGTCGGTGTGTGCGACATTGTCATCGTCAGTGAGGGAGTTTGCGTCGGTGTGCGCGTCATCGTCTCAGTGGAGGAGGGCGTGACCGTGGCTGTGGCGGTGGCAGTGTGGGAAGGAGTAAAACGCGGCGTACGTGTAACAGTGAAAGTGGGTGTAACGCTTGGAGTCCACGTTGCCGTTGGCGTGAACGTCGCAGTCGGGGTAAGGGTATTTGTCGGTGTGAGCGTAAATGTCGATGTCGGGCGCGGAGTGCGTGTTGGGACCGGTGTCTGGGTTGGACGCGGGGTACGCGACGGGGCGAAGGTCGGTGTGCTGGACGGGGTGAACGTCACCGTTGGGGTACGGGTGCTTGTCGGCGTGAACGTAAATGTCGATGTCGGGCGCGGGGTTCTGGTGGGTGTGAGTGTCGAGGTCTCAGTCGAGGTCAAGGTTGAGGTGGGCGTACGACTCGCGGTCGAAGTAGGGGTGGATGTAAACGTGGATGTCGGGCGCGGCGTATGCCTTGGCTCCACAAGCGGCAATGGGATGGAAGTCGACGTCGAAGTCTTTGTTGATGTCGAGGTGGGAACAGGCGTTTTCGTCGCAGTGGGTGGTGAGGTCGAGGTGGCAGTATTCGTTCGAGTCGGGGTGCGACTCGGTGTGAACGTCGGCGTGACGGTTGGGGGTAAAGTCGCTTCGGGAGTGACCGTCGCGGTGGGTGTATCAGTAAACGTCGCGGAGGGAACCGGGGTCAGCGTCGGACGCGGGGTCCAGGTGGGGGAAGCGGTCGGGAATGGCGTCGGCGGAAAAATTTGATTTGCAACAGGCTGTCCAAACAAAGCGGATGCAACCGCAAAGGAAGCCAGCACGAAGGCAGCTGCCAGCCATTGCCAGCCAGCCACCATGCGGGCCCGGCGCGTGCGATAAAAAACAACAGCACGTGCAGATTGAAGGGAACGAATTCCGGCGCGTGCGGCAAGTAACGCCCCCACGGCAAGGAGAACAACAATCAGGATGATGACCGCACCAATGCCCATTAAGCATGAGATTATACTGCCGATTATTGGCAGGCGACAGCCGCTTTGTAAGTGTCATCACCTTTGTTACAATAGACGCATGAAAGAACTTGTCTTCCTCAAACTCGGCGGGTCGCTCATTACGGACAAGACCCAGCCATACACCCCTCTACTGGATGTGATGGACGATCTCGCGCTCCAGATCAAAACAGCGCTTCAGACTCACCCGAACCTGCGTCTCGTTATCGGGCACGGCGCCGGCTCTTTTGGTCACGTGCCTGCCAGTGAATATCGCACGCGGGATGGGCTCCCTCCAAAATCGACCCCGCTTGCGCACCGTGAACGCGACGAGACCGAGGATAATTACTGGAAGGGCTTCGCCGAGGTCTGGTATCAGGCTTCGACATTGAACCGCTACGTGATGAAGGCACTGCACAAAGCGGAGATGCGCGCCATCTCGCTCCCGCCTTCCTCGAACGTAATTGCCAGCAACGGGCAGGTCTCCGTGTGGGAAACAACGCCCATCCGCATGGCGCTGGCGGCGGGAATTGTACCCGTTATCTTCGGCGATGTGGTCTTCGACGAGATTCGCGGCGGCACGATCCTTTCCACAGAAGACTTGTTCTTGCACCTTGCCAAAGCGTTGAACCCTGAACGGATTTTGCTGGCAGGTCTCGAAGCCGCGGTCTGGGCGGATTTTCCCGCGCGTACAACAAGGATCGAAGCGATCACACCGGCTTCGTTCGAGGAAGTCAGCGCGGGCGTTGGCAAATCGCACGGTGCAGATGTGACCGGCGGCATGGAATCGAAGGTTAAGCAGATGGTCGAATTGGTGAAGGAACTTCCCGATTTGCAGATCCAGATCTTCTCGGGGAGTGAGCCGGGGAATATCGTCCGCGTACTGACGGGGGAAGTGCTGGGAACAGTAATCACAGCCTGATAACACCCAGCGTGACACAATTCCAAAAACGAGGGATGGATTGCTCTTGCCAAAAGAGTGAAATTTTTCGATAATCAGATTAATTTCGACAAAAGGAGCATAGTATGGCAACCACGAAAGCAAAAAGCAAGAAAGCCGTGCCAGCCAGGGGAAAGAAAAAAGTTGCGGCAAAGAAGCCTGTCGGAAAGAAGTTCCCATTCGCCCCCACCAAATTGAAACTCCTGCGCCCCGTCCCTTCGGACATCGAGATCGCTCAGGCGGGCAAACTAAAGCCCATCCTGCAGATCGCCAAAGAACTGGGGATCAAAGAGAACGAACTCGAACTGTTCGGTCCGTACAAAGCCAAGATCAAACTTGAGGTCCTTGACCGGCTTGCTAAACGCAAGAACGGCAAATACATCGATGTGACCGCCATTACGCCGACTCCGCTCGGTGAAGGCAAGACCACCACCACTGTCGGATTGAGCCAGGCGCTGGGCGCACACCTCGGCAAGAAAGTGATGACCGTCATCCGCCAGCCCTCCCAGGGACCGACCTTCGGCATCAAGGGCGGCGCGGCCGGCGGCGGTTACTCGCAGATCATCCCAATGGAAGATTTCAATTTGCACCTCACCGGTGATATCCACGCCATTACCGCCGCACACAACCTGTGCGCCGCCGCGCTGGATGCGCGCATTTTGCATGAAGCACAAACCCCTGAAGATGAAAAACTCTTCAATGCACTGTGTCCGCCCAACAAAAAAGGCGAACGCAAATTTTCGCCCACCATGCTTCGCCGCTTGAAGAAACTCGGCATCGAGAAGACCGACCCCAACGACCTGACGCCCGAAGAGCGCCGCCGCTTCGCCCGCCTCGACATGGACTATAGCGGCGTGCAGTGGCGGCGCGTCATAGACATCAACGACCGCATGCTGCGCGAAATCACCGTCGGGCAGGGCAAGGAAGAGCAGGGCTTTGAGCATAAATCGGGCTACGACATCACCGTCGCTTCCGAACTCATGGCGATTCTTGCCCTCACCACCAGCCTCGAAGATATGCGCAAGCGCATCGGGCGCATGGTGGTGGCGGTCAACCGTCACGGCGAAGCCATCACCGCCGAAGACCTGGGCGTGGCGGGCGCGATGACCGTCCTCATGAAGGACGCCATCAAACCGAACCTGATGCAAACCCTCGAAGGCACTCCCGCCATCGTTCACGCGGGACCGTTCGCCAACATCGCGCACGGCAACAGTTCCATCATTGCCGATAAAATTGCCCTCAAACTCGCCGATTACGTCATCACCGAATCGGGCTTCGGCGCCGACATCGGCATGGAAAAGTTCATGGACATCAAGTGCCGCTACTCGGGTCTCATTCCGCATGTGGTGGTGCTGGTGGCAACCGTCCGCGCCCTCAAGATGCACGGGGGCGGACCGAAAGTTGTGGCGGGCAAGCCGCTCGCTCCCGAATACACCGACGAGAATCTCGATCTGCTTCGCAAGGGCTTGCCCAACCTGACCCAGCACATCGAGAACGCCCGCAAGTTCGGCGTCAATGTGGTGGTGGCAGTCAACTCGTTTGCCACCGACACGCCTGCAGAACTGGAACTCATCCGCCAGGCGGCTCTCGAAGCGGGTGCGGTGGACGCGGTCGTCTCCACACACTGGATGGACGGCGGCAAGGGCGCGGTCAAACTCGCCGAGGCGGTGGTCAAAGCCTGCGATATGCCCAGCAACTTCCGCTTCCTGTATGACCTCGACCTGCCCATCAAGGACAAAATCGAGATCATCGCCCGCGAAATCTACCGCGCCGACGGGGTGGACTACACCCTCGAAGCCGAAGCCAAGATCGAGCAGTTCGCCAAACTCGGCTTTGCCAACCTGCCCTTGTGCATGGCAAAGACCCATCTCTCCTTCACCGACAAGGCGGAGGTGAAAGGCGCGCCGCGAGGCTTCCGCGTCACCATCAGCGATGTCCGCGCCAGCGTGGGAGCGGGCTTCCTCTATCCGCTGCTCGGCACCATGCGCACCATGCCCGGACTCCCCACCCGTCCCGTCTTCTACGACGTGGACGTGGATCTCAAGACTGGCAAGGTGGTCGGATTATTCTAGGAAATAAGCCAACAGACCCTGCGGACTTTTTAAGACCCGCAGGGTCTGTTTTCTATCACCGCGCGGATACGCGGTAGATCACCCCGCGTTTATCTTCATAGACCAGTTCCAGATCCGCAATCTTTGCAAGCATACCCGGCGGAATCACATTGTTGTAGATGCTGTTTGGGATAATCCAGATGATATACCCCGGTTTGTCCCCTGGCCAACCTGCATAGGCTTCTGATATTTCGTTGATGTTCATTGTAGTGGAACGCGGCATTAACGGGGCATCGTGTCGCGTAAAAAACCAGACACCATCAGAGTAATTGCTGTACAACGCCGCAGACGGATCCTGCCGGGCGATTTTCTGCATCTGTTTGATCACCGGGTTATTGTGGAACATCCGGTTGTTGTACACGTTATATCCGCTGGCTTCGCCCACTTCCCTCGAAAGGGAAATGTATTTCATCATACTCCACCCCGGATATGCGACCAACCACATGAAAAAAACTGCGACCAACGCTTTCGAAACAACCATTCCACCGAACCGGATGTGAGGGAGCACCAGCGTATCCAGCACAAGGAACAGGATTACCAGCACGATCGATAGCAAGCCGACATAATATCGATCCGAAAACAGGTCAGTATGGTCTGCGGTGGTCACGGTATACATCAGACCCAGAATCGTCAGCACAATGAACAACAGAGAAACGAATGGATAGGGCCGGCACAGCGCCTTCCCAAAGGTCGCCCAATTTTCTTTTTTATTAATCAGCAGGAGCAATATAACGATGACCGCGACCACGATCCACGGTTGATCGAACACAGGCTGCAACAAAGGATGGTAGGGAATAAACCAGTGCAGCATCTTCGAAATCGACAACCTCAGATTCTCCATCGGGAGGACAATGGAACCAGTTACCCCCCAAAAAGAGTTGTACTGCATCAAATTATGACCGATCATCCATGCTGCGATCGGCAGGATGGACAACAGCCCAAATAGGATGCCCTCACGGACAGCGGTCAGGATGCGGTCGCGGTGAGCGTACAAGATAAAGCACCCCCCCGCTGCGATCAGGCTGGCGCCCAAATACCGTTGCAGACATGCCAGCACAGACATGACAACCATCCACCAAAAGGAGCGGCGCGACTTCGTTTGCACATAATCTACACTGGCAAGCAGAAAGACCAGCGAAAACGTCACGAACAAAGGTTCAGACGCAATATTCGCGTGGATACGCATCGCCATATCCGACGTCAGGATAAACAATCCGCCCAGATATTGAAAAACCGGTCTGTTCTTGAATGCAAGATATATGATCAGACCATGCAGGAAAATATTGACGGCAAAGAGAAGAATGTTCAAAGACCCGCCCAGCCATACGACATCCATTCCCGTCAGTTTGACCAGCCCGGCAAGGACGAGCGGATACAACGGAGGCCACCACAGCAACGGTCTGCCGGTGTGGTCAAAAAATCCCCTTCCAGAGGCGATATTCTCGGCGGTGGATAAATATTTCGTGGCATCGGCAGAGACGCCGGGACCATATTTCGATGTCACGATCCCGACCATCAACGCACCGATCAGCGAAATCACAAGCAGAAACCAAAAGTACTTTCTATCCATGGAAAGAAACATATTTTTTTCATTATAATGGAAGCCATGGACAAACCCGCCACATTGACCATCGAAGAAACTTTTGAACTCTTCCGCAAACGAGAGGCGACCGCTTCCAGCCTCGCCGAGAATTGCTTCCGCCAAATCGAGCGGCTCAATCCAGAACTAAACGCCTTCATCACCGTCATGGACCCGCGCGAAGCTGTGGAGGCACAGCGACCATCCGAAGGCAGGCCCTCGACAGACGCGTTGCGCGGCATTCCCATCGCAGTCAAGGACCTCTTCGACACCGCGGGAGTCCGCACCACGATTGGCTCGACCTTCTTCGCGGACAACATTCCCGAAACGGATGCATTCGTCGTCCAGAAACTCAAGGAGGCGGGAGCGATTCTCGTCGGCAAAACGAACACGCATGAGATCGCTCTCGGCGTAACCGGGAACAACCCACACTACGGCACGGCGCGCAACCCATGGGACAAAACCCGCATCCCCGGCGGCTCTTCGAGCGGGTCAGCCATCGCAGTGGCGACGGGCATGGCAGTCGCCGCGCTCGGCACGGATACGGGCGGGTCGATCCGCATCCCGGCTTCCTTATGCGGAGTGGTGGGGCTTAAGCCTACGTTCGGACGTGTGAGCACGCGCGGCGTCTTCCCTCTCTCGTGGAATCTCGATCATGTCGGTCCACTGACGACCTGCGTCAGGGACGCGGCATTGCTGTTGCAGGTCATTTCCATCTATGACCCTCTCGACCCTGCCTCCATCCGCATGCTCACGGGCGATTATCTCGGTCATTTGGTTGATGACATGGAAGGGAGAAGAATCGCGCTCGGCGTTGGTGAATTCGTCGAGTCATCCGACCCGGAGGTGCTGGACGCTGTCCGGGAGGCGGCGAAGGTGTTTGAGTCGCTGGGGTGCAAAGTGCAGGAGGTGAACGTCAATTGGATGCGGGAGGCCGCGCTCGCCAACAAGACGATGACACAATCCGACGGCGCGGCGGTGCACTGCGACCGCCTGCAGGAATATCCTGAAAGGTTCGGGGAGGATGTCCGACGCCGATTGGAGGATGGCGCGAAAACCACTTCGACGGAATATGTCCTCGCAAGGCGCACCCAGACCGAGGTCAAGAAAAGATGCGAACAGTTCTTCGAATCACATGAGTTTTTGATTATGCCGACCACACCCATCGCCGCGCCGACCATCGACGGGCATGACGCGGTTGAACAGGCAGGACGTCTGACGCGTTTCACCGCGCCATTCAATCTGGCGGGGCTGCCTGCCTTGTCCGTGCCATGTGGTTTCACGAAAGAAGGCTTGCCCATCGGTCTGCAGATCGTCTCGCGTGCCTGGGGCGATGCGAAGGTGTTGAATGCAGGTTACGCCTTTGAACAGGCGACCGAATGGCATAAGCGAAAACCGTCCGTTTAAAGACACAGTCACCTTCAGGGTGACTGTGTCTTCTTTTACTGATTATTGACACATTCCTATTTGCAAATTGATTTCCACGCACCCATTGACGGTGTTCTGTAGGGGAACGCAGCAATTGTTCGCCGTGTTGATGCCATAGCCGCGCGGACATTGTTCGGATTCCCGGTCCACGGGCGTAACACAGGCTGTATTGCAGACCCTTGCCCGGAAGGTGAAGCCGGGCGTACCGGTGCAAGAGTATTGCTGATTACCCTTGCGCAGACCTTCATTGTTGCATGTAAAGTTTGGCGTGACCGATTCGACGGTCGTCCCGGCGGGAAAGGCGTAGAGCGTGTAGGGCTTTTCCTGCGCGCAGAAGCGGTCGAGTTCGGTCGCAGTGGGAGCTTCACACCCCGTGACGGAATCCTCCGGTGAGCAGACCGGCAACCCCGGGGGCGGCAGAGTGACAAGCGGGACGGGGATCAGCGTTTCCGTGGGGACGGAGGCCGGCGAGGCGGTCGGTTTGACAATCGTCTGCGTGGGAATTGCAGTTTCGGGAGTGGACGCGGCAGGAGCGCCGCATCCCACTGTTAGCGCAAGTGCAAGAAAAAAGATAAGCAAGTTCTTTTTCATAGTTTCCAGATCGTACCGCTCATTGTAGTGGAAGCGAAAGGATTCATCATCCCCAAATTGATTATACCGTCAGCGGGATGGTATGATTTGCGCCATGCAGATGAATACTGGAGGACGCTTCTACCAACCCGAACTGGACGGCTTGCGCTTCATTGCTTTTCTGCTGGTGTTTATTCATAACAGCCCAATTAATTCGTCAAATCCTCTGCTGAACGCCCTGCATGAATATGGCTGGATCGGTGTGGATTTATTTTTTTGCCTGTCAGCATTCCTTATCACAAAACTACTGGTGATGGAACATCGACAAACGGGCGAAATCAGTGTCAGAAATTTTTATTTCCGCCGCGCGTTGCGAATTTTGCCGCTTTACTTCATCTACACGTCGATTGCGGTTTACTACATCATCCAAACCATCGGTTGGGATGCGACTTTATTGAAACACCTTCTTGGAATAACAACGTTCACTTATGATTTTGTCTACCTTTGTCTGACGTACAAGACATTTTCCGTATTCTTCCATCTGTGGACGATCTCATATGAAGAGCAGTTCTATGCGGTCATTCCATGGATCGCACGGAAGCTCATATATGTTTCAGAAAAAACAGTATGGGGCTGGCTGATCGTCGCATGTATCATTGGAAGCCTGATCAGAGCCAGTTTCATCTATCTGAAAGTACCGCACCCGGCGATTTACATGCTCCCATTCACTCATTTCGAAGCGATCCTGGGCGGGCTGGCGGCTGGATTTGGTCTGTTCGACAAATTTTTGAGCGGAACAAAGGGATGGATTCTTCTGGCACCTGGCTTGATCGGAAATGCAATCATCTTCCTTTTGCCCAACACTTATGAAATCGGCTGGAATCTAATGATCACCTACCCAATGGTTGGCATTGGAATGTTGTTTATTGTTCTGGCCATGAGCAAAAGAGACGGCAATGTTTTTGCAAAAGCACTTGGTTTTAAGCCCTTGGTCTACCTTGGAAAAATTTCGTTTGGATTGTATTTGTTTCACCTGATCTGTATTTCCATGGTGTTTCAATTTCCGGGCGGAAGATTGGAAAATCATGCAATCCATAATCTGCTTGCGCCAATAATCAGCTTGATTCTCACTATCGTTCTCTCTGCCTTATCCTACCAGTGGATAGAAATACCTTTTTTGAAATTAAGAGAGCGGTTTGGCTCCATTAAGTCTCGTCCGGTATGAGCCGTAAAACCACAGCCCTTGCCTGAGAAGCAAGGGCTGTACAGTTTCATGGCTGACACCCACCCTTAAACGCGTTGTAGCAACAACATTCGCTTTGATTCCACGTTGGGTAAAGGCTGTCCGTGCATCCGCCTGGAGGCGGTTCGCAGGCATTGTTTCCTCCCCCTGGTTTCGGTGTGCAATCCACCAGGTTGATCGTTTCCACAACCGAAACGATGCCCTTGGCGGGATACGGCACGCAGGCGTTCTGTCCCTGCAGGTAATACGTCCCCACCGGGCAAATGAGCAGATCAAAGGAGGCATCCCCGCCGGGTTGGGCGGTACAACACTGGTTGACCGGGTCGAAGTTGAAACCGGGCAGGCATTCACCCGGTCTGCCGGTTGCCTCACAGGTATTCCCGTTCTGAGTATAGCCGGGCGGGCAGGACGGGTCGCCGGGGAAGGTCTGTGTACAGTCCGCCTGGATGGACACCGTGCCGGGGTCCTGGCACACGAACAGATCGGGGTTGGCGGTGGGATCGCAGCCATTCGGGTCGCGGATCGCGTCCGCGGGGCCAGTAAAGATCACGTTTGTCACCGGGATGCGTCCCTGACAATAGGTGTTCTGGGTAATATCCACATCCGGGCAATTCTCGGAGGAGGGATTGCCCCCCACCGGCACGCCGGTGAACGCGTCATCGCCGTAGACCACCATCGCCTCGCAATACGGGGCAAAGTAGGTCGGGTCCTCCACCACACAGCGGAATCCCAGGTTTGGGCGCGCCTCCTCAGGTCTGGAGGAGAAGCGACGCGCCGACTCCGATTCGTAGGCGGGTGAGTCGAACGCGCTCGAACGCACCGAACGTCTCTCGCCGTAGTCCGGTCCCAGTGGGTCATCCACCGGCGACTCGCTGTAATAAGTGCGGCTGTACCAATCCGCCACCCACTCGTAGACGTTCCCCGCCATATCGAGCGCCTCGTAATAACTCTGTCCCTGCGGATATTCCTTCACGGAAGTGGTCTTGCGGACACAGTTCGCGGCGTTCAACAGGTCGCAACTCGGCGTCGCATCGCCCCACGGATAGATATTCCCCTGCGGGCCGCGCGCCGTCTTTTCCCATTCCGCTTCGGTTGGCAGGCGTCCATGCACAAAAGAACAATACGCCGCGGCTTGATCGTACGTCACGCCCACAACAGGGTTGTTCGCCTGCAATGGATCCGAAAACCCCGGGTTCTTGTTCGTATCGGGCGGGGAACATTCTCCCACCTTCACACACAACGCATATTGTGAATTCGTCACCTTGGCGCGGTAAATCCAAAAATCGCTGAGGTTCACCGTGTGAATGGGATTATCATCTCCGCCGTAGCCCATCAAAAACTCTCCGCCCGGCACCGCCACGAGCACGCTCCCATCCACGTACGTGTATTTCGAGCCGATCTCCATCGGCGGGCCGCTCAAGTCAATGGGAATGATCGTGGGACTCGCCGCCGGCTCGATGGGCACCTCCGTCAGGATGGGCGGTTCTGTCTCAGCCGGCGGCTGACTCGGCTCCACCGGCGCCTCCGTGTCCGGAGGAGGCGTCGCACCCAGATTACATGCCCCCAGGATCAGCATTGCCGCAATGGTCAATGCAAAGAAAACGTGCACTCTCCTCATGAACATCTCTCCTCAAAGTTGGCGAAAAAGGTGACAGCCACCTTCGCCTTCAAAGTGACTGTCATCTAATTATACGAGTGAATTGTACGGAGGCATTCCCACCATCGGGTGATACTCTTCAAAAAACAATCACTTCAATTCTGACACTACCCTTTCGTAAAACTCCAACGCTCCCGGATTGATCAACGCGTCCTTGTTCGTCACTGCGCGACCGTTGAGGATGTTCGTCACCGCGCTCTCCACCTTCTTCATATTCAGCGTATAGGGAATTTCCGGCGTTTCCAGAATCACCGCTGGAACGTGTCGCGGGGATGCGTTCTCTCGCAGTGCCTTTTTAATTTTCTCTTTCAATTCATCAGTAAGCGCAAATCCGGGTGTGAGTTTGACGAACAGAATCACGCGCTGATCGCCTTCATAGTTTTGTCCCACCGCGAGGCTATCTGCAATCTCTGGCAATTTCTCCATTTGCGTGTAAATCTCCGCGGTACCGATGCGCACGCCTGAAGGTTTCAGCACGGCGTCCGAGCGACCATAAAACGTGATGCCGCCTGTGTCGCTGTGCATAAGCACGTAATCGCCATGCCGCCATACGCCGGGATATACATTAAAGTACGCGTGGTGATATTTCGAACCGTCCGGGTCATTCCAGAAATACAGCGGCATCGAAGGCGCGGGCGCTTCGCACACCAACTCGCCCTGTTCATCGTAAAGCGGATTCCCATTCTCGTCGTAGGCTTTGATTTTCATCCCCAGCGCCGGGCTTTGCAACTCGCCCGCGTACACCGGCAGGATAGGACTGCCCGCCGCGAAACAGCCGTTGATGTCCGTTCCACCGGAAATCGAATTGAAGTGCAGATCCGATTTGATCTCGCGGTAGACGTATTCAAACCCATCAACGGAGAGCGGCGAACCCGTCTGCGAGATTTCGCGCAGAGAAGAGAGGTCATACTCTTGGCGCGGAGAGACGCCCTCCTTCTTCAAAAAGTGAATATAACTGGCACTGCACCCGAAGATGGTGACCTGTTTATCCTGGATCAACTTCCACATCGCGCCGGGGTTGGGATAATTCGGGTTGCCGTCGTACAGCACGATCGTCGCGCCAACCGCGAGTGAACTGATGAGCCAGTTCCACATCATCCAACTACAGGATGTGATATAGAAAATACGGTCGCTGCGTTTGAGGTCGGTATGCAGGAGCAATTCCTTGAGGTGATTGAGGAGCACGCCGCCCGCACCTTGCACCATGCATTTGGGCTTACCCGTCGTCCCTGACGAGAACATGATGTACAGCGGGTGGCTGAACGGCAATTGCTCGAACTGAACTTCGAGATTCGCTTCTTCGGACAGAAAATCTTTGTAATGTACTGCGTTCAGGATTTGTGAAATTTCCGGTCGCTCGCGCGTGTACGAGACGACGATCACTTTCTTCAATGACGGGATTCCTCTCGCCACTTCGGCGGCGTGACCCAGCGTATCGAACGCCTTGCCCTTGTAAAAATATCCATCGGCGGTGATCATTGCCTTCGGCTCGACCTGTCCCAGCCGCTCAATCGCCGCGGCGGGACCGATGTCCGTGGCACAGGAAGACCACGTCGCGCCGAGGCTCGTCGCGGCCAGCATACAGACGACGGTCTCGATCATGTTCGGCATGTATCCGACCACCCGGTCACCGGCGCTAACGCCTGCCTCTCTCAACGAGTAAGCAAAGCGCGCCACTGTGTCATACAACTCGGCGTAGGTCATCTGCTTCGAGCTCCGAGTTTCCCCTTTGAAGATGAAGGCAGGTTGATCATCGCGATAGCGGAGCAGGTTCTCAGCAAAGTTCAAGCGCGCGCCGGGAAACCAGTCTGTGCCGGGGAATTTCTTTATATCGGTGACAGCTTTTTCGGGAAGCCGTGAAGCGATGATTCCGCCGAAATCCCACATTGTCGCCCAAAAGTCCGGGATGTTCTCCACCGACCATTGATATAAATCCGTGTAGGAGACCAAATTTAAACGATGCCGTGCGTTGACCGCATCCATGAAGCGCGTAATATTCGCTTCCCGTTTGCGCTCCTCAGATGGAATCCAAAGTGGAGTTTTCATGTCTGGCTCCTCGTCGGATGAATTATAACTATTTCGATTGCAGGCAAATGATCAATTCTTTGATCACCCCCTGCGGTTCGAATTGGGTCAGCGCCAGCACCGGCACCGCCGCCACAGAAAAGACCTCACGCACATCGCCCGCCTTCCAATGCCGCGGCAGGATGCCGACCGTATTCGGCTGGTTGACCAGCGCATCGGACATTTGCTGCGAGCTGACAGCGATCAACGCAGATGGCGTAACGCGTCTTCCCTCCATCACGAACCGGTCAAACACCCGCTGCACATCTGCATCTGACGCATACACCCACACCTGCACCGATGGGTCGCCCTGCGAAAATAACGTTTGTGACTGCTCAAGGGTCAAATTCTGCACCGGGCTTTGGCGATGGGTCACGATCAATATTTCTTCCGTGCCAATTTGAAAAGCGGGGCTTGACAAAAATTCCGGCTCGCCCACACGCAGGGAAATATCAGCGATGGAAGAGTCGTCCACGCGGGAGAGAACGGCAAGAGATTCGGCGCAGGCATAGAGGTCGGTCAGCCAGGGCTCGGCGGCGGAGGTCGAATAAACGGAGATAACCTCCGGCGCAGGAGGAGGCGTGCCCGTCGAGCAGGAAAAAATCAACAGAGAGAAGAGGGTCAGTATGAGGAAGGTTTTTTTTCGCATGAACTCACCAGTGTTGTATCAACGCCTTAACCAACCTGGATTTTTGCTCCATGCTTTCGGTGAAAATGTATTCGCGTTCCGAGTGATACCCCTCTCCCACTGCACCCATGCCATCCAGCACGGGGATGCCAAGCGGCGCGACAAAATTTGCATCGGATGCACCGCCTGTGCCGCCCGCTGTCAGGATCATGCCCATTTCTGCCGCAATGGATTTGGCTTTTTCGAACGCGGCTTTCATCCTGTCATCGAACGGCATGGGTGGACGATTCAGCCTGCCTGTGACTGCAATGCTCGTCCCATCGAGAACAGGTTTGAGCCTTTTCATTTCAGCTTCGACGCGCTCCCATTCACCCGGCAACATCACACGCACGTCCACTTCGATGTACGCTTCTTCAGGCACCACATTGGTAACCGTCCCTCCTCTGATGACGCCAACGTTGAGCGTTGTTTGTTTGGAATAATCGGTCAGCTTTTGGATGGCGATGACCTGATACGCCATTTCTTCAATGGCATTGCGCCCTGATTGATGATCGCCGCCGGAATGGGCGGCGCGTCCTTTCGTTTTGACAATGAACTCGCCCACGCCCTTGCGCCAGGTCTTGAGCGAGCCATCCAGCAAGGCGCCTTCCATCACCAGAACCAATGCGGACTCTTTTGCCAGCCGTTCGATATGGGCGCGGGAGGTATGACTGCCGATCTCTTCGTCGGAAGTGCACAACAGGGTGACGGGACGCTTCAAACCGGATTTTTGGGCTAATTCAACTGCGGCAAGCGCAATGACAATTCCCGCTTTCATATCAAGCGTGCCAGGACCATAGATTTTATCCCCCTCTTCACGGAAGGGTGTCTTTCGGATGGTTCCGAGCGGAAAGACGGTGTCCATGTGGCAGAGGATCAAAATCGGTTGCAGGTTTAAAGTTGCAGATTGGAACCGCGCCAGAATATGATCGCCAGTTTCTTGATTGGAAATCACTTCAACTTGTGCACCAAGTTTGCGCGCTTCTTCAGCAACAAGGGCGCCGACGCAGTCCACAGCGGATTTGTCGTGGGAGGGCGATTCGGTCTCAACCAGGGTTTTGAGAAGGGATTTTAAATTCATAAACATTCCAAACTTAGCCCAGCAAATAAGAGAGGAGAACGATTATCCCTGCTACTGCGCAATAGACGGCAAAGACATAGAGAGAGCGCTTACTCAAATAATCGATCAGCCACTTTATGGCAAACCAGCCGACGACCGCGGCAGTGAAAAACCCTGCCACAAGCAAGGGCAGAAATTCGCCAAGATTTGGCATTTGTAGAAAATCCAACATCTCATATCCGCCTGCCGCGAGCATCACTGGTACGGACATCAGGAATGCAAACCGCGCAGCGGATGGACGGTCAAAGCTGCGGAACATGCCGCCGCTGATGGTCGTTCCGCTGCGGGAGGCGCCGGGGAAAACCGCGACAATCTGGAACAGACCGACAACCAATGCATCCAACCAATGCATGGAAGACAGAGTGCGGTCTTTCTTTGTGAGCAGTTCCGCCAAGGTCAATAGGGTCGCTGCAGAAAGCAGGCGAATTGAAGCTTGAAGCATGGGCTGTCTGAACATACTTTCGACCGCGTCTTTCAGCAAATAACCGGCAAGAAGCGCGGGTATGGTGGCGATGACGATGTACCAAGCCAATTTATTTTCCTGTGTTGAGAAAGGTTTGTCCCAAAAAGCCTTGACCAATCTCAACAAGTCTTTCCAGTAGAATGCAAAAAGCGAAACAAGCGTGCCGAGTTGGACGATGACGAGAAAAGAAAACATCGCGTCGTCGGCAGGGATGCCAAGCATTTTTTGCCCGATGAGCAGATGCGCGGTGGACGAGACGGGGATGAATTCGGTCAGTCCCTGAATGATGCCGAGGAGGAAGGAGTGGATGATGGTCATGAAATTCCTTTTACCACGAAGGGTGGCCAAAAGTCGAAAAGAAAAAAACTTTGTGTTACTTTATTTCCCTGGCGGTTGAGTTTCTTTTCGCATTATTCGCCCATTGACCGAGCAATTCCGGTATGTGCGATTCAAACGTTCCGTCAGCAATGTAGACTCTGATTTGCTCCATCAAACGAATCAACGCCCGCAGGTTATGGATGGACAGCAACGTCCCGGCGAGCAGTTCCTTTGCCACGATCAAATGACGGATATAGGCGCGTGTGAATGTCCGACAGGCGTAACAATCACACGCCTCGTCGATGGGTCTTTCATCGCGGGCAAAGGTCGCGTTCATCAAGTTGAGGCGTCCTTCGGGCGCAAAAGCGGAGTGATGACGGGCTAAACGGGTCGGCAGCACACAGTCGAAGATATCGATTCCACGCGCCACGCCGTTGATCAGGTCTTCGGGTGTGCCAACTCCCATCAGATAGCGCGGCTTGTGTTCAGGCAACAGTGGAGTGACCACATCAAGCGTGTCGTACATCTCTTGTTTGGTCTCGCCCACAGAAAGTCCACCAATGGCGATACCGGGCGTATCGAGAGCAGCGATGAATTTGGCGGAAGCAGCCCGAAGGTCCGCTTGAACGCCGCCCTGGACAATCCCAAATAATGCCTGGTCGCGGCGAGTCTGCGCTTTGAGGGAACGTTCCGCCCAGCGGTGAGTCCGCTCCATAGCGATGGCGCTGTAGGCTTTGTCATTGGGGTCGGAGCATTCATCGAAGGCCATGATGATATCTGCACCGAGGTTCTCTTGAATCGCAATGGATTTTTCAGGTGTGAAGCGATGCGTCGAGCCGTCAATGTGACTCTTGAAAGTCACGCCATCATCGTCGATCTTGCGGGTCTGCGCCAGCGAAAAGACCTGGAAACCACCCGAGTCGGTGAGCATGGGACGATGCCACTGCATGAACTTGTGCAAGCCGCCCATGTCGCGCACAAGCTCGTCGCCGGGGCGCAGATACAGATGATAGGTATTGCTCAGGACGAGCGAGGCGTTGATCTCCTTGAGGTGCTCAGGCGTGAGGGTCTTGACGGTCGCCTGCGTGCCGACCGGTGCAAAGACAGGTGTGATGAGATCGCCATGCGGCGTGGAAAATATCCCTGTGCGGGCGCGGTTATTTTTGGAGGTAATCTGGAATTCAAACATCGGAGGAATTATACGATATTCAGAAATCGGGGGGCGGGATGGGAATCGTTTCACGCGTGATGGGGGTTGATTCTGCTTCAATGAATTTTCCCTCCCGCTTCGTCAAGCAATCAAATTGGCAACCACCAGCCCACCCCAAAACTAAACAGATTCGCGGCAAGGCTTAAGAAAAATGCATCCCTGATGCCCAATCGATTCCAACGAAGGGAGAAAAACAAAACGGCCTCCATCATCCAGAGGGTCAGTTCAGCAATCCATAATGTAACCAGATAGTGCCGAAAGAAAACATTCAGCGCCACCCACAATAGGGATTGGGTGATCAGATTCGCAACGGCACTTGTAACAAGAAGAGGAATAAGAGGCTTTTCCCGCCACCGGGCATACGCGAAACCAATCATGCCCTCCAGGATGATAGTAACGGCAAGAGTCCGGATCACGCCTTTTTGGAGCGCCGCGTCAGGAAAATAATCAAGCCTAGAATCGCGGCTCCGAGGATCAGGGCACAAATACACGCCACGATGATTGTGCCCGTACGTGGAAGGATTCCCAGGTTGAATTGTGTTTCGACCAGTAGATCATCCGGCTGGATCATGACGGTATATTTTGAGTCGAAGCCCGCCGTTTCAAAGATATTGCTTCGGCGCGTTGTCCCGTCCGAGAATTCGATCTCAAGGATGTGATAAGGGGCAAAACCATATCCTATTGCACGGCAACTTGTCGCTTCACAATACAAACCCTGCGGACCCAACTCCTCCAACGGTGACGCGTCGCTACAATCAGATTGACTGCACTCGTACAAAATTCCCGAAACGATCGTTAATTCTCCATCCTGTAACCCCTCGAACTCGAATTCCATCGACGGCTTGGGACCGGTATCTGCGAGGGTTGTCTGGGCGGAAAATATAGAAAAGACAAAAGCAAATGACCAAAAAAGTATTTTGATTTTTCTCATGGTTCTCACTGTCAACGACATGAGTCATATCTGTCATTCCAGGGCAAACTCCGTCGTCGTCTCCCTCGATTTTTTCCGGGACATATCCTTTACGTATTGAATATCCCCTGGCTTGTTATACTTTTCTTTATACGCCGCACTGATCAAATCCTTCAGGCGCTCACTGTGGGTTTGAATTGCCCGAACCGGAATTTCCTTTCCACCCACAACGATGATCCCATACGGGTCTTCGAGAAACGTCCGCCACCAACTGCGTGGCTTCATACTCCACGAGCGGGCGAAGACGCGTCCTTCCACCACCACGACCCAGATGCCGATAATGCGGTGGACTGAGTCTCTTCCGGCGCGAATGCCAAGCATCCTCTCCTTGCGGATGGCGGAAAGAATTTCGTCCGGGAAGCGCTGTCTGGATTTCATGGATTGCATTGACATGGAAACAGGGTACGTCCATTATACAAACTCACCCAATCACGGTCAACAACCAGAGTGAGCGATTCCATTCTATCTTGTGTAAGTGATCGTCCCGTAACTTGCCACAAAGTTATTGTCGAAATCATAGGCAATGATCCCGACTGCGTAATCGCCGTCTGCCGGGTAACTGGCATAAAACGAGAACCCCTCCTCACCCCAGGTAAAGACATCCTCGCTCAGGTCGTAATTGAAGATTGGGTTGTCGTCGGCATCATAAGTGTAATACTGAACGTAATCCGTAAATGTATCACCAAGCTGGGGGGTGATTTCCACCGGTGTGCTGGCTCCGTTCTCGTCCGCATCGGGGTAGGCATAGGCATAGAGGAAATTCCCATCTGCATCGAAGAAGAGGGATGCCTCGACCGGAATACCGCTCTGGGCATCGGTGTATTGACCATAAACAGTGTATACGGTCTCACCGTCCGCGCTCAGGTATTCGTACGGCTCCAGCAGGACATACGCATCGTGCGTACCATCGGTCATGGCGTAGAGCGAAGGCGACCATTCATATTGCACCTGCACAGGGCTGTCTCCATAATCCGGCATGTTCACACCATCGACGGTAGCGGTATTCTCCGCGATATAGTAAGAGACATCGCCGATCCAGTAAGATTCGGTGTCCGGGTCCCAGAAATACAGAGCTGTATGTATGTAGGCGACATTCCCTTCCACTGTAGTAGAGACGGTCACCACCTCGTCGCCGGAGATCTCGGTATCGGAAATCTGGATCGGGCCAATGGTCAGTTGAGAGGCGCCGGGAGCCACGATTTCCGCTGCGCGCGAAGGCGTGGTCGTCATCCCCTCCTGTGGGGCGAATTCCTCCCCGGTATAGTGATAGGCGAGAAACTCATCCCACACCGATTGATCGAGGAACTTGTACGAAGACTCCGCGTAATACGGAGGGAAATCCGAGCTGAACTCGGTCAGGTAATATACATCTGAATCGGGGAAGTGGAAGGCGATCCCATTCGAGCCGGACATGTTGATTCCATGTTTTTCGGTGACCACCGCCGAGTCGATCGCCGCCTGCAATTGGATGGCTGTCTGTTGGACTTCCGGGTCGGAGGTCAGGCTGGTCAGCACCTCGGAGAAGTTGCCGAGGTCGATGAACGATGGCGACACGTCCTCACCAAACAGGGAGAAATAACTGCGCGTGTATGTGCGCGCCTCAGCGACAAGCCCCTGGTCAATGGAAGCCATGGCAGAAACGAACTGGTTCATCGCGCCGATCACATCAGGGACACGCGCGCTTTGGATGGCGCTGAGCGTGGTGGTGGATTCTTCCTGCGCGATCTCGGCTTCGGTTGCTCTCACCTCCGTCAGCAGGGTGTCGTTGACCACGTAGGTGGAAACGATGGACTGCGAAAGCCCGCCTCCATCCAACGCCGGGTTCTGGGTCAACTGCCCCAGCCAGGCTGCGTATGACCAGCCATATCCCGGAATAACCTCCTCCGAGGCGACCATGTAATTCGAGTAGGGATAGAGGGAACCGAACACTTCGATCTGACCCATTAAACAGGCATCGAAGCCAATCAGCTCGAATTTGTCGATCCCCGTGTTCTGGCGGATTTGTTCGATAGACGAGACGATCTCCGGCATGGTCAGGGATGAATTGGGCGCGGAAAAATCCGAGAAACCGCCTGTCCAGCCGCCGCCATGATCGGACATCACGAGCGCGTATTTTTTCGCGGGGTAGCGCTGCACCGCCCAAGTGACGAAATCGACCAAAGTCTGCGGATGACCCATGTCCGCTTCGCCAACCGATTCGACGACAGGAGAGGTAATGTGATTGAGGTCGCCGTCGCGCTGGATCAGGTACCGGCGCGTGTCCGACCAGTCCCCATCGCCCGAGAAACCGCGTGCATACCGGTCAATCTGAACGACGATGTTCACCTGCGGAGTGGATCCGACCAATTCCATCTCATTGACGTCAAACCACATATTCTCTTCCAGTACATCGTCATCCGCCGCGGAATAGACGATGACCGTCCATTCAGGCAGTCCGGAGGTATCCGCAGTCGGCTGGTTGAGGGGAACGTCAACAGATGGAGTGACAGGGGTATCGGGAGTCGTCGGGTTCAACATGTCAGAGATAAACCGATCTCCATAATACAACCCGATCGCTCCGGCACAACATAAACAGGCAAGGCATACTACAACCGCCACAGCGACGGATGGAAGTACAAATTTTGAATTCGAATTTCCCATAATAACCTCTCTCCTTGGAAATAAAGCAAATCAGAGCGTTTCCAACGCTCTTACGTCTCGATTGTAATATGTGGTTGTGCAAAAGAGAATAAAAGCCCTGACTTCAACCTCTTCCCTGCACAAACCGGACACCATGAGTCCATGTATGAAAAGTTCCGCGTGTCATTATGGCAGAGAAGATGACGCGTACGCGCACTTAACTACACCCGACACACCCGAACGATTGTTACCTGGATACCCCATCCTCTCATCCGGTCTTCTCGTGTTCCTCCAATTCCGACAGCAACAGATCCAGCGCGCCGACGGAAATCATCAACTCGCGCAGGGAGAGAAGCATCGAAACAATCATCAGGATCAAGGCAATGGCAAAACTCCATTGACCGCCCGCGGTCCATCCCGCAAAGAGGGCGAACATGCTAAACACACAGAAGAGCAGGCTGAGAACGCCGAAGATCTGCATGTTGCGGATCAGGTACGTCCGATAACGCAGGTTGGCAATCTGACCGAGAAGGTTCTCGCTTCGATTCTCCCGATAACGGTCATGCAAATTGCGGATGATGGTGGCAATTGTCAGAAAACGATTGGTATATGCCAGCATCAACAGTGAAATGGTCGGGAATAACAGGGCGGGGGTGGTAAGGTTGATTTCCATACGCGGGATTATATCCCCGCCTGTCCACACTCTTCAGGATGGATTTTCGCTCTCATCCTTGAATTTGCCCCGTTGTTTCATCGAACGCTCGACCCAAACCACGAGCCCCACGAAAGTATACCCAACCACGATACAGATCGCCGCCATGAACAACCACGCCGCGCCGATATAGGTTGAATCCTGGCTGGACTGTCCCAAAAGGGAAGGGATGGCGAATCCCATATTGTTCATGCGCAGGATGCCTTCGAGCAGGAATCTCCCCGAGGTGGCGGGGTCTGTTATCAATAACGGAATCCCCATCGAACACGCCAGCAGAACCGGTGAGAGCAGGTACATCCGCCGGATTTCATCCGTGCTTCTGCCTCTCCCCCAGAACAGCATAACGATCACCATCCACGTATACAGCGGCCCCCAAACAATCCCGGAGAACGCAAAAAAGATCACCATCCTCATCAGGAGGTTCGGTTCGGAACTGGTGGTAAAAATATCAAACCCATTCGCCAGGTAGGTCAGTGCCACAGCGATGGCAAGCAAAAGATATGGAGCCAGCAGGGAAAGATGATAAAAGGTTCTTCGTTTCACGGCGGGAGAAACGGTCAGGCAAAGCCAAACGCGACATGCGACGGGTTGAGCAACACCATCGGCACGTGAAGCGCAGGCATCTGCGGCAGATGGGGATTCGTAATCTCCACTTCATAGAGGGACATCCAGGAGACACGCGCCACCTCGAGGCTGATACCCACTTCCGTCTGGGTCGAGATACGGATCTTCCCTTTCATCACGAAAGTGCCCACCAGCACATCCACTGATTGCATCGTGCGGTTCGCCTCAGTTGGATCGTAGTCCAGCGGTTCATCGGTCGGCGGCAGGGTATGGAACCCGATCAATTGCAAAGTGGGGAAATAAATCTCGGAAAACGATAAAGGCTTTGCAGGCCCTCCACCGAACACCAGCACCTGGGGTTTCAGAATATGCAAGTATCGCGGCACCCCATCGGTACGAAGCCAGATGTTCACACGCAGAACACTTTTTCGGGTCACCAACTCACCACGCACAAAGGTATCCTGCGTGTACAGCATGACGGGGGTCGTTTTGTCATCGGCAGAAAGGGTATACATGGCGGCTCCTTGAGTCGATTATACACTTGCTTGCTTCTCCGTTCCCCGTTTATACTCTACCCAATCCTTGCAAGCCTGAAAAACCCGTACGTCGGACATCCAAATGCACAACAAACGCTGGGTTATTCAACCGCCCATTACACCGCAAGCCGAGGAGGCGCTCCGTAAAGTTCCGCCCATTCTCCGGCAGATTCTGTTCAACCGCGGCATCAGCACCGATGCAGATGCGCGCGCCTTTGTCAAAGCCGAGCCAAATATCAACACCGACCCTTTCCAATTTACCGGCATGCAGGTCGCGGTGGACCGCATCCGCTTTGCATTGGAACATGAAGAACCCATTGCCATCTACGGCGACTATGACGTGGACGGCGTCACCGCCACAGCGTTGCTCGTACAGACGCTTGAAGAGCTTGGCGCGAACGTGCGCGGCTACATCCCCAACCGGTTCGACGAAGGCTACGGCTTGAACAAGGATGCGCTGGACTCCCTCAAAGCGGACGGCGTCAAACTGGTCATCACCGTGGATTGTGGAATCCGCTCGCCGGAGGAAGCGCTTCACGCGCAGACCATCGGGCTGGACCTCGTTATCAGCGACCATCACCACCCCGATGGCTTGAACCTGCCCTCCGCCCTCGCAGTCATCAACCCCAAACAGCACGGCGACCTCTATCCTGATAAAGACCTCGCAGGTGTGGGTATCGCTTACAAAATAGCTGAGGCGCTTTTCAGCCTTCAACCTTCCCCTTTGAATCTTCAAGAATTGCTAGATCTCGTAGCCCTCGGCACCGTCGCGGACCTTGCCCCGCTCGTCGGCGAGAACCGCTCCCTCGTCCGCAAGGGTCTGCGACAAATCCGAGAAACGAAGCGGCAGGGACTCCACTCCCTGGCAGGCATCGCCGAAATGAAAATTGACAAGGTGACCGCAGGCAATATCGGCTTTATGCTTGGCCCGCGGTTGAACGCCTCAGGCAGACTCGAATCCGCGCTGGCGTCTTTCGAACTGTTGACTACAAAAGATTTCATGCGCGCCGGTCAGCTGGCGCAGCAACTGGAGGTGCAGAACCGTCAACGGCAATCCATCACCAAGTCAATGCAGCAGAAGGCGGAGGAAATCGCCATGAGCGAAGACCCCGATGCCTACCTCCTGTTTGCGGCACACGAGGAGTTCAATCCGGGCGTGGTGGGGCTGGCAGCGTCGCGGTTGACGGAGACCCATTATCGCCCCGCGGTGGTCGCGGCAAAAAACGCGGAAGAGACGCGCGGTTCGTGCCGATCCATCCCCGAGTTTCACATAACCGACGCGCTCGACCAGTGCAAGGATCTGCTCGTCCGCCATGGAGGTCACGCCGCGGCGGCGGGTTTTACCGTGAAGAACGAAAACCTGCCGGAATTGGTAAGCCGCCTGAAATCCATTGCCAGGGAGCAACTGGCGGACAAGGACTTGCGACAGACCCTCTCTGCCGATATGGAAGTGTCCCTGCCTGAATTAAATTTCGAAGTATTGAAACACCTCGCGTATCTTGAGCCAACCGGGTATGGTAACCCTGATGCGGTGTTTGTCTCACGCGATGTGAAGGTTAAAGCATCGCGCACGGTCGGCGCGGATGCCAGGCATCTCAAGTTGACGCTCGAAGACGAGCGCGGCGCGGTTTTCGACTCGATCGGCTTCCGGCTGGGGCATTTGCAAGGCTCCCTGCCCGCGCGCGTGGATGTGCTGTACACGCTTGAAGCCAACGAGTGGAACGGGCGCACCTCCCTACAACTGAACTTGAAAGATGTCAAGCCGGCCGGTTTCCCCGATTAGCCTGAACTATAACCCCCACCTCGGCTGGTAATCGCAATAATCGTTGTTTGTCAGACGACGCAGGTCAGTGCCATCCACGCGGATGACGTAAATTTCGCAGCCGTGGTCGTCGCCATATTTATCGAAATAGGCGGTGAAGACCACCCATTTTCCATCCGGCGAAAAGGATGGTCCCTGACTGTTTCCGCCGGTCGGCGTGAGCTGGCGGACTCCTGAACCATCGGCGTTCATGATGAAGAGTTCGCGATGCCAGGGTTCGCCGGAGTATGTGACGATATACTGTCCATCCGGTGACCAGTCACTGCGCCCGCGGATGGCTGGCAGGTTGGTGATCTTGCGCTGATTCGTCCCGCTGAGGTTGGTGATGAACAATTGGACGCGTCCGTCCTTATCCGTGGAAGCGTACAGGATTTGTTTGCTGGTGGGAGACCAGGTCGGGTCCCAGCCAAAGACCTGCGGGATCTTGTCGGCGTTTTCGCCGTTCCGATTCATAAGCCAGATCTGGTACTGGTCGTTTGTCGGCGACCAACGCGTGAAGGCGATGTAGTCGCCGTTGGGAGAGATTTCGGGCGCGGTGGTTACGCCAAATCTGCCTGTCAGGCGATCAACGCTTCCATCGCCAAGATCGTATTCGTAGATCTCGTACACATTTTCCTCACGGAAACCGGAATAGACAAAACTTTTCCCATCTGGAGCGAGGGAGGGATAGAAATGGCGGATGCCATCCTCTTTGGTCAGCCTGCGGTAGCCGGTTCCGTCCGCGTTCATGATGCAGACCTGCTCGGAATATTGCGCTTGGAAGATCTGACAGGTAAAGACGATGTGCCCGGTGAGTTGATCGGCTGGAGAAGGTGAAGGGACATTCCCCTCAGGGGTGGGCGTTAATGGGATTGCCGTCGGTGTGGAGAAATTGAAGTCGGGGGTGGGAAGCGGTTCGGTCGGTGCGGGAGGCGTATACGATAGCGGCGTGGATGCCTGCAGCGTGGCGAACAGGTCAGGGGTCGGGGAGGAAGCGGCGGGCAGGTTGCATCCCGCGCTGGAGAGGATGAAGAGGAAGGTCAAGCAGAGTCTGACTCTATGGATGGTCCAGTTCGATTGATTCAAGGAAACACTCCTCGCCCGCCAGAATTTTTGCGCCGAAACTGCCGCAATACGGGCAGCGGATCTGCCGGTCGCTGGGATGATATTTTTGGAAACAGGCCATGCACTGCACTTCCGCTTGGATAAGACGGATGTGAAGCCGCGACTGTTCCGCCAGTGTACCCCGACTGAGTTCATTCCAAAGTTGTCGAATGGTTACATCTGTGACCTCGGCGAGTTCGCCCAGAACCAAATTTACATCCGTTACAGGATGTGAGTGGGCTTGTTGAAGGACTCTTTCGAGGATAGAACGAAGGGCTTCGATTTCACGCATGGAAAACAAATCACTGCTGATGTACATTGTCCCGAAAGTTTGAGCGACTCGGCAAGATTCTCCCAGGAAACCCTTCGGGACGTATACAGGGATGGGAAAATAAAAAATACCTCAGGTCCGTTTATAAGCCGCATTCTGTCCATGACGCCAAAGCGCCACTGTGCGATCATCTCTCTGGGCGGTGCGTTGCCGCGCCGCTCGGTGCGGCCTACCCGGGACTGACCCAATCACCGTGTGAAAGGGTACGTATGAAGACGAGCAGTCTCCCGCCGTCCGCAGACGGCTTCGTCCCTGCTTGGCCTTGCTCCCGGCGGGGGTTACCTGGCCATCCACATTACTGCAGATGCCGGTGGTCTTTTACACCACCTTTTCACCATCACCCCCTCACCCCTGCGCCCCTCTCCCAGTGGAAGAGGGGATGGGGGTAAGGGTGGCTGTTTGTTTCTGTGGCCCTTGTCCGGCAGGTTAGCTCCTCACGGAGGGTTCCCCGCCCCGGGTGCTATCCGACGCCGTGCTCTATGGAGTGCGGACTTTCCTCGATCCCGTAAACACAGGACCGCGATCGCCCAACCGACCTGAGGCAACTGCATCATACACGCAAGGGAATGGAGCGTCAACGGCAATCGACAATTTTGAAAATCGGCAAATCGGTCTGAAATTTCGCTTAAATGACATTAAAATAGGAGACAGCAAGAAAGCAGCGGAAATGATGGAGTCATTGTGAGCAACTGGCCCGGAAAAACAATCATCGGTCTTACCGGCAACATCGCCACCGGTAAGAGCGTTGTGCGGCGTATGCTGGAGCATCTTGGCGCATATACCATCGATGCAGACGCGCTTGCGCACCGCGTCATTGCCAAAGGCGCGCCGGGATATCAGCCCGTGCTTGACAAATTCGGCAGCTGGCTCCTCGACAAGGATGGTCAGATCGACCGGAGCCGGCTCGGACGCCTCGTCTTCTCGGACGCGCAGGCGCTGGCGCAGCTCGAAGACATCATTCACCCCTACGTCATTCAGGCGGTGGAAATGCTTGTCAAACGCGCCAGCCAGAGCGTGGTTGTGGTTGAAGCCATCAAACTGCTCGAATCGGACCTGCGTAACAAATGTGACAGCATCTGGGTCACGGATGCGCCGCAGGAGGTCCAGATCGAACGCCTCATCCGCAAGCGCAACTTGAGCCGTGAGGACGCCCTGCAGCGGGTCCATTCGCAATCCGCACAGAAGGAAAAACTCGCCGCGGCAAAGGTCGTCATCACCAACAACGGATCATACGAGGACCTGTGGAAGCAGGTCACCGAGGCATGGAAACGCATCGCCCCCTCCCAGGAGGCTGGTCCCGCGACACAGGTCTTTACCAAGTCGGGAGCGGGCGCGTTCTCCCTCCAACGCGGCAAACCGCGCGATTCGCAAAAGATCGCGGACCTCATCAGCCGCCTGAGCAAAGGGAAACGCCACATGACAAAAGACGAAGTCATGGAAGCCTTCGGCGACAAAGCCTTCCTGCTCCTCCTCATGGGCAATGAACTTGTCGGCGTGGCGGGCTGGCAGGTGGAAAATCTCGTAGCGCGCACCACCGACCTCTACCTCGACCCGAAAGCCGCCGCCGACAAGGCCCTGCCGCTCATCATGGCCGAAGTGGAGCGCGCCTCGAGCGAACTGCAATGCGAGGCTTCGCTGGTCTTTCCTCCCATCGAATTGGTCGGCTTCGATTCGGTCTGGAAACATCTCGGCTACGAACGCCGTTCTCCCGACACCTTGGGCGTGCGGGCATGGACGGATGCCGCGAACGAATCCATGCCCAAAGCCTCGGCGCTCTTCTTCAAGCAGCTCCGCACCGACCGTGTGCTCAGACCGATCTAGTCCACGGGCCGGGAATCGGGCAACTGGTAAATTGGACAAGGCGGGAAATTCGCCGGACCGGCAGACTATGAGCCGGTTGAATTAGCCTACTCATCCCCAATTTACCTTTGCCCAATATACTCAATAACACATTCAGTTATGGCGAATTTCCTCAACAACATCCTCTTCATTTTTGAACGCCTGAACTGGCTGAGTGTCCTCGATATTCTGCTGGTGACGTTCATCTTCTTTTTGTTGATGTATTCGCTTCGGGACACGCAGGCAATGGTTCTTCTGCGCGGCGTGATCTTTCTGGTTGTCGCGTTGGTCCTGCTCACCACCCTCGTGGAACTGCCCGCCTTCTCCTGGCTAATCCAAAGCACGTTGCCAGCGCTGTTGCTCGCTATCCCTGTCATCTTTGCCCCTGAGATCCGCCGCGCCCTCGAACGGCTGGGACGCGCCGGCACCTTCGTCCCCGCAACGAACAAGACCCCCTATGAAGAGACCCAAAAGGTCATCCATGCCGTGGTCGAGGCGGCGGCGCGGCTTTCAGCGCGGCAGCATGGCGCGTTGATCGTCCTGCAAAGGATGGATTCCCTCGATCAATATATCGAAACCGGCGTCCAGATGCGCGCGCAAGTCACCCCCGAGCTGCTTTTGCAGATCTTCTTTCCCGACACACCCCTCCACGATGGCGCGGTCATCATCGCGGATGGACGCGTCGTTGCCGCGGCCTGTGTCATGCCGCTCTCGGCAAGCGGAGTCCTCAACAAGACCCCCGAACGTCAAATGGGACTCCGCCATCGCGCCGCCCTCGGCATTTCGGAGGTCAGCGACGCGGTTTCCGTTGTCGTCTCCGAACAGAGCGGATCCATTTCCATCTCGCACGCGGGACGCATGATTCGGCGCATCGAACCGGAACGGCTCGAAAACATCCTCGCCGCCTTCTTCCGTCCCGACGTCACCACACCGCAGCGTATCTGGCTCCAACGATATTTTCCGTATTTGTTCAAGAAGAAAGATGAGTAGGGCTCCCTCTCCCCTGCCTGCAACACATCATGCGTAATTTTGCCATCAACCTTCGCACCCTTTTACTGGCGTTTGTCCTCGCCGTCGCGGTCTGGATTTCGGCTGTCACTGCGGCTGACCCCGATGAAGTGCGTGCGCCGCTCACCGTCCCGATCGAACGCATCGGACAGGACCCCTCCCTCGTGCTGACGAACGAAATACCATCCGTGATCGAGGTGACCCTGCGCGCGCCGCAGTCTGTGTGGGAACAATTGACCGCGCAGGAAAATTCAGTCCGCGCCATCTTGGATTTATCGGGACTCGGCCCCGGACAACACTCGGTGGAAATCCAGATTCAAGTTTCGATCCGACCGACTCAGATCGTTCTCGCCAACCCGACAACTGTCACCGTTGACCTGGAACCTCTCGCCACCGAGACCCTCCCTCTCAGCCTTTCGCTCAGCGGGCAGCCCGCCACCGGCTACCGGGCAGGCGACCCGACCCTCGACCCTGCGGAAGTTGTCATTTCGGGACCCGAGTCGATTGTCAGGCGGGCCGCGAAGGCGCGCGTTACAGTCAACTTGAGCGGGATCCGTGAAAGCGTGGAACAGGCTGTCGCCGTCGAAATCCTGGATGACAAGAACGCGCCGTTGGACGGGGTTACGGTCAATCCGCAGACCGCGCAGGTCAGTATCCCCGTCAGCCAGCAGGGCGGCTTCCGCGATGTGGCGGTCAAAGTCGTAGTGCAGGGACAGGTCGCTCCCGGCTACCGGCTCGAGAATATCTCGGTCTATCCACCCGTGGTCACGCTCTATGCCGCCGACCCGCAGCTGACAAAAGACCTGCCCGGCGTGATCGAGACACAGGCGCTTGACTTGCAGGATGCCAAAGAGGACATTTCCACGCGCCTGTCATTGATCCTGCCGGAAAACGTCACCATCGTCGGCGCTTCGCAAACGGTGCAGGTACAGGTGGGCATCTCTCCCATCCAGACCAGCCTGACCCTTTCGAACCAGCCCATCACGGTGGTCGGTCTGCCGGAAGAGTTCATCGCGCAAGTCTCCCCGCAGACCGTAGATGTTATCCTCTCCGGTCCCCTGCCGGTGCTAGATGCCCTCACCCCGCAGGACATCACCATCACCATCGACGTAACCGGGCTTGACCTCGGTGCGCACCAGTTGACGCCCAAGGTGAACATTTCGGTGGATAATGTGTTGGTAGAATCGATCTTGCCCGGCACCGTGGAGGTGATATTATCCTCCCCCATCACGACCCCCACGGCTGCGTCCGCGCCGTGATCGATTGCGCTGCGACGCCTTTACTTGCATTTAACCGGCCGCCCTGCGGGCTCGACATCGCGCGATAAAATCAGACCGTCAATCGGAAATCATCCATGAGCAAACCCATTGTTGCACTCGTTGGCAGACCCAACGTAGGAAAAAGTACCCTATTCAATCGTCTGGTCGGCGAGCGTCTTGCCATTGTGGACGACACGCCCGGCACCACACGCGACCGTCTGTTCGGGGAAGCCGAATGGAACGGGCGTGCCTTTCACGTAGTGGATACCGGCGGCATCGATCCGACCCACGGCGGCAGGACGCCGCTTTCGGTCGGTTCTGCGGATTTCATCGACGATATCCGCAAGCAGGCAAAGGTCGCCATTGACGAGGCGGATGCCGTGCTCTTCGTCAACGACGGGGAGGCGGGAGTCACCGCGCCCGATCTGGAAGTCGCTGCGATCCTGCGCCGTTCGCAAAAGAAGCTACCGGACGGTTCTCTCTTTCCCCCGATCTTTGTCGTGGTCAACAAATGTGAGTCCCAGGAACGGCGCGACAATGCGACCCAGTTTTACGAGTTGGGCCTGGGCGACCCGATCCCGGTCTCCGCAGTGCATGGCACAGGGACGGGTGATCTGCTCGATATATTGGTAGCCGCCTTCCCTGAGGAGGAAGCGCAGGAAGAAGATGAGAATATCAAGATCGCGCTGGTCGGCAAGCCGAACGCAGGCAAATCCAGCCTGTTGAATCGCTTGGTCGGTGAGGAACGCGCCATTGTCAGCCCCATCCCCGGCACCACGCGCGATGCCACCGATACTCAGATCGAGGTGAATGGGTTGAAGGTCACGTTGATCGATACGGCGGGCATCCGCAAGCGCGGCAAGATCGAGCACGGCGGCGTGGAGCAATTCAGCGTCCTGCGGTCGTTCAAAGCCATCGAGCGCGCCGATGTGGCGCTGCTGTTAATCGATGCCACCACCGGTATCACCGCGCAGGACGCGCACATTGCCGGGTTCATTTTGGAACAGTGGAAATCGTGCGTGGTGGTTGTAAATAAATGGGACGCGGTCGAAAAGGATGCCTTTACGATGGAGGAGTTCACGCGCAAGATCCGATCAGACCTGAACTTCATGGACTATGTGCCGTTGTTGTTCATCTCGGCAAAGACCGGTCAGCGCGTGGATCAGGTGCTGCCGATGGCGCTGCGCGTGCAGGAGGAGCGCCTCGCCCGCCTGACGACGTCCAAAATCAACGAAGTCATCCACAAAGCGCAGGATATGCACGCGCATCCCTCGCATGGCGGACGGCAGTTGAAGATGTTCTACGGCACACAGGTGCGCTCCGATCCGCCAACGTTCATGATCTACGTTAACGACCCGAAGTTGATGCATTTCTCGTATCTGCGTTATCTCGAAAACCAGATCCGCGCCGAGTATGGTTTTTTGGGGACGCCGATACGCATCGTGACGAAGGGGAGGAGAGAGTAATGCGGCGTGTTGTTGCGAGGGCAAAACCCGAAACAATCCCCATAAAGAGGAGATTGCCATATCGAGAGAAACGCCATCATAGCAACGATACAGCGTATTTGCATTCATTTTCGAGCCGTCAGCTTTTACTGGCGGCTTTATAATTTGATGGAACAACCCACTACAGACTCCCATTTAATGGGTATCCAAGTCATTTACGGGAGGAAACTCCATGTGCCGTACCGCCTTCCTTATACTTATCGCATTGTTATTCAGCGCCTGCACCCCCATCGCGCAGGTGGCGCCCATCTCTGACATGGGAGCGGGGACCGACACCCCTACACCCACCGCGCTCTGGACAGTCATGCCCCAGTCGACGGTCACGGCTGTCCTTTCGCGGACGCCAGCGCCCACGCGGACAAAAATCCCCACCATCGCCCCCACGCTCGACCCGATTCGCAACACACCGCCAACGCTCATGCTCCACCGCCCGAACTTGAAATTCGATTCGCTGGCATTCCTCAAGGACTTCATCGCCCTGCTCAAATTGAACAACATGCAAGTCGTAACATATCGTTATATTTACGAACATCCCGACATCACCGCCATCGAAAAAGGGAAACTCTTTATCATCACCATCGACGATATCTTTCTGGCATACCCGATTGACAAACGGGTATTGGAGATGATCCAGGCGCTGCGTGATGCGGGATTTCCTGCCGTGCTGGGTGTCGTCACCGAGACGGCGTATGTCGACCCGAGGAACGCCGCCCTCTTGAGAGAACTTTCCGATTCCGGTTGGGAAATTGCCACACACACCGACAATCACGTCAACCTCGGCAGGGCGGAAGAGGCGTCCTCCAAACTTGTTCGCAACGAAGTCACCATCAGCCTGGACAAGATCGAAAAGGTGACGGGCGTCCGCCCCATCACACTGGTTTTGCCGGAGGGCAATATGGTCAACAATGTCAATGCCATCCAGCAGATGGGCATTTACTGGATTGTCGGCATCAGCGACGGTAACACATACGATGTACGCGACCCCATCGTTTACGTGGGACGTGAAGGTCCCTATACAAATGCCGGGCGGACGTTCAAGCTCATGCAGGATAGGTTTGGGTTTTAGCCACTCCCCTGACACAAAACGCCCCGAAGGTTTTCATACGGTGATTTCTGTCCGTTTTGATAGCCCCCACAGGGCGGCAGGGGCTGGCTTATAATCGGTTCAATTCGCCGCGGAGGGCAGCGTCCATGCAGATCTACGATTTCGTCATCATCGGCTCCGGCTTTGGGGGAAGCGTCCCAGCTATGCGATTGACCGAAAAAGGCTACTCCGTCCTCGTCCTCGAAAAGGGCAAGCGCTTCGACGACAAGGATTTCGCCAAAACCAACTGGCAGTTCTGGAAGTATCTCTGGATGCCCGCCCTGCGCGCGCACGGCATTCTGCAAATCAGCCTGCTCAAAGGCGTGATGGTCCTGCACGGAGCGGGCGTGGGCGGCGGCAGTTTGGGCTACGCCAACGTGCTGGAAGTTCCGTCCGAGGAAACCTTCGCCACACCCGCCTGGAATCACCCGCTGAAATGGGGCGAGGCGCTCCGCCCGCATTACGAGACCGCCAAACGGATGCTGGGCGTGTCGCGCAACCCCAAACTCTGGAAAGCGGATGACATCCTGCGGCAAATGGCGGAGGAACGCGGCATGGGACACACCTTCCGCGCCACCGATGTCGGCGCTTTCTTCGGGGAGGCGGGCATCACCGTCCCCGACCCTTACTTTGGCGGCGAGGGACCCGCCCGCGCCGGCTGTCGTCACTGCGGCGGGTGCATGGTGGGATGCCGCTACAACGCCAAGAACACCCTCCCCAAAAACTACCTGTACTTTGCAGAGAAGAGCGGCGTAAAAGTGATTGCAGAAGCGGAAGTGACTGACGTGAGCCCCCTCCCGTCCTCTCCCAAATCTATTGGATTTGGGGGAGGTGGCCACGAAGCGGACGGAGGGGGGCGTTACGCCGTCACCTACTGTACCTCCACCCGCCTGCTCAAGAAGACCCACACGGTCCATGCCCGCAACGTCATCTTCTCCGCCGGCGTGATGGGGACGATGAAACTTCTGCTCACCCTGCGCGATGTGAAGAAGTCCCTGCCCAAACTTTCGGGGAGACTCGGCACAATGGTCAGGACTAATTCAGAAGGTCTGTTGGGAAGCGTGGCGCGAAAATCCAACATCAATTATTCGGAAGGCGTCGCCATTTCGTCCATCTACAATCACGACGCGCAGACGCGCATCGAGCCGGTGCGCTATCCTGCTGGTTCGTCGCTGATGCGCTTTCTCGCCGCGCCGCTCATTACCAAAGATGTGAGTGTGCCGGTGCGCATCCTGCGCTTTGCCGGCTGGGCGCTTACGCATCCGCTGGATTTTGCCAAGGCGCTCATCCTGCCCGGCTGGGCGCATAACGTGACCATTCTGCTCGTCATGCAGCACGCCGACAACCGCATGCGCTTCCGCATCGGGCGCAGCCTGTTCACGCTTTTCCACAGGGGACTGGTGGCGGAGGAGGAACCCGGCTATACCATCAACGCCCAGGTGGAAGGTTCGCACGAGATTACGCGCGAATTTGCCCGCCGTACGAATGGAATCCCGCTCGGTTCGCTCGGCGAAAACCTGTTGGGCATGCCGACCACGGCTCACATCCTTGGCGGCGCGCCGATTGGAAAAAATGCTGAAGAAGGTGTGGTGGACGAAAACTTCGAGATTCACAATTACCCCGGTCTGTTCATCATTGACGGTTCCATCGTCCCTGCCAACCCCGGCGTCAACCCCTCGCTGACCATCACCGCCCTGGCAGAATACGCGATGAGCAAAGTGCCAGGGAAAAGTAATCCGTGATCAGTTTTTACTCATTCGATATCCTTTTCATCTCCGTTCATCTGTGGTGAATTAAATGCCAACCTTCTCCCCCTCCCTCGACTTTGCCCGTCGCCTCGATTCCCTCGACCCTCTCGCCTCCTGCCGCGACCAGTTCCTCATCACCGACCCCAGCCTCATCTACCTCGATGGCAACTCCCTCGGGCGCATGACCAAAGCCGCCGCCGAACGCGCCAAACAAGTGATGGAAGAATGGGGACACGACCTCATCCGCGGCTGGAACAAAGACTGGTGGGATGCCCCCCGCCGTGTTGGCGACAAGATCGGAAAACTCATCGGCGCCGCGCCGGGACAAGTCATCGTCACCGACACCGTCTCTATCAACCTCTTCAAACTTGCCACAGCCGCGCTCACCCTCCAGCCGCACCGCAAACGTATCATCACCGACACCCTCAACTTTCCATCTGACCTTTATATTCTTCAAGGCATTGTACATTTATTGAGCAATGCATCCCCTTCTCCTCGCGGGAGAGGGGATGGGGGTGAGGGTAAATACGAACTCATCCGCATCCCTTCCCGCGACAACGACATCACCCCCGACCTCGCCGCCCTCGAAGCCGCCATCAACGAAGATACCGCCCTCGTCACCCTCTCGCACGTCACCTTCAAAAGCGGCTACCTCTACGACATGCGCCGCATCACCGACCTCGCCCACGCCAAGGGCGCTCTCGTCCTCTGGGACCTCAGCCACTCCGCCGGCGCCGTCCCCATCGCGCTCGATGACTGCAACGCCGACCTCGCCGTCGGCTGCACCTACAAATACCTCAACGGCGGTCCCGGCGCCCCCGCCTTCCTCTACGTCAACAAAAAACTGCAAGAAAAACTCACCTCGCCCATCTGGGGCTGGTGGGGGCAAAAGAACCCCTTCGACTTCGACCTCGACTACACTCCCGCCCCCGGCGTGGAGCGCTTCCTCGCCGGCACACAACCGATGATTTCGTTGCTCACGATGGAAACCGCCCTCGAACCGACCCTGCAAGCGGGACTGGACGCCATCCGTGCCAAATCCGTTTTGATGACGGACTACGCTTCATACCTGACCGATACCTGGCTCGCCCCCTTCGGCTTTTCCCTCGGCTCCCCGCGGGATTCTGCCAACCGCGGCTCCCACATCTACATCCGTCATCCCGAAGGCTACCGCATCGCCCGCGCCCTCATCGAAGAGATGAACGTCATCCCCGACTTCCGCGCCCCCCACAACCTCCGCCTTGGCTTTGCGCCGCTCTACACCTCCTTCGCCGAAATCTGGGAAGGCTTTGATAGAATCAGACGCGTAGTCGAAGAAAGACGCCACGAGAAATATCCCAAGCAAAAGTTAACCGTAACCTAGGATGTCATTGTGAGGAGGTGGCGGCGAAACAATTTCCCGCACAGGAAGAAGATTGCTTCGCAAAAAAACACCCGCAACGACATCTGAAAGGAATCGCTATGGATGCCAAACCCGATACCATTAAAGTTTCAGCCTCCCACAAGGAAGAGATCCCTGCCAACCGTGCGGAACTGTTCGTGACCGTCAAAGGTTCATCGCTGGTAAGCGGTGATCAGGCATTGAAAAAAGCCAGAGAGGTGAGCCAGCTTGTCGAAGCGTTAATCAGCTTTGGGCTGAGTCCCGAGGCGATTCAGTTACAAGGGGTCCACATCGAAGCGTCCTCCGGCGCATTGCTCAAGTCCTCCAGTGCCACCTATCGTCTAAAGGTCGAATGCGAAAAACTGGACCAACTTGCCGAATTGCTCGACATCATCTCCTCGCAAAAGAACGCGACATTGGAGCGCATCGCCTGGAGATACAACGAAGAGGAAGTGCGTGAACGCGGGTTATTGATAGCCCTGGAGAAGGCAAAAGGCAAGGCGGATAAAGTGGCCAGGTCATTGGGGGTAAAGATTCTCGGCGTGTACGATCTGATCGAAAGCCAGTTCGATGACGAGGCGCCCTTCCCTCAATTCGCCGCACAGGCGACACCCAAGCGGGCAATGGGTATCACATCCGAGCCCAGTCTGGGTATGGATATTCAGCACATCAAGACCGTGACAGTCAATGTGGAAATTTGGTATCGAGTGTCCGGGTTCTAATTGCCCGAACCCTTGCCTGCAAACATCAAAATCGCTCCTCCTGCAAAGAGGAGCGATTTTTTTCATCCGCCGGTACAAATGGGAGAGGAAAGATGAGACGCCAGCGTATCTCATCATTTTCATGGGGCTACCTCCGGTTGAATCCGATTCGGTTGAACAACGTGATTCCCGCCGCGGCAGAGACGTTGAGAGACTCGACCCTCTCATTGATGGGTATCCGCACCCGCATCGTCGCGGCTTGCTCGATCTCGGGCGAGCAGCCTTCCTTTTCACTGCCGAAGACAATCAACAAACGTTCCGGAATGGAGGCAATCTCATCCACTGTTTTTTCCGCCTCCATCGCTGTGATGACCAATGTTTCCTTGTTCGCTTTGCAATAATCGAGAAAATCTTTCGTTGAGACGGTCATGATGGGAAGCGAAAACATGTATCCGCGGCTGGCACGGATGAGACGGCGGTCGTACAGGTCAAGCGGGTCCATGTTCAGGAGGATCATCCCGCCCAGGTCCAGCGCCAGTGATGTACGGATGATATTGCCGATGTTGCCGGAGATACTCAAATCTTCCAGAACGACAATATCTTTCTCGATACTCTTCAACAACTCCAATCCTCTGGGCTGGGGTGTTTCGGCAATGGCAAATATGCGCGAAATTTTGTCGTTTTCGAAGAGCTTTTTCGTGGTCCGCTTTGCCACTTCATGTATGGTGGCGCCAGGGGTGAGTTTGTTTCGCAATTCCGCAGAGACAACTTCTTCACCGGCAAAATAAAGCGACTCGATCTCCACGCCTGCTTCAAGCGCTTGCAGAATATTCTCTTCATCATCGATGAGGATCCGGTTGAGTTCGCGCCTGCCTTCGCGCGTCAACAGCTGGCGGATGGGGCCTGCCAGTGGATGGTTGAGGGAATCGATCAGAAATGGATTGTAAGGTGCGTTGCCGGGTTGTTCATTCATGGTGGGGATAATATGCGGTTATGGGATGTGTGTCAAGAAGACCGTGAAAGTGACAGTCACTCTGCAAGTACTGTCGCCTGATGGATTAAAATACCACAATGAAAATTATCTATGAAGACGAACATATCCTCGTTATCGATAAACCTGCCGGGATACCCGTTCTGCCGGACGGTTGGGAACAGGACGCGCCGTATCTCGTCAAAATGTTGGAAGAGGACTACGGAAAATTATGGGTCGTCCATCGACTGGACAAAGGCACGAGCGGTGTCATGATATTTGCTCGTGGTGCCGAATCTCATCGTGCGCTTAATACCCAATTTGAGAATCATGAAGCGCAGAAGACCTATCACGCCATCATGGAGGGAAATCCCAAATGGGAGGAAAAGGTCACAAAATTTCCGCTACGCGCCAATGTCGGCAAGAAGCATCGCACCGCCGTGGACGACAAAAACGGGAAACCTGCGGAGACCCACTTCCGCGTAATTAAACGGTATCAAGAAATGACGTTGGTCGAAGCGAAGCCAATGACGGGGAGAACGCACCAGATCCGAGTCCATGCCTATGCGTTGGGACATCCGCTGTTGGGTGATGTCCTGTACAGCGCGCAGGAGACCTGGATCATCACGCGTCCGGCTTTGCACGCGCAATCATTATCGCTTATTCATCCGATAACAAATGAACGAATGAAGTTCACTGCTCCACACCCCGCTGATTTTGAGAACGCGTTGAAAGTTCAAGGTTGAAAGTTGCAGGTGAAACCTTCTAACTTTCAACCTTGAACCTGTAACTGATTAACCGATCTTTCGGGCTTCCATGTAGAAGCGTTTCTCGTGCGCTTCACCCATCGAGAAGGTCTTGCGCGGCAGCGCGCCATCGAGAATGACCGTCTTGAACAGGTCAGACTTGCTCATGCCCGGCAGATAAAAACCGGCGTTGCCTGGCTGGCTTCCAAGCTTGACCGTCACATCTTCGCCATGAACGTAATCGATCTTTTCCGCGCCGCCATTTTTCATGAACGGATCGAGAAACGCCTGAATGGTTCCAACGGGGAGATTGGATGACGGATTGGCGATTTCGATCACGCCAAAAGATTTTCCGCCTCCAACCAAGCCGATAAGCTGTTTCTCACCCTGACCGTTATCCACTGCCTTGACCATCTCTTCGGCGCTCGCCACAGGCTTATATGTGAAGTTCGCGCCGAAGGTCTGTTCGAGTTCAGCGAAGAGATCTTTCTTCAAACCGAACAACACGCGATGGATGGGTTCGAACTCGAGCCCTTCATCATGAACATTTTCGATCTCAACCAACGCGTAGCGAGAAGGATGATCCATGCCGACCGTAACTTTATTCTTTTCCCAGATCGCTTTCGCAGTGGCGAGGGAATGATTGCCATCGCCCATCGCGAAGAGTAAGACCGGTTGGTCTTTACCGATGTTGTATTTTGCGGCAAAGGTCTCCGGCTTGGCCAGTCCGCGCAGGGCTTCGACGACTTTGTTTTCAAATTCAGCATTGACTGCGTAGCCCGTGAGATGACCGCTTCCCAGCATCAGGTCGAAATCATATAGCTTTTCGAGTCTTGATTTCGCCGCTCCGACCGGTTCGATGACCGTGCGATTCGGATCATCGATCAATACAAGGATGTGCGGTAGTTCGAACATCGCTCCTTCGCGGATTTTGATACGCGGCGGCAGACGGTCAACAATCGTCCCTTCGGTGGCGCGGATCAAGCTGGAGGAACCTTTGTTGTAATCATAGGCTTCCAGATCAAGGCACAACATAATCCCCTTACGGGTTTTGCCATCCACCGAGCGCTCCACGTAGATGAAACCATCATGGGGCTGGAGGATACCTTCATCCATGTATTTGCGCATGGAAGCCTGAATGTTCTGGATGCGCTCCTCCCCACCCGGCTGTTCGAGATAGACTTCGGGAAAGGTCAGGCGCAGTGTAGACGGCGCATCACCGACGATCTTTTCCACATCGCGCCAATACTCCGGCTGGGATGTGAACTGGTCACAGGCGATGACCGCCCACTTGGTTAAGTCCGTGCCTTTCTTGGGGAGATAGACTTGGGGGATTTGAATGCCGATATCACTAACGATCTTCATGGACATATCCTTTTAAAAAGAGTAACGTCATTGCGAGGAGAGCAATAGCCCGACGAAGCAATCTCTAACTAAATGGAAGATTGCTTCGTCGCTCCGCTCCTCGCAATGACAGGATCGTTACGCTGGCTGGAAGTTCTTGGCAAACTCGATCAACTTCTGCGCCACTTCCGCGCCGACGCGCGCCTGGGCTTCCTTGGTCGCCGCGCCGATGTGCGGGGAGGCGATTACATTATCGAGCTTGACAAGTTTCCAGTCGGTGGGCGGTTCCTCGGAAAAGACATCCAGCGCCGCGCCCGCGACTTTGCCACTGATCAGGGCTTCGTACAGCGCGTCATCGTTGATGATGCCGCCCCGCGCGCAGTTGATGATACGGACGCCGTCCTTCATCTTGGCGAACTGTTCCTTATCGATCATGTTGGTCGTCTCTTTGGTTTTGGGTGTGTGCAGGCTGATGTAATCGGACTCAGCCAGCAGTTCATCGAGCGTGACCATCTTTACACCATTCATGGACTGAACATACGGGTCGTAGGCGATGACTTTCATACCGAGCGCCAAGGCAAGCGTGGCGGTGATGTGTCCGATCTTGCCGTAGCCGATCAAACCCAGCGTCTTGCCGCCCAGTTCCGCACCTTCGAACGCCTTTTTCTCCCATTTCTCCGCTTTCATGGTGGCGGTGGCTTTGTAGAGCGAGCGCGCCAACATGAACATGTACCCGATGGCAAGTTCCGCCACAGAAGCGGAATTGGCGTGAGGCGTGTTCATGACGGTGATGCCTTTGGACTTGGCGTACTCGGCGTCGATGGTATCGAGACCGGCGCCACCGCGCACGATCACCTTCAGGTTGGGACAAACGTCGATCAACGGCTGTCGGACCTTGGTCCGCGAACGAACGACCATTCCGTCATAGGCAGGCAGGACGGTCATGAGTTCCTCCGGGGTGATATCGTCGCGCACATCCACGGTCAGGCCCGCGGCTCGCATCTGTTCGATATATTCCTTCTCGGTCTTGTCGCAAATTAAGATTTTCATTGATATTTCTCCTTGAACTGGACGGAAATTAATAACAGAGACCTACCCGACGAATCGGCTGGTCTCTGTTTGGGAAACGTACTTAACCACGAGCGCATTGTACTTTTCGTAAAATCCCTTGTCAACGACATACATCAGGTGCGAATCGTGCCGATTGTTCTTGGTAATTCGTACGACGGGACATTATAATGTTATGAATGTGGGATGTTCTCGCCCAAATGGGTGATCCTACAGGTGTTGTTTTCGCAAACCCAAATACAGGAGTACATTTCATGACCACCCCAAAGCGTGTCTTCAATTTCAATCCCGGTCCTGCCGCGTTACCACTCGAAGTGCTCGAACAAGCCCAGGCTGAATTGCTGGACTTCAAAGGCACGGGCATGTCGGTGATGGAGATCAGTCACCGCTCGAAGGAATTTGAAGCCGTCATCCAAACTGCCGAAGCGGACTTGCGCGAACTGCTTGGCATCCCTGCCAATTATAAGGTGATGTTTCTGCAGGGCGGCGCCTCGCTCCAATTTGCGATGCTTCCCATGAACCTGCGCGCGGCTGGCGCCTCTGCTGATTACATCGTGACCGGCACGTGGAGCAAGACTGCATTCAAGGAGGCCTCGAAACTCGGAACCGCCCGCGCTGCCGCCAACACCGAGAAGGAAGGCTTCAAGGGATTACCCGCCTCGCTCGACCTCGACCCGAATGCCGCCTACCTGCACTTCACATCCAACGAGACCATCCACGGTGTGGAATTCTTTACCGAACCGACCCCGCCCGCGGGTGTCCCGCTGGTCTGCGACTGCTCCTCCGATTTCATCAGCCATCCCATCGACGTGAGCAAGTACGCGTTGCTTTACGCCGGCGCGCAGAAGAATGCCGGGCCAGCCGGTGTGACCGTGGTCATTGTGCGCGACGACATGCTCGAACGCACACCCGCCAACCTGCCCGTGATGCTCGACTACAAAACCCTTGCCGCCAGCGGTTCGCTCCACAATACGCCGCCTGCCTTTGCCATTTACATGGTGAGACTCGTCTTCCAGTGGGCAAAAAAGATGGGCGGTCTTGCCGCCATCGAAAAGATTAACCGCCAGAAAGCGCAACTGATCTACAACGCCATCGACGAAAGCGGCGGCTTCTATCGCGGTCACGCTTTACCCGAAGCGCGCTCCATCATGAACATCCCGTTCCGCCTGCCCAGCGAAGAACTCGAAGATACCTTCGCCAAGGAAGCCAAAAAGAATGACCTGATTGGACTCAAAGGTCACCGCTCTGTTGGCGGCATGCGCGCCTCCATCTACAACGCCATGACCGTCCAGGGCGCCGAGGAACTCGTCAAGTTCATGAAAGAGTTTCAGAAGAAGAACGGGTAAAACCCAAAAACCACAGCCACAGATTACACGGATTTTCACAGATTGATTTTAAAAATCCGTGCTAATTAGTGAAATCCGTGGCAAAGAATTTTCTGCAATCCAACTGCCCGCTTTCCAACGAAGGCGGGCTTTTGCTTTTGGTTATAATAGATGAATGGATTTCTTTTTCCCCGAAGACAACCTCAACCGAATGACCCCCGAAGAGACGCGCATCACCTCGCTCTCCGCCGAGCCGTACCCCGACGGCTATCGTCTGCATGTCAATATCGAGATGACGCCCTTCCAAAAGCGCCCGCATCTCGAAGTAAGCGTCACCAATGCCAACGGCGAAGAGGTCGCATCCGCCAGCATCGTTGAACCGATGACGTTCAAGATCGAATTTACCATGCACATCCGCGGCGAGCTGAAGAACCCATATACACTGGAAGCAAAACTTTTTTACCCCGATGGACCGGCGACCGAACCGCAGACCATTTCTCTTCACGTGGATCCGCCCCATTCCGCGCTTCAGGGTGACTCTGCCGCATCGAATTAACTCCATGCCCAGATTTTTCTCCCGCGTTTCCGCGCTGACAACAATCCTCATCCTGATCGGGCTTTCCGTTCTCGGTTGTTCGCAGGCGGTAAACACACAAATTCCCGATGCAATAGCCACCCCTTCCATAATCCCAGCCACGGAGACGGAGGAATTTGTTCCGGTCATCCCCAAAAATGCGGAGGAGATCATCATCTTCTCATACGAGGAGGACGGATACGCCCATCTTTTCGCCTACGTCCCGGAGAAGATGCCCATCACACGTCTCACCTCCGGCGCCTGGGACGACATCACGCCCGCCGCCAGCCCCGACGGTAAAAAGGTCGCCTTCGCGTCGAACCGCGAGGGATTCTGGGATTTGTACCTTCTCGACCTCCCCAGCGGAGAAGTCATCCGTCTGACCAATACCCCAGGCTTTGAAGGCGCGCCCACTTGGTCGCCAGACGGGTCATTCCTTGCCTACGAAGCCTATCTCGACGAAAACCTCGAGATCGTTGTGGGACCCGTAGACTCTCCCGCTGAAAACGCTGTCCGGCTGACAACCTCGCCTGCTGCCGACCATTCCCCGTCCTGGGCGCCGGGCGGACGTCAAATTGTGTTCATTTCGGATGGCGATGTCATCCTAGCGGATCTCGATCGCACCGATGATGGTCGCTTTCAGAACCTGAGCAAAACCGAGCTGGCTTCCGAGTCGCATCCCATCTGGTCGCCTGATGGCAGGCGGATTGCATGGGCATCCTCGTCACAGAGCATCGGTCAGACCGGGATCTATGTGTGGGACGCGACTCGAGATGTCCCTGCCATCTGGGTGGGAGACGGGGATTATCCGGCGTGGAACAGCCTCGGCAATCAGATCATCACCACAGTCGCCGCGCCGAACGCCACGTATTTCACCATCTATTCCAGTGACGGAAGCCCGCTGCAAACGCTGACACCCTTTCCCGGCAGATTGAATGGATTGACTTGGGCAAATCTGGTCATGCCCGATCCGTTGCCCGGCGAATTCAGGCAAGCCTCTGAACTAACTCCCGCTCCCCTTTGGGCGGCGAACGGCGCGCCCATTTCCAGCGGCGCATCGGAAAGATGGGACCTCGTGAATCTGCCCGGTGTGCGGGCGCCATATCCCCAGTTGCATGACCTTGCAGATGAAGCCTTCATCGCCCTGCGCGAGCGCGTCACACGCGAAGTCGGCTGGGATGCGCTGGCAAGTCTCGAAAACGCCTTCGTCCCGCTCACCATCGACCTTGACCCCGGTTTTGGCGAGGATTGGCTCTACACAGGTCGCGCCTTTGCCATCAATTCCCTGATGACAAACGCCGGTTGGATGGTCGCCATGCGCGAGGACTTCGGCTCACAAACGTACTGGCGTCTGTATCTCCGTGCGCAAGTACAGGATGGTTCACTAGGCATCCCCCTCCACGACCTGCCCTGGGACCTTTCCGCCCGCTACAACCTCGACCCCAAGATTTACGAACAGGGCGGCAAATACAGCACCGTGCCTTCGGGTTACTGGGTGGATGTCACCGCACTCGCCCTGCAGTACGGCTGGGAGCGCGTTCCAGCCCTGCCGAATTGGCGCACCTATTACCGCGGCGCGCGCTTCACCGAGTTCGCATTGACAGATAACCTCGATTGGTATTCCGCCATGCTCCAACTCTACCCGCCTGAAGTTCTCGTGACGCCGACGAAACTCCTGCCGCCCACGCGCACCCCCACCCGCACACCGACCGCGACGCGCACACCGACAGCAACACGCACCCCGCGCGATACCGCCACGCCCTCGAACACGCCGACGCCTTCCAACACGCCAACCGCCACATCCACGCCGCCGACGATCATTCCATGAAGATTATTCGCGTCAAACGGAGCGAGTCACCGATGAAACGCCGCATCGCCATCAACCTCATCCTTTTCCTTGCCGTTCTCGCTTCCTGCGCGCCCGCAGAGTCAACGAACAAAACGCCCACGGCGGTGGTCGCCGGTGAAACGGTGAACCAGTCGCCGGTGGAGTCCGAGGCGACAGCGCGTCCGACCATCGAACCGTTCCGATTCGTCCTCCCCACCCCCGGTGCGGAGCCTGTTTCGGGGTGGCGTCCGCCTCTTTACCCGGTGCCGTGGGCTGTTTCCGCTTACGATCATTTTTACTTCGCCCGCCCCATCGCCGCGGATACCGTCAACTGGCCTCTGGCAGAATACCGCTATGGAGGTGTCTTCTTCGCGCCGAACATCGTCCACACGGGCGTGGACATCGACGCCGCGGACGGTTCTCCCATCCTCGCCGCGGGTCCTGGCACAGTGGTCTCTGCAGATTGGGGCCTGTACACCGAAGCGCCCGGCAACCAAAAGGACCCGTACGGGCAGGCAGTGGTGATCAAGCATGATTTTGGGTACAAGGGTCAGCCGATATACACGATCTATGCCCACATGAGCAAGATCATCGCGTTTCAGGGACAGCGCGTGGAAACCGGCGACGTGCTTGGACTGGTCGGCGCGACCGGCGCCACCACGGGCCCACACCTGCATTTTGAGGTGCGGTTGGGTGCGAACACCTTTTACAGCACCTACAACCCGGAACTGTGGATGGCTCCGCCACAAGGTTGGGGGGTGTTGGTGGGTCGTCTCACCGATGAAGAAGGGCAATTACTGAACCAGTATCCGGTCGAAGTGCGCCCGATGCCATCTGAAGTGCCGCTGCGCACCGTGCGGACTTACGCCGGAGGAGTGGTCAACCCCGACCCGTATTATCAGGAAAATCTGGTGTTGAGCGACCTGCCGGCGGGGTTGTACAAAGTTCTCCTCAACTATAAAGGCAAAGACCAGCAATTCTGGATCGAGATCTATCCGGGGCAAATATCGTATTTCACGTTCACCGACGAAGAGGGGTTTCAGGTTGTGCCGCCGCCCGTACCCACGCTCGATTTCCTCCCCGAAACAGCGACCGCCATTCCCTAGCCCGCCATTCCGACGGGATGTTCATATCTGGTTTATAATCCCGTAATCTTTTCCTCTGAGGTGTGCATGATAGACCCTGTCATTTTTACAATCAGGCTGTTCGGATTCGAATGGCCCGTTCGCTGGTACGGCGTGATCGTCATGGTCGGGATCATTGTCGGTTCTCTGATTGTCGAGCGGCAGTTGAAGCGCCGCGGCGAAAACAGCGAACTGATCTGGGATGCGCTGGTTTGGATCTTGATCCCCGGAATCATCGGCGCTCGATTATGGTTCGTCATGAATGCCACACTTGGCGGCGATCCCGCCTATTCGCAAAATCCCTCTGAAATTTTCAGAATCTGGAACGGCGGCCTCCATATTTTCGGAGGGCTGTTATTTGGCGGAATTGCATTGTTGACCTATCTCCGTTGGAATAAATTGGACGCATGGTTGTTTCTCGACCTGGCAGGTCCGGCAATGTTGATTGGTCAAGCCATCGGGCGCATCGCGAACTTCATCAACCAGGAATTGTATGGACCGCCCACGACACTCCCCTGGGGTATCAAGATCGACGCCAATCACCGCCTGGCGGAATTCGCCGACTTGAACAAATATCCCGTCGAAACGACCCGATTCCACCCGACGTTTGCCTACGAAATGCTCTGGAACTTCTTCGCAGCGGGACTCCTCCTATGGCTGTCGCGGCGTTACGAAAAGGATCTTAAACCGGGCGCGCTCTTCTCCGGCTGGTTGCTGCTGGCCGGCTTCGGGCGCGTGGTAATCGAATTCTTCCGCCCCGACCAGCCCAAGATCGAGGGATTGGGCATTAGTTACTCGAGCATCGCCGCGGCGTTGATGGCGGTGACAGGCGCCATTATGCTGATGATACGCTATAAGGCGATCAACGCGCCGTTTGCCGAAGGTTGGGAAGAGGAGTACCAACTGTCCACGCAGGTGAACAAGCCACCCGTGGAAGTTGTCGAAGAAGAGCAGGAGGAGGTCGTGAAAGTGAAAACGGCAAGGAAAGCCGCCCCTGCCAGGCCGCGAACGGCAACCGTAAAGAGGGCAACAAAAGCAAAGCCTGTCGTCAAAGAGACCGGCAAGCCGGAAATTCGTTCAGGCGGGAAAACCAACTCTCGAGCGAAAAAATCGTCCTGATAAAAATGCTGCCCGAAGGGATTTCCTTCGGGCAGTTCGTTTAATCCGCTGCGGGAATGTGGGTGGAGTGTTTTTCCGCTTTGACTGGCAATGGCTCGCGTTTGTCGAAGCCAAAACGCTCAAAGATATCGGCATATAGTTCAATGATCATTTCGCGGGTGAACCCCATTTCCTCATAGGAGTAGACATGGTCGCTGTTGAAGGTGAGCGTCTCTTTGACGGCTTCATCCACGATGACATCGAGTCCGGGTTTGTCAGGATAGCCAAATTGCTCGTAGAACGAACGGATGACATGCTCCGGGCGTTGGATCAGGTCATCATAGTTCAGGATCAGGTGTCGGGGAGAGGGATGCGTGTCCAGGTATTTGAGAGGGTATGTATACCAGTACCGGGTCATTTCCACGATCTCATCCAGATACAGCCATTTTTCCTTTGGGTCGGTGAATTGGCGGCGGGCGTAATTGATCCATGAAACGGTGGAGGGTAGCATATCCAGCGGATTGCGCGCAAGGTAAATGATGCGCGCGTCGGGAAAGAACTCCACAAGTGTTTCGATCTTGGGGCTGAACGCCGGGTTCTTCGCCACAAAATATTTCTTCCCGGTGGCATACATGTGCCGCTGCAACATGGATTTGTAGAACGACATGATGCGGCGCTTGTGCGCGGGGGTGAGCGCCTCGTCGAAGTGCTGGTAATCGGGAAATTCATCCATGAAGGGGAAGAGGAAGGTGACGAAATAGCCGTCCCAGATGTGAAGGTGGATATTTTCATCCTCCTCCGGTTGGAAGAAGGAGATGGGGTGAATCTTGATCTTGCCAAGCGTAGCACGGTCAAATGCGAACAGAAGGCGGTGTAAAAATCCATTAAGGTGTTTTTTATCGAGCCGCGAGACGAATTGGGTGATCTTCTTTTGCGTCACGGAAGGAGTCAGATAAATATCCCAGGTGGTCAGACTGGTGAAAGTTTCCGAGTCGCGCGAGAGCAGGCGGTGCAGGAAGGTGGAACCGCTGCGCAAGTTGCCGAGGATGAAGAGCGGTTTTTCGATGGGTTGGGTTTTGTAGGCAGGGAAGAGGATGTCGTCGAGCCAGAAGAAAAACCAGTGGAAGAGCGAACCGATGGGCCAGACCAGATAGAACAGTGCCAGAAAGACAATCCGTTTTCGTGTGAGGCGGGCAGGGGTATTTTGGGAGGCAAAGAACGAGCGATAGAATGTGCGCCAGAACAGGCGGAAGTTGTAGTGCATGAAGCAGGGTATCCTTTGATAATGACGACTTTCTCTTTCGGCGTCCTGCAAAGTCATCACTAGTTTACATGGAAGAAGCCCCGTGAAGGGCTCCCTCCTCTTTATTCTATCAGCAATTCACTTTTTTGTCGGCGTGGAGTCAAATCTGGTCAAGGGTGGGTCCTCTCACAGCGGGATAGATCAACGTTTGGCTGAGAGAATTGCTCAAGGAGGCTGAAATGGATTTTCTTCATTCTGATACGCAAATAAGCGATCCGCGTAAACGCAGAATACCGTGTCGAGAAACAGAGCGGTGAAAAAGAAACCATTGACCTGCTGCAATGCGTGATCATGTAACAAACAAATTGGACAAGATAAAATCTTGTCTCACGTTTTCTTATGAGCTTTCCACCAAAGTTTTGAACCGTTCCATATCCCTCCAAGTGTTCGCGACAAATCGCTTCTTCACGAACGGGCCGATGAGCCGCATCATAAAGGTCTTAAACCTGAATTCGACATCCACTTTCCAGAGCGTCTTGTTCGGTCCATTTTCGAGAAACGTATTCTTTACAGGATTATCCGCAAACTCATTGATATACACGCCATCGAGTCGTTCGAATTCGGAACGAAAGGTAACCTTCTCAATCAACGAAAATTCCCGGTCACCGTTCTTGAACGTCAACTTTGCTACCGAGCCGGGCTGACCAGCTGTCCCATCAAGACGCTCGATCTTCATGAGGGAGGGCTGCCATTTATCCATGTTGTTCGGGTCGCCGAAGATTTTCCATACCTCGGTACGGGGTTTGTCGATGGTAAGCTCAAGTGAATATTTCATTTCAGCATTTCTTGTCTTTCATTCGCGAAGAAATTCAAGCGTGCGAGACCATGCCAATTCAGCAGCTTCAGCATTGAACTCGGGGCGGTCACTTTCGAAGAACCAGTGACTGGTGTTTGGATAAAAATGGAATTGCGCCCTTAACCCGGCAGTCTGCATTTCGTTTTGCATGGCATGGATGTACTTCTCATCCTCCCATTCATCATCCTCGGCAAAATGTCCAAGGACAGCTGCCTTGAGTTTGGTGTAATCTGTTTCTCCGGCGCCATAAAACATCACAATCTTGTGGATGTTATCCGGGCGGTCCCCGGCAAGTACAAGCGACCATGCCGACCCCATGGAGAATCCGATAACAGAGAACGGTTCTTTCCGAACTTCAGGCTGATCCCGTAGAAAGTCGGACGCCGCCACCACGACATCGTATTTTTGTTGCCCGTCCAATTCATCCATGATTTGTTTGGCTTCGTCAATGGTTTTTGCAATTCTTCCATTGTTGATATCTGGAGCAAAAGCGACAAAACCTTCTGCGGCTAGACGATTACAAAGATTCATGAAGATCGAATTCAACCCCCACCAGGCATGGAACACGAGAACGCCAGGTGCATCGGGTCGATCTGGTAATGCCAAGTACCCTGACACTGACTGTCCATTTACATCGAAAGTAATGTCTGTAGCATTCATGTTCATTTCTCTTTTCTAAATTGCTCAAAGCCCTTGCGAGTTAAACTGGCAAGTTCATTGAACAGATCAGGTTCGACCCTTTTGAAGTTGAAACAGGATTTTCCCTGCATGTGTTTCTCCAACTCCGGAGAGATATTCTTGAGCAGATCGGGGAACATGTATACAGGCATCAGATAAAAGGAGACATAGTTCTTCTTGATTTGCACGGATCCAAAGAAAAGTGCCTTTTTCCATTTTTCACTGTAGGGTCCGTCGAGGGAATAGGATTCGGGCGTATCGGCGGTGAGGGTCAGTTTGGATGCGTAGGGTTGGAGGATCCTTTTGAGTTGTTCAAAAATGGCGAAAAATTCATTTTGCGGCATGTCAGCCTCCTGACTGGACAATGATTTTGATAAAAACCGGGTCGCCAAATGGAATACCATCCTTATCGAAGGCGCGCCATTCGCTTTGATAGGCGCCTTCGATGAAAGGAGCGGTGAAAGTAATCTGGAGCGTGGCTTGGGTTCCGGCGCGGGCAGGATAGAGGGCAATGAATGCTGGAGCGCCGAGGTCATCACCACTGATGTGTTTGAGAATGTAGCGGGAATCCCAGTTGCAGGTGCCGCTGTTCTCGACCAGCCATTGCTTATCGATGATTGCACCAACATCATAGAATGTATTATCGGGAACGGTTACATCTGCGATGAAGGTCAGATCGTTGGTGCATTCTTCGGGAGTTGGGGTGGGGGTGCCGGATATAACGGTGGGTAGAGGCGTCGGTTGGATGATGACAACCTGCCGGGTAGGTTGGATAATCAACGTCGGTTCGATGAGCGGAGGCGGGACAGTAGGCGGGATGAATGGAGTCGGTGTGGGAGCAGGGGAGCAGGACCACAGATAAACACAGATGAACAGGATCAAGAGTCGGCCGAGAGGGAAGCGGGGGGGCGTCATTGCAAAAAAAGAAGAGCGACCCGTTGCCGAGTCGCCCAACGGGCAATTTATGCTTCTTCGTCTGAACTGCCGCCGGAGTCGTCGCCTCCGCCAATGCCGAGCGGGAGGGCGATTTCGCCGCTGAGGGCTTTCTGGCGGATGACTGCGTCGATCTCGTTCATCAGGTCTGGATTCTGACGCAGGTAATCCTTGGCGTTCTCGCGCCCCTGACCGATGCGGATGTCGCCGTAGGAGAAGAACGCTCCACGCTTCTGGATGACTTCGAATTTGGTCGCCAGGTCGAGGACATCACCGCTCTTGGAGATGCCTTCGTTGAACATAATGTCGAACTCGGCGGTGCGGAAGGGAGGCGCAACCTTGTTTTTGACGACTTTGACACGGGTGCGGTTACCGATGACTTCATCACCGACCTTGATCGCCTGGATGCGGCGCACATCGAGACGCACGGAGGCGTAGAACTTGAGCGCCTGCCCGCCGGTGGTGGTTTCGGGGTTGCCGAACATGACGCCGATCTTCTGGCGGAGCTGGTTGGTGAAAATGACGGCGGTCTTGGTCTGGTTGATGGCGCCGGAAAGTTTGCGCAACGCCTGGGACATGAGACGTGCCTGCACGCCCATACTGGGGTCGCCCATGTCGCCTTCGATCTCTGCCCGTGGAACGAGCGCCGCCACCGAGTCGACGACAACCACATCCACTCCGCCGGAGCGAACAAGGGTCTCGACGATCTCGAGCGCCTGTTCACCGGTATCCGGCTGGGAAACGAGCAGATTGTCGATATCCACGCCGACGCGCGCCGCATAGACCGGGTCGAGGGCGTGTTCCATGTCGATAAAGGCCGCCACGCCACCCATCTTCTGCGCTTCGGCGACGATGTGCTGGCAGATGGTGGTCTTGCCAGAGGATTCCGGTCCATAGATCTCGGTGATACGCCCGCGTGGAACGCCGCCAACGCCGAGGGCAATATCGAGGGAAAGCGAGCCGGTGGGGAAGGCTTCGGTCTCCATATGTTTTGCCTCGCCGAGACGCATGATGGAGCCGTCGCCGTAGCGTTTAAGGATGTCGCCGACAGCCTTATCAAGAACGGCGCGCTTGGCGCCATCGATATTCTGGTTGGGTGCCTGTTCTTCTACGGCGGTCGCTTTTGATTTTCGAGGGGACATGGCTTTTCTCCAATACAGGTGTAAAAGGTCTAATCGTGTGTGTAGCCGAGAGTATAGCACAGATGTTCTGTACGTCAAGTGTTGCACCTCAGATAACGGCTGCCGTCGAATAATGAACCAAGTCAGTGGGTACAAAAATAAACGCGGAGAAATATGAGTGAGTTTTGTTTATTACATCCATAACATTATTTTTGTGACAATCTGCACATTTATTATTAATCTGAAATGCTTACAATAAGCATCAACGTTTACTTAATCGGTAAACGTTTCAGAGACGCCGAATGCTCAAGATCAACCGTCAGACCGATTACGCTGTAAGAGTGGTTCTTGCCCTTGCCAAACGTGGCGAGGGAGTTCGTCTCTCCAGCGCGGATATTCAGCGGGAAATGCTGATCCCCAAGTCGTTCATGACCCGCATTGTCGCTCAATTGGCGCATTTTGGGTTGATTGAAACCTTCCCCGGTCGCGATGGCGGGCTGTCGCTCCCCCGCGCCGCCTCCCAGATCACGCTCAAGGATGTGGTGGAGGCGTTCGAGGGTCCGATCCTGCTTTCGGAGTGTATGCAGGTCAAGGGCGAGGATGACTGCCCATTCCTTTCCAATTGCCCAGTTCGCTCGAAGTGGGGACGCGTGCAGGCGTCGATGCTGCGCGAGATGGCATTCATTACATTCGAAGATTTAGTCAAAGAAGCGCTTGGCATCCCCATGGCGACGCCAAGTCTCGTCGGTTAATTCGTACGCACCGGAGGGCGCGTACATATTTTTGAAGGAGAGTCTATGGACCCAATCACACTTTCTCGATTGCAGTTTGCTCTCACCACAATCTATCACTGGCTGTTTGTCCCCCTCACGCTGGGGCTGGGGTGGTTCGTGGCGTTCATGCAAACCCGCTATTACCAGACCCGGGACGAAACCTGGCGCAAGATGGCAAAGTTCTGGGGCAAGTTGTTCCTGATCAACTTCGCCATTGGCGTGGTGACGGGCATCGTGCAGGAATTCCAGTTCGGCATGAACTGGTCGGAGTATTCCCGCTACGTGGGCGACATCTTCGGCGCTCCGCTTGCCGTGGAAGCCCTGCTGGCTTTCTTCATGGAATCCACCTTCCTCGGAGTGTGGATCTTCGGTGAAGGGCGCGTGCCGGAAAAAGTTCACCTCGCTTCGATCTGGCTTGCGGCTCTCGGCTCGAATCTGTCTGCGCTCTGGATCCTGCTTGCGAACGGCTGGATGCAGCATCCGGTCGGTTACGTGATCAACGAAGCCAACGGCCGTGCGGAACTGGTCAACTTCTTTGCGCTGATTGGCAACCCCAAGGGCTGGATCTTCTTCTGGCATACCATCTCCGACGGTGTGCTGATGGCGGCGATGATGCTCCTCGCGGTCAGCGGCTACCACATCTTCCGCAAACAGAACGTGGACTTCTTCAAGCGTTCGTTCATGATCGGCACGGTCGCCGGTTTGATCGCCAGCGTGCTGGTCTTCCTCGGCGGACACACCATGGGGCAGTACATGTACGAAACCCAGCCGATGAAATTCGCCGCCATCGAAGCGCACTGGGAAACTTCCCAGCCCGCCGATTTCTCGATCCTCACCATCGGCGATTTGAGCGGAAAACGCGAAGTCTGGTCGTGGAGGATGCCGCGTGTATTGAGCTTCCTGGCTTGCAACAACTTCGGTTGCGAGGTGAGAGGCGTGTACGACATCCAGGCGGAGTACGAAGCGCTATACGGCTCCGGCACCGATTACATCCCGTTGATGGTCGTCACCTATTGGACCTTCCGCATCATGATGACCTTCGGCTTTATCATGATCGGCGTTACCGCCTTCTTCCTGTGGGCGAACATGCGCGGCGACATCACCAAAGCCAAATGGATGAAGTGGATGCCGTCCATCCTCATCCTGCCGTATCTTGCCAACGCCAGCGGCTGGATCCTGACCGAAATGGGACGCCAACCCTGGATCGTGCAGGGCTTGCTCAAGGTGGAGGATGCAGTCTCCCCGAATCTCACCACCGTTGACCTGCTCATCTCGCTCATCGGTTACACCGTCGTTTATGGCGCGCTTGCGGTCGCAATGGTCAAGCTGATGGTCAAGTACGCCAAGGCTGGACCCGACGCCGCCATGCACGAATCGGTTGATGTTGCCCCTTCGCTCGTCGGCGCGGATGACTAAACACGGAGAAACAACATGTCATACGAATTTCTTCAAACACTCTGGTTCATTTTGATCGCTGTCCTGTGGATTGGTTTCTTCTTCCTCGAGGGCTTCGATTTCGGCGTGGGAATGCTCCTTCCGTTTTTGGGCAAAAAGGACGAGGAACGCCGCGCCATCATCAACACCATCGGCTCGGTTTGGGACGGGAATGAAGTCTGGCTCCTCACCGCCGGCGGCGCGACCTTTGCCGCCTTCCCGCACTGGTACGCCACCATGTTCAGCGGCTTCTATCTCGCGCTCTTCCTGTTATTGGTTGGCTTGATCCTGCGCGGCATCTCCTTTGAATACCGCTCCAAAGACGCCAACCCCGCCTGGCGCAACCGCTTCGACTGGATGATCGCCATCGGCTCGTTCCTCTCCGCTCTCCTGTTGGGCGCGGCTTTCGCTAACCTGGCGCGCGGCGTGCCGATTGACGAGAACATGATGTTCACCGGCAACCTGTTTACCTTGCTCAATCCCTACGGTCTGCTCGGCGGCGTGACCACGGTGGCGGTCTTCCTGCTGCACGGCGCGAATTTCCTGGGCCTCAAACTCGAAGGCGAACTGCGCGAACGCGTCAACGGCTTTGCCAAGAAACTCTGGGCTGCGACCTCCGTCCTGTATATTGCTCTCGGCGTCTTCACCTACGCGGCTGGCTTCTGGGCGCGCGGCATCGTCAACCCTGGCATCGTGCCGATCACCGCGGTGGTCGCCCTGTTGGTGGCTGGCTACTTCATCAACAACAAGATGGAGGGCTGGGCGTTCATCATGGTGGCGCTCAATATCGTGTTGACCCAGGTCACCTTCTTCACGATGACCTTCCCCAACGTGATGCTCTCCACCATCAATCCGGCATACAGCCTCACCATCTACAACGCCTCCTCCTCGCAGTACACGCTGACGGTCATGTCCATCGTCGCCCTGATCTTCGTCCCCATCGTACTAGCCTACCAGGGTTGGACCTACTACATGTTCCGCAAACGCATCAGCACCGACAAGAAGACGCTGGTCTATTAGTCCGATACAAGGCGGAGTGGAAACACTCCGCCTTACCTTTTGTACCTGACGTCACAAATCATTGACATTCCGCAAAGAGGAGAACCCTATGGCTAAGATCGTTGTCATTGGAGCGGGCTTTGCCGGGCAGACCGCCGCCTTGTATCTGGGCGACAAACTCGGTAAAAAGCACGAAATCACCGTCATCAGCAACCGTGACGTGTTCGGCTACGTACCCTCGTGGGTATGGGTCGGCGTCGGACACATGAAACCCGAGAACACCGTCTTCAAACTCAAGCCCGTCTTGGAACGCAAACACGTTAAATTCGTTCATGCCGCCGCCAAGAAGATTCACCCCGACGTGGGCGACCAGTACGTGATCGGCGAGGAGATCGGGACGGGGAAGGAAGTACGCCTCGACTACGATTATCTCGTCATCGCCCCCGGCCCCCTGCTCAACTTTGCCGGCACGCCCGGACTCGGACCCGACGGCGGCTTCACCCACTCGATCTGTTCCCTGCCTCACGCCGTCAAGACGCGCGACGCGTACCTGTCCCTGTGTGAAAGGATGAAGAAGGGCGAGCAGGTCAAAATCGTGGTCGGAACCGGTCATCCCGGCGCGACGTGTCAGGGCGCGGCGTTCGAGTACATCGTCAATATCCACAAGGACCTCGTCAAAAAAGGTCTGCGCAACAAAGCCGATATCCTGTGGCTTTCCAACGAGCCCGCGCTGGGCGATTTCGGCGTCAACGGCGTGCAGATCAAGCGCAACGGCATTGTGCAGAAAAGCGACGAGTTCATCAAGTCGGTCTTCAACGACCACGGCATCCGGTATCAAGTGCAGACGGGCGTTACGAAAGTCGAAGAAGGAAAAATTTACTGGCAAAATTACGAAGGCGAAGAGGGCGTCACCGAGTTCGACTTCGCCATGCTCATCCCGCAATTCAAGGGACAACCGTTCCAATACATCGGCAAGGATGGCTCGGACATTTCCTCGAAGATGGTCAACCCCGCAGGCTTTGTCCTCGTGGATGGGAAATACGGTCTCGCCTACCCTGAACTTGCCCAAACGCCCGAAGCCTGGCCCGCCCATTACAACAACCCGAATTACCCGAATGTCTTTGCGGCGGGAATCGCCTTCGCACCTCCCGGACCCATCTCCAAGCCGTTCACCAACAAGAACAACCTGCTCATTGCCCCCGCCCCGCCGCGCACAGGCATGGTGAGCGGCATGATTGGGCGCGTCGTCGCCATGAACATCGCCGACCTCATCGAAAAAGGGACCATGACCCATAGCGAACGCATGACCGAAATGGTCGCGGCGTGCATCGCCTCGATGGGCGACAACCTGTGGGACGGCAACGCCGTTACCATCGTCATGCGACCTGTCGTACCCGACCGCAAGAAATACCAGAACGAATACGGGCGCGACCTGTTCGTCTCGCATCTCGAAATGGGCTTGAGCGGCGCGTGGATGAAGTTCATGCTCCACCATACCTTCCTCTGGAAATTCAAAGGCAACTTCGGCTGGAAGTTGATCCCCGAATAGGAGGCTGACATGCAACAGGAATTCTCAAAATCCGAAAAGTTCTGGATGAACTTCAAACTCTACCAACTTTGGCGCTTCATCGTCCTCAACATCAAAATCTACACTGTCGCCGTCCAGAGCAAGTGGAAATAGCTATCTCACAGCCTGTATAATTGGAAGGTTGATGGATACATCCTCAACCTTCCAAATTTTTAACTTGACACTTGTCACCTGACACTTGAAACTTGGCATTTGGAACTTGACACCCTGACATGCACCGCCGCCTTTTATCCCTCACCCGCGACACCCGTCTCCCCCTCCTCCTCACGGTTCTCTCTGGACTTTTGGCTGGTCTGCTGACCATTGCCCAAGCCTACCTCGTCAGCGGCACCGTAAACGGAGTCTTCCTGGATGGGCAGACTCTCACACAAGTCTCGCACTGGCTGCGCCTCATCCTGCTCCTCATTGCGGGACGCGCCTTCCTCGCCTGGGTGAATGAAGTCAGCGCCAATGTCGTCGCCGTGCGCATCAAAACCGACCTGCGCGAGCGGCTCTTCGACCACATCCTCAAACTCGGTCCCGCCTATACACGCGGACAACGCACAGGCGACCTGACCACCGCCGCCGTCGAAGGAATCGAAGCGCTGGACGCCTATTACAGTCAATATCTGCCTCAACTCGTCATCACCGCTCTTGTCCCCATCAGCATCCTGCTCTTCGTCTTCCCCATGGATTTATTGTCGGGCATCATTCTGCTCGTCACCGCACCGCTGATCCCCTTCTTCATGGTCATGATCGGCAAAGGCGCAGAGATCGTCACCAAGCGCCAATACGAGACCCTCTCCCGTCTCTCCGCCCACTTCCTCGACAGCCTGCAGGGACTGACCACGCTCAAACTCTTCGGACGCTCCAAATCCCACGCGAAGAACATCGCCGCCGTCAGCGAACAATACCGCGACACCACCCTCGGCGTCCTGCGCATCACCTTCCTCTCTGCCCTTGCGCTCGAACTGCTGGCAACCGTCAGCACCGCCATCATCGCTGTCGAGATTGGCTTCCGCCTGCTCTACAAAGTGATGGAATTCCGCGAAGCCTTCTTCCTGCTCATCCTCGCGCCCGAATTCTACATGCCCCTGCGCGCCCTCGGTGCAAGATTCCACGCCGGCATGTCTGGCACGACTGCGGCAAAGAGAATTTTCGAGATTTTGGATACGCCAATTACTAGTAAGCAGTTATCAGTAACCAGCGATCAGTCAATTGCCAATTACCAATTACGTCTTGCCAACGTTTCCTTCACCTACCCCGGCGAAACGGCGCCCGCCCTCGAAAACATCAACCTGGAAATCAAAGCGGGTCAACACATTGCCCTCGTCGGCAAAACGGGCGCGGGAAAATCTACGCTGGTCAATCTGCTGCTCGGCTTCATCCAACCGACATCAGGGCGTATACAGATAAACACGTACACAAGTACACAATCACCAATTACCCATTACCAATCGCCAATTCATCATTCATCCTTCACAATTCATAATTTGATTTCCTGGGTTCCTCAAAAACCCCACCTCTTCCACGACACCATCGCCGCCAACATTCGCCTCGGCAAACCGGATGCCGCGCTCGCAGAAGTCATCGAAGCCGCCAAAGCCGCCCACCTGCACGACTTCATCGAAACCCTCCCTGAGAAATACGAAACCGTCATCGGCGAAGGCGGAGCCCGTCTCAGCGGCGGACAGGCACAGCGCCTCGCCCTCGCCCGCGCCTTCCTCAAAGATTCCCCCATCCTCATCCTCGACGAACCCACCTCCAGCCTCGACCCCGAAACCGAATCCCTGCTCGAAGATTCCACCCGCCGCCTCATGCAGGGACGAACCGTGATTACCATCGCGCACCGCCTCAACACCATCTTCAAGTCGGATCACATCGTCGTCCTCGAAGAGGGCCGCATCGTCGAACAAGGCACACACAGCGAACTGCTTGCCCGTAATGGCGCGTATGCAGAGATGGTCAAAGCATATCAAGCGCCCGAGTCCAACGTCAAAAGTCAAACGTCAGAGATTTCCAGCCTTCGACCCTCCGACATTGCTCAGGGCAAGCCTTCGACACTCGACTTTCGACCCATTACCAATCACCAATTACCCGTTACCACTTACCAATTACCAACCGCCAATCGCCAATCGCAAATCGGCAATCGTAAATCCACCATCCTCCTCCGCCTGCTCTCCTTCCTAAAAGGCAGTTGGTCACTTGTTGCCCTCTCCGTCCTCCTCAGCGCCCTCACCATCGGCTCCAGCGTCGCACTTATTGGCGTCTCGGCATGGCTCATCTCCACCGCCGCCATCGCCACATCCGTCGCCGACCTCGGCGTGTCCGTCGTTGCCACGCGCCTCTTCGGCATCAGCCGCGCCGTCTTCCGCTACCTCGAGCGCCTCGTCTCGCACAACGTCACCTTCCGCCTGCTCGCCCGTCTGCGCGTCTGGTTCTACGAACGCCTCGAACCCCTCGCCCCCGCCCGCCTGATGGACTACAAAAGCGGCGACCTGCTCGCTCGCGTCATCGGCGATGTGGAGACTCTGGAAAACTTCTACGTCCGCGTCGTTTCGCCCTCCCTGACCGCCGTCTTCGTGGGAGTCTTCACCGCCCTGTTCTTCGCCTCCTTCTACCCGACGCTTGCCTTTGTCCTCCTCGGCTTTTTCCTCACTTTGGGCTTGATCCTGCCCCTCCTCGCCCAACTCCTCAGCCGCAGACCCGGCACACGCCTCATCACCCAGCGCGCCGACCTCCACACCCAACTTGTGGATGGCATCCAGGGTCTCGCCGATTTGCTCGCCTTCGGTCGCGCCGCAGACCGCGCACAACGTCTCGCCGCCACAGGCAAAGCCTACGGCGATGCGCAAAAACAGATGGCGCGCATCAATGGAGTCCACTCGGCGCTCATGACTCTCCTCACCAACCTCGGGCTGTGGACAATGCTGGTGCTGGTCATTCCGCAGGTGACAGCAGGGAACATCAAAGGCGTGATGCTGGGAACGTTTGCGTTGATGACCTTTGCCTCCTTCGAAGCCGTCAACCCTCTGCCCCTTGCCGCGCAAATGTGGAACGCCTCCCGCGAAGCGGCGAAACGGCTGTTCGAGGTGGTGGATGCAGAGCCAGTGGTCAGTGATCGAGTGAGCAGTGAACAGTTATCAGTTACCAATCACCACTTACAAATTACCAACTTAACCTTCACCTACCCCAACACCTCCGCCCCCGCCCTCGACAGTGTGACCTTTGAACTTCAACCTTCGACCTCGATTGCCATCGTCGGTCCGAGCGGGGCGGGGAAGAGCACCATCGCCAATTTGTTATTCCGCTTCTGGGAGTACGAGTCGGGAGAAATAAGATTGGGCGGAGAGCCGCTCAAATTGCTGAATCAGGATGAGGTCCGAAAAAGACTCGCCCTCGTCTCGCAGAACAGTTATTTCTTCAACGCCTCCATCCGCGAGAATTTGCGGCTGGCGCGTCCCAAAGTCACACAGGAGGAGATGGAAGCGGCGGCGCGCGCGGCGCACATCCACGACTTCATCATGAGCCTGCCCAAAGGCTACGGCACCCTCATCGGCGAGCAGGGACTGCGCCTTTCGGGCGGCGAACGTCAGCGGCTGGCGATTGCGCGGGCATTGCTCAAGGATGCCCCCATCCTGATTTTGGACGAACCCACCGCCAACCTCGACCCGCTCACCGAAAAGGCAGTGCTGGAAACGCTGTTCGATGTGATGCGGCGCAAGACATCCCTGCTCATCACCCACCGCCTGATCGGGCTGGAAAACGTGGACGAAATCCTCGTGCTGAATCATGGGCGCATCATCGAGCGCGGCACGCATGACGAATTGCTTGCAAGGGATGGGCTGTACCGCCGCCTGTGGGATTTGCAAAATCAAATTCTCGACAAGGATAACTAAGGGTAAAATTGGAGCATGCGCACATTCGAACTCAACATCTTCATTGACCGCCCGCGAGATGAGGTTTATGATCACGTTTCGGAGCCGATCAATATGATCGGGCTGCAACCTCTGCTTACCACGATCGATATCTTGAAGGAGCAAAAGAGCACCAGCGGGGTGACCTTGCGCCCGTTTTATACGGTGGAGACGTTTCGCTGGGCAGGGCTTCCCATTTTCAGAAGCCGTGTCTATTCGGTCATCCATCTGACCCACCCCAAGGAAGAGCTCGAGATACATGTTTTCAGAAAGCCTGGCATTCAGATCGTCTTCCGATATTTCTTTAATGAAGATGTCGATGGGAACCGTACCCACCTGACCCAGAGGGTCAGTTTTGAAAAGGTAAGCAAGCTGCTCGAAAATCTTGTCTTCGACCAAGCGATCAAAACCCAGCGCGCCATGCTCACAAATCTGAAAGTTCGGCTGGAAACAAAATAAACCCTGCTGCTTGCACTCAAAAATCGAACATGCTATAATACCGGCAACTCCCCAGTTGCTTTACAGACTCTTTATTGCGAAATCCGTACACGGCAATTCACCCTGCCCGGGTTTTGCGTGATATGACCTTGAAAGAAAATCCTCAAACTCCAACAACCTAAGGGAATTTCCCAGCCCGCCCTTCCGATCAGGGCGGCGGTCTGGTTTGCACTCAATAACACATCATTCCACCCCAAATCGAGAAGATACAATGAAAATACTTGAATTAGAGAACGAACCTCTTTCGAAACTGCGCGGCATGGCGAAGGCGTTGAACATCCCGAACGCCAACCGCCTGAAGAAAGAGACCCTTGCCATGATGATCCGCGAAGCGGAGGCGCAGAAGGAAGGCATCGAACTGCGCGGCGGCATCCTGGAGATCATGAGCGAGGGCATTGGTTTCCTGCGGGCAACCAACTACCGCATCAGTGACCAGGATGTCTACGTCTCGCAAGCGCAGCTCCGCCGGCATGAACTACGTGCAGGCGACTTAGTAATCGGGCAGGTACGTCCGCCGCGTGAGAGTGAGCGACATTACGGGCTCCTGAAGGTCGAATCGATCAACGGCGTCGATGTCGAAGACGCCACCCGGCGTCCCGTGTTCGAAAACCTCACGCCAATCTTCCCAGACAAGCGCTTCGATCTTGAGACCGACCATGATACACTCGCCCCGCGTTTGATCAACCTGATCGCTCCCATCGGAAGAGGGCAACGCGGACTGATTGTCTCACCTCCCAAAGCGGGGAAAACCACCATCCTCAAGCAAATTGCGAATTCCATTTCAACCAAATATCCCGATGTGCATTTGATCGTGGCGCTCATCGGCGAACGCCCCGAAGAAGTGACCGACATGGACCGTTCGGTGGATGCCGAAGTGGTGGCCTCCACGTTCGACGAACCGGTCACCTCTCACGTCCGCACGGCGGAACTCGCCTTAGAGCGCGCTAAGAGACTCGTGGAGATTGGTCGCCACGTGGTAATCTTAATGGACTCGATCACCCGCCTGGCGCGTGCCTATAACCTGGTGGTTAACCCCTCCGGGCGCACGCTCTCCGGCGGTATGGACCCCTCAGCGCTCTACCCGCCCAAACGTTTCTTCGGTGCGGCGCGTAATCTTGAAGAAGGCGGTTCGTTGACCATCATCGCGACCTGCCTCGTGGACACCGGCTCGCGTCTCGATGATGTGGTCTATGAAGAATTCAAAGGCACCGGCAACATGGAATTGCACCTTTCACGCAAATTACAGGAACGCCGAATCTACCCGGCTGTGGACATCGAACGTTCGTCCACGCGTCGCGAGGACCTGTTGCTGGGACCCGATCTTTTACAGCGCGTCTGGCTGATGCGCCGTATGTTCATCCAGATGATCTCTCCGCAACCGCAGGGCGCAGGCATGGATAATTCCGTCGCCACCGAAGCCATCATCACCCGTCTCGACCGCGCCCGCAACAACCAAGAGTTTCTCGAGAACCTGGGCAGAGACGATTAACCGACTTTCAGCATGTCAAAACTCGCTTCGATCTTCAAGAACAACCTCTTCAGCATCATCAGTTGGGCTGTCACCTTGATCCTTGTGGGAGGCATGGTGGGCGGCTCATTAATGTGGAAAAAAAACACTGCCACCGTTCAGGCGCCGCCACCCGAGCCGACCGTCGCGCCAGATGAGATTCAGCCCGAAGTGGCGATGCCAGCTCTGGGTATGCCCGAATCGTTCTCATCCATTGAGAGGGAGATCCAGATCAAAACGAATGTCCCGGCGGACAAGCCGCGTTACAAGCCGGTCGAATACCGTGTATCGCGCGGTGATTCTGTGTTTGCGATTTCGGAATCGTTCAAGCTTAAACCTGAAACCGTTTTGTGGGCCAATTATGATGTTTTGCAGGATGATCCCCACAGCCTGGCGCCGGGCATGGTTCTGAAGATTCCTCCCACCGATGGCATTTATTACCAGTGGAAGGAAAACGACACGCTTGAGAAGGTCGCCAATGAATTCAAGGCGAATATCGATGATATTTTGAATTATCCGGGGAACGATATAGACTTGGCTGACCCCAAGATCGAGTCGGGATCATGGGTCATGATTCCCGGCGGTGAACGCGAGTTTGTGCAATGGCTGGTTCCAACGGTGGCGCGCGGTTCATCGGGTACATCGCCCACAAACCAGAATTCGTGTCCCGGTGGGGCGATAGGCAGCGGTGGTTTCGTATGGCCGGCGGACAATCATTTCCTCTCCGGCAACGATTACTGGTCCGGTCACCTGGGCATCGACATTGCCGCGGGCGAGGGCGCGCCGGTCTATGCCGCAGACAGCGGCGTGGTGACCATGGCGCAGGGCGGCTACAACTATGGCTATGGCAACGTTATTCAAATCGACCACGGCAACGGTTATTCGACGCTGTATGCGCACTTAAGCACGATTGGCGTGAGCGTCTGTTCCAGTGTGAGCGCGGGTCAATGGATTGGCGCTGCCGGCAACACCGGCAATTCGCAAGGTGCGCACCTGCACTTTGAAGTCCGCCAGAACGGCGGGTTCATCAACCCCTGGTTCGTACTGCCCTAGAAAAAACGACCTCGATGGACCAAAACGAACTCAACAAACTGCTCTCCAAATTAAAACTGGGAAGTATTCGGTATTTCGATTCCCTCGGCTCAACCAATGACGAGGCTTTGGCTTGGGCAACCAGCGGCGCAAAAGACATGTCGCTCATCGTTGCAGACGAGCAGACGATGGGACGCGGCAGATACGACCGTCCCTGGTTCACGCCTCCCGGCACCGCACTTGCCTTTAGCCTGATCCTGCGTCCTGCGCTGGAGGAAAGACCCCATCTTTCAAGATTGGTGGGGTTGGCAGCATTATCCATCGCCCAAGCCATCCAGGCGCGTGGCCTCTACCCGGAGGTCAAATGGCCTAACGATGTGCTCCTCAATCGCCGTAAAGTCGCGGGAGTGCTGATCGAACTGGTCTGGTCGGGGGAGGATGTCGAGAACGTTGTCATCGGGGTTGGCGTCAATATTACGAAACGCTCTGTCCCTTCAACGGATATCCTGCGCTTTCCCGCCACCAGCTTGGAGGATGCGTTGGGCAAACCTGTGGAACGAGGGGAGATTTTGTACGACATCCTTGCTGCGTTCATTTCTCTGCGCCCGCAATTGGGGACAGACAATCTGATCAAACAATGGGAAAAGGTGCTTGCGTATCAAGGAAGACAGGTGCAGGTGGAAATGGGCGGCGGACAGACCGTCACCGGCAAAGTGGCGGGGTTGGAATCGGACGGCAGTTTGAAATTGCGCGATGAAGATGGCAAACCAGTGACAGTACGCTTCGGGGATGTGCGCCTGCGCCCCTTCGCATGATATACTCGGGCACGAGGTCAATATGTTCGATAATTTACGCGACTCTGCAGAATCATCCTTCTACGAAGAGGAACCGAACGATCTTTACAAGGAACCGACGCCTCAACCAGTCGCTGCGCGTGTCCCGAAAAAAAGACGCGGCAGTTCCCGTTTCCTCGGCATGACCGCGCAACAGCGGTTCTTCATTTCTCTCATGCTCATGGTGACAGTCTGCATCATGGGCACGCTCGCACTGTTTGTGCTTGGAAAGATGTCGCTGTAATTTTCACCCGCATACATGCAACGTCCCGAAGGCCTGAACCTTCGGGACGTTTTCTTTCAGATCAACTGCGGTTGCGGTTCCACTTTTTCTTCGTCGCTCATCTGAGCCCCAGCTCGTTTCAGATCCTCGGCGGAAATACGCGCCACCGAAGCGACGTAATCCCCCTCCTGCGGCTTGATGAGGTGTACGCCCTTCGTGGAACGTCCCGCCTGTTTGACAGTCTTGTTTTTGATACGAATCGCCACTCCGTTGGCAGTGATGATTGTCAGGTCGTCATCCTTTTGCACCACGCGCGCCGCCACGATCTTGCCAATCTCCTTCAGCGCCTTCTGGTCGATGGTGGAGATACCGCCGGTGGCGCGTCCCTTGGGGGAGTACTCCTTGAGCGGAGTCTGCTTGCCATAACCGCCCGAAGTAACCACAAGCAACGAACCATCCTTCTCGACTACATCCATGCTGGTAACGGCGTCATCCTTTTTGAGTTTTATCGCCTGCACGCCTGCCGCCTGTCTGCCCATCGAACGGACTTTGGTCTCGCTGAAACGCAATGCCTGCCCGTTCGTAGTAACAAAGATAACCTCATCCTTGCCGCTGGTCAGGCGCGCCCAGCCGAGTTGGTCACCCTCCTCCAGGGTCATGGCAATCAAGCCCGAGGGTCGCACCGATTCGAACTCTTCCATCACCACCCGTTTCACCTTGCCCCGCACCGTTGCCAACATGCAATATCCATGCGCGGAAAAATCCGAAACGGCAATGGCAGCGGTTACACGTTCATTGGGATCGAGTGATAATACATTGACCAATGGGATACCTTTCGCGGTGCGGTCTGCGTCGGGAATCTGGTAGACCTTCTCAGAGTAAACCTTGCCCTTGTCGGAGAAGAACAGCATCGTATCCAGGCTGCGAGCCGGGATGAGCGCCACGACCTCATCCTCATCCTTGGTGGTATGACCCATCACCCCGCGCCCGCCGCGGCTCTGCGACCGGAACGCGGAGGCCGCCACACGCTTGATATAACCGCGCTCGGTGAGACTGATGAGCACCGCTTCATCCTGGACCAAGTCTGCCACCGTTAACTCTTCTTTCGCCTCCGCCGCGATTCGGGTTCGGCGGTCATCGCCGTATTTCTCGGCCAGGTCACGCATATCGTCCTGAATGAGCGCAAGGATCTTCTTCGGGTGGGCAAGCAGGTCTTCCAGATAAGCGATCTGCTGGGCAACCTGCTTGTGTTCCTCCTCGATCTTCCATCGCTCGAGGGCGGCAAGACGGCGTAATTGCATGTCGAGAATTGCCTGTGCCTGCAACTCGCTCAGTTTAAAGCGGGTCATCAGGTTGATCTTGGCGGTGTCGGAATCCTCTGACTCGCGAATGGTCTTGATGACCGCGTCGATATTGTTGAGAGCAATCAGGTATCCGTCCAGAATATGCTGACGCGCCTGGGCTTTTGCCAGATCGAAATTCGAACGGCGGACAATGACTGTCTGCCGATGTTCGATGAAGATCTGCAGGGCGCGCTTGAGAGAGAGAGTCCGCGGCTCACCATCTACGAGGGCTAGCAGTTGTACGCCATAGGTGGTCTGCAATGCTGTATATTTATAAAGTTGGTTCAACACTTTCTTGGGCTGGGCGCCGCGTTTGAGCTCGATCACAATGCTCATCCCGCGCTGGTCCGATTCGTCGCGCAAGTCCGAGATCATGTCAATCTTGTCCTCGCGCACCAGTTCGGCTATACGCTCGATCAGGCTGGCCTTGTTTACTTGATAGGGGATCTCGGTGATGACGATGTCATGCCTGCCGTTTTTGTTCTCCTCGATGTGCGCCATACCGCGGACAACCAGCCGCCCTCGCCCCGTCCCATACGCGGATTCAATCCCCTCACGCCCTACGATGATCCCGCCGGTTGGAAAATCCGGTCCCTGCACATGTTTCATCAGTTCGTCCAATGAAACATCGTCCATACGGTCATAGTTATCAATCAGGAAGATAATGGCACTGGTCAACTCCCGCAGATTGTGAGGCGGGATGTTGGTCGCCATGCCAACCGCGATACCTGAGGTGCCATTCAGGAGCAAATTCGGCACACGGGAGGGTAAGACCAGCGGTTCCTCGAGCGTATCATCAAAATTAGGGCCAAAATCGACTGTGTCCTTGTCCAGGTCGGCGAGCATTTCCTCCGCCAGCTTCTGGAGTCGGGCTTCGGTGTAACGCATGGCGGCGGGAGCGTCCCCATCCACCGAACCAAAGTTGCCCTGCCCGTCCACCAACAGATAACGCATGGAGAAATCCTGCGCCATGCGCGCCATCGTCTCATAGACTGCCGAATCGCCGTGCGGGTGAAATTTACCAAGCACCTCGCCCACGATACGGGCAGACTTCTTGTATGGCGAATTGGAGCGGATTCCCAGTTCCTGCATGGCATACAGAATGCGACGATGGACCGGTTTCAGCCCATCGCGGGCATCGGGCAGCGCCCGTGCCACAATCACGCTCATGGCGTAATCGAGGTAGGCATCCCGCATTTGGGAGTCAATATCGACTTGCTGGATGTTGCCTGTGTTGAGGGTGTTTTCGACCATGAAAATCTCTTTGTAAGGGGATAAATTGGCATAAAAAAGACACGGTGGACGAGTTTCCGCGACTCCGCGTCTTAACTAATGAAGAATACGCCTGATTTACTCTTATTATACCACCTCCGCCCACCCCTGCCTTCCCCAAATTCGCATGAAATATACCGAAAATTGTTTCATATAATACAAATTGGGAGTACCCAAAAAGGGCAGGAGGAGCAAACAAAAAGACCCGCTTTTCAGAGCGAGTCTCCTTCAGGGAAGTTCCTGTGCCGAAGGTGGGACTTGAACCCACATGAGGGAACCCTCACTACGCCCTGAACGTAGCGCGTCTGCCAATTCCGCCACTTCGGCATTTCGCATGGCGGAATGTATTTTATCCCAAAGATGTGTTTTGTCAACCAAACATGGTCGGTGAATCAAAGCAAGAGCAGTGCTCAGGAGGGAGAAAATCGTCTACAAAAACAGGATTGACTGCGGATTGTCCGCGCGGCCTGTGGGAGATATGATTTGTCAACAGACAAATCGCCATGACATGCACACGGTGTTCACACGACTTTGCGACATCTCTTCATTACAATCGTATAAAAAGTGGAACAAAACGCGAGGTTCATCGTCATGTATGTGTCCTAACAGCGACGGATTGGAAAATTTTCAGTACTGTTAGGGGATATAACTTTTGAGGTCAAAGGATGTTTAATCAAGTGTATACAATGAAAGGAGAGAAGCCTATGTTCGTCGTTGCAGTTGTCATCTGCTTGCTCGTGTTCGCCGCACTTGCAAGCGCAGACTTGCTTGTCTCGAATATCAATTCAGACGAGTTGAGCAACATGGGTGTGGAGAGAAAATCATGATGGATGATACCCACATTCCATAGCCCGATGCTGAAGCGTCAGCGTCGGGCATTTTTTTATTAAACGGGGGCAGTTTCCGGCAGGCGCCGAAGGCGGAAGCGAGGACGCCATCCACAAGGTATAATGGAGAAAATTTTCACACAGGAACATCTCATGGATCTCTCCCTCTCCTCCGAACATCAAATGGCACAGAAAATGGTTCGCGATTTCGCGCAAAAGGAAATCGCGCCCGTTATCAAGGAATACGATCGCAAACAGGAACCCATCCCGTTCATGCTCAAGCGCATGGGTGAACTGGGTATTTTGGGGCTGCCCTTCCCCGTGCGCTACGGCGGGCAGGGTATGGATTATCTCGCCTGGGGGCTGGCATGCGAGGAACTCGAAGCGGTGGACACACATCTACGCGTGGTTATGTCGGTGCACACCGGGCTGTGTGGGATGACGCTCTTCCAATGGGGTACCGAAGAGCAGAAGCAGAAGTTCCTCGTCCCGCTGGCAAAGGGAGAAAAGATCGGGTGTGGCGCGTTCACCGAACCGGGGATGGGTTCGGATGTGGCGGCGATGCGCACCTCCGCCAAACGGGACGGGGATTTCTATATTCTAAACGGCGAAAAGATGTGGATCTCGCTCGCCTCCAAAGCGGACCTGGCGCTTGTCACCGTTAAAACGAACCCCTCCGCCCGGAAGCCTTCCGAGGCGCTTTCCTCGTTCATCGTGGACCTGCACAGCGAGGGTGTGAAAACCGGCGATCTGCACGGCAAACTTGGCGTGCGCGCCGGTTCCACCGGCTGGATCTCGTTCACGGATGTGAAAGTACCCGCTGCCAATCGCATCGGCGAAGAGGGCGAGGGATTCAAGATTACAATGTCCGGCTTCGACCACGGACGCTACACCGTGGCGTCCGGCGCGACCGGTATCATCCGCGCCTCGCTGGAAGCTAGTGTCAAGTACGCCAAGTCACGTTCGACCTTCGGCAAGCCGATTGCCGAACATCAACTCATTCAGGAAAAAATCGCCAAGATGTCGCAGGATTACGAGATCGCGCGATTGTTGTATTATCAAGTGGGCTGGCTGAAAAATCAGGGCAGACGCTGTACGCGCGAAACGTCGTTTGCCAAGAAGTTCGCCACGGAAGCCTCCTTCAGCGCGGCGAACGAGGCGATCCAGATCCACGGCGCGTACGGCTTCAGCGACGAGTACGATGTGGAGCGCTACCTGCGCAATTCAAAGGGCGCGGTCATCTACGAAGGCAGTTCCGAGATCCAGACCTTGATTCAGGCTGGCTACGCGCTCGGCGAACGGTCTGACAAGCCTTTGCGTTGTGAGTTGCCTGCCTATGATGAGAAGTCTTGGCAAAGTTAGGTTTATTGGAAGGTTTGAAGGTTTTTTCAGTAACTTTCAAACCTTCCCTGTCTTTTGAGGTGAATTTGTATGGAAATTCAGCCAATCCACACAAAAATTGAGAAATCCATCCAAACGCTGTATGGAATGGTCGTTCTGGAAGCAACTGACGGCTTTCCACGCGGTGAAAGCAATCTGTATTGCATTTCTACGGATGGGAAGATCACCTGGAAAGCCGAAAAACCCGATGCCTACACGCTTTATTCCCGCGTCAAGCTCAATGAGGACGGCGCGACCCTCTCCACATACACGCTCAGCGGTCACGCCTGCGACTTGGATCTGGCGACCGGGAAAATTCTGAGCCAAACCAGCATCCAATGAGTCAAAGGCTGGCAGGTTAAAAAGTTTTCAAGTTAAACTTGCCACTTTCCAACCATCAACCCTGTAACCCAAAATGCAACCCTCCCTCGGATTTGTCTTCCTCTTCCTGCTGTTTAGTCTGTTATTCTTTTCCAACTCTTACAAACTCTGGTTGAAAACAGATCAGTATTACCAGGACATTTATAATAGCCTAACCGCTCAGCCTTCGCTTTACCCATTCAAGGATTTCTTCCTCAAGCGGATGGAGAACAAGGAAAGCTGGGTCCTTTGGCAAAAGGTTTTCAGCCTAATCGGGATTCTGGCTGTCCTTGCGGCGGATGTGTTGGTAATAAGAGCGTACTTGGATTAAATCTCCCTGCTTCGGGAGGAAAAACCAATTATCATAGGAATAAAAATCGCAAATCCAAAATCTGAAATCGTAAACTGGAGGAGTCACTTTGAAAATCATCGCCTGTATCAAGCAAGTACCCGACTCGGAAGCGAAAGTGAAAGCCGAGGGGGGACAAGTCACATGGGGGGACGCGCCGCTGGTCATCAACCCATTCGACGAGTACGCGGTCGAAGGCGCGCTCCAGCAGAAGGAAGCGCACGGGGGAACGGTCACTGCGTTGTGCATTGGACCCGAATCCGCCAGGGAGGCGCTCAAACACGCGCTCGCGATGGGCGCGGATGATGCCATCCTTGTCTCTGACCCGGCGCTGAATGAACTCGATACGGTCGGCGCAGCGCGCGTCCTTGCCGCGGCAATCAACAAGATCGGCGGCGTGGATATGGTTGTGTTCGGACGGCAGACACTCGACAACGGCGCAGGCATCACCCCGGCGCAGACGGCACGCGTTCTCGGATGGCCCATGCTCGGGTTAGCAGGTCAAATCAAAGTCCAGGATGGAAGCGTGCAGGTCGAACGAGTCATCGAAGAGGGGAGACAGAGTGTCAGCGCCAAACTGCCTGCCGTTCTGAGCGTTGTCCAAAGCATCGGTGAGCCGCGCTACCCGTCGTTCATGGGCATCCGCAAAGCGTCGAAGGCGGTCATCCCGGTCTGGTCGCTGGGTGATCTGGGCATCAGCGCTCCCGCTCCGGTCGTCAGGCGGGTGGAGTTAATGAACCCGCCTGTCAGCGACACTGCCATTGAGATCATTACCGGGGAAAGCCCCGACGAAATCGCAGATAAACTCACCGACAAAATCCTCGCGGAGAAAGTGCTATGAAAACGCTTGTGTACATTGACCACTTCAAAGGCGAAATCCAGCCTGCTTCGTGGGAGGCGTTGGGGTTGGCCAAATCGCTCGGTACGGCAAGCGCAATTGTGTTCGGCTCCGGTGTGGATGCGGTTGTGAAGGCCGCATTTGAATATGGCGCCGACGAAGTCTTCGTCGCGGATGATGCCGCGCTGGCAGATTACCGCTCCGAACCATATGCCGCCACTCTTTCGGCGCTCGCTTCTTCCCAAAGCCCGGACTTGATCCTGTTCCCCACAACGGCTCGAACCCGTGAGCTTTCCGCCATGTCCGCCGTGGATTTGAATACCGGCGTGTTGACCGATATTTCCGCGCTCGAAGTCAGTGGTGAGCAGTTGATCGCGACCCGTCCGATCTACGAAGGCAAAGTACTGGAGAAGACTGTTTGCTCCAGCAAGCCTGTGATGGCAACCATTCGCGGACGTGCCTTTCCCAAGCCCGAAGCCGATGCAAGCAGATCAGGAACTGCCACCAAGGTGGAAGTCAAAGCCGAGACGTTGACCGTCGTCGAAGGGTATTCTGCTTCAGAAAGCGCCGTGAACCTGGGCGACGCGGGCGTCATCGTCTCAGGTGGTCGCGGCGTCTCGAACAACCCGGCGCTGGTCCCGCCTGCCGGTCTCGACGATAAGCAAGCCGAGATCTGGCGCGCGCAACAGGGCTTTGCGCTCATCACGGAACTCGCCAACGTGCTCGGTGGTGCAGTAGGCGCTTCCCGCGCCGCGGTCGATGGCGGATATATTCCATATTCCCATCAGGTCGGGCAGACCGGCAAGGTCGTTACCCCGGACTTATACATCGCCTGCGGCATCTCCGGCGCAATCCAGCATCTGGTCGGGATGCGCAATGCCAAGGTGATCGTGGCAATCAACAAGGATGCGGATGCGCCCATCTTCAAGCAGGCACGCTACGGCGTGGTGGGTGACCTGTTCCAGATCGTCCCTGCATTGACGGCGGCGTTCAAGAAAAAGCTGGGGAAATGACCCCCATCCTTTTCCTTCCCCAAATTTTTGTGAAAAATGGGGGAAGGGGCTGACCTCCGAGTTGTCTCGGAGGTCTTTTTTATCTTTCGGAACAAGAATCTTGCCGGGGTATCCCAATCAAAAGACTCAGAGAACGGGCCGGCGTGCCCATTCTCTGAGTAGTGGGAAAATTCATGCTACCGGAAGTGAATTAATTGAGCGCCGATCGTAACCCGCTTTGCCGTCCAAACCTGATTCGCGACCGTCCCGTTCAAACTGACTGCATCACCCACTTTCAAATCCGTAAAAGTGATCGGCGTGACCACGGTCCCATTCTTCAGCAGGAAGCGCGTGGAGCCGGCGACCGTCACGTTCAATTCCTTGCCAAGATAGGGTCTGACCAATTTATTCCCGGCAAGCACCTGGACTGTTATGGTTCCGTCACCGATCGCGGTTATCTTTCCGGAAAACGCAAATGTCCCACGCGGACCCGGTCCAGCAGCCATCACGGGGGATGCGCTGGCAAAGAACAATCCCAACACCAACATAACCAAAATCCATCGTTTCATAGCTCATCTCCTTTACGAGTTACATACTCACCCATTAGGACGAATCTCTGCATCAGCAGATACTGCATTTTTTCAGGTCTAGGAAGAAATTGATAAATCGCATCCAAAAAGAATGAGCTGTCAATTTAATTAGGTCAATATCTGGGTCTCCAATAAGACGTCGTAAGGGATGAATCGCAAAAGGCTCATCTCATTTTTCGACCTCAAGCACAAGGAGACCCAATGAAAAGAAAGATTCTGCGTGAAAAAGGACAGGCATTGATCCTTATTGCCCTGGCAATCGTAGGGCTGACAGGTTTTACCGCCCTGGCTGTAGATGGTGGAGCGGCGCTTTCAGACCGCCGCCATGCCCAGAACACAGCTGATGCCGCTGCTTATTCCGCGGCGCTCGCCAAGATACAAGGGAAAGATTGGGTTGCATCGGGGCTATCCCAGGCAAAGATCAATGGATATGAAAATGATGGTCAAACGAACATTGTCCATGTGCACTGCCCTCCGGAAAATGGACAATACACCGGCAACCAGGAATACGTGGAAGTGATCATCGAATCGAACGTCCAAACCACGTTCGGTCGCGTACTTGGGGTTAATCAGGTCCACAACCAGGTGCAGGCTGTCATCCATGCAAGCACCGCTAAAACGGCGCCTTTGTACTCAGGCGCGGCGATGGTGGCGTTGAAATCGAACGGGCGTGGAGCTTTCCGTTCACACGGGACCAATTCCACTTCCATTGTCGGAAGCGGGATTTTCGTCAATTCGAATGATGACTGCGCCTTCGAACAGGTTGGTAACAGCACGATCGATACGCCTTCAGGCATCCAGATCGTAGGAGGCGCCTGTCTGCATGGCTCCGTTACCCCCGCGAATTCGATCACTTCCGGCGCCACTCTGGTCCCATATCCGCCCGCCAATCTGCCGCCAGAGCCCACCTGCACACAGAACGCCATCCAAAACGACGATACGCTCTCGCCCGGGAACTGGTCTGGGAATTTTCCCCCGAGGGGTGTAATGTATCTGCAACCGGGAATCTATTGCGTGGATGGAATGTTCATGGTCAACGCGCATGACACCTTGATCGGCAATAACGTGCTCATTTACATGCGCTCCGGGAACGTCCACTGGGACGGCAATGCCCAGATCAATTTGACGGCGCCTCTTTCCGGACCCTATGCCGGGCTGCTGATCTATATGCCAATGAGCAACGACGAGGGGATGATCATCAACGGCAACTCCGATTCGAGCTTCGTTGGCACATTTCTTGCGCCTGCCTCCGACATCCAGATCAATGGGACATCCGGGAGCGAAGGGTATCACAGTCAAGTCATCGGGTACACCATCGACCTGATCGGTACCGCCGACCTGTTGATCGAATACAACCAAAACGAGAACCTGCTCGTGAATTTCCCCCCAACGCTTGAATTGGTTGAATAAATCCATACAACCCATTAATAGTTCTCGACAAACAAGACCTCCGGGAAAAGTCACCCGGAGGTCTTGTAATTTGTTGAATATAATAACAGGTACTTTCAAAGTCATCAACGGAAGCAGATATGAAACAATACAATCTCGGCATCATTGGCGCAGGCATGTACGGCAAGATCTTGATGCGTTTCTTCCAGCAGGATGAACGCGCGAACATTCTTTGGGTCAACAGCGCCAGCGAAGGGACAACCAAATCCGCGGCGGCAGAGTTCGGCGTGGAGAAATGGTCCACGGACTATCGCGACGTGCTGGCAGACCCCGCCGTGGATGCGGTGGTCATCGCCACACCTCCCTATCTGCATGCAGACCAACTGGAAGCGGCGCTCGCGGCAAAAAAGCATGTCCTATTGGAAAAGCCCATCGCCGAGTCACGCGAAAGCCTGGAGCGGATCGTCAAAGCCGTGGAAGCGGCGCCAAGCCTAAAGGTGCTGGAGGCGTCCTGCCGTCACACACGGTTGACGCGCAAATTCCAGTTCATCAAATCCATGATCGACAGCGGCAAGCTCGGTGATGTGTATCACATCCACCACAACACACTTTCGCGCGGAACTTTTATTGAATACAACCCGAACGGCGCCTGGGCGATGAACAAAAAACTTGCTGCGGGCGGTCCATTTGCCGATCGAGGTGTATATGACCTGTCCTTCCACCTGGGTCTACTGAACGATGTGCCGCAGTTGAAGTCTATGCAGCGCTTCACCCGCAACGACCTGCGCGATATGAGCAAATGGGTTTCTTTCAGCGACGTGGAACAGCACGGTGCAGCATGGATGGAGTTCAACACGGGGCTCACATATTATTATGAAAGTGGCGCTGGTGTTCATAACGAAACGCCCAATGAGACGCGCATCTACGGGACCAAAGGCGGTCTGCGCTTCCAGCATTTCAGTTGGGATTCGAACGAGATCGAATTCTTCACCACAGAAAATGGCGAGCCGCGTAAGGACACGTTTACCATCGATATGACCAAGGAACCCAATGACAGCCTTGCCATCACAACGCACTTCCTGGATTATCTGGACGGCAAAGCAGAGCCGTTGATGACCGTTCCGCTGGCGGCAAAACACATGGAAATCCTGTTCAAGATCATGGACGGGTAATGAAAACGTCCCGAAGGTTATTAAACCTTCGGGACGATGATCATGGATGATTATAGCCACAGAAATAAAAAAAACGCGCAGAACCAAAAGTTCTACGCGTTCGAACTCAAATCAAATTAATCATGCATGGGCGAAAGCAGACATGTCCACCTGATACGCCACCGGAAGCAGCCCCTCAAACGAGCGAAGCGCTTTGCGGAGCTGCATGCGTGCACGTGCCAGGCGGCTCTTGACCGTTCCCACGGGAATACGCGCCGCCTGGGCGGCTTCCTCATACGACATTCCTTCGATATCCACCAGGACGACAACGGTCCGATAATCGGGGATCAGACCTTGCAGGCAGCGCTGGATCGCGTTGCTCATTTCAGCGGACTCGGTCGCCTCTTGCGGACCCGCAGCCGGATCCCGCATCCAGAGCGGAGACTCAATCTCATCGCCTTCGCTATTGACCTGTTCCAGCGAGATGGCGGGTTGTCTCCTCCAGCGGCGCAGTTCATCGTAACTGGCGTTGACCGTTACGCGCGCCAGCCAACTCTTAAACGAACCGCCGCGGAACGACCGGATGTTTTTGAACGCCTGGATCATGGCATTCTGCGTGGCATCATCGGCGGCAAATTCGTCATGCAGGATCCGCCAGGCGATGCGGTAGAGCATGTCCTGGTACTTCATCACAAGCATGTTGAACGCATCCACATCACCGCGTTGCGCCGCTCGAATAAGCATGGTCTCGGTGTCTGGAGTATTCTTCATACATTGATGATACCCCCCCGCTGTTACGGGCTTGTCGCAGAGATGTCACAGTTTTGTAACACCCGAAAGCCCCCTGCCTCTTCCCAAATGGGAGAGAAAAATTTACCTTCTGGGCAAACGTAGTGTGAAAACCGTCCCCCGTGGTTCAGCTTGACTCGAACGCACCCCTACTCCACCGCCATGCAACACGGCTATACGATGGACAAGCGCCAGCCCCAAACCGCTCCCGTCTGTACCTCGGGCATTGGAACCGCGATATAACTCCTCGAAGATTTTGGAGACATCCTCGGGCGGGATTCCCACACCCGAATCCGCCACCTCGATCAGGATGGAACGACCATCCTCCAGAGCGCGGACCTCGATCGAATCCTCTGCAGACGTGAACTTGAGCGCGTTCTCAACGAGGTTGTACACCGCCAGGACTAGCAGAACTCGGTCTCCCGTCACCATGGGAAACGGAGAGGGAATCTTCGGGATGAGCAAAGTGACGTTGCGACCTTCATAAGCCGGGATGGTGCGTGCAGCGGTCACCACATCGTCCAGCAATTCCGGTACATTGACCGGGAAACGCTCGATGGAACGTTCTTCGAGGTCCGAAAGTTTACGCAGGTCGGTCAGCAGGCGCGTCAGTCGCTCGACCGCACGATTCGCATTTCCCACAGCACGGGCGCGCTCATCTCCCGTCTTTGACTCTTGGAAATTGACCAGCGCGGCGCGCAAACCCGTGAGCGGATTCTTGATCTCATGGTCGAGCCTGCGCAAAAAGTGACGACGCTTCTGTGCCGCGTCCTGCACATAATCGGCATACAAGGATTGGGCTTCCCAGACCCGCCGCCTGTCCCAATAATAGATCCCCAAACCGATCAGGGTGGCAAAAAAACCAAATAGGAATGCAAAGACTCCCGGTGCGCGAAGCGTCACACCCAGTACAAAGGCGGCTATGCCAAAGTCCACGCTGGAGAGGATCGGGGAGGCAGTCGGAAAAAATATTTGAACAATTGCGAAGAGAATCATCCCCACCAAAAATGGCAAAAGCGACCAAAGAAGCAATACCTTCCATTTGTTTCTGAGCATACAGTTCTTAACCCTCTCCGTGTACTTGTGCAATGAAACGATATCCCTCGCCGGGGATGGTTTCGATGAAACGCGGCTCGGTCGGGTCGTCGTTCAGGGCGCGGCGGAGTTCCGCCATGCGTGTGTCCACGGTACGCGTGCCCGCCGGGTATTCCCAACCCCAGACCACCTCCAGCAAACGTTCACGGGTTACGGCTTCATCGGGATGTGTCATCAGATATTCGAGCACGGATAACGCTTTTGGGGTCATATCGAGCGCCTTGCCTGCGAGCGTCACGCGCCGGGCGCGGCGGTCAAGCGAGAGATCGTTCGCGGTCAGCAGCCATGCCGAGGTGAGGGAGCGTCCGCCGGGGCGCGCCCGCCGCAGTACAGCCCGGATGCGCGCCAATAGTTCGTGTGGGTCGAACGGCTTGTTGAGGTAATCGTCCGCGCCCTCTTCGAGAGCCAGCGCGCGTTCGGAGGCTTCGCCCACCTGCGTCAGCAGGATGGTCGGCGTCCAAACATTGGAACGGCGGAGCCGCCTTAGGACCTCGCGCCCGTCCATGCGCGGCATGAGTACATCGAGGATAATCAGTTCGGGATGATGTGCCTGCGCTTTTTCCAGTGCATTGGCACCATCCGAGACGACCAGCACATGAAAACCAGCGCGTTCCAAAAAGGGTGCGAGGCTGTCCGCAATGGTGGGATCGTCGTCGGCGAGAAGGATGGTGGGTCTATCGAGGGGCATCGGCTTGGGTCGTCAGTGTGAGAAAGAGACCGCTTGAAAAAGCCTGGTCGCACGGGACCAGGCTTTTCGTTCGTCAGAAGCGATGTGTCCTACTGGATCCAGGTGAAGGAGGACATGATCGTTGTGAAGACAGCGGATTCCGCTGCCTTATCAAAATTCGGAGGCGGGGTGGTGTAGACGCCGGGATTGGCGGAGTGCAGGATGAAGACCATGCTGATGCAGGCATTGTTCTTCGCGGCGGAATAGCCGACCCAGTCATAGATGTTACCCGCCGCAACCCCCTGCCCGGTCTCCTTCAGGAATTGGATGTTGTTGAGCGTGGCGTTCTCGGAGCCTGTGACATTTTCCATGTTTTTGACCTTGCACGGGGTGAGCCCCTCGGTGACGCTCACCTCGAGATATTTTTCAAGGAGCAGGGTGCCTGAGGCAATTGTCATGTTGACGCGTCCGGCAGTGTCTGATTGGTTTGCAATGGTCGCGCCGGTTGGGAGGGTGAATTTAAACCCGTATTTGGTGTTTTGATAAGTGGATGCGTTGGGTTGAGTCGTTGCAGTGGGCGTCGGCGAGATCGTGCCAGAAATCGGCGTGGGTGGTGTCGTGGAGCCGGGACGATAGACACGCGGAGCGACCCACAAGGCGCGGTCACCGCTTGCCGTGCCAGCCGCCAGAACGGTGAGGATGAACTTCACATCCTTGCCAGCCAGCGCGCTCAGGTCAATATCGACAGAATAGTATTGACCTTCATAGCGTTCGAGGAAGGGTCCCCAGAATGTCTTGATGGGATCGGTGCCGGTCTGGTAATCGAGGCGGAAGGCAACGTAACAGTTCGTCGCGCCGCCTTCGCAGTTGATGACGGACTGGAAGCGGTCGCCACTTTGCACTTTGAACGGAGGATAAAAACCCTGAATGTACCCATTCTGGGTATTTTGCGGAAACGTGAGGATGCCGGGGCGGCTATCGGTCGCGCCCGTTTCGAGCTTGGGATTACTCACCTTAAGCACAAAACCCTTGGCATCGCCATCCGTACCCGGGCAGGGAAGTTGTCCTGCGCCGCTATACCATGTTCCCGCACAGGCATTGGAGAAGTCCAAAGCCGTCCCCGCAATGGGCGTAACGGTGGGACCGCCCGGAGTGACTGTCGCGGTCGGGGTCTTGGTCGGTCCGCCGGGTGTGACAGTTGGTCCTGAAACTTTGATGTCGACCCACCAGGGTTTGTTGCCCTGCGCGCCAAGCCCAAAGAACGCGCCATTGGCATTTTTGAACATCCAGTACCCGCGGTAGGAACCGGCTGTGGAAGGCGCGGTCATGTTAATGGAGATATCCACGGTCTCGCCCATCGCGACGCTCTTGGGGAAAGTGGCTGTGGCGGGCGCGCCCATCTGATCGCCGCTGAAGAAGGCGAGCTGGTAGGAGGTCGTCCATGCACAGGTACCGACGTTCTTCAAACGCCAGGTCTTGGTGAACTGCGCGCCGGGCTGCATGACGGTCCCATCAGGGATACTTACATCCTTGACAAACTGAACTTTATCGCAGGAGGAAGGTGGTACGGTTACGGTGACAGGTCCGGGTGTCTTGCTTGGGGTTGCCGTGGGAGGCGTGCCGGTCACAGTCGGAGGAGGAGGCACGATTCCTTTGCGGGTAATAATCGGGTTCCCCCATAGGGCACGGTCACCAGCGGGCGAGCCGTACGCAGAAATGTAGAGGATAAACCTGACTTCCTGTCCGGATAGCGGAGCCAGGCTGATGTTGGCGTTGTAAGTCAGACCTTCGAATTTCTCACGGAAGGTCCAGAAGGTCTTAATCGAACCGCCGACTTCGTAATCGAGACGGTAGGCGACGTAACAGGTCGTTGCGCCGGATTCGCATCCAATCGTTGCCTGGAAACTGTCTCCGCCCTCGACTTTGAAGGCGGGATACCGTGCCTGGATAAACCCATTGGTGATATTCTGTGGGACGAAGAGCAGACCCGGCTTGGAGGATTCCACGCCGCTTTCGAACTTCGGTTTGTCCTTTACAAGAGCAAAACCTTTTGCATCGCCTTCGGCGCCGGGAAAGGAGAGTCCGCCCGCGCCGCTCGACCAGGTTGCATCCTTTGCACTCGCAGTGAAGTCGTAGACAATGCTTCCACCGGGAGCCGAGCTGGTGACGTTGATCTCGACCCACCACGATTTATTGGCTGCTGCTCCGATGCCAAACAAGGTACCGGAGGCGTTCTTGAACTTCCAATAACCGATGTAACGTCCGGCGTTGGCTGGAGCGGTCATGTCCACAGTCAGATCGACGGTTTGACCCGGGGCAACGTTCGATGGAAACGCAATCGAAGAAGGCGCACCCATCTTTTCACCAGAATCGAAAACAAGTGAGTAGGAGGTCGTCCACGTGCAGGTACCGATATTCTTCAGACGCCAAGTTTTCTTGAACGCGGTCCCCGGCTCAAAGCGAGTCCCGTCCGGAACGGTCACGTCCGCGATAAATTGGGCGGCATCGCAAGTTGCCGCAGAGGCATTTGACGGGAATGCCGCCGCAGGTATTAGGGAAATGACCAACGCTATGATGAGTGAAAGTGATGCAAATTTAAGTCGGGCTGCCATTGTCTCCTCCGAAAATGAACCTTTTACACGCCATGATAGACGTATTTTGATGCAAAAGCGTTCCAATGCTCAATCATAGCGCATAGACGGAATTCATACAACACCCAATTTGTACTTTTCACGTTTTTTTTCAAAAAATGGAGGCGCCAGGACATCCCAACGCCTCCATTTCTCATCCGTCACGGTGTAAACGACCCAATATTTACGGCATCCATCTAAAACTGGACATCAAGGCATCGAATACGCTCGATTCCGCCGCTTTGTCGAATGGAGACGCGCCGTTATTTGCAGAATGCAGGACAAAGTTCATGCTGATGCAGGCGTTGTTGCGGGTGGTCGAATATGCCTTCCAGTCGAAGGTATTGCCCAACGCGGAGTCGGTCCCTGTTTCGACGAGGAAATCGATCCCATTGATGGCCACGTTCGATGAACTGGCAGCGGGATTCGTGAAACTGGTCGTACGGCACGGGCTCAGGACATCCACCACAACAACATCGAGGTATTTCTCGGTTAGGTTCGTCCCGGAAGTGAACGGAAGTGAAACCCGCGCCCTGTTGTCAGAAAATACAGTCGAGGATGAATTTTCCGGAAGCGTGAAGGTAAAACCATACTTCGAATTGGAATACACGTTCGACGGCGGGATGGGAGTCGAGGTTGGCGTCGGCACAACCAGCACCGACTGGGATGTCGCGGTAGCCACTGGCGTTCCAGCCACTTTGATGGCGGCGAAGATCGGCGTGTCATATTGGGAGCCGACCCCGAAGGTCTTCCCCTTCGGGTTCTTCAGAATCCAGAAACTGAGATAGGAACCAGAGGTCGCTGGGGCGGTGAGATTCACCGAAAGATCGACTGTCTGCCCTGGGGCTACGCTGGCGGGAATCAGAACCGAGTCAGGGCCGTTCATCTTGTTGCCGTTATAGAAGATCAGGCTGTAGTCTGTCGTCCAGGTGCAGGTCCCGGCATTGGATAAGCGCCAGGTCTTTGTGAAGGCGGTTCCGGGAGCAAAGGTAGTCCAATCGGGAATGGTGACATCCGCCACGAACTTCGCCCGGTCGGTGCATTTATCGGGCGGTGTGGTGGGATAAGGGATGGGCGTCGGCGAGGGACCCGGCGTGGGCGTGATCGGAACCGTATCCACCTGCCGCACCAGCCGCGGCTGGACCCACAACGCCCTGTCACCCGTCGCTGAACCGTTGGCTGAAATCATCAATACCAGGCTGATCTTTTTCCTCCAGGCAATGGAGGAAAGATCGACATCGATGTTCACATAACGACCGTCGTATTTTTCGTTGAACTTCCAAATCGTGTACACCTGCCGGTTGGCGGTCATGTATTCGAGTCGGTAGGTGACATAACAGCCCACTGCGCCGCCTTCACAGCCGATGGTCGCCTGAAAATGATCGCCGGGAAAAATATCCATGTCGGGATATACGCCGCGAATGACGCCGCCGTACTTATCCTGCGGTACGGTCAACAACCCGGGTCTCCCTGCCGAGGTGCCATCCTCCAGCGTTGGATTGTCGAATTTCAGCACATAACCGTATTGCTTTTTTGCCTCGTTGTACGGGCATGGGATGGGTCCGCCATCATAATGCCAGGTGGCTGAACAAATGTCGGCTGTGAAATCATACGCGGTGACGAACGGTCGCAGAACATTAATCGAAACCCAGAATGGTTTGGCGGCTGTCGTGCCAATGCCAAACAACGCGCCTGCGGCATTCTTTAATTGCCAGAAACCGCGGTAGGAGCCGGGTGTTGAGGGAGCGGTCAGATTCACAGTGACATCCACTGTCTGCCCCGGGGCAACGCTGGAGGGCAAAGGCACGGAATCGGGTCCGCCCATTTTCTCTCCGCTGGAAAAGACCAGGCTGTATCCGGTCGTCCACGTGCAGGAACCGATATTCTTCAAACGCCAGGTTTTGGCAAACGTTGCGCCTGCCGAAAAATTCGTCCCATCCGGCACCGTAACATCCGCCACAAATTGCGCCCAATCACAGGTGGACTGTGCCGCGACGCGCTGCGATGGCGCGCCGATGGATAAGATCAACAGGACAAGCACCAAGATGGGCGAGAGGGCTCTCAATGATCCATTCTTCATAATCATTCTCCTTCCTCCACCAGTATATACCCTCCGCCCATGCCTCTTCAATAGCAGGTTGCGGCTATTTGCATTACACTATAATTGTAAAAATGACACGGAAAATCCTTCATCTCGACCTTGATGCCTTCTTCTGCGCGGTGGAGGAAACCCGCACTCCTTCACTGCGCGGCAAAGCCTTTGCGGTGGGCGGCAGACCGGAGGAACGCGGCGTGGTCGCTTCGTGCTCATACGCGGCTCGGCGGGATGGGGTCCGGAGCGCCATGCCAATGAGCCGGGCGCTCCGGCTCAGCCCGGGGTTGATCATCGTGTCCTCGCGTCACCGCCTGTATGGCGAGGTCTCGCGGCAGGTGATGGACATTCTCTACTCTGTGACCGGTCTTGTGGAACAGATTTCCATCGACGAAGCGTTTCTCGATATTTCCGACATTCGCGATGATCCCGAACGCTTCGCCCGCGGACTCCAAGCCCGCATCCGTGACGAACTGCATCTCCCCTGCTCCATTGGGATCGCGTCGAACAAGCTTGTGGCAAAAATTGCCACCGAGGTCGGCAAGGCGTTGGCCTTGAAACGGATCAAAGCCCAGGGGTTGGCAGAGCCTCCGAACGCGGTGACAGTTGTCCCTGCCGGGAAAGAGGCGGAGTTCCTGCGTCCGCTGCCTGCCGATATGCTGTGGGGTGTCGGTCCAAAGACATCCAAACGGTTGGCAGAGTTGGGAATCCATACCATTGGCGACATCGCAACGTGGCCCGAGAGCGAGTTGATCCACCTGTTCGGCGAGAACGGGCGCGACCTTTCGCGTCATGCGAAGGGTATCGACGACCGGCCCGTCGTCATGGAACACGAGACGAAATCCATCAGCCAGGAGGTCACGTTTTCTGTGGACATCCGGGATGACAAGGCGCTGGAAAAAACGATACGCGAGCAATCGGCGGAAGTGGCGCGGCAATTGCGAAAGAATAATCTGGCTGGTAAGACGATCAAATTGAAGATTCGTTGGCCCGATTTCACTACGTTGACGCGGCAAACCACTTTGAGCAACCCGACGGACATGGAGGATGAGATCGCAAAACGCGCAATTGATCTGATGCGTTCGGTGAGGAAATCGAGTCAGGCCGTGAGGCTGATTGGAGTGGGGGTCAGCGGGCTGGGTGAACCGGTACGTCAATTGGGGCTTTGGGATTTTGACGCGGAGAAATCGCGCAAATTGCAGGATGTGCTGGATACTCTGCAGGAGAAGTACGGTAGAAAAGTGATCCATCGGGGAGCTTCCCCCGAGTAAGGAGACAAAAGTGAAAATTCTCGACCTCAAAAAGCAATACAAGCATCTGTATCAACCCTCCGCAAAGAAGATCGAGGCCGTGCAAGTGCCCAACCTGCAATTTGTCATGATCGATGGCGCCATCGAAAAGGGATCGGAACCGGGCAAATCACCCATGTTTGCAGAAGCGACGCAAGCCCTGTATGGTATCGCATACACGCTCAAGTTCATGCTCAAGAAGCGCAAAACGGACGCCATCGATTATCCCGTCATGGCGTTGGAGGGATTGTGGTGGGTGGAGGATGGTTTTTTCGACATCACTGTGAAGGATAACTGGTTCTATACTCTGATGATTCTGCAGCCGGAAGTCATCACACAAGATATTTTCGAGGAGGCGCGCGAACAGGTCCGAAAGAAGAAAGGCAATGACGAGATGCTCCCGAAGGCGCGGCTTGCCCATTTCGAGGAAGGTCTGTGCGTGCAGGTCATGCACATCGGTCCGTACGCCACCGAACCCGTCACCATCGAGCGGATGCGTGAGTTCATGGCGGAAAACGGCTTGAAGGATAATGTCGGTCCGAATGGCAAGCATCACGAGATCTACATGAGCGACCCGCGCCGGACCGCGCCGGAAAAAATGAAAACAGTCTTACGCCATCCAGTCGTAAAGATATAATCACGGCATGGCAGTAAAAACTTTTTCCCTATCTCTTAATACTCGTGGGGATGCAGATATTCACGACATCACGGATGCAATTGCGCGCCAGGTTGCACAAAGCGGAATAAATGACGGAACCGTGACCGTCTTCTGCCCATCCTCCACCAGCGCGCTGACGACTATTGAATACGAATCAGGCGCGGTGAACGATCTGAGGCGGCTCTTCGATGAAATCGTCCCGCCAAATCGGGAATATGCTCATAACGCCCGCTGGCACGACGGCAACGGGCACAGCCATATCCGCGCCTCCCTGCTGGGACCGTCGTTGACCATCCCCTTTGTGAACGGCGACCTGACCCTGGGCACATGGCAGCAAGTCATCTATGTTGATTTCGACAATAAGCCGCGCAGACGGGAATTGGTCATACAGGTGATTGGGGAATAATTGGGTCTGTTCCTACCCACTCCGACGACAAACCGACTATTGGGTTATGCAAAGTCACAGACCGGTTTTCGCGCAACTTCTTTCAAATCCCTGCGTATGCTAGATGGAAATCATTGAAAGGAGTGCAACATCATGAACACCAACTACAAGGCATTGACTCGCAGTACATCAAACCGCATGATCGCGGGCGTGTGTGCAGGCTTGGGTGAGTATCTCGGCATCGACCCGACCATCGTCCGCTTGTTGACCGTACTGGCTTTCTTCACCGGCTTCGGCGGGATCGCGCTGGTCTACCTCATCATGGCAATCGTCGTCCCAGAGCAGACAACCGTACAACAGTAACACCAGTCAATGTGGAACACGAAAGGACTCTCAGGCTCGATACCTTGAGAGTCCTTTTCCACTTACTATACTTCGACTTCGCTCGGTGCAAGCTTTCTAGTTCTCTCCCCTTTCCCAAATCTCCCTTGCAATGACCTCCTGATCCACAGGTAATTTATCCACCCGCACGCCGACCGCGTTGTAAATCGCGTTCGTGATGGCGGGAGTGGTGGGGATGCTGCTGATCTCACCCACGCCCTTTGCGCCGTAGGGCCCGCTGGAGATGGGATGCTCGACGATGATGGAGGTGATCTCCGGCGTGAGCATGATGCCGGGAACGCGGTAGCGCGCCAAATGGTCGGTGACGACGTAGCCGTTCTCGACAATGAATTCCTCGGTGAGAGCGTTGCCGAGTCCCATCATCACGCCGCCCTCGACCTGTCCCTGCAAGCCAAGCGGGTTGACTGCCATGCCCACGTCGTTGGCGGAGATGACCTTCAACACGCGCACCTCGCCCGTCAATTTGTTGACCTCCACTTCGGCGGCTTGGACTCCGAACGAGAAAGCAAAGTGCATGTCGCCGCCTGTGCCGAGCGGCTGGGTCTTCGGCGCCTCGTATTCATAGCGGACGAGCGGCTTTTGCCCAGAGGCTGTCATTTCCTGGTAGACGTCCGCGTAGGTCAGCAAATTTCCGTTGACGTGGACGATCCCATTCTCAAAGCGGATCTGCTCCGGGCGCACGTCGAATTTCTCAGCCATCGCAGCGGTGATCTGGTCGCGCAAGGTCTTCGCGGCATAGCGGGAGGCATTGCCGGTGACAAAGGTCTGGCGGGAGGCTGTCGTCGGACCGCCATTGGGAGCCAGATCCGTGTCCATGACCAGGACGCTAACCTGCTCCGGCGGCACCGACATTTCCTCCGCCACGATCAGCCGCATCACTGTGACCAGTCCCTGCCCGAGTTCGGCGGCGGAACTGCGCACCTGGAACGTACCGTCCGCGTAGAGCTCCACATCCGCGCCGGATTTGTCGGGCGCGCCGCCGCCGAGTCCTGTGTTCTTGTACGCCGCGGCAAAGCCCCAGGCGCGGAGGAGGTTCGGGTTGGCGGGATCAACTGTCGGCTTGAAGGGAAGCGGATTGTGCTTCCGCATCTCCGCATCCACTTTGTCAATGCATTCTGTTAATCCGACCGATTCATTCAAGACTTGTCCCGTGTTCGTGACGCTTCCGACGTGCAAAGCATTCATGCGGCGCAGTTCAACGGGGTCAAGGTTCAGCGTCTCGGCGAGTTTGTCCATCATCGACTCGACCGCGAACGCCGATTGCGTGACGCCGAAACCGCGGAACGCGCCCGCGGGCGGATTGTTGGTGTACATGGCGTAGCAGTCGGCGCGCACGTGCGGAATGTCGTACGGACCCGCCGAATGCGTGGTGGCGCGGGTCATGACCTTCTCGCCGAGCGAGGCATATGCGCCTGTGTCACCGTACAATTCGGTCTCGCACGCGGTGAGCCGCCCATCGCGTTTCGCACCAATCTTGACTCGAATCTGCGTGGCGTGGCGCTTCGGGTGCACGAGCAGGCTTTCTTGACGGTCAAACAGCAGTTTCACCGGGCGCTGGGTGGCGTTCGCCAGCATCGCCACATGAATCTGCCCCATCACATCTTCCTTGCCGCCAAAGCCGCCGCCCATCAACTGCCCGACGACGCGCACGCGCTCCTGGGGCCAGCCCATTACGCGCGCTACCTGCTCGCGATCCTGATAGGGAATCTGCGAACCGACATAGATTTCCATGCGTCCATCAGGCAGCGGCACACCGATACTGCATTCAGGTTCGATAAAAGCATGGTCGGTGGCAGGCGTGTGGAAGGTGTGCTCCAGGATCACATCCGCTTCGGCAAAACCCTGCTCTATATCACCCTTTCGCACCTTGATATGCTTGAGGAGGTTCCCCTTCTCGTGGATCTGCGGAACTCCCTCCTGACGCGCCTGCACGGAATTCGTGATGACCGGCTGTGGATCAAATTCCGCTTCGATCAAAGCCGACGCCTGCTCAGCGATCTCCTGGCTTTCTGCGGCAACGATGGCAATCGCGTCTCCCACGTATCGGACGCGTTCCCCAACACCGACCATCACGGGCCAATCGTAGATGACCAGACCGTGATTGCGTTCGGCGGGAATATCTTCGGCGGTTAATACTGCCACAACACCGGGCAACGCTTTCGCTTTGGAAATGTCAAGTCTGGTGAGAAATCCATGCGGGATCATCGCACGGCGCACTTTGGCGTACAACATGCCATCGAACACGAGGTCATCGGTGTAGATTGCCTTCCCTGTGACCTTTTCCACGGCTTCGGGGCGCAAGTGCGAGTGACCGACGGTTTTGCGGCGGTGGATCGAATCGGGGATGTGCGTCGGCTTCTTGACCGGTTCACCCGTTCGCAAAGCTTCCGCCGCGGCAAGGACGGCGTTCTCGATGGTCGGGTAGCCCGCGCAGCGGCAGAGCGTATCCTTCAACGCAAAGCGGATCTCATCCTTCGTCGGGTTTGGATTCCGCCTGAGCAGGGCGTACGCCGTCATGATCTGCCCGGGAATACAGAATCCGCATTGAACAGCGCCATGTTCGACAAAGGCTTCCTGAAGAGGATGGAGTTTCTCCCTCACTCCTTGCCCCTCTCCCAGCGGGAGAGGGGTTGGGGTGAGGGTGGAAGCCAATCCTTCAATCGTCACCACTGTCTTCCCATCCGCCCGCTCGGCGGGATAGATGCACGAGACCACAGGCTCACCGTCCACGAGGACGGTGCATGCCCCGCACTCGGCTTCTTCACAGCCGATTTTTGTCCCGGTGAGGCGGAGTCTCTCACGCAGGAGAGTGGAAAGGGGTTCATTTGGCTTGGCTTCCAACGTGTGCTGAACGCCATTGACGGTAAGATTTATGTTTGACATACCATTAATCCCATTCTGCTCGTTTCCAAGCGATTTCGACCACATCCCTAAACAATCCGTTGACGATATGCCTGCGATAATCGGCGCTGGCGCGACGTGCGCTGGTACGGAATTGGGACTGGGCAAGCAAGGTTTCTAGCGCGGATTCGAACGTCTCTTCGGTGAGGGATTTGCCGCGTAAAACATCCTCGGCTTGCGTGGCACGGAAGGGAGTTCCGCCGCCGGGACCGACGGCAATACGGACATCTTTGATCGTGTCGTTCTCGCGTTCGAGCCAGACGGCACAATTCAAAATGGGAAGCGCCACCCCTTGCGGACGCATGATCCGTTTGAAGCAGGAGGAGCGATGGGGAGCAGTAAGCGGTAGGTAGAAACCAACAATGAGTTCTTCGCCATGTTTGAGGGAGGATTTGCCGGGGCCAAGGAATAGTTCTCTAAACGGAACGATACGCGTGCCCGTCGGGTCAGCAACTTCCGCTTTGGCGTCCAAAGCGAGCAGGGCAATCGTCCCGTCGGCGGCGGGAAGGGCGTGGGCGACATTGCCGCCGAGGGTCGCCACATTGCGGACCTGCGGCCCGGCGATCAGGTTGCAGGCCTCGGCGAGGGCTTGGGCGTGATGGGCAACTTCGGGCGTTGTCGTGACGCGGTTGACCGGGACGGCGGCGCCGATGAAGAGTTCATCCCCTCTTTTTTCGAGCGCGGTCATTTCTGTAACTGAAGTCACATCCACAAGCGTTTGGACGGGGGAATGACGCCCCTGTTCAAGGTCGAGCAACAGATCGGTTCCCCCTGCAATGGGCAAAAGCGGACGCGGTGCATGCGCAAACGCGTCCATTGCCTCGGACAGGTTTTTGGGTCGAATGTAATTCTGCCAAAGGTTCATTGGTGGTGCCTTCTTTCTGGACGGCGGCACTTTTCGATGGGATGCCCACCTTGCGGGATGATGTTGCAGCCCAACGCCGTGGCAATTGCCACGACCACCGAACCGATGGATATGTCTATTTTACAACAGGCGCGCCCTCCTAGGGATGGACGCCCGCCATCAGCAGGCCGAGCTTTTCGGGAGTTGCAGTTGCGCGCGGAACAATGTCCATGATTTGACCTTCGTAGATGACTGCAATGCGGTCGGAGAGCGCCAGAATTTCGTCAAGGTCTTCTGAGATGAGCATGATTGCCGCGCCTTTGCGTCGTTCCACCAATAGTTGTTCGCGGACATATTCCGTTGCGCCGATGTCGAGTCCGCGCGTGGGTTGTGCTGCAATGATGACATGCGGGTTGCGGGAAATTTCGCGGGCCAATACCACTTTTTGAATATTGCCGCCAGAAAGATTCTTGGCATGTGTTTCCTGGGATGGAGTCTTGACGCGGAACTGTTTGATCAAGTCATCGGCATGTTTGGAAATGCCGCGCAAGTTGAGGAAGCCGTAACGCGAGTAGGGCAGCTTGTGATGTTCGCGCAGAATCATGTTCTCGGCAACGGTGAAATCCTTGATCATGCCGTCGCGCATCCGCTCTTCGGGGATGTAGGACAGCATGCGGTCGGTGATTTCACCAGGAGCGAGATTGGTGATCTCTTTGCCTTCGAGGAAGACTTTGCCGCCGGTCACTTTGCGCAAGCCGGTAATGGTTTCCGCCAGCTCGCGTTGACCATTGCCGGAGACGCCCGCGACGCCCAAAATCTCGCCGGAATGTACATCGAGACTCACACCGCGCAGACCGGGCGTGCCGCGGTCACTGCCACAGACGACCCGCTCGAGTTTCAAACGGATTTCGCCGATCTCCACCTTGCCGCGGTCAGGGACAAAGCCGACTTCGCGTCCGACCATCCAGTTGGCGAGGTCCTGCTTGGTGGTTTCGGAGGTGAGACGCGTACCGATCTTGCGTCCGTCGCGCAGGACGGTGACGCGATGGCTGATTTCGACCACTTCATGCAATTTGTGTGAAATGAAGATCAACGCGTGTCCATCCTTCACCATCTGGCGCATGATGACAAATAATTCATCCACTTCCTGCGGGGTGAGGACGGCGGTCGGCTCGTCGAGGATCAATAATGCTGCGCCGCGATACAAAGCTTTGATGATTTCAACGCGTTGTTGCTGTCCCACTGAGAGCTGCCAGATATAGGCGGAAGGGTCGATCTTCAAATTGTAAATGTCAGCCAATTCGAGGATGCGCTTGGAGACGCGGTCGAGGTCGGTCAGTGCGCCGCGCGAGGAGGGCAGTCCCAGCGCGACGTTTTCCGCAACTGTCAACGTCTGCACGAGCATGAAGTGCTGGTGGATCATGCCGATGCCAAGGTGGATCGAATCTTTGGGTGAGGAGATCGTGACCGGCTTGCCGTTCAACAAGATCTCGCCTTCGTCAGGATGGTACAAGCCGTACAGAATTTTCATCAACGTACTTTTGCCCGCGCCGTTCACTCCCAGCAAGGCATGAACCTCGCCCGACTTCACGTCGAAATCCACCTTGTAGTTGGCGAGCACGCCGGGGAAGCGTTTGGTGATTCCCCTCATTTCGAGGCTGTCGATGCGGGAACGACCGGAGGGGAGTTTGTTTGATTCTGTCATGACGCCATCCTGTAAAGTCTCAGACTTCGGAAGTCTGTACGACTTCCGAAGTCTGCCTCATTCAAAATCGACTATGGGAGCGTGATCTTGATACTTCCGTCAATGATCCCTTTTACCGTGTCCTCAGCCAATGGCTTGGCATAGTCAAATACATTGCTATCCGGGTTGACTTCGATCACTTCGCCGCCGTTGGCAAGATTGGCAGTGAAGGATTGCCCACCGAGCGTGCCGCCCTGGATCAGGTCAATCATCTGCTTGAGAACGACCTCCCAGTGATACACCTGGCTGGCAACCACGATCTTGGGCGCCAGGGAGGATTGGTTGGACTGCGTGCCAAACCACAGCACGTTGGCCTCTTCGGCTTTACCGATCGCGCCGACCACCATCTGTGCGGTTCCGGTCAGGATATCGGCTCCCGCCGCGATGTGGGTTGTTGCAGCTTCGGCAGCCAGCGCCGTATCTGAGAAGGAGCCGATGTAGTTGACGTTCACCTGAGCGCCAGGCTTGGCGGAGAGTACCCCGGCCTTGAAACCATCCACGTACAATTTTGCGTCACCGGTTTCTATCGGGCCAATGACACCAATCACATCGGTGTTGGTCAGCGCTGCAGCCAACACGCCGTTGACGTAGCCGCCCTCCTGTGAGGCTGCCTCATAGGCGAACACATTCGGCAATCCAAAAGTATCCACGGTGGTTCCCCAGGCGAAGCTGGTATCCGGGAAATCGGGGGCAATCTCCTGCAGGGAGGAGCCGTATTGCGATCCATGCGCGATCACCAGGTCGTAGCCTTTGGTGGCATAATCGCGGATGGCTGCCGCAGCATCATCCACGACGAACATGTTCTCGGAATAGACGATCTCGAATTTATCCGGTCCGCCCATATCCTTCTGCACGCGGACAAGGGCATCGTACATGCTCTGGCTGAACGCCAGGTCGTTGATGGCGCTCGGCATGACCACCGCCACACGAAATTTCTCAACCGGGGCGGGAGTGGGGGTGGCACCCGCCCCGCACGCGCTCAACACGAGGGAAAGCGCAAGAACGAGAGTCAATAACCATGCAAACTTTTTCATCTTCTTCTCCTTATTTGGATGGATACGATTCTTTCTACGGGACGATTGATTCTGTTCTACCAGACTCGCAGGTACACCTCCTCAAGATTAGTTTTCCCTTTCAAAGGGTTTCGACAACGCGGACGGTGCGCGGACTTTGGAGACTGACGTCACCAGCACAAGGATCGTCAGCACATACGGCATCATCACAGCGATTTCAGATGGGACCGGAATATTCAACACCTGCACCCACAATTGCAAGGCATTGATCAAACTGAACAACAACGCGCCGCCCAACACCCCGGTAGGCCGCCACGCGCCAAAATAGACCAACGCCACAGCAATGAAACCCTGCCCGCTGGTCATATTTTGCTGGAAGACATTCAATAATGCGATGGACAAGGAAGCGCCTGCCACCCCGGAAAGTATCCCGCCAAGAATGATGGTGAAATAGCGGATGCGACCCACGTTCACGCCGAGCGAATCCGCGGCGTCAGGGTTCTCGCCCACCGAACGGATTTTTAACCCCAGCGTCGTCTTGTTCAAGACGAACCAGGCGATTGGAACCAGAAGATACGCTCCATACACCAAGATGTTCTGGCTGAAGAAAATTTCACCGATGCCGGGAATATCGCTCAAACCGGGGATATGGATTTTCGGAAAACCTTTGACCGTCTCGACGGTTCCCATCAATTTCTGGAAGAGCAGGTCGCTCATCCCCAGACCAAAGAGGTAAAAGCCAATCCCACTGATACCCTGCTGGGCCTGCAGGTTGACGGTCACATACGCCATCGCCAATCCCATCAACGCACCAACCAGCATGGCGGTCATCAACCCGAGCCATAGGTTGCCGGTTGTCAGCGTCACATAAAAGGCGGCAAATGCCCCCAGGAGCATCTGTCCCTCCACACCGAGGTTGAGTACGCCGCTGCGCTGGCTGAACGTCTCACCGATGGCAGCATACAGGTAAGGGGTGGCAAGACGGATTCCAGAAGCGAGAATGCCGACCAAAACGGTCACGGAAAAGAGGTCTGAAATCATGTGCCAGCCTCCGTGTGAGGCACCGGTTGCTCGTCCGCAGGAGGCGGGGAGTCTCCATCCTGTCTGGCAACCGAGAGTCTCCGTCTCTGCCGCTTTTGCCGCCAAATCTCGCTGCTGACAACAAAGACGACCACCAGCCCATTCAGGGCAATGACCAACGCAGAGGGCACCTGCACCACCCGCTGCATACTGTTGGCGCCCACCAGCAACGCCCCGAACAGGATCGAGGCAGGGATCGACCAGATCGGATGCAGCTGCCCGAACAAGGCGGCGACAATCCCGTTGAACCCGGCGCTTCCGGTAAAGCCTGAAGCGGACCCATCCGTAATCATGCGGTAGTTCACCCCAAAGACCTGCGTCGCGCCTGCCAGCCCCGAGAACGCGCCGCTCAACAACAGAGCCAGCACGATGTAACGCGGCACCTTGATGCCCGCATACCGCGACGCATGTGGGTTCTGCCCCACCGCACGGATGCGATAACCCAGCGTGGTGCGCCACAAAAGAATGTAGACAAGAACGGCAAGGATGACCGCAATCAACGCGCCGAGATGCAAGCGCGTCGGAATCAGACGCGGCAGGCGGAAAATCTCCAGCAGGCGGGCAGTCTGGGGAATCTTCGAAGCCAGTTCCGCCTGGGCGGGATCGATCATTGGCCCGCGCAGGAGGAAATTCATCAACTGCACTGCAATGGCATTCATCATGACCGTGCTTAGGATTTCATTCACACGAAAATATGCTTTTAACACCCCCGGTATGCCGCCCCAGACCGCCCCCCCTGCAAAACCCGCCAGCATGGCAAGCGTAATCACCAGCCAGCCTGGCAAAGTGGTGAACGTCAGACCGACCCACGTTGCCACAATGGCGCCAATAATCATCTGCCCCTCGCCGCCAATATTGATCACATCGCCCCGGAACGAGATGCAGATACCCAATCCGACCAAAAGCAACGGCGTGGCTTTGACCAAAGTCTCTGCAAAGGCATTGGATGTGCCAAAGGCTCCCACCCACAGTGCCTTGTAAGCCTCGATGGGGTTGACCTTCAAAAAGAGCAACATTACGGCGCCGACAAGCAGAGCCGCTAATGTGGCAAAGACCGGCAGGAGTCCATCAATAAGACGGGAAACCCATTCACTTTCGAATACTTTTTTCATAGTAGCCGCCATTACTTCGTGGAGTACAGACTCAACTTGCAGAGACCGGATCACAGCTACCGATAAATAGCCGTATGAAGGAGCATCATCCATTATTCAGTTGTCGATTTGGTTTTATAACGACTTCATGCCCTTAAGATATTTCAAAGAACGCTTCCCAAAAAGACCGCCTCGTCGGGCAACGACTACGTTAATCTCTTTCGAACGGCACCCCCAGCGCGGCGGGAGGCGAGGCGCGCATGGCGCGGAACGCTTTCGCAAAGAATCGGCGCGTCGGTTCGGGCAGGGACGCCAGAGTCCGCTCGACCCATTCCGCATCGCCGATGTTCACCAACAGCAGCGTCAGGATCATCAAAGGGAAGGGCGCCACCTGCAACACCTGCGATGGGATGTTTGGCAGGCTGGGCTGGAGCACAAGTCCGAGCCATTGCAACAAGGCGAATAAATAGGCGCCAAACGCGGCGCGTAGTGGATTCCATCCGCCGAAGATGGTGATCGCCAGCGCAATCCAGCCGATTCCATCCAAGCCGGAAATTGTCCCCTTCCATCCGGCTTTGACGCTCAGCGAATAGGTCGGTCCCGCCAATCCGATGAGCGCGCCGCCGAGCACCGTGTACACATACCGCATCAGGTTGACATTCGCACCGCGCACATACGCCGCGGCGGGACGTTCGCCGATTCCTTGCAACATCAACCCCGGGCGCGTGCGGAAGATCCAAAACCAGGAAACAAAGATGACAATGAAACTCAGGTAAGTCATCAGGTCATGATTGAAGAACAGAGTGCCAATCACGGGAATCTCCTTGAGACCGGAGAGCGGCCAGGCCGGCAGGCGCGGCCCTGCCAGTCCCATGAACGGATTGCCCAGAAAATAAGAAAGGTCGCGGCAGACCAGGGCAAGGACAAATCCCACAGCCACTTGGGATTGCTTCAACGTGATCGAGGAAAAGGCGACGATCAGCGCCACCGCGGCTCCAATCAGCATCCCGGTCAGGAATCCGAGAAACAGGTTCCCGGTCCGAACCGAGACGGCGAAGCCTCCCATCGCAGAAAGCAGGATGGTCCCGTTCATCGAGAGGTTGATCACACCTGCCCGCTCTGATAACGTCTCGCCCATCACGGCAAAGACGACGGGCGCCGCCGCCACGAGAACGCTTGCCAGTCCTATGAGTATAGTGGTGGAATCCATGTGAACCTCACGAACGCCGGGCAATGCGTTGCCGGACGCCTTCGACAATCAAAACAAAGAGCACAAGCATTCCCTGCAAAACTCCGGAAAGCGATGAATCCAGTTTAAGCACGATGGGAAGTTGAATGCTCCCGATGTTGAGGGCGGCAAAGAACAACGCCACCGGCGCCGCCCAGATGGCTTGATAGTTGACGAGCATTGCCACCATCAAGCCGAGATAACCGTAGCCGCTTGAGATCGATGGAATCAAGCGGTAATAAACGGCTGTCACCTGCATGGCGCCGGCGATCCCTGCCAGCGCACCGCAGATCAAAAAGGACAACATCATGTATTGCCAGGTGGGAACGCCAAGCAGGTACGCCGCGCGGAAGTTCTTCCCGACCGCCTTGAGGCGGAGTCCAAAATACGTGCCTTGCAAAAGAAAGTATACGAAGACGATTGCCAGGATTGCAATTACCAGCGCCCATGGGCTGAGACGCAGTTCAGGGAACAAGGACAGGTGAAGCGCTTCATCGAAAGGTTCGGTGCCGCTCATCGACGCAACGCCGGGGCGTTTCCACGGACCAAAGATCAAATAAATTGTCAGCGCGGTAGCGACGAAATTCAACCCCAACCCGCCGAAAATCTCATTCACACCGCCAAACGTCTTCAGGGCGCCAGCCAGCAGAGCCCATACTGCGCCTCCCGCCATTCCGGCAAGGATCGCGAGAAAAAGGATCAATGATGGGGAAAGACCTGTATCCTGCAACTCGCGCAGCGCCCATGTGGTGGCAATGGCGCCAAGGGTGATCTGTCCCTCCACGCCGATGTTCCACAAGCCCGTCGCAAATGTGACCAGCAATCCCGCGCTCACCAGCAGGAGCGGCACCCATGAAACGAGCACATCGGAAAATTTCTTGAAGGAACCAAAGGCTCCTGTAACGATATTTTTATATGCCTCCAGTGGAGGGGCCCCTGCCGCCAGCAGGATCAACGATGTGAATAATAATGCCAATACCAGTGCGGCGATTTGAAACCCAACATTAACCCAACGGCTGTTCTTTGTCATGGTTATCCTCACGAAGCCCAACCCTTGCCGCCAATCAACTGACCCAGTTGCTCCACCGTGGTCGTTGAAGCATCCAAAGGCTGCGATACCCTGCCGCTGAAGAATACCAATACACGATCACTGTATTGCAGGATCTCCTCCAGGTCGGATGAAATGAACATGATGGCAGTGCCTTTCCTGCAACGCTCCTTGAGTTTTCCCCAGATATAGATCACCGATTCGATGTCCAACCCGCGCGTGGGATGTTCGATCAGGACCGCCGACAACGGGTCCCGAAGCAGTGAAAGCAAAGCCCGCTGCTGGTTGCCGCCGGAAAGCGACTCGATGGTATGTACCGGCGTCCCTTTGATGTTGAACGCCGCGATCTTTTCCTGTGCCTGCTTGAGTCCGCGTTCGTGATTGATGAACACATCCTTCGATTTTTCTGCAAGGACATAGTGCTCGGTCAGGGACAGTCCGGGTACAAGCCCCTCCTCCAAACGGGCGGCGGGTAAAAACTCCACGCCGTTCCGCTTATATACATGATACGACTTGCCAGTCAGATCGCGCCCCCTCACTTTTACATGCCCGCTCACCGGGCGGACAATCCCGGCGCAAGCCCGCAGAAACGCTCCCTGCCCGCTGCCCTCCATACCCGCCAGCCCAATCACCTCCCCGCCGCTGACTTCGAGACTCACGTCCTTAATCTTCAGTCGAACATCCTCGATGGAAACGTTTTGCAACGACAGTACGCTTCCATGCCGCTCGAGGGTCTGCCTCGCTCCGAGGGAAATCTCCTTCCCGAACATCATTTCCACCAGTTTTTTCGTGTCGAAAGGCTTTTTTGCTTCCCCGACAAGACTGCCCTGCCTCAGTACAGCGACCTGGTGGCAAAGCACCTCGACATCCTCCAGTTTATGGGAGACAAAGATGATGGTTTTCCCTTGTTCGGCAAGCGTGCGCAGCGTGGCAAATAGTTTTTCTTTTTGGCTGGCACTGATCCCGGTGGTTGGCTCATCGAGGATGAGCACGCGCGCGCCCAGCCATAATAACCGGATAATTTCAAGCTGCTGCCGTTCGCCCACCGTCAGCGAGTCGACGTAGGCGTCCGGGTCGAGGGAAAAGCCGTATTGTTCGGCAATCAGTTTGAAGTCCCGCGTGACCGAGGCGCGGTTGGGGAAGAGTCCGCCCGAATGACCTATCATGAAGTTGTCGATCACGCGCATGGGAGGGAAGTCCAGCGGGTCCTGGTGCAGCATTCCGACGCCATGATGGATGGCGGTGGCGGGTGATTGAATGAAAACCGCCTTGCCGTCCAATAATATTTCGCCTTTATCGGCATGGATGAAGCCCGAAAGTATTTTCATCAGGGTGCTTTTCCCCGCGCCGTTCTCCCCCAGAATCCCTTGAATGGTTCCGGCGGGAATGTTGAGCGTGATGTCGTTGTTGGCGTGGTTGTTGCCAAAATACTTGTGGATACCGCGCAATTCGACTTTCATGGACGTTGTCCTTTATTCGGAGGAAAGACCATCGTTCAGGTATTTCTCCTGTCAGTTGATAAAAAAACGGGGGGAAGGCAAACGCCTTCCCCCGCGAAAAAACGGGCTATTGAGGAACGCTCTGTCCCTCCATGCCTTCGAGCAATTGCGGCAGGTACCAGATCTGCTGGTCGGTGCCAACCTCGCCATCGGCAAGATAAGCGGTGCCGTCCTGCAGGTTGATCGGCCCTGTCCACAGGTTGAGTCCGCCGGCCAGCGCGGCAATGAACTCATCCATCTGGGCGGAGGCCTCGGGGCTCAGCGCATCGCCTTTCACAAAGCCGACTGCGGTGGTCTCGAGGTTGTTGATGTCTGACCAATCCGGTCCATTCCACTGGAAGTTGGACTCAAAGGTGCCTTCCTTGGCAGCGGTGATGGTCTCCAGATAAGCCGGGCCCCAGTTGAAGTACGGAACACCGAGACAGACGCTCGCGCCTTCTTCGCATGAACCGATGAAATCATACGGAACCGCAAAGACTTCCTTGCCGGCTTCCGATGCCTTTTTGGCTTCTGTGAGTCCCTCGGTGGTGTCGATGCCAGAGATGATCACATCGTAACCGGTGTTGATGAAGTCGTTGGCGACTTGAGTCGGGTCGGACGTAAAGCCCGGGATGTTGAACCAGAAACCGATCCATGTGACTTTGAATTTCAGGTCGGCGGCATCCTTGCCGGCGTATTCAGTCCAGCAGTATTTTGCGCCGAGGTACGCCGAGGCGGCGAGACGGCGGGTCTCATCGTTGATCAATGGACCAAGATAGCCGATCTGCCCGGTCTTTGTGGAAAGAGCCGCAGCGCAGCCAGCCATCATCTTGCCGTATTCCATGCGTCCCATGATGTTAACCATGTTCGGGATCGCCTCATAGGCTTTTCCATCCGGCCACACCTGATCTCCGGAGGCCATGATCACATTGATCTCGGGATGAGCCTTCGCAAACGTGGTCGAGGCATCCTTCATATCATCCGAGTTGAAGATGACCAGTTTCGCGCCCTGTGAGACCAATTCTTCGGCAAGTTGGTCCGGCGTTGTTCCAGGGCGGTCAGCAGGGTTGACCTTGTCGAGGTAAATCATCTTCGCGCCAAGTTTTTCCTCCACATATAGCCCCGCCTCATAGTGAGCCTGGCTCCAGCCGTGGTCATTATAGGGACCGACGAGAAGCATACCAAATACAAACTGTTCTTCTGCTGGGGGTTCAGTGGCAGGCGCCTCGGTGGCGGCAGGCGGTTCTGTGGGTTCCGGGGCTTCAGTGGCGGGCGCCTCGGTGGGCTCCGGGACTTCAGTAGCAGGCGTCCCACAAGCCGACAGGATCAATGACAATACTGTCAGCGCGGCGAAAACGGTCAAAAGTGATTTGCGCATTTCTACTCCTCTTTGATTTGTTTGATTTTTCGAGATCCAGGCGGTAATGAGATTCTTCCTTCGCTTCGGCAGCCTCCTTTCACGGTTCAACCATCAAGATTGTATATACAAGAGAACAATTTTATCATGGCTCATCATGTCTAATTGTAGGACAAATTCCACATTTTTTACAAGTACGTTACTCACTACTGCACAAGAACATACTCTCAACTTCCGAGAACACTTCGCTTCTCTTCACGCTGTCGGTTGTCTCCGTTTTGATTCGCGTCCACAACCTGCACAACGGTCTGCCCAACTCTGTCGAAAACGCATACGCCCTCTGCGACAGTTCAACCGCGCGTGACCATTCTCCAGCGTGAGCATACCCCTCGATGAAAACAAAATACTCCGCCGGGTCATATGGATGCATGTCAAACGATAATGCCAATTCAGTCATCTGCAAAACGGTTGCCCAGTCCCCGAACTGACGAGCGAGATCCGCCTTTTCGAAATAATAGCAATAGTCGTGTTCAGGCTCGGGTCCATACACTTTCGGCATCTGCGCAAACGGCTCGTTGAGGATCAAACCCGGATCAGAAATCCTCGCGGCAATCCGCATAAAGCTTGGTTCAGGAATGAGGCGGTTGGTGCGCTCAATATCCGGGTCAAGGACCCGCAGACAGCCGGGCGGGGAGAAATACATCGCCAGCGCGCGCGAGGTGCTCCCCTCGAAATGTCCAGCCAGGTAATTGTATCGGATCGAGAGTCCCGCCTCCAGCTTCGGCAGGGAACCGCCCAGCCTGGACCTCGGATGGAACAAAGCGTATGGAATATGATCACTGCCAGTATCCGGCGCGTAGATCCAATTCAGTGCCGCGCTCAATGAGTTATCCGCGTAGTAATGCAACACGCCCTCGTTCAATAACACCAGCGTATCTGGTTGAATCCCCGGAGCGCGCCACGTCATTTGCCAGAATAATTCCTTTTGTATCTCCCAATCTCGGGCATAGTCAAGCGATGTGAGATATTGCTTCCCTGCCGCCAGACTAATCATCGAAACCAACAGGATGGTTTGCAATCGTTCCCACGGGATCATCCTGGCGATGCCCCCAAACAAGAGGCTTGCCCCCAATAGAAAAGGCAGGACGAATCGGCTTGCAGGCCATTCAAGGGAAGGCTTGAAGCCAATCATCCAGAAAGGCCAGCCAGCCAGAAATACGGCCAACGCGCCCAGCCCTGCCATCCAAAACACATCCCTTAAATTTCCGCGAGGCGGTCGATTGTCACTGCGAGGCAGGAGCAGAAAACCGGTTGTAACAACAAAGGCTGTCATTAAAACAACAAGATAATAACCATTCAACCATGAACTTTCGATGGGCATTTCCCGAAGATCGAATACATGTACCCACGCATTTTTCAGCACCAATTTCAAACTGAGCCCGATAGACTGGATCAATGCTCCGAGAGTCTCCGCCGGCGCGGAGTTCAACTGATCGGCAAGGCTGATCCCATAGGTCTGGTTATTGAAAATGAACAAACGCGAAAATACGGCCAGAAGAAACACTGATAAATACGGCATCCACATCTTCATGATCCGAATCAGTCTTGCGCGGAGTTCCATTGGCTCATTGCGGAGGATCATCACAATGACACCTACACGCGTCAATTCCAATACATAAAAATATTCCATCATCCACAAATTCAGCGCGGACAGGAAAAGCCCAGGCACCGTCCATATCCAATACCGGTTTGGCGATTCGAACGCCAGCAACATGCACAGGAGTGAAAAAAGGAAAAAGAATAGTACGATATAAAAATGGCTGTAAAGGTAAGCAGTCCAATGCTGGTTGAAACCGGGGTAAACGAGGAAAAGCAATGCAATTCCCAAAGCCCAGCGGGGTCTGCCCGGCCACAACCTATCCACAATGGCATACACAACCATCGCACAAACCCATCGCCAGAACAAGGCAAAGACCTGCCAATAGACAGGCACCTGTGGCATCAACTGTGTCGTCACCTGATGGAGCACGCCCCACAACGGTCGATTGGTGGAGAAATACCGGGTCAATGCCTCAGGTCCCAATTGATAACGGATCCACGTGATCGGCAGGTCGTCCCAGTAAAAGCCCAGGCGAGGGATCAATAAACCGTATGCAAGAATTGTTGCAAGCAGGAGGACGGCGAAAGGGCGCAGATATTTCATAAACCACTTATTGAGGAGCACACGCAAATAAATTGTGAATCTGACCCAGCGCTTCGTTTCTCTCCACACCGCCGGCTGTCTCCGTTTCAATGCGTTCCCACAACCGACATAACAACGGTCCCACTACTTCCTTCGAGACCCTGTAGGACACCTTCGATAGTTCGACCGCGCGTTCCCACCTCCCTGCATGGGCATATCCTTCGATGAACACAAAACGTTCCAACGGATTGTTAGGATAATCGCTTAAAGCGAAAGCCTCATCGCCCAAACGGGTAACCGTTTCCCAATCCCCAAGTTGACGCGCCAACTCAGCCTTTTCAAAGTAATAACACCAGCCATGTCCGGGCTCGGGTCCATAGATCGCAGGTATCACCGCTTTTTGCGCCGCGAGGATCCTGTCAGCATTGGACAATGCCGCAGCGTCACGCATCAGGCTGTCGGCTGAAAGGAAGCGGTTTTCCACATCCAAAACAGGGTCAAGCAACCGCAAACAGGCTGGCGGATCGTAATAAAACGCCAGGGTCTGTGAGGTATTGCCTTCAAATGTTCCGGCAAGATAATCGTATCGGATCGGGATATCCGGCTTCAACGCGGGCAAAGATGAATTTATACGGTTGGTGGGATAGAACAACACATAATCGATCTTGTCGCTTCGATTGTCGGGCGCATAGATCCAGTTGAGCGGTGCGCTGATTGAGTTGTCGGCGTAGAAAGACAATTCCTCATTCATCAGCACGAGGGTTCCCGGTTTCAGCCCCGGAGCGCGCCAGGTCATCTGCCAAAAGAGATTCTTCTGCGATTGCCAGTCGCGCAGGTAATCGGTGGACCATAGAAATTGACGCCCCGATGCCAGACCGATCAGCACAGCCAATAACGCGTATCGCCACCTCTCGCGCGGTATCAATGCCAGTAACCCGGCAAGGATCAGGCTTACGCCCAGCATGAATGGGAGGGTAAAGCGGCTGGCAGGATGAGCCAGTGAAATATTCAAGCCTGTCGCCCAGAAAGGTACGCCCGCAAACGGGAGCAGGAACAATCCCAGGCCGATGGCATACCAGGCATATCTGTTCGTCTTCTCTTCCCGGCTTGATTTGAAAAAATAAACAACCATGATGGCAAACACAGTCAGAATCACGGCGACATACAAAGCAACGGTTCTGATCCCGTGTGTGGAGGGATCCAATCCGGTAAAGACCTGGCTCCATGCCGCAAAAGTGACCGTCCACAGGCTGGCCAGGATACTTTGAAGAAGCGAAAGCAATGTCGTAAACGGATCGGTTTTGAGCTGCGACACCAGACTGAATCCATACACCTGATTGTTGAAAATGAATAAACGGAACAAAACCGCCAGGGCAAATAACGCCAGATAGGGAGTCCACAGTTTGAAGGTAGAGCGGAGGCGTTCTTTCGGGTCAGGGTATGAGTCGCGCAGGAAAGTCCAAATGAATCCCACACGCGCCAGTTCCAGCACAAAGAAATATTCCATCATCCACAGGTTGAGTGCGGAAAAGATCAGTGCAACAACGGTCCGCCGGCGGAGCATGAGATAAATGGAAAGGAGAAAAAAGAAAAGGACGATGAAAAAATGGCTGTAAAGATATGCCACCCATTGCTGGTTGAAGCCGGGATATAAAAGAAAAAGCAGGGAAAGACTCAGCGCAAAATCAGATTTGTCCTTCCATAATTCACGGATGATCGCCCAAACCACGACGGCTCCGAACCAACGCCAAAGCAAGGCAAAGACCTGCCAATATATCGGAACCTGCGGAAAAATGAGGGTGGTCATCTGATAAAGCCATCCCCATGCTGGACGGTTGTTGGAAAAATACTGCGTCATCGCCTCCGCTCCCAATTCGTAGCGGATCCACGACATGGGCAAGTCATCCCAGTAAAAGCCCAATTGCGGAATCAAAATTCCGTACGCGAGTACGGCTGTGACAAGCAGAATAAGCGATGGATGAATACGTTTCACTTTGGCGATGGATGGATAATTGGACGAGTTAGCACTTGGGTGGTCGACCGAAAACGACCACCCAAGTACGCAACACAAAACAATGAAACTACTTGACGATCCACGTACCGGTCTCGCCTTTGAGGGCGCGACCGATGTTCTCAGGGTTGGTAATGAGTGCCTGCTTGCCGCCGTTTTCGAGGAACCAAATGATCGCCTGGATCTTCGGCGCCATCGAACCTTTGGCGAAGTGCGTACCCTCGGCTAGATAAGCTTTGGCTTCTTCCAGCGTCATCTTGTCGAGCCACTGCTGATTCGGCTTGCCAAAGTTGATGGCGACCTTTTCCACCGCAGTAGCAATCAGGAACAATTCCGCGCCGATTTCCTGCGCCAGCAGGGATGAGGCAAAATCCTTGTCAATGACCGCCGCCGTGCCTTCGTACTCGCCATTGCCCTTGTCGATGACCGGAATGCCGCCACCGCCCACCGTGATGACGGTCACACCGGCGTTGAGCAATAACTTGACCGACTCCAACTCGATGATCTTTTTCGGCAATGGAGACGGAACGACTCTTCTCCAACCTCTGCCTGCATCCTCGACCACCGACCAGCCCATCTCCTTTTCGCGTTTCTTCGCCTCGGCTTCATCCATGAATGAACCGATGGGCTTGGTTGGCTTTTGAAAGGCAGGATCGTTTCTATCCACCAGCATCTGCGTGATAACGGTCGCCGCGCCCTTCTTGATGCCGCGCCGATGATATTCGTTCTGCAACGCCTGCTGAAACTCATACCCAATGGCGCCTTGTGAATCCGCCCCGCAAACATCCAGCGGGACTTCGTGCATGCCTTCCACTTTCGCGGCGATCTCGGAGCGGCGCAGGATGAACCCAACCTGTGGTCCATTGCCGTGACCGATTGCCAGGTCCCAGCCTGCTTCGATCATATCCGCAATGTGATGGGCAGTCTCCTGTAACGCCAGCATCTGGTCTTCGACTGTAACGTTCTTATCATCCTTGATTAGGGAGTTGCCTCCAACGGCAACGACTGCTAATTTCGACATTTATAAATCTCCTTCATAAATATCATTGCGAGGAGGAATGAAGGTTGAGCAGGACGAAGTCTGTATCGAAACCCAACCCGACGAGATCATCTACTCCTTGAGCTGGGATCGTTTCGTCGTCCTGCGGGCTCCTCGCAATGACGACAGATTATGCCATCGTCAACGCCATGACCGCTTTCTGGGCGTGGAGGCGGTTCTCGGCTTCATCGAACACCACAGAGTTGGGACCATCCAACACCTTGCTGGTGACTTCGATATCGCGGTCGGCGGGAAGCGGGTGCATGTAGATGGCGTCGGGTTTGGCAACCTTGAGTTTGGCGTCGTCCATGATCCAGTTCTTGAAGGAATCCTGGAGTTTCTTGCCCTCTGCCTTGTCGTTGGTGGTCAACAGAGGACCCCATGATTTGGCGTAGATGACATCCGCGTCTCTACAGGCTTCGGTCATACCGTCTTTGTCCTCGATGATCTCAAAGGCGGTACCGGCGATCTCCGCTTGTTCCTTTGCCTGCTCCACGATATCGGGCATGAGTTGGAAGCCGGGCGGATAGGCAAGCGTCACGTCCATGCCAAAGCGGGGCATTTGCAAAATCAGGGATTGGGGAACAGAAATCGGCTTGAGATACGAAGCGGCGTATGCCCACGAAACGACGATTTTCTTCTTGCGCAAGTCGCGTCCCTTCTTCTCCATGATGGTCATGAGGTCGGCGAGGCATTGGAAGGGATGGTAAATGTCACATTGCATGTTGAGGACTGGCGCGCGGCTGGATTTGGCGACATCGTTCAAATATTTGTTGCCGTCGCCAAAATCACAGTGGCGGATGGCGATTCCGTCAAAGTAGCGCCCGAAGATTTCGCCGATTTCGACGGGGGTGTCGCCATGCGCAATCTGGGTGGTGTTGCTGTCGATGAAGGCGGCATGACCGCCCAGCTGTGCCATGCCCGCTTCGAACGATCCACGCGTGCGGGTCGATGAGAAGAAGAACAACATCGCCAGCACCTTGTCGCGCAGGTATGGATGCGGCTCGCCAAGGGCACGCTTGCGTTTCAAATCCCAGGCAACATCCAAAACGGTTTCGACTTCCTCTTTGGTGAAGTCCAAGTCGCCAATAAAGTCGCGACCGCGAAAATTGGTTTGCATACGAATACTCCTTTGTATGTATATTATTTTGTTTCAAACGGTGGCCGAGTAGTCCGGGACGAATGCAAAGGACATATCGGGACCACATGCTTGCAATTGTTGATCTCAATACCTGCACTTGCGTGCCGGTACAAGTGTACGAACAAGAAGACACTCGTTCTACCCGACCACCTCTATTATATTGACACTCTCAAAATTTCCCGCCGGATTTCGATCGTTTTCATAATCAGCAGTCAGGTCGCTGCGAGGGCGGCTAATCCCTGCCGTGCTGGTCCGGGACTTTGGAAACATCCTCGGTCAGGGCGTCCAAGATTTGGTGGAGGTCACGAGCCGCTTCCGTCAGCCATTTCACCGTATTTCGGAATTCTTCGGCGCTCACCTCTCCAGACAGGCAATCGCAAATATCATCGCTGGCTGTCTGCAACAGATGCGCGGATGACTCGACAGTGACAATGGGTCGCAGCAACTCGCGGCGCAGGACAATCAATTTCTGCTCTGCGCTCGCTGCGCCGTAGCGTTTGCGTAGGTCGTCGAAGATGGTTGTCATGGTGTCTCCTTTCCCTCATCCCTTGCGCCTCTCCCACTAGGAGAGAGGTTGGGGTGAGGGGAAAACTACTCTATTCCATTGCGCCGAGAACCAGCGCCAGCAAGGCCATGCGCATGACCACACCGTTGAAGGCTTCCTGCCAGTAGCGCGACCATTTGGTGATGTCCACGTCGGTGGGGATCTCGTCCATACGCGGCAGTGAATGCAGCAGAATGGCGTCGGATTTGGCTTTGGTCTCCAGCAATTCGCGCGTGATCTTGTAGTTGGCGGGCGTCAGGTTGAGTTCGCCCGTGCGTTCATCGCGAGACTTGGTGTAATCGGGCTGTACCACTGGCTCGACCAGGATCACGTCCGCTTCGGCGATGGCTTTCTCGACATGATCTTCCTCTTTGAAATTCACGCTGTACTGTTTCAACTCCTTTTTGAAGTCTTCAGTCAGCCCCATATCGGGCGGAGCCACAAACGTGAGTGGGCAATCGAACTGACTCAGGGCATAACCGAGGGAATGCATCGTTCGCATGCGCATATCGCCGACCGCCAGCCACTTCAATCCATCGATGCGACCCTTCTCGCGCAACACGGTATAGAGATCGGTGAGGATTTGCGTGGGGTGTTCGCCCCAGCCGTCACCGCCGTTGATAATAGGCACGCTCGCCCATTTGGCGGCCTCGTGCGGTGCGCCCTGCTGGAAATGGCGCATCACGATCACGTCACCATAAAACTCCAGCATCTTCACAGTATCCTTGATGGACTCCTGATAGAAGTCACCGGCACGAGTCATCTTGGCATCAGAAAATCCCGTCACGTGACCGCCGAGGCGGTGCATGGCAGATTCATGAGCCAGACGAGTGCGCGTCGAAGGCTGATAAAAGGCAGTCACCAAGGTCTTCTCTTTGAGCATGTCCACGTTCTTGCGCGCCCGCGCGATGGGTTCCATCTTCGCGGCAACGTCAAAGACGTGGAAAAACTCATTTCGCTCGAACTCCTTGAGCGAGAGAATGTCACGACCAGCGAAACTACGCATACGAACCTCCTATTCAGTTGTGAAAAGATTTAGGACAGGACAAATTCTCCTTTGCTTCCATGAATCCTTCTTTGGCGGTTCAGACTCAGCCGGTAATGGATTCGGTTTCTAAAGCTTTCTCTCAGTTTATCGGTGGTCGAGTAGCCGAAGGCGTACCGAGACCACCTGTTACAAGATACATCTTGTTAATTATTGGTCTCGATACGGGCGCTACGCTTCGACTACGCTACCGCTCAGCGCGAGCGCCCTACTCGACCAACGGACTACTTCACCTTCTCGTTCAACACCTTCGGGAACAGAGCATAGAACTCTGTCGCAGCGACAACTTCGTCGAGCGGGACCTGGTCATTCACAGTATGAGCCCAAATCTCATCGCCGGGACCAAAGCCGATGGAGGGAATCCCCGCCTTGCCAGCCCAGTATGTCCCGTTCGTGGAGAAGCTCCACTTGCCGGTGGGACGCGTCTCATTCCACAATTGCCGAATCGTTTCCTGTCCGGCTTGCACGATGGGGTGTTTCTCTTCCAACGCCCAGGCGGGATAATATTTATCAACCGGGAAAACAAAGCCGGTATAGGACGGCTCATCGTAGAAAAGCTCCTCCACTTTGATCTGGTCACGCAGGAAACCGGGGATCAAATCTTTGACCTGTTGTACCGCCTGTTCCTTTGTTTCACCGAACGTCAGGCGGCGGTCAATGAAGATGGTAAAACCATCCGGCACGGCGTTGATGGATGCGGTGCTGATGCGCGTGTCGGTCACCATGATCGTGCCCTTGCCGAGGAACGGGTCAGTATGCAGGTGCGCATCCAGATCGCGGATACCCGAGATCACGTTGAGCATCTTGTACAGTGCGCTGTCACCCAAGTGATGCGAGGCGGCATGCGCCGATTTCCCGGTGGAAGTCACTTTCAATTCCACGCGACCTTTATGTCCGCGATAGACCTGCATTCGGGTCGGCTCGCCGATGACCACAAAATCGGGTCTGACCTTCGGGTCTACTTCCACGAAAGTGTTGGGGGCGATGCCATCACACCACTCTTCCATATTGCCGAAATACCAGGCTGTCGTATCTTCGAGCAGACCAAGCTCTTTGGCAAACGACAAGCCATATACCATGCCCGGCGTGGAGGCTTTCTCGTCCGACGCGCCACGCGCATACAGGATTCCATTCTCGACCTTGCCCTTGAACGGATCCCACTGCCAGGAGGCGGGATCGCCAATGCCTACGGTGTCGATGTGCGAATCGTAGACGATGACGCGTTTACCTGAGCCGATGCGACCCATGATATTACCCATCTTGTCAAAGCGGACTTCCTCGAAGCCCAGCTTCGTCATCTCGGCGCCAATGCGTTCCCCGACTTCCTTCAACTGTCCATCCATACTGGGGATGGCACAGATCTCGCGCATAAAGGTTATGATATTATCTCGATTTTCTTCCACCCTTTTCTTTATTTCTTTCACTTCCGTCATTTCATACACCTCATAAGTTTGAATATTTGCAGGTTTACAAATTCACCCTGCAATTCGAAAACTTGTAAACCTGAAACTAACTGTTTCCAATCCGTCTCACCACATGGAAATTGAAATAGCCCGGAATAAAGTAACTCACCGTGTAATCCACGATACGCCCGTCTTCGGTGTAGAGTTGCGAAATAAACTGCAACAATACATCGCCTCGTTGGATCTCAAGCGCCTTGGCGACCTCGGCAGTGGCATTGGTGGCGCTGATGGCTGCGCGGGAAACGGTCAGTTTGTCGCCGCGATGCAGCAGAAAGTCCAGGATAGAACCGGTGAACCCATCCGGCAGATCGGCAGGTGAGATGACATCGAAGGGCAGGGTGTCGATCAAATAGGCGACCGGGCGGCTGTCGGCGCGGATCACGCGTCGGACGCGCGTGAGGCGTGTTCCATCCGGCACCCCCAGTCCCGCGGACACATCCTTTGCGGACTCCACCTGGTCGGCATGCAGATCGCTGACCGTAGTCTGCAAATTCATGCGGCGCGCCATGGTATCGACGCTTTCCAACACTTCCAGCCCCGCGTCGATGACGGGAACCTTGCCCACCACATACGTGCCCGAACCCTGCCGGCGGCGGATCAGCCCCTGTGTTTCGAAAGTCCGCATCGCCTCGCGCAGCGTGGCGCGCGAAACACCCATTTGCTTCGCCAGGTCGGGTTCCGAGATCAAGCGCTGACCTGCGGGAGTGCGCGCGATCAACTCAGCAAGATCAGCCTGCAAACGTTGAAACGGAAAATTAGCCATCATCCCTCCAAAACTGGAACAAACTTGAACTGGGTCACATCCACGAGACCCTTGTCTGAAATTCGCAACTCGGGGATCACCACGAGCGCGAGCAATGACAATTGCATATTCGGGTTATTCAACGTGCATCCGCACGACTTGAACCCTTTCAGGATCGTCCCCGCCTTCCTTGCCACAACATCCGCTCTTTCATTGGACATAAGACCGGCGATCTTCAACTCGACCTGACCGATGACTTTTCCGTTCCTGACGACCACCTGCCCCCCTCCGCTTCGCGCCAAGGCGTTGCCTGCCACCGCCATGGATTCTTCATCCGTGCCGACGACGATCATGTGATGCGAGTCATGTGCAACCGTGGAGGCGACGGCGCATTTGGCGGTGAAACCAAACCCACTTACCAGGCCGACCATGATGCCGTTCATCCCATCGTGACGTTTGATCAACGCAATCTTGGCAATGTCGCGCGCAATATCCGGTTTGATCTCGCTGTCTACAGGTTGAACATCGAATGTCAAATGCCGGGTGGGCGCCTGATTTTCGATCACTCCGATGACATTTGCCTTTAACACACCATTCGCCTTCTTCGGCGTCCGCAAGATGAAATCGGAGGCGGTCAACTTCTTTTTCAAATGGACGGAGTTTGTCACCCACGCAGGATAGGTGAATTTCGGCAGGCTCACTTTCCACTCGCCCTTTTCAGCAATGACCTGTCCTTTTGCGATGACCATCTCAGCTTTGAAATTCCTCAAGTCCTTCACCAACACCACATCTGCCCAGCGACCGGGGGCGATCATGCCCATCTCGCGGCTCAAGCCAAAATGCTCGGCAGTGTTAATTGTCATCATCTGAATGGCTGTGATTGGATCGAGTCCCTGTTCGACGGCGTGGCGCAGGACACGGTCCATATGACCATCGTGGGAAAGCGTCTGGGCATGGGAGTCGTCCGTTACAAGGATGAAACGGCGCGAATCCATGCCGAGGTGCGTGATCGCGCCCACCTGCGAAGCAACGTCCAGCCACGAGGAACCGTACCGCAACATGGCTTTCATGCCCTGACGCACACGTTCCACCGCGTCTTCGAGATGAGTACCTTCGTGATCGTCTTCCGCGCCGCCCGCGACATAGCCATGGAAGGGAAGTCCGAGATCGGGCGAGGCGTAATGCCCACCGATGGTCTTGCCGTGCGCGTGCGTGATGGACATTTCCTCCAGCATGTTCTGATCACCCATGAACACACCGGGAAAGTTCATCATCTCGCCGAGACCAATAATACCTTTCCATTTCATCGCCTGCGCCACTTCCTTCGGACCGATATGCGCGCCGGGACTCTCGAACCCCGGAGCGGACGGCACGCACGAGGGCATCTGCACCCACACATGGATGGGTTGCTGTTGCGCTTCGTCCACCATCAACTTGACGCCCTTCAAGCCAAAGATGTTGGCGATCTCATGCGGGTCGATGAACATGCCGGTTGTGCCGCGCACCGCCACCGCCCGGACGAATTCCGTGACCGTGACCATGCCCGACTCGACATGCATATGCCCATCGAGCAAACCAGGGACAAGATAACGTCCCTTTGCATCGATGACCTTCGTCTTTTTTCCGATGGTGTGACTCGCATCCTCCCCAACGTAGGCGATATGCCCATCCCTGACGGCGATATCGGTGCCGGGGATGATCTCACCCGATTGGACGCTGACCCACTGTCCATTGCGGATGACCAGGTCAGCGGGGGCGCGTCCCATGGCAGTATCGACAAGTGCGCGGGTTAATTTCAGGGATGAAGGCATTCTGTCTCCATTATCAATAGCTACGATCGAATTTGATAAAACAATACGACAACTACGACCCATAGGCTGGCAAAAAACGCAGGAAACAACAACAGCCAGGCCCAGGATTTTTTCTTCGCACGTACGGCTACCGCAGAACCGATCTGAAACAACGGTAGCAGAATGGGCAGGCGGTAAAGACCCGGCGAACCAGACAGATAATATGAGAACGGTATGAACAGGACCGCACCGATAAGCACCAGCCAGAACTTCTCTTTGAGAATACCGACAACCGAGAGCAAAAGCGACACAAGCACAGCCGGGAAGCCAAACAGAAGAACAACGAAAACCTGGGCCATCATATCGCCTCCGCTCAATGGTACCTCCCAGCAATTAATGGAATAGCCTTAAGAGGCTGGATGTCCATGTTGTCGTTCAAAACAAATTCCAGAACCCGCTCATAATTCTGATCAACAGTATGAAGCGAGTCAATGAACAGGGCGGTCCCCGGCTCCCATTCACGGAAGCGCTGTCGCTGGTGCTGAATGCGCTCCCAAGTGGCGATCTCAGGGTGTTTCAACTCATTGAAATGGCTGGTCACTCTTTCCTTCCAAACATTCTCATCGGAAAGAAAAACGTAGATCGGCAAAAAGCCGACATTATGCTTGCGGGCCAGTTCCTGGGCATGGTGACGGTCCATGTTCATAAAGACCGACTCGGCAATAACGCTGAGTCCCAGTTCCAGTTGGGTGTTGACCACATCGAGCAGGACCGCGACTCTCGAATCCCAGAACGGAATACCGGCATTTTCCGGCACATCACCGATGACATCATCGATGCAAATGAACGGAAAGCGTAATTCACGCGCCAGCCGCTTCGCTAAAGTTGTTTTGCCTACACCCGGTAAACCTGAAAAAATGATCAGCTTGTTCATCAAGTTCAAAAGTTTGAGGTTGGAAGGTTCAGAGGTTTGGGCGTTCAAACGTTCCAACTTGCTAACCCGCCAACAACCTCCGGGCTGCTTTGTTGTGTTTCTCAATCAGTTTTCGCTCGTCAACGGTGGCTACGCATCCTTCCTTGACGATGAACCTGCCTCCGACTACGGTGTAATCCACGCGGACAGGTTGACCGAACACAATCGCCGAAACGGGGTCGTGCATCCCTGTAAACTCGATGCGGTTGAGGTCGACGGCAAAGAAGTCAGCACACTTTCCACTTTCCAAACTTCCGATGTCTGTCCTTCCCAAAACCGCCGCCCCTCCACGCGTTCCCAAATACAGCGCCTCTCTTGCCGTCATCAATTTGCGATTCGGATCGTTGGATAATGAATAACCCGTGATCCCATCTTTCACGCGCGACAGCAACATCGCATTGCGGACTTCCGCCAGCAGGTGCGAACCGTCATTGGAGGCGGAACCGTCCACGCCGAGACCAACGTTGACACCCGCTTGCCGATATTCCTTGATGGGAGCAATGCCCGAAGCCAGCCTCATGTTGGATGTTGGACAGTGCGCCACACCGCAATTGTGTCTGGCAAAGACTTTGACCTCCTCGTCATCGACCCAAATTGCATGCGCGAACCAGACGTCGTCGCCAACCCAGTCCACTTCTTGCATGTATCCGACGGGACGATGGCCGAATTTTTGCAGGCAGAATTGTTCCTCATCTTCGGTCTCGGCGAGGTGCGTATGCAGGTGCACGCCGTATTCACGCGCCAATTTGGCGGACTGTTTCATCAGTTCGCCGGTCACGCTGAAGGGGGAACACGGCGCAAGGACAATTTGAACCATCGAACCGGGTTTGGCATCGTGATAGTTCTCGATCAGGCGCTGTGAATCTTTGAGGATGGAATCTTCGTCATCTACCACGCTGTCGGGCGGGAGTCCGCCTTTCGATTCGCCGAGGGACATGGAGCCGCGCGAGGCGTGGAGGCGGAGTCCGATTTCGGAAGCCGCGGCAATTTCATCGTCGAGTTTTGAACCGTTTGGATAAAGGTATAGATGATCCGAGGCCGTGGTGCATCCCGAAAGGGCAAGCTCAGACAGCGCAGTCTGGGTCGAGATGAAAATATCCTCGGGGTTTATACGCGCCCAGATCGGGTAGAGGGTTTTGAGCCAGTTGAATAGATTGGCATCCTGCGCGGCGGGGATGGCGCGCGTGAGGGTCTGGTAGAAGTGGTGATGTGTGTTGACAAGACCCGGCAGGACAACGTGACCCGTGAGGTCAAGGACTTCGTCGGCAGTGGCAGGAAGCTCAGACATCGGTCCGACTTCCTGGATAAGCCCGCGGCGAATAAAAAGACCACCATCGGGAATTTCCCGCTGATGGTCATCCATGGTGACGATATGGGCATTCTTGACTAGGAGGGTGGTCATGTTATTTGATGGTTTCAAGTCTGTTGGTCGGTTCGTCCAGTCGCCTAGGCCAAAGTTGTCTGACAACTATAGTGTAGCACAAAAAGAGGGAGACTGTCAACAATGAGAAGAGATAAGCCGCCGTTTGGTCTGCACGGCGGCTTGTTTTTTATATCAACCCCACTTCCTTATTGAACTCGACGATCAGTTCGTCAATTTCATCCGCCTGCTTTTGCACGTCAGTCCAGTAATTCGGCTCATACCATTGTTGTTGAATCTCTTCGTAGGTTTTACCCTGTTGCTCGACCCACGTGTAATATTTCAGGTTATGAACGCGGCGGCGGTCGGTATAGCGCAGTTCGAGCATGTTATCTGTAGATTGACCATGCAGGTAACGGGCAAAATCTGCGGCGGCGTCACGCTCGGTGTATTGACCAAACTCCTGATGCATCTCATGGATGCGTGAGCGGTAAAGTTCCATCGAGTCGGTTAGGACGGTGAGCAGAATGTCATTTTCTCCCATCTCGTAATACTTGGCGGCTTTGATTGCCGAAAGCACGTTCGAGATGCCGGAGAAACCCAATAAATCGAGGTTGGAGACCAGTGATTCGGGGACTCCTTTTTCAACAAGATAGGCGCGTCCGCTTTCCTCGTTGAACAGGCGGGCGAGGTTGACCACGGCATTATCGTCAATGGCGACGACGACATCGGTGTTCTTGACGTTGTGAATCCACGGCACGTGCTTGTCGCCGATGCCTTCGATGCGGTGTGCGCCGAATCCGTTTTCGAGCAGGGTTGGGCATTGCAGAGCTTCGCTTGCCACAATCTTGCTGTCGGGGAAGAGTTGCTTCATGTAATCGCCGCTGGCGATTGTTCCTGCCGAGCCGGTGGCAGATGCCATGCCGCGATAGCGGTCATGCGGACCCATGACCTGCTTCAACACTTCCTCCATCGCGTGACCTGTCACTTCGTAGTGCCAGAGATAGTTGCCGAATTCATCGAACTGATTGAAGATCATCAGATCCTGCCCGGACTTGCGCAGTTCCCAGCACTTGTCGAAGATTTCCTTCACGTTCGATTCGGAGCCGGGCGTTTTGATGACTTCTCCCGCCACGCTGGCAAGCCAGTCGAACCGTTCCTTCGACATGCCTTCGGGGAGGATGGCGATGGATTCACATGCCAGCAACGCGGAGTCATACGCGCCGCCGCGGCAATAGTTCCCTGTGGAGGGCCAGACGGCTTTCTGCACCGTCGGGTCGAACTGACCTGTGACCAGCCGCGGCACAAGACAACTGAACGCCGCTCCGACCTTGTGCGCGCCCGTCGGAAACCACTTGCCGACCAGCACGATGATGCGCGCCGGGACTCCCGTCAGTGTGGAGGGAAGTTCGAGATAGTTGACCCCGCCGAAGGTCCCGCCAGAAGCGATGGGTTCATTCTTCCATGTGATTCGGAAGAGGTTGCGCGGATGAATGTCCCAGAGCCCGATTCCCTTCAATTCATCCTTGATTTTTGCCGGAATCTTCGAAGGGTCCTTCATTTGTGCATAAGTGGGGATAATGATGTTACGCTCTTTCGCGCGTTTGACGGCATTTGCGCGGCGTGATTTTTCAACGGTCAAGTCGATGGTAGTCATACCTTCCTCCTGAAAAAGTTGTCAGACAACTTGTATTATACTTCACAATCGATTCACCTACAATATACTTTCGCTTGGGCAAGATTTTCTTCAACGGGTCCCATCATATCGAGGATGAGAGTTCCTGCCGCGAGGGAGTGAGGTGTTTTTTGACTCTTTCCCATCTAACCTTGCAACTCATGCCAGCCTCATGGACTTTCGACCGTGCCCATTGAATCGACTCGTCCAAGCAACGCATTCGATCACGCACCATTCTGCCTGATGCCGTTTCACGGGCGTTCGCCGCTCCTGCAGCAATCAAAGATGATGAATTGTTCCAACATGAACGCACGCGTTGCAAACAGCATCAGCAATTCGTATCCAATATTTCAATGACGGATATGAAAGCTGAAAAATTTTTTAACGAAACCGTATGGTTATTTTAATGTATCGATTTCGAATCGGGGTATGATGATGTCAAGAGAAAGGAGGTAGCCATAGAGACACCGCCTGAAATGCAAGCCCACGGAAGGACTGGGAAGCCTTAACCTGGTCAGAAGCAGAAGTCCAGCTTTAGAACCAGACGTTCCCCTAACGATAGGAAGGCACGCAACCCCCACTTCCTTCCAGCCATAGTTTATTACCTGACGGACGGGTGCCCCCCGTCCGTCCTTTATTTATAGCGAATAAAGGGCTTTACGCATTCGCTCCAGTCCCTGGTTGAGAATTCTACGCGAAGTACCAAAGTTGAGGCGTACAAACTGTTCATTCCCCTTGCCGAATTTTCCCCCATCGCTGAGCGCCACCTTCGCCTTATTCAGGAAAAACTCAAACGGGGAAGGCTGAAGCCCATACTCCGAGAAATCCAGCCACATCAAATAGGTTGCGTCGGGCTTTGTCAGGCGCACACCCGGCAAATTTCTTTCCATATATTCAATAATGAAATCCCGATTGGCGGTAAGATAACGCCGCAATTCCTTCAACCACGCATCCGCCCTGCCCGAATAGGCAACATGAGCGGAAGTCAGTCCGGTCGAAGATACCTCAAAAGACATGCCGTAGGCTGTATCGAAAAACTTTTTCCGCAATTCGGCATCGGGGATGATAGCAAACGCGCATGCCAGCCCCGGCACATTGAAAGCCTTCGACGCTGAAATCAAAGTGATGGTGTGTCTTCCGATCTCAGGCGACAGACTCGCCAGCGGCGTAAACTTCGCGCCGCCCAGCAGCAATTCACTGTGGATTTCGTCGGAGACAATTGAGACGTCGTTTTCAAGGCAAATCTCCGCCATGCGTTTCAACTCACCGCGGGAATAGATCTTTCCAACAGGATTATGCGGATGGCACAACAAGAACATGCCCGATTTTTTAACGCCCCTCTCGAACGCCTCAAAATCGACCTCGTAGCTGATCCGGTTTCCATCGAGCTTTTTCACCAACCGCGCGACACTCTGCCGCGCTCCTGTTTTGTGTTCCGTTTCCAGAAACTCGTTGTAAACAGGGGTCTGGATCAAATACCCTTTTTTCGGCGAACATAATATCCGCGCCGCGATGTTGTAACCATTGTTGACACCTGCTGTATAGACGATCCAATCAGGGTCAACGTCCCAATGGTAAAGTTTCTTCATACGGGCGGTGATGGTTTCCATGAAAGTTCGGGTCGGGAATGCGTATCCCAGCACGCCATGCTCCACTTGCCTGTGGAGCGCAGCTCGAATCTGCGGCGCGGCGGGAAAGTCCGCGTCTGCAACCCACATGGGAAGTACATCTTTCGGATAGAATGTCCATTTATTGAGAATGTTCGGATCGCGGCGATTGGATGTGATGTTGAAGTTGTATGCCATGATGTTCCTTGTGAAATGTGATATTTGTAGAGCGAGATTAATCTCGCTCTACTTTTTATATGCAACGACCATACCATCCCGCACAGGGGCAAGAGAAACAATCCAATCGGAATCAGTCGTAATGTCACGCGTGAAGCGGCGGATGGCTTCGGTAGATGGCTCACGGTCATTCGGGTCGAGCGTTTGCCCATGCCAAAGCATGTTGTCGATGATGAGCAATCCGCCGGGACGTATCTTTTCTTTGATAACGGGAAGGGAGTCGGGGTACCCCTCCTTGTCAATATCGTTGAAAATGATGTCGAATAGACCCGGCGTCTGGCGGAGAGTCTCAATTGCTTCGGCAATGTGGAAACGGACCAGGTCTGCGCTTCCCAATTCGGACAAATGTTTCTGCGCTCGTTTCGACAGATCGTCATCCCAGACGGTATGATGTACCACTCCACCCCCATTTTCTTTCACTGCTTTTGCAAACCAAGCTGTGGAATACCCATAGCCGGAGCCAAGCTCAAAAACAGACCTGGCATTGATCATGCGCGCCAGTTGGTAACAGTAATATCCGCAGGCGGGGCCGATAATGGGAAAGCCGTTCTTTTCCGCGATCTCTTCCATCTTCCGGAGTTCAGGTTCACGCGATGGAACGAGGGACGTGATATATTGCTGAACTTTTTCATACAATATTTGGGGCATGTCTCATCTCCTTATCTATCGATAAACGGGTATGGGTAATAAAAACGGACGCCGATTAGTGTAAAGCCCGGAGAACTTCAGGCAGAGTTTGTTTTGCCCATTCGGCATACATTTTTCCCGAGGGGTGCAACCCATCGGAAGCGATCAATGTGGGGTCATTCAAGGCTTGACGCGAGATGGGAGTGATGTCCACATAATGAGCGCCGGCTTTCTCGGTCTCTTCGCGATTGACGGCGTTGAAGGCATCGATGTCATTGGCGATTTGTCCTCGATCGCGGTTTGCGGCAAACGGCGTGACGCCCCAATCAGGGACGGATAGCACAATAACGCGGTTTGCATCTCCACCGGCATATTCGATGGATTTGGTCAGAAGAAAGATGAACTGTCTGCGATATTCGTTGATATCGTAGCCGCGATACTGATTGTTGACTCCGATCAACAGGGAAACCAGATCGTACGGCGGCTCCAGATTCCTTTCCTGAATACCTTCCCATAACTCCTGTGTCGTCCAACCTGTACGGGCAATGGTGATGACTTCCACGCGCCTGCCGGAAAACCCCGGAGAAGATTCGAGCAGCGCGGCAAGTTGATTGGTCCAACGTTCAGGCGTATCCACACTCTCGCCAATTGTGTAAGAGTCACCCAGGGCAAGATATCGAATGGACGGCATGGAGGTCACCTCAACAAGAGTGGGTGTGGGAACAGAAGAAACACAAGCAGTCAGGCAAAGTAAGAGAAACAATGCGATGCGATTTATCATGCGATTATATTCCCAAAACAATACAAGGGCATGGTGTGGATACCATGCCCTTGCGTCAGGGAGAGTACTTCGGATGTGCCAATTCCCTACAGTGACTTGACTCTCAGCCAAAGGCTTGGAATTCGACTCAACTTGCCAAGAGCGCCCAGGGAAGCACGTCGGCTAAACACATCGTAATCATGTCTTTCGATGTCATCGAGGATGCCCTGATAAAAAACGGACGCGGCACCAATGGCGAGCTGCCCTTCCCGTTCCAACATTTTCACGCCTGCCCACGATTCTTCGTAGAGGTGCCGCGTCCGTTCGATTTGGAATTTCATGAATTGTCTCCAGTTGTCGGTCACACAACCCTCGGCAATATCCTGCTCACGGATGCCGTAGAACGTCAATTCTTCGCGCGGCAGGTAAAGACGTCCGCTGCGATAGTCTTCACCAACATCACGCAGGATATTGGTCATTTGCAGGGCAACACCTAGTTTGATGGCATATGGGACAGCATCATTGTTCTTGAAACCGACAATGTACATGCTCATCAATCCCACCGTGGAAGCAACGCCATAGCAATATGTGGCCAGTTCGTCAAAGGTTTGGTAACGCGCCTGAAGGAGGTCGCGTTGGACGCCGTCGATGAGTTGCAGGGCGTAGTGGCGGGGAATGTGGTAACGGGTGAGAGTATCTGCCCATGCGGCAGCGACCAGGTCATTTTCTGCGAAGGAGCCGGTTTCGATCATCCGACGCCAGTAATCGAGGCGGGATTCGCGTTCATCGTCCGTTGATTCATCCACAATATCATCCACCGTGCGGCAAAAAGCATATAGGGCGCGGACTGCGGAGCGTTTCTCTTCGGGCAACAAGCCGGATGCAAAGTGAAAAGATTTGCTGTGTTCGGCGGTAATGACCTCAGCATGTTTGTAAGCCTGCCGTAGAGCGACATCGCCAGCCCAGTAGGAAAAGAATGGGCGGGTCGAAGGATGAGGGGCATTGCCGGCGAGGGCAAGTAATTGGTTTTCCCAGTGTGCTTGTGCTTGCATAGGCTCCTCCGAATAAGTGTTGGGTATATTGTATATATTTCACTAATTTTGTCAAGGTTTTGTAAAGGAAAATTTTTTCAATATTGACAAATATTAGACAACACATATAATTATCTCACTGCGATGCCAACCGTTTGAAAGAAAAGGAAAAACCATGACCAAACCAACAGCCCTTGTGATCGGCGCCGGCATTGGCGGAATCGCCACCGCCGCCCGGCTTGCCAAAAATGGATATGACGTGACCGTGCTCGAAAAGGAATCGACTCCCGGCGGACGCTGTAACCAGATCGTCCGCGACGGTCACCGATTCGACATCGGACCGACGCTGTTCCTCATGCCCGAGATCTGGGAGGAGACCTTTGCTTCTCTCGGCGAAAAGATGAGCGACCATCTCGCCCTGAAGCGCATCGACCCGACCTATAAAGTCCACTTCGATGACGGCTTGCAACTGGCGCTGACGTCCAATATCGGTGACATGCAAACCCAGCTCGAAAAAGTGGAAAAGAGCGCCTTTACCGGTTTCTTGAACTACATTGCCGAAGGAAGCAAGCACTACAAACTCTCGGTGGAAAAGTTCGTCGGGCGGAACTTCTACAGTCTCTTCGAGTATTTCAGCCTCGCCAACCTGCCGCTCATCGTGCAACTCAAGGCGCTGCAAAAGCACTACGCCAACACGGGTCGCTTCTTCAAGGACGAGCGGCTCAAAGCCGCGTTCACGTTCCAGAATATGTACCTGGGTCTCAGCCCTTACGACGCGCCTGCCACCTACTCCCTGCTCCAATACACGGAACTCGCGGAGGGCGTGTGGTACCCGATGGGCGGGATGTACGCCGCGATTCAGGCGTTGGTGAATGTGGCGGAACGGTTGGGGGTGAGGTTTGTGTACAACACGGCTGTCAAATGTTTGAACGTCGAACGTTCGAACGTTCAACGAGTGCATAGCGCCACCCTCGAAGACGGACGCGAGTTGACGGCGGATATTTTCATCGGCAACGCAGACCTGCCCTACATCTACAAAGAACTCCTTCCCGACCGCGCCGAAGCCGAAAAACTGGATAAGAAACTCTACACCTGCTCCACCATCATGTTCTACTGGGGCGTGGACAAGCAGTATCCGCAAATTGCCCACCACAACGTCTTCCTCGGCGGCGACTACAAAGCCTCCTTCGACCGCATCTTCAAGGATCACACCCTGCCCGAAGTGCCGTCGTTTTACGTTCACGCGCCCGCCCGCACTGACCCCGCCGCCGCGCCCGCAGGTCAGGACACGCTTTACGTCCTCGTCCCCGTCGGTCACCTCGACGCGCGTACCGCTCAGGACTGGGACGCGCTGGTCCGCCGCGCCCGCGAGACCGTGTTCGCCCGCCTCGCCAAAGAGATGGGCGTCACCGACCTCAGGGAGCACATCAAGTTCGAGATCGTGTACCAGCCCAAAGTCTGGAAAGAACGCTTCAATCTGGAGAAAGGCGCGGCGTTCGGGCTGAGTCACAACTTTTGGCAGGTCGGTTATCTCCGCCCACACAATCGTCACGCCAAATATAGAAATCTCTACTTTGCAGGCGCGTCCACCCACCCCGGCACAGGACTGCCCATCGTCTTGCTCTCCGCCCGCCTGACCACTGAGAGGATTCTGAAAGAAAAGGGTACAATAGCTGTGCAAAAGGTGAATCATCCCGCCTTGAAGCCAGCCTAAACCAAAGAAGGAAATAAAAAAATGGTAAGTACAACCCCCGTCTTTAACCTCAAAGTGGTCCTCAAAGAGACAGGCCTGCCTGCCGACACGTTGCGCGCCTGGGAACGCCGCTATGGCTTGCCCGTACCTCAACGCACCCCCGGCGGGCACCGTCTTTATTCGGAACGCGACATCCAGATCATCAAGTGGCTGATGGCCCGCCAGATGGAGGGACTTTCCATTTCGCGTGCGGTGGATCTGTGGAACGAACAGGTCGCCTCAGGCTCCGACCCGCTGGCTGGTCTGTCAACTTCGAGCCTTGCCGCCGTTCAGACGGGTTCTGCTCCCCATATCACCTCCGAAACAACCCTCGACGCTCTGCGCTCGCAATGGGTGAATGCCTGCATGAACTTCAACGAAACCGCTGCCGAACAGACCTTGAATCAGGCATTCTCCATGTTCCCCATCGAAGCCGTATGCGTGGAAGTCCTGCAAAAGGGCATGTCGGAGATCGGCGGCATGTGGTACGAGAACCGCGCCAGCGTTCAGCAGGAACATTTTGCCTCCGGGCTGGCCATGCGGCGGCTGGACGCGCTCTTGATCGCCTCCCCCGCCCCTTCGCGTCCCCATACCGTATTGGTGGGATGCCCTCCGAACGAGTGGCATACCTTCACGCCGCTCCTGCTTGCCCTTTTCCTGCGCCGCCGCGGGATCAATGTCATTTATCTGGGCGCCAACGTTCCTCCCGCGCATTTCGAAGAGACGGTACAAAGTGTGCGCGCCAATCTCGTCATCCTCGTCGCGCAGACCCTGACCAGCGCTGCCCACCTGCAACACACCGCCAACGTACTTTCCAACAAAGGTATCACTGTCGGATATGGCGGGCGCATCTTCAACATGCAGCCAGAAATCCTTTCCTACATCCCAGGGCATCATCTCGGCAACGACGTTTCCGCCTCTGTCAACGAAGTGGAACTAATCCTAAACAACAGGCGCAAACCGCTGAAACTCAAAGCCGCCTCACAGGAGTACGTCGCCGCCCATCATTTTTTCCTCTCCAAACGCGCCGAGATCGAAACGACTCTGCGTACGCTCGTCAAACCCCTGCGCATTTCCAGCGAAGATTACCAGACCGGTATGCAATTCCTCGGCGACAATATCGCATCCGCCCTCTCCCTCGGCAATATCCACTATGCATCCGATGAAATGGAGTGGGTCAAATTCCTGCTCCATGCCTACGACCACCCCGATGAGGAGTTGATAGGCTTCATCAACGCCTATGCCAAAGCCATCGACAAGCACATCAACGGCGCGGGCGAACCCATCAAGCGTTGGCTGGCGGAGGAGGTTGCAAAATTACATGCGTAGGATTCGCCCTTTCGCGTAGGACACATTCTCTACGTGCCCGTCGGCGTGAGATGGTTCATAGCGTCGACGCGTGCTTTCCCTCACCCCCAACCTCTCTCCCGCTGGTAGAGAGGTTGGGGGTGAGGGTGAAATGACAAACAAAAGCAACTTGATGAAACCAATTGACTTTAAATCCCTTCTGATTCTTCCGCTTCTCATCCTCATCGGCTTCCTCGTCGCGCTGGCGGGAAGCCAGGGCGGCGCGACGCTTGGCGGAGTCCCCGTCTTCGCGCTCGTGGTCGCGCTGGCGTTCCTCATTCAATGGCTGGTCTTCATCCCTGCTTATATTTTCCAGACCGAAAAATACTTCGACCTGACAGGCAGCATCACCTACATCACTGTGATAAGTGCCGCGCTGTGCTATACCCGCTACACCGTCCCGTTGGATGCGCGCTCGTTCCTTGTTGCGGCGTTGGTCAGTGTCTGGGCGGTTCGGCTCGGAGCGTTCCTCTTCAGCCGCATCCGCAAGGCGGGCAAAGACGACCGTTTCGACGAAATCAAGCCGAATTTCCTGCGCTTCCTCAACGTGTGGACCATTCAAGGGCTGTGGGTGACCTTCACCGCCGCGGCGGCGCTAGTGACCATCACCTCCGCCACGCGCAAGGGACTGGACGCGTTCGCCATCGTCGGCGCGCTGGTGTGGGTCATCGGCTTCGCCATCGAAGTCATCGCCGATGCGCAGAAAAGCCGCTTCAACGCCGACCCATCCAACAAGGGCAAGTTCATCTGCACAGGATTGTGGTCGCGCTCGCGGCATCCCAACTACTTCGGCGAGATTGTCCTGTGGATCGGCATCGCCATCATCGCCATCCCTGTTCTGCAAGGCTGGCAGTGGATCGCCATGATCTCGCCGCTCTTTGTGACCTTGCTTCTCACCCGCGTCAGCGGCATTCCCCTGCTTGAGAAGAAAGCAGACGCGAAATGGGGCGGGCAGGAAGAGTACGAAGAATACAAGAAGAACACACCCGTTTTGATCCCGCGGCTGTAAATAATTCACCACGGAGACACATATTTTAAATTCTCCATGACACCGTGTCTCCGTGGCAAAGACTTCACTTCAAAAGGAAATCAATGACCTTCCTCAAAATTCTCCAACTCATCGCCGTCCTGCTCACCATCGTGACGGGATTCGTTTCCCTCCTCTGGCCGCGCAGTGTGCAAGGCTTCACGGGGCTGACTGCCGCTGATGGGCGCGGCATCACTGAGATCCGCGCCATCTTTGGCGGACTGTTCATCGGGCTGGGTCTCGCCGTCTTTGTGCTGGCGACGCGCGAAGTCTATCAGGCGCTCGGCATCATGTACCTCGCCATCGCCGCCGTGCGTCTCGTCTCCATCTTTGTGGATAAGTCCTCCGTCCAATCCAATTGGATCAGCGTCGCCACGGAGATCATCATGGGAATTATTCTCGTTCTTTAACCCAACTCAAACCCATTAGAGTTACCAAGGTACTCATGAATAACAAACGCCTCTTTTCCATCATTTTCGTGGTCTTCATTGACCTTCTGGGCTTCAGCCTCATCCTGCCGCTATTGCCTTACTATGCCGAAACATTTCAAGCCAGCAAATTTACCACGGGACTACTCGTCGCCTCCTATGCCGCCGCGCAATTGATTGGCGCGCCCATCCTGGGTCGCCTCTCCGACCGTTACGGACGCCGTCCGCTTCTGCTTGCTTCCATCTTCGGAACCTTCCTCGGCTTCCTCCTGCTTGGATTTGCCAACGCGCTTTGGATGCTCTTCGCCTCCCGCATCATTGACGGGTTCACGGGCGGCAACCTGTCCATTGCGCAAGCCTACATCTCCGACGTGACTGACGCAAAGAACCGCGCCAGGGGGCTGGGACTCATCGGCGCCGCCTTCGGGCTTGGCTTCATCATCGGACCCGTCACAGGCGGATTGCTCAGCCAGTATGGCTACAACGTTCCTGCATTTGCAGCGGCGGGACTTTCGCTCATCAACCTCGTCCTGATTTATACCTGGTTACCCGAATCGTTGACAAAGGAGCGGATGAGACAGGCTGGGGAGCAGAGTCAGCCCAAAGTCACGCTGGATGCGCTGATGGTCGCTCTGAAGCGCCCATTCACGGGACCCATCCTCATCACCCGCTTCTTTTTCGGACTGGCGTTTGCCATCTTCCAGACCATTTTCTCGCTCTATGCCCTGAGCCGCTTCAACCTGTCTGCCCGCGATACTGGCTTCGTGCTGACGTATGTGGGCATCCTCTCGGTCTTCGTGCAGGGATTTCTGGTCGGCAGGCTGACGACGCGCTTCCGCGAGGACGTGCTCATCACATTCTCGGTCGCGCTGATGGCAGTTTCCCTGCTCGGCTGGGCGCTGACGCCGTCGGTCTTCTGGCTGTTGGTGGTGCTGACGCCCACCGCCATTGCAGGCGGGACGTTGAACACCCTGCTCTCCAGCACGCTGACCAAAGCCGTCACGCCGCAGGAAGTGGGCGGCATTTTGGGGTTGTCCGCCTCCGTCGAGTCTGCCACGCGTATCTTTGCTCCTATTCTCGGCGGCGCCTTGCTCCAGCAGGTTGGCACGTGGGCTCCTGGCGCGTTTGGGGCAGTCCTCATGTTTGGCTTAACCGTCTATGTCATTGTCAAAATTTACAACCATCCCATCGCCGCCGCCCTGCGGGAACAGTCCGCTGTGGCTGCACATCCCTCTGCGAGTGACTAACCATGAATAAAGACATTCTCGGCAATTTCTATCGGCGGATGCTTCCGCTCTACCCGCCGCGGACGGAGGCGCTCCTCCGTCGCACCTCCCCTTCTGACCTGCAACGGCTGACCTTCCGTTACATTTTCACCGTGGATGGAATGACCGAAATCAGTCACATGATCGAAGGGCTGATCACCGCCAGCCCGGGCGTGTCTGATTCGCATGTCTCCTTCCAGTACTTCTCGTCGCGGCTCTCGCCCCAAATAGACCGCTACAAGCTGGTTGCCCAGTCCTCCCGAGGGTTGTGGCTCTATGGCGTGCCGGATGCCCAACTGCCTGAACTTCCCAACACCACCTATGTGGATACCTCGGGCACACCGCTCGAAAACTACTGGTACGTGATTGCCTACGGTCCCGGCATCAGCGCCACCCTGCTCGCCGAAGAGATCACCCCCGAAGAACGCCTGCCCGGCGAGCCGCGCATGTACGAGGGCTTCTACACCTTCGAAGCCGATACAACCTACCAGGTGTTGACAGTCCTGCATCAGTTATTCCCCGAAAAGGTCCCAACACCGACCATGCCAGAATTGATGACTTAGAAACGCCCTCCACCCGAACCACGAAAGGAGCAAACCATGTTGATCGAAACCGCCCGTTACGAACTGCCGCCCGAAGGTATCACCCTGCTCGGCTACATTGTCCGCCGCATGCACAAAACGGAATGGCTTGTCAAAGCCTCCGCCGCGCTTGCCGAAGGGAAGACCGAACAAGCGCTCGAATACGCGGCGGTCTATGCGGCAACCTCCTCCACTTCGTTCGGGCGGGCGTATTACCAGCCTCGCTTCAACCGCGTCGGCGACCAGGTCAGCGAAGCCGACCCGACCACCGGCGCAACAGTGACGGCGAAACTCGAAAACGACTCGCCGCATTACCACATCACCTACGAAGCCATCCTGCCAGACAGCGGCGCCTTCCGCGGCTCCGAGCGGATCACCGGCACCACCGTCGGCTGGCGCGGGTTGGGCATGCCCGCTCCATCAAAGTTCACCTTCACTTCAGGCAATTACACCGCCGAATTCGAAGGCGTTCTCACCAGCGAACTGGCGCTCTCCCTGTTCGGCAATGCCCGCATCCGCGCCTACGGCTTCCTGAACATCAGGGACAACCGCGGCAATTCGGGGCGTCTCGAACTCAACCGCGCGGGCGACATCTCCATCCGCATCAACGAACAGCCCGAAGTGAGTCACTCCATCGCCAAGATCACGTGGATGAACGTCCGCTTTTTACATCAACCCGTATGACCTCGATCTGGTGGATTCGGCGAGACTTGCGCCTGACCGACAACCCGGCGCTTCATGCCGCGCTCGAGGCTGGTTCTGTCCTCCCAGTCTTTATCCTCGACCCAGCCTTTTCCTCCTCATCCCCCCGCCGGCGGGACTTCCTCTACGAAGGACTCCACGCCCTCGACCGCGACCTCCGCGCTCGGCGCTCGTATCTCGTAATTCGCAGCGGCAAACCCCTCGAAGTCCTTCGCTCCCTCCTCGCCGAGACCAACGCCTCCGCCATCTTCGCCGAAGCCGACTTCACCCCCTACGCCCGCCGCCGTGACGCCGAGATCGCCCGCCATCTTCCCCTTCAACTCATCCACGGTCAAACCGTCCATCACCCCGAATTCGTCAAAAAAGCGGACGGCAAGCCCTACACCGTCTACACACCCTACTCCAAAGCGTGGAAATCCCTGCTGACGGAGATACACCTGCTCCCCGCGCCGAGTCACATCCCCACCCCCGCAGAGATTCGCACCGAACCGCTCCCGCCGTTCAAAGTCAACCCCGGCTTTCCCGCTGGTGAAACCGAAGCCCTGCGCCGCCTGAACCAATTTACCAATTTACCAATTACCAATTACTCCGAAGCCCGCAACCGCCTCGACCTCGACGGCACCTCGCAACTCTCCCCCTACATCCGCTTTGGAATGGTCTCCCTCCGTCAAGCCGCCCACGCCGCAAAACGTTCAAACGTTCAAACGTTCGAACGTTCGAACTCACACGGCGTCGAAACCTGGCTCAACGAACTCATCTGGCGCGAGTTCTACATCCAAATCCTCTACCACTTTCCGCACGTCGCCGAGACCGCCTTCAACCCCGCCCTCGCCAACATCCCCTGGCGGAACGAGGCGTCAGAGTTCGAAGCGTGGAAGCGGGGCGAGACAGGCGTCCCGGTGGTGGATGCGGCGATGCGTCAATTGCTTGCCACCGGCTGGATGCACAATCGGGCGCGGATGATCGTCGCTTCGTTCCTCGTCAAGGATTTGCTGATTGACTGGCGCTGGGGTGAAGCCTGGTTCATGGAAAATCTGCTCGATGGCGACCTCGCCGCGAACAACGGCGGCTGGCAATGGACGGCAGGTACAGGCACCGACGCCGCCCCGTATTTCCGCATCTTCAACCCCATATTGCAAAGCATGAAGTTCGACCCAAACGGAGATTACATCCGCAAGTGGGTGCCAGAGTTGCGCGGACTGGACGCGAAAGACATTCACGCGCCGTGGGAGAAGGGCATCAAGGTGAAAGGTTACCCCGAACGCCCCATCATCGAACGGGATAAGGAACGAACGCTGAAGGCGTATAACATGTCAAAGGTCATGGGTCAAACGTCGTCGCGCTGACTTTTAACCTTCGACCTTCGACTCACAGACGATAAGACTTCAGACCATCCGCCCATCAGACTATGAGACTCCAGACCATCAGACTATGAGACTCCAGACTATCCGACTATCAGACTATGAAACTCAAACGCACCCTTCTTTTCCTCTTCGCATCCCTCCTTCTACTCCTCCTCATCGGTCCTTTCCTCGTCCCCGTGCCGCCGCTGGAAAACACCGTCCCTGTGGAGGAACTCACCGATCCCGACAGCCGTTTCATCGAAATCAACGGCATTGACGTTCACTACAAACTCTACGGGCAGGGCGAAACGACCTTCATCCTCCTGCACGGTTTTGGCGCCAGCCTGTTCTCATGGCGCGAAGTGACCGAACCGCTCTCACAATTCGGCAGGGTCATCGCCTATGACCGTCCCGCCTTTGGTCTCACCGAGCGCCCGCTCACGTGGGAGGGCGAAAGCCCCTACAGTCAGGAGGCGCAGGTCGAACTGGTTATCGGCTTGATGGACGCGCTCGGCGTCGAGCGGGCGATTCTCGTCGGCAACTCGGCGGGCGGGACGATTGCCATGCTCACCGAGTTGAAATACCCTCAGCGTGTGCAAAGCCTGATTTTGGTTGACCCCGCTGTCTATGCGGGAGGAGGCGCGCCCGCGTGGATTCGCCCTCTGCTCCGCACACCGCAGATGCGTCATCTCGGTCCGTTGTTCGCCCGTCAAATCCAAACGCGCGGACCCGAACTCATCGAGCTCGCCTGGCACGACCCATCGAAGATTACGCCCGAAATCCTGAATGGTTACCAAAAGCCGCTTCGCCTCGCGGACTGGGACAAGGCGCTCTGGGAACTCACCATTGCCAGCCGCGAAAGCGGACTCGCCGAACGCCTCGGCGAATTCGACCTGCCCATCCTCGTCATCACAGGCGACGACGACCGCATCGTCCCGACCGAGCAATCGCTTCGCCTTGCGGACGAATTGCCCAATGCCCAACTTGCCGTCATACCCCAATGCGGACACGTCCCACACGAGGAATGTCCCGCCGAGTTCATGCAGGCAGTAGCGGAATTTCTCCAACGTGTGAACGTTCAAACGTTCCAACGTTCCAACGCTTCCCAATGAAACCCATCTCCCCCTCCCTCGGACGCGCCGCCCTGCTCGCCCTGCTCAAAGAACGTTCCCCGCTTGGTCCGCTCAAAGTGATGGCGAAGCATGTCGGGCGTTTCTTTCAAATTCCCCTGCCTGGCTTCCGTCCGTATGTCGTCTTCGGTCCCGAAGCGAACCGCAAGGTCCTCGTCACCGAGCGCGAGAAAGTTCTGTGGCGCAACACCGATCCCGTCACCGACCTGCTCCGCCGCGGCGTCCTCATCGTGGACGGCGAAGAACACGACCGTTACCGCGCGTTGATGGAGCCGCCGCTTCACCCCTCGCGCCTGCCCGCCTACACCGACATGATGATTTGGCAGACCGAGCGCGTCGCCTCCACATGGCGGGACGGCGACATCGTGGACATGCTCGTCGAGAGCCGCAAGATTGCCCTGCTCATCATCATGCAGGCGCTCTTCAGCAAAGACGTTTGGGACGACCTGCCGCGCATCTGGACGCCCATTCTCAAAGCCATCGAATACATCTCGCCTGGCGCGTGGATTTTATGGCGGAAGATTCCGCGCCCTGGCTATAAAAAACATCTGCGGGCGCTCGACGACTACCTCTACCAAATCATCGCCTCCCGCCGCGCCTCGATGACCAGTTACCAATTACCAGCTACCAACGATCTCCTCCAACACCTCATCGACGCGGGACTCACCGACGACCTCATCCGCGACCAGATGCTGACCATGCTCATCGCGGGACACGACACCTCCACTGCGCTTCTTGCCTGGACCTTCGTCCTGCTCGGTGAACACCCGGACATTCACCAACGCCTGATCGAAGAACTCGACACGCTGGACAAATCCCCCCTGCTCGATCAGGTCATCAAGGAGAGCCTGCGTCTCTATCCGCCCATTCACATCGGCAATCGCCGCGTTGCGGAAGAAATGGACTTCGGCGATTGCAAAGCCCCTGCGGGCGAGCGCCTGTTCTACTCCATCTACCTCACCCACCGCGACCCCGCCATCTGGGAAAACCCCGATTCCTTCTGCCCCGAACGTTTCGCCCACGGACGGAAGACCCCGCCATTTTCTTACGTTCCCTTCGGCGGCGGACCGAGGGCGTGCATCGGCGGCGCGTTCGGTCAGGCGGAGGCGCGCGTTGTCCTTTCGTACCTCTTACGCAATTACCAATTTCAATTCACCCATCACCCCATTCATCCCCACATGGGCGCCACCCTCGAACCGCGCCCTGGGGTGAGGATGCGAGTGAGCAAGAGAGCAGAGAACAGAGAGTAGTGAATAGTCTACTGCTCGATCTGTATCCCGCCACTCCATCATCACCAATTACCATTTGCCCATTACCAAAGACTGCTCTCTACTCTCTAATCATCTAATCTCTATGACTTACTTCGGCTTCCTCCTTCGCTTCCTCGTCCTCCCCATCCTCATCTTCCTCGGCATCCACTACCTGCTCCCTCTACCCGATAAGGAGAGGGCTGGGGTGAGGGTCAACCCGCGCGCCGTGTGGACCGCGATTGCCGTCCACGTCTTTCTCGCCGTCGCCTACACCACCCCCTGGGACAACTACCTCGTCGCCACGGGCGTCTGGTACTACAACCCCGACCTCGTGACGGGCATCGTCCTTGGCTACGTACCGATTGAAGAATATACCTTCTTCGTCCTCGAAACGATTCTTTCGGGTTTGTGGTGGTGGTTTCTGGCGCGCCGCATCTCCCCTCTCCCACAGGGAGAGGGGCTGGGGGTGAGGGCAACCTTCACCCCCAACAAATTACTTGTGTACGTGTCTACCTGTGTACTTGTGTTACTTTGGTTGCTCTTCACCGCCCTCTTCTTCTGCGGCGATGTGAAATGGACGTACCTCTCCATCACCCTCTTCTGGGCGCTGCCTGCGATTCTCCCGCAACTGCTGTTCGGCGCAGACATCCTCTGGCATCACCGCAAACTGGTGTTTTGGAGCATCCTCATCCCTGGCGCGTACCTCTCGCTGACGGACATCGTCGCCCTGACAGACACCACCTGGAACATTTCCAAAGAACAAACCACGGGCATCCTCTTCTTCGGCATCCTGCCGCTGGAGGAGGTGGTCTTCTTCTTCATCACCAACGTCCTCATCGTCTTCGGCATGACGCTGCTGCTAGCGAACGAAAGCCAGGAAAGACTTGCAGGGATTAAGAGACGACTTCAGGTCTGGAATAAGAAATGAGTGCGTCATAAGCAGTGGCGGTTCTCCTCGCAAACTTTAGAAAACGCCCATCACGCCGCCCCGTCTAAAACCGATTGAAGAAGCGTTCCACCATGTCAATGATGCCCGACTCGGTTCCCATGTAAATCACATCCTGTGGGACGTAACGCATGATGAGGGTCTTGCCTCCCTTGCGGGCATAGACCACATACAGCCCCGTCGTTTTGGATGACCAGACATAACTTTCATCCGCCAGACCGTCAATGCCGTTGACGACGATATCGGACGGTTCGTTCGACAGTTCGGACTGACGCGTGGACTCCCAAAGCGACACGGCGTTCGGGCTGAAATCCACCTGGATGGAAAAGGTGCTCGTCTGCCCTGCGGCATTGACGTACGACCAGATGCAGGAGGTACCGCCTGGATAGGAATTCTCCGTCAGGGTGGGCGTGAGATTGATGAGCAGGTTCTCGAGTTCATCGGGCGGGACGATCTGCGAATAGGAGACGACCGCATTGGGATCAGTTCCGCTTCCTGAGGGCGCTTCGGCAGGCGATTCAGTCGCTTGGACCGATTGGACGGGTTTCGCCTCCGCAGGCTGGGGCAAAGCGGAGGCTCCGCAGGCAAGCGTGCTCAAGGTCAGGGCTAGAAGCGCAAGAAGAATCGTGACGCGGAATTTTCCAAACATGATTCACCTCATTTCTTAATCGGGAATATCGTACATCGTCAATTCGATCGTCGGCGCGCCGTCCATGGCGGCTTTGACGGGACCCACGCCCTCGGCATACCAGTTGAAGCCGTGCATTGCCACCTTCTGCCCAAAGACTGTCACATACCCATCCTGTTCGATCTTCAGTGCGTAGAACTCTCCCGCCGGCACGGTGACGTTTTCAAATCCAACCGCCGTGTAGTTGGTCTCAATAATCGAAGTGCCTGCCTCGGTGGTAACCGTGATGGTCTGCGTCCACTGCTGACCCTGGGCGATGTCATTCGGCAGGGATACGCCGCTGACGCTGACCGTGGTAACGGCTGAACTGCCGTATTCGCCCGAATAGGTGGTCTGTGCGCCAGGCACGTTCATGATGGTGATTCCCTCACTGTCGCACTGACCGTCAATGGTAAACGTGCTGTCCGCGCCTTCCACCGTGATGGTGAACTTGCCAAAGTCATCGGCAGACATGGTATGGATGGCGTTCTCGCCTGTGGAAATGCTGAACATCCATGTGGCTTCGTCCGCGACGGGGTAGAAGGGATTGTCGCATTCGCTGCTGTCGCCTTCGGGGGTCGGATTGGCGATTGGCATCTGTGTGGATTCGAACTCAGTGACCACTCCGACGAACGGATCGGTGGATGTGGGTTTGATGGGAGTCGAGTCGGGCGATGAATTTGCAGGCGCGCCGCAGGCGCTGAGCAGGAATAAAACGACGGTCAATGAAATGATTTTTTTGAACATGCTCTCTCCATTTACTGATTAATCTCTTCCATCACCTTCTGCGAAAAGACAAAGGAGGCTTTTCATACCTTTACATCCACATTGTGATAGGCAACCACCCGCCAGCCAGACTCCGAACGTACCAGCGCCTCCAGCAGGCAGGTGTGCAGTTTGCCGTTGTCTTGCGGCAAGACGCCCTCGGGCAAACGCTGATAACCGTCCAGGGCGCAGGCGACATCCACCAGCGCAACGTTGGGAAGCGGGAAATGAATCCGTTGAATGCTCATCTCCAGCCTGCTGCCCTTGAAGATATTGGCAAACAGAAACTCATGCCGTTCCTTGAAGACATCACGCCCGAAGAAAGTCTTCCCGATGAGGTTCGTAAATGACATTTGCTCATCGCAGTCCTGCGAATAACCTGCCGCATCGCCGCGATTCCAGGCTTCCTCCTGGCGGTGGATGATCTGCTCGATTTGCTGTTCGGCGGTACTCATGGTTCTCGTCCTTTTCGTGGTTCGCTTTATAATCCTTGCGAAACATATTTCGTTTCACTTTCCATTTGGTCACGCTCACCGTGACAAAAACCGCTACAAAATGACCACCATGCCTCCCTCCACCTTCGGCAAATGGGTTCGCACCCGCCGCCGTCAGCTCGACCTCACCCAGTCCGAGCTGGGAAAACGCGCGGGGTGTTCGGGGGCAGCCATCCGTAAGATCGAAGCGGACGAGCGCAAGCCCTCCCGCCAACTCGCCGAACTACTCGCTCAGGTTCTTCAAATCCCCGCATCCGAGCGCGAACTCTTCCTCCAGTTTGCGCGCGGCGTGCTCGTCGAGGAGATTCGCCTCACGCCCAAAACGCACGCACACAATCTCCCCGCCCTGCTTACCTCCACCGTTGACCGCACGCACGACCTCGCTAACATCACCTCCCTGCTCAAAGACAAAACCGTTCACCTCGTCACGCTCATCGGACCGCCGGGCATCGGCAAGACGCGCCTCTCGATTCACTGCGGCAATGAACTGTTGGATGACTTCCCCGACGGAGTCTGGTTTGTGGATTTGGCGGACGTGACCCACGCGGACTTTTTCCTCCCAACCGTCGCCCGCTTCCTGCCGGACCTCAACCTGCCCCCCGCCCCCAGCCTTTTCCAACTCCTCAGCGGACTCCGCGACAAAAGCCTCCTGCTCATCCTCGACAACTTCGAGCAAATTGTCGAAGGCGCCTCGCTGGACGCGGCGCAAATTCTCAAGGCATGCCCCCAGGTCAAAATGCTGGTCACCAGCCGCGTGCCGCTCAACCTGTATGGCGAACACGAATACCCGCTCCCGCCGCTTTCCATTCCGCCGCGCAACGCGGAAAAGACGCAGGATGCGCTCATGCGCTTCGAGTCCGTGCAATTGTTTGTCGCGCGCGTTCGCCAGCATCAACCGCACTTCGCGGTCACGCCCGAAAACGCCGAAGCCGTCATCGAAATCTGCGCCCTGCTCGACGGCATCCCCCTCGCCCTCGAACTTGCCGCCGCCACCCTGCGGCAAATGTCCCTCGAGGAGATGGTTGCCTTGCTTCAACGTCAGGGCTGGGCAAAACACCTCGCCGCCTCCGCCCGCGACCTGCCGCACCGACAGCGCACACTCGAAAACGTCATTGACTGGAGTTACAACCTGCTCGATGGCGAACAAAGGAATGTTTTTGCTAAACTTGGCGTCTTCTCAGGCTGGTTCGACGCCGAAGCCGCCTCCGCGGTTTGCGAAACCGAGGTCTCCCCATACCTGAACGCCCTCGCCGACCATTCCCTGCTCGTGCGTGAATCGGTCAACGGCAAGGCGCACTGGCGCATGTTGGAACTCATCCGCGAGGCGGCATTCTCAAAGTTGACAGAGGAAGAACGCCAGCGTGCCGAATTTCTTCGCGCCGAACACTTCCTGCGCCGCATCCAGGCGTTGAGACAAGACGCCCCGCGTGAGGCGCAAGAGGCATATTTCCTGACGCACTTCAGCAACATCCAAAATGCCGTAACGTGGGCTGTCCGCTCAAACAAGGCGGAATTGAGCGTTCCCCTGGTCTCCCTGCTGACTGAGTATTGGGAAACGCTGGGCTATTTCAAGGAGGGCTTCAACGTAACCACCCGCCTCCTGCGCTCAAAAGCCGAAATCGAGCCGCGTCAACGCGCCTCTCTGCTTAACGCAGCCTCCACCCTCGCCTGGCACCAGCACGATTTCGACACCGCTCTGTTGTACGCAAAAGAAGCCGTCGAGCAGGAACATGAACATGGAAAAGAAAATGAAGACCCCATGTACCGTAACCTGCTGGGTCGAATCTACATCGAACAGGGAAAATTCACCGAGGCGCGCCTTGCATTGGAAGAATGCCTTGCCCTCCTGTCGAAACGCCCCGGACTGAACCCCGGTCCGCCGCTGGCACAACTGGGCGAGGTCGCTTTGTTCGAGGGCAGACTGGACGAGGCAAAGTCCCTGCTGAAGAAAGCGTTGACCGTGCTGAAAAAAGAGGATGCCATCTTCCGCGCTATGGCGCACACAGACCTGGCAGAAGTCGCTTTAGCGGAGGGAAATTTTGAAAAGGCTTGGGAGTATTTGCAGGAGGCGTATCCGTATGCAATCCAGCACGTGCGGCGTTTCATTGTGTTCTTGTGCGCGCTGGCAGGGTGGCTGGCGCTCTCGAACGGTGGAGAGGATCACAGCAAAGCCGCGCAGTTGTTCGGGGCGATGAACCAACTTGCCGAGCAATGGGGGGTGGTCCTCAACGCTTTTTACCAAACTCGGAATCAAGAACGCACGCGGCTGGTGCAGAAAAAACTCTCAGCGGAGAAATGGCAGGAGGCGTATGCCTCAGGCTCCGGCTGGGAAAGAAGCGAAGCGCTCCGTCAGGCAGGGAACATTCTCGCTGTCGTCAGGTAAAATCAGGTCATGTCCAGCATCCTCGTCCCTGAGACATACCTCTCGCTGATGGACATCCTCGCGCTCAAAGAGACCACATGGTCCATCTCCCCCTCTCAGACCACGGGCATACTCTTCTTCGGTATCCTGCCGCTGGAGGAGATGGTGTTCTTCTTCATCACCAACGTCCTCATCGTCTTTGGCATGACGCTGCTGCTGGCAGACGAAAGCCAGCAGCGATTCGCAAAGATCAAGAAGCAGGTTCAGGCTTGGAAAGAGAAGCGGACTCTCCGTCTGCAGGGGAATTGACAAGATCGTTGATCCACTTGCGGGAAATGTATCGGCGGAAAATGATGACGGCTTTCGCCGCCTCCTCCAGCAGGACGAGGGCATAGACATAATAAACGGGAAGATGCAGAACGAATCCGCCAATCAGCGCGGCGGGAACACCAATCGCCCAGATCGAGAAGAGTTCGGTGAACATGGCGTAGCGTGTGTCGCCGCCTGCGCGCAACGCGCCGATGAAGAGCATGAAATTGAAGACTCGCAGCCAGACGGAGAGCGCGTACACCAGCATGATATTCCGCAGGTTGAACGCGGCGGAGGGGGAAAGCGGAGCCAGCCCTACAACAAGGTCGCGGGCAGAGATCACAAGTACGCCTCCTATGAGTGACAATGTCACAGCCAGGATCGTGAAGCGGCGGCTGTATTCGAAGGCGGTCTCTTTTTCCTTTTCGCCGATCTTGTTGCCGACCATCACGGAACAGGCATTACCCAACCCGATGAACAGCACAAACACCAGTTCTTCGATGGTGGCATTGATCTGGATCGCCGCGATGGCGTCCGTGCCGATGCGTGCATAGACCGCGTTGTAGGTCGTGATTCCAAACGACCAGATGACTTCATTGATCGCGGCAGGTATGGAGGTCTTGAGAACATTGAACAGGAATGCCCGGTCGAAACGGAAGAATGTCAGCGGGTTGGCGGCAAGCGGCGTCTTGCGTGCATGGACCAGGGTCAGCAACAAGACACATTCGAATGCCCAGCCGACAGCGGTGCCAATCGCGGCGCCGCGCACGCCCAGTGCGGGAAACCCAAAATGACCGAAGATCAGAATGTAACCAAGGGCGGTTTTCAAAGCAAGCGCAGAAATCGCCACGATCATCGCCATGGTGACCTGTGTGATGCTGCGCAGGACCGAAATATACGAGACTGAGATCGCCATGAGAACGTAGCTCACCCCCACGATGCGCAGGTATTCGCTTCCCAACCGGATGACTTCCGGGTCCTCGGTATAAAAGCTCATCAGGCGCTCAGGGAACAAGGTTGCTGCAAGAGAGAACAATGCTGCAACAGAGACCGCCAATGCCAGGCAGATTCCCAACACCTTGCGGATATTTTCCACATCGCCCTTGCCCCAAAATTGTGCAGTGAAGATCGCCATGCCGCTCGTCGTTCCGAACAGGAACAGGATGAGCAGGAAGAAGATCTGGTTTGCCAATCCAAGCGCCGCTACCGATGCATCTCCCAACTGACTGACCATCAACACGTCAATCATATTGAGCCCGGCGGTGATCAATTGCTGAAACGCAACCGGGACAGCCAATGCCAGCATGGCGCGGAAGAAAATTTTATCTTTGAGGAAGGTAAGATTCATAAAGATAATCTAGATGACAAACAGTACGTAATACGCCTTACGCGCTACGTATTACGTACTGCGTACCGGTTGACCGGGGGTGATGGCGGATTACTGATCTTCCGGCGCTTCGCGAACGATGTACAACGGTCTGCCCTTGGCTTCGTCGTACAGACGACCAATGTATTCGCCCAGAATCCCAAGCGAAATCAACTGCACGCCGCCCAGGAAGAGTACGGCGATCAAAGTGGATGCCTGACCGAAAAACGCTTGCGATCCGCTGGCGCGGAGATACACAACCACCGGTATAGCAAGGATGGCAAGCCCCGCCGAGACAAATCCGAAATAGGTCGCCACTTGCAGGGGAAAATAGGAAAATCCCGTAATGGCATTGAGCGCCAGCCGGAACATTTTGCGGAAGGGATATTTGGTTTCGCCTGCAACGCGCGCGGCGCGTTTGTAATCCACGCCGATTTGTTTGAACCCCACCCAGGCGGACATGCCGCGCAAAAAACGATGACGTTCCCGCATCTGATTCATCACGCGGACCACCTTGCGATCCATCAGGCGGAAATCGCCGGTATCGAGCGGGATGTTCACGTCTGTAATGCGCGAGATGAGACGGTAAAAAAGGGATGCCGTCCATAACTTGAACCAGGATTCGCCCTCGCGTTCGGCGCGCACGGCATAAACGACCTCGTACCCCTCCTTCCATTTTTTCGCCATTTCAAGGATGAGTTCAGGCGGGTCTTGCAGGTCCGCATCGATGACGACGACTGCGTCGCCGCGCGAGTAATCGAGCCCGGCGGTAACCGCGACCTGATGTCCGAAATTGCGCGCAAAGATGACCGGGCGGATATGGCTGTCGGCCTTTGCGAGGTTGCGGAGGATATCCGTGGATCCGTCGGTGGAACCGTCATCCACAAGGACGAGTTCCCAGGTCTCGCCGGTGGAATTCATCACTTCGGTGACGCGGCGATGGAGTTCGGGCAGGTTATCCTTCTCGTTGTAGATCGGAGCAATGATCGAATAGGTGATTTTCATTTCTTCGTTTTCTTTCGAGCGGGAGTCCGTTGGGAAGTGGATTCCGCCGGGGGGGCGGGGTCAGGCTGGGGGGAGAAAGAGGCGGGTTCGCCAATCCCGGCTTTGATTCTGCCTCGGACGCCCACGCGTCGCGGCGGGTTGATCTTTTCAGGAGGGGCGGTAAATTGTTTGCTCCCATCATCTTCAAAGGGAGGCAGTCCCAGCACTTTGCGCTGGATGTATCCCGCGATCACCACAACCGAGGCAAGGATCGGCACCACCAGTAACGCGCCGAGGATACCTTCGAGGATGGTCGCGATCAGGATGACGATGAAGACCAACCCCTCGTTCATGTGCACACTGCGTCCCATGATGATCGGGCGCAGGAAGAAATTCTTCAGGTTGATCAGGATCAGGTAAACCACCACGACGATGCCCGCCACAATGAAATTGTTCAGGCTGGGAGAATCGGAGATGCGTATCCACGTGGAGCCTTCGAGCAGCGCCACACCCGCCGCAAGTACGACCGCGATGAACGGTCCCACATCCGGGACGAGGGTGAACAACCCGGCGATCACACCCAGTACCAGCGCGCCGGGGATGCCCATGATGGTCCATGCAATGGTGAACACCACGCCGACGATGACCATCAACACGATCTGCCCGCGCAGGTAGCCCATCCAGACTCGCCGTACGCGCGCGTACAACTCCTCCAGTTCGGCGCGATAGGGCGGCAGGACCCAGGCGAACATGCCGTTCCGCATGTTATGCCACTCCGACAGGAACAGGTACACGCTGACCAGAATGATGAGGAACCACAGGACGCCGATGGAGGTTGTTTCCAGCAACTCCAGAGCCTCCTCCGGCAGGGGGGTGAGCAGGGTGTTTTGAACCTGAAAGATACTCTCCCCCCATTGTTCAAGATGGAAGGTCAGGTTGCCAATGTGAATGGGCGTCGAAAGGATGATCCGCAATTGATCCGACAGGTCCAGGTTGTCCTGGATGACGACTTGAAATTCATCGTAGAAGATCGGCGCAAGCGATGCCGGGACTCCCGCCAGCAAGACCAGCGCCGAGAAATAAACGATGTTCACAGCCGCCCGGTGCGAAAGACGCGTGCGGGTGGAGAGATATTCCACAGCGGGGCTGATGAGATATGCCACAAAGGCGGCGATAATCAGGTTTCTCACCGCGTCGCGCGCATAAAAAAGGAAGGCAATCAGCGCGGCGAAGAAGGCAAATCCCATCACGTAACGAAAGATCAAACTCCACTCAGTACTTCTATTGTTCATAACAACTTCTTTACTGCCTCCAACGTTGGTTCGATGATCGGAGCCTCGGCGACCGCCTGCATCGCGGCGCGGACATCCTTCAGCCCGTTGCCCGTGTTCAGCACCAGGACAGGATCTTCGCTTCCCACTACGCCGGAAGCTGCCGCCTTGACCAGGCCCGCGTACGCGGCCGCCCCGGCGGGTTCGGCAAACACACCCGCCCCGCCGAGTTCCGCAATCGCCCGGATGATCTCCTCATCCGATACATTAACGTATGTTCCACCCGTTTCCTTCGCGGCGCGGACAGCCCGGACGCCATCGCGCGGCAGGTCAACCGAGATCGAATCGGCAATCGTCCTTGCTGAGACGGGCGTGATCGTCTCAGTGTTCCCGTGGAACGCGTTCGAGATGGACGCCGAACCATCCGCTTGCACCCCGACGATGCGCGGGATGCGCGGCAGCCAGCCAAGCTGATGGAGGTCTTTGAAACCTTTGTGAAGGCCGGAAATGATGTTGCCATCGCCCACCGAGACAAAAACCGTCAGCGGTGGATGATCGAGGTCCTCGCCAAATTCATCGTGCCACCTGGCGTGCGCATCCCGCCACCATTCCCAGATCTCGAACGCGGCGGTCTTCTTTCCCTCTGCGGTGAACGGATTGTAGCCCGTGTTCCGGCAATACCAGCCGAACTCGTTCGAGGCTTGGATCGTCAGGTCGAAGGCGTCGTCATAGGTTCCGTCCACGAGGATGACCTTTGCGCCGAAGATCAGCAACTGTGCCACCTTTGCCTGCGGCGCGGACCTGGGCGCGAAGATGATCGACTTTTGCCCCACCGCAGCGGACATTCCCGCCAGCGCCGCGCCTGCATTGCCGGTCGAGGCGGTGACTACCACTTCCGCGCCGATCTCGCGAGCGCGCGCCACGACCACCGCTGAAGCCCGGTCTTTGAACGAAGCGGTCGGGTTGCGCGATTCATCCTTGAGCCAGAGATTCTGCAAACCCAGTTTCTCCGCCAGGCGCGTCAATTTGAAGACAGGCGTCCCTCCCGCCAGATGAAGCGGAGTCGCCTCCCCCTCCGGTTCGGCGACCGGCAGGAGCGGAAGAAAACTCCACAACGACGCGTCAGCCCGTGAGAGAATATCCTCCGGTTCATATTTATTCTTGATGGCATCGTAATCGAGCACGACATCGAGGTTCCCGTCGTCCTTCGGGCAGGTATAGGTGATTTCGGTGGGAGAATATTCCGTCCCACACAACGAACAGCGATAGCCCACAAATTTGTTCATGTGATGTTCCTTCTTCTCGCCCCAATTGTACCCTGTCGCCCTGTTCCAAGGATGGCTGAATCGAGACCCCATCTTGCGACGGGGTCTCTGTTGAAATCAGGCAAAGGCAGGCAGTTCCTCATAATGCCCGAATAACTGGATCGAGACGATTTCCATCTCCCTCCGGGTCAGCAGAGTGATTTCCTCCCGCGCACACCTGTCGCGAAGCGAATGACACAGCGACAGGGATTGGATGAAAACATCCATGACGGAATCAGGATGATCATCCGCCGCGAGGCGGTTGATCGATAGAGTCCCGCACTCGATGCACTGGTGGATGAGCATCAGTTCGCCTCCAGACTCCAGCCGGTATTTGTTCCTGCCCCTTTTCATGGTCAGCCCGATGGGCTTCATCTGCCCCTTGCACGCAGATAGACGATCACCCGCGGCGAACAGGTCGAAATGGAACGACCATAAACAATACGGACAGTGATTGCGGTTGTTGACTCCCGAAACGATATGCGATGAAGGGACAAGGTTGTGGCAATGTGCACACCTGAAATCGCCGAACGAGGAAGCGGAGTATTTCATAGTTCGCTCCGCAGATTCATGTAACTCTTGTAGCGGTGCGGACTGATCTCGCCTGCCATCACCGCCTGACGGATGGCGCACCCCGGCTCGCGGTCGTGGCGACAGCTCAAGCCGAACTTACATCGACCGACGAAACCCGCCATCTCCGGGAAGAGATATGCTAGTTCTTCCCCGCTGACTTCCCACAGCCCGAATTCGCGGATACCCGGTGTATCGACGATGGTCCCGCCGAAATCGAGTCGGAACATTTCGAGATGCGTGGTGGTATGGCGTCCCTTGCCTTGCCCGCCTTTACTCACTTCCTTAACTCGCAATCCAAGCCCCGGCTGGATGGCGTTCAGCAGGGAGGTCTTTCCCACGCCCGATTTACCGACCAGCACAGAGGTCCTGCCTTGCAGGGTTTCCTTGAGTTCGTCGATGCCTTCGCCTGTGTTCGCACAGACTTTCTGGATCGGGTAGCCTGCGAGTCGATAGGCTTCCAGATCGGACTCGAGTCCCTTGTTCTTCCATGCCATGTCCATCTTGGTGATGACGATCAGCGCCGGAAGCCGGGAGGATTCCGCTGAGACGAGGTACCGATCCAGCAGGCCCCACTTGGGAGTCGGGTCTGCCACGGCAAAGACTGGGATGACCAGGTCCGCGTTCGCGACGATGACCTGCTCGAAGGCATGTTGACCGGGAGCCGCCGCCGGGCGGGATAGCCTGGAGGTGCGAGACAGCACTTCAATAATCACGCCGCGGCCATCTCCAGCATCCGTGTAGCGGACGCGGTCGCCGATGGCGACGGGGTCCACATGCTCGATCTCGCGCACTTCCATCACTCGATGACGCAGGGAAGTGGGGTCGGCAATGGGATAGATCAATTGTTTACGGATCAGGGACGAGAGGGAACAATCGACCGTTCGTCCGTTGGCGTGTACAGTGTAATGTCCGGTAGTCTTTCGAAAGACGACGCCCACCCTGTCGGGTAAACGCGTGTCGTCGTCTGAAGTTGTAGTAGACATGGTCAGGGTTTCCTGTAATTCTTTTTGTAAAGGTAGATCGGTTCGATAAACGCCCGTTCACAGCGCGGGCAGAAGATGGGCCATAGGAACTGACTTGGACAACTTGTGCTGACATAAAACTTCGCTTCCTTTCTTTTCGTAGCATGTCATTCGGGTGGAGCGAAGAAATTCTCACTTCTCAGTCGTAGAGACCCTTCGCTGTGCCAAGGATGACATGGCAACAGGTTTAAACAAAAACCAGCCGCAGAACCTTCCGTGGCTGGTGGAAGCGTCAATCGGGGTAAGCCAATAGACGCGGCAATATCCATTAAACAAAAACGCCACGGACTGGGAACGTCCGCGGCGTAAAAGTCAAAAAGACCGGCTTACTGCCTTGCAAAGACGCGCCCAGAGGGAGTATCGTACACAAGCACCGATTTTGAATTGAACATAAAGCGCGTCTCCTTTCTTTGAGATAAAGTACGAGCTGGAGTGTACCAACGGGGACCCGGGCTGTCAAGGTATGGTCTGTCTCTATCGTCAATTGTTCATTTCCAGCGGACACTTCAATGGTCTGGACCGTCCGAGAAGCCTATGAAGCAACTGGTTACGGAAAGTTATAAGCGAACAATTCAGAGGAGGTCCCCCCATCCATCACCGACCGGACGATGCCGACATCCGGCGCGTACCATGTATACCCGTGCATGGCGACCGACTGACCGCCCAGATTCAACAGACTGTTCCACTCGACCTTGAGTGTCTGGAAGGTACCTGGCATAAGCGTGAGGGATTCGAAACCGGCGGCGGTGTAGGTCGTTTCGAGAACGCCAGTAACATCGTCACTGGCGAGGGTCATTCCCTGTGTCCAGACATCGCCAACCTGCACAGTGTTGGACAGAGTCAAACCACTCCTATGCGAGATCGTCAGTGTGGAGACATCCAGGGGAGGCGTCAGCCGCGATACATCCAGCAGGATGATTCCCTCCGGTGTGCATTGCCCCAGCACTATGAGCGTGGACGCGTCGTTCTGCACAGTGACGGAAAATGTATGGTTTGCGCCAACCGTCAGCGTGTGAGACACCCGGCTCCCATCCGCCAGCATGTACATTGCCCATGCGCCGTCGCGCACCGGATAGTACGGATTCCGGCACTCTGCCCCCGCTTCGACCAGCGCCGGCGCTGACTCCGGGGAGGCGGCTCCCGCGGCAGGGACTTCCGTCCTATCGAAGAGAGATGGTTCCGTTTCCCCCGCCGCAGGGAGGACGGGAGCAGGCGCAGGCGTCGCTGTGACGCACCCGCTCACGAGCAGGGAGAGAAAGATGAGTAAAACGACGATCCTTGGCATCCGATGGAAAGATTCCTCTTCGGAAGTATACGTGGTTTCGTCTGGTTTGCAATGGGACACAGCGCCGGTGTTTCATGGGTGGATGAGCCGAGGAAATTCACTATGCGAAGCGGTTCATCCCTATACGCCGAAACAGCCTATTCCCACTTTCCTCTTCATTTCCACTTTCCATACCCCTTCATTCCTCCCTGTTTCGATAAACTCGACACGAGCCTTCCTACTTCATCCTTCATCCTTTACAATAATCACATGCCCTCCACCATCCCCATTCTGCGCGCACGGCGTGAACGGCGGCTTGCAAAGCGGCACAAGGACGAAGCCCGCACGCGCAGCCTCCTCCTCAGCGCGGGGATGCTCCTTTCCCTCTTGACCGCCGCGCTCCTCCTCGCCGCCGCCCTTTTCTACGCCGAACTGACGCGCGGACTGCCCTCCCCCCAACTCCTCCCCATCCTGCTCACTCCGCCCGACGGACTGCTCCTCCAGCCCACGCGCATCACCGACCGCACGGGCGAAAACGTCATCTACACCTTCGCCCCCTCCGACTCGCCGCGCCGCTACATCCCCCTCGGCGAGACCAACCCTCAGCATCTGCCCTCCTTCCTTGCCGACGCGGTCATCGCCCGCTACGACCCCAACTTCTGGAAACACGCCGGCTACAACTTGATCTCAATTACCAATTACCAATCACACGATACCCTCGCCCAACGCCTCGTCTCCGACCTCCTGCTCTTCAATGAACCTCCCTCCCTGCGCCGCGCCCTGCGCGAACGTCTCCTCGCCGCGCAAATCACCGCCGAATTCGGGCGCACCCAAATCCTCGAGTGGTATCTCAACTCTGCGAACTTCGGTCACCATGCCTTTGGCGCCGAAGCCGCCGCCCAACTCTACTTCGGCAAATCCGCCACCGAACTGACGGCAGCCGAAGCCGCCATCCTTGCCGCCGTGAGCGAATCGCCCAGCCTCAACCCTCACGACACCCCGCAAACCGCCCTCGAACGCGGCGAAGAAACCATTCGGATGATGTCCGCCCTCGGGATGTTATCCGACGAAGCGACCGCCAACGCCCTGGGCGAATCCCCCCGCTTTCAACCTCCGCCTCCGACTCCGCCCGGGCCCGCTCCTGCTTTCGTCAACCTGCTCCTCGCCCAATTGGATTCCCAATTTCCGCGCGAACGGATCGAACGCGGCGGCTTGACGGTCATCTCCACCCTCGATCTTGACCTGCAAAAGCAAGCCTCCTGCGTCACCACTTTCTACACCGCGCGGCTGGCAGGACTCCCTGACCCGCTCATCGAATGCGACTCGCTAAGGTACCTTCCCGCCCTGCCGCCCGGTCTCACGGTTGCGAATTCATCCGCCAGCGCCATCGTCACCGACCCCAAAACAGGACAAGTCCTTGCGCTCGTCGGGGAGACGCTTCAAGCGCAGGAAACGCCCCTCGTCGGCGCACACAGGCCGGGGTCCAGTTTGGATGCGTTCATCTATTTGACGGGATTCACGCGCGGCTTGAGTCCCGCCTCATTGATTTGGGATATCCCCGGCAAGACCTCCGTCCAAAACTTCGACGGCGTGTATCACGGACCGCTGCGTTTGCGGGTGGCGCTGGCAAACGATTATCCTGCGCCCGCCGCGCAGGTGCTGGCGCAAATGGGCGCCGAAAACGTGACAAGGATCGCCAGTTCGTTTGGCGTTTCGCGCGAGGAACAACTTTCTTTGTTGAGTGCCGCGGGCGCGTACGGGGTCTTTGCACAGGAGGGGGTGTATTTCGGGCAGGATGTGGGCGGCGACTTCGAGCCTGTGACGATCCTGCGCGTGGAGGGCGGCGACGGTAGCGTGTGGCTCGATTGGTCCACGCCGCAGGCAAAGCCGGTGGTCACGCCCGGGCTGGCGTATCTGGTGAACCATGCCCTGAGCGATACTTCTGCGCGTCTGGGCGTGCTGCGCGAGTCGAACGTGCTGAACGTAGATCGTCCCGCCGCCGTGAAACTGGGACAGACCGCGGATGGGCTCGACACGTGGGCGGTCGGCTATTCGCCGCTGCGGGTTGTCGCTGTGTGGACAGGGTCCCACGCCAAAAGCGACCTGTCGCCCCGGGCGCCCGCTGTCCTGTGGAACGCCCTCATGCAGATTGCATCCCAGAACCTGCCGCGTGAAGGCTGGGCCCTGCCCCCGGATGTCTCCGTGATGAACGTGTGTGATCCCTCCGGCATGCTCCCCACCGCGGACTGCCCGTATCTGGTCAGTGAGGTGTTCCTGAACGGCAATGAGCCGCTCCAGCCCGACAACATGTACCGCCGGTTCCAAGTCAACCGTGAGACGAATCTGCTGGCAACGGTCTTCACCCTGCCGCAACTCGTCGAGGACCGCGTGTATCTGGTCGTTCCGCCTGAGGCGCGCGCCTGGGCGGAGAGCGCAGGTCTCGAGATACCGCCCGCTTCGTACGATGTCATTCAGGCTCCGCAGATCGACCCGGATGTGAACATCAGTTCGCCCGCGTTGTTTGCCGAAGTCAGTGGGGAGGTGAAAATCGAAGGCACCGCCGCCGGGGAGGATTTCATCTCATACCGCGTCCTTGTGGGGCCGGGGCTGAATCCGCAGGAATGGGTTCAGGTGGCGGAGGGAAGCGTGTCCGTGACAGACGGTCTGCTCGCCGAATGGGACGCCTCGGAACTCAACGGATTGTACGCCGTGCAGTTGCAGGTGGTGAGGTCGGATCAGCGCGTGGATACGGCGATCATTCAGGTAACGGTACAATAACGGTCGACAGTCTGCCAGCGACCTGAATTCGGGATACGCCCCTGAACACCTTCACGAAGGTCGCGGTTGAGGGCTTTCAAGAGCAAATTCAGCCCTCGGGACACCTGTCCCGAACTGAGATGAGCAGCCAAAGGAGTTTACATGGATAACGAAGTCTTGCTGGTGGTCGGCATCATCGGTTGTACGGTGATGATTCTCAACGTCATCTTCCTCGGGATCCTATTCGCCGCGCAGCGAAAGATGAACGCGGTAAAGACCTGGCCCTCTACGATGGGAACGGTGATGGCATCCTACTTGGAGCGCAGGCGGTCGAGCAACAACCGCGGGTCTGTGAACTATCCCGTTGTGCAATACGCCTATCAGGTCGGCGGGCAGTCGTATCAGGGCAGGCGCATCGCGCCGGGGATGGAAGTGGGCGGCACGGGCGCCGGGAAAGTAGTCGAGCGGTATCCTGCCGGGGCGCAGGTGATGGTGTTTTACAATCCCCAGAATCCGTCCGATGCGGTACTAGAAACAAAAGCGCCCGCACAATGGATTTTGTGGCTGGTGCTGGTCATCATCGACGTGACGTTGTGCGGGATGGCGGCAGTCTTCGCATTTACACTGTAGGGCGTCCCCGTCTCTGCTCCAGCAGTTTCTGAATCCGTGTGTATTGCTCGCGCGATAACGGGAACAGCCAGGCAAGAATGATCGTGCCGGAAAGCAGGACCGCGCCGAACGGCGAGACCAGCAGGCGGATCATCTGTAACGCCGAATCGCTCTGTGCGAACCGGACGACCCCATCGGGCGGGGAGACATATCCCGACCAGCCCAGCAATTGCAATGTGATGAAGATGACCAGCGCCCCGGTCAATTTGCGGATGAGTGTGCGGATACCGTAGAAGATGCCTTCGCGGCGCCGACCGGTACGCAGTTCGTCCCACTCGATGACATCCGCGAAAATGGCATCGGGCAGGGTATAGGCGGCGGAAACGCCGATCCCCGCCAGGGCGGCAATGACGAGCAGGTAGGTCGTCTGTCCGGGCTGGATGGTGTACATCAGGAAGGAGACCGCCACCCAGAACATCATGCCGACCGCGTACGCTTCGCGCTTGTTCCTGACCTTCGAGACCCACAACCAGAACGGAACGAACAGGATGCAGACCGTCATCAGCACACCGAAGAACGCCGATTCGTAGGCGAGGTCGAATCCGAAGATTTGGATCGAGGCGAGCAGATCGCCCTGCGCCACCCAGTAGAGGAGGAAATACGGAAACGCCACCGCCACCATGTCCACAGCAGACCAGTTGAGCATGTGCAGTCCCACCGCGAAACGGAACGGGATGTTGCCCCATGCCGCGTTCACCGCCTCCCGAAACGGGAGGCTCTGCTGTTGTTCGGCTGTCGATGTTTCGCGCACGAACCAACCGATCAACAGCAACGGGATGGCGCCGATGAAGCCGAAGATCGCGCCGACCAGCATGAATCCCTGCTGTTGGGAGCCGCCCTCCAGAAGGACCCTGTCCACGATGGCGGGCGCGGCAATCACCATCGAGAGCGCGCCAATCAACTGGAAGACGGAGCGGAAACTTGTCAGCGTGGTGCGTTCGTCGTAATCAGGGGTCAGTTCCGGGGTCAGGGAAAGAAACGGGACGGAGACGAGGGTGGTCAACGTGTCCGAGAGCATGAAGGACAGGGTCACATAGGTCAGCAGCGCCACCTGGCTGTTCCAATCCGGCGCGGACCACAGAATGATGAAACTCAACCCGAAGGGGATGGCAAACCACAGCAGGAAGGGCCGCCGCCGCCCCCAGCGCGTCTGGAGGCGGTCGCTCAGCGCGCCGATGATTGGGTCATTGACCGCGTCCCATACAATGCCAATCAGCGCGCCGAAGGAGGCAAGGCGCGGCTCCAGCCCCACCACATCGGTCAGGTAGATGGCGTAGAAGATGGAACGCATCATGCCGATACTGGAGATCCCCCAATCTCCCGAACCGTACAACAGTTTCATCCAGAGGGAAAGCCGTTCTCTCGTTCGCGTCCGTGTCATTTTTGATGCGCAAGTGTAGCACACTATCGAGCCGCGTCGAGCCGGATCGACAGGCTGGCACAACGAAAACCCGCTGGGTTGTCATCCCCCAAAAGGGCATATGCGTCCATTGCAATCCTGTAAACCAATATTACCGAAATGAAAAGTAAAAGCCATTCTCTCATTGCTATAATTTGATTAACGACATTCGAAAAGAGCAAACCTGTCGAAAGACAGGGACGCAAAGCCATGGATCTACCGTCACGCCATGCGTGATCATGACAGCCAGGTTGCCGAAGACAGATCATCATTGGATCGTTTTTCGCGAGCCTGGACCCAATGCCAGGCTCATTCTTTTTTGGAGGTCGACCGATGTTCGATAAAGGCAAACCCGTCGAAAGGCGGGGACGCAAAGCCATGGATCTACCGTCACGCGCGTGCGTGACCATGACAGCCAGGCCGCCGAAGACAGATCCCCAGGGGGATGCCGGGCTGGCCTGAGCGCCTTTATCGAAGAGGAGATGCGCATGACGCTCAACCATGAATTGACCCGCAAAACCCTGAACGCCAGCCTGCTCGCCGTTCTCATCCTTTCCCTTTTCTTCAACCCACTCCCCGTATCGGCGACGGGAAGCGGTCCCGTCCTGCCCACCTTCGAGGAATTTTCGCAGTCCGTCCAGAACGGTGCGGAGAGCGTCCTGCGCGGCGTCTATGTCCCCGATGCACTGGCCTTGCCCGTCGTACAACAGCCATCGAACAATGCCGCCTATGTTTCCAATCACGACGGAGAAGTCACCCAATTTGCAATGGCATCCCGGTTCGGCAATGTCGGTCTGCTTGCCCACAACCACCTCTCCGGCAAATCCTTTTCGCAACTCACCATCGGGCAGGAAGTGCGCCTGGTCTATGGCAACGGCAAGGTGGAAACTTTCATCGTGACCGAGGTCCTGCAATATCAGGCACTGCAGCCCAACAGTCCATACAGCGAATTCCGCAGTCTGGAGGGCGGCAGGACCCTCACCGCCGAGCAAATGTTCAAACGCGTCTATTTCGGCGACCGGCACGTCACCTTTCAGACCTGCATCGAAAAAGATGGTGACCTGAGTTGGGGACGTCTGTTCGTGATCGCCGTCCCCAGGGAAGAATATAAAAAGCCCGGGCTATTCCAATGACAGAAAATCGAAAGCGCCTCTGGAGTTCCAGAGGCGCTTTCGTCTTTGGAGGAAGGATCCGCCTCACGCGCCGGGCAGGCTGCTTCCGTCTGGAAACCTCTCTCAAGCCTGACGCGTTACCGCCTAATTATTTCCTGCCGGTGAAGATGCCCGGTCTGCGCGGCATGGCCGGAGGAGTGGAAGGGATCGGCGTGGTAGTCACCACCCGGTGCGTGAGGTGAAACGCCTGATAATCAATCTTTATATCGCCGTTCGCATTATTCGAGACCAGCCGGATGCGGACCTCCCGGCGGGCTGAGATGTATCGCTGGAAGTTCCTGATCCTGAACGCTTTCACATTCCATTGGTCCGCGGGCGCGTCGATTGTATCCCCAAGTTTGATCCACATCCCGGTGCTCCAATCGTAGATGGACCATGTCCATAGCTGGGTGGATGCGGCTGGAGCCTTGAAGTTGACCTGCAACAACATCGTGGAGATGAAGTTGGTCTTTATGTCATCCGGCAGGAAGAAGGATTGATAGCCCACATAGGCGGCGGAACCGGGTGTCTGGAAGTTGACATAGGCTCCCGGGGTATCGTTCGTTCCGCTCTGCTCGAAGAATCCCAGACTGGGTACTGTACCGGTTGCAGTTCCCTTTTGGGAGGTGAACGACGTCGGCGCTACAACTTTTGATTCCATGTAAGCGGTGCTGGTCCCCACAACCCAGGAATAAGAAGCCGGAGTGGGATCCAGATTATCAGCCGGGTCTTTCGCGCGCACTTCGAAGGTATGTGAGCCGTTCGCCAGTCCCGTGTATTCCTTTGGGCTGGTGCAGGCAGTGAATCCGCCGTTGTCCAGCTGACATTCAAAGACAGCCGTTCCATCTTCACTGGAGAACGTAAAGGTGACATCCACACCCGAAGGGCTGACCGGGCGGATATTGATCTGCGTGTCTGGCGGGGTAATATCCGGGCTGATGACAAAATTCCCAGCCGAGGCGCCGACGAGTGTGTTGTAATTCAAAGTATCTGTCGGGGTGAAGTCCGCGGTTACAGCATAGGTGCCGACACTGGTCTGCGTAGCGGCTCCGCCCGTGAGGATGTTGCTAATCGTCCCGGGCACGGAACTTTCGACCTCGGCCGCCTTGGGAGTCCCATCAAATAAAACCGGCGAGTTCGTCACTGACAGGGTCGGCGTGGCTTTGTTGATGATGAAGTCCCCGGCTGGCGCACCTGTGAGACTGTTGTAGTTCGCCGTGTCGGTCGGGACAAAGTCCGCAGTCACCGCATACGTCCCGGCGTTCGTCTGGCTCGCAGAACCGCCCGTCAGGATGTTGGTCACCGAGCCGGGCAC
>JACAEM010000002.1 GCA_013388855.1 Chloroflexota bacterium
ACCCCGCCTCCGACCACGACGGCAATTGCCTGCCCTCCCAGGGCTTTTGCCAACTCTTTGGCTTTTCCTGCCACCTCGAACGACACATCGGAAAACTTGCCGTCCAGATGTTCGGTGATGACAAAGACATCATTGCTCATGTTTATCTCCGTTTGCGGGAATTTGTAATTGGTAACTGGTAATTACCAATTACCAATCACGAATTATGCCAACCCTCTGCTCTTCAACAACTCCACAATCTTCGCCGCCACTTCCTTTGGCGAACCTTCAATCATCTCAGCATGACCCGTCACTACAGGCGGAGCCATCTTCTTGAATGCCAGCCCCGAAGACGCCTCGCCCGACGGCGCGACCTTTTCCACCGTCGCTGTCTGCGCCATCTGGCGGACTTTGCTCACGGGCGCGTAGCGGGGCGGCTTCGGCGCGGACTGCACACCCGCCACGAAGGGCAGCGTCACTGCATATTTCATTCCCACCCCGCCAGGGAATTCCTTCGAGACCGTCGCCGTATTGCCAGAGACCTCAATCGCGCTCGTCCCGCCGATGTAGGGCATATCGAGGTATGCCGCAATCATCGGACCGATCTGTCCGTCAATGTCATTCGAAGCCTGCACGCCCGCGAAGACCATATCGGGCGACATGCCCTTGATGGCTTCCGCCAGCCATTTGGCTTGCATGTGCGAATCCGCGGCGGGATCGTCGGCGGTGATTTTCACCACCTTGTCCGCCCCCTTCGCCAGCGCGAGATGAAGCGCGTTATCCAACTCCCCGATCAAGTCCACGCCGACCACGGTCACCGTCCCGCCGACGGCTTCCTTGATCAGGACGGCTTGCTCAATGGAATGCTCGTCCCACTCGTTGAGGACGAAATCCACCGAGTCGAAATCCACGTTATTGCCTTTGACGGGCAGATCATCGGCAATGCTGGGGATATGTTTGATAGCGACTACGATATTCATGAAGACTCCTGTTTCGAGTTACGTTTTCTTTTGGAGATTGGTAATTGGTAAATAGGAATTACCAATCTCTAATTACCAATTACTGCTCACCACGCATTGACCTATCCAGCAACTCCAAAATATCCAACACGCCCACATGCTCGTTGCCCGTGGACTTGACCGCGTCCTCGAAGCGCGAGACCTCAAACGGACAAGCCACTGCCAGCACGTCCGCGCCTGTGGAAGCGGCTTCCATGGCGCGTTTTTCGGAGAGGCGCATGGTGGTGTGCTTGGCGGTGAAGGAGTCCATCCACATGCCGCCGCCCCCGCCGCCGCAGCAGTAACCGTTTTCGCGGTTGCGTCCCATCTCGACCAGTTCCACGCCAGGGATGGCTTGCAGCAGTTTGCGCGGCGCTTCATATTCGCCGTTGTGACGCCCAAGATAGCACGGGTCGTGATAGGTGACCTTCTTGTTGACGGGGTGTTTGAGCAGCGGCTTGAGTTGATCGAGATAGCGCGCCAGGAAGGTGGTGTAATGAACGACGGGGCGTTCAAAGCCATACTTCGGGTACACGTTTTTGAACGCGTTCAACTCATGCGGACCCGTGACCACCATCTCCTTCCACTCGTACTTGTTGAAGGTGGCGATGTTGTACTCCGCCATCATCTCGAAGAGACCCTTTTCGCCAGCCAGACGCTGAGAGTCGGCGTCGTCTTTTTCTTCCTTGCCGAGGATGGCGAAATCAATGCCCAGCGCGGTGAAGATGCGCGCTGCCGCGCACGCCGCGTCAATGCCGCGCGGATGGTAGGATGGATACGAGCCGACGTACCAAAGCACATCCACAGGGCGACCCACGTCCTTGATGATCGGCACAGGCACGCCCGCGTTTTGAATCCAGGCGTCGCGTTTGCGCTGAGGCTGACCAAGCGGGTTGCCGCTCTTGGCAGTATTCTCGAACGCCTGCTGTAATTCGTTCGGGACGAACTTGCCTTCCAGAATTGCCTGCTCGCGTACCGCAGGCATAATCTTGACCATGTTCACTTCTTTGGGGCAAACTCGCAGACAGTTGGCGCAGGTGGTGCAAAGCCACAACTCGGGCGCTTCGGTTAAGTCCATGCCCGTTTGGGCGTAGCGATACAACTTGCGCGGACCGTAATTCCCGACCACGTCCACAGGGCAGACGGCGACGCATTTGGCGCACTGATAACAATTCGCAAAGGATTCGGCGTTGGGGATGGACGCGACTTTTTCGATGAGTTCGGGCGTGTACTCGAAGATGACCCGCTGTTCGAACATGCGGTTCCAGTGACCCGAAACGTCAACGCCGTCCACGACGATGTTTTCTTTTTCGATTGCAATCGCTTTTTCGTATTTCTGTGCCATGAAGGATGGTCTCCTGTTTTCCCTCACCCCTGTCCCTCTCCCATCGGGAGAGGGGTTTGGGGTGAGGGTGATTTCTTCAATCCTAACAGCCGTCTTGCCATATTCGGCAGCGTCGGCAGCAGCCCGTTGAACTCTCTGCTTAACCGCCAACTGGTCGTGCCATAGAGATATACGCTGTACGCGCAAGCCAGAAAGGCGCTGTTGGCAAACGGAGCGCGCTTCGGGTCGTCGGTCAATGCGGGCGTGAACAAGCCCGTTCCTTCGCCGAACTTCACGCTCATCGCCGTCACCGCGCCCACGCGGACGTATCCATCCGCGAGGTTGTCCGCTTGCAGGTTGTGGACGCTCCCCGCCAGCAGCGGCAGAATGCCCGTGCCGACGGTCGGATCCCACAGCCAGCGGGTCCACAGCCAGTGTTGAGAGGGGAAGGTGTTGTGTAAAAGTCCAGTGGCAAGTTCGAGCGCGAGACGGGTATCGAGTGCGTTCAACTTTTCAACGAAGACAGCCACTCGCACAGGCGCGGGCGCTTCGCCATGCAGCAATTGCTCGAAGAGCGAGTAATCACCTTGCGCAAAATAATTGGTGATGGCTTGCGCGTTCGCTTTGGTGTGCGCGACCGCAGAAGCGATGTCAGCGAAGGAGGAAGCCAACGAAGCAGAATCAAGCCGAAGTCCAGAAAAGAGGCGGGCGTGACGTTCCGCCAGTTCGTCTGCAATCGCAATCACATCCTCAGGCGAGACCTGCGCAAGCGCTTCCTGCAACATCGCCTGCAATTCAGGGTCGTCGGGACCTGTCTTCTGCTTGATGATGTGACTCTGTCTCTGCACGTCAATTACCAATTGCTAATTACCAACTTACGCCCTCACCAACGCCATCGCCCGCGCCGCCGCGAGACCCGCAGACGAAATCGAGTCGTTCAAATCGGCAGGCCCCGCCGCCGCGCCCGCGACAAAAATGCCAGGGACGGAAGTCGCAACGGTATCGAGTCCGCTCTCGCCGCCCGCTTCGATGAAGCCGTACTTGTTCTGCTTCACGCCGAAGAGTTGCGCGATGGCGCGCGTGCCTGCGCTCGGCTCCATGCCGACCGAAAGCACCACCAAATCCATCGTCACTTCCATCGGGCGGCTCATCGTAGTGTCTTCGCCGCGAATGAGCAGCTGATCGCCTTTCTTCAACACTTCGCTGATGACGCCCTTGACGTAGTTGACCTTGTGCTGTTCCTGCGCCTTCCAGTAAATTTCGTTTTCCCAATAACCATACATGCGCATGTCAATATAGAAAATCATCACCTTGCTGTCGGGCAATTGCTCGCGCAGTTCAATCGCCTGCTTGGACGCAATGCCACAGCACACCTTCGAGCAGTATTCGTTGCCGATTTGTCGGTCGCGCGAACCCACACATTGAATGAACGCGATCTTCTTCGGGGGCTGTCCGTTCGACGGGCGCACGACATTGTGTTCCTTCAACATCTTCTCAAGGTCGGTCAACGTAATGACATCGGGGAACGTGTAGTAGTTGTAGTATTGCGTGGCGCGCCCTGGATCGAAGTGCTGGAAGCCTGTGGCGATGATGATCGAACCGACGTGGAGAGTCTCCGCTTTCCCGCCCGCTTCTATCTTGACCTCGAAGTTGCCAGCACTCCCCGACATTCCCTTCACTTCGGCGTTGTACTTCACTTCCACCCGCGCGTGGTTCGTGACCGCCGCAGCGAGTTCCGCCATCGCTTCCGACGCGTCGCGCCAGTGATGGGTGAGTTTGGCGTAGCCTTCGCGGTCGGGCGTCCCGCCGAGACGGTCGCGCTTTTCGAGCAGAATCACCTCCCCGCCGAGTTCCGCCGCAGACCGAGCCGCTTCCAACCCCGCTGGTCCGCCGCCGATGACTAACACTTTGTTTGACATGTATGTTCCTCCGAGTGTTTCGTATTGCGTGTTCCGTAATTGGTAATTGGAGATTGGTAATTGTTCTTCGCGGAATTACGCTTTGTATCCGTCATTGCGAGCGTTTGTTGTGAAGCAATCCCCGCGTCGTGAAGGAGATTGCTTCGTTGAGAAGCGCGCCCCCTCGCCATGACGAACCTGCACTGGACTCAAATCACCATTTACCACTTACTTAACCTTGACCTGTGTACCTGTCCACCTGTCTACGTATGTACCTGTGTACTCACCACAGGCTTGTCTGCGTCTTCCCAGGTAATGCCAGACTTCTGCCCAGAACGGATGAGTTCAAGGTCACCCTGGAATTCTTCCCAGTATTTCTGCCAGTCAATGCCAAGTTTCTCCAGGAACGGACGCCAATCGGTGGAATGCCAATGGAACTGCACCACGCGGAAGGGATGCGCGCCCATCGCCAGCGCCGCCACCTGCGCGTCGGAGAGAACGGGGATGCCCACCTTGCGGTCATGGGCTTTCGCCGCGAATTGACTCTTGTCCAGCGTGGTCACACAGCCTGTGTCGTGGGTCACGGTCAGGTCGGGGTTGACCTCGTTCTTCATCGTCTCGATTTTGCGCAGCACGGAGAACGAGCGGGTGAAGTCGCGCTGCACCAGCACATGACGGAAGCCGAAGCCGCAGCAGTCGAACCAGGTGGAGTAATCCGCCACGTTGATTCCGAGCGCTTCGAGCGTGGCGGTGACGGTGGCGGTACGCTGTCCGCCGTAGATGTCGGGGTCGTAGATGGCGTCTTCGGCGACGATTTTGTAGTAGTGGCAGGCGGGATGGACGGTCGCGGTGATTTTGCTCATGTCCACCGTTTGCCTCTCTGCAAACTTCTTCCGCATGACGTGAACCCACTCGCTGTAATGGACGATTTCTTCGGGCAGGACGAGCGGCTTGCCGAGTTTGTCCAGAATGCGGCGGACTTCATCACGCAGTTCCTTGTGATGGACAAGTTGCTCGCGGATTTCCTTGTAATGTCCGTAGGATGTGCCGCAGTGGATCATCGGGAAGTAGCCCGTCTCATACGCGGCGGCGAAGTTGCGCACCATCACCGCGGCTTGCGCGGCGGCGTTGGACGTGGCGGAGGCGTAGTAATTCCAGCCCGTGCAGGAGGTCTGGTCGGTCGGGTCGAGATAATCCAGCCCAAACTGACGGTGCAGCCAGAAAATGGACGAAGTGTAGCCAGGGATGTGTCCGCACTGCCCACAAGACTTGTGATGCCAGGTGTGGTCAATCGGAATCTTCTTGGTGCGCCCGTACTTCGTGGTCACTTCCACGTGATTTTCGGGCATGCGCTGGACGATGATCTCGCCCTTCGCTTCCAACTCAAAAAGGGCTTCGCGGATGTCATGCGTCGGTGCGGTTTGCGCGTCGCGGACGACGGCATGCGATTTGCGTTCCAGGATTTCTTCAACTGTAGTTGTCATGGCTTCTCCAATTCGGGCTAAAAGGTTAGCAAGTTACAGGTTGCAGGTTAGAAAACTTTCAACTTGCAACTTTCCAACTTTCAAACCTTACCCCTCCTCCAATTCTTCCTGCATCACATCTGCCAATAAATCGTACAACCCTTCGTCAATTTCCTTGATAATGTCCATGTTGCCCGTCTCGAACCAGATGGTGTAGAGCTCGAGCAGGGTCTTGCGGTTGGTCTTCCACGCCGCGTCGGTGACCCCGCGCAGGGTATCCACAGGGATGGCTTTTCTCCATACGGGCATATTCGCGGAAAACTGTCCCACCCACGGACCCCAGTCGGGGAAGAAGTCGGGCTGAAGCATGTCGGGCGAGACCTGGTTGCCTTTGAGCATGACCTTGTAGATCACGCGGCTGTAGCCTTGCAAAACATCTTTCGTTTCCTGCAAACCATTCTTGACCGCCACCTCGCGCAGCAGCGTGACCAGTCCGCCAGGGTTGTTCCCGCGCGGACAGCGCAGGCACGAGAAGCACTGCGCGCAGTTCCAGATGTCTTCGGCGATGATGTCGTAAATCCGCTCCACGTCTTCTCGCGCCATTGCCTGGGCAATCACGCGGGGGGAGTAATCGTAGAAGCGCGCCGAGGGACAGGTCGAAACGCAGATGCCGCACTCGTAACATCCGTAGAGGAAGTCTTCGTAGCGCGGGTCGTTCTTGACCTCGAAGAAGAGCCGCTCCTTCTCCTCGTAACTCACTTCAGGGTGACGGTTTGCCGCCTTGCCGGGGTTCCAGTTTTCTTGTGTGGTGGGCATGAAGCCTCCTCTAGCATTCCAACGTTCAAACGTTGGAACGTTGCAACGTTAAAAACCAATCACCGCATCCGCTTCGCACGCCATGTCGTTGAACGCCGCGCCGCCGATCATCTCCACGCCTTCGATCATGTCGTCCATGGTGTAGCCGTGCAGATCGAGCGAAGGCTGGCAGACGAGAAAGCGCACGCCCATTTCCTGCGCCTGTTCGATGAAGAATTTCAATTCCTTGCCGCCGCCTCCCTTGCGCGGGATGACGATTTTGTCGCCGTTGCCCTTCGCCACACATTGTGGACCGTTCATGGTGAAGTAGATGGCGACTTCGTTGTCCATTGCCGCGGCGGCGGTGGCGAGAAAGAAGGGCGTCGCCGTCCGTTCGGGGTCTTTCTCGCCGTGCGTTTGAATGTAGAGAATCTTCTTGACATCGGGGTCGTTGGTTTTCCAGACGCTCATGGGTGGGGTGTCTCCAAAAAATTATGCGTAGGGCGCGTTCTCTTACGCGCCCATAGATTTTTTTCGCATCATGGACGTTAGAGAACGTCCTCTACGCGCCTAAATGAACAACTGCACATCCGCGTCTGCGGCGTATTCAAGGAACGTCGCCGCGCCGCCGATTTCGCATTCCTTGATGAAGTCCTCACGCTTGAAGCCGAAGACATCCATCGTCATCTGACAGCCGATCATGCGCACATCCAGGTCAATGCACATCTGGCGCAGTTCTTCGACGGTGGCAACGCCTTTATTCTCGAAGGTCTGCTTCATTAGTGTGGTTGCCAGCGCATTGAAGCCCGGCACATTTGCCATAATCAATTGCGGAATGGGCCAGTTGATGTTTTGAAAGCCTTCGGGACCAAAGGGCATTTTCATCGGCATGGCAGGGTTACCCAGCGGTGTGACCGCGGCGCTCAACTTTGGCTTGAGCAGGGTCAACCCGTAGAAGGTGAAGAAAATGCCCACCTCCCAGCCCATCGCGCCGGCGGCGCTGGCAAGGATGAATGGCGGGTATGCCCAGTCTAAGGTCCCTTTGGAAGCGATCAGGGCGAGGCGCTTCGGGGCGTTGGGGTCGGATTTGGACATGGTTCACACTCCTGAAAATCAAAAAGCCGCCGGCGAAGCGGGGACGGTAAGACCCGCTCCATCGGACGGCTTGAGGTTCATTTCTTTTTCAAATAGAAGACAAACTTGCCGTTTTCTGTGGTGGAACGCAGTAACTCATTGCCGGTCTGGCGGCTCCATGCCTCCATGTCGGGCGGAGCGCCGGGGTCGGTGGCAATCATCTTCAGAATTTGCCCCGACTGCAATTCCTTCATCGCCTTCGTGGTTTTGACGACCGGCATCGGGCAGAGCATTCCCGTGCAATCCAACACCTGATCTTCCTTGATTACATCCATTACGCGCCTCCTTTGAGACTCAACTGCGGCGCACTGCCGCAGGCGGAACAACGCTTCAAATCTTACCGAATCAACGCCCTGCCTGCCATTCCCCGTGCAGGGGATTTTTCCTCCCCCGCGCGGGGGATTGGACTATAATCGCCACACCATGCTCTCGAAACTCGAATCGCTCTTTCATTCGAGCCGCGTTTTTTCCTTTCTGGTCGCCTTTCGCTGGGCGTCGCTCATTCCCGCACTCTTGCTCCTCCTTCAGCGAAAAGAACTGGTGGTCCCGCCGCTCCTGCCGCCGCTTTGGACGTTCCTGATTACCCTCCTCGCCAACGCAATCATCTCCCTGTTCAATCGCTCACTCAACCGCCTTGTCGTCGAGCGCCCGCTCTTCATGGGGATTGACCTGCTTTTTTGCGCCTTCGTTCTGACTGTCAGCGGCGGTTCCCACAGTCCCTACTATCTTTATGCCATCAGCCCTTTGCTGGCGGGCGCGTTCTTCCTGCAAATGCGCGGCGCGCTGGGAACCGCCGCCGCCTTCACGCTTCTCTATTTGGGGGCGGATTTTATCGTTCAGCGCCTGAACGATTTTCAATCGGTCGAAAGCGTGGCGCTGATTACCCAACTGGTCGGCATCTGGTTGATTCCCACCCTGCTTGCCTACCCTTCCGTCCTGCTCAAGGAAATCAACCGTGCCCGCGATGAACTCGCCGCCGCCCGCGACGAACTCGCCGAAAAACACGAAAACCTCGCCGCCGCCCATCGTCAACTGCGCGTCATCCATGACCTGACCGTCCTGCTCCAAGCCGCGCCGGACCTGATCTCCGTCCAACAGCGGGTGCTCGGCGCGGTGACGACGGGCTTGGGCTTTCACCGCGCCATCGTCGGCGTGGTGGACCCCGCCCGCGAGGAAATGGGCGGCTGGATGCTGTATCCCGTTAACTCGTCCTTCCCGTCTGTCGAGCCGCTTTCACTCAAGGCAGAAAACGGCGAAGTGGTCAAAGCCCTCATCGAGCGCAAACCTTACACGACGGGACACGATGGCGAAGTGCTGGTCAATCATCCTTTACTCAATTCGTGGTTGAAGACTTGTCAGTGGTACGTGTATCCGCTCTTCCTGCGCGAACATGCGGTAGGGGTCCTGCTGGTGGAATTGGAACGGGGGAAGGAACTTACCCGTCAACGCGAAGAAGCCGTTGCGATGGTGGCGAATCAAGCCGCCCTCGCGCTTGGCACCACCATCCTGTGCATTGACCGCGCCCGGCGCCTCGCCGTCGAGACCGAACGCAACCGCATCGCCCGCGACATCCACGACACGGTCGCCCAATCCCTCTTTGGCATTGTGTACTCCCTCGATGCTTGCGTCAACATGCTCCCGCTGCAGGCAGACGAGGTGCGACGGGAACTCATCGAACTGCGCTCTCTGGCAAACAGCGCACACGAAGAAGTCCGCCGCTCCATCTTCGACCTGTGGCCCTCTTCACTGACCATGGACGTTTTCATGTCCGACCTTGTCCATTACGTCAACAGTTGTTGTCGTTCGCGGACTTTTAGCATTGTCTTCAATCACCATGGCAATTTCAATTCTTTGCCCTCGGGTTTGCGACGCACGCTCTACCGCATGGCGCAGGAGGCGCTGGCAAATTCCGCGCGGCATTCAGGAGCGGACTCGGCGCGTCTGTGCCTGACGATTGCCGACCGTGAGGTGTTTTTGGATGTATCTGATCAGGGCAGAGGGTTCGACCCCTCCGTTGCCCTCTCGCGCAGTCAGAATCGCGAGCATTTCGGCTTGCATGGCATTCAGGAACGCGCCCGCGCCCTCGGCGGCGATTGCGATGTGATCAGCCAGCCCGGCGCAGGCACGCGCATTTTGATTCATCTTCCCATTAACGGGCATTATCATGTCTGACCCGATCCGCATCCTCATCGTGGACGATCATGCCGTTGTCCGCAAGGGGTTGGCAATGGTTCTTCGTCTGGAAGCAGGCCTGGAGGTCGTGGGCGAAGCGGAAAATGGACGAGCAGGTTTGGAAGCGGCGCAGCGCCTCCAGCCGGATATCGTCCTCGTGGACCTGGTCATGCCGGAGATGGACGGTCAGGAGATGGCGCTGACATTGCGCAAGTCAAATCCGCACATCAAAATCATGATGTTGACCGGTACCGAGGTGGATGACCGTGTGTACGATCTGGTTGCGGCGGGCATCGAAGGTTATGTGTTGAAGAACATCGAGCCGGGGGAATTGATACGTGCCATTCGTGCGGTGGCGCATGGGGAGGCGTATCTGCATCCGGATGTCATGAAGAAGATACTGCAGCGGATGAGTCAACAGGCGCATCCTGCCGACTCCTTTTCGTTGACGCCGCGTGAACTCGAAGTGCTGGAGTGGATGGCAACGCCGAACACCTACCGCCAGATTGCGAATCACCTGGGGGTGAGCGAAGAGACCGTGCGAAGCCACGCGAAGAGCATCCTCGAAAAAATGAAACAACCGAACCGCGCCCAGGCGGTGCTGGCGGCAATGCGAATGAAGTTAATCAGGGCAACCGAGCAGTAGATGATCCCTCACGCCAACATTAACCTTGCTCAGCCGCGATACATGCAACGATTTCGTCGGCAGGGAAATTGACTTTCTCTTAATAAATGGATCAGGCAAAGACCGCCTACAAAGCCATAACTGCAATCCCCGCTTAAGACACAAAAGCCTGACATTCTGACCTAAGTAGTCGTCCATATCGCTATGTCTGGCGTACGATCCGATCGGAATACGAGAATCTCAAAGACCACTGCGCTGAGTGCCAGAAGGATATATGACCAGAGTCCCCATAACAAGTAAACGAAGGGAGCAAATTGATCCCGGTTTGTCTGTAAGATGAACATAGTCGAAGCTAGCAAGCAAGCCATCCCCCAGACGAGCCCATGAATCATTTGCAGCCAACGTGAGTTTCGATTCCGAATCAGGAATAAGTTGCTGAAGAAAGGAAAGACGACAATAGAAATGCAAACCAGGAGGACAAGCTGAGAAATTTGGGATGCGAAATTTCCTTTTATCAGCTCACCGAATGTATAGAAAAAGCCACCCCCAAACCACTTAATAGTTTCGAATCCAGACATGGGGAGTCCGCAAAAGTCACCATACAGTCGAACAAAAGGCAGATCACATGGATATTGCGCCGGGACATGAATCGTGTCAAAGGTCCAGGGTCCTAGCATGGCGATGATGAACAGTGCCAAGACAAATATGCGCCACCAAACATTGTTTTTGACAATGAATGACATAGCACTCCTTTCTGTGTCTGACCCTATCGTAAGCGCCTAACGGTGAGCGTTAGCGGGTTGGTGGGAGAACCAGCTCACGAAACGGAAAATGCTTTCGCTTGGACTCCTCCATTTTGGCACGGCCTACCACCAAGTCCGCCTGCGCGCCTTGTTGGGCGTGACATTGCACTACAATTACCGTTGCCAGTAGCGAACCCTTGCATCAAGACTCGGCACGCTTATTTTAATCCTCCAAATCTTACATCATCCACATAACCCGTGGCGATACTGCCCGGATCCGCACCGAAATGGATGTCATAGGACATTTGACCTTGTAACCACTTTTCAGGAAATGGGGGATTGTAAGTATCAATTACGGTATCGTCCAGATAAATCACAAACGCTGCTGTTGTCGGGTCAATCTCAAAACGCAATTCATAGGCTTGACCTGTTACTACGGATATATCCTTTGGGGAGACCATTTGCTGTCCATCTATCCCTGAGCAATGTAGAACAGTGCTGGCTTCCGTAAGTATAAAGTCGCAACTATAGGCTACCCGCGGTGACCAATTTTGTAGCACAGTGATTCCAAAAAACACTCGATTCTCAATGTTAGGTCCCCAAGAGAAATTTGCTTCAATAAAGTTGTAGTTTTGTAGGGATACTTCCACTCCACTGGTCGGATTGATCCAGAGTGCACCGGGGTTATTTGGTCTCGACGCCTGGAAAACCAACGTTCCGTCATGTTGATTAATCCCAATGTTGTTGTTTGTATGTACGTCCCACAAGGCTTCATTGATATACCCATCATGTGCGGGGTTTTCAAACGTATCGCACAGAAATGTCGGAGTCGGTTCGATCGTGGGGGTGGATGTGTGCGTCGGTGTAGGAGTTTCAGTTTGAGTAGCCGTAGCTGGAGCGGCTGTAGGCATCAGCACGCTCGTCGGTGTAATCGCTGTATCCTGAGCTGGCATTTTTCGAAGGATTAGAACTGCGACCGCTGAAACCACAACCAAGGAAAAGGTCGATACCAACAAGCCGACGATCACTAAACGCTTTTGATTCATAGGAAACCTCCGCAGCAAAATAGATTTGTCATCATTATCGACATCTCTGCGGTCCATTTCAACTATGGATTCCCTTAATTCACCTGGTGAATCAGCACCTATGGATTTCCCCAATTGTAAGACTGCCTCTGTTCTGGAACGCACATTCAGCTTTTGGTAGATGTTTTTCAAGTGGTATTCAACAGTGCTTTCCGCAATGTGAAGCGTCAGGGCAATTTGTTTGTTACTTTTGCCTTGTATGAGCAGACCTATAACTTCTTTTTCACGCTGGCTGAACTAGCTATCTTTCATGCAGGCTACTTTCTAAAGAATACTTTAGCACGGTGTATTTTCAGCGTTCAATGTTCCATCAAAAGGATATTCCCGAACTACTGTCATCCAGTTTCCAGTTCTATTTAACATCATTCCCACGCCGAACAGCTTGCGTTAGCCGCTTGGGGTAGGGACGGCGAAGCCGTCCAACCAGAAAAATGCTAAGGCGTAGGAAACTGCTTGGGATTTGCGCACGCCGCCGAAGGCGGCAGTCCCACCCGTCAAGTGCACGCTTTGTTCGGCGGCGTATTATATAGGTATGTTACTTCATTCTGGTTTTGCTCAAATTATCTTTAGGGATTCTTGTTTTATATTCTTCTGGTGTAATTATATTAGATTGGGTGGAGTTATTCTAAATCAGTCAGTCGGTTTGTCAACCATGCCGCAAGAAAACCTGCCAAAGTGCGGTTGATTATTGGCTCGGCAAGTCCTGTGGATATGCCTGTAAGAGTCGTGAATATCAAAGTTATAACTAATGTAAATACAATGACCAAGAAAACAACAATAAAAAACTCTTTGTATTTTCTGTAGTTAGCGATTAAAGCGGCGAGAACTGGGGGAATTGTTAGGAGCACTGGCGCAATACGAGCGTTGTCTTTTGGTATCTCTAATTTGCCGAAAGTGATCATCGCTGCTTCAATGCTTAATGAAATAATCAAATACATAAGTGTGAAAAAATAATATTTTTTTAGTCCTGTGGGCATATTGCCTCCTTATGTGCAATAAAGGATTGTTCATATACTATAGCAGCCGCCTAACGGTATGCGTTACCTGCGGTGGGTGGGGCGGGGACTCGCCATCGAAACGGGAAACGCTCCAAGCCAGACAAATGCCGAAATAACGCGGTGCGTACCCCAAGTTGGCTGCACGCGGTGTTGGGCGGCTCTATGAACGCAAGACTCGCTGAGTAAAAACAGGTACTTTCGCAAACATGACAAATTATGACATACACCTCAACCCATAAAGTAAGGTGTATGTCATAACGTTCATTTGAGAAAAACCTTTTAGAAATTTATTTCTTTGTCAGAACGATTGTTTTTATCTCCGATTGAATTCCATTGTTGTAAAACACTTCCAAAGTATAAGAACCGACTGGCAAATCCTTCGTTTTGAGATTGTAATGATATTGATTTCCTTGAATCTTTATACCAGTGTTTGGATTGTTGCTTACCTGAACAGGAGCAATGACCACATTTCCATTTAAATCTACAACTTGCAAATAAACGGTTTCATCTTCTAAAAAATTATTTTCAAAATCTGTGATAGAGAATTTTATAGGTATCGTATTTCCTTGTTTTGTTGCATATGGATTTGCATTTCCAAGCGGTTGTAACCATTCAAATTCATAACCGTTTATCTGAACCCATGCTCCATCCATTGTCAACCCAATAAGGTTTTCTAATGGATGTTTTTCCAATTCAGCCAAAATTACGGATTGCAAGTCTTCATCTCCATATTGGACAAGCGCATAAAGGAAAGATTGAAGCCCTTGTACTTGTTCGATTGTGATTACAACAGAATCGCCGTTTCCATCTAACAAAGCCTGTAATGATGGGGCGAATAGATTCATAGTTTCAAAACTTGAATCAGATAATTCAGGGTGTGCTATCAAAACCTGTACAATATTAGGAATGTATGCGTAATACAAATCGGACAATCTTTGACCTTCAGGGGTTGTATTCAAGAGTTCATCACGAACACGATATAACAAATCAGTAAGTTCAATAGACTCGGTAATTCGTAAAGAGGATGTTTGCGGTGTAAGTGTACTGCTGTACGGCGTGGCAGTAGGTGTGCCATAAGTACTTACAGAATCCGAACTTAATCGTTGCGCTGAGGCTGGACAACCAATTCCGCAAACTGAACATATCCACGGAACCTCTGCTGGTGGTGGGTTAGTTGGTTCAGGAGTAATAGGCAAGGGTGTAAAAGTTGGTTGAATAATAATTGGCGTGGACGTTGGTAAAGGTGTTGAATTGGGCGGTTGTGAAGTTGGTGTGGGTGTTGGATTTGTGTTATAGGTAATAATCAACTCTGCTGTTTCTAAATCAGGGTCGCTTTCTGCTCTTTCAAAACCAATCACACGGCGTACATCTGTTGAGCCAGCATTTGAGATAATCAATGAAATGGGTTGCCCAGGATTCCAATCATCTCGAATAACAATCTCACGAATAATCGCGGAAAGGTCAGGAGTATTGTATAGTTCCCCAAGATTCCAAGTTTCGGTGATATTCCATAAAGCCGAATTGTATGTTTTAACGCGATTTGTAGGCGGACTTGCTTCGCTATAAATGAGTGGGTTTCCGCTGGCTTCGCCGTTAATTTGCACCTGAATTGGAGTGGTATATTCTCCATCTACAGTAAAACGAACATAAGCGTTTTCAATATTGGCGTTACGCGGCACTTGAATATTTTCAAAACGAAAACCGCTGGTAATATCCCCGCCATCGAAACAAGCACCTAAATACACTTCATTATCTTCAAGAGTAAATTCGCATGGCGTGGGGTTAATGCCTCCATCGTTACTGCCTTGTGTGATGGAGGAGTTAGTAGTTTGTGAAGGTGGCAAAGTCGGAGTAGGAGTAGACGAATTCGAGGAAAAATTATTAATAAAGTCAGTTGGATCTGTATATCCCTGACCTGTTATAGGAAAGTTGTCAGGATAAACATCAGGGTGAGTGTATCCACGACCTACGCCATCATCATAATTACACTCAGGATATTCGGAATAAATAGTTCGAGCATCTGGAAAATATCGAATTTCAAAATGCAAATGAGAATCGGATATTACATTTCCTAAAGAATCTTGATGATACTGAGGATATAAACCTGAATATGATTGATAGATTATGTACCCTAAAACTTGCCCCTCTGTTACAACGTTGCCACTACTAACCTGAACCGAGTCGACATGCAAATATACAGAATATATTTTTTCTCCTGAAGACAGGGTATGTTCGATAATAATACCCCTTCCTGGCCAACCATCAGGCGTGACTTCAATGACCGTTCCATTTGCAGTTGCCGTTACTTCGTGACCTGCAGAGTCAGTCTCGCGATTTGGATAATACAAATCTTCGCCTGCGTGAAATAATTCTCGCCAATCAAGATTGAAACATGTGTCTGGATTATCTAAATCAGGGTTTTTTGCTCCATAATCAGTGTCTTCTATTAAGGCATTGTTATTATCATAGGTTTGTCGAGGTGTGTATAGAATATGATTTTCGTAACCGAGGGGGGTGAGAAAATGATGATGCTATAGTCTCTACTTGGTATAAGATACTATTGTCGAGAAGAGACATGGCTTTTGTTTCTTGAATAGCCATTGATGTAACAATCAGAAATAAAACCAAAGCCTTAAATACTTTTGTTTTCATAAAAAATCCTTATGTTGCACAAATTGGGTTTTATGGGACTAAATTTAGAGTTTGCAAGACCTGCTCAAAGATCGCTTCCGATTCAGGCGTTAGTTTGGATGCGTTCATAAGCCCATATATAGGACCTGTCCCAATAATTTTGTTTCCATAGGCTATATAAACAAAATACGGCGCATTTGGAATTTCTAGGAATGTGGGAGCGGATGTTTTTATTGCTGTAAACTCATCAATATTAAAATACTTTCCTAGATTTGATTTATCTAGGCTTGTTGGTGTCGGTTGCTTTTTCCATTTTCCAGTAAATTCGCTTAATAAGAATTCCTCTGTAGAGAGATTTTTGGGGTTTGGCAATACATACAATACCATTCCTTGATAGCCAGCCCCTTGTATTTGAGTAAACTGAATTGATAAATGATTAAATTTTTCACCCTTATCTTTACCTATAGTTATAGAAAGACTTTCAGGGTAATAAGTAAAAGAATAGCCTGCTTTATCATCAGCAAAACGATATTGTCCTGTTTCTAATATTTCTGGCGTTGGGGAAGGCTTAGGGTGCTTGTAAGCCTCAGCATTTGTGGTTGTTATGCTCCAAGTGCCAGCTATTGCGAACAGAATAATAATAACCCCTATAAGTATGATGTGTTTACTTTTCATATAGCTCCTTTTATTTGTGTATTGCATGATATAGAGAAAAGATAATCGTCACCTTTACAAACAAGAAGGCTAACAATTTTGGAAGATATTTAGAAAACATGGAAAGCACATAATGCCTTTATTTCTATATATCTATGTCAAGGTATTCTGTCTTTGCACGTGCCGCCGAACGGTTTGCGTTACCCGCGTGAGGGCGGAGTGTGGATTCGCTCTGAGAGCGGGAAAAAACCAAAGCCAGGAAAATGCTTGAAAATGCCGCAGAATCCCACACGTCGGGTGCACGCTGTGTTGGCACGCTTTTGATTTTAAAATACGCGTTGCCTTTTTACAAACACATTTTATCAGCGGCAACCTCATTCTTGAAAGTTCGTCGAATTTGCTTGGTTGTATTTTTTCAACAAAATCTGAAACTTTCCTACGCCCTTGCGTTCACGCCTTTTCTTGAACTCGTCTTTCATGTCAAGAAAAACGTCGGGTTTTACCCAAAGAGGAATTATTTCGGCGCGTTCATCTTTATCTGCCAAATGCTCCAAAAACGCAGTGGCAGCGGCGTTCCAGATATCACGATTGCTTTTTCTTTGCTCAAAACACCACTCAGTGAACTTGAAAATTTTCGCCAGAATTTCTTGATTGTTTGCTTCAATATATTTGTCAATATCTTCTTCAAACCTGAAAAATACTTGATAAATATTCATATGAGGTTTTTGAAAGGCGTCCAAACCTGAAGAATATTCAGGGAATAATTGAACAGCTATTCTTTTCCAAGTGCTCATATCTTTCACCTATAAGTAGATGTGGGCGTATCGCTCGTTTTTTTTCTGTTGTGCAAAGGGCGTGCCAACGGCTCGCGTTAGCGGCTTGGTGGGAGACCCAGCCGACGAAACGGAAAAAAGCTCCTCGCCCAGACGGCGGTTCTAGCGCGGCGCGTACCACCAAGTCCGCCTGCACGCATTGTTGGGCGGCGTTTTGACATAAATTGGTTTATGGTTTGACGATTCATTTACGACCTAGCCATCTATGAACGGTAGCAACGTATTCTTTGTACTCGTCGCCGAACTTTGCTGCCAAGTATTGTTCCTCAGGAAGGATCAGAATGTAATGGCAGAGAATCATTGAAAGTACAAGCATAACTACTGCCCAAAGCATATTCAGCGCCAAGGCAATACCGAAAAGTACAAGGACGCCCCCGAGATAGAGCGGGTTTCTGGAGATGGAAAACACGCCTGTTTTAATAACCTTCGTTGTAGGATGACCGGGATCTGTGGGTTGGCGGAAATGTGCAAACTCACGGCGTGTTACAACCACCAAAACTATGCCGATGATTATCAAAACAATTCCTACAGAGATCATGATTGGTCTAAAAATTCCTTGAGACAAGGAAAATGGGATCATGAAGTGTAAGGCGATGCTCACAAGAAATGGAATCCCAAACACAACTTCTGCAATCTCCCAACTACTTTTATGTGCGGAATCAACATTCATCTTCATAAATCAATCTGGTCGAACATTACACAACCCTTATTGTCGAGGATCGCCGCCCAACGGCTCGCGTTAGCTGCGGTGGGTGGCGAGCGTAGACTCGCCGTCGAAACGGAAAAAGCCTAAAGCCCGAAAAAAGCTCAAAAAACGCGCGGCGTACCCACCGTCAGCTGCACGCATTGTTAGCCGCCTTTCTCCAAACGAAACAACGCTAATGCATCGCGCTGGACTTGGGATAATTGAAACAAATCATTGTGACCTGCGGGATAGATTTCTGCTTTTTCCCACAAATGCCGCCGCACACTGGTTGCGATGCCCATTTTTGCACCCGTGAGTTTCAGTTCATTGGCAAGCGATTGTGCATCGAATAGAAAAACCTTTTCAATCGTCCAGGGGCGAACACGCTCGCGGGATGTCATTGCGCCTGATTTCAACCCAGTTAACACAAGATAGTAATCAGGAAGAGATTCAGGCGTGATGTCAAGTACTCCTTCTTGAAAGGCATACCACTTGATGTTGACTGTACGCCCCTTCAAAGGTTCGTCACGGAAATATCCATCACTACTTTTGTGTGAGGCGGATTGCTCAAGCGCGATGTTGAAGACTCGTGCGGCGATGTACTCGCCAATATGCCCAATGGCCGCAGGGCGACCAATCAATGCGGTGATCTCGCGCTCAGTTTGATTTCGCGTGTGAATCAACTTGGCGAGTTGTATCAAATCGTCCATATAGAGTCAACCATTTTTCATTCCTCGCGCCTTTGGCGGCTAACGGTTTGCGTTAGCCGCAGCGGGGGGGGAGGATGCCAAGTCAATTTGCCAAGCAACCATCCCATACAGACTCGCGAATTTGCCGGCGCGTACCCGCTGTCGGCTAGTATGATTAGGGAAGGACACGGCAGGCCGATAGTCGGCAGGTCCTCGTGAGACCGTCGTGCAGCAAGGGTCGCCGTGTCCTTCGTGCAGCAGCCCG
>JACAEM010000045.1 GCA_013388855.1 Chloroflexota bacterium
ATTTTGGACATGAGGTCTGCAATTGTGAGGGGCATAGTTTTAGTCTCCTGGTCTGATAGTCGGATAGTCTCATAGTCGGTGGTCGAAGGTCAAAGGTCAAGCGACTTTCGACCTTCGACCTTTGGCTAGTTCTGCAAATTTTCGAAAATCGCCGCCGCGCCCATGCCACCGCCGATACACATGGTCACCATGCCATACTTCGATTTGCGGCGTCCCATCTCGTAGATGAGTTGCGTGGTCAGTTTGGCGCCCGTGCAGCCGAGCGGATGCCCGAGGGCAATCGCGCCGCCGTTGACGTTGACCTTGCTCTCGTCCAATTCGAGCGAGCGGATGACCGCCAGCGACTGCGCCGCGAAGGCTTCGTTCAATTCGATCAGGTCAATGTCGTTCAGGGGCAAGCCCGCCTTCTTGAGCGCCTTCGGGATGGCGGCAACGGGACCGATGCCCATGATTTCAGGCGGGACGCCCGCCACCGCAAACGAGACGAACCTCGCCAGCGGCTTGAGTCCCAACTGCGCGGCTTTCTCTTCGGACATGACCATCACTGCCGCCGCACCGTCGGACATTTGAGAAGCGTTGCCCGCCGTGACCGTACCGCCCTCTTTGAACGCGGGCTTGAGTTTGGCAAGCGCTTCCATGCTCGTATCGGCGCGCGGACCTTCATCCCGCTTCACCGTAAACGAGCGCTTCTGCACCTTCCCGTCCACGTATTCGGTCACTTCCACGTCAATCGGCACGAGCTCGGGGTCGAACAGTCCGCTCTCGACAGCCTTTGCCGCTTTCTGGTTGCTCTTGAGGGCGAACTCGTCCTGCGCCTCGCGGCTGATGTTGTATTTGACGGCGACGTTCTCGGCGGTGAGTCCCATGTTGGTGTAGTAGTGCGGAAGTTCCATCGCAAAGTGCGGATTGGGGGAGAACTTGTAGCCCATCATCGGCACCATGGACATGGATTCCACGCCGCCGCCGATGCCCACTTCGATGTCGCCCGCTTTGATCATGTACGCCACGTGCGCGATGGACTGCACGCCCGACGAGCAGTAACGGTTAATGGTTTCGGCAGGGACGGAATCGGGCAGTCCCGCGCGCAGGGCGATCATGCGGGCAATGTTCATGCCCTGCTCGCCCTCGGGGAAGGCGCAGCCGAAGACCACGTCCTCGATTTCGGCGGGGTCGAGATTCGGCGTCCGCTTGAGCAAGGCTTGGATCACAGTGGCAGACATCTCGTCGGGACGAACCGTGGCAAGTCCTCCCTTTTTGGCTTTGCCGACGGGAGTTCTTACGGCAGATACGATAACAGCGTCTTTCATAGTTTACTCCTCTCACCTGTATACCTGTCTACCTGTGTACTTGTGGACGGTACACACGTAAACAGTACACAAGTACACATCAATTCCTCAACGGCTTCCCCGTTTGCAGAAGCGCCCACATGCGCGCCTGGGTCTTCTCCTCGCCGCACAGCGACAGGAAGGCTTCGCGCTCGAGGTCGAGGATGTATTGCTCGCTCACCCATTGCGGCTTGCTCAACTCGCCGCCCGCCATGACGTAGGCGAGTTTGGTGGCGATGTGCGCGTCGTACTCGGTGATGTACTTGCCTTCCTTGAATGACCACGCGCCGATTTTCATTGCGCCGTACATGTCGCGCCCTGGGGCGTAGATGAGTTCGGGCGCGGGCGGGCGATACCCCGACGCCGCCATGTGCAGCACTTCCTTCTTGGCTTCGGTGAGCAGATGGTCACGGTTGAGGACGATGCGGTCGGCTGGACCGAGGATCGCCATGTCGCGCGCTTCGTAGGCAGACGTGGCGACCTTCGCCTGACCAATCTGCAAAAACGCACGCTGGATGAACGGGAACGGTTCGGCGTTTTCGGTCTTCATGGCGGGGTTGATGATGCGGCGCATCATTTCCTTCGTGCCGCCGCCCGCAGGGATAACGCCCGCGCCGAGTTCGACCAAGCCGATGTACGTTTCCGCCGCAGCGACCACGCGCGAGGCGTGCATGGTCACTTCACAGCCGCCGCCGAGCGCCAGTCCCGCAGGCGCAACCACGACAGGTTTCGGGAAGTAGCGCATCCGCATGTTCAGGTTTTGCAGTTTACGCACCGCCGCGTCGAGCGTGTCCCACATGCCTTGCTGCGCGGCGACCACCACCATGAACAGGTTCGCGCCCGCGCTGAAGTTCTCGGCTTCGTTACCAATTACCAATCCCTCGAAATCGCGTTCCACCCGGTCGAGCGCTTCAATCGTAATGTTGAAGATGTCGTCATCGAGCGCGTTCATCTTGGTGTGGAATTCCACCAGCGCCACGCCGTCGCCGATGTCGTAGAGCGTTGCGCCCGCATTCTCGCTGATGACTTTCTTCGTGCCTTTCAAATCGCTGAGGACGACCATGCCCTCAGGATGCTTGATCTTCACGTACTTCTTCTTCGCCACGTCATACACGCCGACCTTGTTCGCGCCCTTGTACTGATAGAACGTCTCGAAGCCGTTCTTCAGCATTTCGTCCACCCACTTGGCGGCGGGGTAGCCGGCGGCTTTCATCTTCTTGACCGTCTCACGCACGCCGAGCATGTCCCACGTCTCGAACGGACCCGCCTCGTGCATGAACCCCCAGCGGACGGCGTCGTCAATCGGCTTCATCGTATCCGCCACTTCGGGGATGATGGATGAGGCATACTGGAAGCCCTGATACGTCAACGCCTTGACGAGATTCGCCGCCTTGTCATCCGCTTCAAGCAGGACCTTGAGCCTGTCACCCAGACCCTCGACATCCTTCGCCGCCTTGACCGAGTCGAAGCGCGGCTTGGTCGGCGGGACATGCTCCAGCGTGTTCAAGTCCAGCGACCAGAATTCCTTGCTCCCATCCTCCTTGCGGACTTCCTTGTAGAAACCGATCTTGGTCTTGTTGCCCAGCCACTTGCGCTCGATGAGGGTCGAGATCAACTTGTTGGGCGCTTCGGCTTTGAGGTACTGCTGACCGAGTTTGTCGTGCGGAATTAACGGCGCGAGGTTGCGCCCGACGTGATCCCACACGTCAATGCCCACCAGGTCAATCAGGCGGAAGGTCGCTGTTTTGGGGCGCCCAATCAACGGTCCTGTGATGGAATCCACCTCGTCCACGGTGTAGCCGTTTTTCAGGATGAAGTCCAGCGCGAACGCGCCCGTCCCAAAGGCGACGCGGTTGCCGATGAAGTTGGGCGTGTCCTTGCACAGCACGATTCCTTTGCCCAGCCGATGTTCGCCGAAGTAACTGATGAACTCGACGACTTCCTTCGAGGTGTCCTTCGTTGGGATGATTTCCAGCAATTTCAAGTAGCGCGGCGGGTTGAAGAAGTGTGTGCCAAGGAAGTGTTTCTTGAATTCCTTCGAGCGCCCCTCCGCAATGGACGTGACGGGGATGCCCGACGTGTTCGTACTGACGATGGCGTTCGGTTTGCGAACCTCGTCAATGCGCGCCATCAAGTCCTGCTTGATTTTGAGGTTCTCGACGATGGCTTCGCAAATCCAGTCCGCTTCGGCGACCGCACCAAAGTCATCTTCGAGGTTGCCGAGCGTGACGAATGTCTTCAGTTCGGGCGACATCAAGTTGGCGGGCTTGGCTTTCAGGCACGCCTCCCACCCCGCGTTGACAATTTTGTCCCGAGCCGCTTTGTCGCCCTCCGGCGCGTCCTTCGGGACGATGTCCAGCAGCGTCACAGGCACACCGGCGTTCGCCAGATGCGCCGCAATCGCCGCCCCCATCGTCCCCGCGCCTATGACCACGGCTTTGTGAATGTGGTATGTCATGGTGTCTCTCCTTTTGGGAGTAGACAAGTACACATGTATACACGTATACACGTATACCTGTGTACTTGTGTACCTCTCTACTTTTTTACCGCAATTCCGCTCCGCTATAACCCAGTATCTGCCTCGCTACCACGAGACGGTTGATCTGACCCGTGCCTTCGTAGATGTCGGTGATCTTCGCGTCGCGGAACCACTTCTCGGCAAGGAACTCGCGGCTGTAGCCCAGCGGACCCAAAATCTCGACCACTTTCTGCGTGATCTTCGTCCCCACATCGCCTGCCTTGACTTTGCTCATCGAAGACTCGAGCGCGTTGGGGTGTTTGTTATCCGCCATCCACACTGCCTTGATGACCATCAGCCACGCCGACTTGAGCATGATGTCCATGTCAATCACATCGCGCTCGATGGCTGTCAATTTCTGGCGCGGCAGACCGTAGCGAATTTGGATTCCGTTCTCGGCGAGTTTTTCCTTCAGGAATTCGAGAGCGGCTCGCGCCACGCCCAAGCCTGAGGCTGCCACGAGGGGTCTTGTCGCATCGAAGGTCGCCATTGCACCCTTGAAGCCCGTCGTGGTCTTCTCGACCGTCGGGCTGCCGAGGATGTGATCGAACGGTACGCGCACATCCACCAGCGAAATCGCCGCCGTATCGCTGACGCGGATGCCGAGTTTGTGCTCCAACTTGGTCACCCGCACACCAGGCGTGCCTGCCTCGACGACGAAGGCGCGCATTCCCGCCCGCCCCGCGCTCGGGTCAATGCTCGCCCAGACGACGATGAAGCCCTTGCCGAGTTTTTCGTAGGGGGTCAGGGACTTGTCGCCTGCGGTGACGAAAATCTTCTCGCCGTTGAGCACCCACTCATTGGTCTTTTCGTCCAGCACGGCGCGCGCCCGAATGGAGGCGGTATCTGAACCTGCGCCCGCCTCGGTCATGCACATGGCGGCAAAAGTGGGTTTCTCGCCCGCAAAGCGCGCCAGGAACTTCGCCCGCTGTTCGGGAGTCCCTGCCGCCTGCACCGCCGCTGCGCCCAACCCGCCGCCTGGCGTGCAGAGATAAAAGCCCACGTCGCCCCAGGCAAGCGCCTCGATCTGCGCCGCCAGCGATTGATAGGCAATCGGCGGTCGTTTTTCTTTCTGTTCTTCACCCTCGTGACCGTTGCCCTTTTCTTTCGGCGCGAGCGAGCCCGCTCCCATCGCCTTCATGGCAGTGTGCATGAACTCGATGTAATCCCAGGGAATTTCATGCTCGTGTTCGTCGTAGTAACGCGACTTCGAGCGCATCATCTCTTCAGCGACGGTTTTCAACACAAATTGTGTTTGCACAATGGGTTTTGGGGGGTCAAATTCGATAGGCATGGTTTACTCCTTCAATTACCACACTACCAATTACTATTTACTATTTGCGTAATTGACAATTGGTAACTGGTAATTGGTAATTGGTAATTAAATGATTGCTAATCCCGTAAACGTGGCAAAGCCTCTACCGTTCCGCATCCACATCTCGACGGGGTGTTCGCGGATGTAGCCGTGTCCGCCAAGGATCTGCACGGCGCGGTCGGTGACCATCATCGCCATATCGGCGGCGCCCATATAGGCGAGGTATGCCTCGGTGAAAGCATTGTCCTTGCCGGCGTCGAGTTTCCAGGCGGCTTCCCAGGTGAGCAGGCGGCTGGCTTCGATCTCGGTCCGCATTTCGGCGAGCATGAAGGCGATGGCTTGCTTCTGCGCGATCTTCACGCCGAACGCCTCGCGCTCCTTGGCGTAGTTTTTGCTGTACTCGAAGGCGGCATTCGCCACGCCGACCGCGGCTGAGGCGGCGGCAAGGCGCATCGAAGCGAGAACAGGCTCAAAGTCCATGCCCGAGGCGCCGCCCAAACGGTTCGACGCGGGGACCTTGACGTTATCCAACTTGACTCGGTACATCGGCAGTGCGTTGAGGCTCATCAGTTTTTCGCGCTCGTCACCGATGGTCAGCCCTGCCGCACCTTTCGGGACGATAAAGCCCTGCGTCTTGCCTTCGAGGCTGGCATAAACGATCATCGCTTCAGCCTCTTTCGCAAAGGGGACGAATGCCTTCTCGCCGTTGAGAACATATTCATCGCCTGCGAGGGTCGCAGTGGTTCTGAGCGCAAGCGGGTCAAAGTCGAAAGCATACTCGATGAGTGCGGCAGTATACGGCGCCCAGTCACCCTCGATGACTTTTGGCAGATATGCCTGCTTCTGTTCTTCGGTCCCCGCCAGCAGAATGGGCGTGGCGAACAGTGACGGCGTCATCACTGCCAGCGTGCCTGCCAGGTCACCGAACGCCATCTCTTCGACGGCAAGCACACCCGTGACTGCACTGCGTTCGCCGAAGCCGCCGTATGCTTCGGGGATGGAGGCTTGCAGCAAGCCAAGTTCCCATCCCTTGCTGATGAGTTTCTTCGGCAAATCATGGTTCTCTTCGGCGTCATGCGCGGCGGCGCGCAGATCGTTGCCCGCATACTTCCCCACCGCTTCAATCAACATTTGTTGTTCTTCAGTTAGTTCAAATGAATACATACTTTTGCTCCTTGGGGAAAATCTCAGAATCAGGGATTTCACGCAAACGGCGATAACGAACCGGGGATCCTTGTTCCAGTTCGTCGGTATTCACAATTTCGACCATGCCGTACTCGTAGAGATATTCCACATACGCGCCCGTTTTTTCGATGACCAGTAACTGGTTATATCCGCTCATTTCGCCGTACACAGCGCTGCATACTTCAGCAATCGTCAGCGGCTCGGCAAGGACTTGCAGAGCGCGGCTCATGCGGCGGATGAGATTTTGCCGCGTGGCTTCGATGCGCTCCGCCAAGTTGGTAAAGGCGTCGTTGTGACCGTTCAGGAACCAACGCGCGCCTTCCGACCATCTCTCGAGCCGCGCCAGCGAGGCGAGATAATGATCCACGCCGCCATAGGGATTGATGGACTCGGGCGCGAGGTGCGGCGTGACCCCTTCCACAACCATGTCGCCGCAAAAGACGACATCGTCCACCCGCATCGCCACGTGACCCGGACAATGCCCCGG
>JACAEM010000014.1 GCA_013388855.1 Chloroflexota bacterium
GTCATTCGATGGGGCACGTCAGTATCCTGCTCGACTCAGGCGACGCGCTCGTCGGCGATATGGCCATGAACGATTGGTACCTGCGCCTTACACCGGGTTTACCCATCCTGGCGGACGACATCGACATGGTCGTAGAAAGCTGGAAGAAGATCTTACCGATGAGCATTACACGGATTTATCCCGCACATGGCATGGACTTTTCTGTAGATGTCATGAAAAAAGAAATTGCCAATTTCAAAGGAGGCGAATGAACTTCATCATCATCTTCTTTGGATGGATCTTTTCGCTTTGCCTGCACGAATTTTCGCACGCGCTGGTCGCCTATCACGGCGGCGACACCACCGTGCGCGAAAAGGGCTACCTCACCTTCAACCCAATCCGCTACACGCATCCCATGCTGTCTATCGTTATCCCCGTGCTCATCCTGATGATGGGCGGCATCGGTCTGCCGGGCGGCGCAGTCTACATCGAGACCTGGCGCATCCGTAACCGCTACTGGTTGAGCGCCACCTCACTGGCGGGACCCGCGGCAAACGGACTGTTTGCCATCGTCCTTGCCATCCTTCTGCAAGTCCTGCCGGAGAGCACCTCCTATGTTTGGCCCGGCATCTCGTTTTTGCTCGTCCTGCAAATCTGGTCGATCCTCTTCAACCTGATCCCGATCCCGCCGCTGGATGGGTACGGGGCCATTGAACCCTTTCTCAACCCGGCCATCCGCATGCAGATGGATCGCATCCGCGCCTTTGCCATCTGGTTTTTGATACTGGTGATTTGGTACGTCCCGGTCTTCAGCGAATTCTTCTGGAACATGATCTATATCATCGCCTCCATCCTCGGCGTGGATTGGGACTTGGTGGTACTGGGACAGGATTTCCTGCTGAACTTCTTCCGTCTCTAGCCAAACCGCTTCCTTCCCAGCCGGTTATCGGCTCCGTTATAAAAAGCGACAGCATAACCTGTCGCTTTTCTGTTAGTGAGGCGGGGAACTTTTTGACAATATAGACCGTCTTAGGTATAATAATTGTGTAATATTTCACAAGAAGGCAACAATGAACATCAGAAAACTCCCCCACATTGTCATCGTTGGCGCCGGGTTCGGCGGCATGGAAGTCGCCCGCAACCTGAAAAACGCGCCAGTGCAAATCACGCTCATCGACCGGCACAATTATCACCTTTTTCAGCCGCTGTTGTACCAGGTTGCCATCGCGGGGCTCGTCCCTTCGCAGATTGCCTATCCCCTGCGAACCATCTTCCGCAGGCAGAAAAATCTCACCTTCCAGATGGGCGAAGTGACCTCCATCGATTTCGAGTCGCGCTACGTCAAAATGGACGGTTCGATCATCGCCTACGACCATCTCATCCTTGCCGTTGGCGGACAGACGAATTTCTTCGGCATGAGTTCAGTGGAGCAGAATGGATTCCAGCTCAAGGATATTCAAAGCGCGGTGAACACACGCAATCACCTGCTGAAGATATTTGAAGACGCCAGCCGCGAAGCGGACGCGGAGAAACGCCGCGCCATGCTGACCTTTGTGGTGGTCGGCGGCGGACCGACCGGCGTCGAAACTGCGGGCGCGCTGGCGGAATTGATCACGCACGTGATGGCAAAGGATTATCCACACATGAGTTTGAAGGAGGTGCGCGTCCTTCTGCTGGAGGCGGGGAACAGCGTCATGCCGGCATACCCGGAGGAACTCCGCAAAGCCACGTTCGACCTGTTGCGAAGCAAAAAGGTGGAGGTGATGCTGAACGCCAAGTTGACGAATTACAACGGGCAACGGGTTACGCTGGCAAACGGCGAGACGATTGCCACCCAAACCTTGATCTGGACGGCAGGCGTGAGAGCATCTGAGATCACAGATCGGTTGGGAGTTCAGCAGGCAGGCTCCGGTCGAGTCCGAACCGACGCGTATTTGCGGATTCCCTCCCACCCGGAGGTCTTCGTCATCGGCGACGCGGCTTATCTCGAAAATGGAAACGGACAGCCCCTGCCCATGTTGTCGACAGTCGCCATCCAGCAGGGAAAAGTCACGGCGCAGAACATCCAGAAGATTCTAAAAGGGCAAAAACCGGAGCCTTTCCATTATAAGGATCCGGGGCTGCTGGCGACGATCGGCCGCAACGCGGCGGTGGCGCGCATTTGGGGTCTCTCGTTCAGCGGATTCATCGCCTGGGTGATCTGGGTGTTCCTGCACATCTACCGGCTGATCGGTTTCCGCAACCGCCTATTGGTGTTGATCAACTGGGCATGGGAATATTTATTCTACGAAAATCAGGTGCGCCTGATTACGAAGGAATGAGGTTCGGGAACTGTGTGAGCACATAAACCGAGCAGGTGGACGAGGCGTTGATCAGGAAATGCAGGATGACACCGGGCCACACCGAATTGGAACGGTGATACACATACGACAGTACAATGCCCAGCACGAAGGTCGGTATGATCGACACAGGATCGAGATGCGCAACGCCAAAAATGGCGGAACTCAGCAGCATGGCGTTCACCCAGCCGTATTTTTTGCGGAACCCCTGGAAGAGAAATCCCCGGAAGAAGATCTCCTCCACGAGCGGTGCAACGACGACCAGGGCGATGACGAGCCACACCGGGGAATCGATGGCGCTGAAGATTTCGACGATTTTGTCGCCCTGAATGTCGATGCCCAGTGCAGTGGCGACCAGGTTGTGCACAAGGATGATCCCGTATCCGCCGATCAACAGCCCGCAACCGATGCCCATGGTGCTCCAGTCGAATTTGCCAAAACCCAGATACCGCCAGGGAATGCGCTTCCACGCCAGGATGATGACCACCGGCAGGAGGTAGGCGAGTTCAGCCAGAACGATCAGAGCGCTCTGCGCGAGTTGCGCGCCCGTACTCTGGTTTATCACGAGAAGCAGGCCCACGTTGAGCAGGATGAGCAAAAGGACACTGGTCCACCCCTCCGCCGCAGACCAGGGGATGGACTCTCTCTGCGTTTCGCCCTTGACCGGCGCCTGATCCTGTTCCATCAACCTGTTCCCAATTCCCGATAAATGAACCATTGACCCTTGCGGTTGTCCACATCTTTCACGACTCTATCGTAATAAATATCGAAGACCTGACCGGTATCCACCTTCACTCGAAAGTAGAACCGTCCCACGTTCAACGAGCCGCGGCTCGCCGCCGACGACGCGTGGGCGGGACGCATGTTCTGCGCCATCCGTCCACGCCGCTTGAAGTCGTTCCAGGAGGAGAGCATTTCGAGCAGGCGGTAGGTCTTGCCCTCCCAAATGAACCCGTTTGGGCAATCGGGGGTCTTTTCCAGCGCAGGTGGTGTATCGAAGATGATTTCAATCGGCTGGTCGAGAAAGTGAAGAGGAGTGAATTCCATGATTTAGCCGCCAAGACATGCAGGAGCCAAAGGACTATATCGCATACGGATCATCCGCCTGCAGGAAGGCGGTCAGCATGCCGCGTTTGGGATGATCCTCCAGCCATTCACGGACGCGCTGGATGCGTTCGTAATCTTCCGCTCCAAGCTTTTCGAGATAGAACTTTTCGAGGTGATTCCGCGTCTCCGCCATGTGCAGGTTATCCTGCCAGGGACGCGTGAAAAACTCATTGACATTATCATGCAAGTTTCGTTCGACCAACGCGTCCCATTCATTCTTGTCGAACCAGATTCCATTGCAGTGACCGCAGCGATCCAAGTAGAACTCGGTATCCGGCAGAACCTTGTAACGCGCCATGATGTGACCGGATTCGGGACACAGTTTAAGCTCATTGACATTCCAGTTTGGATCGATATTCGATCCTGCCTGTTTTTGCGGCAGATCCTCGCCTTTTGCCTTGCGCCAGGCAATATACGCATTGGAGGAGATCCAGACTCCTCCGCAGTTCGCGCAGTGGTTGGCGGGCAGGTCCTCCACCAATGTAATCGAGCCGAGCGAGTCGATTTTGCAGACAGGACATTTCATGGCATTCTCCTCGATGCACAGATTATTTCTGTATTGCGATGAAATATGCTATTGATTATATTTCCAATCCCAGAACCAGAAGGCAAGACCTTTGTACCTGCCCCATTTTTCGAAACGTTTCTCCACTTCTCTGGCGGTGACAGGCTCACCCTTGTACCACTCGTGCGAGACAAGTTTCAACGCCCATGAATCGACGGGGATGAAATCGGAGCGCCCCAGGATCAAAAGCAGGTTTGCCGCGGCATAGGGACCGACGCCCTTGATGCTCATCAGCTCCTTGCGGAGCTCAAGCGTAGGCAGAGAAGCTGTTTTCAGCGCTTCCAGGTCGTATTTCCCGGAAGCCACGCGGACCGCCAGATCATGGATCGCCGGAGCGCGGTAGCCAGCGCGAATCTTTTCTTTGAGATAGGCAGGGTTGGAGGCAGCAATCGCCTCCGGTGTGGGAAAAGCTTTGTTGTCCGCGATCAGGGTCGAGTGTTCGTGATGTATACTCGTAACCGGTTCGCCGAACTCGTCCACCAATTTGCGTGTCATGTTCCTGGTGGCACCCCAGAGCGTGTTGGTTGTAAAAATGGTCTTGATTACGTCTTCGAAAAGCGTGGGAGAACGAAGGACGCGGCCGAGAGCCTGCTTTTTGGCACGCGCCAGCTTCGGTTCGTGGTTTGAGGCGGCGTAGAAGTCGGAGAAATCCATGTCGAGTCCGAACATCCAGTTGACCGCATCCGCAACTTCGTTTTGTTCGGACTTCTTGAGCTTATCCGTTTCTACGCGGACACCATCCTTGTCATCACAGATCATAAGCTCGACCACGCGCCCATTGGAGAGGCGCAAGGTGTAACCAAGGATGTTGGCAACTTTGTCATAGGAAAACGGCGCCAACTGACACCATCCGTGAGAATTGATGACGGAGTCAAAATGGAACGGTTTACGAGCGGGGAGGTTTAATGTGGTCATGAGACTCCATGATTTTGCAAGGTTGAGTTGATCCGGTCATTTTGGGCGGATCTTTGCAATGACATCCATCCCTTCCTCAGATTCATGCTCGATGACGCGGTGGATCGCGCTTTCCCCGCCCAACAACATGCAAAGTTGCCGATGAATATTGCTCATATCGAGACAATCTTCATTGCCGCCTGAACCGCCGCGACCAATTTCTGTGCTTTGGAGACCGCTTTCTCGTCCACATCCTCGGTGACGGTGTGAAAGTCGGTTTTCAAGACCAGTTTTTGTTTGCCTTTGTTGTCCACAGCCAATTCGATGGACTTGATGTGCCCGACATGGAAACTCTTTCCCCCGCCATTCGCTGTGGCATAAAAGAATTCCACGGCGTTGGCGTGAAAGGTGACGGTGGGTTTCTGCATGGACTGGGTGTTGAGTTGGACTTCAAACATGGAGACCTCTATTTCACCGCATAGACGGCATACCCTCGCGGCGGAGCATAGAATTGCGCCCGCCCGTCGCGGTCGGTGGGCTGGTTAATCGGGCGCGCCAGGTCGTTTTTGCTCCACCAAGCCACGGGTTGGAAGGAAGCGTTGTGAAATTTTGTGGTGACGAGTCTCCCATTCCAGTTGTCGCCGCGGTTGTTGAGCACATAGATGAGTCCGGGCTTATCCCCATAACCGGTGCGTTGCATAATGTAAAGGTTATCGTCCACGTACAAGACTTCGGTGGCGCCACCTGCATATTTTTCATGCACGCGAACCAGCGCGGCGATTCCGTTCGGCGTGCCGTCGAGCGCAAGATTGAGGTTGAAGTAATCGTACCAGAACACACACGGATATCCTTCGTGCGTGAGGATGTAACTGTATGCCAGCAATTTATCGTTCACGATGGGACGTCCCTCATCGCGCAGATCATGGTTTTCCACGAAGGTTACTGTGGTCTGCGGCTGTTTTTGCAGGATCGTTTCCCATGTGAGCAGATTCCGCAGGCTGAACCCGTACTGGTCGCACAATGCCTTGAGCATTTCGCGCAGCGGGAAGTCGAAGGCATCCACCGGATTCGAGTTGGAGAAATTCGCCTCCTCCACCCAGCGCAGGGTGTTATGTGCGGAGTCCCAATACTCGGCGACACCATACGGGACAATGGGTTTGCCGCCGCGCATGTAACGATATTCCTGAAATGCCGCGATGGTATTCGCTCCGTAGCCCTTTACAAAATCATACCGGAAACCGTCAAAACCGATCTCTTCGATGAGCCAGCGCGCCAGTTTGAGCAGTTCTGCATACACATACGGATTGCGATGCGAAAGGTCGGGCATGTCGCCGAAGGTCATTTCGTCCCAGCTTTCGTACATGCATGGATGGAAACATTCCCAATTACGCGGAAATTTCCCGCTTTTTGGATTGAATTTGGTCCAGCGCGCCTGACCAATCAGCGGATTGACCTCCTGCTCATCTGCTCCGCTGTTGTGATTGATAACGACGTCTGCGATCACTCCCAGCCGATGACTGTGCGCCGTTTCGATAAGATTCAATAACTCGTCCTTTGTCCCGAACCATGTCGGGATCGTACCTTTTTGGTCGAACTCGCCGAGGTCGTAGTAATCGTATGGATCGTAGCCCATTGAGGGTCCCGCAAGATTCGCGGCTTTGTGCACCGGCGGAAGCCACAGCGACGTGAAACCGGCATCTGCCAGCGCGGGAACTTGCTCGCGGATATAGTTCCACCACTGGAATTCCCTCCGATCCACGCGCGGACAATCCCAAAAGAAGGCTTGCATCATGACACCCATGTCGTTGCTCCTGAATGAAGTTATTCCAATTTTAGCCTATAACAATCCTTTGAAGAACGAAGCGCCAGACAACGCTTCATGGAATGACCCCGAACATCCGCTCAACGATAATTGCCACATTCCACACAAATTCTTGACTCGACAAAAAGGTCGAAATGGGGATGTTTTCCCTACTTCTTCTTCCATTCCGGCTCATAAAACGGAAGTTTCACCACTTTCGCGGGCGCATGTTGACGGTGATGCTCCACCGTAATTTCCATTCTCACATCCGTACCGATTTCATAATAGGGTCGCTGTAGGTGAGCGAGGGCAATGTACTTCTTCAGCAGCGGCGACCAACTGGAAGTCGAAGCATAACCGACTTGCACATTCCCAACCATGACCGGCAGACTCGCCCGCACCGCCATGCCGGGAATTTGCGGCGGCAGACCGACCTGCTTGTAGATTCGTTCCATCCCATCCCAATCCACTTCCAAGCCGACCATCTTCCACGCCGAGCCTTCCTGCTTTTCACGCTCCAACGCTCTGCGCCCCACGAAGTAGCCGGGTTTGTCGAGCGCGACGGTCCAATCGAGCCCCAGTTCGAACGGCGAGGACTTCTGCGCTTCGATCCAGGCGTGAGTCGTGGAGGTGTAATCCACCTCGAGCATGAACAGACCCGCTTCCACGCGCGCCATGTCCATCGCCAGAATGCCAACGGGCGCGATGCCATAGTCCGCGCCGGACTCCATGAGCGCATCCCACACCTTGAGCGCGTTTTTGGTGTCCATCCAAATTTCGTAGCCGAGGTCGCCGGTATAGCCCGTGCGCGAGATGGTGACTTCCGCACCCTTAATGGAGTTTGTCATCAGGCGGAAATATTTCAGTTCGTCCACCGATTTGTCACAGACGAGATTCAACACCTTGCGCGTGTTCGGTCCCTGAAAACTGAGCACGGCGATTTCATCGGTCACTTCGCGGATCGAAACGTCCATGCCGACCGCGTTCATCGTCAGCCAGCGCAGATTCGGTTCCGCGGCGGTCAGGCGGAAGGTCGAATCGTCGAGGCGGGAGACGGTACCGTCGTCAATCATTTTGCCGTCCTCGTCGCACCAGCCGGTGTAAACGACCTGCCCCACTTTCATTTTGTAAATATCCCGCGTGGTAACGCGGTGCAGTAACGCCGCCGCGTCTTTCCCTTTGATGACATATTTGATGAGCGGCGTCACATCAATCAACGCCGCCGCATTGCGGATCGCCCAATACTCGCGGTCGAGCGTGTGCTCATACGAACCGACGACAAAATAACCCGCCCACTTGCGCCAGTTCTGCGGCTGACACAGCGCGGATGTCCGTGCGTGGAAAGGGGTGGTTTTGAGATTGAACATGAGACTCCTGTGGAATACTCAGATGAGTAGATGAATAGTTGGGGAATTAAGACTTATTTGAATACTCCGCCGGCGCGAAGAAGACCAATACCATCAACTCTTCCTCAATCGAATGGAAGCGGTGCTCCACATTCTTCGCAACATAGACAACCGATCCCGCCTGCACAGTGCGGTCTTCGTCTGCAACTTTGATTTTTGCTTTGCCGCTCACCACGTAATAGACCTCGTCCTCCGTGTGCGGTGACTGGGGATCCGTCTCGCCTGCGGGGAGGACGTACAGTCCCATGCTCAGGTCGGAGACTTTAAGAAATTCGAAGTAGAGTCTGTTTGCGTCCTTGTGTTGTTGGATAAGTTGGGCAAGTTCAAAGGCTTGCATGGTTTCCTCCGGGCATTGTCGTCTTGAAATTACCTCCAATCGCCTAGTTCCTCCTCAAGCGTTTCGACCAGTTTGAGATATTTCTCCGGCTGGTCGTTTTTCATCGTGCCCTCGAAAACGATATTGGTGAGCCCCTCGGCAATCTTGTGCTCATCTTCGGGCGACAGGTTCTGTTCCAGCAGGGGAAAGATCAGGTTCTTGAGCCGGTCCATGTGCTGGCGGAACGTGGACGAATACTCGCTTGCCGCCCACCCCACTTCCACGCGCGCCTCCTCCTCCCCCGCCTGCCACGCCTTCGCGGCATTGAACATCAATTCCGCGGCTTCACGGCTTTTCTTCTGCTCCGCATGCATCGCTCCAACCGGACCCTCATCGGCGGGGAAACCACTTTCTTCCAGTGCCCGGAGGAGCAGTTCCTCCTTTCTGAAAAAACTCCCGTCGATGTATTCCCGGATGAATGTGTGTGCAAAAATGAAAAAACCCGGACGGGCAAGTCTACTGCTCCCCAGGATCGCCGCGCCGCCGCCGAAGGCATCCAGAAAACGCAGGATCAATCTCTGGTCATCGCGTAGATATTTGGTAACTCGCATCGTTTCCTTCTTAACTCTTCACGGGATTGCTCAGGCTCCCCAAGCCTTCGATCTCCACCTCCACCCTGTCGCCGTTCTGCAACTCGCCCACCCCCGAAGGTGTGCCGGTGAAGATCAGGTCGCCGGGCTCAAGCGTCATGATGGATGAGATATACGCGATCAGCACACCCACACTGAACACCATGTCGCGGGTGGACGCCATCTGGCGCATCTGCCCATTGACACGGCAGGTGATGACCGCATCGGCGGGGTCGAAGTCGGTGTCGATCCACGGACCGAACGGGCAGAACGTATCGAACCCTTTGGCACGCGTCCACTGACCGTCGATCTTTTGCAGGTCGCGTGCGGTCACATCGTTGCCGATGGTGTAGCCGAAAATGTATTTCTTCGCCTGTTCGGCGGTGACATTGCGTCCGCGCTTGCCGATGACGACAACCAGCTCCGCTTCATGCTCCACCTGGGCGGACTGCGGCGGGAGCAGGATCGTCTCCCCATCTGCGATGATCGCGGAGGGCGGCTTCAGGAAAATGAGCGGTACCTTGGGCACTTCATTCCCCAACTCCCTGGCGTGCTCCACATAGTTTCGTCCCACGCATATGATTTTGCTCGGCTCACATGGCGGGAGCAGTTTCACCTCCGCGAGAGGCGTTTGTGCCTCATTCCGGCGATAACGCCCATAGACGTTCCCGCTGATTTCGCCAACTTTATCATCTAACAGCCATCCGTACCTCGGCTTTCTGCCGTCCTGTGTATCATAGCGAATAATGCGCATGGGTTCTCCATTTGACAGTTTGCAAGTCTGAAAGTTGCCGGAGATAAGTGTAATCGCCAACTTGCCAACCTGCAACCTTCAACTTATAATGCCTTGCACGGGCGCTTAGCTCAGTTGGTTAGAGCACTTCCTTTACACGGAAGGGGTCGGGGGTTCGAGTCCCTCAGCGCCCAC
>JACAEM010000017.1 GCA_013388855.1 Chloroflexota bacterium
ACAACGATATCTTTGCGAACCTGCATTTGTTGTTCCCGCTTTGTTCTGGCGGGTTGTCTCTTGGCAATATGGACATCTGTTCATTTCTCTATTTTAGCCCATCCATTTGGACACTCCCTCAGCAATAGATATGCTAGAATTTGAGGAAACCCGCTGTGTTACTATATTTTCAAGGAGAGAAATCAGAATGGCAAGTAAAAGGGAACAGATCCGTGAGCGGAAGGCCCAGCAGGCACGTCAAACAAGGATGATCCAGATGGTAGGAGCCGGGGCCATTGTCCTTTTGGTCGTTTTAGTGGTTTGGCAATTCCTGCCAAAGCCGCAGGGGCAGGCTCCGGTTGCATGTGATATCTTTTCGGATATTCCCGCCGCGGCGCAGTATAGCGCACCGCCCGAGAGGATTGACAGGACCAAACAATACTTTGCCACAGTCAAAATGGCAAAGGGCGGCGAATTCGTAATCCAGTTGTATGCAGACAAGGCGCCCATCACTGTAAACAGTTTTGTGTTTCTGTCTTGTAAGGGGTATTTCAACGGTGTGACCTTCCACCGCGTGCTGGAAGGATTCATGGCGCAGGGCGGTGACCCCACTGGGTCTGGCATGGGTGGACCCGGCTACAAATTCGTTAATGAGGATAGTGACCTGACCTTCGATAAGGCAGGCGTTGTAGCGATGGCGAACGCGGGACGGGACACAAACGGAAGTCAATTCTTCATTACATTCGTGCCTACTCCACAATTGAATGGCGGATATACCATCTTTGGGCAGGTGGTCGAGGGAATGGATGTGGTCAATGGAATTACCCGCCGGGACCCCGAGCAATTTCCGGACTTTGAGGGGGACGCGATGGAGAGCGTGACGATCACTGTCCAATAGATGATTGGACGATTAAACTGAGAAGTCCTCGGTGTTTGCCGAGGACTTCTTTTGTTCATCTACTTGCCGGTTATCTGTTATCCACAGCCGCCACCGGATTTGTCGCGCTTTAATTGAAGTTTGATCTTGGCTTCGAACTCCAGATTTTCGTATTCGATGGGGCTGGGGTCGCAGGATTCGTACCGACTCCCTAAAGCTGCGGGGAAGATATATGCCAATTGATCGTCAGCAGCCTTCGGGTTGGGTTGAAGCGATTCGTCATCCTTGCCGAAGAAGGCGATCCAGTTGTTGATGCCTCCCTCAAGGATGTAACTATTTGTCAAACTGGAGGCGACCAGCTTCTTCCATGCCCTTACCGCCGCAGTCTCGTCATTGCTCATGAGGATGAAGACGGAATTGGCAGTCGGTTCGGTCAGAAGGATGGGAACAACTTCCTCGATCCGTTCCTCAGGAATGTTGATCGCGCCTTCGATGTGATACAGGTTGAAATCCGCTTCAGGGCGTACATCGATGTAGATGGGATTCATCGCCTGATTATATTTTGCCTTGAAGGCTTCCGCGGGGGTGATGAAGACCAGGCGCTTCGAGAGCATTTCATCTGCGGAGTAGGTGTAGGTATTGATGATCGGGTCTGCGTTCTCCTGCGGGATGGTCTCGGTGCGTGTGAAAATCACCTTTTGGTACTTTTCTTCGAGCGACGGCGTGCCGATGAAAACGACGGCGAGGGCGAAGACAAATAATACGCCTGCGCCAACCAAACGAATCTTCGGTTCGCGGCTCATATCCTTTTTGCCAATGATGCGTTCCAATTGTTCCGCACCCCAGAACATGAAGAGCGCCATCAACACAACCAGCAGGACCACAACTCCGATGGGCAGGTTGAAGACCTGGTCAAGGGTGACGCGCCCAAAATAACCAGCGTTGTTGTACCAGTTGGTAAAGTATGGTTCGGTCTCACCGAAGAGGAATGCGCCGACAAAACCGCCGAGCATGAACAACATCCCGTCAATCTTGCCGGTGGAAGCGGACGCCAGCGACGTGGTCGGACAGAAACCGCCGATGATGAAGCCGATGCCCATAATCAGCCCGCCGACTATTCCCGACCAGAGGTAGGTCGGGTTGACCCACACCTGGCTGAAATCAAGAATGCCGAGGCTTACCGCGCCGAAGAGCAGGACCATGGCAGTCACAATGGCGGTGAACATCACCTTGAGGACGGTCAGTTCGGTAAAGTAGAACTGAGCAGCGAGTTTGCGCGAATCGCCGAAGCCGGACATTTCGAGAGTGAAGCCAAATGCAAAGCCGATGACGCCAAAGAGTACGTACGTCCATGGATTTGCAGCGCTGACAGCGATGAATTCAGGAAGAGGGAAGTTCATTGCATCCTCCTAGTTCCACAACTTGCGTACGAAATATGCCAGTCCATACGCGCCGCCGAAAATAGCGAACATGATTGCCCAGGACCCAGCGGAAAGTGTTGCTCCGCCGGAGAGGGCCTGCCCGGAGGTGCAACCACGCGCCATGCGGGCGCCGTAGAGGAACAGCACGCCGCCGAGGAACGCCATCAACCAACGTGTGCGGTTGGAAATGTTCGGTCCCTTGGTAGTCATGATCTTGAGACGCCCATTCAACAGCCCGGAGGTGAAACCGCCGAGCAGGGCACCGAAAAAGACCGGCACGATCCAGTCATCGAGCGGATTTTTATCCCCGCCCGCCATCTTCAAGAGATATGGATTGTTGTCCACATGAGAGGGGGATATCGCGTCGACAATCAGCGCGTCGATGCGGCTGGTGGCGCCGGAGGAGCCGAGTCCGTTCCCGGTTAGAAAGAACGCCAGGAACAATACAATCCCGAGAACCACTCCGCCAAAGTAAGGATGGACGTACGGTTTTTCCGGGCGTTTGAAAATACTTTTCTTGGTTACAGGAGCAGTGGTCATTTTGATTCTCCTTCTGCTTTTGTTTCCTCTTTGTTCGCTTCGGTATGACTGTTCGTTTCTACCTCTTCCCAGCCCGTGACCATACCGCGCATGGCTTCGAGCGGTGTGGCCCCGGTTGTGGTGAGGTAAACATGGGCAACGATAAACGAGGCGAAAGTCCAGGCAATGAGCGAATGGAACGGCGCCAGAACGGGCAGCCCGCCGAATAGGTTTGCGATCTGCGGCCATTTCTGCACACCCCACATCAGGATGCCGGTCAAACCCTGTAGCGGCAGGAGCACGTTCAGAATCATGAAGTATGTTGCCTGTTGCAAGGGGTTGAGCCGTTTGCCGGGCGTCTTTTCAAATGGGTGTCCATGCCCTTCGAAGATGCCTTTGGTGTAGTACAGTATCTGTTTCATGGTGTCGTCGAAGAAACCATGAGGATGAGGGATATACCGTCGGATATTTTCAGTTGCAAGGTGATAGAACAGAGCAAGTACCGCGTTGATGGCAAGGATAGCAGCCAATACGTTGTGGATGATTACCACACCGTTGAATGAAAACACCCCGAAGATATCCGGTCTGTGGATGATCAAGCCTGTAAATAATAGGATGACAATCGCAACTGTCTGCAACCAGTGCCAGAAGCGTTCATATGCCTGATACATGTAGATGCGCTCGGTTCGTTTCGGACCTCTGACCTGCTTCCGCGACGAGATATATCTCAGTGTCCCGTGCCCGATCACGCCCAACAGCGATCCGGTGAACATCAACGCGCCGAGCCAATCGACCCAGTTGACGCGGCTGGAGCCGAAGACATACATTTTGTCGTTGGATGGAACAGGGTTGTAGTACACCGCACCATCTTTACCCTTGACGATCTCGCCTGTGGCATTGACGTTGTTGTTTGCATCGAAGACCGGCGTCACACCGTTGGGCGCGTACTCGGAGAGTTTGATGGGCTGAGACACGCGCGATAAGTCGTTGTGGCAGGCTTTGCAGTCATTGACTGCATTCTCACTGCGGGCGACATTGTGGTTGATGCTATAAGGCTGGATCAGCCCCTCCATGCGCGGATCGTTCAGTCCAAGCGAAGCGAGTCTTGTTTTGACAGCCTCCTCCTTGGCAAGCGAGTCGATTACAAGTTCATCCTTTTCCAGCAAGCCGTTCCCGTTTGCGTCGAAAACGGAGAGAAGGTCAGGGTTGTAACTGCCGTTATCGAAATAGGCAGCCTCGAGGTCCACGAGACGAACCGGGCGGTTGTTCCCATTGTTGTCTGTGTATGCCCAGTAATAGGTCGTGATCAAATTGTACGGAGCAAGCAATGTGCCTCCGCCGATATTTGTGCGGTTGAGAAGCACGGGCTCGTAACCGGTCACTAATGATGTGACTTTATTGGGTTCGCCTTCCACGCCACGGCATGTTTTGACAGGCTCGCTGTTGAGTGTGAGCACTGTCCAATCGTAGGATTGAATGGCAGGTGCGTACATTTGCGGAATATGGCAGGTCTCACAGGCGACTGCTTCCATGTGTGTGTCGATGTAGGGCAGCCAATCGGAATGTCCCTTGCTGGCGTCGTGACAGGAGTCGCAGCGGCGCATGGTGCCTTTGAGTTCCGGTGCGACGTTGAATTGCGCGCTTTGCCCGCGGGCGAAATTATGATCAGGCCGCTTGAGATATTCGCCGATGTCGAGAACGCGCGGATCATAGACGAGGTGCTCTGGTTCAGCTTTCTGCGCTTCGTCGGCATGAGCGGGGTTGTTCAACGCGTAGTGACAATCGGTGCATTGCAACTGGCGTTCTGCATGGATGTCCCAGGAGCGGATGAGTTCGTTTTTGCCGCTCAGGTTGACACCCGAATCGACGATCTTTTGCGGGGAGATCACTTGTCCCGTTGTAGCAGTCTGCGGATAGTTCAGATCGCAGGCGTTGATGGTCAGAGGTTCGTTCGATTCGGGATGTACTTCGCCATGGCAAGTCGCACAATTTGCGTTGGTGGGATCCTGGATTTTTACGAACTCGGCTTTGAGTTCACCGTTTTCGTCAAAGGCTTCGGTGGAATACGCATAACCGTTTTGCCCGAGGCTGGACCGGTCGACGATTCCCGTGCCAACCAATGTAGCCATGTTGGCGAAAGCAAAGTCGCCTTTTTCGAGGGCGCTTACACGCGCTTCGTTGTTCGGGTTTTCGAAGTGGCACAGGAAGCAGTTCATTTCCATTGTGCCGGATTGGGCCCAATCCCAGGGTTCCGCCACGCCGTTTTCGTTCAGGATGCTGGCTTCGGGATTGTTTGCATCTGCGTTGAGACTGGTAAGCGGCTCGCCCTCGCGGGATGTGGTGGCGGGTCCACCTCCGACGACGCGGTACCCGTATTTTTGAAGCCATTCCGCTGTGGAGAGATCAAGTCGTTCATCACCGTTTTGTGAGAGGTAACGGTAGGTGAGTGGGTCCCATTTGCCGAAGGTACCGGTGCTGGCGTTAAATTGACTGGTTGCCTTGTAGTCGCTGAGTCCAAGATCGGAGTGGAACGCGTGTTGTTGGATGAATTCCGTGTCGTGGCATTGTCCGCAGGTTTTCATGGTCGAGACCGGGTTTCCGGTATCGAGCACGTTATCGCCCTTTGCATCGAGCAGGGCAAACGTCGGATGCAGGGACGAAGGTTGTAGAGCGGGAGCAGGTTCAGGCTTGGCAAGAGCCGTCTGAATTCCGAATGCAACGAGCGCCAGGGACATTCCGATTACAATGAGCAGGTTTCGAGTCAATGTTTTCATGTTATTCATTTTCCCCTTCCACCCCATTCGATGGGATCGCCGGGGTATCCAAGTTCTTCCCAATTCATGCGCCCGTTTTCCCCGTGGCAGGATTCGCATTGCAGTGCGCTCTCGGCAGGTTGTACCATATGCGTGGTTGGCCAGTACATATAAGTTTCTGTAAAGCCATATTCACCGCTATATTCCAGCCCTGTAATGGGAGCGGCGAGTTCAAAGGCGCTATTCCAATCGAAAGTTGTCCAGAAACCATCTTTGCCGGAGGTGATGGGCTGAAGCAGGTAGTTATTGACCACGTCATACGGTTGTTTAGCGATGTGGAGTTTGAAGGGGAAGATCTTGGCATTCAGGTCGTTGATGGTACCGGCGGGTTTGTTGATGTAGGTGACGCCGTTGGGGTCGATCTTGTCCCCGAGGATGTAGCGATATTCATTGTTTCCGTTGAACCAAAGATAGGTGGGGGCGAAGTTTTTGTCGTAGACGAACTCGCCCTTGATCTTGAGGTAGGTGAAGTGGTCGTCTTCGCGTCCTTCCTGACCTGCCTGCGACCAGTCCCAGTAGATTTTGGTGGGGTCTTCAGTGGCTAATGCAGGGATGTGACAGGTTTGGCAGGCGACGGCGGAAAGGTGCGTGTTGATCCGCTCGTCTTCATGTTTCTGATTAACGTGGCATTGCTCGCAGGAGACCTGTTCCTTCGGATCGATAGTGTAATTATCTGCCACCATGCGTCCGAGGATTTGGTGATCGGTTGTCCAGTGGCAGTCGATACACTGCATGTTCAGTTCGCCGCCCATGTGCACATCGTTATTCTCGGAGGGGAAGTAGAGGCTTTCGTCGAGGTCGCCGTGTTTGACACCGTTGCCGCCGCCGCCGTCGAAGTGGCATTTACCGCAGTTCTCGCGCGTCGGTGTGCGGACGGATTTCGCTGCGGCGAGCAGGTCAACTCCCTCGGCGGGGTTGCCATAGGTGCCTTTGCCGTAGATGCCCGTATCGGCGTGGCAGGCGAGGCAGTCCACGTTTTCGGGGTTGGCGAGGGCGGCTTCGCGTCCCTGCTCCCAGCCGTAACCGGCATGACAGGACATGCACTTATTTTCGTTGCCCTGAGTGCCGATGCAAAAGTTATTGATCTGATTGATCTTGCCGATGGTTACATCATCTTCCCGCCACGGAACGTCGAAGGCTTTTGATTCCCACGTCCAGTGGGTGGTTGCCATGACCTGTGTTGCCGAGTCTTCATGGCATTCCAGGCAGGCGCGGGTCACGTCCTGCCCGGTTTTGAAATCGCCTTTGACGATGTCTGAGTGGTCAACGTGGACAAGCTTGGTGGGCAGATAATCTTCCGGATTGGTGGAAGGCTTATCGGCGCGAGGCAGGAAGTAGAGGATGGGGACCAGGATCACCAAAATGATGCCGAGCAGTCCCAGGGTCCAGAAAGGGAAGCGTTTCTTCATACATTCTCCTATGAAAGGTCGTTGACAAGGCTCGCGCGCTGGGTTAGTCTGTCGCGCATTGCCGCGCGGAGCAGGTCCAATGCCTGAATAACGCGGGTGTCCGACAGGTGGTACGTAATGACCGTCCCCTGGCGCTCGGTGTATACGAGCCCGCGCTCGCGCAGAACCTTGAGATGCCTTGACGTAGTGGGTTGAGGAATGCCCAATTCGTTGGTAAGTTCGGTGACATTGAGCGAGCGCTCGTTCAATGCGTACAAAATAAAGATGCGAGTTGGGTCTGAGAGTGCCGCGCAAAAATCCGCTTCGAGTTGGATAATTTCCTGCTTTAGGGTCTGATTTACCATCTTTTACTCCTATATTCGCATGAACGAATATTTGAACTTATGATAATACTGTGACTTTTTTCACAATAGTGAAGGTTGTCATTATAAGTTTGGCTTAATGTCACGGGGGATGGGCGGGAAATTGTGTAATATCTTAGTTAGGAAAGTGTTGCATGGCTCTCTATCAAAACGATGCGATCTCTATAAACGTAGGAGAACGACTGCGAGAACTTCGCACCATGAATGATTTATCATTGCGCGCTTTGGCGATAAAAAGCGGGCTTTCGATTCATACACTTTCCATGATCGAAAAAGGAAAGGTGTCACCTTCTGTCAGCGCCCTGTATAAATTGGCAGAAGCGATGGATGTTTCCATTACATACTTCTTCAGCCCTCACAGTAAGCGGAGGCAGGTGATTTTCCTAAAATCAGACGCACGGACTCACATGCCATTTACACGCGGGATATTTGAAGGGCTTGGTGGAGAAAATTTTGCGGGCAATATAGAACCGTTCCTGCTTACCTTGGAAAGCAGCGCCAATAGCGGTCCCCAGGTGATGACTCATGCCGGAGAAGAATTCGTCTTTTGCCTGCGCGGTCAATTGGAGTATCAGGTGGATCACCAGATCTATGAACTTTCCGCTGGCGACAGTCTGTTATTCGCAGCGCACCTGAAACATCGTTGGAAGAATCCGGGAAAGACGGTGGCGACTGCATTGATTATTGTCTCAGGCGTCATCGATCGCGATGCGTTGCAGGAAATACATTGGAGGGCGGGAGAATAGAAAAACAAAAAGCGACTCAGTTGAGTCGCCTCTCATTTGCTTTGCCTGGACTCGGCGCACAATTTTAAGCCGATACTTGCTCCAGATTAACCGGCATTATCTCGCGTTAGGCGTACATGCCCCAATCCAGCGCGGATGGGTCTTCCATCATCGAGAAATCCCACACATCCATGCCCATTTCAATGGTGACGGGCATGTTTAGACCTTCCTGTGCCTTGGATTTGGTCATTTCGATCATCGCCGGTCCGTACGGGCAGAAGGGCGTGGTGAGAATCATCTTCAAACGAGCGATGCCGTTTTTGATGGAAATATCGCGCACCAACCCCAGCTGGATGATGTGCATCCCGATCTCAGGGTCAACCACTTCTGAAAGTTTCTCGCGCGCAGGTTTGACCAGTTCAGGATGCGTCTGGTGAATTGTCCATTGAATTTCTTTGATCGTTTCTTCGGTCATATAATAATACCTCTGTCATTGCGAGGAGAGCTTCGCCCGACGAAGTAATCTCCAATACGCAACAGGGATTGCTTCATCCTGACGGGCTCGCAATACCAAACTAATTTTTTGTAGATACAGGATGTACCACATATGTACAGTGTGCGCCGCCATCAAGGATGCATTGCACCTTGTTGGCGGGCAGGGCAAGCATTTTGGAGATGAGAGTTTGGTCGACTGTACAAACTTCTGGATGCGCAATTCCGATCTGGTAATAGGGGCATGAGATCTCGTGGATCTGATAATCATTGCCTTTCTTTTCCCATTCAACGGTGAAGCCTTCCTGCGCCAGCATTTCCTTGACAAACTCAAGCCGTTCCTCCATGCTCATGCCCTTGATCTGACTGGAATACTCATTCGCAAGGTCTTCAGCAATCTGGTTGAACAAATTTGCCACCATGGGCGCGGGCATGGATTCTTTCATCTGGGTCAACAGACGTGTGGTCAGGCGCAGATATTTCGTGGGGAAGCGCTCCATGCCATCTTCGGTGAGCGAATACACCAGACGCGGACGTCCCACGCCGTGGCGTTCCTCTTCCGCCGCAACAAGACCTTCCATTTGCAGGTTGGTCAGGTGGTGACGCACCGAGATGGGGTTGATACCCACCGCTTCTGCAATGTCATTGATTGTGATCTTTGGCTTGCGAAGCAGAGTTTGGAGAATCTTGTCCTTCGTACTTTTCATCGCTTAAAAGTATACCTGCCCCTGTTGGTATTGTCAATATACTAGAAAAATATCATAAATATTGACTTTTCAGTGTGACCCTGCTATAATGCCGCCGAACCAAGTAAAAACGCCAGTAATGGCTTAATCTGTTAGGAGTGCATACGAATGTCGCAACTTGAAATCAAGAATCTGCATGTCAGTATTGAGGGAAAAGAGATACTCAAAGGGCTCGATCTTACAATTGAACAAGGCAAGGTCCATGCTATCATGGGACCGAACGGCACAGGAAAATCCACACTTGCCTATACCTTGATGGGGCATCCGTCGTATGAAGTCACCGAAGGGGAAGTTGTTTTCAAGGGGCAGAATATTCTCGAACTGGAACCGGACGAACGCTCCCGACTCGGGATTTTTTTGGCGTTTCAGTATCCTGTCGCCATCCCCGGCGTGACAGTTGCCAATTTCCTGCGAACTGCCATCAATTCCCGTCGCCGCGCGGAGAATGCCGAGGATAAAGGCATGCCCATTCCCGAATTTCGCAAGCTATTGAAGGACAAAATGTCCATGCTCAAGATGGATCAAAACTTTGCCGGTCGTTATCTTAACGATGGTTTTTCGGGCGGCGAGAAGAAGCGCGCCGAGATTTTGCAGATGGCAACGCTCCAGCCAGAGATTGCCATTTTGGACGAGACCGACTCCGGCTTGGACATTGACGCGTTGCGCATCGTTTCTGAAGGCGTCAATGCTTTGATGAGTAAGGATCTGGGTGTACTCGTCATCACTCACTATCAGCGTTTGTTGAACTATATCAAGCCCGATTTTGTTCACGTAATGCTTGGCGGAAAGATCGTCGAATCGGGTGGCCCCGATCTCGCACTGCATCTTGAAGAAAAAGGTTATGAGTGGATTCGCGAAAAGTACGAAGAAGTTGCATAGGGACTAGAGACAAGCATTCATTCTTTAGCCTCTAATGTCTGGAGTTAATTATGAGCGAAGATGCAAAGATCTTAGAAGATATTGGCGAGTATAAGTACGGCTTTCACGACCGTGATGATAACTACGCATTCAAATCGCAGAAGGGTTTGAATCGCGAGGTCGTCGAGCAGATCTCGCACATGAAGGGCGAGCCGCAGTGGATGCTCGATTTCCGCTTGAAAGCGCTCGACCATTTCATGAAGCGCCCCATGCCGAATTGGGGTCCCTCGCTGAAGGAGTTGGACCTTGACAATATTTATTACTATGTCAAGCCGACCGAGAAGCAGGAGAAGTCGTGGGATGACGTACCCGACGACATCAAGCGCACGTTCGACAAGTTGGGTGTGCCTGAAGCCGAGCGCAAGTTTTTGGCGGGCTTGGGCGCGCAGTATGAGTCCGAGATGGTGTATCACTCCATTCAGGAACATCTCGAAAAGCAGGGCGTGATCTTCCTCTCCATCGAAGACGGCTTGAAACAGCACCCCGATCTGTTCCGTGAGTATTTCGGGACGGTCATCCCTATCGAGGACAACAAGTTCGCCGCGTTGAACAGCGCCGTCTGGTCCGGCGGGTCGTTCGTGTATGTGCCGAAGGGCGTCAAGGTGGATTTGCCCTTGCAGGCATATTTCCGCCTGAACACCGCCAACGTCGGTCAGTTCGAGCGCACGCTGATCATCGTGGATGAAGGCGCGTCGGTGCATTACGTGGAAGGTTGTACTGCGCCGCAATACACCACCGACTCGTTCCACTCCGGCGTCATCGAGATCATCGTCAAGAAGGGCGCGCGCTCGCGCTACTCGACCATCCAGAACTGGTCCACGAACGTGTACAACCTTGTGACCCAGCGCGCCAAGGTCTTCGCCGATGGCACCCACGAATGGGTGGACGCCAACATCGGCTCGAAGGTCACGATGAAGTATCCGTCGTGCTACCTCATGGAACCGGGCGCGCACGGCGAGATGCTTTCGATGGCGTTCGCGGGTCCGGGTCAAATTCAAGACGCGGGCTCCAAGATGGTGCACTTCGCGCCGAACACCTCCAGCAAGATCACGTCCAAATCCATCAGCAAGGCGGGCGGACGCGCCTCCTATCGCGGTCTGCTCAAAGTCTATAAGGGCGCGAAGGGCGTCAAATCCAACGTCGTCTGCGACGCGCTGCTGCTTGACCCGCAGTCCCGTTCCGACACCTACCCCTACATCGAAATTGACGAAGACGACGTCACCATCGGTCATGAAGCCTCGGTCAGCAAAGTGGGTGAGGAGCAACTCTTCTACCTCATGAGCCGCGGCCTCAGCGAAGAGGAAGCCACCACCATGGTCGTTTCAGGCTTCATCGAACCGCTTGTCAAGGAACTGCCGATGGAATATGCGGTTGAGATGAATCGCTTGATCGCGTTGCAGATGGAAGGCTCTATCGGTTAGCAAGATATCACGTTGACAGGTTTGAACGGTTCCCGCTTTCCAACCTGCCAACTTTCGAACGGATAAAAAAATGCAGGAAAAACCCAAAGTAGTTGTTTCAAGAACCCGACGACCCGAAACCGCCGTAAAGGATTTCAATTTTACGGAAGCCGACATTCGCGGAGGAAATGACTTTGTCGCTTCTTACCGCGCCTCAGCCTGGTCCGCTTTCAAACGGCTTTCTCTCCCCGATACCACGCTCGAAGCCTGGCGGCGCACCGATATCCACAACCTGCCCGTGGACAAGTTCAAGTTCGCGTCCGAAGGCGCGTACAAAGACCTGCCACCCGTGCGCGAAGACCTGCTTCGTCCTCTCGTCGCAGACCAGCACGGCGGGCAGATTGTCCTCGTCCCCGGCGGCGTGAAGATCGAACTCGATGAAAAACTTTCGCAGAAGGGCGTCATCTTCACCGATTTGCGGACCGCCGAACAAAAGCATCCCGACCTGCTCGCCAAAATGATGGGCAAAACCGTCAACGTGGAGGAGGGAAAGTTCTCGGCGCTGGCGGGGGCATTTGCCCAGAACGGCGTCGTGCTGTACGTGCCGAAAGGCGTGACGGTGAAAGAACCCCTGCACTCCGTCCTGTGGGGACCCGGGCCCGACATTGCCCACATCTCGCACATCCTCGTCCTCGTGGATGAGGGCGCCTCGGTGACGTACGTCCACGAGGCGGCATCGCCGGACCTCAAGGGCGCCAACTCCATGTACGCGGGCATCGTCGAGATTCAAGTCATGCAGGATGCCTCGCTGCGCTTCGTTGAACTTCAATCGTGGGGACGCCACGTTTGGAACTTCAGCCACGAACGCGCCCGCGTCGAACGCGGCGGCAGCCTGGACTGGATCTTCGGCGCCATCGGCTCGCGCCTCACCAAGAACTTCTCCGAACTCGACCTGGCAGGCGAAGGCGCCACCGGGCGCATGTCCGGTTTCTACTTCACCGACGGCGACCAGCATCTCGACCACGACACCCAGCAAAATCACCTCGCCCCGCACACCACCAGCGACCTGCTCTTCAAGGGCGCGCTCAAAGGCAGGAGCCGCTCCGTGTGGCAGGGCATGATTTATGTCGCGCCGGGTGCGCAGAAAACGGACGGCTATCAGGCGAACCGCAACCTTGTCCTCAGCGATCAGGCGCGCGCCGATTCCATCCCCGGTCTGGAAATTCTCGCCGATGATGTGCGCTGTACACACGGCGCAACCGTTGGTAAACTGGAACAGGAACCGCTCTTCTACCTGAAATCGCGCGGCATCCCTCAGGCGGAAGCGGAAAAACTCGTGGTGGAAGGCTTCTTCGACCCGATCTTCCAACGTATCCCGTTCGAGGGCGTTCGTGAACGCTTCCAGCAATATATTGCTGATAAAATGTCATAGTGCGTTTTACACAGACACACATTGAATATGAAGAATCGAGAATATTCATGATCGCAAAGACAAAGATGAAATCAAAGGCGCAGCTAAAAACGAAATCACCGGTTCGTGAAAAAGGGAAAAGCGCTCTTCCAGGCAAAACCAAACCAGTAGTAACAGGCAGGTTGAAGTCAAAACCCGATTCCTCTGCGGGCAAGGTCCGTATTGTCAACAAGATTTCTCCCCCCCGTTCCTCTTCGAACGGCGATGAACGTCGTTATATCCCCAAGGGTATCCGTCTGCCTCAGTTCTCGTATATGAAGGCGCCTGGTGTAATGCACGATTTCCAGGTGGGCGATACGGTGGAAGTGTATTGCGATCACGAAAAGAACCGTGATCGTGTGCGCGGCTGGATCGGCGGCATCGTGGTACAAGTGGATAACAAGATGGTGGCAGTGCAGTTCCGTTCCAATGTCTTCCTGACTGATGGCTGGATGGTCCCTGACCGCATTCTCTGGTACCCGCTCACATCCGAATCCATTCGCCCGGTTGCGGGCAAAAAGTCCGCCAGAAAAGAAAAAGTAATTCCCGATTATTAAGCCTCCATGTCCTTAGATATCAAGGCAATCCGAAGTCATTTTCCAATATTCCAGCGGGAGACCAGTGATGGTGTTCCGCTGGTCTATCTTGATTCCACTGCCACTTCGCAGAAGCCGCTGGCAGTCATCGAAGCGATGAACAATTATTATCGCCGTTCGAACGCCAATATCCATCGCGGTGTGCATACCCTCGCCGAAGAAGCCACCGCCCTGTATGAAGCCGCGCGAGAGAAGATTGCCCGATTCATCAACGCGCCCTCCGCGCGGCAGGTCATTTACACACGCAACACTACCGAGTCCATTAACCTGGTTGCTTACACTTGGGCGCGCGCCAACCTCAAGGCGGGCGATCTCGTCATCCTGACCGAGATGGAACATCACTCCAACCTCGTCCCCTGGCACATGCTTCAGGCGGAACGCGGAATCGAACTGGACTTCATCCCCGTGACCGAAACGGGCTTGCTCGACCTGGACGCCTACCAAACGCTTCTCGCCCGGAGCCCGAAGCTGGTCTCGTTTACGCACATGTCCAACGTCCTTGGCACGATCAACCCCGCCGCCGAGATCATCCGCATGGCGCATGAGGCGGGAGCGGTCACGCTGGTGGATGCCGCCCAATCTGTGCCGCACCTTGCCGTGGATGTTCAAGCCCTCGATGCAGACTTCCTCGCCTTTTCGGCGCACAAGATGTGCGGTCCGACCGGCATCGGCGCGCTCTATGGCAAGGCGGAACTGCTTGAATCCATGCCCCCGTTTCTCGGCGGCGGCGACATGATCAAGGAAGTGAAACTCCGCTCCTTCCGCGCCAATTCACTCCCGCACAAGTTTGAAGCGGGAACCCCCGCCATCGCGGAAGCCGTTGGATTCGGCGCGGCGGTTGATTACCTCGCCTCGGTCGGCATGGACAACGTCACTGCACACGAACAGGATATAACGGAATATGCCCTCGAGAGATTGGAAGAAATCCCGGGTGTGAAAGTGTTCGGCCCCAGCGCCCAGCACAAGGGTGGGGTGGCGGCATTCACGCTTGAAGGCGTCCACCCGCATGACGTGGCGCAAATCCTCGATAAAGACGGAATCGCCGTCCGCGCCGGTCATCATTGCGCACAGCCACTCCATGAGAAATTTGGCATCCCTGCCACCAGCCGCGCTTCCTTCTATTTGTATAATACGAAGGAAGAAGTGGACTTGCTGGTGAATGGGATCTACAAAGTAAAAGAGTTATTCGGTTAACGGAGTCCAACGACCCGGATCGTTGGAATGGAATTATGGACGATCTCTATCGCGAAGTCATCATCGAACACTATAAAAATCCCGGATATCGCGGACACCTTGACCCGCATAATATCTTCTTTGCCGATAACAACCCTCTCTGCGGCGATCATATCGAGATCACGATTCAGATCAATGAAGACGAAACCGTCAAAGACGCGCGCTTCGATGGGCATGGTTGCGCCATCTCACAAGCTTCGGCTGATTTGTTGATGGAATTCATCATTGGCAAACCGATCGAAGAAGTGAAACAACTCAACAAACAGGATATTCTCGATATGCTCGGTATCGATCTGGGTCCTGTCCGCTTGAAATGTGCCCTGCTTTCGCTAAAAGTGCTGAAAGCGGGTGTATATGGACTGGGGGAAGCCAGCGACTCTTTGGTGGAATGATATTCCGCTTCGGAGAAGTGGGTTCAGTGAGGGATGTAATGTTCAATTACACAACACTTGATGAAACGAAACTCGAATTCGTCGAAATTGCTCCTGCCAGTGAATTGCCGAATGGAGAGCGGTTATTCCTTGAATTGGAAGGCAGGGCAATCGTACTCTTCAATATTGCTGGTCAACTCTTCGCCATCGGCGATGTCTGCACTCACGATGACGGACCTCTTGGCGATGGCGACCTCGAAGGTTTTAATATCGTCTGCTCACGGCACGGAGCAGAGTTCGATGTGCGTACGGGTAGGGTGATGCAAATGCCCGCGGTGGTGGATATCCCGGCTTATCCGGTAAAAATAGTGGATGAGATGATCCAGATTGGGATGCCAAAGGAATAAAAACAGCAGTGGAAGCTCCACTGCTGTTTTTATTTGTGCTCTTTTAACCACGCCTGCAGGATCGAACGGAGTCCAGAGTTCGCTTGGGCGAGTCAGGACCCAATCCAACTGCAGTTAGTCCGAGTTTCTAAACTTCCCCACGATCCGCAGAATATCGAATCCCTCCGCAAACGGACACTCCGCCAGAGCGCCGTGGCGCACCATGATGGAACGGGTCAATTCGCTGTTGAAATAGTACCGGTCGCGGTAAGTTTCATATTTGGATAAAGCCTCGATCTTCTTGTTCACATCCTCTTCGGTCACTTCAACCAAAAAGTGAGGGAAGAAATCGTATGAGGAGCGTACCACATCGAAACCCAACACGGTAATCCCGCGGAAGGCGCGCAGGGCTTCATCGGTCATGGTGTTATGATCCTGATGCACGTCCTGTCTGGAATGGACAAAGATTAGATCAGGCTTGAAGTCCTTGCGGAACTTAAGAAAGTACTCGAGGATCTCCTGCCGCGAATTGGGGAAAATACGAGTGGTGAATGGTCCAAGAATGATTTTTTCCTTCGGCACACCCAATACCGCCATCGCTTCGTAATGCTCATTCTTCACGTTTTGCAAGTCGGGATTCTTTTGATTGTCGGAGAGCGTAACACACAGAACATCGGTCTTTTTGACGATGTGATGGAGCAACGCGCCGCATCCCAACTCGATATCGTCCGGATGTGCGCCGAGGAAAAGGACTCGTTTGCCGGAGAAGTTCATGGCGGTAATGGATAATTGGTAACTGGTAATTACTTAGTGGCGAGAATGCCGCCGACAACTTTAGTCATGACCAATTTGCCATCGCGATTGAACCAGCGTGTAGCCACATCGGTGATCTTCCCAATCAGGGCTTCGTATTCATCCTTGCCATTAAACATGGATGTCCACAATTTTCGGTCCTCGCTCAAGGAAGCGCGCACATATTCAATGAACGGCGCGACCTCAGGGAAGGTAAGGTGATTCTCGAATTTGTGCAATTCGGTCTTTGCAAAAATGCGGTCGATGGTGTTGAAAATATCGCCTTTGAAGCGGGAGGAACCAGGCATCGGCGGGATGGTCGCGTTGGTGGCTTCTTTGATGATATCGTAAAACATCTGCTTGTTCTCAGGCAGCGGACCGGAGACAAAAAGCCGTCCGCCGGGTTTAAGGACGCGGTGCGCCTCACCAAACGTAAAGTCCAGGTCTGAAGCGTAATAAATGGCGAAAGCGCTTGTGCACAGATCAAAGGTGTTATCCTCGAAATTGAACGGCTTGTTGAAATCCAAAAACTGGAATTCGACGTTCGAGCCGCGTTCCTTGTTCCTGGCGCGGGCCTTGTCGAGCAATTCTTCCGAGAAATCGCCGCCAATGATGTGCGCGCCGCCTTTGGTGTAATCGTCGAACAGGAAGGACAATTTACCTGCGCCGCAGCCTACATCCAGAATCTTCATACCGGCTTGCGGCTTGAGCAGGTCATTCGTCCAAACGTCAATATTGGCGGAGCCATATTTTTCGTGAATGTCGATGCGGGTGAGCAGGTCTTTGCTGGTTTCCTGATAATTAATTTCCATGTCTCTCTCCTTATCAATAGTGGTTGGGATTATACCAAAATAATTTCAAAATTCAACGGCTGAATTTTGAAAATGCAAAAATAATTGCCGGACGGGCCGGCAATTATTTTTTTATAACAAGGCATGTATCTCTTCTTCGATCACTTCACAGAGAATCGGTATTGCATTTTCGACGGCTTCGCTCAATCCTGCGCCGAGTTCCATTTGTTCAGCCTCAATGCCAATGATGCGGATACCTACCTTGGTGCCAGTCAATTGACTTCGCAGGCGGAGAGTCTCTGCCACGCCCCAGCCATGAGCGGATTTCGAACTGGATGGGAAGGAAGCCAGTTCATTTTCACTGAGACGATGAACGGTGCCGGGCTTCGCAGAACTTTGGACGGCATCCACCAGGATCGCCGCATCGACATTGCTGAGCGTTTCGATGAGTGACAGTCCCGGCAATTCACACGCTTCAATCTGGACCTCGGGCTTGCCCGCCGTTTCAGGGAACTTTTCCCTCCATCGACGGACTGCCTCCAGCCCGGCGGCGTCATCGCCGCGCAAGCTTTGCCCGATGCCAATCACCGCAACTCTTGTCACTTCTCTTCGACCTTCAATTTCAAAAAGTGCGTCGCACACGAAATGCACGGATCATAAGAACGGACTAGGTGCTCGGCAGTACGTGTGGCTTCCGCCTCCGGCATGTTGATGATCCTCGGCGTAAGGGCAAAGAGGTCGGCTTCGATGCGCGGCAGGTTTTGAGCGGTGGGTGGTGTGATTTTAGCAAACTGGATCATACCATTGGCATCGATCTTGTAACGGTGATAGAGCAATCCGCGCGGCGCTTCGGTCGCGCCGGAGCCTTCCCCGGCTTTGAGTTTCAATTCAACGTGTGCCGGTCCGGTCGGCTTGTATTCCTTGACAAGTTGAATGGCTTCTTCGTAGAAGTGGACCAACTCGATGGCGCGTGCGATCAGCGACTTGTATGGGTTCTTGAGCGGCAATTGAATCTTGTAATCCTTCAACGCCTGTTTTGCTTTTGGAAGGAGTTGTTCATGGTTAAGATTCAAGCGCGCCAGCGGACCGACCAGATAGGTATTGTTGTCCACAGTGTGGCTGTGCAGGGCGTTCGAGTGGCGCACGTGTTCTTCGATGTAGCCAGTTTCATATTCGACGATGGAGAGTTTGCGTCCGGTTGAGGAGAGCACGCCGCCTTCGATCACGCCATATTCATCCGGGTGGTGAAGCGCTACAAATTCGTAGTCAATTTCCAGGTACGGGTAATGAAGTGAGGTTGCCAGTTTGACGGTATCGAGCGCGGCGTTGAGTCCCCATTCTAGGTCGGGGAGCAGGGCTTTGAGCGCTTTCTCGTCAGGCCAGGAATAAAATCCGCCAACGCACACATTCACGGGATGGACGGAACGTCCACCGATGATTCTCAGAAGTTCGTTGCCGATCTTCTTCAGCCGCAGGGCATTCTTGACCACCTCCGGTGACTCTGCCGCCAGTTCCAGCGCGGATTCCTTTCCGAGTAGGTCGGGAGCCTGGAGCATGTAAATATGCAGGGCGTGACTTTCGATGTATTCGCCGCAGTACATCAACCGGCGGAGGGCGCGCGCCTGTGGGGAAATTTTGACTCCGAGCGCATGTTCAAGTGCATACGCGGCGCTCATTTGATAGGCGACCGGGCAGATGCCGCAGATACGGGCGGTAATATCCGGCACTTCTTGAAGGAAGCGGTCTTTCAAAAACCCCTCGAAAAATCGCGGCGGCTCGTAGATGTCGAGACGGATTTCCACGGCTTTGCCGTTTTCGAGACCTATGTATAGACCGCCTTCTCCTTCTACGCGCGCCAGGGCGGGGACTTCAATGTTTTTCATTTTGCCTCCTCGTTTGCGGGGAGAATTTCATCGACGATGGTGCGGAAGGTCGGGGCATATCCGCTGATGCCGCGAAAGAGGCGGGCTGTCTCGCCTGGGTAGCGTTCCATCTTCAGGAGCATATTTGCCATCGCGTCGGTGTTCACGTCTCGGGCAGGACCGAAGCATCCATAACAACCGCGCCCCATGGCGGGGCAGATCGCGCCGCACCCGGCTTGTGTGGCGGGTCCGATGCAGGGAATACCTTTGTCCACGATGACACAGGGGGTGCCGCGCCGCTTGCATTCGAGGCAAACCGAATGGGGCGGCAGGTTGGGGCGGCGGTTGTTCAGCAGCGCTACAATGACTTCGATTACCTGCGCCTTGTTGACTGGGCAACCCCACAATTCCATGTCAACCTGGATATGTTCGGCGATGGGTGTGGCAGTTTGTAGATAGTGCAAATATTCAGGATGTGCATAGACCACTTTGGCATACTCTTCCGCGCTGGCAAAGTTTCGAAGCGCCTGGATCCCCCCTGCGGTGGCGCACGTGCCGAGCGCAATCACGACCTTGGCGTTGGCGCGGACTTCCCTGATGCGTTCGATCTCGTGCGGCGTGGTGATCGAGCCTTCGACCAGCGCAATATCGTAGGGTCCGGGTTTTTGGGCGCGGGTAGCTTCGAGGAAGAAGGCGATGTCAATGGCTTCCGCCAGGTTGAGCAGTTCGTCCTCCATGTTCAGGATCGAGAGTTGGCAGCCATCGCAGGAGGAAAACTTGTAGACCGCGACGGCCGGTTTTTTGGTGGTCATTTAGAATTCCTCCACGTTGAAGAAGGATTGCAGTTCGTCGAAGCGGAAGACCGGTCCATCCTTGCAGATGAAATATGGACCCATTTGACAGTGACCGCAGGAACCCTGTCCACATTTCATGTTACGTTCGAGCGAGACATAAATGCTCTCGGATGGAACGCGGCGCGCCATTGCTTCAAAGATGACAAAGCGAATCATGATTTCCGGTCCACAGGTGAGGACAGCGGTTTTGCGTGAGTCGATGCGGAACTGGTAGAACCACATCGGAACTACTCCGACACGTCCATTCCAGTTGGCATCCCCCCGGTCAACAGTAATTTCAACATCAATCCCGGCTTTGCGCCACTCAGCATATTCGTTCGGGAACATCAGGTCGCCGGAGGTACGTGCGCCGTACAACAATGTGACCTTTCCGTACTTCTCTCGGTTCTGGATGATGTGATACAGCGCCGGGCGGAGGGGCGGCAGACCGATGCCGCCGCAGGCAATGAAGATATCTTTGCCTTCTATCTCTTTCATCGGCCAGTAGGTGCCAAACGGTCCGCGCAAGCCGACAATGTCGCCTACTTTCAACCGACTGACGGCGCGGGTGACGTTGCCAACAAAGCGGATGGTGTGACCGATCTTCTCGTGATCTTGCGGGTTTGAACTGATCGAAATGGCGGATTCGCCAAAGCCGGGAAGGTAGAGCATGTTAAATTGACCCGGCTCAAAACGGAATGCTTCCTGTTCAGCAGGGTCGGTGAAGCGGATCCAGTATGTGGAGATGCCGTCTGCTTCCGGCGTGATGGCTGTAATCTCCGCCCAGTGTGGTTCGAGCAAAAATCCAGAATGTGACTTGGCAGTTTCAGGGGCGATGGCAGTCATCGTTTTACCTCATTGCGTAACGCGGCGATTTCTTCCGTGATGTCTATTTCAGCAGGACACCAGGTGATACAACGACCACAACCTACACAACCCAGCGTGCCGTATTGTTGTTTCCAGGTGCCGAATTTGTGCGACATCCATTGGCGGTAGCGCGAATAGATGGTAGGGCGCGTATTGCCGCCTGCCTGATGCGAGTACCCGGGGTTGAAACACGAGTCCCAGACGCGGGTGCGCTTGGCAGTCTTGCCATCGAGACTCATTTCATCCTGCGTATCCCAGCAAAAACAGGTTGGGCAGACTTGTGTGCAACTGGCGCAGCTGAGACAGCGCTTTCCGATCTCGTTCCAATAGGGGTGGTCAAGATGCTCGAGAATCAGTTCAGGCAGATCGGATGTGTCCAATCTGCGCCGCATCTGCTGTTCAGCATGATTAAGTCTGTGCTCTACATTAGTGAGAATGTAACCGCTGGCATCATCGAACGGAATACCTGTCATCAATCTTCGTGCCAATTGCGAGCCGACAGTCAACACGAATACATCGTCCAGTTCGGTCAGACTCAGATCGAACAACTCCTTCACGCGGGGACCCGTGCCCATGGATGTGCAGAAACAAGTCTCAGCGGGGTGGGTGCAGTTGACCGAAACGATAAAGACCCGCTGCCGCCTCGCGCGGTAGATCGGGTCGGTGAAATCAGAACGCATGAAAATATTATCCTGGATCTGAATCGCCGCCAGTTCGCAGGCGCGAACGCCAATAAAGGCATAACTGGGAATTTCTGCCGGTTGCGTCGTGTTTTCCCAGCCTTTGCCATTTTTTCGCAGCGTGAACAGCTCAACGCGTGACGGGAAAAGAAATTGCTTCCAGGAATGCGAGCCGGGGATGATGTCGAAATATCGCGCATGTTTCTCACGCACAAGCCGAAAGGACCCTGGCTTTTGCTCGGTGCTGTATCCCCGCGGTAAATCCTCGAGGCTTTCAATTTCTTCGTAGATGAGCGAATCATTTTTTATGCGTGGACCAATCGGCAAATATCCTTCCTCTTTCAAACGAGATAAAAGCAGATTGAATGCCGGCTTTTCGATCGTAATGGTGCTCCCAATATCTGGGAGACGGTCACTTGGCATTTTTCTCCTCCGGTGAACCAAACATGTCGATGAGTTGCAAGCGGGTAACCAACAGACGGCTGGCGACAATATTTGTCAACCTGCGCATGACGAGATACCCCAGATCGTGATCTTCCTCGCACAGCTGGCGTAATTTGGCGGAGTCGATCCCGACGACCACCCCGTCAACCACAGCAACCGCCCCCGCTGTTCGTTGATGAATGGTGGGTGTTACACTGGACCACCCGAACAAATCCCAGGGTTCTGCGGTGTAGATGCGCACTTTACCGCGATGGGGGACGAAAATATCCAGCGCGACACGCCCCTCAATGACGATGTAAAGAAAGTCTTCCTTGTCACCCTCACGAAACAAGACTTCCCCCGCCCGTACATGCCTCAGGTGGGCAATGTCTGTGATCTTTTCCAAATGCCTAGGCTCGATCTCCTTGAACCACGGAATCTTTTGCAGTTCGCGGGTCACCTCTGCCTTGTTGTACATACCGGCCTCCTTATTCTGGGAATGTTAAGGATGATACCAATAAAATTGTACCATTTTTCACAAGTTATCATAGTGCGTTCTTTCCTATTCGGGCAGGCAGCATGTCATACTGGTTACTGTCTGCAAATATGCTACAATGCGGGTCAATTCAAGCGGAGAGTCATTATGAAAAAATCCATTCAGACCGTAAAAGGCGTACGGGAATTTTATCCAGAAGCCATGTCGCTTCGTAATTATCTATATGAAAAAGTGCGGGGCGTTTCACAGGCGTTCGGATACCAGGAATGGGATGGTCCCTTTATCGAGACCATTGATCTGTATGCGGCAAAGTCAGGAGAGGAGCTGGTCAAGAAGCAATCCTTCACTTTTGAAGATCGCGGTGGAGATTTGGTAACGCTGCGCCCTGAGTTGACCCCGTCACTGGCGCGTATGATCGCAGCAAAACAGAACGAGTTGACCTTTCCAGTGCGCTGGTGGTCATTTGGTCCGTTCTGGAGATATGAGCAGCCTCAAAAGGGACGGACACGCGAGTTCTTCCAGTGGAATATCGATATGTTGGGAGTCAATTCTCCAGAGGCGGATGCAGAGCTGATTGCGGTTGCTGCGGGATTTTTACGTTCAGTCGGACTCAGCCCAGAGCGGGCTCAGATCTTTGTCAATAACCGCCGCCTGATGGACTCGGAATTCGATGCCTTGGACATCCCGCCCGAAAAGAGACTCGATGTCTCTAATTTGGTGGATCGCCGTACAAAGATGGAACCTGCCAAATGGGATGAGAACGCACGCGACCTTGGACTGAATCAAATCCAGTTGGATGGTTTGAAAGGCATTCTTGGCAATTTCGATCTGTGGAAGAAGAATGAGGAACTGACCCGCCTTTTCGCCGCACTCGATGCTTTAGGTGTCAGCGAGTATGTCAAATTCGACCCGAATATCATGCGCGGATTGTTATACTATACCGGCACAGTCTTCGAAGCCTTCGAGACCACCGGCTCTTTGAAACGCGCTATTCTTGGCGGCGGACGTTACGATAACCTGCTGGCAGATGTGGGTGGACAACCCCTTTCAGGCGTGGGCTTTGCGATGGGCGATGTGGTGATCGGGATCATTTTGCAGGAAGCCGGGCTACTTCCCGATTTCGATTTGACTCCCGCCTCAGTTTTAGTGACAGTCTTCGACAAGTCGTTGTTATTGAAGTCGTATGCGCTGGCCTCGCGGTTGCGGCAATCCGGCTTGAAGGTCATGGTGTACCCTGAACCTGCGAAATTACCGAGGCAGTTTAAATTTGCCGACAAAATGAAAATGAAGATCGCATTGGTGCTTGGCCCTGACGAGGCGGCAAATAGTCAGGTGGCTGTGAAGAATCTGTCGAGCGGCGAGCAGGTAGTCGTCCGGCAGGATGCGGTTATCGATACTATAAGGACAATGCTCGGTTGATTTAATAGCTCAATTAAATCGTTACTAAACCGGAATCCCAACTGTTGTCATGCTTGCAAGTACAGGGACGAATGTCATCGAAATGGTATGAAAAATCGACTTCCGGCGGGGTTCCTGCCGGTGGATAATGGATAAGTGAGTTTTGTGTATGAAGTTGAGTGAGATCATCCAGCACGCCAAAGGGACTGTGCTGAACCCTTCCATCTTGGCGCATGATTACGAAATCAGCGGTGGATGCGGCGCGGATTTGATGAGCGACGTGCTGGCAGTGGTGAAACCCGGCGCTGTTTTGTTGACGGGTCTTTGTAATCCTCAGGTGGTGCGAACGGCGCAGATGGCGGATGTGCGTGCGATTATTTTTCTGCGCGGCAAACAACCTCCAACCGAGGTCATTGCCCTGGCGACACAAGAAAATATTCCATTGATATCGAGCGATATGGGAATGTTTGAATTGTGCGGCAGGTTGTATCGGGCCGGGTTGCACAGCTTCGAAACGAACTGGAACGGTTTCCATGAGTGACACGATTCAGGAATTGTACGGACGGAAGGGGCGAAATATTACCGATCGCGACGCACAGGAAATAACCCGTGTTGAAGAACTTGCGTATGACCTGAAAATTTCTGATGTAATGACCCGGGATGTCAAAAGCCTGACGCCTGCGGATACCATGCGCGCGGTGGTCGCTCTGCTGCGGCAAAACCGGATATCGGGTGCGCCGGTTATGGAGGAGAACTCGCTGGTAGGCGTAATCAGCCAGGAGGACTTAATGCGCGCCCTGGCGGATGACGACAGAGATGCTCCCATTCACAAATACATGACAAGGAATGTCATCACGGTGAAATCTTACGAGCCAGTGGTTAAGGCCCTGGAGACTTTTGCTCGTACTCGTGTGGGGCGTTTGCCGGTTGTGGATGAAAATGAAAACCTTGTCGGTATGATAACCAAGGGCGACATCACCCGGGGTGTATTGACCGCCATCCGCAGGGATTACCAGGAGGAGGAGATTCGCCGCTATCGCGCAAGTCACCTCTTTGAGGATATTATTTCAGATCGAACAAGTTTGATCCTGCGTTACAAGATCAAGCAGGGGGATTTCGTTAACGGCGGACAGGCCTCCAGCCACATCAAGCGCGCATTGCTGCGATTGGGTGCTCCGCCGCAACTGGCGCGTCAGTGTGGAATCGCGGTCTACGAGGCGGAGATGAATTTGATCATTCACTCCACCAATGGCGGGGTTCTGCGCGTGCAGGTCGAACCACACCGCATTCTGATGCAGACCTCGGATGACGGCCCCGGTATTCCGGATGTGAAACAGGCGCTGACACCAGGCTGGTCCACGGCCTCACCGTTGGCCCGCAGTATGGGGTTCGGCGCCGGAATGGGGTTGGTCAATATTCAACGCTGCGTGGACAAGATGGAGCTTGATTCAACGGTTGGCAAAGGTACCAAGCTGTTGATGGAGATCCACCTGCGACCCGACGAAAAATTCAAGGCGCCGCCCGGCGCTTCAGAAACCCCGAGTGTGTAAAAAGGACCTAAGATGACATTGCAGGATATTATTGCTGGATTGAATTTGAAGGTGTTGACTTCCCTGCGGAATTTCAATGCGGTCACTCCGCAGGGTGGGTATGCCTCTGACCTGTTGAGTTGTGTTGTGGCTGGAGCGCAGCCTGGAAATCTGTGGATCACGCTTCAAGCTCACATGAATGTGGTGGCGGTGGCTTCGCTGAGGGAGGTCTCTGCGGTTATCATCACCGAGAATGCCCAGCCTGGACCAGAGGTGGTCGAAAAAGCCAATGATCAGGGTGTGGTATTGCTTTCTACTGAGCGGCCGAGTTATGAAATCGTGGGGAAGCTTTGGGAAATGGGTGTTCGGTAAAGAAGTATCGTCCAGAAGTTTTCCGTGAGCGGCCCTTTTGATCTGCTCAAGTCTTTGAGGCATTTGACATATGCCGATCTATCGCGCTGAACTGCACGTTCATACCGTCCTCTCGCCCTGCGCAGGTGTGGAGATGATTCCACCGGTCATCGTGGAAGAGGCTCTCAAACACGGTATCAATCTAATCGCCATCACCGATCACAATTCCACGGCAAATGGCGGCGCGGTGATGGAAGCAGCGCTCGGCACGGGACTCACCGTCCTGCCTGGGATGGAACTGCAGACACAGGAGGAGGTTCACGTGTTGTGCCTGTTCGATGGTTTGGAGCAGGCTCAGGCTTGGCAGAGAACCGTCGATTCAAAATTCCCGGATCTGCTCAATGATGAAGAAAAGATTGGGGAGCAGTATATCGTCGATGCCACGGGGTGTTTTATCCGCAAAGAAGAACGAATGTTGATCTCGAATATCGCGATATCTTTGGAAGAAGCGGTCGAATTGGTGAATCGTCTGGGCGGTATTGTCATCCCTGCTCATGTGGAGCGGCGCGCGTATGGGTTGTTGGGTGTGTTGGGATTTGCATCTCCCATCTTCGAGGCATTGGAAGTGTCGCATCATGTGACGATTGCAGAAGCTTCCCGGCTGTTTCCTGACATCGAAAAGTTTCCTGTCTTGCAAAACGGGGACGTACATTCCCGCGATGGTTTTCTGGGTCTGATGGAGTTTGAGATGCAAGCGCCGACCGTCGCCGAAATCCGCAGGGCTATCCGTGGGGTGGGGGAACGGCGTATGAGGATCATTTCAGCTGGTCTGGAATAGATTTTCCATTCAACAAACAATCTGACGTTTGTCATAGAAGAGGGTGACATCCTGTTATTGCAGTTCTCTCGATGGGGGAGTACACTATGTGCAATATCGTGAATAATTTCACAATATTGTGAAGTAAATCACATGGAGAGACTAATGGCAGAAGCTGTAGTAGCAACTCCCGAAATTTACGAAAATAAACAAGTCCTGTTGGATGAGATCATTGCCACACATCGTAGCCGTCCCGGCGCGATGATGGTGATCCTGAATGAGATTCAAAAGCGGGTTGGGTATGTCTCTGAACCAATGCAAAGATATGTAGCGGGGAAACTGCGTGTACCAGTCAGCGCTGTGCATGGGGTGGTGACATTCTATTCGTTTTTTACAACCCAGCCACGCGGCAAGCACACGCTCAAGTTTTGTATGGGAACTGCCTGTTACGTGGGCGGTGTGCCGCAGTTGATGGAAAAAGCCAAACAACTTACCGGTACCGACATTGGCAGGACTACCCCTGACGGTCAGTTAACCATGGAAGTTTGCCGTTGTGTGGGCGCTTGTTCCCAGGCGCCTGTTGTCACTGTGGACGAAGAAGTCGTGGGCAAGATCAAGCCTAACAAATTCCAACAGTTAATCAAGAAATTGCTGGAAAAATAATTCATGTCATTCTGAGCGAAGCGAAGAATCTCTAAGATTATCGAAGAGACCCTTCGCTCTCGCTCAGGGTGACACGAGATAAGAGACCATGAAGGAAATCGCCCTGCACCTGCTTGACTTGGCAGAAAACAGCATCAGCGCCCGCGCAAAGACCGTGCGGATCACTGTGTGCGAGGACTTTCGCGCCAATCAGTTGACTGCCAGCGTGGAGGACGATGGTGACGGGATGACCGAAGAAGTGGTCAAGCAGGTGGTCGACCCGTTTTATACAAGCCGAACAGAACGAAAGGTGGGGTTGGGAATCCCGCTTTTCAAGGCAAGCGCGGAGGCTTGTCACGGCGCGATGAATATCTCGTCGCGACCCGGAGCCGGGACAAAGGTTGAGGCAACGTTCCAGCATTCGCATATCGACCGGATGCCGCTGGGCGACCTGCCGACCACAATTCTCACTCTCGTGTTGACACATCCCGAAATTCACTGGGTTTTCAGGTACACATTCACCCCGCCGTACAAAGGCTCGACGCGTACTTTTGAATTTGACGACCAGCCCGTAAAAGATGCCTTGCAGGATGTCCCACTCACTCATCCGGACGTAATCGCATTTATCCGTTCGTCGCTCGAAGAAGGCCTTGCACAGGCGCGTAAATAACAGGAGGCATCAATGCCAACCGTAAAATCACTCGAAGACCTCAAGAGGATCCGTGAAGAAGCGCTGAAGAAGCGCGAGATCAAGACCAACCAAAGCCGTGTGCAGATCATCGTTGGCATGGGTACACCGGGGATTGCCGCCGGTGCTCGCGATACGCTCAAGGAGTTTCTGAGCTTCATCGAAGAAAAAGGGTTGACCGACATCGCCATCCGCCAGACGGGCAGTTTCGGACTGGACGCAATGGAACCAGTGGTGAAGGTCATCATTGGCGATGCCGCGCCCGTGATGTATGGCAAGGTCACACCCTATGCGGCGCGCCAGATCATGGAATTGCATGTCCTGCGCGGCAAGGTCGTCGAAGCCAACCTCATTCCAACAGAGGCGAAATGAAATTTTTCCGTTCTCATGTTTTAGTGTCCATTGACCCGCAATGTTTGGAGATGGGTGCGCGCGAGATCGTGGATGCGCTCAACACCGAACTGGCGGATTGGGGACTTGCCGACGAAGTGCAGATTCTCGAGACCTCACGCATCGGCGACCCCGCCCGCTTCGGTCCGGACCTCGTTGTGTATCCGGAAAATGTGCATTATGCCAACCTGACAGTGGACGACATTCCCTTCCTCGTCGAGGAACATTTCCTCAAAGGACGCGTCGTCGAAAAATTTCGCGCGCAGGAAACTCTAATCGTTGACGAGGAACTCGGCGCTCCCAAAGCGAAGGAAGTCCGCGTTGTTCTTCGTAATTGTGGAAAAATCGACCCGCACAATATTGAGGAATACATCGCTGAAGATGGCTATCGTGCCCTTGCCAATGTTTTGACCGGTATGACCCCCGAAGAAGTCATCGATGAAGTCATGCGCTCCGGTCTGCGCGGACGCGGTGGTGCCGGTTTCCCAGCCGCTCGTAAGTGGCAGCTCTGCCGACAGGTCCCCGATAATCCCAAATACCTAACCTGCAATGCCGACGAAGGCGACCCCGGCGCGTTCATGAACCGCCGCGTGCTCGAAAGCGACCCGCACTCGGTGATTGAGGGAATGATTATCGCCGCTTACGCCATCGGCGCCAGCATGGGCTATATCTACTGCCGCGCGGAATACCCGATTGCAGTGGCAAACCTCAATATTGCCATTGAACAGGCTCGCGAGTTCGGTCTTCTCGGGGAGAACATTTTCGGCACCGATTTCTCCTTCGACTTGGAAGTCCGCATGGGAGCAGGAGCCTTTGTCTGTGGCGAAGAGACCGCTCTCATCGCCTCCATCGAAGGTAAACGCGGTGAGCCTCGCCCGAGACCTCCATTCCCGGCGGTCAAAGGTGTGTGGGGCAAACCGACCAACAACAACAATGTGGAAACTTATGCCGTTGTCCCGCAGATCCTGCTGCGCGGCGCGGACTGGTACGCCAGCATGGGCACCGAAAAAAGCAAAGGCACCAAAACCTTCGCCATTGCCGGTGACGTGGTGCACACCGGTCTGATAGAAGTACCATTCGGTCTAAGCCTGCGCGAAGTCATTTTCGATGTGGGCGGCGGCATCAAAGATGGCAAGAAATTCAAAGCCATCCAGACAGGCGGCCCGATGGGCGGCTGTCTTGTGGAAGAACACCTCGACCTGCCGCTCGATTACGAAGCGCTCACCGCGGCTGGCTCGATGATGGGTTCCGGCGGTCTCATCATCATGGACGACGAGACCTGCATGGTGGATATCGCCCGTTTCTTCATGGAATTCACCCAGGAAGAATCCTGCGGTAAATGCACGCCCTGCCGCGTGGGCACCCGCCGCATTCTTGATCTTCTCGAAAAGATTTGCAACGGCAAGGGCACGCTCGCCGATATCGACCAACTCGAACTGCTCTGCGATGAAGTGATGAAGAACTCGCTCTGTGGACTCGGTCAGGGCGCGCCCAATCCGGTGGTCAGCACGCTCAAACATTTCCGCGAAGAATATATCGCTCACGTGGTGGATAAGAAATGCCCGGCGAAAGTCTGCCGCGCGCTTATTCGCTATGAGATCACACCTGCTTGTACCGGTTGTATGGTCTGCGCCCGCAACTGTCCGGTGGAAGCTATCAGCGGCGAAAAACGCCAAATGCATGTGATCGACGACAAGACCTGCATCCGCTGTGGCATCTGTGCTCAGGTTTGTAATTTCAGCTCGGTCGCGGTCCTTTCTTAGAGGCAACATGGTCAACTTAACGATCAACGGTAAACAAATCGAAGTCACCGAAGGTACCACGGTCTTGAATGCTGCCCGTCAGAACGGCATCAAAATCCCGACTCTGTGCGATCATCCCCACCTCACACCCTACGGCGGATGCCGCCTGTGCATGGTGGAAATCAAGGGCATGCGCGTTCCAATGGCAGCCTGCACCATGCCTGCTTCCAATGGCATGATCGTGGAAACAGATACGCCTGCACTCAAGAAGTCGCGCAACGTAGTGCTCTCCCTTCTGTTCAGCGAGCGTAATCACTTCTGCCCGTTCTGTCAGGTCAGTGGCGGCGATTGCGAATTACAAAATGCCGCCTACGACGAAGAGATGACCCACTGGCCGATGCAGCCGCAGTGGACGAACTTTCCGGTCGATACCAGCCATCCGTATTTCATTCTCGATAACAATCGCTGTATCCTGTGCCGGCGTTGCATCCGTGCCTGTGCGGAGATGTCCGGTAACTTTACCCTCGGCGTGGAAGAACGCGGCGCCGCGACGGTCGTGATCGCCGATACCAATGTCCCGCTCGGACAAAGCACCTGTGTTTCCTGCGGTTCGTGTGTGCAGGTCTGCCCGACTGGCGCGCTCATCGACCGCCAGAGCACCTATCTCGGCCACGAGAAGAATTTGACGGTCACGCGCTCGATCTGCCGCGGATGCTCGCTGGGATGCGGCATTCTTGTTCACACTCGCGATAACCACATTGTCAAGATTACCGGCGACTATGAAAACGAGAATGCCGGAACGTTATGCAAGACTGGCCGCTTCCTGGCACTGAATGAACAGCGGACTCGCCTCACGACTCCCCTGAAGCGGGTCGCCGGTCAACTGACCGCTACCAGCTGGGACGATGCCCTCGCCACTCTTGCCGAGAAGTTCTCCGCTTCAAAAGACAAAGTTGCCGCTGTAGCATCCACCCGTTTATCAGTGGAGGCGTTGTCCACATTCAAGTCCTTGTTTGCAGATGGGCTTCAGGCAAAGCAAATCACATCTGTTGAAGAAGGGCGCCCCACTGCGTTGCAATCCATGGTTGCCGATCAACTGGGTGAAGCCATCGAAGGCAAACTGGATACGCTTCGTACTGCGGACTGTGTCTTGCTCGTCGGCGTGGATCTGACGACTACGCACGAAGTGGCGGGCTTCTACATCAAGCGCAACCTACCAAAAGGCACGCGTCTCATCATCATAGATCCCAATGAAAACGGCATGGATGGCCTGGCGAATATCAACCTCAAGCCAAGAGCGGGGACCGATGCTGCTGTGTTCAGTGCCATCGAAGCTGTGATCGTGAAAGAAGGTCTGGCGCGCAGCGCCGTGGATGAAAATATTGTTTCGCTCAAATCAGCACTGGCTGTCTGTGAATTGAATGTTCAAGATGTCACCGATGCCGCGCGTATGCTGGCGGAAGCGGTTGCGCCGATCATTGTATACGGCAAGGGACTTACCGCCTCGGGTAATCCCGGCGCCATGGAAGCGCTCGTGCGCCTGGCAAATGTTATTGGGGCGAGTGATTCGGAACGCAAAGGATTGCTCTCGGTGAAGGGCGAATCAAATAGTCTCGCCGCGGCGTTGCTTGGGTTGGTGGATCAACTCGAAGTGAAGGATGAAGCGGTGTATGTCGCTGTGGGCGATGACTTCGTTTCGAAGCGTCTGGCCTCGAAGCTGGAAAAAGTCCCATATTTGGTCGTCCAAGCCAGTTATGAATCGGCATTGACTGAACGCGCTGATATTGTTTTGCCGGTGAATATCTGGGCGGAAGAGTCCGGGTATGTGTTGAACGCGGAGGGCCGTCTGCAATTTGCGTCCGCCGCTGTGACAGCGCCAGAAGGTATTCGTTCCAATGTGGATGTGTTGAAGGATGTCGCTCGCAAGTTGGGCGTGACCGTGAATGATGATTGGCGCGCCGCGTTGACAAAACGCACAAGCGTTGTTGAATTGGAAATGTAGAGGTGTCAAAATGACGAAACCCAAGATCTCGACCGATTGGATGGCTGGCTGCTCAGGCTGTCACATGTCTTTACTGGATATTGACGAGCGCCTGCTGGAAATCGCCGAACTGACGGATATTCGCGCGACGCCGATCACGGATTTGAAGGAGCCCGATGAGAGCGGTGTGGATGTGGGTATCCTTGAGGGCGGCATCAACAATTCGTCCAATGAAGAAGTGGCACATCGTATGCGCTCACGCTGCAAGATCCTTGTGGCGTTCGGCGACTGCGCTGTCTTTGGCGGCGTGCCTGCCCTGCGTAACATGTGTGGAACCGAGGAAGCGTTGAAGCGCGCCTACGTGGAAGCTGAAAGCAATGACGACCAGGGTTTTATCCCAAGCGACCCCGAACTGGCGGTAATGAGCAACGTCCGCGCTTTGCACGAAGTGGTGCCTGTTGACCTGCACGTTCCCGGCTGCCCGCCCGACCCGGATGTGATTTATTACGTGTTGAAGGAGCTCGCCGAAGGCAGAATGCCTGAGATCAAGGATGAGAAGTTGCACTGGCATTAGACCGAATCTTGAATGTAGAACGTAGAGGGCAGATTGCCAACTGCATTCCGCATTCTGAATTCTGCCTTCTGCATTTTGGAGAACTTATGACGAAAAAGATCACCATCGAACCCGTTACCCGTATTGAAGGACATGCCAAGGTCACCATCCACATGAAGGATGATGGCTCGGTGGAACATGCCTACCTGCACATCAATGAATTCCGTGGCTTTGAGAAGTTCTGCGAAGGACGCCCTTATTTCGAAATGCCGTCCATCACGCCGCGCATTTGCGGTATCTGCCCGGTCAGTCATCATCTTGCCGCTGCCAAAGCCGCCGACGATCTGCAGGGAAGCCCCCCGCCGCGACCGGCGAATCTACTGCGCGAACTGATGCACATGGGACAGGTCATTCAAAGCAATGGCATGCACTTCTTTGAGCTCTCCGGTCCCGACCTGCTGCTCGGTTTCGATGCCGACCCCGCCGTACGCAATGTGATCGGCGTGGCTCAAACCGCACCGGAGATCGCGCTCAAGGCCGTGGGTCTGCGCCGCTTCGGTCAGGAGATCATCCGCACGCTGGGCGGACGCCGAATCCACCCGAACTTTGCGGTTGCGGGTGGTGTCAACAAGGCGCTGCAAGCCAGCGAACGCGAAGCCATCCGCGCAGGGATCGATGCCAATCTCGAAACCGCCAAGCTGGGTGTCAGTATTATGAAGGACTGGGCGCAGCGCAACATGGAGGACATCAACAAGTTCGCCGTGTTGAAGACCGGCTATATGAGTATCGTCAATGACGATGACAGCCTCAACCTGTATGATGGGGATATCCGTCTGGTGGATCGCACGGGCAGGCAGCTCGAGAAATTCCCCGGTCACGATTATCTCGATTACATTGCTGAACATGTCGAGAACTGGTCATATCTCAAGTTTCCATATTACAAGAAGATGGGCTTCCCCGAAGGCGTGTATCGTGTCGGTCCGCTCGGACGCATGAACGCGGTCAAGAGCATCGGTACACCCATCGCTGGCGAAGAGCACAAGATCTTCCAGACTCTTAACAACGGCGACCCCGTCGGGCAGACTCTTTACTTTCATTACGCCCGCATGATCGAAGTCGTTTACTGCATCGAACGCGTCCGTGAATTGCTGGACGATCCTGATATCCTCAGCACCGACATCCTCAACACCAAAAAGGATTACAAAGGCGAAGGCATCGGTATTCTCGAAGCGCCGCGCGGCACACTCATCCATCACTACAAAGCGGATGAGACCGGCAAGCTCACCTCGGTCAATCTAATCGTGGCGACCGGTCACAACAACTGGGCGATGAGCGAATCGGTGGACAGCGTCGCCAAGACCTACATCGTCGGCGGCGAAGTCAGGGAAGGAATGCTCAATCGTGTGGAAGCCGCTGTTCGTGCGCATGATCCGTGCCTGTCGTGCTCGACGCACGCGGTCGGTCAGATGCCGATCCAGATCGAAGTATTGAATCCGAGTGGTGAAATCCTTCAAACGATCACTCGCGACTAGTGAATAGGGCGGGATGTCCCTCGACTGCGATGTGTCATCCCGCATCTTCTAAAAATTACCGTCCCGAAGGTTTGAACAGTTTTCCGTGTTCTTTTGTGAGGAAACCTTCGGGACGTTTGAAAGGCGAGACTATGAGCACACTTTTCATCGGATACGGAAACCCCGACAGACAGGATGACGGCGTCGCATGGCACGTGCTGACCGGGATCGCGCAAGAGCTTGGAGCGGAACCCTCCTCCTCGTGGGAAGACCCGCTTCCCTCCACGCCTGAAGCAGATTTCGCTTTCCATCTGCAGTTGACTCCCGAACTGGCGGAGGATATCACCGCCTACGACCGAGTCTGCTTTGTGGATGCGCACACGGGTAATATCCCTGAGAATGTGCAAGTCGTTGACGTTACGCCAGAATACCAGACCTCCCCGTTTACGCACCACCTCACGCCCGAAATGCTGCTTTCGATGGGACAGGAACTCTACCAGAAAACGCCCGAAGCGATCCTCGTCTCCGTGCGCGGGTATGAATTCGGCTTCAAGACAGAACTTTCGCCGTTCACATCCTCTCTCGTTACTGAAGCCGTCGAACGAACGGTCGGCTGGCTCAAGGCGGAAGAATTTTAATGTCAGTGGGTGGGGGACTTTTGATTCCATCTTGGGTTCATACCCCGCCGCTCTGCGGCGTAACCCAAAAGTAAGGAAGAACTATAGTCTTAGCAGACAAATACCCCGTCGTCCACTTGCGGCGGGGATTTTTTATTTAAGGGGTAATGATACAATCCGTCCAAAGGAGAGTCTATGGACATCACGCTCCAACCTGTTACAGCAGAAAATTGGCGGAACCTGATCCAGTTGAAGGTGAGGGAGGATCAAAATCATTTTGTTGCCTCGAACCTACTTTCGATAGCCGAATCTCAATTTGGATTTGATGATGAAGGACATTGGAATAGTTATCCCTTTGGAATTTATCTGGGCGATATGCCTGTAGGTTTCTTGATGTACGCTTTGAACCCGGCGCATTCCAGAATTCAGGCATTTATTATGCGGCTGATGGTGGATGAGAAATTTCAAGGAAAAGGTTATGGTCGTCAAGCCATGAACCTCCTGTTGGAACGTTTCCAGGGGGACAGGGACATTCAGAAAGTAGCCATCAGTTATAGCCCGGAAAACGTTAGTGCGCAGAAATTGTATGCGGAATTGGGCTTCATCGAGACTGGCGAAATGGCTGGGGATGAAAATCTGGCGATCCTGAACTTGCGCTAACGCTTATCAAACGAATGAAAACAAGCTATGGTGGCTGGGATGAGAACAAATCCTGTGGTTAAGGAAATATGCGGCACCGTCTAAATTGTGGTAAAATCCTGCCCGCAATACGGTGCCTGTAGCTCAATGGCAGAGCGCCACACTGTGGATGTGGATGTTGTGGGTTCGAAACCCATCAGGCACCCAGGAAGAGTCTCCTCATTCGGGAGGCTCTTTTTATTTGCGTAATTGTCCCATCGAGGGCAATATGGGTTCGGAACCCACCATTCACCGAGAACCAGACACCCTAGTTCTAGGAGGACTCGGATGTCTTTCTTTGAAAAATTCACCAAATGGGTCTCTTGATTTCGTTGTAAAATAGGTACATGCCCCAGACCATTAATGTGCTCTTTCTCGCCGCAGAGGCGGAACCTTTTGTAAAAGTCGGCGGATTGGGCGATGTGGCAGGGACCCTGCCGCGCGCCCTGCGCGCACTCTCCAATGAAGAACTCAAAATCGATGTACGGCTCGTCCTGCCCATGCACTCGGTCATCCGTGAACAGTCGCTCAGACCGGTGGGAATCTATTCGATTCCGCGCGGCAAAACCGAGGTGCAGGCTGATGCGTACGAAGGCATTTTGGATGGCATGCCTGTCTATTTCATCAACGGCGACCCGATCCGTGCAAGCGGTTCGGTCTATTCCTCCAATAGCAAACTCGACGCGGAAAAATATTCCTTCTTTTCCCTGGCGGCGCTTGAACTGCCGCGGCAGATCAACTGGCTTCCGAACATCATTCATGCCAACGATTGGCATACTGCCCTTGCCGCGTATGGTAATCTTGTCAGACGGTGGGAGGACAAAAAGCGGCGTATTGCCTCCCTAATCACAATCCACAACCTTCCTTTCTTGGGTCCCGATGTCAAAGAAATCCTCGAAGAGTACGGACTGCCGCTCGCAAACACCGACTTGCCTGAATGGGCGCGTGTCATGCCGATGCCGTTGGGATTGTGGGCTTCGGACGCGATTGTAGCAGTCTCGCCGACCTATGCCCAGGAGATCCTGCACGAGGAATTTGGATGCGGCTTGATGGAGTTTTTCCGTAACCGGACGGATTCGCTCAGCGGCATCCTCAACGGACTTGATACCGCCTCCTTCGACCCCCAGACTGATCCCGTTATCGCGTCCCATTTCTCTGCGGATAACCTTGCCGCGCGCAAAGCGAACAAAGCCGCCCTGCAAGAAAAACTCGGACTACCCCTCCTGCCCGACGTGCCCCTGTTGGGCATGGTCTCGCGCATGGATGAAGCCAAAGGCATCGACATTGCTCTCAAAGGACTGAAGATGCTTGGCAGACAATCGTGGCAGCTGGCGATCCTCGGCGCGGGCAATCCGAAGATCGAAGAGCAGGCGAAAAAACTGCAGGAAGCCATGCCCGACCGCGTGCGCGTGGAGACCCGCTACGATGCGAAACTGGCGCGCCAAATCTATGCCGGTTCCGATATTTTCCTCATGCCGTCCCGCTATGAACCTTGCGGTATTTCGCAAATGATCGCCATGCGCTATGGGAGCGTCCCGCTGGTGCGTGCGGTGGGCGGATTGCACGACACGGTCACTGACAGCGAGACCGGTTTTGTCTTTGTGGATAAAAAAGTTAAATCCTTCAACGACACGGTCCGCCGCGCCTTGGAGTTGTACCCGTATCATTCGCGTTGGGCAAATTTGCAGAAGGCGGGTATGGCGCAGGACTTCTCCTGGGAAAACTCGGCAAGGAAATATCTCGCCTTGTATAAAAAACTGGTGGATACCGCACCCGCCACCAATGGCAGGAGCCTGGCGTGAGTTGACCGTGGTATCGTCAGGATAAAGTCAGAAATACAAATCACACTTCGAGGATGAACATGAAAACACGGGCAGTCATTCTGGCAGGCGGCGAAGGTTCACGGTTGGGGGTTCTGACGGCAAAGCGGGCAAAACCCGCGGTTCCCTTTGCAGGCAAATATCGAATCATCGATTTCCCACTTTCCAATTGCGTCAACTCGGGCATCTTCGATGTGATGATCCTGGCGCAGTATCGCCCGCAGTCGTTGATCGAACATGTCGGTTCGGGCGCGCCCTGGGACCTGAATCGCGATTTCACGGGCGGTGTCAAGATTCTCAGCCCATACAAAGCCCGCAACGACTCGGATTGGTTCGTCGGCACAGCAGATGCCGTCCAGCAGACCTTTACTTTCATCAAAAAAAACCTTCCAGAACTGATCCTGATTCTTTCCGGTGATCATATCTACACCATGGATTATGACCCGATGATCTCCTTTCATCTCGATCATCACGCCGACCTCACCATGGGAACCATCAGCGTGCCAATCGAGGAAGCCTCCCGTTTTGGCATTCTCGCCACGGACGATAATTACCGGGTTACCTCCTTTGTGGAAAAGCCCGCCAATCCGCCTTCGACCCTTGCCAACATGGGGGTTTATCTCTTCAATCGCGAAGTGCTCGATAAAGCCCTGTGGGAAGATCGCCACCGCAAGAATTCCTCCCATGATTTTGGCAAGGACATTATTCCGCGCCTCCTGAAGTCCAAGGCGCGCATCTTTGCCTATCCCTACACCGGTTACTGGATGGATGTCGGCACGGTGCAATCCTACTGGCAGGCACACATGGATATGCTTTCCCCAAACCCGCCGTTGAAATTGTACAACCGCGATTGGATTATCCATACCCGCACCGAGGAACGCGCCCCCGCTCGTCTGCCCGCGACCGCCCACGTGTACGCAAGTATGTTATGCGACGGTTGCTATGTCGGAGAGAATGCGCGTGTCGAAAGTAGCGTGCTTTCGCCGGGAGTTGTCATCCGGCCGGGCGCGGTGGTGCGCGAGTCGATCATCGCCACCGATTGTGTCATCGAAAGCGGAGCGGTCATCGAACGGGCAGTCCTCGATAAGCGCGTGCACGTCGAGCAGAATGCCCGCGTCGGGTGGGGCATCGCCGATCAGAATATCCGCATCGCCCTTGTCGGTAAGAACAGCACAGTGCCCGCCGGGTATGTCATCGAACCGGAAGGCGAGGTGGGCACCGACGTGATCGCCTCTGATTATAGCGAATCGGTTGTGCGTGCGGGTCAAGTCGTTACAACACGGAGACAAGCCAATGAAATTTGAGCGTTCAAGCGGCATCCTTCTTCATCCCACCAGCCTGCCGGGTCCCTATGGCATCGGCGATCTCGGTCCGCAGGCATATCAGTTCGTGGACTGGCTCGCCTCCACGGGGTGCAAACTCTGGCAGGTACTTCCCCTCGGGCCCACCGGCTACGGTGACTCGCCCTATCAATGCTTCTCCGCCTTTGCCGGGAATCCCTACCTGATTAGCATTGACGCGTTGTTGCAGGATGGATTGCTGACCCCGGACGATTTGAGGAACATGCCGGGCTTTCCCGCCTCCCGCGTGGATTTTGGCTTGCTCATCCCGTGGAAACTGACTCTTCTACAAAAGGCATTTTCCCGTTTCCCCTCCGCCTCGGACAATCTGCACAAGGAATTCGATTATTTCTGCGCGGAAAATGCTGCCTGGCTTGACGACTATGCTCTATTCATGTCCCTCAAGGAGGCGAACGGAGGCGGAGCCTGGTCCGGCTGGGACTCATCCATTCGGAAACGGGAGCAAGCCGCGATGGATAAGATGCGCAAGCTCCACGCGGAAAATGTCCAGCGTTATTCTTTCTATCAATTTCTGTTCTTCCGTCAGTGGAACCGCCTGCGCGCGTACGCCAACGAGCGCGGGATCAGGATCATCGGCGATATTCCCATCTTTATTGCCTACGATAGCGCCGATGCCTGGGCGAATCCCGAATTGTTCTTTCTTGATGAAGACAGTCTGCCGACCGTTGTAGCGGGAGTTCCACCGGATTATTTTTCGCCGACAGGGCAGTTGTGGGGCAATCCGTTGTACCGCTGGGATGTGCACAAAGAGACCGGTTATGCCTGGTGGATCGAGCGATTCCGCGCCGTGCTGCGAATGGTGGATGTGGTGCGCCTTGACCACTTTCGCGGTTTTGCGGGGTATTACGAGATTCCCTTCGGCGCGGCGACTGCTGAAACCGGACGCTGGGTGCCAGGTCCTGGCAGCGATTTCTTCAAGGCGCTGGATGAAAAATTGAGCGACTCGCGTACCTCTGAGATCGAATTGCCCATCATCGCGGAAGATTTGGGCGTCATCACGCCGGACGTGGTTGCGTTGCGCGATGGTTTTAACCTGCCGGGGATGAAAATTTTGCAGTTTGGCTTCGATGATCCAAAGAATCCTTTCCTGCCGCATAACTATCCCGCCCACTGCGTGGCATATACAGGAACGCACGATAATGACACAGCGCGCGGTTGGTTCGAAACCGCTCCGCAGAGCGAGCGTGAGTTTGCCCTGAAATACCTGAACACAGACCCCAATCATTTTGTACAGGAGTTGATTCGCGGCGTGTGGTCCTCGGTGGCGGTCTATGCCATCACACCCATGCAGGACGCGCTTGGTTTGGGCGGAGAGGCGCGCATGAACTTCCCGTCCCGTCTCGGCGGCAATTGGGAGTGGCGGATGACCGAAGCGGATATGAGTGAGGAGTTGGCGAATTGGTTGATGGAACTGAACAGGTTGTATTTGAGGTAATTGTTTATAGTCCCGAAGGTCTCGAAGCCTTCGAGACTATTGACTCTGGCGTGTAGTCACTTGTTCTTTGAAAAGTAAAATAGCCAAATTTTTCTGCTAAGGACCTAATTAGCGGAGCAACGGTTAAATTCGCCTTGTATTAACCGCTTCCTGTCGCCGGGTAGCATCATTTCTTTCCCGGCAGACCTGCCGGCAAAAGTCCACTTGGGAGTGGATTTGGAAGTATAATTCGAATTTGGAACGAAATTTAGCCTGTCCAGCCTTTCTTATGATGCTGGATGGATTGGTAACAGAACATCCAGGAGTAACAGTATGCCTACGATTATCCGTAAACCCGTCCACGCTCTGATGGACACCCGTCGCGAAATTCTGCATACAATCAGTTGGCAGGTACGCTCAAGCCTGTGGCGCCCGCCAACGGATATTTATGAGACCGACGAGAGTTTCATCGTTAGAGTGGAAATCGCCGGTGTGCGGGAGGACGAGATCGAGGTGGCAGTGGAGAACAGCCTCCTTCGTATCAGCGGGGTTCGGTCCGATGCGCCGGAGCAAAGAGCCTATTATCACCAGATGGAAATCCAATCAGGAAGGTTCGAGATCGTAGCTGAAATTCCCATTCCTGTAGATGTCGAACAAGCGGGGGCGATCTACCGGGATGGTTTCCTCACTGTCACCCTGCCCAAATTAATCACTCATAACTGAGGTCTATTCAACCACATGCCTGCCTCCCGTTGGCACTCAAACTTCAATGACTTGTTTCAATGGATCGGTGAAGACGAGAATGAGTTGCTCTCCTTGATGATGCCTTCTGTTTTCTCCCGATTTCAAAAGAACGATACGGACTCGCCCGAGTCTGATTCCACTCAAAAAACCCTTGCAACCAAATACCCCGACGTACTTCCCATCCTGCCGCTTCGTGGCGTGGTCGTGTACCCCCAGACCGCAGTTCCATTGACGGTGGGTCAGCCGCGTTCGATTCGCTTGGTGGATGATGTTGTCAGCGGAGATAAGCTGGTTGGACTGGTGACAGCCACGAACCCGGAGTTGGAATCGCCGGGTCCGAATGATCTATATCGAGTGGGGACTATCGCCACCGTCCATCGTCTGTTGCGCGCGCCGGATGGAACCATCCGCCTGTTGGTTCAGGGCATGGATCGTTTTCGGTTGGGCGATTTTGTCGCGGAAGAGCCGTATCTCAAAGCGAAGATCATCCCCGCACCTGAGATGGTGGAGAGCGGGCTTGAGATCTCTGCGCTGGCGCGTAACGCGCGCGATCAGTTCCAGCAGATTACGCAAATGATTCCCTCGTTCCCGGAGGAATTGGCTGGCTCGATCACTTCGGTGGAAGATCCGTTACAGACTGCGTATACCATTGCCAACTTCCAGCGCATGGAATTGAAGGACGCACAGGAAATTCTTGAAATCGATTCTGTTTCCGAGAAACTCAAGAAGTTGATTGGCCTGCTGGTACGCGAAGCGGAAGTGTTGCAGATCGGGCAGAAGATCCAGAATGAGGCGCGCGGCGAGATCGAAAAGGTTCAACGCGAGTATTTCCTGCGCGAGCAGATGAAAGCCATTCAAAAGGAATTGGGCGAAAAGGACGAGCAAACCGCCGAGACCGAGGAGTTCCGCAGGAAGATCGAAGAGGCGAAAATGCCTGAGGAGGCGGATAAACAGGCGCGGCGTGAGCTGGAACGCCTGTCACGTCTTCCTTCCGCCGCGGCGGAATACGGCGTCATCCGCACCTATCTCGATTGGCTGGTTTCGGTCCCGTGGTCCAAATCCACGGAGGATAATCTGGAGATTCCTCACGCCCGCGAGATCCTGGATAAAGATCACTATGGACTGGAAGATGTCAAGGAGCGCATTCTCGAATTTCTGGCAATCCGTAAGTTGCGGCTCGACCGCAAGGATGAGGCAAAGACTCCCTCGGAGGATAAGATCCGTCGTGAGCGCGAGGGGGTGATCCTGTGCTTCGTCGGGCCTCCCGGCGTCGGAAAGACCTCCCTCGGACAATCCATCGCGCGCGCGATGGGGCGTAAGTTTGTGCGCGCTTCGCTGGGCGGTGTGCGAGACGAGGCGGAGATTCGCGGACATCGTCGCACGTATATCGGTTCGATGCCCGGACGCATCCTTCAGTCGTTGCGCCGGATCGAATCGAAGAATCCGGTATTCATGCTGGACGAGATCGACAAATTGACCCTCGACTTTCACGGCGATCCGGCTTCTGCCTTGTTGGAAGTGCTCGACCCTGAACAAAACAGTGAATTCCGCGACAACTATCTCGAGGTCGCGTTCGACCTCTCGCAGGTCTTCTTTATCACGACTGCCAATACACTTGAGACGATCCCCGGTCCGTTGCGTGACCGCATGGAGATTATCTATCTTTCCGGTTACACCGAGAACGAAAAGATCGCCATTGCCAAAGGCTATCTCATCCCGCGCCAGATCCGCGAGAACAGCCTGCGCGACGATGAGGTGAAATTCACGGACGAGTCGCTGCAAAGGATCATCCGTGAATATACACGTGAGGCGGGTGTCCGCAACTTGGAACGGAAGATTGGCGCGGTCTGCCGAAAGATCGGGACGCGTATTGCCGAGGGAAAAATCAAAAAGGCGAGAATCACCCCCGAGAAACTGGAAGATTACCTCGACCATCCGATCTTCCACGGCACGGAGGAATTGAATCAGCGAACCTCCATGCCGGGCGTCGTCCCAGGGCTTGCATGGACGCCCTACGGCGGGGATGTCCTGTTTGTCGAAGCGACCGGCATGCCCGGCGGAAAGGGGTTTCAGGTCACCGGTTCGATTGGCAACGTGATGAACGAGTCTGCGCGTGCTGCGTTGTCTTTCGTCCGTTCGCGTGCGAAAGCGCTGGGGTTGGACTCGGATTATTTCAACAAATCTGACATTCACCTGCACATCCCCTCCGGTGCGCAACCCAAAGACGGACCCTCCGCGGGCGTGACCATGGCGACCGCCATTGTCTCCCTTGTCTCGGGACGAAAGGTCAAACCACACCTCGGCATGACTGGCGAGATTACGCTGCGCGGGCAGGTTCTGCCGATTGGCGGCGTCAAGGAAAAGGTCCTCGCTGCACACCGCAACGGTCTGCGGACGGTCATTCTCCCCAAACGCAACGAACAGGACGTGGACGATGTCCCGGATGAGATCAAGCAGTCAATGAAATTCATTTATGTTGAAACCGTGGATGACGTCTTAAAGGCCGCGTTGGAAACGGGCAACCACTCGCACGCAGGGAAAAAATCCGTGAAAAAGAAGGCAAAAGCCGATGGCAAAAGTACTTCTCGCCGAAGATGACCATACGATGGTTTCCCTCCTAAAGACCCTGCTCAAGATGGAAGGCTTCGAAGTCGTTGCCCTGACCAGCGATGACGATGTTGCGGATGCCATCCTGCGCGAACGTCCCGACGTATTGTTCATGGACGTGCACCTTGGACAGCAGAGTGGCATGGATATCGTGGAATCGATCCGCAGGAACCCGGAGATGACCGGTTTACACGTGGTTATGACTTCCGGGTTGAATGTCAAAGAAGAATGCCTGAGCCGCGGTGCAGATCATTTCCTGCTGAAACCGTTCATGCCAGACGAACTGATCCGGGTATTGAAGCAATAACGTATCGTGATTTCCTTCCTCCGACCATCGTTCCATGGGCATTGGTGCACGCCTGCTGGCTAAAGTCGAAACCTATTACCGGCAACTGGATTGGCGGCACATGACAGATGCCCGTTTGTTTGGAAAAGACCCTTTATGACGATTCGCTTCGGGATATTGACTCTCTCCGACCGCTCCTCGCGCGGCGAGCGGGCGGATTCCTCGGGACCCGCGTTAACGCGTCTCGTCCAAGCCGGGGGCTGGTCTGTGACCAAAGAATCGATCCTCCCCGACGAAGAATCCGCCATCCGCGCCGTCCTGACCGAATGGGCCGACAGCGGTGAACTGGACGTGATCCTCACCACCGGCGGGACCGGCTTCTCCCCACGCGACGTCACCCCCGAAGCAACGCGCGCCGTCATCGAACGCGAAGCGCCCGGGTTGGCGGAAGCGATGCGTTCCGCCAGTCTCAGGATCACGCCTCATGCCATGCTCTCCAGGGTGGTGGCGGGAATCCGCAAACAAACCCTCATCATCAACCTGCCGGGCAGCCCCAAAGGGGCGGTGGAAAACCTGCAGGTGGTGCTACCTGTCCTGCCGCATGCGGTACAGCTCCTGCGGGAGGACCCCCGCTCCGAGTCGACACACTGATTACCTCTCTGGTATAATCCCGCCGCTATATTTCAATCTCACACAAGGAAAGTGCAAGAATGATCGATGTAAATGAACTCCGCAAAGGTGTAACCTTCGAGTTGGATGGCAACTTATACAAGGTGCTTGATTACAGCCACAACAAGACCGGGCGCGGTAACGCCAACATCCGCATCAAGGCGCGTAACCTGCAGACCGGCGCAAATATCGAGCGCACCTTCAATTCCGGTCAGTCTGTGCAGGATGTCAGTCTCGATTTTCACAACGTTTCGTACCTTTACAACGATGGGGATTTCTACCATTTCATGGATAATGAAACCTTCGAGCAACCTGCCATCAAGAAGGAAATGCTCGGCGACGATGCCCTGTATCTTAAGGAAGGCATGGAAGTTAAACTGACTTTCTATAAGGGCGCGCCGCTCGATATCGAGATTCCCAGCTCGGTGGATATGAAAGTCGTCGAAGCGGAAACAGCCATCCGCGGCGACACTGCCACCGGTGTGACAAAAAAGGTCATCACCGAGACCGGGCTGGAGGTGCAGTGTCCGCAGTTTGTGAAAGTCGGCGATACCATCCGCGTGAACACGGAGACCGGCGCATACGTCACCCGCGTGTAGTTCTCTTTGAACCGATGTGAATGTGGAGCGAGCGGCTTTGGTAATTAAACCAACTGCTCGCTCATCGTTTATATGTGAAAACAACCCTGGATTGCAAGCATGAAAACCCCTGCCGGTAGCGAATGCCCCCACTTCTACGGTGACTATTTCCGCGGGCGGAATGTGGAAGAATGCCGCCTGCTCAAAGCCGCGGGTCAGCGCTGGACTCCCGATTTGTGCAGAACCTGCCCGGTGCCCGGCATCGCGCGCGCGAATGCCTGCGAATTTTTGAAACTGAACGCGACGGTAGGAAGGCCGCTCATGGCTGTTTTTCAGCGACGCGTCCAAGTCACTGCCTATTGTGAAAAGTCAAAAAGGAATGTTCTTGAACCGCAAGTGGGTTGCGGGGAATGCCATGCCCTGCCGTTCAAGTTTGAAATAAAACCCTGAAAATCCCATCCCGTTGAAAGCTGATCGATCTATGCATCCTACATTGCTGTTTGATCTCGACGACACCCTGCTCGACACGAACATGGAGTCGTTCATCCCCGCCTATTTTCAGGCGCTTTCGAAGCATCTATTGGATCGAGTATCGCCTGATGCGATGTCCCGCGCGCTCGTGCATGGGACGAAATTAATGTATGAAAACAACGACTTCACACGCACCTTGCAAGAAGTCTTCGAAACGGATTTTTATCCAATGCTTGGCGTATCCAAGCAGGATATCATCGAAGCCATCGAAGATTTTTACGACACTATTTTCCCGAAGATCGGCGGAAAGACACGCCAGCGTCCGGAGGCCGCGCCATTGATCGACTGGGCGCTCTCACAGGGTTTTCGTGTGGCGATTGCAACCGACCCGCTGTTCCCGCGAAAGGCGACGTATCACCGGATGCGCTGGGCTGGGATAGACCCGGAAAAGGTCGAATTGACCTCCGCGTTCGAAGATTTTCATTTCACCAAAACATATCCAGCTTACTATGCCGAAGTCTTGGGAAGGTTGGGGTGGCCCGAGGGACCGGTGCTCATGGTGGGGAATGACGCCAACCGGGATCTGCTCCCCGCGCATCGGCTGGGGTTGAAGACCTATTTTGTCGACGGAGGATCCGCCTCCAGTCCCGGATTTGAAGCGGGGCGCGGTAAATTGGCTGATCTGCGCCCATGGCTTGAATCTGTTGACCTGTCCACGCTTGAGCCATCGTACAAGTCCTCTGATGCGGTAGTAGCAATCATGGCTTCCACTCCGGCGGTTTTACACAGCCTCACCTCATCCTTGACCGCGGCGCAATGGCGGCATGAGCCAAGGCATGATGATTGGGCGATGAATGAGATCACTTGCCACCTACGCGATACCGAACGGGAGATTCATCAATTGCAGTTGAATTTGATGCTGGAAAGAGAGGATGCCTTTATCCCGCGACCTGACACGGGTGTTTGGGCAAGCGAGCGCGATTATTTGAATGAGGATGGACCGTCTGCACTACGGGCATTTTTCGCGGCGCGAGCAGAGAGTCTCGCAAAATTGAATAATTTGCCATCCGAGGTCTGGTCCCGCAGAGCCCGGCATGCCATTTTCGGTCCGACGAATTTCCTTGAGGTAATGGGGTTTCTCGCTGACCATGACCGGATGCACGTCCAGCAGGCTTGGAAGACATTAAAACAGTTTTAACTCTGACAGGCGCAGCGCGTCCAATCGTGGCAGGGTGTGTTATAACAGCCTAGAGCCTGCCCGGCGGGTGTTTGTTTGTACAGATTTAACGAGGAGATTTTATGAGAAGAAGAGTAGTTGTCACAGGGATGGGGTGCATCAGCCCTGTGGGAAACAGTGTGAAGGATACATGGGAAGCCATATTATCCGGAAAATCAGGCGCGGGGTTGATCACAGCATTCGATGCTTCCAAACATAAGACACGATTTGCAGCCGAGGTCAAGGAGTTCGACGCGGTATCGATATTTGGAGCGCGTGAAGCGCGCAAAATGGATCGCTTCACGCAATTTGCGGCGGTTGCTGCACTGGAGGCGCTCGCCCAGGCGGAGTTGACCATCGATGAATCCAACCGGGATCGCGTCGGTGTTTTGATCGGTTCCGGCATTGGCGGCATTGGCACGATCATGGAGCAGGCGGAGGTGATGAGGGAACGAGGTGTTGATCGTGTCAGTCCGTTTCTCATTCCCATGATGATCTCCGATAGCGCCGCTGGAATGCTGGCGATCCGTTTTGGCGCCCGCGGACCCAACATGGCGCTTGCGACTGCGTGCGCCTCCGGAAATAACGCAATCGGCGAAGCTGTGGAAATTGTCCGCCGCGGCTCGGCGGATGTGATGATTGCGGGCGCATCGGAAGCCAGTATCGTTGCCCTTGCCATGTCCGGGCTCAATGTGATGGGCGCCCTGTCCACCCGTAACGATGACCCCCTTACGGCGTCGCGTCCATTCGATAAAGACCGTGACGGTTTTATGATGGGAGAAGGCGCTGGTGTCCTGATTTTGGAATCCCTCGAATATGCGCGGGAGCGTGGGGCCACTATCCTTGCTGAGATTACCGGCTACGGTACGACCGACGATGCGTATCATATTTCTGCGCCGGCGGAGAACGGTGCGGGCGCGGCGATCTCGATGAGACTGGCGTTACAAAACGCCGGGTTGGAAGTCGGAGATATTGAATACATCAATGCTCACGGGACATCCACGCCATTGAACGATAAGAGCGAAACAGCTGCGATCAAAACGGTGTTCGGGGAGCAAGCGTACAAGATTCCTGTTTCATCGACAAAATCCATGACGGGGCATTTGCTGGGCGCTTCTGGCGCGGTCGAGGCGATATTCACCATCCTGGCAATCCGCGATGGGATTCTGCCTCCGACCATAAATTACCAAACCCCGGACCCGTCATGTGACCTGGATTATGTCCCTAATCAGGCGCGCAAGGCTTCCCTGCGTCATGCCATGTCCAATTCGTTTGGCTTCGGCGGGCACAATGCCACGCTGGTTATTAGTCGTTTTGAGGAATAGATGGAACTGGCTTCACCGCGTCAAATGTGGTGATTGAGGAGTTGCTTATGCCATATGCACACATCACAGGCTGGGGGATGGCAGTCCCTGAAGCAGTCTTGACAAACGACGATCTGTCGAAGATCGTGGATACAAATGACGCCTGGATCCGTGAACGGACAGGGATTCGCGAGCGGCGGGTAGCGCGCGAAAATGAATTTCCTTCCACCCTGGGTGTGGAGGCTTCCTTCAAGGCGTTGCAGGTGGCAAATGTCCGCCCGACAGATCTGGACCTCATTATCTGTACTACTTCATCGCCGGAGTATATCTTCCCGGCTACAGCCTGTTTGATTCAGGATCAACTTGGCGCAACCAAGGCAGGGGCATTTGACCTGCTTGCCGCCTGTACCGGTTTCATCTTTGCCATGAACATGGCGGCTCAGGCGATTCGAAGCGGCTCGATCAAAACTGCCCTGGTGGTTGGTTCGGAGACTCTCTCGCGTTTCATCGACTGGAAGGATCGGACGACCTGCATCCTTTTCGGTGATGGCGCTGGAGCGTTTGTTTTGCAGGCAAGCGACAAGCCCGGCGGCGTCCTTTCTGCAGTGATGCATTCGGATGGTTCCGGGGGGGATTCGTTGTCGCTTCCGGGCGGAGGAAGCCGCTTTCCGGCGACTGAAGCGACTGTCCATGAGGGGAAGCATTATATTCAAATGGATGGCAAGGAGGTCTTCCGTTTTGCCACACGCGTCATGGCTTCAGCGACGCAGGAAGCCGTGGACGCGGCGGGGCTGACCTTGGACCAGATCCGCTGGATCGTTCCGCATCAAGCCAATATCCGCATCATCGACGCGGCGGCGCGTGGTCTCAAATTGCCGATGGAGCGTTTCGTTGTCAATATCGACCGCTATGGAAACACCTCTACTGCATCCATTCCTATTGCAATGGTGGAGGCTGTGGAAAAAGGTCAAATTCAAGCAGGCGACAAGCTTGTGATGGTTGGATTTGGGGCTGGACTGACTTGGGGGGCGCTGGCCGCTGAGTGGACGGGACCCATTCCAAGTAAAGGACACATCCGCCCCGAGCAGTATCGCCTTTTTGGACGATTGCGCTCGTTGGTACGTCGCACCATCCGTTTTATCGAAGGGTTGTTGTATAGGCGCGAACTATAATTATAATGGTATATTAATCCTGATTGTGGTACGATAAGTGTGAAATTCATCAAAGGAGTGTAAGATGCTTGGTTTACCACGTGGCGCTGAATGGATCATCATCCTTGTGATTATATTGCTTCTCTTTGGCCCGGGTCGTATTGGGAAACTTGCCGGGGAAGTTGGCAAGAGTATCAAGGCATTTCGTGATGGTTTGGGCGGCGATAAACGTCAGGATGATCAGTCGACAGACTCAAACGGCAATATCGAACCGAAATAGAAAAAAAGGCTCTCAGATCTGAGAGCCTTTTCCTTTCCCTGGGGGACAATCTAGTATGTCATTTCCTTAATGTCCCTGTCTTCGAGCATCTTTCTTATGACTGTATCATGTCCCCTGACGGGGCCGATAACGCGCCATGTTCCGGTGATTGTGTCTCCCGATTTTGTCTCATGGTGGTCGAGGATATGCATGGAATTCTCCTCGAAAGCCTTTTGTACTTCTGCGACCTTTTCCGCCTTGTCAATGCCAACCGCGATCTTGTAGATACGCGCCTCACGGATGCGATCGATCCGTTCCTCGAAATGCGGGAACACCAGAAGAACCACAATGACGACAAGCGTGGCGATGGAAACAAAAACCAGTTCTCCCGCGCCGATGCCCATGCCGAGCGCGGCGGAAAGCCAAATCGTCGCAGCGGTTGTCATACCGGCGATGCGCCCGCCTTCGCGGATGATCGCCCCCGCGCCCAGAAAGCCGATGCCAGTCACAATATTTGCGGCAATACGTGTCTGCGTGAAGCCAGGGTCCATGTTCAACGAGAAGATGGTAAATAGCGTAGAGCCAACGGTGATAAGGATGATTGTGCGGAAGCCCGCGGCTTTGTCCTGAAACTCCCGTTCAACACCGATGATGCCGCCAATCAAGACAGCCATGCCAAGTTTGATAAGCTTTTCGACAAGAATTGGATCCATGCTTCAATTTTACAACAACTCCTTCAATTTCGAAATTGTTGCGGCAGGGTATTTGCGCGCGAATCCCTTGCGCCCATTTCGCTCCGACTGGTCTCGGCACAGGCGTACGTCACCGCGGCCTGTTTCGTATTCTCCACAGCGAAATCCGCCGCTGACAGTTTGCGCGCGAACGCAATGGGGCATTGGACCGACATTCCTACGGTCAGCTTCAAGAGGGTCTCACAAGTCAGCGCAATCCCCGAGGGGTATTATCCTGAACTTCTTTGGGGCAAAGCAACGCGAATAACCGAATAATCGGTCAATTTGACGGGGATAGCCCCGAAGAAGCGGGCTTTGAGGCATATATTCCCGCCAGTTGAGACTCCATCTCAGTTGGCGAATTGACCGGCTGTAAACAAACAAATCCTTGACATACAAACGCTGTTGGAAGATCATTCAATAAAGGTCTATTCTTCAGCAAGGCTGGTGTACCCGGCTCCGGTGGGTAATTGGAAATCGCTGTTACCTGTCGGGCCCGGAATGTTTTCCAGAGGGTGTTCAATAATTCTTTGGTTTCGGGGCGCTGTGAGCCGCCGATAATTGCCACCTCACAAGTCGGGCCGACGGCAAAGTCAGCCGCGCACAACCATTGTGCAAAGGCTGTTGGATAACGCAGCATGACTCCATATACTGATGAAAGCATCTCCTCGGCAAGGTCTCGCCATGCCGGGCGGTCTCCATACGCTGCCAGCTCGAGTAGGGCAGTAGCGGCGAGTGCATTCCCAGATGGGGTGGCATTGTCCTGAATATCTTTCGGTCGCACCAGTAGGGCTTCATGATCATCGCGGGTATCGAAGAAGCCGCCGTTGGGATCAACGAAGTGTTCGACCATTTCGTCTGCGAGTTTTAAAGCCGAAAGATACCATTCCTTATTCGGATCGGATTGATATAACGCCAAAAGCGCCAAGATCAGACCGGCATAATCCTCCAGATAGGCATTGTGCTTTGCCTGTCCCTCCCGCCAGGATCGGTGCAGACGATCATCTACATAAAGATTACTCAACAAGAATCGTGCGTTTCGAATGGCAACCTGTAGATAATCCTGCCTGTTCAGATAACGACCAGCCTCTGCGAATGCTTTGAGCATTAGGGAGTTCCACATCACCAGCACTTTATCATCGGTGGCAGGGCGAATGCGTGAATTTCTTGCTTCTAAAAGTTTTGCGTGACATTTGGACAATTTCTGGCGAATCTCTTCTGGCTCCATTTTGAAGCGGGCTGCGAGTGTGGAATCATCCAAAACGCGTTGCAGGATTGTTTTACCTTCCCAGTTGCCTGATGGGGTAACGCCATAGGCGGTCTTGAAAAAATCAAAGTCTGAACCGAGAGCTCCCTCAAGTTCGCCTTGTATCCAAACGTAGAATTTTCCTTCTTCGCCTTCTGAGTCTGCATCCAGACTACTAAAAAATCCACCTTCTGAATGAGTCAATTCGCGCAGGACAAAATCCAGTGTCTCCTCGCAAATCCTACGATAGTCGGGGTTGCCAGTGACCAAATACCCGTGTAGATAAACCAGGGCTAATTGGGCGTTATCATATGTCATTTTTTCAAAGTGAGGCGTTCTCCAAAAATTATCGACGCTATAACGGGAAAAACCACCGCCAACGACATCATACATTCCGCCACGCGACATTGCACTCAATCCATGGGTGACAGCCTTGATTGTTTTTTCGCGTTGAGGCGTATTGGTGGTTGCTTGGCGTAAAAGAAATTCAATAGTCATGGGTTGTGGAAACTTCGGCGCAGCGCCCCAACCTCCATACCCCCAATCGTAGGAATCAAGCAGGTTCTTTATAGCTGCTTCGAGAGCTTCGTTGGTTATTTCATTTCTGTTCTCGGGCTTGTGTATGGGCGGACGAATATGTTCGAGTACTTGATTTCCAACTCGCATCACTTCCTGAATATCTTCTTGCCATGCTTTGGCAATGCCGCTTAAGATTTCTTTGAAGGGCGGCATGTTGTAGCGGCGAATGGGCGGAAAGTATGTGCCGGCAAAAAAAGGACGCAGGTCGGGAGTGAGAAAGACAGACATGGGCCAGCCGCCAGAGCCGGTCATGGCGACGGTGGCTTGCATATAAATCGAATCAATATCAGGTCGTTCTTCCCGATCCACCTTAATGTTGATGAAATGCTTGTTCATAAGGGATGCGGTTTCGGGATCCTCGAAAGATTCGCGCTCCATAACGTGGCACCAGTGGCATGCCGCGTACCCGATGCTCAGGAAAATGGGCTTGTTCTCCGTACGGGCTTTGGTCAGGGCCTCTTCGCCCCACGGATACCAATCAACGGGGTTGTGGGCGTGCTGGAGCAGATAGGGGGAGGTGGATGTGGAGAGTTTGTTCATGTGGATTGGATGATTGTATCCTTGTTTTGCTTACCTGATTTCGACCCTCTGCCACTTTCTGACAGAATTGACCAAAAAGACCTTGGTACAGCGCTGCAACTCTCCCACTTGGACGGTTCTTTCCTCCACCTGAGCCGTTTCCAGCAAGTGCGAACGGAAGGTGCCGGGAAGTAAACCACAGGAAACAGGCGGCGTGAAGAGGTTTCCGTCCATTTCGACGACAAGGTTGCCGATGGTGAATTCGGTCAGTTCACCGCGTTCATTGAAGAGAAGGACATCATCGCAATCGGGATAAAACTTCTTTGCGGTTTCATAGACAAACCGATGGGTTGTTTTGTGAAAGAGAAAAATATCATTTGAATTTACGGGTGTATTTGCAAGGCAGATACGCAATGGTCTGTCTTCAGCTTGAAATGGTTTGTTTTCAATGGTAATGTCTCCCTGCTGTCCTGCAAGCAAACGTATCCGCTGTGGAAATTTGAAACTGCTTCCGGTACGATTAAGTTTTTCTTCAACCTTTTCCTTGGAAACAAAAAAATCAAAATAATCTGCGGAAGCCAGCAGCCGCTCAATATGTTTCTCGCGCAAGAAAAAGCCCTCTTCTGGGGTCCACAGCATAGTTTCGAGCAGAGAAAAGCGCGGGGTTTCTTCTGTCAGCACGCGAGCTTTGAGCAGGGCCTCAGCGTATTCGTCTATGCTGGTCGAATCCCAAATGACGCCGCCGCCGACGCCGTATTCCGCAGACCGGGATTCGCGGTTGATCAGCGCGGTGCGAATGGCTACATTGAACGTCGCTTTGCGATTGGGTTCGATGTAACCGATACTTCCAGTGTAAATTTTGCGCGGTGAGATTTCCAATTCGGAGATGATCTTCGTCGTGCTGACTTTTGGCGCACCGGTGATGGACGCACATGGGAAAAGTGCGGTGAATATCTGCCCCAGTGACGCGCCTGTTTGCGCAGTGATGGTAGATGTCATCTGCCAAAGGGTGGGATATTTCTCAATGGTGAACAATTCGGGGACGCTCACGCTTCCTGTTTTGGCGATTCGTCCCAGGTCGTTGCGGATCATATCTACAATCATGACATTCTCGGCGCGATTCTTTTCCGAGTTTCTTAACCATTGGGCTTGTTCCCGATCTTCGAGCGGTGTCCGCCCGCGTCTGACGGTTCCTTTCATGGGTCTGCCGATGATGGTGTCGCCTTCAAGGCGGAAAAACAATTCGGGTGAGGCGGATGCAATCACATATCGTCCGGTGTCGACGTACGCGGCGTGGTCGCTTTGGCCCTGCGTGATGTGGAGAAAGAAATTCCATGGATCGGTGTGAAACTCCGCTTGCAGGAGCATTGTGTAATTGACCTGATATGTCTGCCCTTCGGCAATGCGACTTTTGATCTGCTCGATGGCGGCATTATACGTATCGCGATCCGTGAGGGGGAGCCAGTTCAGGGTTGGTTTAACGGAATCAGGCTTCGGCTTGGATATGAGGCGGGGCGAAGGGTAGAGTCCGAACCAGAGATAGGGGAATCCGGTCACTAGCTTTGTAGTGTGTGCGGGATCAAACGCCGGCGCGGCTTCATAGCTGATGAATCCCGCCGCATGCCAGCCATTTTTCTCGACCTGATCTTCGATCTCGCGCAGGGCGGGAAGGACCTCACTCAAAGTATGAGCGACAATCAGCCGTTGCGGATTGGTGAAATAAAGCCAGTCGTTTTCACGCTTAAGAAAGACTTCATTGATTTGTGGTTTAATGGTGTACATGTCCAATTTGACGCGAATTGTACTTCGTTGGATCCCCGCTTTGGCGGTTATGCTCGTCATCTTTTATTTTTCCGCGCAGCCCTCGTTTGTTTTGCCAGATTTCGGGTGGGCGGATTATCTTGTGAAAAAGGGCGGGCATATGGTCGGTTACGGTCTGCTTGCGCTCGCGTTTTGGCATGCCCTCGAGTGGAAAAGCGACCGGCGCTGGCTGGCATGGCTTCTGACGGTGTTGTACGCGGTGACCGATGAGATCCACCAGGCATACGTGCCTGGGCGTAACCCGTCTGTTTGGGATGTGGTGATCTTTGATAACTTGGGGGCGTTGATTTCGTTGTTGGCTTCGGGAGCCCTTATCCAACAAAAACGACCAGACAAAAAAGCCTGATTGTTCACTCGAATTCCAGGTCGATCTCCTCGTCGTCGCCCCATTCTTCCATCCGCTCGAATTCAATCTCGCTGAACAGCCCTTCCTGATGGGCGGCGACGCGGTATCGTTTAATCAGTTCCAACAGTGCGAGAAAGGTGACAACGATCTCGATGCGTGAAGCGCCCGAATCAAGCAACGCATGGAAAGTCGTACGTTGTACTTTACGGAGAGTTTCCGAGATCAGGTCGATCTTCTCGCGAATGGTTACGCGCGGCGCGGCGATGACCACGCTCAGTGGTTTCTTTTCCTTTTCCCTGCGGAACGCCTCTTCCGCCGCGGCGACCAGTTTTTCGAGGGTCAGGTTCGACAAATCGAGTTTGGGCTCGACCTTCGGCGGCGGCGCGATGCGGAGAAATGTTCGCAGGTTGCGGTCCTGCCGGTCATGGAGCCAGCCGCCAATTTCCTTGAAGCGTTTGTACAATTTCAACTGGTCGACGAGCGCCTGTCCCACATCCTCTTCACCGGGTTCACGCGCAGGCGGGCGCGGCAGGAGCGCCTCAGATTTGATTTGCAATAGCTTCGCCGCGATGACCAGGAACGCCGAGATCTCGTCCGCGTTGATCTGCTCGAGGCTGTTGATATGCGTCAGATATTGGTCGGTCACTGAAGCCAGCGACACAGTGGTAATATCCAATTCGGCCCGCTCGATCAGATTGAGCAGCAGGTCAAGCGGTCCCTCATAGACCGGAGTATGAATTGTGTAATTCAACTGGCGACCCAGCAGGTTTTCCATAAGGATTAAATTATACACGGTATAATGCGGTCATGTCGAATAAATTGACTCATCTTGATGAACAAGGTCGCGCCAAAATGGTGGATGTGAGCCACAAGCCCGATACCGAACGGATTGCCATTGCTCGCGGCGAAGTTCACATGTCAAAAGGAACGCTGGAATTGATCCGTGCCGGGCAGATCAAGAAAGGTGACGTGCTGACCGTTGCGCAGATCGCGGGCATCACCGCCTCCAAACGGACCTCGGACCTGATCCCGTTATGTCACCCGCTGCCGCTTACCCAGGTGGATGTTGACCTGACCTTCGACGACTCGCTCCCCGGTGTAGTTATCACCGCCACGGCGAAGACCGTCGGCAAGACCGGCGTCGAAATGGAGGCGTTGACCGCTGTCTCTGTTGCGGCACTGACGGTCTACGATATGGCGAAAGCCGCCGAGAAGACCATGCGGATACAGAATATTCGCCTGATCGAAAAGCATGGCGGGCAGAGCGGGGATGTTGTGAACGAGGGGGGCTGACGTGACTTACCAACCGATCAACCTGCGAGAGAAATTTTACAAGTTCTCCGCCCATTGGTCTCCCAAGATCATCGCGCAGATGAACGATTACCATATCAAGGTTGCCAAAGTTCAGGGAGAATTTGTCTGGCACAGCCATCCGGAGGCGGACGAGGTGTTTCTTGTCGTCCAGGGAAGACTGGAAATCCATTTCCGCGATGGAGCAGTAACCTTGCGTGAAGGCGAAATGTATGTGGTGCCCAAAGGTGTGGAGCACAAACCGGTCGCCGAAGAGGAATGCCATATCTTGCTGGTCGAACCAGCGGGTACGGTCAATACGGGCGATGTCCTTGATGAAAAGACAGCGCCGAACAATGTCTGGATATGAGGAATATGAATCACGTCAAATTATTGTTTTTTGCCACCATCCGTGAACGTGCCGGGACGCGAACCCTGGAAATGGATATCCCGGAGGATATGACCGTGCAGGGCTTGAAAGAGAAACTCGCGAATGACATACCCGCCCTCAAGGAGTCCATGCTGAGTGTGCTGGTGACGGTCAATCGGGAATACGCGTTCGATGAAGCGGTTATCCCGCCAAACGCGGAAATTGGGATGTTTCCGCCAGTGAGTGGAGGTTAACTTTCAATGCAACCTTCAATTCTTCCAACGATTTTTTCCATTACCGAGGATGAGATTGACTTGAATGCCCTGCTCTCGCAGGTCACGCTCCCATCCACCGGTGCTGCGGCGATTTTCACCGGCATGGTGCGCGGCGAAACCAGGCGTGGCGACGCGCATGACACGGATTATCTTGAATACGAAGCGTACATCCCGATGGCGGAGGAAAAGATGAAACAGGTCGCGGATGAGATCCGCGCAAAATGGGAGAGCATCGAAGGAATCGCCATCGTCCAGCGCATTGGTAAACTGTACCCGAAGACGCCGACGGTGTTGATTGCCTGCACCGCCGCGCATCGCGATACCGGTGTCTTCGAAGCGGCGAGGTATGGCATCGACCGCCTGAAGGAGATTGTTCCCATCTGGAAGCGGGAGGTCAGTCCAGACGGTCAATTTTGGGTGGAGGGGGATTACATCCCGAAGCCAGGGGAGTAGATAGACTTTCAGCAAAGAGAAGGCGTCTAAACGGGGGCAGGAACCGGCTGGCCGGAGGCGTGACGCTTCCCTGAATCCGGGGTTTTTAGTATTGCGAAACTCAAAATCATTTTTTGTGAGGCATGATGGATAGAATTGTGATTACGGGCATGGGCACGGTCAACCCGCTTGGTCTGACGGTGACGGAATCCTGGACGAACGCGGTCAATGGTGTATCGGGGGTGGGTCCGATTACGCTGTTCGATTCGTCTCCATTGAATGTGCATATCGCGGCGGAAGTGAAGAATTTTGACCCTGTCAATTACATGGATGCAAAGGAAGCCCGGCGCCGCGACCGGGTCGAGCAATTGGCTACCGCCGCGGCAAAAGAAGCGCTTGCGCAGTCGGGGCTGGAGATCACCGAAGCCAATACCGGGCGGATCGGTGTGTTGGTTTCGTCGGCAATCGGCGGGATTGAATCATTGCAGGAGGCTGTCATCATCAACCACACGGAAGGACCGCGTCGTGTCAGCCCCTTCCTGATCCCGATGTTGATGGCGAACGGCGCGGCAGGGATGATCGCGATCGATCACCAGATCAAAGGTCCCTGTTTTTCGGTGGCATCCGCTTGCGCCTCCGGCTCGGATGGTATCGGGACCGCCCTTATGATGCTGAAGGCAGGGATGATCGATGCTGCGGTGACCGGCGCGACGGAGATGACGGTCTGCCCAGTGGGGGTGGCGGCATTTGACCGCGTGGGGGCGATGTCGCGGCGGAACGATCATTATTCGAAGACGCCCCAACCCTTCGACAAGAACCGCGACGGGTTGGTGATGGGCGAGGGCGCGGCAATCATCGTGCTTGAGCGGGAATCCGATGCGAGGCGGCGCGGCGCGACCATCCTTGCCGAATTAGCTGGGTACGGCGCCACCGCGGATGCGTTCCACGTAACCGCGCCACACGAGCAGGGCGCGGGCGGCGCGGCAGCGATGCGCATGGCGCTTGAATCCGCAAAAGCCAACCCGGAGGATGTGGGGTACATCAACGCCCATGGAACGGGCACTCATTTGAACGATCAATCGGAGACGCGCGGCATCAAGACTGCGTTCGGCGAACTGGCATACAAGATCCCGATCTCCTCCACCAAGTCGATGACCGGGCACATGATCGGCGCGACAGGCGCGCTGGAGGTGATCTTCTGTGTGCAGGCGGTGCGCGAGGGCATCCTGCCGCCGACCATCAATTATGAAACACCCGACCCCGAATGCGACCTGGATTACATTCCCAACAAAGCGCGCGAGAAAAAGGTCAACCTGGCGCTCACAAATGCCTTCGGCTTCGGCGGGCACAACTCCGTCCTGGCGATTCGGAAATTCTCGTAATTATTACTCGCAAAGGCGCAAAGAGAAGATTGAACCCTGCGAGGCAAAAATCCGCTTGTCTATCCCGAAAATGCGTGCTATAATCCGCCGTCGCTCAAAAAACGAATACACCTAAACGTAAGGAAGAAAGACAATGGCAGATATTATCAAGGCTCTCGAAGCCAAACAGAACGAGAAAATTCCCCAACTCGCCCCCGGTGATACCGTCAGCGTGCACGTCAAAATCAAGGAAGGCGACCGCGAGCGCGTTCAGGAGTTCAAGGGCACGATCATCCGCTTGCGCAAGGGTGGCAACGATGCATCCCTCACCGTCCGCCGCATGGCTTCGAACGGCATTGGCGTCGAGCGTACCTTCCTGCTCCGCTCCCCGCGCGTCGACAAAGTCGTTGTCGAACGCCACGGACAGGTCCGCCGCGCACAACTCTACTTCATGCGCAACCGCACGGGCAAATCCGCCCGCCTCAAGCAGAAATTCGATTAATCGTTACAATCCACGCCCTGAAGGTTTTCAAACCTTCAGGGTTTTTGTTTTACAATTGGGGGTATGAAGCCGCTTATCGGGATCACCACCAACCAATCCACCAATATCCACGGTCACCCGACCGTTTTTCTCATGCAGTCTTATATCAACGCGGTCAGGCAGGCAGGAGGCGTGCCCGTCCTCATCCCATCCATGCTCGCCGAAGATGGATGGGATGCGCTTTACTCCCGGCTGGATGGCATCCTCCTCTCTGGCGGCGGGGACATCTCCCACGAGCTTTTTTCCGGCGAACCGCATCCCCGCATCGATGGCGTGGACCCGGCGCGTGATTCCATTGAATGGAAGATGATCCAGTCCGCTGCATCGGACGGCAAACCCTTCCTCGGCATTTGCCGCGGATGCCAGCTGGTCAACGTCGCCCTTGGCGGGACGCTGTACACACACCTCGCCGACCAACTGCCAGGTGCGCTCGACCACGATTACCCCGGCAACCGCCGGACCGTGCTTGTTCACGAAGTGAAGCTCGAAGAAGGAACGCACATCGCCGGGATTTTTGGCGAACCCATTATCAAGGTTAACAGCCTGCACCACCAGGGGCTCAAGGATATCGCTCCTCCGCTGCGCGTTGCCGGTCATGCTCCCGATGGACTGGTCGAAGCCGTAGAACTGCCCGACCATCCCTTTGGACTTGCCGTGCAATGGCACCCCGAATGGCTGACCGACCAGGAGTGGACGCGAAATCTGTTCAGGAAATTTGTCGAAGCGGCAGAGGGATAACCGGCTTTTCGGCGTTTGGAAACAGGAATGAAGTTTCGAAAACGAATCCTTTGGTCTATCCTCTTCAGCGCGGGACTCGTCCTCCTTTTCTCCCCGCTCTACACTAATTCCATCAGCCAGCCGCAGGAGATTGAGGCTTTCGATCCCGCCCTCGCGGATTGCAGTGTCCCAGTGGATACGAAATGGATTGCCAAAATCAATCGCATTCAGTGGGTGACGTATAGTTCGCCAAACCCCGGCACACAGCCGGGGTACTACCAGCCTTCACCGGAGACCATCCGAAACGACCTGCTCACGTTGAAAAAAGCCGGGTTCACAGGGTTGGTCACATACAGTTCCATCGGCGTGATGGGCAAAGAGTTCCCGTTCATTGCGCAAGAATTGGGGTTCAAAGGTGTCATTATGGGTATCTGGAACCCGAACAACGAAAGCGAACTTGACAACGCAAAGTATGCCGCCAGCCTGCCGGTCACCCTTGGCTACACCGTCGGCAACGAAGGTCTTTACCGCTCCAAAGATCGATACACCCTCCCTGAACTTTGCTCTGCCATTGCCGACCTGCGCGCCAGCACAGGCAGACCTGCCACCACCTCTGAACAGACCGATGACTTTGACGACCATCCGCAACTTTACCTTGTCGGCGACTGGATCTTCCCGAACGCGCATCCCTATTGGCGCGCCACCAAGTACGCAGAAAAAGCCGTGCAATGGGAGGTGGAGAAATATAGGAAGTTCACCGAAGAATCCGGTCGCTTCGTCCTCTTCAAGGAGGTCGGCTTGCCCACTCGTGGCGCGTTCGGATTGTCCGAGACGAATCACGATGAATACTACCGTGAGCTGGCAAAAACAAACGTCCGGTTTGTATATTTCGAGGGATTTGACCAGCCATCGAAGAATCACAACTCTGTGGAGCCGTTCTGGGGAATTTTCCGTTCCGACCCAAAGCCCGAAGCTGTTAGCGTGGAACCTGATGGGAGTCCGCCCCTTCACTTCCTCCGGTCTGTACGATGGCTGGGTTCTGGAATGTACGGAATTAAGCGAGAGCGGCTGTTCGCTCGATAAAACGGGACCAATCCTCCGGGTTGGAGACGACGCGGCGGGGCGTCAGTACCGTGTCATTCTGTCGTTCAACACATCCGGTCTGCCCGATGATGCGGTAGTGACGTCCGTCAAGTTGAGGATCAAAACAGCAGCCATCCTCGATAAAAATTTGTTTTCCAGGCACGGCGACCTGCTGGTGGATTTCTGCGGTCGTCCGTTTGGCGTGGCGCTTGTGGTGCAAGCTCCGGATTTTCAATATGACAATGGTTGTGTCAATGCCGGGATTTTCGACAGCACAGCGAGGGGCGGATGGTATACCGCCGAACTCGACCCAACAACGGTCGATCTGCTGGGCGTGACGCAATTTCGCCTGCGTTTTCGACTCGGCGATGATGATAATAAATTCGCCGATACGCTCGAGTTTTATAGTGGCAATGCTCCCAACGATCTTCGCCCAAATTTGATTGTGGAGTATGAATTACGGAAATAGCGGCAGCGCTTGTGCGAAGGAAAAGCCTATTGTGCGTACAAGGACAATTCCGTGTCCACAACCATGATGTGGTTCATAATCCAGTCGGAGAGTTCCTTGTGTATCCTGACAGCCAAGTCAACGGACCCGCCGGACTGTTCGTATTCCCTTTGGTATTCGATGAATTTATCCATGAAAACCGCGTGCGCTTTGATATTTTTCTCCGCAACGGGACAATGGTACCGCAACATGCACTCTTCCTCCTGGTGGAAGTGCCATTCGGCGTAATATTTCATCACCTTCAACACCTTGCTGATATCAACCGGGTCAAATTTCCTTTTGATGCTGTATCCAAGATCGTTGAAAAAATCGATCAGGTATTTATGTTGGGCGTCGAGTTCCACGACGCCGGTTGTCATTTCATCCCTCCACAGCAGTTCCTTTGGTGTGTACATGATGATGCTCCTTGGCGAGTGAGTGTTCGATAGCTATCAAGACGTCATGCAAGGAACATTTGTTACAAAGCAAGCCGTTGCGAGGAACCGCTCTCTGGCGACGACCTTGCACCTGGCGCAAGTGCAGGGGAGCAATTCACGATTAACAAGAAGGCTGATACCGTTAAAACGGAGGATTGCTTCGCCCTGTTGTCTCGCAACGAAATTGTGTCTACACCCATCCCATCAACCGTGCGATGCTGGCTGTCAGGAACGTGACAAGGAAGGCAGTACCCAAGGTGATGACCACACTGACCGTTGCCCACTTCAGGCTCTTGGTTTCCTTGTAGATGGTGATGATAGTCGTCGCGCAGGGATTGTGCAATAGGGCGAACAGCATCAAATTAACCGCTGTCAGAATCGTCCAGCCGTTGCCATCCACAAGCAGACTGTAGATGCCAGCGCTCGTGCCAGGACCGTCGATCATCATGCCCGCACCCATGTAAACCATCATCATGGTTGGTACCACGATCTCATTTGCCGGGATGGCAATGATATATGCCAGCAGAATGACACCGTCCAGCCCGAGCAACAGCCCAAACGGATTTAGCCAGTCCGCGATCAGGCGGGCCAGGTTCGAATCGCCGACAGTGATGTTCGCCAGGATCCAGATGATCGCCCCGGCGGGAGCGGCGGTCTGCATGGCGCGCCACAGCACGAAGATGGTTCGATCAATGATGGATGTGTACAGGATGCGAGCGATGTTCGGTCGGCGGTAGGGAGGCAGTTCCAGCGTGAATGCAGAGGCTTCGCCTTTCAACAACGTTCGGGACAAAAGCCACGACATCAGGAAGGTGAATGCAATCCCGATCAGGACTACGCCGACGACTGTCCCAGCGGCGATGAACGAAGTCAAGGCTGGGGGGAAGGATGCTGCCACGAAAACGGTGGCAAGCATGATCAAGGTTGGGAAGCGTCCATTACAAGGGACGAAGTTGTTGGTCAGGATGGCGATCAGCCGTTCGCGTGGCGAGTCGATAACCCGCGTCGCCACCACGCCCGCAGCGTTGCATCCAAATCCCATCGCCATCGTCAGGGATTGTTTACCGTGCGCGCCGGCTTTCTTGAACAACCAGTCGAGATTGAACGCCACGCGCGGCAGGTAGCCGAGGTCTTCAAGGAAGGTAAATGCCGGGAAAAAGATTGCCATGGGCGGAAGCATCACACTGACGACCCACGCGAGACTGAGGTAAACACCGTCCCAGATAAAACCGGTGATCCACCAAGGTATGCCGATTTGATTGAATAGCGCTCGACCCCAATCTCCAATGCCGAATAAGAGATCGGCGATGACTTCCGAAGCCACATTTGCGCCGGAAACGGTTAACCAGATGACGACACCCAACAAAATGAGCATAATCGGCAGCCCAACAATGGGCGATGTAATAAGCCGGTCTATTTTTTGGTCGAAGTCGTATTTTTTATCCTGCGCTGTTTTCACCGCGCGCCTGGCAATGTTTTCGGCTTCGTTGTAGAGTGATTTGACAATCTCGTCGCGAAAACTGGTCGAGAGTGTCCCGCGCAAGGCTTCAGCTTTTGTCAAAATATCGTTTGGTTTTAGAGTTTGTTCTGTCATAAAATTCTCTTGTGTGTGATGGTGATGTCGAGTAATTGCGAGCAGTAGTCACGTGTTTTCGGTATACCCGACCAGCGAAATTTTATTGTCTTCCTTCAACCGACATTTTGCGGCTGAATTGCACATCGGCTTGCTTCTGTCGTTGCATGCGTTGTGTCAGTTCGCCGGTGACGAGCGCTTGTTGCACCCTGGCGTCGCCATCCAGCAGACGAATTGCCAGCCAGCGCGCGTTGGGAATGCCTGGCGCCACCTGTTCGATCATCGGCACGAGTTCGTGAACAGCCTTTTGGAATTCCGGCGTACCCTCCACTCGCAGGGGCTTGGTGATGATGTCGCCGTTAATCAAGTCCGCGACAGTGGCGATCAGGGTGTGGATGCCTTCACCGGTACGCGCAGTGATTGGCACAGCCGGGACTCCCAGATCGCGACTTAAGGAGCGTGCATCCACTTCGATCCCTTTGCGTTTGGCTTCATCCATCAGATTAATCGCGACCACGACCTTGTCGGTAATCTCCATAACCTGCATCACCAGATTCAAATTACGTTCCAGCGCAGTTGCATCGGTGACAACGATGGTGCAATCGGGCTGCCCGAACAAAATGAAATCGCGTGCCACTTCTTCATCCTGCGAAGCGGAGAGGAGCGAGTATGTACCTGGCAGGTCCACAAGTTTGTAACGCACGCCATTAAATTGGTAGCCACCTTCGGCGCGGGTCACGGTCTTGCCGGGCCAATTGCCGGTGTGTTGCTTGAGACCGGTCAGCGCATTGAAGACCGTGGATTTTCCGGTATTTGGGTTGCCTGCCAGGGCGACAACGCGGTCAAAGGTGCCGATCTTAAACCCCATTTGTTCCAGATTGTAAAAGGCGGGGCAGGTTTCACAATTCTCGGTGGGAGTCGCAAGTTTTTTTGTTGTCATAGTGTTTTCCTCAGCGTTGAACCTCGATTGAATAAATACCATTTGATTTTCGGCATTCAACCTTTAACTTTAAACCGGCTTTACCCAGATCTGCGCCGCCTGGTCTTTGCGCAACGCGATCAAGGTGCCGCGCACACGATAAGCGCGCGGGTCGCCGAAGAAATTTCCAAGTTCGGGGTAGATCACCGTGCCGGGGGTGAGACCCAGATCCAAGAATCTCCGGCGGGTAAATCCTTGTACGGCATCGTCGAGCGAGACGATCTCACCGCGCTGGTCTTGTGTCAATGTGGCAAGCGGAACTGCGTTTGCCCGTGCGATTTCGCTTTCGGGTAACGGCGTAATACTCACGTTCGCGGCAACCGTCGGCGCCAGGCGGTATTCCGTTTCACCGTCGCTCAACACAAGGCGTTGAGGGGTCCTCTCGATGATTCGGATGACTTGCCCCAGGCGGAGACCGGCGGCAAGGATTTGTTCATATGCGATAGCGGGTTCGTCTTCGATGTGCACGATTCGCACCGGACCCTCAGAGTGCCAGGCGGTAATTGGCAGACTCTTCACTGATGCCATTTTCCCTTCGCGCGTAGGGATGGGGTCGCCGTGCGGATCAACGGTGGGATGTCCGAGCGCGGCATCCAGATGATCGAGCTGTGCATCGGTGAAGAAGTGTTCACGCCGCTGTGCTTCACTGTGTACCTGGTTCAAGGGCATGCGCGCCTCGTCGACGAGATAACGCTCCCAAAGGCGGTGCGCGCGGACGACATGTATTGCCCAACGTTCGCCCTCCGCAGTGAGATGAAGTTGCGCGCCTCGCGTCTCAAGCAGTCCTTGCGATTCCATATCGGCGATGAGATGCGTCACTTTTACGCGCGGCAGATCCAGGGTCCCGGCAAGGGATTCGGGTGAAGCATGGCGTCCGCTTTGTTCGCGGTCAAGGAGGTGCTTGAGAGCATCTTCCACTTGCTCGCGTTCGCGCGCGCTTCGCCAATCCCGGTAGAGCGCCAGGAAGCCATAGCGTGGAATGAAAATCCCCACAACGAGTAGTACCAACAACCAACCCCAAAGAGACATGTTCCCTCCAGAAATTTGAGAAAGATTATCCCGAAGGTTGTAGTGAAGGACATTCCCAATGAGGGGAGACCTTCGGGACGTTTTAGGCCATTATTTGATGAGCAACCCGGTGACCCACAACAACAACATGCCAGAGAGTACACCGCTGACGACCGCCCCAGATAGGACACTGCCCTCACGCTCGAGATCTTTTTGAACAAGCTTCGCGATCTCATAGATGACCTGGAAGATCGCGCCTGCGCCGATAGCGAGGAAAAGAACTGCCAGGAAGGGCGAAGGTGCATAACCGCCAATCCACGCGCCAAGGATGGCAGGCGCGCCGCCGATGAGTCCCATGACCGCAAGTCTGCCGATGCCGGGCTTGTCGCGCAATACGGGAGCGATGATGCCTAAGCCCTCAGTGATGTTCTGGATGATGAAGCCGACCACGAGGAACGTGCCCAGCGCGATCTCGCCTACATTATATGCCGCGCCGATGGCGAGACCCTCACCGAGGTTGTGAAAGCCGATTCCGACCGCGATGATGAACGCAACCGCCAGTCTGCGCTGTGACTCGTCTCCCGTAGCACCAGCTTGCTGCCTGGAGATGGTTTCGAGGATCAGGAAAGTGGTGACACCGCCGATGCCGATTAGACCGATGCCCTGAAATGCGGAAGGCACTTCATTGGCAAATTCCAGCGCTTCAGCGAGCGTATCCAGCCCAAGGAAGATCAACAAGCCGATGGTGGCTGCCATGAGGAAGGTCATGGTGCGGCGTCCCAGTTGGCGCAGGGAGGGAAACCAGAAGATTCCCAGCAGCACAGGGATGACGCCCACATATAAGCCGATCAGTGTGAAGCTCCAAAAGGTCTTGGCATCAGGCTGAGGCGTTTCGAAGGCAACCGGTATTTCGACATCGAATGGCACTGCGTTACTAGTAAAGACACGAATGCCATACGCTTCGCCATGCGACCAGGCATAATTGACGTGAATATCTGCGCGCCCTAGTCGCGGTACATCCACGCTGGGGCTGACGGTGAATGGCATGACCGCATCATTGATGATGACATTCGCAATGGTGAGTTGTTCCGGCCCAGTATTGCGCACGTGGAGTGTGATCTCGTTTGGTTCGAGCGTGTAGCGTTCAACATCCAGCGTTTCTACGGGCGCAGCGGATTCCAGTTCGAGTCCACCGCCGGTGGTGAGGAAGAGTGTGATCACTCCAGCAAGGAGAATGACCGGGATCAGGAGCAGGATCAGGGTTTGAAACGTGAAGCGGCTTTTCGTCGGTTGAGGAGTTGTTTGAGTCATGGCATCACCTCTACGCCGTTACCTGGAACATACCGTTCCAACCGAGTTCGGCAAACTCCGTCACATGTGCGTGGAACATATACATGCCGGGATGTTTGTAGCTGAATTCCAGAATGCCACGCTGTGCCTGACCCTGGATGATTGTGTCGGTAAACTCGAGCGGGGTCAGGCTTGTGCCGGTGGGGTAATAGTGGAAGAAGTTCGCGTGCAGGTGGAAGGAGTTGAGCAGGTCGAACTCCAAAATGTTGACGAGATAAATGCGAACGGTCTCACCGACCTTGAGCGGGATGGGATGATTCTGGTAATGGAACGGGATGCCATTGACGGCGTAAAAATCGTTGCCGTCATCGAAGTCAATATCGATGCCGTGCATGACCATTACCATTTCTTTGTCCACAGCGGGACGACCCTCTTTCGGATCGATGATGAATGCGCCGTAGAGTCCCTTGGCGATGTGACGTGCCAGCGGGAAGACGTGGCAATGATAAAGGTGCAGCCCGAACGGCTCCGCGTCAAACTCGTACGTGAAACTGTCTCCCGGTTCGACGAGTCCGCCGGGTCCCGTGCCGGGAACTCCGTCCATCTTGCCGGAGTGGATGCCGTGGAAATGCATCGAGTGGGGATGGTTGCTCCCATTGGTGAACTTGATGCGAACTCGGTCGCCTTCGACGGCTCGAATTGTAGGACCGGGGATGCGCCCGTTATACGTCCACGCCGGGAATTCGATGCCGGGTACCACTTCGATGTTCTTGTTGATGGCAACGATTTCGTATTCACGCAATGTCTGCCCATTGGGCAGTGTGGAGACTTGACCATAATCGAAGTCGGTCAAAAGGTCGGTGGGGTTGAATCCATTCGCTTCATGGTTCACCTCACCGACGGTGCCGGGTAGGTCGCCATGATCGCCCTGCTGCATGGCGTGGGTGGGAGGGGTCGTTTGATGGTTATGGCTCGTATGCGGGTCGGTTTGATTCATGGCGAGCACTCCGCTGGTACCTACTGCGGCAGCAATCCCGCCGATCTTGAGAAAATCCCTTCTTGATACTTTGTTGTTCATACCGCCTCCGTTGATAAGTAACTATAAATTTTTTTCTGCACAAAACATCCCGAAAGCTTTTTCCAGGTATTCAGTCTTTTTATGTTAAAACCTTCGGAACAGTGTATATCGTTATCTAGTTGTTCGGCGCGCCGGCATTGATCCAATCTGAGAGGATCTGAATCTGCGCCGGTGTGAGTTTTGGCCCGCGCTTGGGCATTTTGCCTTCAGTAACCATCTTCACAAGCAGGCTGTTACCAACATCCCCGGGAATGATGACTGGTCCATTTTGGGAGCCTTCCAGCAGGGATTCGTAGGTGTTCATGTCCAAGCCTTCACTGACGAATTCACCCATATGACAGGCGGCACAGCGGCTTTCAAGAATGGGGTAAACCTCTCTTGAATAACTGACTTCCGTGGCTGGCGCAGCGCCTGTGGAGCCAATACGGAAGATGGCGTATGCGGAGACTATAAATACGGTGATGAGAGCTATATAGATCTGTTTCTTCATTTGCTTCCTCTAAAATACCTTCGGCAGAAATCTGCCCGTACGTTTCATATATTCACGGTACTCATCACCGAATTGCTCGATAAGTAATCTTTCTTCCTCCGGCACGCGGATGGCGATGACGGCAAGAATAATAGCGATTCCACATAAGCCAATCAGCCAGTTGGCGGTCAGAAACAGGACCGAGACCTGCATGAAAAGGAACGCCAGATAGATGGGATGACGGATTGATGTATACGGTCCATCTTGTACTAGGAAAGGTACTTTGAGCAGGCGCAGTGATGGATCGAAGTCTGCGCCGAGTTGTCGCCTCAAGGTCATGTGGCTGATCACATTGAGCAGGACGGCGATCAAACCGAGGACAAGCCCTGCCCAGCGCGCCCAGACCGGCAAGACAAGGGCAGACCATTCCATCCACTGAGGCGCGAATGTCCATGCAAGAATGCCCAAATAGAAGGGAAGCCCCAAAAATTGACGGACTCTAAGCAAGAGAGGCACTTCATTCTCGCTGTGCATCTTGATGCGTGTGGCTTTATCTTCTCTACCCGCCCTGGCTTTTTTTGAGTAGGCCGTCATTACGTAGGCAAAGCTGAAGAAGATGACGAAGAACGCGATCTTGAAAAAGAGTTCGAGGATCATGCCTTTTCTCCATCGCGCTCAAATAATTTCGGCAGGAATCTGCCAGTTCGCTTCATATACTGGCGATATTCGTCACCGAATTTCTCGACGAGATTGGCTTCCTCTTTCGGTGTACGAATTGCCATTGTGATGAATGCCAATACACCCATCAAACTGATGAACCAGTTGTCTGATATCATTCCGAAGGAAATGTAGAAAGACGAACCAATTGTGTACAGTGGATGTCGTATCCAGCGATACGGCCCGCTGGTGGATAGTCTATGTTCCCTGCGAGTGGTGCTGACTGGGGTGATGCCGGTGCCGATACTGCTGAAGAGCCAGTAAATTCCTGCAACGCATAGAATGCCAACGCCGACCCCGAGCCAGCGGATCGCTTCGGGCAGACTAATCTTGGCCCAAGTCATCCATGCCGGGTTGATGAGATACACAACCGGGCTTAACCAGAGGACGAGCCCGCCAAGGCGAATGACTGTCATCATCGCATTGCCATCGGCTTTGCGGGAAAGTCTTTCGCCGGATTCCCGATCTGCTTTGATGCGGTAGTATGAGGAGATGCCTACACCGGTGAATAAGATCACAGCGGCAAGAATACGGAAAATGTTTTCGTTCATTTGTTTACCTCTAATATTTTCTCAGGTGGTAGCGACTCTAATCGCCTCCTGGTTTAACGACTGAAGTCGTTACTATGTTAATCCGTGGGAGCAGGCGCCCCGTTCGTTTCATGTACTCGCGATATTGATCGCCGAAGTATTCGATCATCAATGATTCTTCGAATCTGATGCGGGATGCAACTTCCAGCAATGTCATCCCTGCCCAACTCAGCCCGATCAGCCAGTTGGAGGAAATAAAAAGGGTTGAGCCCAGAATGAGGAGAAAAGCGGTGTAAATGGGATGGCGGATCGTGCGGTACGGTCCGCTGGTGATGAGGGTTTGCTCCTTCATCATGCGGGGCTGGTCGCTCCAGCTTTTCCCGAGCGTGACTTGCGCCCATTGCAGCAGGGTGAAGCCAATCAATGCCATTCCCACGCCAGCCCAGCGTGCCCATAGGGGGAGAGAGAGACTTGCAACAGCGAGCCAATTTGGGTTGACGGCGAACAAGATGATCGAAACAAAGCCGACCATGCCCAGTAGGCCAGCAAGCTTTGAGGCAAGTCCCTCTTCGCGCTTTTTCAGAGTGGCATCTTCTGATTTGCTGTGGTTCTTGACGTAATATCCTCGATGCAAGGCGAAGGCGATGATCAAAAGCGGTAATAAAACTCTAAAGATAGATTCGGTTTCCATTTCAATATCCCTGCTTTGTCAGGGGCTTGGCCCCTGACAAAGCGTCGGTTGTTAACTTTCTTCGATATAAATTTTGCTTGTAATATTCATTCCCAGGACGGTTGTTTTTCGACCAACTTTGACGGTCAAGTTGTGGTCAAAAGGCGAATATTCTTTAACTTCGATCTGCGCGCCGGGAACAAGCCCTAAGCTTTCGAGATAACGGAGCAATCCTGTGTCTGCGGCTTTCACGCATTGGATGGTCCCGGTTTGAGTGGGGCGCAAAGCCGAAAGGGGTGTGGAATCTTCAATGGGCATTTTCAAGTCTGCCGTGGGGATTAACTCTCCATGCGGGTCACGCAGTGGATGTCCCATGGCGGCAGCGATACGCCTCTCGAAGTCCTCCGAGATGACGTGCTCCAGTCGTTCTGCTTCCTCGTGCACTTCATCCCATGAGTAACCAAGAGTCTGTACCAGCCACGCTTCAAGCAGGCGATGATGGCGGATCACCTCCAGTGCAGCGCGGCGACCCTCTTTGGTCAATGTTACGCCCTGGTGTTTTTGATATTCCACCAATGCCGGTTTTGCCGATGCCATTTTTTGCACCATGCCTGTGACCGACGGCGCACTGATCCGAAGCTTTCTGGCAAGCGCGTTTGTGCTGGCATTTTCGCCATTCTCGGTCAGTTCATAGATGTGTTTCAGGTAATCTTGAATGGAGATGGTGAGAGTTTTTTGTGTAAGCGGTTTCAAATTAATATTGCCTTGCTGAAAATAAAATTTAGTTATGCCTAAATTATTCTAGCAGGGAAAATTGACCATGTCAAGGGTCATTTCTGTGTGTCGTTTGCGTTTCTGAAGAAGTTTTAATATTCAAAACTATTGTCAGCATACAAGATTGTGTCATAATAAGAAATGAATATCATTGTATCGAGTTCCTTATGCGTATTTGTATTCTGGCAGATATGGAATTGAAGGAGTTTGACCCTTCAAACTATTTAATCGATTATTCATGGGAGATGTTCGTTCCTCACGCCCCCATCATCGATTTTTTACGCGTGCTAGATCAGAAAAAAAGATTTGACGTGTACTTCAACTTGTGCGATGGCTTTGATGAATACGAGAAAAGATATTCAGGGATGGATGTTGTACGCGCTTTGGAGGAATTGAACCTCCCATTTACAGGCGCTGATAGCCGCTTTTACAACCCGACTCGTGAAGAGATGCAATTTGTTGCCGAGTCTGCCGGAGTGAGATTTGTCCGTGGTTTCAATGTGGCAGATGTCGACGAGTTGGGAGTCTTGAACGGTGATCTGAAATATCCATTGATGGTGAAACATCCGAATAGTTATGCCAGTACTGCCATGACTCGTAATTCACGCGTCGACACTCCGCAGAAGTTGCGGGAGCAGGTGAAAAGGATATGCAACCGTTTTGGAAGCGCCAGGGTCGAGGAATTTATCGATGGTCCTGAATTCACAGTGTTTATTGTGGACAACCCTGAAAACCTATCTGATCCATTTGTGTACCCACCTGGAGAATTGATTTTCCCGCCAGGAGAGGATTTTTTGCACTCGCGCGTAAAATGGAAGGAATGGGTGTACTTGAAACCCGTCGATGACAAAAGATTGGCAGAATGCCTGCGAAAGATGCTCCGCGATTTGTATATTGCCATGAATGGTGTTGGATATGCTCGCTGTGATATCCGTATGGGCTTGGACGGACAGTTGTATATGATCGAGATCAACCCAAACAATGGCATCCTGTTCAAGCCGGAGGATCTGGGGCCCGCTGATGTTATGATGGAATACGACCCTGATGGACACGCCGGTTTTTTTGACCGGATTTTCCACTCTGCCATTGTGCGACAGCGAGAAAGAATTTTGCTTCAAAATAAAAAATCATGAGGTGATGAATGCGAATCTGCGTTTTGACCGACGAAGTGACCGAAGATTTTGACCCCTCTCCTTTTTTAGAAGGCTTTGACTTTGAGGTTGTGACCATGACCGATCCGGTCGTTGACGTATTGCGAGCACTGGATGCACGCAAAGAGTTCGACCTTTATTTCAACCTGTGCGAAGGTTACGAACTGGATGGCACGGAGGAGTATAGTTATCAGGGTATCGATGTGGTGAAGGCGCTTGAAGACCTGAACCTGCCGTTTACCGGGGCGCCTTCGCGTTTCTTCGACCCAAGTCGTGAGGAAATGCAAGCCGCAGCGGAGGCGCACGGCGTGGGGTTTGCCAAAGGGTATCAGGTCAAATCGGTGGAGGAAGCGGAACGGTTGGTGAGGAACCTGCGGTATCCGATCATGGTAAAGCACCCAAAGAGCTATGGTAGTACGGGCATGTTCAAAGAATCGAAGGTGACAATATCGGAACAGTTACGTGCCCAAGTGGAGCGGATCTGTGCAGAGTTTGGAGCGGCGCGTATGGAAGAATTCATCGAGGGTAAGGAGTTTAACGTACTGGTCGTGGACAATCCCGATGATCTCGATCATCCCATCGCGTACCCACCGGCCGAATTGATCTTCCCTCCCGGTGAAGAGTTCTGGCATACTGATATCAAATGGGATTACACCGTTCCCTTTGATTTCAAGGAAGTGACCGATCCCGGGTTGGTTAAGCGCCTGCATGATATTGCCATCCGCATGTACAAAGCGATGGATGGCGAGACATATGGACGTTGCGACATTCGTATGAATGATAAGGGTGAGTTATTTATCTTGGAGATCAATCCGAATCCTGCCATCATGCTTCAACCCAAGGAATACGGCCCGGCGGATTATATGATCCTGTATGACCCTGGTGGGTATAAACTTTTCTTCGACCGCATTTTCAAGGTTGCCCTGATGAAATACAGAATGCGTTCCGGTGCGAGGTAGGCTGTTTCAAATCTTCCACTATGTTTCATGATGGACGAGGCAATTGTCTCGTCCATTTTTATTTATTGTCCATATCATTGGATGGATGTATCGCTTCCATCTCATCCGGCACATGATTCTATTTTCGGATGTGGCCACCTCTCGGTAACAGGGACAGGTGTCGGCTTAGGAAGAAGCGTTCCCGTAATCCAACGCGTAAAGAAGATTATTTTCATTCATTTGGTTGCTTTCTCAAGATACACAATCTTGACTTGTCCCTGATAAAAGTATAAGATAATTATGTGTGAAAAGTTACACAATATATTGGTGATCCATATATGGTGGAGGGCTTTAGCCGTGGCCTGTATTCATTGGGGAGGAGGTGCTGGGCATACTAAACTGATGGTTGATCACCCAAATCTGCTGCGGCGCATCTGCCCGTGCTGTTGCATCATATCCAGATACCAGAAATTCCAAAACAGGGCATTCCGTAGCGAATGTCTATAGTGAGAGAAACGATAGTGCTTCTCTTTCACCCGGAGGGTTTCCATGTTGCGTATTAAGTTTCATCGGACGGCAACGATTCTTGTCGTCGCCGCTCTGTTGTTTTCTCTGGTTATGTCGGTTTCGGCGGCTCCGTCACCGGCGACGCTGCCTGCGAATACCGTCACCTTTACGATCTTGCATACGAACGACTTCCACGGAAATCTCGAGCAAAACTCGGGAGGGAGTACCAGTAATCCCGGTATGGCGCGTGTTGCAAAGGTCATCAATGACGTGCGCGCAGCCGTTGGTGAGGATAATGTCCTTTTGCTCGATGCCGGGGATGAAATGCAGGGTAGTTTGCTTTCCAACATCCAGAAGGGCAAGCCCACAATCGCTGTTTTCAATGCCATGGGATATGATGCGGCTACGTTCGGAAACCATGAATTTGACTGGGGTAAGGATATTCTTGAGGAGAGGATTGGGGAGGCAATCTACCCTTATGTCACAGCCAATATCGTGGTGAACGATACGGGGAATTGTTCCACTGCCGGGTGGACTGTTCCCGCTTTTGCCCAGCCTTATGTGATCAAGACGGTCGGTACCGCGCCGGATACCGTTACTGTGGGTGTCATCGGTGTGACAACCACCGAGACGCCGATCATTACAATTGCTTCGGCAACGGAGGGATTGTGTTTCAAAGATCCTGCTTCCTCCATCTTGCACTACTATGATGAGATGAAAGCCAATTCCGATGTGATCGTCGTTCTGAGCCATCTTGGCTTTGCAGACGGCGGATACGGGTATGGCATCCCGATCTATGGAGATCAAACGCTGGCAAAGAAGTTGATCGACGCTGGCAAACCTGCCAACTTAATCATCGGCGGACACAGCCATACGGATGTTCCGCTTCCGGCTCCGGTCATCGGCGGAAAGACCACTGTTGTACAGGCTCGTTACAATGGGCGACAGGTCGGTCGTGCGGATATTACTGTCACTCCGACCGGGGACGTCACGGTCAGTTGGTCCAAGCTGGTTCCCACATCCAGCGGAGCGCCCGACCCGGACATCGAAGCGCTGATTGCATCCTATGCCAACGATCCCACTTATCAAGAATTGATCAATCAGGAAATCGGGTGGACGGATGTGCCCATTACGCGAAATTACGAAGGCGATTCGTTGATGGGCTATTTTGTCAACGATGCGATCTATAACGACCTCAATACTGATGGCACAGATGAAAACGATGTCGATATGGTGTTCAACAACCCGGGCGGTCTGCGTGCCGACATTGTCTGTGCGACGTATCCCTGCAAACTGACCTATGGGATGATGTTCAGTGTCCTGCCATTCGGGAATGCCACGGCGGTGGGGGATATGACCGGCGCCCAGATCATGGAATTGCTGAACCAGAGCGCCTCGCTGAGCAAAGGCGCGATCCAGCCTGCTGGGATTCGCTATTCCTTCTATAACTATCGGGTCTGGACCAGTTCGACAAATTTCCGCACTTGGGCGTGGGGGGCATTCGATCCTTGTGTTATCAACAAGGCTAGTGGAGTCTGTGAACCTCTGGACCTCAACAAGACCTACCGTGTCGCGACGAATGAATTTCTTGCCCCCGCTGGACAGGATAATTTCTACGCTTTCAAGTACATGAAGAATATCACCTACTGGGGTGATATGCTCGATGGTGTGAACCGCTGGGTCAGCGCGAATTATACTCAAGCAAACCCGTATAACGGTGTGCTAGACGGAAGAATCACCCGTGATGGGAATGATTCCGGTGGAAGCATTATCCCGATCACAATCCTGCATCATAACGACTCGCACGGCAACCTTTCAAAGGGAACATATGTCGGTTATACCCAGTTGGCGACCCTGATCAAGCAGGAGCGTGCGTACAACCCGGATCGCACTATTTTGCTCAATGCGGGTGACCAAATCCAGGGCGACGCGATGATGTATTATTTCAAATCTGCGCCGCTCGGGTATGCCGCGGATGGAACGATTCTTGACCCATCCTTGACCACGCATCCCATGATGGCTGTCATGAATGCCATGAACTACGACGCATGGACACTGGGAAATCACGAGTTCAATTTTGGCAAGGATATTTTCACCAGTGTGATCGCCCAGGCAAACTTTCCGACCTTGCAGGCAAATGTCGAAGATGATGGACAGTATGGGCTTGATCCGTTGGTGGATCCTTATGTCGAAAAGGCCGTTGGTCCGGAGAATATCAAAGTCGCGATCCTTGGGATTGGCAATCATCGTGTACCCAACTATGAATTGCCCAGCAATATCCCCGGTCTGACCTTCACCAACCCGATTGAGAAGGCGCAGGAACTTTCGGACGAATTGCGTCCGAATAATGATTTGGTCATTGCGTTGACACATATCGGGTTTACGGTTAATCCCGCCAGTGTTGAAGTGGATAACAATGTCGATACGGTGATGGCTTCGGAAGTCTCGGGTCTGGATGTGATCATTGGAGGGCACAGCCATACCAACCCCGCGACAGGATTCGGCAATTACAAGTACCTGCCCACCATCATGAGCGGACCGGGAGACTCACCGGTCATCATTAATCATGCCTATCGTTACAACAACACTTTGGGTGAAGTCATTATCGGTATGCGCGCCAAGCCAGGTGGTGGGTATGAAGTCGTTACCCGCGCCGGACAGTATTTGACTGTTACATCAAGCACGGCTGAAGATCCCGACATCAAAGCCATTGTGGAGCCGTACAATGTGGCTTTTGCAGAATACAATAACAAGGTTGTTGGTCAGACCACGATACCCATCGATGCCCTGTCTGCTTTTACACAGGAGACCAATGCTGCGAATCTTCAAGCGGATGCTTCTGTGTTTGAATTGGCAAAGAACGGTATCACAGTGGATTTCCATCTCTCAGGAGCGATGACGAACCGCAAGGTGGCTGATACTGCAACGCCTGAAAGCCCTGTCACATTGAAGGTCTCGGATATGTTCTCGCTCATGCCCTACGAGAACTCGCTTGTGGTCATGAATATGAACGGTCCACAGTTGAAGACCGTATTGGAACGCGCCTACCGAAACTACTATTACTACAAGTATGTTTCCGGGTATGGCGGTTATTCATACTACACCACCTGCATGATCGATATCAACTCAGCCGGCAAAATTACCTACAATGACCTTAGTCCGGCTCTACCTAACGGGAATAATGTTGTGGCGCTGACCATCAATGGTGTGGACGTGGACTTCGCCGATGCAACCAAATTCTACAAAGTATCCACGGTCAATTACCTGGCGGCAGGTTCATGCAATTTCAATGACGGCGGCGTCAGTCTATGGCCCCTCAACCAGATCACGAACGATACCCAGTATTACGTTCGGGATGCGGTTATCGATTATATAACCGCCATGGGTATTGTTTCACCGGCTATCGAAGGTAGACTCAACTTCATTACTGACACAGCTGCTCCGGTAATCACAATCAATATGCCGGGCGCGACAACCTACCTGCATTCAGATACCATGGTCCTCGATTTCGGCGCGATGGATGATGGTCTTGCCGGGGTAAAGAAAGTCTGGGGCGATCTGGACGGCGTTGAAGTGTTCGACGGGCAACTGCTCGACCTGTTTACATTTACTCTTGGCGAACACACTTTGACAGTCCATGCCGTTGACAAGGCTGGTAATGAATCGGTTCAAGCGGTGACATTCAATATCACCACCACGCTGGACAGTATGATGTCTATCGTCACCCGCCTGTATCAGGAAGGCAGAATCAACAACAAGGGTGTTTACTTCAGCCTGATCCAAAAGTTGCGACTTGCAGATCGCTTCGACAGACCTGAGATGACAAGTATGTTGCTAAAAGCGTTTATTCTTGAAGTGAGCGGTCAAAGAGGAAAGCACATTGATCAAAACGCCGCTGACATGCTGATCGCAGATGCGAAATGGGTGATCGCCCATCTTCCGGATTCGGCACCTCCTGTGATTGCCATTCTGTCGCCACAGGCAAGGACATACAGCCGCCCCGGATTCCTTGTCGTAAACTTTGCCGTCCATGATGCTATTACAGGGTTAGCGGAGGTTACGGCGACCCTCGATGGCATACCGGTAACGAACCATCAGATTGTCAGCCTGAAGGCATTGACGCCGGGTGAACATACCTTTATCGTTACCGCACTAGATGCGGCAGGCAACGTTGCCAGCAAGACCGTGATCTTCAAGGTCAAATAGGATGACCATTCGAGAGGGGAAATGATGATTGAAAACTACCCGCTGTGAATAACGGCGGGTAGTTTGATTTGACACAGTTTCGCATCAATCTGATGGCGATGAGACAACGGTTCGATTCTTCCCCGCCTCTTTTGCGGATTTCAAGGCGGCTTCTGCCTTGTCCATAAGCTGGTCGATGGTGATGCCATGAATCGGATAATGTACGATCCCGATCGAGATCGTCGTCGGGTATAGCCAGCCTTCCGATGCATCCTGAACCGCGGCGCGCGCCCGATCACCGATCTTTACCGCAGTGACGATGTCTGTATCCGGAAGAATAATAACAAATTCGTCGCCGAACCGCCAGCGTCCAACGAAATCACCTGGGCGGATTACATTCATCAAAACCGCGCTGAGTTGAGCAACAAGCGTATCCCCATCTGCATAACTGACCGTATTGTATTGTTTCAGGTTATCTCCATCGATCATGAGCAGGCTGAACTGTTTGTGGGTTGGACTGGATTCAGCAAGCGTCAGTTCAAGTTTTCGTCGGGTGGCTATGGCGTTGGGCAGATGCCCGACCGGGTCTGTGTAAGCCAGTCTGAATGTGACGTTTAACATGTATCCAAGTGAAAGGATTCGTTCCGCCATCAGTTCGATGGCGTGTATAGACTCGCCTTCCCTTCGTTCCAGATGCTTTTCCGCGAAAATACTGAACGGTTGCTGGGCATCCACCATTTCCATATACTCATTGAGGTTTTTCCAGACCAGTGCGGTGTTCAAAAGTCCAGGATCTGTGAAATGGATCACTGCCATGCGGACGACAGGTGTGGATAAGTCCAGTTGTCTGGCTTGGTGGTTTAACCGCTCGAATAAATTTCTCGCCCTGGTGTCATTCTCCTGGGTCGTTTTTCCTGTCAGAATGATGACAAATGCATCCCCGGAAATACGATAGATATTGTTCCCCATCTCATCGCGGAGGGCGATCCCCAGCCAGCGCAAGAGTTGATCGCCGTGATCGTAGCCTCTGGTCCTGTTGACCATTCTGAGTTGATGGACATCGATACCAATGATGGTGAGGGGTGTCAGGTCCACGCGACCAAATTCAGCTTCGACCCTCTTTGCAAAACTTACCAGATTGAAACATCCGGTCAACAGGTCGATATCAGAGAATTGTGCTTGTAGATTTCTCTCTGTAGTCATCTTCCCTCCCGGGTTGATTATAGCTTGCACCGCTTCGAACGCGATGGATATTGGAACCAGTTAGTGAAATTATCTGATATGAGTTATTTTCTTCTCAGCCTCAGCCAGCGGCCACCCAACATGAGCGAGAGTAGCACAAAAACAATTGCAACCCATGTAAAGGCGGTGTTGTCTGTTGCCAGACCAATGACGAGAAACGCCATGCCGAGGATGAGAAATACACTGGATGCTTTTCGTCTGTTCAACTTCATGGTTTTATTCCTTAATCTGATTTCCGGGTATGAGGCGGGGGTATCGAACAAGGCTACCGGATCATTGTGCAGATAGTTTCAAAGATCATGTACGATGAGGGTCACGCGTCTGCCAAATAGGACGCCTATATCAGATGAGGACGGTTCAGACGGGGCCAGACTTGGATCATCATGGGAATCGCTTTCGAATCGGCAAGCAGGATCAGAGTCGGAATCGAGGCGAGCGGGTGGGACCAAATTAGGCAGCTGGCAAGCAGATTGGGAGTGGCAATTTCAAGCGGGTACATTGTTAATCCTTCGATAAAGATACTGTAACATTTTAATAGCAAAGGCCATACCCATGAGTGTTGACTATTGCAAATCGGATGATTAGAATAAACTTGATATTGAATCACTGTCATCGACATATATGTTTGTGTAGACGACCCTTTAGTTTGTCTTTTTGAGAAAGGTGGTGGTGATGGGCGAAATATGTAAGACTCGTAGTGGAGAGATCGCCAGGCATTTGCCCGTGCTGTGGTTGAGTCTATTTTCACGCTCATAACTAATAGAGGAGAGATGTTATGAATGTTTTCTCGCATAAACGAGGCTGGGTAAGCCGTATGGTATTCCCGCTTCGTTTATTTTCGATTCTGTTGATTATTTCACTTTTGTTGCCTGCGCAAATATCGGCCCAGGCAACCTACCCGGCGGGGGTGAGCCTGCTGGATGATTTCAACCGCCCCGACGGAGCCTTTGGTGGAAATTGGTCTGGTAATAGAATTTTGTACCGTATCTCTGCCAACCAGTTGGTCGTTCGTAGCAATGGCGCAAATTCTGATGTGTATTGGAAGGATGCCTTTGGCCCTGATCAGGAAGTTTTTGTCAAATTTGCCAAAGTGAATGCGAATGCCACCGAGCAAGACCTTTTGCTCAAATCGCAGAGCAACAGGACTTGGGGGAATGGTGTAATCGAAGTTCAGTATAATGCCAGGAAACGCGTTGTACAGGTATGGACATGGGAATGGCCCAAGAGATGGGTGAAGCATGGCGAGGACATCCCTGCTACATTTATCGACGGCGATATCTTCAGGGCGCGGGCGCTTGCGAATGGTTTTGTCGAGGTCTACCAGAATGATACCCTGTTGGGGGCGCGGGATATCACTTCCTGGAAATATTATGACAAGGGAGGATATGTAGGGTTATGGTTTATCGGCGCAAGGGGCGCCATGTTGGATGACTTTGGCGGCGGTACGCTTCTCGACCCCCCATATCAACTTGTCCAACTCCAGTTGCTGGCATTCAATGACTATCACGGCTATCTCGAATCGAATTCAAATCCGGGCCCTGGTAATGTAGGAAGCGACCCGGCGGGCGGTGGGGAGTATCTCTCCGCAAAACTTAGTCAACTGCGTGCCGGACATGAAAACAGCCTCACGGTTGCGGCGGGTGACCTGATCGGCGGTTCGCCTTTCCTCTCCGGTCTCTTCCATGACGAGCCGTCGGTCGAGACATTGAATGCCATGGGACTTGATGTATCAAGCGTCGGCAACCATGAATTCGATGAGGGCGTCATCGAATTGCTCCGCATGCAGAATGGCGGTTGTCACCCTGTGGATGGCTGTTATTTCCCGTCAGAACCGTATCCGGGCGCCGATTTTCAGTGGCTTGCCGCTAATGTTGTGAACGATACAACGGGCGAAACTGCACTGCCGCCATACTGGATCAAGGAAATCGACGGCGTGAATGTGGCGTTCATCGGGATGACCCTTGAAAGCACCGACACGCTTGTCGCTCAGGCTGGTATCAACGGCTGGTCCTTCCTTGACGAGGTGGAGACTGCGAACGCGCTTGTTCCAGTTTTGCAGGGGCAGGGTGTGGATGCCATCATCGTACTGTTGCACGAGGGTGGGTCCCAGACGCCTCCTCCGGGAGCTGTCAATGCCTGTGTCGGTATCAGCGGACCTATTGTCCAGATTGCCAGTGAACTCGATCCCGCCATTGACGCAGTGATTACAGGTCACACCCACCTGCCTTACAATTGTTTGCTCACAGACCCCGCCGGGAATCCCCGCATTGTCACAAGTGCCTACTCGTTTGGTCGCGTGGTGTCGGAGCTCAACCTTGTTCTCGACAGGCGTACCAACGATGTGCGCCGTGACCTCAGCACGGCGGTCAACCATGCCGTCATCCGCGCGCAGCTCACGCCTGATGCGGTGATTACCGGCATCATCAACAAGTGGAAAGTACTTGCCGACCCGATTGGCAGACGCGAGGTCGGCATGATCACGGGTGATATCCGACGCGCGTTCATCGGTTCATCGGAGGATCGAGGCTCGGAATCCAATGCCGGGAACATGATCGCTGACGCTCAACTGTGGGCGACTCAGGTCAATGGTGCGCAGATCGCATTTATGAATCCCGGTGGTATCCGTTCCGATCTGGTCTACGCCAAATCGGGCACCGAGGCGGTGGACGGCATTGTAACATATGCCGAGGCGTTCACGTTCCAGCCATTCAGCAATATCCTGATGACTATCCCGATGACTGGCGCCCAGGTCGAAGCCGTGCTTCGGGAGCAGTGCCAGCCAGCTGGCTCCAGCCGTCCGTTCTTGCATTTGGGTGTGTCGAATGGGTTCACCTACGACCTTTCGAAGACATTCGGTTTGGTGGATCATGACAACAATCCCACTACCGCACCCGTCAATTCATGTACTTCCATCTCTGTCACGAATATCATGCTGAACGGCGTTCCGCTTGACCCGGCGGCAACCTATTATGTGACGGTCAACAACTTCCTTGCGGATGGGGGCGATAATTTCACCACCTTCCGGCAGGTTGACCCTGCCCTGCGTATCGGCGGTGGCATCGACCTTGATGAGCTCAATCGCTATCTAAGTTCTGAAGGTCCGATCGACCCGCCGGGAACAGATCGGGTGAACGAATTGCCTTAAGATCAATCTTCACGCAAGTAATACTAATGAACGCATCCCCAACATGGGGATGCGTTTTTTGATCATTGGATCATTCTCGCCGGGGATATGTTCATGCGGCTGATTCCGCCTGCAGGGCGTCGCGACCGGCGCTGTATGCCTGAGCGTACAAGGCGTTAGTCACCAGCATCAGATAGGCTGAATAAGGGATCATCACGAAAGGGACGATGCATATCAGGATGAGGGTCATCAAGGCGATTTGCATTACAAGGACAAATGCAAACGATATTACGAAAGAAAGCGCATAGGCAAGCAGGAACTGTCCCAGCGCTTTTTGGAAGACCTGCCACCACTCCTTGAAATCAAAACCAGCCGAAAAGGAGCGTTTTGCTGCCACATGTGGGGCAACCGCGCTCAAGATGATCGAATAGGGCAGGGAAAGCAGAGAAAACAGCACGAAGAACATGGCCCCGGCGAACAAAAGGATTATCCCGATGGAACCGAGTGGGCGCGTACCCTCTTCTGCCAGCAGAAACATGGACATCAAGCCGCCGAAAATCGATGCCATGCCGCAGACCACGAGGAGAAGGAGTGGAAGCATCAGCACAAACTGGGCGCCGTATAACTTGACGCCGTCCACAAAGGTCTCTGACCAGTCAATGTCCTGCCATGCGGGCATGGACGGATTTTTTCGTTCATCGATAATCTGGCGCATGACCTTCGCTGTGTATCCCATCAGGAGAAATGTCGGAAGCACGGGGATGATAAATGCTGCCAGCATGACCAGACAGGCAATCAGAAATTGTTTGCGCGCCTCCGCGTCACGCATGGGAAAAAGAAGGATGCCTTGAATGTTGTTCACAGTGATTGCCTCCTTGTGAGATTTGCGATGTTCATGGGTATTGTACATGGAATCGAGCAGTGTTGTACAATTGCTCTATCATGTCATTGCGAGAAGCCATTCTGCTAGAACTGTTGAGATGGTATCGACGGGTAAGCACTGTCTTACAATAGTCATGAGTTCACTATGTCCCTCTTTGCCATCAGCATCTTCCTTTCAGCTTTTCTCATCTTTCAAGTTCAGCCGATGATCGGCAAGTTCATCCTGCCATGGTTCGGCGGGACTCCGGCAGTCTGGTCCACGGTTATGTTGTTTTTCCAGGTGCTGCTCACGGGCGGATACGCGTATGCGTATTGGCTGATTGGTCACGTCTCCCAAAAGAGACAGCCGGTCGTTCACATCGCCCTGATCAGTTCCGCCGCGCTCCTGCTTGTTTTCCTCTCCTTCCTGTGGACATCGCCCATTACACCCGCCGCCAGTTGGAAACCTGTGGACGTAAGCACGCCGATCCTGGATATTTTCAAACTGCTCCTCGCCTCGGTTGGTTTGCCATATTTCATCCTCGCTTCGAATGGTCCGTTGATGCAGGCATGGTTCAGCCGCGTTCACCCGCAGCGCTCCTATGCGAGGTTGTATGCGCTCTCGAACGTCGGGTCATTGCTTGGGTTGTTGGCGTATCCGGTCTTCATCGAACCGACTCTCTCGTTGCGCTGGCAGGGATGGGCTTGGGCGGCAGGCTTTTTGCTGTTCGGGGCTGTGGCAGGCTGGGTCGGCGTGAGAAGCGGACGTTCACCGGCTCACCCCACGCCGGTCACTGAATCCGTTTCATCGACAGCGCGCCCGTCCTTCTCCCTGCTCTCGTTATGGATTGTCCTCAGTGCAACAGCATCCTTGTTCCTGTTATCGGTCACCAATCAGATTTCGCAGGAGGTGGCGATCATTCCCTTCTTGTGGATTTTGCCGCTCACGCTGTATCTGCTCTCGTTCATCCTGACTTTCTCCGGAGAGCGCGGGTACAATCGCAGGTTTTATTCGGCATTATTCGTGCTTTTCACCGCATTGACCTTGTTTGTGATGCTCAATGCCACCTCGCTACATGTGTACTGGCAGATCCTTGCCTATTGCCTGTTGCTGTTCAGTGCCTGTATGTTATGTCATGGAGAACTGTACCGTCTGCGCCCACCTGCCGGGCATTTGACTATGTTCTACCTGATGGTGTCGGTGGGCGGCGCCGTTGGGGGAATCTTCGTCAGCTTGATTGCGCCGGTCATCTTCACTGGTTATTGGGAGTTTTTTGTAGGGTTGGCGATGACGATTGCTATTTTGATGTCCTTGCGAGAGTCAAGACGCGAAGGCGTCGAAGTCCCGAAGCAATCTCCCAATAATGAGAGGATTGTTTCGACAGAAAAGCGCCATCTCGCACCGACATCGAGCGCAGCCCGCAGGGACAGTACGGCGCGTGCCCGTTTCATCTTTCTGACCTTTGTTCTCGTCACTGTCATGTTGGCGTTGATCGGTACGTTCTTTTCTGGTTCGTTATTCTCCCGGCGGAATTTCTATGGCGTGATCCGGGTGCGCGTGGACGCGGTAGGAGAGCCGCCACAGCCTGCCTATTTGATGTCGCACGGCATCACCGTGCATGGGCTGCAATTTATCGCCCCCGACTTGCGTGGCCAGCCGACGACCTATTATGTCCATGACAGCGGCGCGGGAGTAGCCATCCTGAATCATCCACGATATGGGCAGGGATTGCGCGTGGGCATGCTCGGCGTGGGTGTGGGGACTCTGGCGGCATATGGTCAGATTGGGGACGTGTACCGGCTGTATGAGATTAACCCGGCGGTGATCGATCTGGCGGAAGGGTTGGGAGGTTACTTCTCGTTCGTGGCAGACAGCCAGGCAGAGGTGACGATGGTGCCTGGCGACGCGCGAATTTCGCTGGAACAGGAACTTGCCCGCGGCGTGAGGCAGAATTTCGATGTGTTGGTATTGGATACTTTCAGTAGTGACTCGATCCCCGTCCATCTGGTGACGAAGGAAGCTTTTGCCCTGTATCTTGATCATCTTGCACCGGATGGGATTATTGCCGCACATATCACGAACTTGCACCTTGATCTGCAACCGGTGTTCTGGCAACTGGCAAAGGAATATGGTTTGGATATGGTGCGCGTTGAGTATGGCGGCGATACGCGCGGCGGCTATGCCTCCCATTGGATTCTGCTTGCCCGTAATCCGGCGTTGTTATCGACGCGTGCTATTCAGGAGCGCGCCGTCGATCTGAGCAGGTATTCGACAACTCTTGCGTTGTGGACGGATGATTACAGTAATCTGTTTCGAATATTAAAATAGACAGCTACCTTAAAAACGGTGGCTATTCTTATGTCGTGCTTGAGGTGGTTTCTACAGCGCCACTCCCAGCACTGCCACGAAATGGGCTCCGGCGGCCAGTATGACAAAGATGTGCCACATCTCATGAAAGCCGAAGATGCCCGGTTTGAAGTTGAAGATCTTCGTGATGTAAACGACAGCGCCGAGGGTATAGATCACGCCGCCTGCGATCAGCCAGCCTATGACCCATGCCGGTAGCGCGGCAAGCATCTGTCCAATGGCGGCGATGCACAGCCAGCCCATGACAAGATAAATGCCCGCGTTCAACCAGCGCGGTGCACGGATGTAGAAGACTTTAACAACGATGCCGATGATCGCCAGCGACCAGATGATGCTCAACATACCCCACTTCCAAAAGCCTTCGAAGGCATTAACGCAAAACGGGGTGTAAGTCCCGGCGATGAGCAGGTAAATGGCGGAGTGATCGATCTTGCGGAATATCTCCAGCGCCCTGTCTTTGACCCGCACCATGTGATAGGTAGCGCTGGCGGAAAACATGGCAATCAAACTGACACCGTAAATGCTCAACGAGATGACCTTGGCGGGCGTGCTCCACCCGACGATGAGCAGAGCGATCAAGCCGATCAGCGCCAGGGCGGCTCCAGCCCAATGAGTAAGACTGTTGACGGGTTCACGTAGTTTTTTGAGCATCGATAATCCTTTTTCTGTTGTCATTGCAAAGACGAAGCCTGAAACAATTTTCCATGATACGGAATCGCCTGTTGAAGTAGATCCCTATGCAAGCGGAAATTGCTTCAATGCTGCACAGGCCTCGCAATGACAGATTATAACTTTGTTGCTACCATGACAAATACAATGCTTGATCGTACATCCAGTTCATGGACTTCCACCTGGAACCCGGCTTTGGCGAATGGTTCCTTCGTGCGTTCATGGATGATCTCGGAAAGGTTTGGCGGAGTTTGCCCGGTGATTCGAAACAGCCACGCCATGAGCCGGTCCCAGAGTCCGCGTCCAGTGATGATTGCTCCGGGCAAAATAACGAATCTGCCTGTCTCTGTGAGCACACGATGTGCCTCGGTCAGTGTGGCAGGGTCGAAGATATACTCCGCAGGGAAGGTGGATACCACGGTGTCGAACGTGGAGTTGGAGAAGGGGAGTCCCTGCGCCAATCCACGAACAATATTACCATGCGTATAAGCAAGTTGTTGGGTTTCAGACGCTTGCGAGCGGGCTTTCTTTGCTGAACGAAAACGCTCTTCACCGATTTGGCGTCTGGCAAGACATCCCATCTGTGAGGACTCGTCTATTCCAACGGCGGTCAAGCCGCGGCTGAGGAGGATTCGCTGCAAGTGACCGGGTCCATGACCGACCTCGAGCACGCGAGTCCCTACGATGAATGGGACCACTTCTATAATCCAGTCTTTCCATCTGCCGAACGAAACAGTTGCCGCGATGACGTCGTATGCGAAGGCGAATGGATGGTAGAGCAGCCGGAAGAACACGCGCAGCAGGTTTCTCATAAATGAAACAAGGGTTTGACCTGTGAGCCAAACCCTTGTCGTGTTCGCAGGGCTGTTATGCTGCAGGGGCTTCGCCTTCGCTCTTCTTGCCCTTGCGAAGGGATTCAACTGCACTCTTGCCGCGTTCACGCACATCTTCGACAATGGCGTGGCCGCGTTCGCTGGCTTTGGTGTAGACTTCAGCGCCGCGCTCCTTCAACTGGCGGGCGAGTTCATCGGCGCGGGCGCGGGCTTCCTGGGCGACTTGCTCGGCGCGGGCGAGCGCTTCTTCGGCTGTGTGGGATGCCTTGTCGCGTAGTTCAATGGATTTATCCTTGATCAACGCGCGGGTCTCTTCGCCGGATTGGGGGGCGAACAACAGAGCGACAACCGCTCCGGTCAGCCCGCCGACGATAAAGCCTACGAGAAAGGCGCCGAATTCATCACGATCAGACATAGTAGCCTCCTTGGGGATAGTGGATATTTGTACGGCTGGAGGTGACAGGCATTTTCGACCTGCCTGGCACCGCGTTGCTTATTTCTTCTTGATGCCCATTAATTCTAACATACGATACAGACCGGCGAGGTAGCCATTGAGCTTGATGACCGGCTCGACTACGTTCTCGCCCAGAAATTCCGCCGTACCGCGCAGGTTGTTGACGGTGTCGTTGGTGGCTTTAAGAATCGGGCGGACTTCATTTTGCAGGAGATTCGTGAGGCTGGCGAGTTGAACGATCAGCACGATCAATGCCACGCCAATGACCAGCGACTCGAGCGCCACCACGATGATGAAGATGTCGCGTATCTTGTCAGTGGGGGTGGCGGGCTGGAGCAGGAAATAGATTGCCGTGCCCAGCAATGCCAGCAGGATCACTGCGCCGATGATCACGCCGGTCATTGTGCGTTTCATCTGCTGTTCCTGCTCGCGCTGTGCGGCAAGTTCGTCAGGGGTGGGTTGAGGGGCAGGTTCGGGGGTGGAAAGTGGCGTAGCCATATTTTTATTATAGCATTTTTATTGCAATTTCATTCAAAACCTGTTGCATCCGTAATAACATTTCTCAGAGGATGGTCTTTTCTGCGATGTAACCTTCACCGTTGTTTCCAACCTTGACATGCAGGCTTGTGTCCGGTATTATACCATCACAACCGACCGTTCGGTAGGGAATGTTGTCCATGACCAGAGAAGACATCCTTGAAGCCGCTGCACAGGTTTTTCGCCAGAAGGGGTTCCATGGCGCATCCATGGCTGATATTGCTGAGGCGGTAAATTTACAGAAGGCGAGCCTGTATCATCATGTTTCCTCCAAGCAGGAGATTCTCTTTGAACTTCTCGATCAGGCACTGCAACTTCTTCTTGAACGAATTTCCTCTATCTCTGCCCAGACGATCTCTGCTGATCGAAAACTTCGTCTGATGGTGCGTGAATATCTTCAAATTCTTGCAGACAATATTGACCTTGCCGCAGTGCTTTTGTTTGAACACCGTGCCCTCGAGCGGCGTCAGCATGCCCGCCACGTCCCCAACCGCGACAAGTTCGAGCTGTTATGGCGTAATGTCCTTGCGCAAGGGGTGGAGGAGGGCACCTTTCGTTGTGACGATGTTCCCCTCACGGCGCGCGCCATCCTTGGCTTGTTGAACTGGACGATTACCTGGTATCGCAGCGACGGCGAAAAGACCATCCAGCAAATTGCCGACGACTATGCCAGCCTGCTCTTGAACGGACTACTGAAATGACCCCAGCCGACTATGCCGTATTCGAAACCTCCAGCGGGGTAAAAATTCACCGCCTGCCCATCCAGGCATTTCCGAAGTTTTGGGCGTATGTCTATGTCGTTTCCGCGAAGGGTCAAAACGTTCTCATTGACACCGGCTCCGGCACCGACGTCTCCCATGAAGACCTGTTAAACGGCTTGAAACAAGCGGGGTTGCAGCCGGCCGACCTTACCCACATTCTCCTCACACACGCCCACATTGACCACTACGGCGGTCTCGCCAAACTCAAACCCCTCACGAACGCACAAATTGGATGTCACGAACTGGACCTGCAGGTCGTGGCGCACCACGATGCGCGGCTTGCCCTCATCTCCCGCCGCCTCGCCTCTTTCCTCGCCGAAAGCGGACTAGCCGGCGACGAAGCGGATTCGCTCCTCGGCATTTACCGCTTTACCAAAGCCCTCTATCAATCCGTTCCCGTGGACTTCACCTACGAAGCGCAGGGGATGCAGGTGGGGGCATTGGAACTGATTCATTTGCCGGGGCATTGTCCGGGTCACGTGGCGATGCGGGTGGACGATGTCGTCTTTTGCGGCGACATGGTTGTGGAAGGGGTCACGCCGCACCTCGCGCCCGAGTCCATCAATCCCTATGGCGG
>JACAEM010000035.1 GCA_013388855.1 Chloroflexota bacterium
AGTGTGCCTTGCGTTTGTTTGTTTTCTGCTTCAACAGCAGGCAACTTCATAAGCAACACTTTCCAAATTATGCCTCTCATGTCATGGACTTTGTTAGCCCACTATTTTAGACACTCCCTATTGCTGATGACAATCCACTTTTTTCAAATATAATCGCACCATGCAAAAAATGCTTCGTAAACAGATCTTCCTCCCGCAGGACCACGGCTCCTGGGTTTTTATTTTTAGCCCGTTGATTATCGGCTTGTTTGCGGGCAGGCAGTTCACTTTTGCGTCGTTCAGCCTTGTCACAGCAACAATCGCCGCATTCCTCATCCGCCAGCCTGTAACGATGGCAGTCAAAGCCTATGCGGGACGCCGTCCAAAGGATGATTTGCCCGCCGCCCGGTTTTGGATTGTGGTTTATGGGAGCATTGCACTGGCGGCGCTTATTGGATTGATAATGGAAGGTTTCCATTACATTCTCTATCTTACAATCCCCGGAGTTCCCGTTTTTACCTGGCATCTGTGGCTGGTCAGCCGCCGCGAGGAGCGCAGGCAGGCGGGGGTTGAGATTGTGGCAATTGGCGTCCTGTCGCTGGCGGCGCCCGCGGCATATTGGGTCGGCATCGGAGGGTATGATCCGGCTGGCTGGTGGCTGTGGATTCTCATCTGGATGCAGAGCGCGGCGAGCATCGTCTACGCATATCTCAGGCTCGAGCAACGGGAGCAGGCGAAGGTCCCGGAAAGAAGCGTACTGTGGCGGATGGGATTCCGCGCAGCGTTGTACACCTCCTTCAATCTCGCTTCGTCGCTTGCGCTGGGGCTTGCCTCCGTTCTCCCGTGCTTTCTTTTCCTCCCATACTTGGTACAATGGATGGAGACGATGTGGGGCATCGTCCATCCCGCGGCGGGATGGAAACCCACACGGATCGGCATCCGCCAATTGATCGTGAGCGTGATATGGACGATCCTGTTTGTTATGTTCTGGAGGTAACAATGGGCGAACTCAAGTGGACGCTTCTCACGGAGGTACAGGGACGCCTGGAGGCGGATCTGCTGAAAAGTTATTTCGAGGCAGCGGGCGTCGAAGTGGAGCTGTTCCAGGAGGCGATCGGGCATCACATCTACCCGGTGACGGTGGACGGCTTGGGGCGGGTGCAATTGTTCGTATCGAACGAGCAGGAAAAGGAAGTGCGAAAACTGCTCGAAGACTATCTCAATGCAAAGGATTAAATAATTGAAAAACACGGTCATTCTCATCACAAACAATGGAATGGGAAAAGCAGACGAGAAATTGGGGCAAACCCTGGCTGGAAAATATTTCGAATTGCTTTCACAAAACGGAAGCCTCCCTGCCGCCATTTGTTTCTACACCGAGGGTGTAAAACTGGTCTGCGAGGGTTCGCCCGTCCTTGCACAACTCCGCAAATTGGAAACCGATGGAGTCCGCTTGATCGTTTGTTCCACCTGTTTGAATTATTATGAATTGAATGAGAAGGTGCAAGTCGGCATTGTCGGCGGTATGGGAGACATCCTTGAGACGCAAGTCAAGGCGGAGAAAGTAATAACCCTATAACTACTGGAGATTTGGCCAATGAATTTTGACCTCACCGAAGAACAAAGACTCTGGAGAAGGACCGTTCATGATTTTGTGGTGAAGGAGGTGGAGCCCAAAGCCCGTGAAGTGGACGTGACGTATGAGTTCAATTGGGATGCAACGCGTAAAATGGGCCCGTTGGGGCTGTTGGGACTCAATATCCCGGAGGAATATGGCGGCGCAGGTGTGGACGCGGTCAGCGCTGCGATTGCCATCGAAGAGATCGCCTGGGGGTGCGGAAGCACTGCCCTTGCCATCGCCGCCCATAATGGGCTGGGTACCACACCCCTTGTTCTATTTGGGAGTGAAGAACTCAAGCAAAAGTGGCTGCCACTCGTGGCAAGCGGGAGGCATAAACTCGGCGCCCTGGCGTTGACCGAACCTGGCGCAGGTTCAGACTTGCAGGGCGGTGTTGCTACAAAGGCTGTCAAAGACGGGAATGAATGGGTTATCAACGGCGAGAAAATGTGGTGCACGAACGCTTCCATCGCGGAGTACATTATCACGCTTGTGCGCACTGACCCGGCGGGCGGATCGCGTTCGCTCAGCCAAATTTTGGTACCGACGAATACACATGGGCTAAAGATCGGTCCCGCTGAAAAAAAGATGGGGTTACACGGCTCCCCCACCCACGCCGTGACCTACGACAATGTCCGTGTGCCGCTGGGAAATTTAATCGGCGAAGAGGGGAAGGGATTACAGCAGACGCTTGCCACGCTCGACGGCGGACGGATCGGCATTGGCGCAATTTCCATAGGCCTGGCACAAGCTGCCTTCGAGCATGCGGTCAAGTATGCAAGGGAGCGCAAAGCCTTCGGCAAACCAATCGCCCACCAACAAGCCATTCAGTGGATGCTGGCGGACGCGGCAACCGAGATCGAAGCCGCGCGCACCCTGCTCTACAAAGCCGCCTGGCTCAAGGAACAGCATCGTCCCTACAACAAGGAAGCCGCCATGGCGAAGTTGTTCGCCACCGAAATGGCGGAGCGCGTCTGCCGGAATGCAATTCAGGTGCATGGCGGATATGGATATTCGAGCATGCTCCCGGTGGAGAGAATCTACCGCGACGCCCGTCTGATGACCATTGGCGAAGGGACAAGCGAGATTCAACGACTGGTCATTGCTCGCCATGTGTTGTTGGAAGAATAATCACCAGTCACGGCTTCATGCGCCGGCGCAGATAAAATCCATAGTTTGTGGCTATTTCATGTTCTCAGCGGGAGCATCATTCCGCCGCGACCAGGGCAAAAATCAGAACTGTATCGCTTTTTAGAATGGTCAGGGTGTTCCCCTCGATCTGGAAGGTGGCGGTCTCATCCATCACCTGGCGGACAACACCCTCCTGGGTCATACGCGGCTCGTCACATCCCATCAGGGTGGACATGATCGGACCAAATGTGATCTGGTTGTTGTTCACTTTGTAATCGCCGCCGAGAGAATTACAACCGCCGTTCCCGCTCAACGTTCCGTTAACATCGAAAGTGATCGTTGCCTCCGCGTCAGAGACAGCGGGCATTGGGGAATCCGCAGGACCATAGGCGGTCAACTTCCATGTGCCGACGATTGATGGGGAGCTTGAGCCGGAACTACATGCAGAGAGGATCAGGCTGAGAACAAACAGAGGAAGCAAATAGTTTTTCACTGGCATCTCCATTGGGTTATCTCCTTCAGGGACGCTGGAAATCTTTTAAAGTTCCCCACTATAAATTCAAAGCTTTAACACCACCACCCAGGCGCTGGAATCTTCCGTGTGAATCGTCGCGCGCTCGAACAAATCTGCGATTTGCCGCGGGGAGAGAAAATGACTCCGCATGAGGAGCAGTTTTTCCGCCAGCGCGATTAACTTGACGCCAAATGAGCGGATGTCAGGCTCTTCGATGATGATCCGCCCGCCGGGTTTGAGGACACGGAACATCTCGTCCGCGGTGGCAGGTTGGTGAACGACGTGGTGCAGGGCATCCACCAGGATGACACGCTCGAACGAGCCGCTTGGGAACGGGAGGAATTCGGAGAAAGCGCAGACAGGCTGGAGCGCAGGGCGAGGCGTTTGTCGCAACATCCCCATCGAAACATCGGCGACGACCACCTCATCCACCAGGTCGCGCACTGCCGAGGCGACGCGTCCGGTGCCGCCGCCCACGTCGAGCAGACGCCCTTTCACGGGCAATGCCGCCAGTTCACGCATCTTGTTCAGCGAGGAATACGTCACCCGCGCGTAAATGGGTGCAATGACATCGAAGTGATCGAACGGCATTATTCGCCCACTGTGATCAGGTCTTTGATACGCTCGAAGGTGGCTGGGCCAACACCCGGGACGTTGATAATATCTTCGATGCTGAAGAACGGTCCGTTCTCCTCGCGGTATTCGACAATCTTCTGCGCGGTTGTGGGTCCAATACCCGGCAGTGTCTCGAGTTCGAAAGTGGTGGCGATGTTGATGTCGATCAAGTCGGTGGTGGGGACAAAGATCTCCTCATCCTCCGGCGTGGCAACAACCGGGGAAAATCCCTCGATGTAGGGAATCTCCAGTTTCTCGCCATCTTCGAGGACCCGCGCCAAATTGATCCCCTCTTTCTCCGCTTCGGCAAGAAAACCACCCGCAGCGGAGATGCCATCCTGCACGCGCGCGCCCTGCGGCAGGGCGTACACGCCAGGGCGCGGCACTGCACCGGTGATATGCACAATGATCGGCTTATCGGTCGGCACGGGACGCAGAGTGACCGCCTCCCCGCTGGGGTTGCGCGCCACCACCCATACAAGCGCGGCGACAAACAATCCGAATAGGATGCCTGAAGTCATATAAAGTGCTGATTTTAGGTTTTGCATTGGGATAATTTTACTGCAACTTCATGATGAGAAGTTGTTCCTCTCTGCGCGCCAACGCAGTGACCAATCCAGCCAGCTTTGTCATGCGCTGAAAATAGCGCGGCATCTCTTCATATGGAACCGGACGAAAACCGAATTTTTCATACAGGCTTCCAAGCGACGATTCGCACATCAGATAAAGCGGTCTTGGGCTGTCTTTTAGCAAATGCTCGATGATCGCGCGCGCTGCACCTTTTCCTCGATATTCGGGGTAGACCGCAATGGAAGCTAGTTCCAGGATGTCTGTTCCATGTGGCTTGATCTGCCCGCAACCGACCATTTCATCCCGATCATCCACCGCGACGACGAAACGCTTCCAATCCAAGCCCATCGGATTAATCCCGGTTATATGGATCAGGTCGCGTATCCGGGCGGATTCCGTTTCACGCGCAGGGCGGATTTTGTAAATGGACATACTGACTCATGAAGTGATTATTTATCGTCACCGGAAGGAAACAGTTCATATTCAACAAATTGCCCACACGCAGACCATTAGAGTGCTCCTGCCGAAACGACGATAATGAACGTCCCGATAAACCAATGGATGATAAATGGATAAAGGAAGGATTTCGTCCGATAGGCAACCCAACCAAAAGCAAAGCCGCCGAAGATGGTGGAAAGCGTCTCCACCTCCGGTTTGCTGATATGTGCGATTGCAAACGGCACCGCCTGCAACCACAAAGCTTCCGGTCCGAATTTGCGCGCATACCCGAACAGGATCCACCCGCGGAAGATGAACTCCCAGCCGACCAGATCGAGGAAGGTTGTCCACGGCAAACCGCGTGTGAAAGGCTTGTAATACTCCTGCATGGACGCGTCCCCCCTCCCCAGATAAAAAATGACCGGAACCATGAACAGGACACCGATGGCAGTGATTAATAAGCCTGCCTTCCAGTCACCAAGGGAGAATCCGTACTCCTTCGGGTTTTCGCGGAAGAAAACGATGGTGATGACCAGCGGAATGACAAGGTACAAAATGACGCGATCCCAGTATTTGTGAGCCGTGAACCGGTGGTAGTAATCCACCATCAACAACAGCGTGGATACAATCGTGATGGTGACGATTTTCCAGTCGAATTTTAATTTTTCGCCGAGGAGATAATTCATTATGACTGTCACTAATACGAGAAATAGGATTCGTTCCCGGTCGGTCTGAGCAACTGCGTTATTTTATCCCAGTCACGAGCGAGTTCAATGCCCCAGTTGGTTACAAGCAGGATCACCACAACGACAGCAAGGGCAACGGTGATTTTCCCCGCCTGCGATTCATGCCAGCGAGTGACTACTTCACGAAAGCCGCCGGTCCATGTCTGTGCGGCAAGGACGGCGAGATATGGCATCAGCGCCAGGTGGAACCGGTCTTCCGAAAGGATGAACACATGTGGCGTGATGTATCCCACAAACAGCAGGAGAAGCAGGATATGCTCCGGTCTCCATCGCGCCAGGGAAAGCCCCAGAGCTGCGGATGTGGAAATGAGCATGAATGGCAACAGCAAAACGGCAAGAATCATCAATAACAATGGGAGCGAAATATAGCCGAGAATATTGTTACTGTAAAAATACATCAATACGCGTTTCTCCAACCCGAAGAAGAAGCCCAACCGATTAGCCGCCAATGGAAGGAAGCGTTCAGGCTGCGCCTTGATGAATTCGATTGCTTTTTGTGTTCCGACCCTGTCGCGTTCGGCATCGTCGAGGATGGTCAACAAGTCGAGCGAGGGGCCAAAGACAAAGGAACCGTTTCCCATCGGATGATAGCCGAGATACAGGTTATACCCCATTGAGGTTTCGACACCGGTCAATTTTTGGTGCAACAGTGAATTACGAATGATCCACGGAGCAATTGTCAAGGCAAAAACAATCATGAGAATCACCGCTCCGCGTCTTTGCTTCAGGATGAACCACATCCACAAGATGGCAAAAGCGGCGAAGGGCAGGATGACCGAACGCGTCAAGGTGGTCAGACCGAGAAACAACCCGGAAAGCAAAAAATGGAGAGTAGTTGGTTGCCCGGCAGATAAAAGAAGAAATAGAAAAGAGGCAAGCAAAAGCAAGAAAAAGGGGTTTTCCGTGCCGAGACCGAGCGGATAGACAAGCAGCATGGGATATGCAGCAACAATCCAAGCAGCGAGACGGGACGCCTTCTCCACCCGGCTTTCGTTCGAGCGGAAGAGACGTTTCGCCGCAAAATAGGTCAACGGTGCAAGCGGCGCTCCCAGAAAGACCGCCTGCGCCAGCCGCGCCGCGAAGAAGCGCGAGAAGTCTGTCCCGCTGAGGAAATAGACAATAGCAAGAAAAGTTGGATAAAGCGGCGCGCGGAACGAAGTGGGAATGCCAAGGTCGGGATCATAGCCCTTGACGCTGGTCAGGTCGAAGTCCACGTAGGAGGCGAGTTGGTTCATATCCGCCTCGGCATACCAGCGGAATCCGTGTCCGCCTGCCAAGCTGCGCGCCAGCATATCATACTGGTACATGTCGTCCAAACCGATGCCCATCCCGCGCGCCAAAAGGACCGGAATCAGTCGAAGGATAAGCGCTGCGAGGAAAATCCGAAAGGCAAAAGACTTGAACATGGACAGGGTTTCTCACATGTGGGTTTGAGATTTGAGCGCCGCGATACGGCGTGCCAAATACGGCATGAAATAGCCATCATACTTTTCCCACAATTCAGGACGCATCCAATCGGTGCCGCGCACGCGTCCGCGGCAACTGGCGCTGCCACACTGACAATCGAACTCGTCATACGGGGAACCGTCGCACATGGCATAATCGAAATTAAGCTCCTCCCCGGCTTCGATGTCGCGCATTGCCACCAGCCCGATTTGCCCGCTAAAACCGATATTTGGCTCGCAGGAATGATTGAAACGGTCGGACGGCTCAAGAGCTTCAGGCGTTTCCAGATACAACCCCTCCTCGACCTGGATGACTCGTTGCGTGAAATCCGGGATGCTGTGATCGAGCTCCTGCTCGGTCAGGATGCGACCTCCCCACATCGAGACCACCTCGCCTTTTCGGATGCGTTCACGCGCGAACACACCGTAACCGCCTTTTTCTTCGAACGCGCCCGTCCGACACTTTGGGCTGAGATAAGAGTGATATTGACCGGACATTCCATCCTTTCATGAGTTAAGCATTCCCGCCGCCTTGCCAGTTTTCGGCTGGAGGGCGGCGGAAGCCGGATTGAATTCGCTCGCACAAACATCCCACGCTGGGACGGATTGAATTGTAGCGCGTTCGATTGAATTGTCAATCATTCGTGACCGGACACCCGCCTCTCCCTCAGCCGGAAACGAATACCGATAAAAAAAGCGACAGCCGCCTTCGAGACGACTGCCGCCCAACCTACTTTGACTCACCCTCGGTATCCGAGCTTTGCGCCGATAATTTCTGCGCAAAGAAGATGGGCAGAAAAGTCAGCAGGATGACGAAGGTCGCGACTACGTTCGTCACAGGGCGGTCACGCGGACGCGACAACTGGCTGAAGATCCAGATTGGCAGGGTGGACTGCTGTCCCGCGGTGAACGTTGTCACAATGACCTCGTCGAACGAGAGCGCGAAGGCCAGCATACCGCCTGCCAGCAGGGCGGTCGCCAGGTTGGGCAGGACAACATACCGGAAGGTCTGGAAGGAATTTGCTCCAAGGTCCATCGAAGCTTCGATTTGCGAGCCGTGCATTCGCCGGAAACGCGCCAGCACATTATTGTAAACAACGACCACGCAGAAGGTCGCGTGACCGATGACAATCGTCCAGAAAGAGAACGGAATATCCAGCCCGCCGATTGCCGTACGCAGGGCAATGCCGGTGACAATGCCGGGCAACGCAATGGGGAGAACGAGCAGAAACGAAATCGCCTCCCGCCCAAAGAATTTACTGCGATAGACTGCCGCCGCGGCGAGTGTTCCCAGCACCAGGGCAGCGAGAGTGGCAATCGCCGCCACTTTAAAACTTAGCGATAACGCCCTCCACAAATCCTCGCGCTGGAAAGCAATACCAAACCATTTGGTCGTAAATCCCGGCAGCGGGAAGGTGAAGGTCCGTTCATCGGGCGTAAAGGTGTAGAGGAAAATGATCCACATCGGCACGTGCAGGAACAACAGAGTGCCCAATGCGGCGGCTTTCAACGCCCATGACGCTTTCGGTGAGGAGGAGTTAGAGTGCATCGAAAGCTCCCAGCCTGCGGGCGACCAGCAGATAGATAATCATGATCAGGACTGGTCCCATCGTCATTGCCGCCGCGAGCGGAATATTGCCTGCGGTGCCCTGATAGGAATACACCGCCTGTCCGATGAAAAATTTCGAGTTTCCCAACACCAGCGGCACGATAAAGTCGCCGAGGGTCAGTGAAAATGTGAAGATCGATCCCGCCACGACGCCGGGAAAGGCAAGCGGCAGGATGACATTGCGAAACGTCTGAAAAGGCTTGGCGCCCAAATCGCTGGAAGCCTCCAGCAAGGAACCCGGCACACGCTCCAGCGAAGTCTGAATCGGCAGAATCATATATGGCAGCCAGATATACACAAATACGATGAACATTCCAATAGGTGAAAGCGCCAGGGACGAACCGCCGATGGCTTCAAAACTCAACAACCACTCCAGTACCCCGTCCAGATGGAGAAGGTTTATAAACCAGGAGAGGATACCCTCTTTGGCAAGGATCAACTTCCAAGCGTACACCCGCACAAGGTAACTCGACCAGAGCGGGATGGTGACTGCGATCAGGAGCCAAGTCTTCAACCTTGGCGAAGCGAACTTCGCGATGTAGTAGGCGAGCGGAAAAGCGATCAGCGCATCTACAAACGTAACCGCTGCCGCCATCGAGGCGGTGCGGACGAAGATCTCACGGTTTGCCGGGGTAAATAATTGAGCGTATGTCTTCAGTGTGAATTCCCGAATGACCATCCCGGTAAAATCGTCAATGGAATAAAAACTGTTGACCAACAGCATGAACAACGAACCGAGATATACAACCGTCATGTAAATCATCGGCGGTCCCAGCAGGAGGAACAGAACCAGGCGGGGATGCTGGTGGAAAAAGGTCGAGATGCGGGTCAACATGCTAACCTCCCACCCGGCTGATATGATCCTTGTGCCATTGCAAACGCACCTTTTGTCCCCGGACAGACAACACGTCCATGGAAGTGGTCTTGAGGTTCTGCTCGATCACGACCAGGTCATTTCCCTCGTCGATTTGGACGAGGTAACGCGTGTACAAACCGAGATATACCACGTCGCGGACGACGCCATCAACCGAGATCATGTTACCGTCGATCTTGTCGCCCACCGCTCTCAGGTGGATCTTTTCAGGGCGAACTGAGAAAGTCTGGTCAGAGCCGGTGATACGTTTCGCCAGTTCGCCGACAATCAGGTTCGAGGTGCCGACAAAACCCGCTACAAACGTGGATGCCGGTCGCTCGTAGATTTCCGCGGGAGTGCCCACCTGTTCGATCTTGCCCTCGTTGAAGACCGCGATCCGGTCGCTCATGGTCAAGGCTTCCTCCTGGTCGTGCGTCACAAAGATGAAGGTGATGCCGACGCGCTTCTGGATTGACTTGAGTTCCACCTGCATCTGCTGGCGCAGTTTCAGGTCCAGGGCACCGAGAGGCTCATCGAGGAGTAATACTTTGGGATGGTTGATCAGAGCGCGGGCGAGAGCGACACGCTGACGTTGTCCGCCCGAAAGCTGGGATGGTTTCCGTCCCGCATATCCCGAAAGCTTGACCAATTCGAGCATTTCGTTCACGCGTTTCGTGCGCTCAGACTTGGGTACCTTCCGAATCATCAAACCATAAGCAATGTTATCCCCCACGTTCATATGCGGGAACAGGGCATAATCCTGAAAGACAGTGTTTACATCGCGTTCATAGGGCGGCAGATTTGACACATCCTGCCCATATAGATGAATGTGACCGGATGTTGGCTTATCGAAACCAGCAATCATGCGCAGGCATGTCGTCTTGCCCGAACCGGACGGTCCCAGCATGGAAAAGAATTCGCCGTCGCGGATCTCGAGGTCCACATGGTCGACTGCTTTCACCTCCCCAAAATAACGACTGACTTGATCGAATCGGATGGCAGGCGTGGATGGATTGGTCATGATAGGAAAGACTCTTGGAAATGGAAAAGAACGTCAGGCGGGAAGTTCCCGCCTGACGTTACAACCGATGATTAACGACCGCCGATCACAGCGACGTAATTCGTAACCCATTCATGATAAGGGACACACTCCATGCGGCCGTCACCGCAATCGGTGGTGGGTGTACGCCACCACAGGATTTTGTCGAAATCATCCAGGCCGTTGTTTTTGCATCCATCCGGACCAAGCAGTTCGTTGCCTTCACAGGCTTCCAACACAACGGGAATATTCTGGAACCAGGCGGCGAGATCACCTTGCACTTTCGGATTCAGAGACCATTCCATCCATGCGTAGGCACAGTTGGGATGCTCGGAATCCACATGCAGCATTGTGGTATCCGCCCAGCCGGTGGCGCCTTCGACCGGAACGACCTTGTCAATCGGCGCGCCGCCGAACTTCAACAGGTTAGCCTGGAAGGGCCACGAGCCGGAAGCCACCACACCTTCGTTGGTGAAGTCATCCATCTGGATGAAGGCATCGTGCCAGTAGCGGTTAATCAGAGTACGCTGCTGGCGGAGCAGTTCAATCGCGGCATTGAACTGTTCGCGGTTCAGCGCGTAGGGGTCCTTGATGCCGAGTTCGGGACGATGGTACATCAAATAGACTGCCGCGTCGGCGACATAAATGGGACCATCGTATGCCTGGATGCGCCCCTTGTTCGACTGCCCGTCCGGCAGGGTCATTTCCTCAAACACCACAGCCCAACTTGTGGGTGGCTGATCGCCGAATACTTCGGTGTTGTACATTAGGATGTTCTGACCAGAGGAATACGGCACGCCGTAATGTACACCGTCCACGGTATGCCACGGGGCGTTCTGCAAACGCGGGTCGATTTTGCTGTAACTGGGAATGCGGGAAATATCGATCGGTTGGACGCGCCCGCCGGAGATCAGGCGGTTGGAGGCGTCGCCCGAGGCGGTTACGAGGTCGAATCCACCCTCGTTCATCAACGCCACCATTTCATCGGAGGTTGCGGCAACCTTGTTGGTAACCATACAACCGGTCTCCGCTTCGAACTGGGTCACCCAATCATAATTGGGATCGGTCTCGCCACGCTCGATATATCCAGCCCAAGAAACAATCGAGAGTTCACCTTCCAACTCCATCGAAACAGGTTCCTCGGTTGCGGCAGGCGCCTCGGTCGCCGCGGGCGGTTCTGTAGCGTCAGGCGCTTCGGTCTCGGCTGGAGCCTCGGTTGGCGCCGTCCCCCCACAAGCCGCGAGGACAAGGCTCGCCATCGCGGCAAACGAAAATAGAACGAACCACTTGGACTTCATTTCTCTCTCCTTTGGAATATAAGTTGGCACTTAACAAAAAAGGCTTGAGACTCTTTCAGGCTCACACCTCCTTTCACTTATACAACAGAAGTACACTTGGAACGTCAATTAGATACGAATTATCCAATTCAATTATATGAAACTATGGGATGGAACGTCAATCAGCAATTGCCGATATAGACATCATGTTGTGTGGACAATATCGCCTCACCCCCAGCTGGTAACGGATCCCGTTATATCAGCCAGATTCCCTGTTTCCCATCCACCGCACCACCCAATTTCCGATCAACGGATACCGGTACTCATCTCCCTTGAGTACGCGATACCCCGCCCATTGACCGAGGATATGCAACAAGGGTACGAGCAACACAATCAACGTCGCTATCAGCATGGAAACGATCAAAATCACGATGCCAATCATTGCAATAGATGAGTCTCGGTTTATGACCGCTTCAAATCCTGTAAACACGAGCAACACTACGACTCCGAACGTGTAGACCATGCCGGAGCCCATGTATAACAGATTGGTAAATGCCTGATATACCACCGTTTGCACCGACTGGAACTTCACGAAAAGACTGCGCCTGCCTTGTAAAATCCATGCCGTGAGCGGAGCCAACATCCCCCACAAAAACATGATAACGCTGACATGTCCCATCGCGGCCACCCAGCGGTCTTCGTGCTCTTCGATCAACCATGTGAGTTCGCCGCTCGCCGCAGATGGATCGTACCCAAGGTAACGCGCCAGCCGGTCACCCATGATTGGGTAACGGAAGTCCTTGCCGAGGGCGCAGGAGGCGGCCGCGATCAAGGGGAAAATGAAATAAAGACCGAAGCCGCCAATGACGACTATAAACAGGACAATGTTAAACCCCGCGAACAGCAACGATGTGGATTGCGCAGAATTGTCCTCCATAAGCGCCATCCCAAACGCCATTACAACACTAAAAACAATCATCAAGATGAGATAACTCAACAGCCAAACAGTAAACCCCAGCGATTGATATCCCAGTGCCTGCAAACAATGAAAGGAGGCGTACTTTGATTTCCGTCTCTGTTCCGACCAGCCGATGACCGGGAGCAGAAGCCCCATGCCAAAAGCCATGGCGGAAAGATGTACCAGCACAGCCCAGACGCGTTCTTCCGTGGAAGGTGGATTAGTCATGAATGATTCATCCTTTGTGTCATCTCGTGGGGATCGTCCGCCCAAAACCATTTCATGGATATTTTATCAGGGATGCGGAAAGGGGATAGCTGTGCCCCGAAGGGGTACTTGTGCCCCGAAGGGGTATAATTTCCACAGACCAAACTTCCCGGAGGAGACATGCCTGAACTTCCCATTTACCCTTTGAGCGAAGAACACAAGATGATACGCGACGCGGCGCGTGACTTTGCCCAGAATGAGATCGTCCCCATCGCGGCGCAGTTCGATGAAAGCGGTGAATTTCCCCATGAGACCATCAAAAAGATGGGGAGCATGGGCTTTATGGGCATCGAAATCCCTGAAGAGTATGGCGGCGCAGGCATGGACACGCTCGCCTACGTGCTTGCCCTTGAAGAGATCTGCAAAGCGGATGCCTCACACGGCGTCATCATGTCGGTCAACAACTCGTTATATTGTCACGGCATCCTGAAGTTTGGCACCGAGGAGCAGAAAAAGAAATTCATCACCCCCGTCGCTTCCGGAAAAGCCATCGGCGCGTATTCCCTGACCGAGCCGCAATCCGGCTCGGACGCCGGAACCATGCGTTCCCGTGCCACACGCGATGGGGACTTCTACATGCTGAATGGACGCAAATCGTGGGTAACGAGCGGTCCTGTGGCGGATTACTTCGTCGTCTTCATGATGACCGATCCGGAAAAAAAGCAGAAGGGTGTCAGCGCCTTTCTAGTGGAAGGGCACACGCCTGGTCTGACACGCGGCAAAAAGGAGCCGAAGCTGGGCATCCGCGCTTCCGCCACCAGCGAGTTGATCTTCGAGAACTGCCGCATCCCGGCGGAAAATTTGTTGGGCAGGGAAGGCGAAGGCTTCAAGATCGCCATGACCGTGCTGGACGCCGGGCGCATCGGCATTGCCACGCAGGCGCTGGGGATCGCCGAAGCGGCGTACGAAGCGGCAAGACAGTACGCAGTCGAGCGAGAGGCGTTCGGTCAACCAATCGGCGCCTTCCAGGGAACAGGCTTCAAGATTGCGGATATGAAGACGCGCATCGAAGCCTCCCGCCTGCTCATTTACAACGCCGCGCTTGCCAAGGAAAAGTCTAAAGCAGATGGTGGTCGATATTCGCTCGAAGCCTCCATGGCAAAATTGTTCGCCAGTGAGACCGCCATGTACGTGGCACATCAGGCGGTTCAGATTCACGGCGGGATGGGCTACAGCAGGGAACTGCCAGTCGAGCGCTACTTCCGCGATGCCAAGATTACCGAGATTTATGAGGGCACGAGCGAGATCCAGCGGCTTGTCATTTCAAGAAGCGAGTTGGGACTGAAATAGGGGCTGAATAGATGACTGCCATTTGGGATATTTCAAGGAATCGAAGTGGCAGTCTCGCAAACCTCCATCCGGGTTGTCAGAGAGAACAGCCCGACTGGGGAAAATCATATAAAGTTCTTTATGGTTTGCAAGTCGATCCAGGAGGATACCAGGATGCCAAAACTGGATACAATTTATCAGGTCAGCGAAAAAGCCTTCCAAAATGAACAGGAACGAATGAAGAACCTGACCGACAAATCGGAGAAATATGTCGGCGCAATTGCAGTAATCATTGGTTTTCAATTACTCGACATCGACAAATTGAAACTATCGGGAAATTCGGCGTGTTACAACTGGCTGGCGGTTATTGGATTGATATTCCTGGGCATCGCCTTTGTGTCCGCCGTGATAAGCAACCGGGTCCAAAACTATCATTCCTATCCCGCCGGTGAAAAGTTTCTTGAAATATTGGATGATGATAAGATCGACGACGCTTCGGCAACGACTGCTCTTACGACCATGTATCTGACTGCCCTGGATATTAACAGGTCTCTGAACCACAATCGGGCTAAACTGCTTTCCCTAAGTGGAAATTTGATCGCACTTGGCTTTACACTGATTGTGATCCGGTACATTTTGGAAAGATTGGTCCGGTAAACAGGAGAGAAAATGACAACCATAATCCTCACGCTCTCGAACGAAGATGAAAAGATCCTGAGGGATATTATTGCCTCCAATAGCGAAGTAAAATCCCTTGAAGAAGCAATATTCTGGTGCATCAAAGAATCCCTGATTCCTAGATTTTCATCAATCGACAAGGGCGCCGCTTTAGCTTCTCAAGCAACCTACTTACAGCTCAAGCGGGGGAAAGACGGCAAGCCAATCCTTAAACCCGAACCGGCGCCTCAGATCCTCAAAAAGAATGATGGGGTATTGGTAATCACGGGAAACTCAAGCATTATTGACAACATGGTCACAAGGTTTTCGAAAGGTTTCCCGTTGGAATGACCGATAAAACGACAGCCGTCCTTTTTTCTGAATTTGGAGGATAACATGGAATGTTGGGATCATTGTCCCGAAGGCTGAATTTGCTCCACTCAAGCCTTCGGGACAGTCAAAGGTTTCTATCCCATTAATCAGCCTATACTGACCTGTATTTTCTCCGTAGGGCCGGAATGGTTATGCGCTGTCCGCCTCTCTGAATCCCGCAAGGCGCAAGCAGCGGTCACTTTTGGATGGCGCTCCCAAGGAGAGAAATAGGACGGTTACCTGCCTTCACCAAGGGAATCAGGTACAATCGCATCCATGAAAGCAATGCTCTTTCGTCAACACGGCGGGCCGGAAGTGCTGGAATATAGCGACTTCCCGACCCCCGAACCCAAGCCTGGCGAAGCGTTGGTACGCCTCCATGCGGCGGCGCTCAACCGCATGGATGTCATGGTGCGCAACGGCTGGCAGGGTTTGAAACTCGACCTTCCTCACATCAATGGCGCCGATGGCGCAGGAGAAATCATCGCGCTGGGAGGAGTGGAGCGAAGCGCAATAGTGACGAAACAGGAAAGCGAGGAGAGCGGGGATTGGAAAATTGGCGACCGCGTCGTCATCAACCCCAATCTGGGTTGCGGAACCTGTGAATTCTGTCTCGCGGGAAGGGACAATCTGTGTCTTCACTGGCACCTGCTTGGTGAGACCGTCCGCGGCACCTACGCCGAATACATCGCCATCCCTTTCAGGCAGCTCTACAAACTGCCCAAAGATTTCGACTACCATCAGGCGGCGGCTGCGGCGTTGGTCTATCAGACGGCGTGGCATTCGCTTGTCACGCGTGGGAATCTCCAAAAGGGAGAGACTGTGCTCATCATTGGCGCGGGGGGAGGAGTCAACACTGCCAGCGTGCAAATTGCCAAATATATCGGCGCGCAGGTTGTGGTCGTCGGCTCCGATGCGTCAAAACTGGAGAAGGCACAGTCCCTCGGCGCAGACATCCTGATTGACCGCTCCAAGGAGACAGACTGGTCCCGGTCCGTTTACCTGGCAACGAATAAGCGCGGCGTGGATGTGGTTGTGGATAATATCGGCACCACGTTCATGCTCAGCCTGAGGTCGCTTCGCAAGGGAGGGCGACTCCTCACCGTGGGCAACAGCGGCGGCCCCAGGTTCGAAATTGACAACCGCTACCTATTCGCCAAACACCTGAGCATCATCGGCTCCACCATGAGCACACGGGATGAATTCAGGGAAGTGATGAACCTGGTTGTGGCAGGGAAACTCAAGCCAGTAATCGATAAGACCTTTCCACTGACCGATGCCGCCATCGCGCAGGAACGCCTGTGGAAGAACGAGAACTTTGGCAAGATCACATTGGAAATCCCATCTCCTTCCGAGGCAGGGCCGGGATGAGGAGTGGATGAAAAAATTCGCCTGGTTCGAGATCGTCCTGGTTGTCATCGTGATGTCTGTCAGCCTGTATGCGGCGCTTTCTGATGCGCAGAATCTGTCGCAGCGTTGGTTCATCCGCGACGACGCCTATTACTACTTCAAGGTCGCCCAGAACATCAGCGAGGGGCGCGGCAGTACCTTCGACGGGATCAACCCCACAAACGGTTATCACCCCTTGTGGATGATAATTTGCATCCCCATCTTTGCGCTGGCGCGCTTCGATCTTGTCCTGCCCCTGCGCATCCTGCTGCTTATCATGAGCGCGCTTTCTGTGGCGTCGGGCATCTTGCTCCATCGCCTGCTTGGCAGGGTCATCGCTCCATTCGTCGGGGTGCTTGCCGCCCTGTATTGGGTGTTCGACGCATATGTCCTGAATGTCGTTTACCAGCAGGGATTGGAGACCGGCATCGCGGCGTTTTTCATCGTCCTGCTGTTGTACAAACTCCATGAGTTTGAGATGACCTGGCGAAAAGGGAAGGTCGCCCGCCAAAAAATATTCACCCTTGGCTTGATCGCCGCCCTGACTATGTTTAGCCGGCTTGATTTGGCGTTTCTCGCCGGGCTGGCTGGCTTCTGGATCGTTTTCCGCGGGCATTCCCTCCGCTACTATCTCCCGTTGGATATTCTCTCGATCACGCTCTCAGTATTGTTCGCCTTTGTAGCGCGCTTCGAAATGAGCGACTACTACGAGTATTCTGGTGTGGCAGTTACCATGATCGCGGTATCCATCCTCAGCCGTTTGCCGTTGGCATATTTCCTAGGCTTGCACCAGAACCTGGCATTGGAGAAACCGCTGAAGGTTCTATCGAAATTGACTGTCTTCACGCTGATTGGCACGATAATTGTCAGCGGCATCATGCTCTTCCTAGCAAAGCGGAATGACTTCGACGCCATGCCGCGCACCATTCTCCTCATGGACGGGCTGTTCTCTCTCCTGCTGGTTGGCTTGACCCGCTTCGTCCATAAAGGCTTGCACGCAAATTCCAGCTCACCGGCAGGCAGGAGTCCAATCCAAACCTTGCAGGCACAGTGGAGAGGATGGCTGAATGATGGGCTAATGTATTACGGTGTGGTCTTTAGTCTTCTGGGGTTGTATATGCTCTGGAACAAACTTGCCATCGGCACATCCTCGCCAGTCAGCGGACAGATCAAGCGCTGGTGGGGCTCTTTCCCCACCCGCGTCTACGGCGGTGCGGCGCGTGATCCGTTGTCGTTCTTCGGTCTCAACTACAAGGACGGCGAAGGCGCCTGGCAGCCTGTCGCCGGGCTCTTTGGCTCCTGGGCAGACCGGCTCTTGGGCGCGGGCATCTCCAGCGTGTGGGGTTATCTTGCCATTCTCCTGCTATGCGCCGTACTTGGCTTTTTCATCCTTCGGGCACAGAGGCAAAAAGCTGTTAACGCGGTGACGCGACTGGGCATCATCCCGTTGTTTGGAAGCGTCGTCTTGCAAGTGGTCAGCTATAACACCTCCGGCTATGCCGCTGAACAGAACTGGTATTGGACAGGTCAATTGCTTCTCATCCTCCTGACGTTGAGCCTGCTCCTCGGCATGGCTGCCAAACTCATCCCGGCATCACGATACAAACAAATGATTGCATGGGGGATCGCCGTCATCGCTGGCGTTTCCATGAGCCTGTCCTATTGGAACAACGTTCGGGGTACGATGCGCTACGGCTACTGGTCGGTGGATGATCCCTTCATTGACATCATCCCTGTCCTCGAAGCGAATACCGAGCCGGGCAGCCTCATCGGCTTCACCGGCGGCGGCAACGTTGGTTACTTCCTTCATGATCGCACCATTGTCAACATGGATGGCTTGATCAACAGTTATCCTTATTTTCAGGCGCTCAAGGCTCGGACCGCAGGCGAGTACCTGAACGACATCGGGCTGGATTATGTCTTTGCCAACCCCGGCTTGCTTTCCGGTCAGCCCTACAATAAACAGTTCGACCCCTACCTGCAAGGAACAGGCATCTTCTTCGGCGAAAAGGAACTGCTGAAATACGGCAAGGGGACAGTGGAGTGAAGAACCGCCTCGCTCTCAGCCGAAATCTGATACCATTAAATAAACCAACTCATGCCCCATAAACGTCCCTTCGGTGTAACCCTGTTGCTATGGATGGTGTTAAGCTTATCAGTCTGGGGAGCGGCGCGTTTTGTCGCGTCCCTGCGCTGGTGGGGCGTGCTTTCCGAGTTCGAATATGGTCTCAGCCCGGTTTATCTGTCCATAGCCGGGGCAGGCTGGGTGGTCGCGGGAGGCGTCGTGATCTGGGCAGCCATGAACCACAGGAGATGGGCTCATCCGGCGCTCCCGATCTTTCTGATTGGATGGTTGTTCCAGTATTGGGTTGAGAGGCTTTTCTTTCAAGCTGAACGCTCCAACCTGCCTTTTGCGGTAATCCTTTCAGTGATCTTTCTGGCGGTGACTTTGGCCTGCGCACTGCATCGAAGCACGAAGATATTTTTTACAAAAAGCGAGGAACATGAGCACCACAAACAACATTCAACGTCTGAATGATTTGAAGGCACAGTCACGTCTGGGCGGAGGGGCGGAGCGCATCGAAGCGCAGCACAAAAAGGGACGGCTGACTGCCCGTGAACGGATCGACCTCCTGCTCGACAAGGGCTCCTTCCGCGAAGTGGATGCCTTTGTCAAGCATCGCACGCATGATTTCAACCTCGATGAGCAAAAGTATATGAGCGACTCAGTCGTAACCGGCTGGGGAACCATCGAGGGGCGGCTCGTGTACGTCTTCTCGCAGGACTTTACCGTCTTCGGCGGGAGTCTGGGCGAGGTGCACGCCGAAAAAATTTGCAAGATCATGGATATGGCAATGAAGAACGGTGCGCCTGTAATCGGCTTGAACGATTCGGGTGGCGCCCGTATTCAGGAGGGCGTGGTGGCGCTTGGCGGCTACGCGGATATCTTCCTGCGCAACACAATGGCATCGGGCGTGATCCCGCAGATCTCCGCCATCATGGGACCTTGCGCGGGCGGCGCGGTATACTCTCCTGCCCTGACCGATTTCATCTTCATGACGCGCAACACCTCCTATATGTTCGTTACGGGTCCCGATGTGGTCAAAGCGGTCACCCATGAGGAAGTCTCTTTTGAAGACTTGGGCGGCGCCAGCGTGCACTCCGAGAAGTCGGGCGTTTGCCATGTTGCCGCAGACAGCGAAGCAGATACGCTGTTCCTGATCCGTAAATTGCTCGGCTATCTGCCACAGAATAACATGGAGGATGCGCCGTTCGTGCCCGGCGATGATCCGCTCCGCATGGACGAAGCGCTGAACAGTATCGTCCCGGACGACGCCAACAAGCCATACGACATCAAGGACGCCATCCGCCTGATCGTGGATAACGGACAATTTTTCGAGATTCACGAGAATTATGCCCAGAATATTGTCGTCGGGTTCGCGCGTCTCGGCGGGCATTCGGTGGGCATCGTGGCAAATCAGCCTGCGGTGCTGGCAGGCGTGCTCGATATTGATGCCAGCGAGAAGGGTGCGCGCTTCGTTCGCTTCTGCGATTCGTTCAACATCCCGATCATCACCTTCGAGGATGTGCCAGGCTTCCTGCCGGGAACATTCCAAGAGCATCACGGCATTATTCGCTCCGGGGCGAAACTGCTCTACGCCTACTGCGAAGCGACGGTTCCAAAGCTGACGGTCATCACCCGCAAGGCATATGGCGGCGCCTACTGCGTAATGTCTTCTAAGCACATCCGCAGCGATCTGAACCTGGCATGGCCCACCGCCGAAATCGCCGTGATGGGACCCGACGGCGCGGTCAACATTATTTTTCGCAAGGAATTGGAAAAAGCCGTGGACCCGATCAGGCGAAAGGCGGAGTTGGTCGCGGAATATCGCGAGAAGTTCGCCAGCCCCTATGTGGCGGCAGAACGCGGCTATATCGACGATGTCATCGAGCCCAAGGAGACGCGTCCGCGCCTCATCAACGCGCTGGAAATGTTGAGCAACAAGCGCGACAGCAACCCCGCCAAAAAGCACGGGAATATTCCACTATAAGCATCATGGTTCAAGTGTCACGTTCCCTGTTGACAGCCCGTGGAACTTGAAACCTAGAACGGTGAGACCTGAGGAGCCATGTTCAATAAAGTATTGGTCGCCAATCGAGGAGAGATTGCGGTGCGCATCATCCGCGCCTGCCGCGAATTGGGCATCGAAACTGTTGCCGTCTATTCGGAAGCGGACCGTCAGGCACTGCACGTCCGCTATGCAGACGAAGCTTATCTGCTGGGTCCCGCGCCTTCGCGCGAGTCCTATCTGCGCGCAGACAAGATCATCGATATTGCCCGCAAATCCGGGGCGGACGCGGTGCATCCCGGCTATGGCTTCCTTGCCGAGCGGGATGATTTCGCCGCCGCATGCGCCGACGCGGGGATCGCTTTCATCGGACCCAAGCCGTCGTCCATTGCGGCGATGGGCGACAAAGCCGAGGCACGCGCCACGGTCATCAAAGCGGGCGTGCCGGTCGTCCCCGGGACCGAGGATGTGGGTAACATGACGAACGATGATCTGCTCGGCATTGCGCCTTCCATTGGGTTTCCGTTGTTGATCAAAGCCACGGCGGGCGGCGGGGGAAAGGGCATGCGGGAGGTAAGAAGCCTGGAGGAAATGCCGACTCTGCTTCAGTCTGCGCGTCGTGAAGCGGAATCTGCTTTCGGGGATGGGAATGTCTATCTGGAGAAACTGGTCGAAGGGGCGCGGCACATCGAATTTCAGATTATGGCGGATACGCACGGGAATGTAATTCATCTGGGGGAGCGCGAATGTTCCCTGCAGCGGAGACATCAAAAGTTGGTGGAGGAGGCGCTTTCTCCCGCCTTGAATGATGATTTGCGGAGAAGGATGGGCGAAGTGGCGGTCAAATCCGCGCAGGCGGTGGATTATGTCAACGCAGGTACCATCGAGTTCCTGCTCGACAAGGATGAGAATTTTTATTTCCTTGAAATGAACACCCGGCTACAGGTGGAACATCCCATCACCGAGATGGTCACCGGCATCGATATTGTCAAAGAGCAGATCCGCGTGGCGCGCGGGCGTGTGCTAAGCTACAAGCAGGCGGATGTGCAATTTAACGGTCATGCCATCGAGTGCCGCATCAATGCAGAAGACCCGTACAACAACTTCATGCCATCCACAGGGCATATCACACACAGCCTGCTCCCCACCGGTCCCGGCGTGCGCGTGGATACGGGCGTGTATCCCGGCTTCGAGATCACGCCATTCTATGACCCGATGATTGCGAAACTGATCGTCTGGGGAGAGACGCGCGCCCAAGCCATCCTGCGTATGCGCCGCGCGCTGGAGGAATACCGTATCGTCGGCGTGCGCACGAACATTCCCTTCCATCAGGTGTTGATGGATTCGCACCGCTTTATGGGCGGTCAATACGACACCCGCTTTGTGGAGGAGCGCTTCTCGATGGAGGATGCCGAAGAGTATCGGGAGAAATACGACGAGGTCGCGGCGATTCTTGCCACGCTGGTCGCTCACCGCGAGACCGAGCGTTCGGCACAGATCGTCAACCGCAACGAACGTGATGCCAGCAACTGGAAGTGGGTCGGTCGTTGGGAACGAATGCACAGATAAACGGAAGAGACGCGAAACAGCATGAAATACATAACGACCATCGAAGGCAAACAATTCCTTGTAGAGATCATCGACGACAGACACGTCAGCGTGGACGGGAAGGTCTATGAAGTTGATTTCGAATCGGTCAGCGGACAACCCGTGTATTCCCTGATTGTGGACGGCAAGTCGCACGAATCCTATGTGGCGCGCGGCGACGATAACTGGCAGGTGCTCCTGCGAGGACGGCTCTACCCAATCACAGTCGAGGATGAGCGGGAAAGGCGGTTGCGAGCCGCGGCAGGCGGAGGCGTGGCGGAGAGCGGGGAATTCATCCTCAAGGCGCCCATGCCCGGTCTGGTGGTCGCCATCCCGGTCAGCGAGGGGCAGGAAGTCAAAAAGGGGCAGGTGTTATTGATCCTGGAGTCCATGAAAATGCAGAACGAGCTCAAAGCCCCGCGCGATGGCATCGTGCAGAGGATCAAGGTCAAGGCAGGTGAGAGCGTGGAGCAAAAGCAGACCCTGCTTAACGTGATGTAAATGCCGGACAATAATCAGGAAATTGAAGTTAAATTCTATGTGACCGGTCTGGATGCAATTCGCAATCGGCTCCGGGTGCTGGGCGCACATCTGGTTCAGGAGCGTATCCTGGAGAAGAACATTCGCTTCGACCTGCCCGATGCCCGACTCCGTTCCGAGGGGCGCGTCCTGCGCCTGAGACGTGACACCGAGGTGCGACTCACCTACAAAGGCGCGAGTACCAATGAGCAGGGCGTCCTGAGCCGAACCGAAATCGAATTCGTCGTGGAAGATTTCGAAAAGGCAAAACAGTTCCTTGAAGCGCTTGGATACCGTAAACTACTTTCCTATGATAAATATCGTGAAGTGCATGAGCTGGACGAGTGCCATGTCATGCTTGACGAATTGCCCTACGGATGTTTCATCGAGATCGAAGGGCAAAGTGTGGACACAATCAAGCGCACGACTGCGAAACTGAATCTGGACTGGGAAGCGGCTGTCACTAAAAGTTATAATGCGCTTTTCGAAGCAGTAAAACAAGCGCTCCACCTGAACTTTCAGGACCTATCATACGAGAATTTCACAGGCATCCGCGTTACGCCGGACGATCTTGGGGTCACTCCAGCGGATGTTCGTGTGTGATTTGTGAAGTTCTCCAAAGTCCTATTGAAAATCGTTCCAAAACAACGTATACTCAACTTGCTTGTCCAATTCGCCAAATAGAAAGGATTCTCTCCATGCACAAGCATTTCCCCGTCAACTGCATCGTCCCGCCCCACATGCTGGAAGATATCGCCACAAACGGCACTGCGGCGCAAAAAGTGCTTGCGATTAACACGCTAAAGGCTTCGGCGCAAATGGTCGGGAAACGCCGCGCGCTTTCCGATTTTACCGGTGCAGCCTTGCGAGTGGCGGTCGGCGGCAAGGAACGGATTATTTACGATGCCAAGAATGGATCAAGCCTGCCCGGTACGCAGGTCCGCAAGGAAGGGGATCCGCCCTCGACAGATGTCGCCGTCAACGAAGCCTACGACGGGAGTGGCGCCACATATGATCTCTTCAAAGAGTTTTACCAAAGGAACTCCATCGATAACAACGGTATGCGCCTCGACTCGACCGTCCATTATCAGAAAGGCTACGACAATGCTTTTTGGGACGGCGAACAGATGGTGTATGGTGATGGTGACGAGAACCTCCCCATCAACGAACGTCTTTTCAACCGCTTCACCATTGCCATCGATGTAATCGGTCACGAGTTGACACACGGCGTCACACAATACGAGGCAAAACTGACCTATTCCCAGCAACCTGGCGCCCTGAACGAATCGATGTCCGATGTGTTCGGATCGCTCGTCAAGCAATATACCCTCGGTCAGACCGCTGACCAGGCGGATTGGATCATCGGCGCGGGTCTGCTCACATCGAATGTGAATGGTGTCGGTATCCGTTCGATGAAGGCTCCTGGAACGGCGTATGACGATCCCGTGCTGGGCAAGGACCCACAACCCGCGCATATGAAGGATTATGTCAACACGGTCAGCGACAACGGCGGAGTCCACATCAACTCAGGCATCCCCAATCACGCCTTCTACGTCGCCGCCCTGGAGATAGGCGGCAACGCCTGGCTCAAAGCCGGTCAGATCTGGTACGTGACCCTGCGCGACAAACTGACCAGCAGTTCCAAATTCCAGGATTGCGCCAACCTGACCTACCAGACAGCAGGAGAACTCTTTGGCACCGGAAGCTTGGAACAACAGGCGGTGAAGAATGGCTGGGCGGCAGTCGGCTTGGGCGTGGAGGGCGGCAACGGAGAACCAACCGAACCTGGCGACGGATGTTTCACCTCCCTGCTCCGCGCGATTGGCGCCGCACCCGCGAAATAAGAGGCTGACATGAAAGTGGAACGCATCCAATTCGAGCGAACCGGAGGGTTTGCCGGCATCCGCTTCGCCGCGGACTTCAAGCCGGAGGACCTGCCCGATGAACAATCCAAGGAGCTGTTCGATCTGCTCGACGACCTCGACTTCAACGAACTGCCGGAACAAATGATGGATGAGAATACTCCAGACAGTTTCACCTATTCGATCACCGTGAAAACGAAGAGAAAGTCGCACACGGTGGTCACCGGCGACGCGTCCGCGCCGGAAAAAATGCAGGAATTATTGCAACTTCTCAACCGTATTGCGCGGAATCAAATGCGAAAGCAGTAGAAAAAGTCAAACGACTCTCGAGTTCATTGCTCGAGGGTCGTTTTGGGATAGGGGGAAACCCTGAAAAGTTGTCTTATGGAAACCTTTACACACTGACAATTTGATGTATCATTCACGTACCTAATGGCGTTTTTCCCGGCCCGTCCACCGGGGGAGGCGCTGTTTATCTTTAATCCAAATGAAAGGAAGTTATATGAATGTCCAAGCAACCAAGTTCCTATCTGTCTTCTAAGTTGGAAGGCCGCCCGAAAGCCGATGGCAGTGGAAATGGCATTTTTGCCCTCAAGCCCATTATGAAAGGCGAACTCATAGCCATTTTCGGGGGTGTCGTGTACGAATGGGACACCTTTATTCACCTTCCCGAACGTGAACGCAGTCTGTGCCTCCAGGTGGAAGATCGTCACTTCCTGGTGCCGCGGCCGATCGGCGAAGGGGATTATGTCAATCACTCCTGTAATCCGAATGCGGGACTTTCGGGACAGATCGGACTCGTTGCAATGCGAGATATCAAAGTCGGCGAAGAAGTTTGTTTCGACTATGCCATGTGCGACACCATGCCCTATGATGAATTCAACTGCCTGTGCGGGCAACCCACCTGCCGTGGACAAGTCACAGGGCACGATTGGCAGAGACCCGAACTACAAAAACGCTACGCTGGCTATTTTTCCCCTCATGTCCAGCGCCGTATCGACAAGATGCAGGCTGAGAAGAAGCTAATCGTTAGTAAACCACAGACCAAAAAGACTGGCAGATTCCCCCTCACAACAAACTTGCCAGTGTACGAGTAATGAAAAACTCCGGGTTCTTGCTGAACCCGGAGTTTTTCATTTATATCTTCGGACCTACGTCGATCACTTCCTGCGGCGTCCCCTCGGTAAACTTCCCGAAGTTCTCGATAAAGCGCTGTGCCAATTGCTTATATTTCTTGTCGTATTCTTTTTTGTCATGCCACGATGACGAGGGATCCAACACATCATCGGGAACATTCGGGCAGGCGCGCGGGACATCAAAACCGAACACGGGATCTTTTTTGTACTCAACCGAATCCAACTTACCAGTCAAGGCAGCGTTCAACAATGCGCGCGTATGTCTGATCGAGATGCGCTTGCCAATGCCGTAGGGGCCACCCACCCAGCCGGTGTTGACCAGCCAGCATTTGACTCCATAGCGCTCGATCTTACGTTTGAGCAGTTCGGCATATTTATAGGGATGATGAACCATGAACGGTCCGCCAAAACAAGCAGAGAACGTAATCTCCGGTTCCTTCCCTAAGCCGACCTCTGTTCCCGCTATCTTGGAGGTGTACCCGCTGATGAATTGATACAACGCCTGGTTCGGAGAAAGACGTGCAATCGGCGGCATGACTCCACTGGCGTCACACGTCAACAGGATGATATTCTTCGGATGCCCAGCCTTCTTCTCCGGGACGGCATTCGCGATAAATGTCAGGGGGTAGGAAGCGCGCGTGTTCTCGGTAATCGAGTCATCGTCCAAGTCAATGAGGCGGGTGATCGGGTCAAAGGAGACATTCTCGAGGATTGTTCCGAACATTTTCGTTGTCGCATAAATCTCCGGCTCGGCTGTCTCCGATAACCCAATAACCTTGGCATAACATCCGCCTTCGAAATTGAAGACACCCTCGTCGCTCCAACCGTGTTCATCGTCGCCGATCAAGCGGCGGGTCGGGTCGGCGGAGAGGGTCGTCTTGCCGGTGCCACTCAGCCCGAAGAACAGCGCAACATCGTTTGGGTTGTCCGGGGCGACGTTTGCCGAGCAATGCATGGAAAGGACGCCCTCCAGCGGCAGAAGGTAATTCAACAATGTGAAAACTGTTTTCTTCAACTCACCTGCATAGGCGGTGTTGCCGATAATAGCAAGCTTCTTTTCGAAATTCAAAACGATGAATGTTTCTGTATTGGTACTATCCACAGAGGGCGAACCCTTGAAACCAGGCGCGGCGAAGATCGTGAACTCGGGGACAAAACGCTTATATTCCTCCAACGATTGCGGCAAGAGGAACATATTCCGCAGGAATATGCTGTGCCAGGCCAGCTCCGTCACAAAACGGACCGGCAGGCGATAGTTTTCATCCGCACCGCCGTAGAGGTCCTGAACAAAGACATCCTTACCCTGCAAGTAGCCCAACATCCTGGCATACAACGAGTCGAACTTCTCGGTCTCGAACGGACGGTTATACACGCCCCACCAAATATTCTGCTCCGAGTCAACATGCCGCACGACGAACTTGTCATTCGCCGAGCGCGCGGTATGCTTGCCAGTGTGCGCTACGAATGGACCACCAGAAACCGTCACGCCCTCACTACGAAAGATTGCTTCTTCATACAACGCTTCAGTCGTCAGATTCCAATAGGCAAGCCGTAAATTCGTAACACCCTGATTAGAGAGGTTAAAGTCCGCTTTACGGGCTTGGGCGATCGCTTCGGCAGGAGTTTTGATATTGAGCAAGTTATTCATCGTCGTCTCTCCTACATCCAATCACGGATCATCTTCTTATCGCCAATGTAGATCTCATTTGGGCTGGTGGGGTCGAGAGCCCATTTGATACGGGCAATGCCCTCGGTCACATCTTTCACCGAGCCTGCGAACGAAATACGAATGTGACCTTCCATGCCAAATTCCCTGCCAGGCACGGTCACCACCATCGCCTTCTTGAGCAGGAACTTCGAGACTTCCACAGAGTTGTTGTTGAAGGCACGCAGGTCCGGCAGGGCGTAGAACGTTCCCGCCGGCGGGATAAGGCGCGCACCGTTGAAGGTCTTCATCTCCTGGAGCACCACGTCGCGGTTGTTCTGGATTTGCAACCGCAACGCTTCCACCACGGACTGCATGCCGTTCAACGCGCCCTCAGCCGCCGCCTGCGCGATGGGCGATACACAGGATGTCGTCTGCGCCAGAACATTGGTCATCACCCTCACCAGTTCGCGCGGACCCACCACCCACCCGATTCGAAAACCGGTCATACCATAAAGTTTCGCCACGCCGTTGACCACGACGATATGCGAATTTTCAATATCCTTTTTCGTGAAACGATAGGCAGGGATCGCCACATTCCGGTCGAAAGTTAGTTTATGATAGATATCGTCACAGATCATGAAAATGCCTTTTTTCTCGCACAGGTTCACGATCTTTTCAATCAGCTCCGGCGGGTAGATTGCACCGGATGGATTGTTCGGGCTGTTAACGATGATCGCTCGCGTGGAGGAAGTCACTGCCCGCTCGATCTCGGCAAAATTTGGGGTAAACGTTCCATCTTCGGGGGTCACAATCACCGGTCTCCCCGTGCACATCTTGATCATCTCGGTATAGGAGACCCAGTACGGCGCAATGATGATTACTTCATCCTGTGGGTTGAGAATCGAATATAGGATGTTAAACAGGGATTGCTTGGCGCCGTTGGTGACGATCACATTCTCCGGTGAAACCAAGCGGTCATAATTCTCCTCCGTATAACGGATGACTGCTTTTTTCATAGAGGGGAGGCCGTCGGGAGGCGTATATTTCACTTCACCGCTGGTCAATTTGGCGGCTGAGGAAAGAATCGCTGAGATCGGCGTCTTGTTTTTCGGTTCACCAATCCCCAGGTTGATCACAGCTTCGCCGCGCTCCTTTAGGAGCCGGGCTTCCTCGTTTAGGGCAAAGGTGGGCGACTCGGCAATGTCGCAGGCAAGCGAACTTAACTTCATGGGTTTCTCCTATAAAAAATAATCTGGTCAGAGGGCATCATCTCTGACCAGATATGTTCATAGAACCGCACAATCAGCGGCGCTGACAAGTTTATTGTCAGACCAGATTATCATGAGGTGATTATACTACCGGGAGAAAACCACCAGAACGGACAAATGTCATCATTCTTGAAAACAGGTGAAATGATTTTAAACCGGCCATGGAATATAACTTTATGTTCAGTGTCATAAACTACAAAGTTCCGAGATTTCACCCGGAACTTTGCGTTTCTTTTATGCGGCTTCTTATTTCCGGGACATTCCGGCAACAGCCTGGAGCAAAGCATTCGCTACAAGTTGCCCAGATTGCTGACGATGCGGTTTTTGTCCCAATGGACCCGCTGCCATCAAGGCGGCAAGTCCGGCTTGCAAATTTCCCTGCCCCTGCTGTTTTGCGCTCATGAAAGCCATGCCTGCATTCAAAAGATCGCCAAGGTCGAGTCCGTCCTGAGCTTGTGAGGTACTCTGTTGTGGGGATTGCCCACCGCCAAGCAACGCCCCCAAAAGGTCTCCGGCATCCGGCGCCGCTGACTGCTGACCACCTCCGAGCAGAGAGCCGAGCAAATCCCCGCCTCCCTGCGAAGCCGGTTGCTGCCCGCCCCCGAGAAGCGACTGAATCAACATCATGGCATTGTCCGGCGTGACGGCATCCTGTCCCTGGAGCTGTTGCGCGGCTTGTGCCAAGCCTTGTGAATAGGCATGTGCCGAACCACTGGTCGCATGTTGAGACAAATACTGGCTGGCATGACTGAGCTGTTGGGATGGTGAAGCACCCTGCTGGCTTCCCAAAGCTTGTGTAATCATATTGAAAGCCTGCACCATGTTATCGCCATGATTTTGATTATCCGTGTCAGCTTGATTTAGGGAAGTCTGATTTGCAGCCAATGCCTGTGCGGCAACATTAAAAAGAGAAGCTAGGTCAATACCGCGAGACGAGGAACGATTTTGCATGTGGGCGTCCTTTCATGATCAACAATTGATGAATACATTATAGCAAACAAAGTGCTATAATGTCATCAGTGCAAGCGAGGATGACGCTAAAATCATTCTCTTCATTAATTTCCAAAACCAAAAGTCATCGAAAGGAATTGTATTATGGGACTCTTCGCAAAAATTCTCGATAAACTAGGATTGAACAAGGATAAGGACAAAGAAGCAGAGGCCGCACAAGCACAGGCGCTCGCCGATATGGCAAAGAAGGAAGCCGAAGCTCGCGCAAAACTGCAAATGTCCACCAGCGCCCCTGTGGCTAAGCCAGCCGCCCCTGCAGCTCCCACGGCGGCTTCCACCGCCAAACCGGCAAACATTGCCCTCAGCCCGGAAGAGCTTGCCGCCATGGGCCGTAACGCAAAACCGTCCGAACCTGCCGTCAAACCAATCTCTGAAGTGGATGTGGTCAAGAAACTGGAAGAGATGACCAAAGGTTCCGGTCTTGATTGGAAGGTTTCCATCGTCGACTTGCTCAAGGTCCTCGGCATCGACAGCAGTCTTGCAGCACGCAAGGAACTTGCCGAGGAACTTGGCTGCCCCGCCGAATTGATGGGCGGCGACCACAGCAAGATGAACATTTGGCTGCATAAGACAGTCCTAAAGAAAATTGCCGAGAATGGCGGCAACATTCCAGCGAATCTCTTGGACTAAAGTTTCACCCAATAAAACAGCGCAGGAAACAACCTGCGCTGTTTTATTTTGGCTTTGTTGTCGATAAATGTTGTAAAATATCGGGAGCATCGCAACACTTGAAGGTCGTTCATGTAAAAGGAGACATCCATGGAGGAGTACGAAAAACTGGGTTCGTTCTATCTTGGGCGGGTATATGACCTTGAAGCGCAAAAGGCAAAGGATGAACTTCTACTGTATGATTCAAAAGACCTGACCACCCATGCCGTGTGTGTTGGGATGACCGGCTCCGGCAAGACCGGTCTCTGCATTTCCCTCATCGAGGAAGCCGCCATTGACGGCGTACCTGCCATCCTCATCGACCCCAAGGGCGATCTCGCCAACCTGCTCCTGACCTTCCCCCAACTGCGCGGAACAGACTTTCTTCCCTGGATCAACCTCGACGACGCGCGCCAAAAAGGGATGACTCCCGAAGAGTACGCCAACAAACAAGCCGACACTTGGAAAAATGGTCTCGCCAGTTGGAACCAGAGCGGAGAACGTATCCAACGCCTGCGAGACGCCAGCGACATCCGCATCTACACTCCCGGCTCCAGCGCCGGGATCCCGGTATCGATTCTGAAATCCTTCGCCGCGCCGGAACCCGCCCTCCGGGAAGACAGCGACCTCCTGCGCGAACGCGTCAGCACCACCGCCACCAGCCTGCTCGGTCTGGTGGGCATCGAAGCCGACCCCGTCCAAAGCCGCGAACACATCCTGCTCTCGACCATCCTCGACACCGCCTGGCGGCAGGGACGCGACCTCGACCTGGCAACGCTCATCCAACAAGTGCAGACACCGCCCGTCGAGAAAGTCGGCGTGCTTGACCTCGAATCCTTCTACCCATCGAAGGAACGCTTCGGGCTCGTCATGGCGTTGAACAACTTGCTGGCATCGCCAGGCTTCAGCGCCTGGTTACAGGGCGTTCCGCTCGACATCGGACAGATCCTCTATACGCCCACCGGCAAGCCTCGTCTCGCCATTTTCTCCATCGCGCACCTCAGCGATCCGGAGCGCATGTTCTTCGTTTCATTGTTGATGAACCAAATTTTGAGTTGGATGCGCGGTCAGCCAGGCACCACCAGCCTGCGCGCGCTCGTATACATGGACGAGATCTTCGGCTACCTGCCGCCCACCAGCAACCCGCCATCCAAACTGCCGATGCTTACCCTGCTCAAGCAGGCACGCGCCTTCGGCGTGGGCATGGTACTCGCCACGCAAAACCCGGTGGACCTCGATTACAAAGCCCTTTCCAACATCGGCACATGGTTCATCGGTCGGCTACAGACCGAGCGCGACAAAGCCCGCCTGCTCGACGGTCTCGAAAGCGCTGCCGCGGGAGCGCAATTCAACCGCTCGCAGATCGAGAAAATCATTTCGTCGCTCGGCAACCGGGTATTCTTGATGAACAACACACATGAGGACGCGCCCGAACTGATGCAGACGCGCTGGGCGCTGTCGTATTTGAGAGGCCCATTGACGCGGGATCAAATCAAGGTCCTGATGGACCCGTACCGCGGCGACGCGTCCACGACGAAGCCTGCGGCGGCTCCCGTTTCAACAGCGACCGCGGCGGCTGTGACCATATCCGCTGCCCCATCCGTTTCGGCAAGTCAGCCTGCGCTCCCGCCCGGCATCCAGGCATTCTTCCTGCCGGTGCGCGGCTCCAGCGGGAAGACTCTCGTTTACCAGCCCAAGGTTATCGGCGCGGCGAAGATCAATTTTGCCGATGCCAAGACCAGGGTCAGCACGACCCAAAGCAAGGTATATCTCACCCCCGTCACGGACGATGCCATTCCCGTCACCTGGGATGGCGCCGAAGAGATCAGCATCCCTGCCACAGACCTGGAAAAATCGGCACAGGGCGGCGCGCAATTCAGCAACCTGCCCTCCGCCGCCAGTCAGGCGAAAAATTACGCCGCATGGAACAAAGATTTTGCCAACTGGCTCTACGGCTCGCAGTCCATCAATCTGTTCCAAAGCCCCAGCCTGAAATTGGTCTCTCAGCCGGGCGAAGATGAACGCGACTTTCGCATCCGTGCGGGACAGGTCGCCCGTGAAAAACGAGATGAATTGGTGGAAGCCCTCCGCAAGAAATACGCGCCCAAAATGGCTACACTCCAAGAGCGCCTGCGCAAGGCACAAGCCGCCGTGGAAAAACAAAAGGAGCAGGCTCAACAGGCGAAACTGCAAACTGCCCTTTCATTCGGCTCCACGCTGCTTGGTGCGTTCACGGGGCGCAAATCTTTAAGCGGCACCATCAACAAGGCGACGACTGCCGCCCGGAAAGCAGGGCGCGCCATGGAGGAAGGCGGCGATGTCTCACGCGCCAACGAAACAGTCGAAGCGATCCAGCAACAACTGGCCGACCTGGATGCTCAGTTGAAGTCTGAGACGGATGCCCTGGCAGAAAAAGTGGACCCGCTGACCGAAAGCTTGGAAACCATTTCCGTCAAACCCAAGAAAACGGACATCACTGTCCAACTGGTTTCCCTCGCCTGGGCGCCTTATTGGCAGGATGAGCAGGGAAATGTGACACCGGCATGGTAGGAGTTGCTTCTTCTTATTTACGATAATGCCGCTCTGAACATCAACGAAGAGGCTTGATCACAAGGCGATTCTTCGTTCCGCCCAAAATGACATAGCGGCTACTGGCATGTAAACTTTGCCGGGTCAGGGTCGGCGGCGATATTCCACACGCGGCTAAATTCCTGCAAGTACAAGGCAGCCACATCGGGGTTATCGATGATGATGACATTCTCGTCATTGTTATCGGTGGCATTGTTCGAGAAATTGAAAGAACCAGTGATCACCAGCCGGTTGTCCACAATAATTAACTTGTGGTGCAGGAACCTGGGATTCCCATCCTGCCGAACCGGGACGCGGGCACAGAAGAACGTCCGCAGTTCTGCGCCCTCGGTTTCGCTGCCGGTCTTTTCGTATACACCTGCCACGTCCACCCCGGCGGCGTAGCGGTCGATCATCGTTTTGGCAAGCGGATAATCGGTAAAACTGAACGCCAGGAAACGAATATTTGACTGCGCCCCGGCAACCAGTGGGATGATACGATTCAAGACATCATCCTCCGGCGAGAAATAGACCTGTATCAAAGTTCCATTCACGAGAGCACTCTGATGCTCAGCCAGGGATGGGGATTTGGGACCAAATTGCCCATCCCACATTTCAAAGAACTCACGCTCGTACATCGCGGCGATCTCCGGTGAATGAATGACCACCGCGTTGTTATTTTGCTGAAATACAGCGCTGATAGTGAAATTCGTCGAACCGGTCCACACAGTTTGTTGGTCGAAAACGATGAACTTGTTGTGCATCAGCGCCGAGCGGGAATCAGCAACGACCTCAATGCCTGCCTCCTGCAACAGCGCAAATTGACCCCGGTCCGGGTCTTCGTCGGCTTCGAGTCCGCTCTCATCGTCGGTGACCCAGCGCACGTCCACGCCGCGCTGGCGCGCCGCGATCAAGGCTTCGGCAATCGGCGTCAGGTCGAATTCAAACGCGGCAATATGAATGCTGTTCGCGGCGGCATTGATCTTTTCGATCAATTTCCCCGCAATCGAGCTCTGCCATTGCGCCGGGTCATTGACCGCGAATGGATCGGTGAAATATACCTCCCACCATTGACTAGCCGGGGTTGGCGTTGGAGGAATTTCCACCACCGGCGTCACACCCGGAGGAAAGTCCACCTGCGGCGTACCGGTCGCGAAAACGACAGTCGGCGTCGGTTCCCCAGAGTCGGGTCCGGAGCCCGTCAGCGAGTAAATGACTCCGAGAACAAATAAAATGATCACCGAGAGAACCGAACCCAGTGCAGTTCTCTTCGACATCGCCCGTCTTTTCGGCATAAACTCCTATTGCGATTCCTCTATCAAACCCTTGAAACTCTGGATCAATTGAAGCGGGGTCCTGTTCTTATCATCCACCTGATTCAAAACAATATTCATACGATCGACCAACGATGGTTTCCCGCCTTCTCCATGGATGGTCTTAAGATACTCATTCAATTTGTCGCGTAATTGCGCGCGGGCAGCAGGATCGGCATATTTACCCGAAGCCCAATTTCCTGCGGAGCGCATCGTCTGACGCACAGCCTTAAGTTGAGGCTCCAATGCCTGCTCTGCGGCAGCGTCATCCATGCCTTCCGTCTTTTTCACCAGCATGGTTGCGGTCGCAATACCCCAATTCAGCAGTTCAGTCGCGGCGTCGGCATCGAGCATCTCCAAAAGAGCCTCGTTTCCCGAAATTTCACCGACAACTTTATTGATGCGAGAGTTGATATCAGCCATGACCGAAGTATAGCAGATCTAGAATTCCAATGCCGCGAAGTCCTGCGGATTGCCCAACAGAAAGCGGGATGCAGACGCGTCGATACGCTTGATCAGCCCGGATAGGACATCTCCGCTTCCCACTTCGACGAAGGTCTGGACTCCGCTCCCAAGCATCGCCTGCACCGATTCAGTCCAACGGACGCGTGACTGCATCTGCGCTTTGATATCGGCGCGCAGTTCATCCGCCGTGCGGATAATATCGGCATAGACGTTGCCCACCACCGGGATGACCGCGCCTCCAATGGCGCAGGCGTCCACAGCGGCATTCCATTCCTGCTGGATCGAATCCATCAGCGGGGAATGTGCCGCGATGCTTACGGGCAAAGGGAGGGCACGCTTCGCTCCCGCCGCCTTCGCTCCAGCCATGGCACGCTCAAGCGCAGATTTGTGACCAGAGATGACCACCTGCCCGGGGCAGTTGTCGTTGGCGACCTGGACAATCTCGGTTTCCGTGCTGGCTTCGGCACAAACTTTATCGAGCGTGGGAATGTCCACGCCGAGGATGGCTGCCATGCCGCCGGGATTGAGTTCACCGGCGCGCTTCATCAGTTCGCCGCGCGTGCGGACAAGCCGGAGTCCATCGGCAAAGGACAACGCGCCGGATGCCGTGAGCGCCGATAATTCGCCGAGGGAATGCCCGGCAACGGTGGCAGGCCGGAGCGTGGAAAGACTCGAGAATGTCCGAAACGCGGCAATGGAATGGACGTATAACGCCGGTTGTGTGTTGACCGTCTCGTCCAGCGTTTCTTTGGGCCCTTCCCACATGAGCCGAGAGAGGGAAAAGCCAAAGATGGAGTCCGCTTCGTCGAAAGTCTGTTTGGCAACCGGATAGCGCGCGGCGAGGTCTCTGCCCATGCCGACTGCCTGCGAGCCTTGCCCGGGGAAGATGAACGCCGTAGTTTGTGAATCGAATTGCATTGATGCCTCCGTAAGCTGCATGGGCGACTCGCCCCTGCAATCAACCAATTAAACACAAACGGGTCGTGTTCGTCACGACCCATTTTGTCCAACGAAGAATTCGATTCTACTCAGCCTTCTTCTTTTCTTTTTTGATCTCGACAACTTCCTTGCCTTCGTAGAAACCACAATTCGGGCAGACTGTATGCGGCAGGCGCATGGATCCGCAGTTGGAGCAGGCGGTAAGGTTGCGAGGCTGCAAGGCGTCATGAGCGCGGCGCATGTTGCGGCGACTCTTTGAGTGTTTGCGCTTTGGATGTGGGGGCATTTCTGTCTTTCTCCTTATTTTTACACGTTATAGGGGCGGATAACCATCCGCCCCTACCGATTTACGATTGAAGCGGGCAGATTATAGCGGGTGGATGGATGAGCGTCAAGGATGAGATTGGGAAAACGTCAGCCGCGCCCGGGTTTAGTGCAAGGCGGAACAACTTGCGTTAAAATCAATGATATGGAAGTTCAGATCGCGGTTGCCAAGGTCAATAAATACGCCACTTCCGAAAGCGGCGATACGCTCGAGGTGGTCGAACGCCCCAATGGCGGACTCTCGGTTGTGTTGGCGGATGGTCAGACCTCCGGGCGCGGTGCGAAAGCCGTTTCACAATTGGTCGTGCGGAAGGTCATCGGCTTGCTGGCGGAAGGCGTCCGGGATGGCGCGGCAGCCCGGGCGGCGTCCGATGCGCTCTTCACTGACAAACGCGGCAAGGTCATCTGTACGCTCAACATCGCCTCGGTGGACTTCCACAGCGGGACCATCGTCCTGACCCGCAATAATCCATCCCCCATGTTCGTCTGTCGCGGGACCCGGATCGACAAGATCGAAAGCGAAAGCATCCCCCTCGGCACTTCACGCGATGTGCGCCCCTCCATTCTGGAAATTGCCATCGAAGCCGGACTGACCGTCGTCATATACACGGATGGTCTTGTGCACGCGGGCGAGCGCCGCGGGCAGCCGATGAACGCCGCCGAAATGCTTCAATCCATGCTGGAAGACCAGGATCCCACGCCGCAGGAAGTGGCGGATATTCTGCTGGCGCACGCAGTCAGGCTGGACGACGACCGCCCTGCGGATGATATTAGTGTGCTGGTGCTCAAGGTCACGCCGCGCAATGGCGACAACGTCCGCCGTATGACGGTGCGCCTGCCCATCGAAGGGTTGAAGAAATGAAAAGCCGCTGGCGCAGGTTCCGGGCAACCTGGCGCGATACCCTGATCCTGATCAGCGAATTCAGGACCTCCCTGATCTTGTTCACTGTGGCGGTGATCGGCGGAGGAGTCATCTATTTTTTGCTGGCGGAGTCGGTTGGCGAGCCTCTCAAAAGTTTGGGAGAATCCATTTACACGATCCTCGCCGCGACCTTCCTGCAACCTGTTGGGGACTTTCCCAAACATATTGTTCTGCAAGTATTTCATTTCATCATGCCCGTAGTCGGGATCATCTTCCTCGCGCAGGGATTGACCGACTTTGGGGTGTTGCTTTTCAACCGAAAATCACGAGGGAAGGAGTGGGAGATGGCTGTCGCATCCACCATGAATAACCATATCGTTCTGGTCGGGCTAGGGCATCTGGGGTATCGTGTTGCACAGAAGCTATACGACATGGGGGAAAATATTGTCGTACTCGAGATCAACCCCGGCACCCACACCACAGCCGCCGCGCGCGACATGGGCATCCCTGTCATTTTTTCGGATGCCAGACACCCCGGCGCGTTGGAGGGGGCAAACATCAAAGATGCCCGCACCATCATCCTTGCCAGTCAAAACGACGCCATGAATCTGCAAATCGCCCTCAAAGCCCGGAGTCTGAACCCGAATATTCAGGTCGTCATCCGCATCTTCGATGAAGAATTTGCCCATGCCCTGCAGGAACAATTCGGGTTCATTGCCTTGAGCGCCACCGAAATGGCGGCGCCTGTCTTTGCCGCCGCGGCTGCCGGAGCGGATGTAACCAACCCGATCTCCGTCGAAGGTCAACTGCTTGGGCTGGCCAGAGTTACAATCAAACCCAATTCGGTATTTGCCAACAAGACAGTCGGCTTTGTGGAGGACAACTATCACCTGAACATTGTCCTCCTGCGGCACGACCATGCCTCGGAGATGCACCCGACCGATTCGTGCCCCATCCACGCGGGAGACACGCTGGCGGTGCTGGGTGGACCCACGCAACTCAACCGCCTCGTACGCGACAACGAGTAACCATGGACGAGCCGCCCAGTAAACGTCCGTTAATCGGTGTGGTCGGCCCCTGCGGCTCGGGAAAATCCACTCTTATCGCGGGTCTCGAACAAAGCGGCTATCTCTGCCGCCACATCGCGCAGGAACATTCCTACGTAAAAACCATGTGGCAGGTTATCACCAAGCCCGACGTGCTGATCTTCCTCCACGCGTCCTTCCCCGTCAGCACAGCGAGAAGAAAGCTCAACTGGCAGGAAAAGGATTACGAAGAACAGTTCCGCAGACTCTCCCATGCGCGCGAGCATGCCCATATAATCATTGACACCGACAATTTGACTCCCAGCGAAGTCCTGCAAAAAGCACTGGATTTCCTGAAAGACACGCTCCGATGAAAAAACTCTTCGCCTCTTTTCTAAGCCTGAGCCTGGCGCTCGTTTCCTGTTCCCTTCTCCAACCAAAACCGACTCCAACTTCAACGCCACCCACCGCCCCCCTGGAAACTCCTTGGGATGACCGTTCCATTTTCGAGGCCGGGTTGGTCGAATCTGAACAGCCCACACTTGCTCAATTGGACGGCGCCAGCGTGTATCATCTCGATTTCGAGATCGCAGACGACTTGTTCCATGTGACCGGGGCGGAGGAGGTCCGCTACACCAACACTGAGACCGTCTCGTTGAACGAGGTCCACTTTCGGCTTTTCCCCAACATCCTTGGAGGAAAGATGACCGTTTCGAATCTGACGGTGGATGGACAATCCGTCATCCCAAAGTACAGCCTTCAGAACAGTCTCATGGTCGTGCCGTTATCGAAACCGCTTGAGCCGGGACAAAGTATCACGCTGTCCATGCAGTATGCCGTCACAGTTCCGCAGACGGTAGATTTAAATTATGGTGTCCTGGCATATTTTGAAGATGTGCTTGCCTTGGCACATGCCTATCCCATGATCTGCGTGTACGACGACGAAGGCTGGAACGCCGAGATCCCGCCGCAGAGCGGGGATGTCACCTACGCAGACACGGCGTTTTTCCTGGTGCGCGTCACCGCGCCGAAGGAATTGACGCTGGTCATGTCCGGGCGGGAGGTCAGTCGCGCCGAAGCCGGGCAGAATCAGGTAGTGGTCGTTGCGAACGGTCCTGCGCGCGATTTTTATCTGGCGGCAAGTCCGGAATACGAGGAAGTGTTCCAAACCGAGGGGGAAGTCACCATCCGAAGTTTCGCGCCGGAAGATTTGTCCGGCGGAGCGGAATTTGCACTGGAGATCGCATCCAAAGCGATCAGGGTCTTCAATGAACGATACGCGCCCTACCCGTACACTGAGTTTGATATTGTTGCGACACCGACTCTCGCGCTCGGCATCGAGTATCCAGGCCTGATCGCCATTGCAGACCGTATCTACGATGTCGACGATGAGTATGGCGGTGCGCCAACCAACGTTTATTTGGAATCAACCGTCGTACACGAGGTGGGACATCAATGGTTTTACGGTCTCGTCGGCGACGACCAGCTTGACGATCCCTGGCTCGACGAGTCGCTCACCCAGTTCGTTACACTTCAATATTATGAAGATGAATACGGCGCGGATGGCGCAGAGGGGTTCCGTTCTTCGCTGGAAAGCCGCTGGGCACGTGTGGGCAATGCGGACATCCCCATTGGTCTACCGGTGGCTGACTACAGCGGGGTGGAATACAGTGCAATCGTCTATGGGCGTGGTCCGCTCTTCTTCGTGGCGCTGAAGGAAGAAATGGGACCCGAGGTTTTTGATGATTTTCTAAAAAAGTACGCCGAAACTTTTTCCTGGGAAATTGCCACGCCGGGGGGGATGCAGTCGCTTGCCGAGGAACAGTGCAGCTGCGACCTGCAACCTATCTTCGAGAAATGGGTGTACCCGCCATAAACGGGGGAAATTGTCCTACCCACGCTTATTTAATGGGGGTATAATCACCGCCGCCGTGGCGCCTGCGCGCCACATTTTTGTGAGTGGAGATTACCAACGTATGATTCGAAACCTTTATACGCGTCTGGTTCTCATTCTTATCATTGCCGCCCTCGCCATTTGGGTGGACGTGAACGATGATATCCAGATCCCCAACCCCTTCAATGGCACCGTCCTGTACGAGCGCAGCGTAAAAACCAGGCTTGGGCTCGACTTGCAGGGCGGGTTGCAAGTTCTGCTTGAAGCCGATGTATCTGCCGGTACCGATGTGCAAGCCGATGACATGGCTGTTGCGCGCGACATCGTGGAGAACCGCACCAGCGGTCTGGGCGTGAGCGAGAATTTGGTCCAGTTGGCAGGCGACCGCCGCATCGTGGGCGAGTTCCCCGGTGCGGAGGATTCGGATGCCATTCTGGACATCATCCAGCAGACCGGTTTGCTGGAATTTGTCGACACCGGCGATTACGCGCCCGAACCAGGCACCGTTCTTGAGACGGATCTGGTCAATGGGACAACCGTCACGCCGACCGCAACTCCCACCGACGGAACGGATGCGACAGAAGAACCGCAAACCGTTTATCACACGATCATGACCGGCAAGGATCTGCGGAGCGTCAATGTCGGCTTGGACCCACAGGGGCAGCCAGCCATCGACTTCGTCCTCTCAAGCGAGGGAGCGGACATCTTCGGGCAACATACCGCCGCAAATGTAGGCAAGATTCTTGCCATCACGCTCGACAAACGCGTGATCTCCGCTCCCGTCATTAATGGAGCCATCCCGGACGGGCAGGGACAGATTAGCGGTTCGTTTACCGCTGAATCTGCAAATGCACTGGCGGTGCAGCTCCGCTACGGCTCCCTGCCGATCCCTCTCAAGGTGGTCGAGACCCGGATCATTGGTCCCACGCTTGGAGAAGATTCCCTGCAAAAGAGTCTGATCGCCGGCGCAATCGGTATGGCGATTGTCATCCTGTTCATGGGTATTTATTACCGCCTGCCCGGGATCGTCGCGGATTTGTCCATCCTGTTCTACGCCGCGATCGCGTTTGCCATTTTCAAATATTTCCATTTCACGTTGACCCTGCCCGGCATTGCCGGTTTTCTGCTCAGCACGGGTGCCGCATTGGATGCCAACATCCTGATCTTCGAACGCATCAAAGAGGAACTCCGTAACGGGCGAAACCTTACACAGGCGGTTGATCAGGGTTGGGTTCGCGCTTGGCCCTCGATCTGGGAATCGAACCTCACCACGATCATCACTTCTCTAATCTTGTACTGGTTCGGCTCCACTTTTGGCGCGACGTTCGTAAAAGGCTTTTCGCTCACGCTGGCGCTTGGCGTCGGCATCTCTCTGTTCACGGCGATCTACATTACACGCACCCTGCTGGCGCTTGCTTTACAGACCTTCAAGCCGACCAATTTGCAGCGCTGGTTCGGCATTTAGGAGGAAGACCAAATGATTGACATCCTTAGCAAAAAATACTGGTATTTTGCATTCTCGCTAATCGTTATTATCGCCGGGATCACCATCCTGGCAGTCAAGGGAATGCCGCTCTCCATCGACTTCACCGGCGGTTCGCTGCTCGAAGTGCAATTCGAGCAGGGCAAGACCCCGCAACCCGCCGATATTGTCAACCTCTATGAGACCGCCGGGATCGACGATGCACAGGTTCAGACAACGGAGGATGGCACCCTGCTCATCCGTTCTTCATTCCTCGAGAATGAGGAACGCGACAGCATCCTCTCCGCAATGGAAACGGAAACAGGCTCGACGGTGACCGTGATCCGGTTCGACAGCGTCGGTCCCAGCATCGGATCGCAGGTCACATCACGCGCCGCGCTGGCGGTCAGCGTCGCCGCCCTCGGCGTGGTGCTTTTCATCACGTACGTCTTCCGCAATGTGCCGAACGCCTTCCGGTATGGCGTCTGCGCCATCATCGCTATGGTGCATGATGTCGCGGTCGTGTTTAGCGCTGCCGGGATCGGTGCGCTTCTTTTCGATTGGCAGATCGACGCCCTTTTCCTCACCGCCCTGCTCACCGTGATCGGTTTCTCGGTGCAGGACAAAGTGGTCGTGTTCGACCGCATTCGCGAAAACACAAGCACCCTTCGCCGCCTCGAGTATGAAAAACTGGTCAATCACTCGATCGTACAAACCCTCCAGCGTTCAATCAACACCCAATTAATGACCGTGGAATTCCTCCTGCTGGCGCTCGCCCTTTTCGGCGGGGTCACGCTCCAGGAGTTCGCTGTGATCCTGCTCGTCGGTCTCTTCAGCGGCACGTACTCTTCAATCTTTATCGCCGCCCCCATCCTCGTGCTATGGGAAAAACGTGAGTGGAAGAACTGGTTCCGGCGCAGTGCGGCGAACGCATAGGAACAAAATAAAAAGTCCCCCTCATATGGGGGATTTTTTTATTCCCGGACCTGTTTATCTGTACAACACGACGCCCAAGTATCGGGCTACCAGCATCAAGAAAGAAGAGCGTCTGTAAGTGAACATACCGTAAGGGTACTCATCTTCAAACGTTTTTAATCTCAATAGAAGACCAACGATATCCTGGTTATGCTTTGACCGATACATTGACCATACTCACCCGGTAACATAGATATTATCGAATACAGGACGAAATACCTAATCAGAGGTTACAAAAAATAAAACTGCCACCCGATTTACACCGGATGGCAGTAATCAAGCGAAGAAATTCCGCTTCACACGCAGGGATGATTGGTTCCGTTTCGGAAGGTTACCTACCCTCCCAACTCCACCGCCAACGCGTCGTAGTAGGTGCCCGCTCCAAAACCATCAATCAGAATATGATCGAAAGGCTTCATATTCGGCAATTCCCGCAGGAATGCTATCATATTCGACGCGGCACTTACATTCCCGAATTCGCTGAGCAACCATGGCATCGGGAGGACAATTCCCTCATTTTGGAGATGTTTTTCCTTCAATTTATTGATCTTGTAATTGGCGTGATGGACAATCGCCACCGCAAGCGATTTCCCGTTCATCCCTAATTCGGTCAATTTTGCCTGATAAGCCGCGTATACATCTCGAACCACCTGGACACCCGTCCGCACAAACAACTTGACCATACCCATCGGCCCCGCCATCGAAATGGAAGAGCCATCCTGAGGCTCATGCATCAAACCGGCTACACGAATATTATTCTCAATCGGCTCTGTCACATCCACGTTATAGCCACCGTCCGTTCTCTGCCGGGAATGCGGATAGTACATCGCCACCTGAAGAACACCTTCATCATCGAAAACCTCGCGTGACTTGCCAGCCAGAAACTTCATTGTAGTCCCAGGGACAACCCCCACCACCCCGGCGGCATTCCCAAACAACTGGAGCGCATTCGCATCATGCGAGGAACTAATGAAACGGCTCAGTCCTTCAATTCCTCCAACCAATACCTTCTTTCCATACAACGATTCGGCGATATTCCGGTCCAGTTGGGCATTCTCCGGCAGTTCGGGGTTCAACGCCAGATGCAGGCTGCTCGTCGAACCGTCACATGCTTTGTGGGTCGCGACCTTCAAGGCCCGGTCGGGAATCCCCGCGGCTTTGGTAATCTGATCCAAATAATCCTCCGAAAGCGGAGCGCTCATCCCAATCAGGATGGCATCCACTTCTGACGGTTCCCAGTTACAGGCTTTCATCGCTTCAACAAGAAAGCGTCTCCCGACTTCGATCTCGACCTGGGTGTGCTCCTCAGGAGTAAGGTTTAGTGGGATGTGTTGCCGGCTGATGAATCCCAGTTCGGACAGATTCAACCGTTCGCTGGGAAGAAGCGAACGTCCCAATCTCTCTTCTAGGAAGGCTGGCAGGGTTTCGTTATCATATGTATCGCCCCATGTACCATAAACGCCTCCGATTCCCACCGACGGATTCCTCACCCGCTCAATGCCGAAGGGAATCCCATTTGCAATCGAAATGACATCCTTTTCAACACCGGGTCGTTCATAAAATGAAACAGGTTTGTTCACTACTTCTATATCCATCAAAAAGCTCTCCTTATCTCTACTTCCTCGTAAACCCTGAATCGGGACAAAAGTTTCGCCGCGTTTTCCTTTCATAGGATAATCAGCCTGACTGTCAAAACCAATCAGACTTGCACAAATCCTGTCAAGCAAGGATTAAAGAACTGTTGCCACCCCATAGAGGCGGCAACAGTTCGGGGTATCAACGCAATCTTTCAGGAAACTCTCAAGGCAAATCCACACAATTGCCGCTGTTCAGTTGAATCGAGTGATTCGGATTGGCAACCAGCGCGCACATTTGGGTTGCATTCGCCGGGCGATTCGCTGGGCCATATCCGGTGAAGGGCGGATCGCCATATCGTCCCCAGGTTAACTTCCAAGGGCCGGCATTCGGCGCACCCGCCTGTTCGGGTGGCACGGAATTGAAAAACATATGCACATGCAGGGATGGGGATTCAGGGAAATTGTGGACTTCATAATTCACCACATAGACATTGCTTTCAAGCAGAATGCTTGTGATGACAACATACGGTGTTTCCGGCGTTGGAGTGAACGGAATCGGCGTCTCGGTTGGAGTTTCCGTCGGGATGACAGGTGTCTCGGTCGAATCAGGGGCTGTTGTTGGAGTGAAAGTCTCTGTACTGAGAAGCACAAAAGCCGTCGGTTCTTCCGTCGCAGAATTGGCGCCGCGATTCATAAAACTGTTGACCAGGAAAATTCCGCCAAAGATCAGACACGCCGCTCCGATTAATCCACCAGCAACCAACGGTAGTGATAGCTTGAATCTCCTGGTCTGCATGCCAGCGTCCGAAGCTTTCGGCAATGGGGCAGGACTCGCCGCCAAATTTTCGATTGCCGTTCCACCGATGTTTCCTCCACCACCTGATGTTACCATACCCGGCTGAGGCTTGCTTTCCATGACCGTTCCCTGCGGAGTAGAGAGGGGCCCACTTTCCACGACTGTTCCCATCGGGCTTGGAGGAAGAGGCCCATTTTCAACAACAGTCCCTTTTCCGGCAGGCGAAGATTCGTATATGGTAGCGTCAAGATTGGCAGAAGCAAGCGGAGATTCCTCGATCATGGTTCCGCCCAAGGCGGTCGCTGCGGATGCCCCGGACTTGATCCGCGCCACGACATTCCGCAAAGCGGCTGCCATTTGGGCACACGTCTGAAAGCGATCATTTGGATCTTTGGCAAGCGCCTTGTTGATGATCGCCACAAGATCATCCGGCACATCCGGGTTGAGTTTTCTCGGGTCTGGCACCGGGTCATTGACGTGCATCATCATCAGGGTCATGGCGGAATCGGCTTCAAAGGGTGGACGACCACCGACCATTTCAAATAAAGTCACGCCAAGGGAATAAATATCCGTGCGGCGGTCAGGACGCTCACCTTTAATCTGTTCGGGAGACATATACATCGCCGTCCCGACCACCGCGCCGGTCGCCGTGTGCCTCTGCCCGCCGACGATTTTGGCAATACCGAAATCCATCAGGATTACCTGACCGTGGGTATTGAGCATCAGATTGGCAGGTTTTATGTCACGGTGGATCATCCCGCGCTGATGGGCGTAATCCACAGCATCGCAGATGTCAGCCATGTATTCCGCCGCTTTTACCACGGACAATTTCCTTCCTCCATCGTTCAAGCGTTTAAGATGCTGCTGGATCGTCTCCCCCGGTACAAACTCCAATACCATGAAGTAGACATCGTCATCCTGATTAAAATCGTACACCTGAATAATGCCGGGATGACGCAACTGCGCCACAGCGGTTGCCTCCTCTTCAAATCGTTTCACAAAATCCGGGTCACTGGACAGATGCGAGTGGATCATCTTGACAGCCACCACCCGCTTTAGGTTTGGGTCGGTGGCTTTGTACACCGCGGACATGCCTCCCTGCCCCAGCATCTCTTCGATCAAATATCGATTGCCCAGTTTCTTTCCTATCCACTTTGATTTTGCCATCTCGTCTCCTCAATCTCTGCTTTGTCCATCAGACAGCCGGGAACTACTCAATGAGCCACAGCCAGCCATTATCGAATTGACAGGAAGTGCGCCCCGACTCGCTGAGAGCTACGAGCGCGACAAACCCGCGTTCAAAAACCTTATCTGCATTTTGGAAGGCTCTTTGCCGGGCGCGGAAATTCGATTGGATTTGTTCGACCACCGCGTCGTATTCCGCCTTCTGCGCCAGATATTTTGCCATTGCCTCGACGTTTGACTCATCCGCCGGCCTCTTCGGCTCAGGCGGAAGGTTGGGAGAAGGCGGCGGGCTGCTGGGGTCCACCTCTCCCACCAGCGTACCGTTGGTATAGATCCAAAATCTGTCCGCGCGACCAACAACGGTCAAACGGTTGGTGGTGTCGTTCTTCGCCTGAAAACTTGGGTCGATTCCATAGGCATAAATATCCTGCCCGGTGACAACATCCCCCTCCGACATGGTGGCAAACAAAACGTGTCCGCTGGCGCCGCGTGTGGCAATGACCAGATACTGACTCAACGCGTCCTGCCTGCCATCGGATCGAAGCACAAAACCACAGCCAGAGGTACCATACTGTGTATTCCAGGTGATATCGGCGGAGACCACAAAATCCTGGGCCAGCGTCGCAATAAAATAATTGACATAGTCATACTGCATGTAGCCCTCTACATCCAAAGACACAGGCGGATGGATCCACCCCATGCGCCCTCTTGTCGGATCAACTCCATATTTGGGTAATTCCGCCAGAATGGGAGCGACCGCCGTAGCAGTCGCTGATTGCGCATCGGCGCTCAACGCATCCAACGCGCCCTGGGTTGCCGCGGCGACCTGAGCCTGGATCGTCGCCTCAGCCTTTGCCGTCTCAATCGGGGCATTCGGATTCTGCTCTTGAGCCGCCACAACAGTAGCCGTCTGCCGTACAGACGCGCTAATCGCGTCGAGTGTGGCTTGTTTCGCCGGGTCATTTTCCCCGCCGTCGCAAGCCCCCAACACAATAGCAAGCGTAATCAGGAGAAATACTGTCAGCAGGGTGTTCAGCTTCATCTCAGATCACATCTTTTCTTTTTTGCAGAAACAATATCGTCCCAAACAGAATTAGAATGATGAAGGACTGAACCAGCCAGGTTTTGGTGATCTTTGCGATGTAGGCACCGGTATCCTCCTTATTGACCGCCGTCCAGCCGAGGTCCGTATAAAACTTGTTGACAGCGAACTCAGCCGGGGAAACTGCCGATCCTTGACCAACCTGCCATAAAGCCAGCGCTTCCTGATAGGCAATGACCTCGCTCTTGTACACTTCCGACTGTGCCTGGTAGGCTTCGATTTGTTTTTTATAATCCTCTTGAATGGCGGTTACCTGAGCTTCCCACTCTTGTAATTTCAGGAAGAAATCAGCCATCGCCACATTATCGGACTGGTCAAGCGGCTGGACAGGTCGTTCAGGAAGGACAGGTTCCGGAGGCGGAGGAGGAAGCGGCGCAGGCTCCACAGGCGGAGGCTGATCCACGGCAGGATCGTAAAAACTGCCCAACCCTGGGAAATTGCAAGATTCCTGCTTGAGCATGTTCAAGCCCATGCAACGGCAATTATTCTTTTTCTTATCTTCAAGCGTCATCGCCGCCCGCACATCCGGCGGCAACGACCAGCAAACATCCGCCGCGAGATCGGAGCCGGGCCCTGTAATACTCATCAGGGCCTCGAATGCCCAACGCGTGGAGGTCGGTGCACTGACAAATGTCGGTAACGGGATCAGCGCGCCGCCCAACACGATCTGCGGCAACATCAGGATAATCACCAACAGTGGAGCGGAACTGGCATTGGGGGCAAGCGCCGAGGCGAATAATCCCAGCATCATACCAGCAAGGGTAGCCAATGTCAGTGTGATGTACACCTGAAAAAATTCCAGGGTGCCGCCCGGCATGTCAAAGGCAAGATAATGGACAACTGTGTAGGCAAGCGCCTGATATAACGCCAGCAATGCAGCAACCCATACCTTCGACAGGACGTATGGCAGAATTTTTAAATTGACCAACCGCTCTCGTTTGTAGACTTCCTGCTCTTTGACGATCTCGCGCATTTGGGAGATTCCACCCACCAGTACACCGTATATCGTCAACAAAAACAACGTAATAATGACACGCGCCGCGTCACCGGTGTTGAAATCAAACGGGTTTCTGCCCATAACCACTGAAAGAACAACATCCAGCAGACTCACCAACGGCGCGGTCGCCAGCATGAGCGCCAGTCCAAACCGATCTCGAGTCAGAATCTTCAAATTGCGGGCGGATAGGATCATAAACTGCCGAAGAGCAGAGACCTGTTTGTTCCCTCCTGATGCAGCGGTTTTCCGGGGAGCCTGTTTGGATTCCGGTATGGTGGCCGCTTTTTCGGGTGAAAGTTTTCCTTCAAGCGGCTTGGCAACATACTTTTGGTATGCCGCGCTTTCCCGGTAACGTTTTGCCCAATCTTCAGCCTTGCCATTCGATGGGTTGTCGAGGATGGCATAAATTTCATCGAATTCGATCTTACCCGCGCGACGTTCACGTTCCGAACGATAGGCATTGAAATATTCCAGCGCCTCTTCCGGTGGGCCAAACCATGCAAGGTATCCGCCGCGCGCCAGGAAGATGACCTTATCCGCCAGCATCACATTCTTTGTGGCGTGCGTGATGAGGATAATCGTACGTCCCTGATCGGCAAGACGGCGCATCAACTGCATCAACGCGGTTTCTGTCCCGGGGTCGAGACCGGAAGTCGGCTCATCCAGGAAGAAAAGCCCGGGTTTGGTAAGCAATTCGACGCCGATGGAGACGCGCTTCTGTTGCCCGCCGCTCAAACCGCTGATCTGGACATCCTTCCGGTGAGTAAGATCCAAATCAGCAAGGACCTCCATCACGCGTTTCTGTCTTTCCTCCGGCGTTGTATCGCCGGGCATCCGTAATTGCGCGGCATAATCCAATGCCTGATAGACGGTCAACTCCATGTGGATGATGTCTTTTTGCGGGACAAACCCGATATCGTTACGGATGGCGTCGAAGTGAGTGTAAATGTCAATATCGTTGACCAGCACACGGGAGGGGGCAGTCGCCGGGCGGTACCCCGCGACTGCATCCACAAATGTGGATTTTCCGCCGCCGCTCTGCCCGACAACGACAATGAATTCACGAGGCTTGAACGCCACGGAAATATTTTGAAGAATGTTCAGGTCCTTGCGCACCCATTTGTTAAGATTGATAACATCCACACGCAAGCCGTTACTATCGTCGTATTTGGCAAGTTGATCCTTTCCCATCACGAACCGATATTGCCCAATGCGGATCGTATCCTCAGGTTTCAACCAGACGGAGCCTTCAATCCGTTCGCCATTGACAAAAGTCCCGTTTGAACTGCGCAAATCTTCCACACGATACCGCTGACCAACTCTCTCCACCTGCGCGTGGAAACGCGACACATTAGGTGATGACAAAACAACGTCATTGCCGGGATCGCGTCCAATCTGAATCAGAGTCTTTTCACCAAATACGATATCCTGCTCAAGTTCCCCGGTTGTTTCTCCTGGAACGATATATGAGATCGTGACCATCATGCCCGGATCAAGACTACCGACCCTGAGAATATCTCCATGGCGTAAAACACGCGGTTCTTCCAGCGGACGACCTTCAAACAGAAGCGGGTTTTTGGCTTCCGGCAAAACCGTTATTTTATATCCGTCATCAATTTTGTCCAGGCGCGCATGTTGGCGCGAGACAATCGGGGAAGGGATGAGAATATTATTCTCCTCCCCTCGTCCAATCATCAGGCTTTGACCTGTCAATTTGTGGGTCTTTGGATTTTCTCCGGCGATAGTCACGATCAGTTGAGGCGGCCCAGCATCGACGCGAGAAAGTAGGGGCTCCTCGCCGATCGTCGTCTGCATAACGCTGGCAGGCATGGCAGGAGCCGGGTGCGCCACTGTCTCCATGGGGAGGGCTTTTCTCTCAACAACAGGCGCTTCGTAGCGCAGGATGATCGCCCGGCCTAAGCGGATCTGGTCGCCTGAAGTTAGCGCCCTGCGCCCAGATAGCTTCTGGTCGTTGACAAACGTCCCATTACTGCTTCCCAGATCTTCCACTGCATACCCATCCCCGTCGCGCACCAGCCGGGCATGACGTCTCGATACAGCCGGGGACGCAATGGTCAGGTCCGCGCCCTCGTCGCGGCCGATGACAATTTCCGGTTTATTCAGTTCGACTTCTTTGGAAGAAGGAGCGCTTTGATCGCTGACAAGAATGATTCGATAACTGCTCGATTGGGTCACGTGTCTGTTCCTTTTGCCATAAGTTATGGACAAACCTGCGCCTGAGATACCCAACTTTTACCAGCAAAAAGTGATCAAATTTCCCCTCAAGCTACAAAAAATAGATAAATTGCATAATAATGGGAAAGATTATACCTTTCCGCAAGAACCAATGTCAAGGAAATCAAGATGCATAGGAAGGATTGACTGCTTTTGTGTTATAAATGAAAAATTAGACCAGTTTAGGTAGATTTACTATGAAGCAATCATCTCCAACTTTTTCCCCTTCGCCTTCATTTCGCACTCTGCTTGAACTTCTGCAAACTCGCGCGCAGGAACAGCCTGATCGCCTCGCCTATCGTTTTATTCAGGATAACGATCAAGAAATCGTCACAATTACCTATGGGGAGTTGGATCGACAAGCGCGCGCCATCGGCGCGTGGCTGGAGAGTCATAACGCGGGCGGTGAGCGCGCCCTGCTTTTATACCCTCCGGGGCTGGAATATATCGCTTCGTTCTTCGGATGTCTGTATGCAGGCGTGACTGCCGTCCCTGCCTACCCGCCGCGTCTCAACCGTCCCGTACCGCGCATTCAGGCGATTGTGGATGATTCCAAATCCACGTTTGCGTTGACCACCTCGACCATCCTTCACAACATCGAACAAAGATTCGAGCACGCGCCCGATCTAAAGGCATTACACTGGTTGAACACGGAGCAGGTCCCGGCTGGGATGGAAGCGGATTGGCATCATCCAGAGATCACATCCGATACACTGGCATTCCTCCAATACACATCCGGTTCCACCAGTCAACCCAAAGGTGTAATGTTGACACACGGCAACCTTATGCACAACCTCAAAGCCATTCGCCACGGTTTTCAATTGGACGACAATGCTTCGGGGGTTTTTTGGTTGCCGAGCTATCACGACATGGGACTTATCGGCGGCATCCTCGAACCAATGTATATCAACGGACCATCCACACTGATGTCGCCTGTTTCGTTCCTGCAACGACCGTTCCGCTGGCTCGAAGCAATCAGCCGATATAAAGGGACGACAAGCGGCGCCCCCAACTTCGCCTATGACCTGTGTGTGGATAAAATTTCCTCCGAACAGATCGATACTCTGGATTTGAGTTCGTGGTCTCTGGCGTTTTGTGGAGCCGAACCAATCCGCCCCGAAACTCTCGAACGCTTCGCACGGACCTTTGAGCGGTGCGGCTTTCGAAGGAGTTCCTTCTACCCGTGTTTTGGGATGGCGGAAAGCACGCTCATCGTCTCCGGCGGCGACGGGCCCGCTGAGCCGCGCACGCTGACGGTGAATCGTAAATCGCTAGAGCGCGACAAAGTGGAACTTGCCTCCACCGGAGACGAGTCTGCATTGACGATGGTCAATTGCGGCAAATCCATGATTGACCAACGAATCGTCATCGTCAACCCAAGCACGTTCGAAGAATGCGCTTCCGATGAAGTTGGCGAGATATGGGTGGCAGGTCCCAGTGTGGCACAGGGATATTGGGGGTTGGAAGAGGAAACACGCAATCATTTTCAGGCACATGTGGCAAATACAGGCGAAGGTCCGTTTTTGCGAACTGGCGACCTTGGTTTTCTGCATGAAGGCGAACTCTTTGTCACGGGCCGCTTGAAAGACTTGATTATTATTCACGGAAGCAATCATTACCCTCAGGATATTGAACTCACTGTCGAGTCTTCGCATACTGCTTTACAACCCTCAGCAGGCGCCGCCTTCTCCGTGACCGACGCAGGCAAGGAAAAATTGGTCATCGTCCAAGAAGTCACGCGGCAAGGCAGGCAGGCGGATATCAACGAAGTAACCTCTGCCATCCGTCAAGCTGTTGCCGAAAAACATGATCTGCAAGTTTTCGCCATCGTCCTCGTCAAACCGATGAGCATCCCCAAAACTTCCAGCGGAAAGATCCAACGCCGCGCCACGAAGAACGCTTTTTTGAGTGGAGAGTTGGAAATGGTTGGAGAGTGGCGGGCAAAGAGTTCCCCTCTTCCAGCGGAACGTGTGCCCGAAAGGGTAGAGGGGTCAGGGGGTGAGGAGAAAGTCAACCCTACACCCAACAAACCCTCCTCTGAAATCCAAACCTTCCTTCTCACCCGCATCGCCTCCATCCTCGAAATGGACGCCTCCGCCATCGACCCGCATCAACCTTTCACCTATTACGGACTCGGCTCCGTCCAAGCGGTCAGCCTTACGGGCGACCTCGAAACCTTTCTCAACCGCAAACTCTCCCCCACCCTCGCATGGGATTACCCAACTATTGAATTACTTGCAAATCATTTAGCAAACGATATACGACCACAACAAACAAAGCCAGCACCGAAACCAATTCAACCCACTTCGAATTACATAAAAGAACCGATAGCCATCATCGGCTTGAGCTGTCGCTTCCCGCAGGCACCCAATCCACAAGCCTTTTGGGAACTCCTCCGCAACGGCGTGGATGCGATCACCGAGGTCCCGCCCGACCGTTGGGATGTGGACGCCTTCCATTCTGAGAGTCCCGATCCCGGAAAAGTCACGACCCGCTTCGGCGGCTTCCTTGATAACGTGGACTTATTCGACCCTGCCTTTTTTGGGATTTCCCCACGAGAAGCCGCTCGCATGGATCCTCAACAACGCCTCCTTCTGGAAGTAAGCTGGGAGGCGCTCGAAAATGCTTTCATCCCGCCTCAATCCCTCGCAGGAACTCGCACGGGTGTTTTCATCGGTATCAGCAGTTACGATTACTCCCGCCTGCAATTCGACGACCCCGAAATGATCGACGCCTATGCAGGCACGGGCAACGCGCACAGTATTGCCGCGAATCGTCTGTCCTATGTCTTCGACTTGCGCGGTCCCAGCATGGCGGTTGATACGGCTTGTTCATCATCTTTGGTAGCGACACATTTGGCGGTTCAAAGCCTGCGAAACGGCGAAACCGATCTGGCAGTGGCAGGCGGCGTAAATCTCATTCTCACCCCCGAACTGACCATTACCTTCTCACAAGCACGGATGCTCTCGCCCGATGGTCGCTGCAAGACCTTCGACGCCAGCGCCAATGGTTACGTCCGTGGCGAGGGATGCGGCGTTGTCGTGCTCAAACGTTTCTCCGATGCGTTGCGCGATGGCGACAACATCCTTGCATTGATTCGCGGTTCTGCAATTAATCAAGATGGTCGCAGTAACGGCTTGACCGCGCCGAACGGATTGGCGCAGCAAGATGTCATTCGTTACGCGCTCGCCGATGCGGGAGTCGCTCCACAACAGATTAGTTATGTCGAAGCACATGGGACTGGTACGCCGCTTGGTGACCCCATTGAAATCTCTTCACTACGTGCCGTTCTTGATAATGGAGAATCGAATAATAGAGTTCTAGTTGGTTCTGTAAAAACGAACTTTGGTCACCTGGAATCCGCCGCAGGAATCGCCGGGTTGATCAAATCTGTACTTGCCCTGCAAAACGAAGCCATCCCGCCGCACTTACACCTCAAGGAAGTCAATCCTTATCTCTCACTTGAAGACTCAAGGCTTGAGATCGGAACCTATCTTCGTCCATGGAAACGACGCGACCAGCCGCGTTTTGCAGGCATCAGTTCCTTCGGTTTCGGCGGCACGAACGCACATATCATCATTTCCGATGTGCCCTCTTTAGAGTCTGACAACGCGCCGTCCACAGGTATTGAACGTCCTTGCCATATCCTTACCCTCTCCGCCAAAACGAAAACCTCTCTCGAAGAGCTCGTGCAATCCCTAAGCAAACAATTACCAAGTACCAATCACCGATTACATGATGTCGCCTTCACAGCCAACACAACCCGCACACACTTCGAACATCGCCTTGCACTTCATGCCTCTACAAACGAGGAATTAAAAACGAAACTCGATGCGTTCATCGCCAACCCAATATCTACGTCAGCAAACCATACGAAACCAAAAGTAGCATTTCTCTTCACGGGACAAGGCTCGCAGTATTCTGGCATGGGGCGCAAGCTCTACGAAACACAGCCCGCCTTCCACGCCGCGCTTGATGCTTGCGCCAAAATTCTCGACCCCATCCTCCATCGTTCCCTACATGAGATTCTCTTCACCGATACGAACGACATTCATCAGACCCAACATACCCAGCCCGCGCTCTTCGCCTTTGAATATGCCCTTGCGCAAACGTGGCGTTCGTGGGGCGTCGAGCCGCACGCGGTTCTTGGTCACAGCGTTGGTGAATATGTCGCGGCATGCATCGCGGGTATCTTCAGCCTTGAGGATGGTCTGCGTCTCATCGCCGAACGTGCCCGCCTGATGGGCGCGCTTCCGCATAACGGAACGATGGCGGCGGTCTTCGCCGATGCGTCTCGCATCGCGCCGGCCATTCAACCTTATCAAGACAAAGTTTCCATCGCCGCGACAAACGGACCCGACAATACCGTCATCTCTGGCGAAAAAACTGCCATTCAAAATATTCTGGATGAACTAACAAAGCTGGGAATTTCCTCCAAAACCCTCATCGTCTCTCACGCCTTCCACTCGCCTCTCATGGATTCGATTTTGGACGAGTTCGAATCTTTTGCAAAAAGAAGCCAATTCTCCAATCATCGCATCTCTCTAAGCTCGAACCTGCTCGGTGAAGTTCTCAAACCTGATCAAACGCTGAATGCGCGTTATTGGCGCGACCATATCCGCTCCGAGGTGAAATTTGCGAAAGGGCTGGAAGCAATTTCCGGCCTGGGCATCGACGCGTTCATCGAGATTGGTCCCGCCCCTGTGTTGTTGGGCATGGGCAAACGATGTCTGCCAGAATCCAAAGCCGCGTGGTTGCCATCCCTCCGACAAAATCAAGATGACTGGCAAACCATTTTGGACAGCCTCGGCAAGCTCTATGCTCAGGGCGCAGATATTGATTGGAAATCATTCGACGAAGGATACACGCGCCATAAAATCTTCCTGCCGAATTATCCATTCGACCGTCAACGTTATTGGGTCGAAAGTCGTTCTGCAAACACGGAAACACAGAAACAAGTACACACAGTATCCACGCCTTCCAATGGGAAAGTAAAACATCACGAAGAAAATAACAATGGCAGAAAAAATGGAAAGGCGAAGAAACAGCCCTCCCCTGCGCGTGAAGCGACCCAACCCGCCTTGCTTGCCGCAGATTCAAGTCAAAGAGAAAAACTTTTGCAAAATTTCATCCAGACACAAGTTGCTCGCGTGCTTGGGATGAACCCATCCCAGTTAAGTCTCACTCAACCCCTCGACACCATGGGACTCGACTCACTCATGGCAATGGAACTCAAGAACTCGATGGAATCAAAGTTGGGAGTCAAGCTGTCAGTGACGAATCTCTTACAGGGGCCGACCATCTCCAGGCTTGTTGCAGAAGCGCTTGCCAATCTGAACGCTCCTCAAACATCGGGTGAAATTCCGCTGATCACTTCGCGAAGCGATTCCAATGAAAGTCCGCTTTCGTATGGACAGCAGGCACTGTGGTTCCTGCATCAACTTTTACCCGAAGAAATATCCTTCAACGTTGCGGGAGCGATCCGTATTCTCGGTGATTTGAACATCAGCGCGCTGGAACACGCCTTTGAACAATTGGTTGAACGGCATGAGTCTTTGCGAAGTACATTCCACGCGGTAAATGGCGAACCCTTCCAGCGTGTGCATGAGACCATGAATGGATTCTTCCATCTTGATACTGTTTCTCATTGGAGCGATGAAAAACTAAGGGAAAGACTCGTCACCGAAGCGCATCGTCCGTTTGATTTGGAGAACGGCCCCGTATTGCGGGCACTGTTGTTCAAGAGAGATTCCGAACATATCCTCCTGCTTTCGATGGATCACATCGTCACGGACTTCTGGTCAATGACCGTGTTGGCACGTGAACTGCTTGCAAGCTACGAAGCGAACAAATCTGGCAAAGAAGTTTTTTTGCCGCAACTCTCCACTCACTACTCAGATTATGTCCGCTGGCAGACAGAGATGTTGGAGAGCTCGCAGGGTGAAAAACTTTGGGAGTATTGGCGAGACACATTGAGCGGTGAACTCCCCGCTTTGAATCTCCCCACTGACCGTCCGCGCACAGCGCTGCAGACCTATCGCGGCGACTCGGAACATTTGGTGATCAAGAACGAAATTTATCAACAGTTGAAAGCCTTCTCGCAAGAAAATGGCTCGACGCTTTTTATGACTCTGCTTGCCGCCTTCCAAACTTTATTACATCGTTATTCCAATCAAGAACAATTCATTGTCGGCTCTGTCACGGCGGGACGAAGCCACGCGGAACTGGCCGGCTTGGTCGGTTATTTCATCAATCCCATTGCATTGAAAGCTGACTTCTCTGACAATCCCACATTCAGCGAGGTTCTACAACGTGTGAGAAAAACAACACTCGGCGCGTTTGAACATCAGGATTATCCACCCGCTTTACTCGCGAAAAAATTGGGCATTCAACGCGACGCCAGCCGCCCGCCGCTCTTTGAGACGATGTTCATCTTACAAAAAGCGCATGAAGCGGTAGTGCAGGCACTCAGTCCATTTGCCTTGGGAATTGACGGAGCACGCATGGATGTGGGTAGTCTGACGTTGGAATCCATTGCACTGGGTGGGGAACCCGCGCAATTCGATATGACGATGATGATGGCAGAGACCGATAGCGGACTTGCCGCGGCGCTCCAATACAACACGGATTTGTTCGATGCATCCACCATTCAACGAATGCTTGAGCATTTCAATTCTTTGCTGCGAGAGATCGTCACTGATGCGAACAAGCCTGTATCGGCCCTTTCCCTGTTGAGCGAAACTGAACAGGAACAACTATTGATCGATTGGAACAACACACAGACAGATTACCCGCGCGACCTTTGTATCCACGAGTTGATTCAAGAACAAGTGAAGCGCACGCCAAAGACAATTGCTCTTCAATATGAAGATAAGTGTTTGACCTACAAAGAATTAAACAAACGCTCAAATGAGTTAGCCAAAATATTGATTTCGCTGGGAGTCAAACCCGGGTCTCTGGTTGGCATCTTTGCAAATCGTTCGCTGGATATGATGGTCGGTTTGCTCGGCGTGCTTAAAGCTGGCGGCGCGTACCTGCCGCTTGACCCATCCTTCCCATCCGAACGGCTGGCTTTCATGATCGAAGATTCGGGCGCGTCGATTATTCTCACACAGACAAGTCTTTTGAGTGATGTGCCAGAGAACAAAGCACAGGTCATCTGTTTGGATGCCCTCGACGATTTGTCTCCAACCAAAAAGAAGGCGAAACCTGCCAGCCCCAATGATCTTGCCTACATCATTTACACTTCTGGTTCCACGGGTAAGCCAAAGGGAGTCCAGATTCATCATCAGGCTGTCGTTAATTTCCTGTGTTCGATGCGTGATGATTTGAAGATCAATGCGGACGATACGCTTCTCGCTGTGACGACCCTTTCGTTTGATATAGCGGTTCTCGAACTTTTGCTTCCGCTGACGGTTGGAGCGAAAGTCGTGATCACCAGTTCCGACGTCGCGGCGGATGGGGCATTGTTGGCTGATGCATTAACTGAAGTACATGCCACCTTCATGCAGGCCACACCTGCCAGTTGGAGACTCTTACTCGAGGCAGGCTGGGTGGGGAAAGGCGACCTTAAAATTCTGTGCGGCGGCGAAGCGCTGACCAATGACCTGGCAAAAAAGTTACTGGAACGATGCGCTGAATTATGGAATGTGTACGGTCCCACTGAGACGACGATCTGGTCAACAATCTACCGTGTCACTTCGAGCGAAACTCAGGGAATTTCCAACACGGTCCCAATTGGCAAACCGATTTCGAATACGCAAATCTACATTTTGGATTCCAATCTTCAGCCTGTTCCCGTTGGCGTGATCGGTGATTTGTACATCGGCGGAGATGGCGTTAGCCGCGGGTATTTGAATCGTCCTGAGTTGACGGCGGAGAAGTTTATTACGAATCCATTCCCCACTTCATCTGCGAGTCTCGATGCGGGCGAGAATATCACTCGCCCTGCTCGACCCTCCGCTCAGCGTAAAATAATCTATAAGACAGGCGACCTTGCGCGTTATCTCCCCGATGGGAATATCGAGTTCTTTGGGCGGAGTGATCAGCAGGTGAAAGTGCGTGGCTTTCGCATTGAGACCGGGGAGGTTGAAGTTGCTTTAGCAGGACATCCATCTGTAAAGCAGGCTGTAGTGGTGGCCTGGAAGGAAAGGTCGTCAGACGCGAGCCTGGTCGCTTATGTGGTGCCAGCCGTCCCTGAGAAAGAAGCGGATGCAAGTCAATTGCGCGAGTTCCTGCGTACAAGACTCCCCGAATATATGGTGCCATCCATCTTTGTCAATTTGGAATCTCTGCCATTGACCCCAAACGGTAAAGTGGACCGCAAGGCGTTGCCCGCGCCGTCGCAGTCACGTTCGGATTCGAGAGCGCCGTATGTCGCGCCACGCACGCCGTTGGAATTGGAACTGTCGGAAATTTGCGCGCAGGTGTTGGGTCTGGATAGTCAGCAGGTGGGCATCAACGACAACTTTTTTGAACTGGGCGGGCATTCATTATTGGGAACGCGGCTGGTCTTTTTGTTGCGCGAGAAATATGGACTCGAGTCCGCAGATCTGCCGTTGCGAACATTGTTCGAGCGACCCACAGTGGCAAACCTGGCGCGGGCGATTGACATGGTGCGGCGCGGCGAGCGCGGGGAACGTGTGCGCAGTGATTTCATCAAGCGTGGTCAGCTGAGTTTGGAGGCGTTGAATGCTGAAGCGCAACTGGATGTGGATATTCGTGCGGGTGATTTGGTATACGAACACGTTGATATGCCGAATCATATTTTGTTGACGGGTGCGACAGGCTTCGTGGGGGCATTCCTGCTTCACGACCTGTTGAGGCAGACATCGGCAGATATTCACTGTCTTTTGCGTGCGGACGATCTCGAAAGAGGTCTGCTTCGTTTGAAGCGCAATCTGATTTCTTATCGGTTGTGGGACGATTCGTTTACAGAGCGCATCAAAGTGGTGTTGGGTGATCTGGGGATGCCGCAACTAGGACTCACCAATGAGACCTTTAAACACCTCGCAGATAAGATAAATGTCATCTATCACAACGGTGCAATGGTCAATTTTGTGTATCCGTATGCAGCGCACAAGGCGTCGAACGTACTGGGCACGCAGGAGATTTTAAGACTGGCGAGCAAAACAAGATTAAAACCTGTCCACTTTGTTTCCACTTTGTCCATTTTATATTCGGGCGGCGCCAATGATGGTCGTGTGTTTCGCGAGGATACAAACCTGGATGAGGTCGGTGCGCCGTTCGGTGGTTATGCTCAAAGCAAGTGGGTCGCAGAGAAATTGGTTGAAGAAGCGGGCAGGCGCGGCATTCCATATGCAATTTATCGCCCCGGGTTGGTGTCGGGGCATAGCGTCTCCGGCGCGTGGAACACGGACAATCTGATCTCCAGCATGACACGGGCCTGCATCCTTTTGGGAACGGTTCCCAATCTGGATGTGGTTGTCAACATCGTGCCTGTGGATTTTGTCAGCGCTTCGATCATCCACCTTTCCAAAGATCCGAAAAACTTTGGGAAGATCTATCACATCGACAACCCTGAACCGATTCATTTTCGTGAATTGGCAGGCTGGATGAGAGAACAAGGTTTCAACGCTCGGCAAGTCTCTTTCGACGAATGGCGCGCCGAACTTTTCAGGCAAATTCCGCACATGCCGTCGGATGACTGGGAACCGTATCTGCCATTGGTTGAAGAGGTGGAGGAAAGCCAAGTCTTCATGCCGGAGTTCGACCTCACCAACACGCTCACCGCGCTGAAGGGAAGTGATATTGTGTGCCATCCAGTCAACAATAAATTGTTCACGACCTATTTGCAATATTTCACTCCTAATGGTTTTCTTGAGAAACCCGAAGTCAAGTAACATAACACTCTCTCACAAAATATAATGTTTCAGTCCCAATCCAGTACAAATCAATGGCTTGTTTGTCCGCGTGTGAACCCAGAGGCACAAACTCGTCTGTTTCTTTTTCCCTACGCAGGCGGCAATATCGCCACGTTCGGCAGGTGGGCGCCCGGACTTCCAAGCACCATCGAGGCATGGATCGCTCAATATCCGGGCAGGGGGTTTCGCTACAACGAAACCCCCGTCAAAGATTTCGGTGTCATGCTCAATGCGCTCTACGAGGCGACCCAAGCTTTGGCGGATAAACCATATGCTTTTTTCGGTCACAGCATGGGCGCGTTAATTGCTTTTGAACTTGCCTGCAAACTACATCCGCAAATCCTGTTTGTTTCCGGTTGCAGTGCGCCACACATTCCCGATTCCAGCCCGCCGATTCATGATCTGCCAGATGACGAATTCATCAAATCCATGCAAAAACTCAACGGCATTCCCGATGAAATCTTAAGCAATGCCGAGTTGATGGAATTGGTCCTTCCCGCACTGCGCGCCGATTTTGAAGCTTTTGAAAATTATCGCTACATTCCCAACGACCGTCTCGCCTGTCCTATCGTTGCGTTCGGCGGAATCAACGATCCCCGTGTAAGCCGGAAACATCTGGAAGGCTGGGAGATGCACACAAACACATTCAAAGTGCAATACTTCCCCGGTGGACACTTTTTCATCAACACCGACTACAAAGCAGTGATTGATTCCATCACAATTGAGATGGCAAATGCAAAAAGATGATTGGATGACTCCGCCCAATATACTGGTCTTGCAACCCAACCAGGTTCACGTCTGGCGCGTCTTTCTTGACCGTGGACCTGTTTCAGCCCAATGGATCGAATCCACCCTGTCAGCGGAAGAGGCCGAACGCGCTGCTCGATTCCACTTCGACAGAGATAGGCAACGTTTTGTCATTGCTCACGCAGCATTACGAGATATCTTATCTCGCTACCTTGGTTGCAGGCCGAAAGCATTAACTTTCTCCGTCAACTCGTATGGGAAACCTGAACTGACCAATCATGAACTCGAATTTAATCTCTCTCATTCTGGTGACTACGCATTGATCGCAGCAGCGCGAGGCCACAAAGTCGGCGTGGATGTGGAGCATATCCGCATGGACAAAGACCTTGAAAGTATTGCCAATCGTTTCTTCTCTCCGAGCGAACTTTCAGAGTTCATGGCTTTGCCTCCTGAAAGGAAAGCTGTTGGTTTCTTCAACTGTTGGACACGGAAAGAAGCATATATCAAAGCACAGGGATTAGGTTTGTCATTATCTTTGGATAGTTTCGATGTTTCACTCACTCCAAACGAACCCGCTATTCTCCGTACCACACGCCCCAACCCAGCGGAATCCGTCCGCTGGGCTTTGCGCCTATTAGTTGTTCATTCGGACTACATAGCGGCGGTAGCAGTAGAGGACGCCACTCCGAGTCCGCCGGAGGGCCAAGGCTTGGAATTTCGGTTGTGGGATTGGGATAGACAAATCAAATGACACGCCAACCCTGAGGGAGGGGTTTCCAGTAACGGAAGGGTTACTACCGAGCCAGATATAATGATACGTCGGGGCTACAAAAGCTCCTCAGAACGATAAATCGTCATCATTCAGTTACAGAATCACTCCCCAAACATCGACTGTCACCATTTTTCCTTGGATATAAACGGTACAAGTTATTCTCAGGGATAATGCAATATATTTCAATCAGCTTTGAGGCGGCGTAGAATCGGTCGCTCAGCGAAGCTAAATAAACCGGGCGTTCACGAAAATATTCGTTAACCACATCCAAGGCAAGCTGAGAATCAAAATAAAAGGGATCTTGCATTGCCCAACCGACAACAGTCACATCGGGGCGGAGTTTCTCAATTTTCGTGAAATACCGGAAGATGAAATACTCATCGGTATCTGTGTACCATTCAGCGATAATGACCGAATTGGGTTCCAGATTTTCCAATACCCGGCTGCCAAAGTCATAGGCACTCGCATCGCCGCGTTTGTTTGGGTTGACGTAGTAGGCTAAGCCGTCACGGACTCCAACACCGATCTTGGGAATGCCAATAACAGTGTCATCGAGTCCATTTGATGCGGCGAGTTGAGGCAGTGCAGTATAAAAGAAGGGAGTCGCCGCCAGCAATAGGGAAAGAATGACAGGAAGAAGAAGGCGTCTGTTGGGCAGAAACAGGCTGAGAGCATAGCCTGCACCGATGCCCATTAATATCGCCCAAAATACATAGGAAGTAATGAAAAAGGTGAATTGGTCGGTCACCCGGTAGAAAATTCCAAACAAGAAAAAAACAAGAAAAGAGAAGTTGATCTTTCGAGAAAATATATTTTTACCGTTTAGTATTTTACGAATTCCCAATATACCGAGAATGATCCCCTGAATTCCAAATTGAACCATGAGAAAGAAAAGGTAGCTTAACAAGCTTTGCCCCAGCAAAAGAGGAGAAAGCGCATCGAGTTGAGTCAGGAATGTGGAACCAACCACAGGGCCCATGATTTTATCGAGCGGGAAATTGCTGGACATACGGACAAATTGAACAAGGTAAAGGGAAAAGCCAAATAAAAACCCAAGAGCTGGAAGAATAAGTTGCTTCGATTGAGAGATGTGAAAATCGCGATATTTTCGAGAGAAAAGGTAGTAAAGACCAATGGCCGGAAAGGCAAGAAACGCAAGAATATGTGTGGATGCCGCCAACCCTAAAACGAACGCGCTGAAAATCAGATATTTTTGTTTACCTGCGCTCTCAAATTTTTCAAAGAAATATAAACTGAGCAAAAGCAGAAATACAAACAATGTATACACTTCAGGCGTGGAGGAGTGCCACCAAAAGGTATGGGAAACTGCCAGTGACAGACTGGCATACCAAGAAGCGAACATCGATTCGGTATAACGATAAATGAACAAAAAGAGTAAAGTTACCGAGGCAGCGCCGAATATTGCAGAGATGAGATTGATCAGCCAAAGAGGGTCAACAAACGGCAAGGCTCTGACCAGCATATGCCCCGCTACGATATATAAAGGATGATCCCATGCGGCGACCCCCACTTTGGCAAACGGATAAGGGTCAGGAGTAAATTCATCAGGAGGCATCTCTGCAAGGACAAACGATTCACCTGCAACGGCTTCGCTCTGCAATTTGACACCATCACCCCATGCCAGTGACGGGAGGAGTGTGAACAAATAAAATATGAACGTCAGTGTAAAGATAGTGAACGAGATAAGTTTCTTGTTAGGCACAGTGAGGATGCAATGTATGGAGAGGATTAAGGTTGTTCATCAGGCTCATACTTTCCTACAATCAGTACGGCGTTGCTCCCGCCAAAAGCGAAGGAATTACTCATGATATTTCTAAGCGGCAGTTTTCGGCTTCCTTCGGTTACATAATCCAAGTCGCATTCTGGGTCCGGCACTTTGTAGTTAATGGTCGGCGGCACAATCTGGTCGCGGAGAGAGAGTATGCAGCCAATCAGTTCCAGAGCGCCGCTGCCAGCAATGGAGTGTCCAAACGCGGCTTTGTTCCCGACCACTGGAATTTTGTAGGAATGTTCTCCGAAAACCTCTTTGATGGCTTTGGTCTCGTTCTTATCATTCCACTCTGTACCAGTGGCATGAGCATTGATGTAGTCAATGTCATTGGTCGCCATTTCAGCATCGGATAAAGCGCGTCGCATCGCCATGACGGGACCATCCTGTGAAGGCTGGGTCAAATGGCTGCTATCTGCACTGGCACCATAGCCTTTGATCTCTGCCAGGATGGGAGCGCCGCGTCGAAGAGCATGACTCTCCGCCTCCACGACAAGGATGCCTGCTCCCTCACCCAGAACCATGCCATCCCTGTCAGCGCTGAACGGGCGACAGGCTTCTGATGGACAGTCCACGCGATTCGAAACGGCATGAAGCGCCATCCACGCCGCGACCACGGCAGGAGAGAACGGACAATCCGCCGCGCCAGTCACAGCAACTTGCAAGATCCCACTACGGATCATATTGAAGGCATAGCCAATGGAATGGGCCGCGGTCGAGCAGGCGGCATCCACATCCACCAAAATACCTTGAAAGCCATACCTGATCGATATATTGGCTCCGGGTCCAACATTCATCGAAATGGGAATGGTGAATGTGCTGAGACGTCCACGCGTATGATAACTTTTGAAGGATGGATCAGATGCACTGAAACCGCCGATGGAGCTTCCGACCAATATCCCCACTTCCTTGAAGTCGACACCGCCATTCTTTAACTTCGCGGTAGAAATTGCCTGTTCCGCGGCAACCAATCCCAACTGGGACGAACGGCTCATGCGTTTTAATTCCTTGCCATCGAAGTATTGACTCTCATCATATCCCCGAACCGAAGCCCCCAATCTTAACGGCAAATCAGAAAAGATGTCATCGCTCAAAGAATCGACGCCGGAATGACCAGCTAACAGTTCAGACCAGAACCGGGTCAAATCACACCCCAACGGACTTGCAATCCCCATTCCTGTTACCACTACCCGTTCTGCCTTCCCTGTCACTTTATCCTCCAAGATGTTAATAAGCAACCAGCAAAAATGCAACAAAATCCACCTGCAATAGTAAAATTCTAACATACTTTGCACGGACGCTCTTTGAAAGGGAGTGTCTAAAATAGTGGGCTAACAAAGTCCATGACATGAGAGGCATAATTTGGAAAGTGTTGCTTATGAAGTTGCCTGCTGTTGAAGCAGAAAACAAACAAACGCAAGGCACACT
>JACAEM010000032.1 GCA_013388855.1 Chloroflexota bacterium
AGTTTGACAGGCGCGCCAAGTTTCCGTTCCAGCCCTTCACGCCCCCAGCGCATGATGGTCTCGAAGTTCGCGCGGACGATGCGCGGCGCGAACGGGATGGGCAGGTTCATCCACCAGCGCCCCGTCCGAACGTCCACATCGAAGCGGATCTCCGTCCCGCCGTTGACTGGGGTGAACGTCCATTTGCAGATGCCCTCCAGGTCGCCGCTTGCGCGCCCTTCGAGCAACCGTTTGCTTTCGAGCCGAATCATCTCAAGGTCGAAGATGAGCGTGTACGGAATCCAGCTGCGCCACCCCTGACGCAGAATCGTGCCGATGCCGCTCTCATCGCCTTGGCGTACCACTTCCACCTTCCGAATGCCGCGCCACCAGGTTGTCCATGCCGAGTAGTGAGCCAAAGTCTCCCAGACTCGCTCAACAGCGGCGGGCGTCCACCACACGGTTTGAAAACGGTAGGCTGCTGTTTTTTCCGCACCGCTCAATGCGGCTTGTGCGATGATCTTGTTCATGATTTTCTCCTTTGACTTTGAGGGGATGCGCTCGCGCGCCATCCCCTCGAACGAATTCTGTCTGTTACAAATACCGCGCCACCGTTACAGGACGGCGACAACTAAAAGTTCCAATAGCGAGCCGTTGCCATGGTCAGCATGGCGATGACCAGCATGATGAAGTCGACCTGTTCGGCGAAGTTGAGTCTCTTTTCCAACGACTTCATTTGAGCGATCTGCTCAGGAGTGGGACCCTGCCCTGAGGCGGCGATCTGTCCGCCCAGCGCACCCATCTGCGCAGAGATGGGACCGATGCCAAACGTGCCGAACAGAAAGGCGATCAACGCAGCAATCGAACCGATGGTGAAGCCCAAACCTGCGCCTGTTGTCAAGTACGTCAGACGGAATCCGCCCGAAAAGACCCAGTACAAGGCGCCGCCTGCCAGCACCGTCAGCAGGCTGGTAACCATCATGAAAATCGGATATTTGCGCCTTTCCATCAGACTCTTCATAAATTGCGGACCCGCCGCGCCAATGGCAGTGACCGAAGGCTTGACGAAGAAAAGATAGGATATTGCCGCGCCCGCCCACAAAATGCCAGCCACCACATGGACGAGTCTGAGCAGGTTCAAGAGATAGATGTTCATTTCAACTCCTTTGCGAATGTTTGATTGGCGCCATTAAACATCCACGCCCCCGCTTTGCGGGGTCACTTACTCACCCAGAAACTCACCCAATCTGTGCTACAATTTTTTCATCGCCATGAAATGAGGAGCATGGAAAAAGAGTCGCCTGCTTCGTTTGGAGAATGGATCAAATCGCGCCGCAAGGCGCTCGATTTGACTCAGGATGAACTGGCGCAACGTGCGGGTTGTTCCGTCTTTGCCTTGCGCAAGATCGAATCGGGGGAACGCCGACCCTCCAAACAACTTGCCGCGTTCCTCGCCGACGCGCTCCAAATTTCAAATGACGAAAAGCCGACATTCATCCGTGTCGCGCGCGGGGAATTGACTCTCGGACGTTTACGCACATCCCAACCCGACTCACGCCCCGCTTCTTCCCCATCCAAGCCTGCTCCTCACCATCTGCCTTTGCCTCCCTCCCCACTTCTGGGGCGCGCCCCCGAACTCGCGGCGATGGAACGCATCTTCAACGACCCGCAATGCCGCCTGCTTACGTTGACAGGCATCGGCGGCATCGGCAAGACGCGGCTTGCCATCGAGTTCGCCGCCCGCCAGTGCGGCAAATTTCCCGACGGAGTCCACTTCGTTCCGTTGGTTTCGGTCAATGCGGCAGAATCAATCGTCCCTGCGATTGCCGAAGCGCTTGAGTTTTCGTTTTCAGGTCCCGCCGATTTGAAGGAGCAGTTGATCGGGCACATGTCCAGCACAATGAAGCAATCCGCGCTGCTCGTGCTGGACAATCTCGAACATCTCATCGCGCAGTCTGCGGAGGCGGTGGAGTTGGTGTCCGAATTTCTGGAGCGGATTCCGTCCCTGAAAATCCTGGCGACCTCGCGCGAACGCCTGAACCTGCACGGCGAATGGATGTATGAACTGCACGGTCTGCCCGTGCCGCCCATCGAGTTTGCCGATAAACTGGACGAGTACAGCGCGGCAGTGTTGTTCATGCAGAGGGCACGGCACATCCAGCCCGATTTTGAGATTGACGAAGCGGAGCGGCTCGAAGTGGCGCGGATTTGCCGCCTCGTGGAGGGAGTTCCGCTGGCTATCGAACTTGCCGCGGCGTGGGTTGGAATGCTCACCTGTGCCGAGATTGCGCGCGAGATCGAAGCCAACGTGGATTTTCTCGCCACCTCCATGCGCGACCTGCCCGAGCGGCATCGTTCCCTGCGCGCCTCCTTCGACCATTCATGGAAGTTGTTATCCACCGCGGAGCGCGACACACTCAGCCGCCTGTCCATCTTTCACGGCGGCTTCGACCGCCACGCGGCGGAGAAGGTCGCGGGGGCGAGTCTGCCGCTTTTGGCATCGCTCGTATCCAAGTCCCTTGTGAAGCGCACCGAGGCGGGACACTACAGCCTGCACGAGGCAATCCGTCAATTCGCCTTTGCCCATCTCGAAGAGGACGAGTCCTGCTGTCATCAGACCTGCGACCGTCACAGCGAACACTATCTCGCCTTTGCTGCCGACCACGAATCGAAATTAAAGAGCGGACTTCAACAATCCGCCATGCGCGAGATGACTGCCGAGTTGGACAACCTGCGCGCCGCCTGGGACTGGGGAATCAAACAAAAGAAATTTGAATCGCTCGGCAAGTCTGTCCGCGCCTTTGGCTGGTACTACGAAGTTTCGGGGATGATCCGCGAAGGCATTGACCAGTTGGAGTTGCTCGTGTGTGCGCTGGATCGTGAAAGCCGTGACGCGCAGATGGAGAAAGCCCTCGGCGCGACTCTCGTGCAGCAAAGTTTTCTGTACTTCCGCAGCGGACAATTTGCCCGCGCCCAGCAGCTGTACGACAAAAGCATTGCCATCCTTCGTTCGGTGAACGCGCAATCGCTCCTCGCCGACGCGCTGATCTTCAGCGGCACGCTCAAACACCTCAACGGCGATTATCTCGAAGCAAGGTCGCTCATCGAAGAAGGTCTCGCGTATGCCCGTGCATCCCACAATGATTGGTTTACCGCCTACGGCATTTACAATCTCGGTCACGTGGACAGCCTGATGGGCGAATACCAAAAAGGCTACGATCAAATGCAGGAAGGTCTCGCGCTCTTTCGCAAAGTTGGCGACCCGCATTCCATTTCACTCGGCTTGAATTTCCTCGTGGACACGCAGATTGCGCTCAAGCGATACGACGAAGCGAAAGAAGCCATGCGCGAGAGCATCGCCTTGTGCGAACAAACCCAAAACCGCTGGGGCATGGGCACGGCATATCGTTATCTCGGTCTCGCGAGCATGGCAAGCGGTGAGTACGAAAAGGCGCAGGAATGTTTCCAAAAGAGTCTTGAGATCTTTGGCGAATATTTCGAAGGCTGGGATATTGCCATTACCCTCGCCTACCTCGGCGACGCGACCCTGCGCGCAGGCAATGAAGCCAAAGCCAAAACACTCTATCTGGACTCCCTGCGGCACGCCCGCCGAATCAATTCCGCCCCGCTCATGCTGATGACCCTCGCGGGACTCGCCCAACTCCAATCCCGCATCTCTCCCGACCTTGCGGCTGGCTGGCTGACCCTCATCCTGAATCACCCCGCCGCAACGCGTGCGACCAGAGATCGCGCGGCGCAGTTGCTCAAAAAACTGCACCCAATTCACAAGCTATCACAACCCCAGCCCGCATGGACACTGGAAGGCGCGGTAGAAGCGTTGACAGGAAAATAATCGCGCCAGGGGCGTTCGAGCAAACAAAAGCGCGACCTGCCAATATCAGATTTTCACAACCGCAAGCGGATCTGACCAACGGGGTACATATCTGGTAGATGGGTATAAGTTTCGCCCCGCTCGGTTTATGCCCGCCATATAGAAAACAAAAAGTCAAAAAAGAATGAACACCTCTGCGCATTAGGGGTGTTTTCGTTTAAGACATTCCCATAAACAATCAATCCACTTTTGCCGTCCATTGACAGCTTATCCAGTCCCAGACCCTGCTTACTTTATACCGATCCAGTCAATTCATCACTACAGGCAGGTTCTTATGCAGAATCATTTAACATACCTGATTCTCGAATTCCGATTCCCGATCTCCCGATATTCTTTGCAATGCCGACATGCACATCGGCGCGGTAAGGCTATTTTGCAAATTACAGGACGAAATCCAGTCACCGCATTTGGCAGAGGCGTTGCAATATCGCCTGAAGTCGATACTCAGCACGATGGGATGGGGTGAAAATCTCTCAATCTCGAAACACGACCGTCTTATTTCCATTCAACAACACGCGCTCTTCGAGATGATAATACACCGCGCGGGCTAACACGCAGCTCTCGATTTCGCGCCCTTTGCGGATCAAATCATCGGGAGAATCGGCATGGCTGATGTGTTCGACATCCTGCGCGATGATGGGTCCTTCGTCCAGGTCGGGGGTGACGTAATGCGCCGTGGCACCGATGATCTTTACGCCGCGCTCATACGCCTGATGATATGGTTTGGCGCCCTTGAAGCCTGGCAGAAAACTGTGATGAATATTGATACAGCGCCCCAACAGGTATTGCGTCATAACATCGGACAGGATTTGCATATATCTTGCAAGGACGACAAGTTCCGCCCCTGTCTCTTCAACAACCTGTTTGATCCGCGCCTCCTGCTGGGGCTTGGTCTCCGGCGTGGTGGGGAGATGATAAAAAGGAATATCTTCGAGAATGGAATTTTTCAACACTTCGCGCGAGTGATTCGAGACCACGCCCGCCACGTCCATCTTGAGCTCGCCGATGCGGGCGCGGTAGAGCAGATCGCCAAGACAGTGGTCAAATTTTGAAACGAGGATCAACACGCGCTGTTTATGTTCGGCGGGACGCATATTCCACTTCATGTTGTATTCCTTTGCCAGAGGCTCGAACGCGTTCCGCATGGTTTGAATCCCCGCATTCGATTCAAAGACGACGCGCATGAAAAATGTCTTCTCGTCGTTGAATTGTTGGGCATCCAGAATATTCCTGCCGTTTTCAAACAGCAAGCCAGTCACTTTTGCCATCAGCCCGGGGCGGTCTGCACAGGAAACTTTTAAGATGGTTTTCCCGGTCATATCACGCCGCTTCTTTATCCATCATCGCCAAGCCTCGATCTATCCACATCAACCCTTCATCCAATTGCTCCTTCGTGATAATTAACGGCGGCGCGATGATGAGAATGCTTTTGAACGTGAACACATACACGCCGTTTTGAATCAGGAAATTCTTGAGCGGGGCAATATCGAGCGGCTCTTTTGTCTCGCGGTTCGAGACCAGTTCAATTCCCGCAAACAACCCGATGTAGCGGACATCCCCAACGCAGGGATATTTTGCTTTTAACTCTTCAAGTTTTTTGCCGAGATATTTTCCAATCTCGTTCACGCGTTCGAAGACGTTTTCCTCTTCGTAGGCTTCGATGGTCGCAGCCGCCGCCGCGCAGGAGATGGCGTGACCGTTATAAGTCAGCCCTGCGTACAGAACATGGTCGTCGAAATAATCCGCGATCTTTTCGCTGACGATCACCGCACCTAATGGCATATACCCAGATGTAATTCCCTTCGCCGTGGTGATGATATCTGGCACGACATTCCAATTGTCCACCGCGAACCATTTGCCCGTGCGCCCCCAGCCGCTCATCACTTCATCAGAAATGAGCAGGATGCCGTACTTGTCGCATATCTCGCGCATTTGAGGCCAGTAATCATCAGGCGGGAGAATCAGTCCGTTCGTGCCTGTCACGCCTTCGAGAAAAATTGCCGCGATCTGGTCGGGACCTTCGTGCTGAATCACCTCTTCGACATGGCTGATGCACTGACGTTTGCAAGTCTCCTTCATCCACCCGAATGGACAGCGGTAGCAGTAAGGGTCAAGAAAATGAACCACGCCCGAAATCCCAGGTTCAGAGGCGAGGCGACGATAGTCGCCTGTCAGTGAAACCGCTCCATGAGTCGCGCCGTGATAGGAGCGGTAACGCGCCAGAATTTTGTGCCGTCCCGTGTACAGCCGAGCGATCTTAATGGCGTTCTCATTGGCGTCCGAACCGCCGAGGGTGAAGAAAGTCTTCTTGAGATTGCCAGGCGTGAGCTCCGCCAGTTTTTTGCCGAGACGGGCGCGCGGCTCTGTCGCATGGAATGGGCTGATATAGGTCAGCTTGGCGGCTTGGTCTTGAATCGCTTTTACAACTTTGGGATGTTGATGCCCCAAATTGGAGTTGACCAATTGCGCGACCATATCAAGATACCGTTTGCCGTTCGCGTCCCAAAAGTACACGCCTTCCGCGCCCGTGACGGGAATGGGATTCAACTTCCCCTGCGCCGACCATGAGAAGAAGGTATATTCCTTGTTGTAATCAACAATTTCTTGCGCGGTCAGTTCTTCTGTTCGTTCGAGTGTGTTCATGTGCAAACCTTTGAGATAGTAGAGAAAAGATGATTAGAGAATAGTCACTTCATCCTCACTACTCTCTGTTCTCTGCTCTCTATTCTCTACTTGTGCAAATTCCTCGCCGCCACAAAACTCAGCCCCTTCTCGGTCAACGCCCACGCCGTGCGGTTGCAGGCATCCACTTTGTCGAGATAGTTTTGCAGCAGGTTGTCCCAATCGCCGCTTTCGATGACTTCCTTCTTTTCGCGGAAGTAATCCAGCGCGTCGGACGGATGAGCGCGGGCCGCGTCCACTTCGGGGTCGCCGCCTTCGTGCTTGGCGGCAATGTTCGCCACGCGTGCCGCAACCTCCACCAATTCGGCGCGGCGGTTGTACGGCTGGATGACAATGTTTTTCTGCGTCTCGGTGATGTGATGCTCGAAACGCACCACCTTCTCAAACCCAAGCGCCTTGCGGAAGTCCGCGCTCAGTTCCATCGTCTCGTTATTGATCGAGTTCGACCAGTTGAAGCCAATCAGCGGTGATGTCCCATCGTCTCGGCTGAACAACTTTGCCATCGTCATGATCCACAGCGCGTTGTAGGGATTGTCCGCGCCGAAGAAAACCGAAATCTTGAATTGAATGTCCACACCAAGTTTGTAGAGCATGAAACCCAGCAAAATCGTGCCCGCGTTGAAATTCAAAACGTGTTGCACGCCATAATTGGTGTAGTAATACAAAAACTCATCGAGCCATTGCAGGGCATATTCATTTGGCTGACCGATGCCGCCGAAGTATCCCGTGATTGTGTCCGCGCCGCCGAGGTGCGGGTTCGAGCCGTCGGTGCCTTTCGTGTCGAGCGTTTCCACAAACGACGCGCCGATAATATCCAGCGCGGCGACGATGGCGGGCAGATCGCCATCCGCTTCGGACTCTTTCATCTTGCGCACGGCGATATACCGCCCAGGCATGAGCGTGCGGTTCGCAATCGCCTGCTCTGCCATGACGCGAAACCACGGGAAGTATTGCAGCGCGGAGACTTCGAGTGTGACGGCATTCTCGTCCATGAATTTCATTGTCTTCGCCGCTTCGCCCTTGACCTTTTGCCTATATTCCGCGACCGAGATAAACGCGCCGCTGTCGCGTTGTTGAATGAGCCAGTTGAGGTCTTTGATATATTCAGGCGCTTTGGCTTCGACCTGTTTGAAGAGATTTTCCATCTTGCGCGATTCACGGTGCTTGCGGTTAATTTCTTCGGGCGTGCCGTATTTGGCAACCACATCGAAGAAATTCTTCATCATACGCGAGTTTGGATCGAGTAAAATCGAATTAACAGAGTCAATGAGGTTGGGGTTGATTTTCAAAAGAGATTGAGGGTTCATTTTGATTTCCTTATGTTAGAAGGTTGGAAAGTTAGAAGGTTAGAAAGTTGAAAGGCTATAACTTGCGAACCTGTAAACCTTCCAACTTGCAACCTGTAACTCAATCCAACATCTTCAACAACTCATCATATTCATCATCCGGCATTCCGAACCAATTCTCCTTGGCGGGGAAGGTCTTTTCAGTCACTTCTTTGACGTAAGCGTTGAGCCCCTGGCGGATGACCGCGCCCGCATCGGCGAAGACTTTTGCCATGCGCGGCTTATACTTGGGATACAAGGCGAATGCATCGTGGTAGATGAGCAGTTGCCCGTGCGCGTGCGGTCCCGACCCCAGCGACATGATGATGGCGTTCTTTGCGCGTTCGGTGATGAGTTTGCACAATCTATCGGGGACGAGTTCGAGCAGAATACAAAACGCGCCTGCTTCTTCGAGCGCCTTGGCATCGTCAACGATCTTCTTTGCCAGCGTGGCAGACTTTCCCTGTAACCTGAACCCGCCCAGGGCGGAGACCGATTGAGGCGTGAGCCCCAAGTGTCCGATGGCGGGGATGCCCGCGTCCACAATCCCCTTGATGCGGTCTGCCATTGCCGCGCCGCCTTCGAGTTTGATGCAGTCACAGCCCGCTTCCGCCATGAATCGCCCCGCGTTGCGGATGGCGGATTCGACGCTCGGTTGGTAGCTCATGTATGGCATGTCGCCCACCAGCCAAACGTTCGGCGCGCCGCGACGCACTGCCGCCGCGTGACGGATCATATCGTTCATCGTGACGGGCAGGGTCGAGTCGTAGCCGAGCATGGTCATGCCGAGGCTGTCGCCGACGAGGATCATGTCCACGCCTGCCTGGTCCTGCAGATATGCAGTTGGGTAGTCGTAACAGGTGAGCCAGGTGATGGGCTTGCCCTCCGCCGCCTTTTGATAGAGAGCGGGCAGAGTCATTTTCTTGCGCGGTTCAGTCATTCTTTCCTCCGTGTACAAATTTTTTCGCATTGCACACGGAGGCTTGCGCTTACTCCAATGGCAATGCGGTTGTGGACTTGACTTCAGTAAACACCAAACTTGTGTGAATGCGCGAGACGCCAGGAATGGGCGTAAGGCGGTCAACGACGAAGCGCTCGAGGTCTTTGCGATTTCGCAGAACTACTTTCAGCAGATAGTCATACTCGCCTGTGATGTGATGACACTCAAGCACTTCGGGCATCTTCTGCATTAACTTGCGAAACTTGTCCACTTGCTCGTACTGATGCATTTGCATGGCAATATGGATGAAGCACAGCAGGTCGTAGCCAGCTTTTTCACGATCCACGACGGCAGTGTATTGGCGGATGTAGCCGTCCTTCTCGATGCGCTTCAAGCGCGAGTGGGTGGCAGGCGGCGAGAGGCTGATCTTGCGCGCAAGTTGCACATTGCTCAAACGAGCGTCTGCTTGTAGCGCGCGCAAGAGGGACTTGTCCGTACTATCCAGCACTATATTCTTGGAATTTTTTATCATATCTAATGCTCCATTTCAACAAAAATTCTGCATTTTTTAAAAAACTCAAAATATAATTATAAAGTAATTCGTTTTTTATAAAAAACATTCCAAGCTGGAGTGTGATATGGCGTTCTTGCAGAACGAACGTAAAGGTTTTGATCAAATCTCAAACCTATTTTCTGAGTGAACATTTTCACAGCCGTTGTTCACTGAATATACAAACTTGGCAACTAAAAAAAGCCCCGTGATTAATCCACGAGGCTTTTGTAAAATGTTGTTTTACGGTTTTCCTCCCACCCCGTTGCCATTCCCATTGCCACCCGCCCATAACGGCTGCCCCATTTCACTACGGAAGGTGTATGTCACACCTGTTGAATCCATCGTGACCGAGATCGCGTTGTTCACGCCCTGATTGCCGTAGAACATGACCACCGTCATACCGTCGCCTGCGACAGGCGCAAACCCAAGTGACTGACTGTAACGCATGTTACCCGTGTCCACATACAGAGATTGCCCAGCGTCGGTGGTGATACTGATCCCCATGCCATCGTAGGAATTGACAACGCCGTGGATATTGACCGCGCCCGCGATATTGGTTTGCGAAATTCCGTTTCCGGACTGGCTTTGAATGGAGTTGCCACCCTGTCCATTCTGCCCACTGTTGCTTTGACCGTTGCCACCGCCATAGCCATTTCCATTGCCGCCTTGGTTGCCATTGCCTGTGGTGCCTGAGATAATGCTCTGGTACATATCAGCGGAGAGATGCTGCGGCTGGTAAACATCACCGGTTTGCTGGGTCAGTACACTGGCGAAAGCCCGAAGATGGTTGTAGGAACCGTTCATCAAATTGTTGTACACCAGTTGAATATCGGCATTGTTGGTTTGGGCGATGCGGGTCTGAAGATCGACAATATCAATTTCCTCGATCGCTGTGCCAACCTTGAGCGCATCCGCCAGGGAGGCAGATCCCTGTGCGGCGAGTTGATCGTACAACGCCTGCAGCGTAGAATTGGTGAATTTGCCGGGTTCCAAAGCGGGGTCAGTTAGACCGTAACGGTCAATTAGAAGTTTGATCTGATCCATGTGTTGCTGTTCGCTGGAAGCAATATTTGAGAAGGTGGGTTGCCCCCAAACGGTAAAGAGCGCATTGTACACATCGCGCGCGAGTTTTTCTTCTTCCCGCATATAGAGCAGGCTGGCGGCTTCTTCAGTGCTCAGGTCAGAAGCGGGGATGGTGGTGATTCCGGTTCCATCGCCATATCCACTGCCGCCGTTCCTATTACCGTTGCCCTGAGGGGTGGTAATGGCTGGTTGGGTTGTCACCGAAGCGTCATTCGATGCGAAAGCATTGTAGGCGCTTGCGCCCACGGCGATCACTAGGACCGCCGAAAGAACGCCGATAAAAATATTTTTGAGATTGTTGAACATGTTTTGTTTCTCCTGCTAGTGTTTGTTTTTGATATTTCGTTGCTCCTGGCAACGATGACAGCATGATAGGTTTTCAATGTAAAGAGACCGTAAAGAGTGGTTCAAGATTTTGAAACGATTTTGAGGGATAACTTCTTTACCAAATCTTCACAGATCTTTTTTTCATCCGTTAAGTCCACTTGCTAAAAATGAGACTGTCAAATTCAAATGCAATTTATCAGGAAGCCATCATGGACGAACAAACACCTCAACCCGAACCCTCCATCTTCCAGCGCATGCGGAAGAAACTTGTGCCCGAAGGCATCCCCTCCGATGACCGCGGGCGCATCCGTATGGTGGTGGGTAGTCTTATCCTGCACATCCATCCCTCCAAAGTAGAAGTCTCCTCGTTGAAGTGGACATATACCTGGGGGCTTGGCGGACTCTCTGCCTTGCTCATGACCATCTTGGGGTTGACGGGTATCATCCTGCTCAACAATTACACCCCTGCCGCTCCACAGGCATACTTTGATATTCTCGAATTGAATTCCAACATCTGGTTCGGAGAGTTGATTCGCAACCTGCACCATTGGAGCGCCAACCTGCTCATTGTGGTGACAGTCCTGCATTTGATCCGCGTCTTTGCTACGGGGGCGTACCGTCCGCCGCGCGAGTTGAACTGGCTCATCGGCGTTGCCATGCTGTTACTGGTGCTGGGTGCGAATTTCACCGGGTACCTGCTTCCGTGGGACCAACTTGCTTTCTGGGCGATCACCGTCGGCACGAGCATCATCAGCTACATCCCGCTCATCGGAGGCTGGTTCAGCAACCTCATCCTGGGCGGACCCGAAGTGGGAGCGAACACCCTGCTCAATTTCTATTCCATGCACATTTCGTTCATCCCGCTGGCAATCTTCGGGTTGATGTCCTATCATTTTTGGCGCGTGCGCAAAGACGGCGGGCTGACGCGTCCCAAATCTGCGAATCAGATTGAAGACTCCAAAGTGGAACGCGTGACCACGATTCCACACCTGGTCCACCGCGAATTGATCTTTGCCCTCGGGTGGACAGCGGCGCTTTTGCTCTTCTCCATGTTTGTCCCTGCTCCGCTGGAGGGGATCGCCAACCCGGCTCTTTCCCCGAATCCCGCCAAGGCGCCCTGGTACTTCATGGGCTTGCAGGAACTATTACTTCACTTTCACCCATTGGTCGGTGCGATTGTAATCCCTGGACTGTTGGTGACCGGAATCTTTCTTTTGCCTTTCTTTGATCTGCATCTTGATAGTGTAGGTGTGTACTTCCGCTCTCACCGTGGGCGCGCCCTCACCTTGCTTTCGTCTGGCATCGCCCTGATTGCCACACCCATTTGGGTGCTGTTGGATGAATTCGTACTGGACTGGACGGGGTGGCTTTCTTCATGGAATACGCTGCTCTCAAATGGACTCGTTCCGCTGGCGGTGGTTACGCTTCCGCTTGTCTTGCTTGATGGATGGATCACGAAGAAATACGATGCCAACACCGAAGAACGGGTGCTCTTCGTTGCCACGTTCATTTTCACGGCGTTCCTTGTCCTTACCGTCATTGGCATCTTCTTCCGTGGACCTGGTATGAGCCTGTACCTGCCTTGGAACATGCCCGTTGTGACCCATTAATGAAAATATTTTAGGAGTATTTCCATGACCGAAATTGCTGTACAACCACAACCTGTGTCCCGCCGTGACTTTCTCAAGATCGCCTGGGCGATTTTGGGCGGCGCCGCTGCCCTAGAAGCCGGTGGTGTTTTCCTTGCCTATCTTCAACCGCGTTTAGTCGAAGGTGAATTTGGTTCGATAATCACCGCTGGTCTGGTGGATGATTTCCCACCCAACTCAGTCACGCACATCCCCAACGGACGCTTTTACGTGGTCCGCATTGGCGATGGAGGCTTTCTGGCGGTCCATCACCGCTGCACGCATCTGGGCTGTACGGTTCCGTGGGACCAGACCGCGCAGAAATTCATTTGTCCCTGCCATAACTCGCAGTTTGACCAGAAGGGTGTGGTGGAAAATCCGCCCGCGCCGCGTCCACTGGATCTCTTTGAACTCATCATCGAAGAAGGCGAGATCAAAGTTGATACGGGAAAGATCCTCCAACGCCAGACCTACGAAACCGCGCAGGTTGTTTACCCATAAGGCAAAAGATACATCATGAACAACAAAAAGTCATTTCTCATCGAATCCATCATCGGATTGGGCGCGTTACTACTGATCGTCTCCGGGCTGGGCTTATACATCCTGAACGAGCCAGATCGTCTTGTGCGGGCACAGGGCGATGTCCTTGCCGTTCAATTGAACGAAGCCATGATTCTTTATGCCGAGAACTGTTCCGTCTGTCACGGCTTGAACGGGGAAGGCATCGGTGCAACACCTCCTTTGGACAGTGACGCGCTGCGCACCATGCCGTACGAAGACATTTACAAGACCATCGAACGCGGACGGTATGAGACTGCCATGCCCGCCTGGGCGATCGCGAATGGCGGTCCACTGAGCGATTATCAGATCGAAGAACTTGTCACGCTGGTGCTGTACGGCGACTGGAAGGCTACCGGCGATATCGTGGTCAACCTCGGATTAGCGCCATTGATCCCGTTCACAACGGAGCCTGATCCTGTTCTCTTCGCCGAGGTTGGGAATCTACCCGATGGCTCCACCCTGCAAACGGCTGTGAAGATCTTCGCCGCGAACTGCGTTGCCTGTCACGGCGCGGACGGGCTAGGCACCGGCATTGCCCCTGCATTGAACGACCCGGCTGTGCGCGAGAAAACTGTGGATGAATTGACCCGCACCGTCACCTACGGCAATCCTGGAACATTGATGGCTGGCTGGAGCAATGTCCTTCAGCCGGAGGAGATCAGTGCGCTTGTCGCCCTTATCCAACGCTGGGATGAGGTTCCGCTGGGAACGATCCCTGTGCCGGATATGCCGATCGCTGTGACCGAGGAGAGTCTCGCATTGGGAAGCCAGCTATTCACTGCCAACTGTTCCCGCTGCCATGGTCCGGAGGGACAAGGCACGCCGCGCGCACCGTCGCTCAATGTCAAGTCCTTCCTCACGGACACCAGCGACCAGGCTATCCAGCAAATCGTCACCCTCGGTGTACCCGGAACTGCCATGCCCAGTTGGGGAGACCGCATGACCGATGCAGAGATCCAGGCGATCGTGGGCTTCATCCGCCAGTGGGAGCCGACCGCGCCTGAAGTGGCAACGATCACCCGGCCCGGAGGAGGAGGCCCACCGTGGATGCGGAACAACACTACGAATACACAGTTATTTCCCCCGATCAATGTCACCGCGCAAAAGGGCGGAGGGATGGGACAAAACGCGATTGGTCAGGTAGCGACTCAAAGCATGCTCGATTGGAGATTGTTGGTGCTGATCGGCGTGATCCTGTCCATTGCGTTCACGTTAATCGCCACAGGAATGGACTCCCTGCGACACGTGCCGCAAAGGACGGGATGAAGAACCGGCTGAGCAGTTGCTGATAAAACGGAAGCAGACCCGGGTCCTGCAGATCCGGATCTGTTTCCGTTTCGCGGAACTTATCCGCCGATGTGTTTAACAGATGGGTGACTCGAAAAATGCCGTTGCACAGGTTCGCGCGAGGCGTTGGGGGTTTGCAAAACCAAAATGAATCTCGCCTCTTCGTCAAAGGGGTTTCGCCATAGATGGGGCAGGGTGGCTTCAAAGATTAGGATGTCTCCGGTTTCCATCAAGTAAATAGTTCCGTCAATCACATACTCGATCTTTCCCTGCAGGCAATACACAAATTCATGCCCGGTGTGAACCACCTGTCGTTCGCCTCCACTGCCAGCCTTCGGCTCAAGCGTGACCGCAAACGGCTCCAGTTCCTGGTCGGGTAGGGTTTTGCCCATGCCCTCGATGGTCACGCCTCCGCTTTCGATCTTCGGGCGCGATCCCGATTTAATATACAAGACGCTGGCCGGCGCTTCCTCCTCGAAAAAATAACTCATGCGGATGTTGAGTGCGCTCGCCAGGCTTTGCAGCGTGGCTACACTAGGTGACGTTTCATCGCGCTCGATCAGGCTGATCGAATTGGGGGACAGGCCCGCCATTTTTGCCAGTTCGCGTTGAGAAATATTCCGCTCGCTCCGCAACTGACGCAACTTATCGCCGAGAGAGAATGAACCTTCCATGCCTGTGCGCTCCATGTTGGTTTGGATGAATTGCCTCAATCATACCAGAAGGGATGAAAACACACAATTTTTTGTGACATCCCAGGCACTCGCCTCTTCCCGACAGGGAGGCTGGTCCTGTTTTCATGGTGTCTTTCTTGACTTGTGAATTAAATCACAAAAATACTATACAACCGTCAACTAAAATGTGTTTGAATACAATTAAATGTGACATTTGTTACTAAAATAATTGACAAAAATATGCAATAATGATTACAAAGAAACAACAACTTGTTCTGCCAGTTAGCAAAGTTGATGACGAAATAACCAATTCCAGCAACTTGTCAGTGAACAAAATTTTGGTCAGTTGCGATGAGAGAGTGAAGATGATGATCGCACATGCGATTCCAACCCGGACCGACAAAGAGGAACGCAATCCAACCCTCGTGAGGAAGAATGCGAATCACGCCTCGGAACGAGTGGGACAACGGCTTCGTTCACTGCGGAAAGCCCGGCGCCTGTCCATCCGCGCCCTGGCAGAACAAAGCAATCTGAGTGTCAACACCCTGAGTCTGATCGAGAACGGAAAAACCTCCCCCAGCGTCAACACCCTCTCCCTGCTGGCGCAAAGTCTCGATGTGCCCATTACTTCATTTTTCGAACACGAGGAGCACAAACGAAGGGTCGTGTACCAAAGAGTCGGGGAACGGAAGCAGATTGTATTTTCGCAAGGTCAGATGGAAAAATTGAACGAAGGACTGCCTCACATTGGATCCGAACCGTTCATCACCAGGCTTGAACTTGGCGCTAATAGCGGCAAAACTCCAATCGTATTCCCCGGGCGCGAGTTCATCTACTGCCTGGAGGGACATATCACCTACACCATCGAAGGTGAACTCTACCCGCTTGCGCCGGGAGACAGTCTGATTTTCGATGCCTACACCCCGCACACTTGGCGTAATACTGCCAACACGGTCTCATGTGCCCTGCTTGTGCTATGCCCTGAAGATACTCTGGAAGATTCTCCAGAACGATATTTCATGCCGTTAGACCAAACCCGGAGGTGAAAGATGTTCACAAAGCCTAATCGCTGGATTTTTACTGGGCTCGCCTTTCTGTTCATTGTTGCGTTTGCGACCTTGAACCTGACGGAGCGGGCATCCGCCGCGCCGATGATGAAGAATTCCGCAGATAACTCCTGTCTCTCCTGCCATGAAGAACTATATTACCTGCACGATACCGGCTGCTGGTACTGCATGGTGGATGCTCACAGAGATCGTTGCATAGATTGTCACGAGGGCGACTCGGCTGCGTTCAAGGCGGAAGAGTCGCATATTGGAATGCTTGAGCATCCGCAGGAAAACGATGGTGCGAAGTGCAGGGAATGTCACGCCGAAGATGTGAACGCGCGGCTCGCGACCTTCGATTCCAAAGGTGGATTTGAGCAGGTTATAAAGCCTGTTGCCTACACCCCGGTTCAACCCGCCGAGTTGGGTTTCCCCGAAACCGTGGAACAGGGTGTTGCTGAAAAACTGCCGTGGGCGGCAGGGGGCATTGCCCTCTTTGGATTCTGGCTGGCGCTGGTCCTTTTGTCTCCAAAGAAATCATAAGTAACGGACTGTCCCAAAGGTATTGAGCGTTCGACTGCGCTCAGAACATGCCCTGGGGACAGTTTATTCTATGCTAAGAACAACCAATTAAATGTGTGAAATATGTTGTAAAAATTAAAAATAACAACTTAATTGTTACATTGTTCACAATATAAGTGACAGGTTTCACTACCCTGCCCAACTCAACGTCACTACAATGATATAGTCGTTCATACGAGCATTCGAATATAGAGCCAAGCCATGTTGTCCCACCCGCTAACACTGGAGGTTTCCGAACTTGAGGCGAATTTATGTTATGCCTTCGTGGACCCCACGCGGATACTCATTTTATACGCTCTCAACGAACAACCTCTCAATGTAACCGAGTTAACGAACGAACTTGGTCTCCCTCAATCCAAAACATCCCGCCATCTCAAGGTGTTGCGCGATCACGGGCTTGTCCGGACGAAACGGCATGGCGTAAGCATCACCTATGAACTGGCGGATTGCCGCCTAATCGAAGCGTTGAATCTATTGCGGGCAGTGTTGCATGACCAACTTGCCTATAAGGCAAACATGGTTTCCGAAATGCAGGAGTAACTCATCACAACCCAGGAGAAAGCAATGTTGCATAAGAAGACCGCGTTTTATTTTCTGTTGACAGGAGCGACCATTTTGCTCATTACGGGGGTCCTGTTGTACACCGCCACCCCTGTCAGTGCCCAATGCGGTTCGCAGGCGTCATCCTGTAAGAACTGCCATGAGGTGCAGGGACAGATGTCCGTCAACGCGGATGGGACGGGCTGGCACCGGTCGCACGCGTTCGGCGATTTCTGCTACATCTGTCATGCAGGAAACCAGCAGGCGACCGACAAAGCCGCCGCGCACGAAGGGATGGTGGATCCGCTCTCCGATGTGGCGGCTTCGTGCCAACAGTGCCACGCCGCGGATTTGCAGGAACGCGCGCAGGTGTACGCGTCCGCTCTCGGCGTGGAAATCGGCTCGGGGTCCAGCAGCCCAGCCTCGGGATCGCCTGAAGCGGCGGCGCCCGTCAGCGCGGATCCCGCTCCCGCTGCGGCATCCAATCCGTGCAATGAAATCGTGGTGGACGATCCGAATGCGGTCAATTACCAGCAAAACTATGACGCCATCGTGCTGGGGAAGAAGCCCATCAATTGGGGCAACATGATTTTGATCGGCATGATTGGCGTGATGCTGATCGGCGGCGGCGGGTTTGTCGCAACGCGCGAGAAGTTAATCAACGTGAAGTTCGGCGACACCAAAGCGGTGGACAATGAATATCCCGCCGATGTGGTGGAGATGCTGCCGAAGATCGCAGGGTTGAAGCCGAGCGCGCGTAAGGCTTTGAAGAATGTGCTGGGACACAAAAAGGCGGACAAGGCGTTCGACTTGATGGATGCTTTGACGAAGGATGAGGAGTGAGCCATGAAATTCATTTTGAATTACATCCGCAGGGAAGAATGGTCGCCGTACGTGGCGGGGGCGTTGCTGGGACTCGTGGGCATTGGCGCGGTGTGGGCGAGCAACAACTTGCTCGGCGCATCGGGCGCGTTCGAGAACCTGGCGGGCATGTTCGGCAAGTGGATCGCGCCTGCGGTGTTCGACAATATGTATTTCAACTTCATCATGCCGCCTGGAATCACGATTGGCGTGGTTTTGATTATCGGCATTTTCTTTGGCGGGATGATCGGCGCGGCGACGAGCGGGACGCTGATGTGGTTCAAGAAAGGTTCTGCCAATTCAGACGCGCAATGGAAGCGCATCTTCGGTCCGCAGACGTGGAAGCGCTGGGTTCTGGCTTTCGTCGGCGCGGTCATTTTGGAATACGCGGCGGGCATCGCGGGTGGCTGCACGAGCGGACTCGCCATCTCTGGCGGGATGCTGCTGGCGCCGTCGGCGTTCCTGTTCATCGCGGGGATGTTCGCTTCGGGCATCGTCACCGCGCTGGTCATTTATCGGAATCGCTATTAGGAGGCTGGCATGGCAAACTACATCATCACCCTTGTGCTCGGCATTTTCTTCGGCTTCTCGCTCAACAAGGCGGGCTTGACCAAGTATCACAAAATCGTGAACGTCTTCCGCTTCACCGATATGGCTGTGTTGAAATTCATGATGACGGCGCTGGTCGTCTCCATGAGCGGACTGTATGCCTTGCGCGGACTTGGTCTGGTCACCTTCCCGAATGTGCCTGCGACTTATATCGTCGGCAATCTGGTCGGCGGGTTGATCTTCGGCGTGGGTATGGCGCTGAGCGGTTACTGCCCTGGGACGTGCGCGGCGGGCGCGGGCGAAGGCAAGATGGATTATCTCATCCCTGGCGTGCTCGGCTTTCTGACTGGCGCGGTTCTCTTCGGCTTGACCTATCAGCAGGTCTTCCCGCCGATCAATGCCATCGCCAATTATGGCAACGCGATTATCCCCGAACTGTGGAATGTCAGCGCGTTTCTGTTCATTACCATGTTCACGCTGATGTCGCTCCTGCTGTTCTATTTGATTGACCGTGTGGGATGGCAGAGGAAAGACAGTCATCAGTAATCAGTGTTCAGTTATCAGTGACAGGAAAAACTGATCACTGATAACTGATGACTGAACACTGGAGTATTCTATGACACAAACAATCTCAAGAAGAGATTTTCTCAAAATCGGCGCGGCAGCAGTGGGGGCACTGGCGGTGGGCGCAATGCTTCCGCCGAAGGTCGCCGAAGCGGCGCGCGCGGCTGGGACGATTGACTCGCAGGGCAACGGGTATGTCCACAGCATGTGCGAGATGTGCGTGTGGCGCTGTGGGCTGATCGCCAAGGTCGTGGACGGGAAAGTCGTCAAACTGGACGGCAACCCCGAACATCCACACTCGCGCGGGAATCTGTGTCCGCGCGGGCAATCGGGGTTGATGAACACGTACGATCCCGACCGTGTACTGACTCCCCTCGTCAGAGTGGGAAAACGCGGCGAAGGCCTCTTCCGCCAGGCGTCGTGGGACGAAGCGTTGGATTTGGTCGCCAGCAAGATGACCGAAATCAAGGACAAGTACGGCGCGGAAGCGATGGTTTTCTCGTCCACGCACAACTTGAGCCAGCCGCTGTTCGAGAACCTGCTGTACGCCTTCGGTTCACCGAACTACGGCACGCAGCGCTCGCTGTGCTTCAACGCCATGATTGTCTCGAACCTGATGACCTACGGCATGGAAGAGCC
>JACAEM010000027.1 GCA_013388855.1 Chloroflexota bacterium
GAGTGTGCCTTGCGTTTGTTTGTTTTCTGCTTCAACAACAGGCAACTTCATAAGCAACACTTTCCAAATTATGCCTCTCATGTCATGGACTTTGTTAGCCCACTATTTTAGACACTCCCATCTTGATATGTTCGTTGACTTGAAGAATTTCATCTTATAATTGCCCTCCGAAAGGATTGAATTTATGGATGCAACCATCAGCCGCGTGAATCGCTCCAAGGAGGATGCCCGGGCGAGTTACAACCGCCTCAGCCGCTGGTATGACGTGATCGCGGGAAGCACCGAGAAGAAATACCGCGATTGGGGCTTGGAGAAACTCTCCGCCCGGCCCGGCGAATCGATTTTGGAAATCGGATTCGGGACAGGTCACTGCCTCGTGTCGCTGGCGAAGGCGGTGGGACCGACCGGTCGCGTCGTCGGTGTGGATATATCCGATGGGATGCTGTCGATCGCGCGGGAACGTTTGCGCTCGGAAGGATTGATTGACCGGGTTGATTTGCACCTCGGCGACGCCGCGAAATTGGACTTTATCGAAGCGGGGAGTCTCGACGGCGTTTTCATGAGCTTTACGTTGGAATTGTTCGATAACCCGGAAATCCCACGCGTGTTGAAAGAATGTCACCGCATCTTGAAGCCCGGTGGCAGGCTGGCGGTCGTATCCATGACCAAGACGAATCCGCCCGGTATGGCTGTCCGCATGTATGAATGGTTCCACAAACACATGCCCAACTATGCGGACTGCCGCCCGATCTTTGCGCGGCAATCCATCGAACAAAGCGGGTTTGTGATTCAAGACGTCAGCGTTTCGTCCATGTGGGGCTTGCCTGTCGAGATCGTGTTGGGGAAAAAAGCGTGAAGATCATCTACATCGCCACCGGCGCCGCGAACATGTATTGCGGCAGTTGCATGCACGATAACGCGCTTGCCGCTGGCATGAAAGCCGCGGGCGAGGATGTCACGTTGTTCCCGCTTTACACGCCGATGCGCCTGGATGAAGAAAGTGTTGGCGAGCGGCAGATCTTCTACGGCGGCATCAAAGCCTATCTGATGCAAAAATATCCGCGTCCGTTCTTTGGGCGCAATCTTTTATTGTGGCTTGCCGGTTCACAAACAATCCTGCGCCTGATGCCCCGCTTCGACATCGGCAGTGCGGTTGACCCGGTCGCAAATGCGGAACTCACCATCTCCATGCTCAAGGGTGAGAGCGGCAACCAGCGCGATTTATTGGAAGAATTCGTGGGGTGGGTCAAGTCAACGTACCAGCCGGATGTCATCCACGTGACGAACGCCCTGCTCATCGGCGTGGTGCGCGAGTTCAAGCGCGCGCTTCGCGTGCCCATCACATGTGGTCTGCATGGCGAGGATATTTTTCTCGAAGGGATGCCCCAGCCCTATCAGAATGAAGCGCTGGCGATCATCCGCGAACGCGCCGCGGACGTGGATCGCTTCCTTGCGATCAGCGGTTATTACGGCGAGATGTTCTCCAAATGGGTGGGACTGGATCAATCCAAAATCGACGTGGTCTATCCCGGCATTGCCTTGGATGATTACCGGGATTTGACCCCCGACTCATCGGACTCCCGACCTTTGACCATTGGATTCCTCGCCCGCTTCGTCCCCGAGAAGGGCCTGCATCTGCTCGTGGATGCTTTTCTCTCGCTGACGCGTTCCGGCGAATTCCCGAACCTGCAACTGGTCGCGGGCGGATACGTCAGCCGCGCCTACAAAACCTATCTCGACGGCATCCGTAAAAAAATTAAAGACAACGGTCTCGAAGACCGTATCAAATTATTGGGCACGCTGGAACGCGCCGACAAGTTGAACTTCTTCAAACAGATCGATGTCTTCTCGGTTCCTGCTCCGTATCGCGAACCCAAAGGGATTTCCATCCTCGAGGCGCTTGCGGCGGGCGTACCGGTCGTCCAGCCCGATCATGGCGTGTACCCCGAATGGGTCAACGCAACTCAGGGCGGATTGCTTCACCGCCCAAACGACAGCCTTGACCTCGCCGAAAAACTCGCGGCACTGTTGCGAAACGAGGATTTGCGCAGACGCCTCGGTCAACAGGGACGACGGGTAATCTTCGAAAAGTTTTCATCCGAGTCCATGACCTCCAGTACGCTGGATGTCATGCGACGGTTGATTCAAAAACGGCCCCTTGACGCATCCGCGTGATAGGCATAGAATTGCGCCCAATATGCTTAAGTCTGCCCGCTGGTTTGCGTATTTTTATTTTTACGGTTTCCGAGAAACGGATGCCGTTGGTGGCGCTTAAGTAGACAGAAATAACTCTGTATGCAAAAAGAGCGAGACCACACGGTCTCGCTCTTTTTATTTTACCCCTCACCCTGCCTTTGACACCCTGCTCCCTTAGGGAGGGGACGAGGTGAGGACGTATCAAGGAGCCATTATGCCAATCCGTGGAATCCGTGGCGCGACCACTGTCACCGCCGATGAACCCGACCTGATCCTGCAAGCCACACGCGAATTGCTGGAGGAAATCCTTGCCGAGAACGAAGGGATGCAACCCGAAGATGTTGCCAGTGCCATCTTCACCGTAACTGATGACCTCGCCTCTACCTTCCCTGCGCAGGCGGCGCGCCAAATGGGCTGGGGACTTGTCCCGATGATGTGTGCCCGCGAGATCCCCGTGCCCGGCAGTTTACCCAGAGTGATCCGTGTCTTGGTTCATTGGAACACGGAACTTGCACAGAATCAAATCACCCACGTCTATTTACGTGACGCCGTGAAACTACGACCCGACTTGGTGGTGGCGCAGTAAACCGTTTGAATGTTGGAAGGTTTAAAGGTTACAAGTTGATCAACCTGTGAACCTGCAACTTGTAAACCTGTAACTTCACTAGGAGAAATTACCATGATGATTATTATGAAAGCCAATGCCACCCCCCAGCAGGTGGAAGCAGTCATTACACGGATAAAGGCAGATGGGTTGAATGTCCATCTCTCGCAGGGAGTCGAAGCGACGATCATTGGCGCCATTGGCGAGACGCACAGTATTCCGCTCGAACGCTACGAAAGCCTTGACGGTGTGGAAGTCGTCCAGCGTATTACCCAGCCATACAAACTAGCCTCCCGCCAGTTCCATCCCGAAAACACGATCCTGCCCATTGACGGGTTCACCGTGGGCGGTGAGGAGATCGCCGTCATTGCGGGACCGTGTTCGGTGGAGAGTCGCTCGCAGATCATTGAGACAGCCCTGGCGGTGAAAGAGGCGGGAGCGTCCGCGCTGCGTGGAGGCGTCTTCAAGCCGCGCACGTCACCCTATTCCTTCCAAGGGCTGGGCGAAGAGGGGCTCGAACTCCTTGCCGAAGCCCGCGAGAAAACGGGGTTGCCCATCGTGGTCGAGATTATGTCACAAGTGCAGATCGACCTGATGGTCAAATATGTGGATGTGCTGCAAGTGGGGGCGCGCAATATGCAGAATTTCAATCTGTTGCGCGCCGTTGGCGAAACGCGTACGGCTGTGCTTCTCAAACGCGGACTCTCCGCCACCATCGAAGAATTACTCATGTCTGCCGAATATATTCTTGCCGGGGGGAACCAACGAGTGATGTTGTGCGAACGCGGGATCCGCACGTTTGAGACAGCCACGCGTAACACGACTGATATCAATGCCATCCCTGTTCTGAAAAACCTGACTCATCTGCCTGTTATTCTCGATCCGTCTCATGCCACCGGTCATGCGGATTATGTTGCCGCCATTGCGCGTGCTGGCATCGCTGCCGGAGCGGACGGTCTCATCGTGGAAGTGCATCCTGACCCTGCACACGCGGTCTCCGACGGCAAACAGTCCCTCAAGCCTGAAAAGTTTGCCGCCATGGTCAAGCAAATCGGGCAGATCGCCCAGATCATGGGACGTAAATTGGCTGTGGCGCAGGGTGAATATATGAAGCAGGGTTGGGCTTAAATCTGCAAGGGTAGTTGGTCATTACCATTGACCGATTACTTTATCAAACCATTCAGCCAAAAGGAACCCAGATTATGATGATCATCATGCACCCCAGTGCAGCCAAAGAACAGATCGACGCGGTCATTGCTGAGATCGAAAAACAGAATTTAACTTCCCATCCCATCTTCGGGGTCGAACAGACCATCATCGGTGCAGTCGGTGATGGGCATTACGTCGCCAAGGAAATCTTCGAAGCGCTTCCCGGCGTGATGGAAGTCCAGCGCATTTCGAAACCTTACAAACTCGCTTCGCGCCAATTCCATGAACAGGACTCCGTCTTTCAACTCGATGGTTTCACTGTCGGCGGCACGGAAATCCCCATCATCGCCGGACCCTGCTCGGTAGAGTCTCGTTCACAGATTCTTGAGGTCGCGCAGGCGGTCCGTGAAGCGGGAGCCAATGCTTTACGCGGCGGAGTGTTCAAACCGCGCACATCGCCATATGCCTTTCAAGGCTTGGGCGAAGAGGGGCTTGAATATCTTGTCGAAGCGCGCGAAAAAACCGGCATGCCCATCGTTGTCGAAGTGATGGCGGTGTCGCAGATCGCAATGATGGAAAAATATGTGGATGTCTTTCAGATCGGTGCACGCAACATGCAAAACTTCAATCTTCTGCGTGCGATTGGTGAGACACGCACACCTGTCCTTTTCAAGCGTGGAATGTCCGCCACCATCGAAGAAATGCTCATGGCAAGCGAATACATTCTCAGTAGCGGCAATACACGCGTCATGTTGTGCGAGCGCGGCATCCGCACGTTTGAGACTGCCACGCGCAATACTACCGACATCAACGCCATTCCTGTTCTCAAGAAACTTACGCACCTGCCTGTCATTATCGACCCAAGTCATTCCACGGGCGATTCCGACTTTGTCTCTGCCATTGCTAGGGCAGGAGTTGCCGCAGGCGCCGATGGCATTATCGTCGAGGTTCATCAGGATCCTGCCCACGCCATTTCCGATGGCAAGCAGTCGCTCACGCCGGAAGCATTTGCCAAAATGGTGAAGCAGGTCAAAGCGGTGGCAGAAGCGGTGGATCGCAGGTTAGTCTCCCCTCTCCCTATGGGAGAGGGGCAGGGGTGAGGGATGAACGAGCCTGACTTTAATCTCGCAGGATCAAAAATCGTCATCATCGGATTGGGATTGATGGGCGGCTCGCTCGCGTTGGGACTGCGCGGAAAGTGTGCCGCGCTGTACGGGATCGACCCGCATCTTCCCACGCTCGAACTTGCCCTCTCCCAACACATCGTGGACTACGCTGACAGCGACCCCGCCAAACTCCTGCCCGAAGCGGACCTCGTCATCTTGTCCGCACCTGTGCCCGCGATTTTGACTCTGCTGGAGCGACTGCCCTTTTTCACACCCAACCCTTGCATTGTTATGGACGTGGGGTCTACGAAAAAACAAATTGTTGATGAGATGTCTCGCCTGCCTGAACGCTTCGACCCCATCGGTGGACATCCCGTCTGCGGCAAGGAAAAGCTCTCCCTCGCCAACGCCGAACGGACACTCTACTACGCCGCACCTTTTTTGCTGACTCCTCTCGAACGGACTTCCCCGCGAGCGCTCTCGGCTGCCAACCAAATTATTGAAGCCCTCGGCGCAAAAGGTACTGTACTTGACGCCGTTGAACATGACCGCATCCTGGCATCCACGAGCCACTTGCCTTTTCTGCTTGCCTCTGCCTTGGCACTTACCACACCGAAAGATGTCGCAACTTTTGTTGGTACCGGCTTCAAATCCACGAGCCGCGTAGCAGGAACACCATCTTCCATGATGTTGGGTGTCCTGCAATCCAATAGGGAAAATGTTCTGAATGCCTTACGCGGTTTACAAAAGCAATTATCTGGGATTGAATCTGCACTTGCGTCCGATGACTTTTCACAGCTGGAGGTCATCCTGAACCAATCCCGCTCCAATTATCAAACCTTGATTGGCAATTGATTATTGTATTCTGATGACTTCACTCATGCCCATTCTCTCCCCTTCTCTCCGCATTATCCCAATCAAGCATCCCCTCAATGCCACCGTCCGTGTTCCCGGTTCCAAGTCGCTGACCAACCGCGCCTTGCTCATCGCCGCCCTTGCGGATGGGACCACGCGTCTCGCCAATGCCCTTTTCTCAGACGACTCGAAATACTTTGCCAAAGCCCTTCAAACTCTCGGCTTTGATGTACAGCTTGATGAAGCCAAGCGTGAAATGATTGTCACAGGCCTGGGTGGAAAAATCCCTGCAAAAAAAGCGGAGCTCTTTATCGGTAATGCCGGGACTGCTGCAAGATTCCTTTCTGCATTCCTGACCCTGGGACATGGCGAATATATTCTCGATGGCGACCCGCGCATGCGCGAGCGTCCCATTGGTGATCTGGTGGATGCGTTGACTCAACTCGGTTGCGATATTCAGCCAGTGCAGAATGCGGAAGGCAGAATGCAGAAGGGGCAAATATGCCCGCCGATCAAGATCAGTGGTTCAGGTTTGAAAGGTGGCAAGACAAAAATTGCAGGCGACATTTCTTCCCAATTTCTGTCAGCTCTACTGATGACTGCTCCCTATGCCCAATCTCCTGTCGAAATCGAACTCACCACCGACCTCAACTCCAAACCCTACGTGGACATGACCATCTCCATCATGAAAGACTTCGGCGTAGGGATGGAACGCAATGGATATTCACGTTTCACGATTCACCCATCAGCCTATTTACCAATTACCAATTACCCAATTGAATCCGACGCCTCCGCCGCCTCCTACTTCTTCGCTGCACCCGCCATTTGTGGTGGGACGGTCCGCGTCGAAAACATCTCCTGTAACTCTATACAAGGAGACATTGCCTTTCTTGATTTACTTGTCCAAATGGGATGCGATATCAAAGAAGAAGAGAACCATATCGAAGTTACTGGTGCAGAAAATTTGCGCGGCGTCGATGTCGACATGCGTGATATCCCCGACACTGCCCAAACACTGGCGGTTATTGCTCCTTTTGCTTCTTCCCCGACGCGAATTCGTGGCATTGCCTCCGCCCGTGTCAAGGAGACAGATCGTATCCACGCGACATGCATCGAATTGGCGCGACTGGGCGTCCGTGTGGAGGAACACGAAGATGGCATGACCATTTATCCATGCCAGACCTTCCAGCCCGCCACCATTCATACCTATAACGATCACCGCATGGCGATGGCGTTTTCCCTCATTGGTTTGCGCTTCGATGGCGTTACCATCGAAAATCCGTCCTGTGTCTCCAAGACCTTTCCAAACTTTTTCGACGTGTTGGAAGTATTGCGATGATAAAACTTGGCTTGATCGGTTATCCAGTCAGTCATAGCCTGTCTCCAAAAATCCAAACTGCTGTGCTCAAAGCATGTGGATTGGATGGCGATTACTCCCTGTTTCCAATTCGACCCAATGATGTACATGAATTGAAGGATCTGCTCGCCCGTGTCCGTTCCGGCGAGATTACCGGACTCAACGTCACCATTCCACACAAGCAAAATGTGATTCCGTGGCTCGATGAATTAACTCCCACAGCCAAAGCCATTGGTGCCGTGAATGTGATATACATGCGAAAAGACAGTCTCATTGGCGACAACACCGATGCCCTTGGTTTTTTGTCTGACTTAAATCGCTTTCTGGTTGAAGGTCAATCAAAAATCGCAAATCATAAATCCGCAATTGTCTTGGGTGCCGGAGGTTCTGCTCGGTCAGTTGTTTATGCCTTATGCAACGATGGCTGGAAAGTGACCATTGCCGCTCGCCGCCTGGAACAAGCCCAACAACTTGCTTCTCAATTTGAAGGTGCCGGGGCAATAGAACTTAACTTTCAAACCTTACAACCTTCCAGCCTGCAACTGATAGTAAATACCACCCCCCTCGGCATGATCCCCAACGTGGATCAATCTCCTCTTCCTGAAAACATCTCCCTTCCAAAACACACCATGATCTATGATCTGGTCTACAATCCACGTGAGACCAAACTCGTCCGCGATGCCCGCGCCCAGGGACTGCACGCCACGACCGGACTAGGCATGTTGATTGAACAAGCCGCTCTAGGATTTGAATTGTGGACAGGACTCAACCCTTCGCACGAAGTTTTATGGAACGCCGTTGAAAGCTGATTACTGCTCACTGAATATTGGAGACTGAAATGCCCTTACGCTTCCTCACTGCTGGTGAATCCCACGGACCCTCACTCACAACCATCCTTGATGGGATACCTGCTGGACTTCCACTCACCGCCTCCATCATTGACCTTGAACTGGCGCGCCGACAAAAGGGCTATGGTTCCGGTGGGCGCATGAAGATCGAAAAAGACACTGTGCAGATCCTTGGTGGAGTCATGGCTGGTGAAACGACCGGCGCGCCGATCGCCATGCTTGTGCAAAACGATGACCATGTTAAATGGAAAGGCAAAGCGGTCGAGCCGATGATCGCTCCACGACCAGGTCACGCGGATTTGACCGGCGCGGTCAAATATGGCTATAGGGATTTGCGCCCTGCCCTGGAACGTGCCTCCGCCCGTGAAACGACGATGCGAGTTGCAATGGGGGCGGTATGCAAACACTTTCTTTCTCAATTCGGGATTATCGTTGGCGGATATGTCTCCTCCATTGGAGAAATCTCTGCTGATTTTGGCGAAATTCCCTACGAAGAACGCTTTATCCGCGCTGAAGAATCAGATGTGCGTTGTCCAGTGGAATCGTCCGCGCAGAAGATGCGCGATGAGATCGAGAAGACCATTCAAGGCAAGAACACTCTCGGCGGGATTCTTGAGATCGTTGCCTTGAACGTCCCCGTTGGGTTGGGAAGTTTCATGCAATGGGACAAGCGTCTGGAAGCAAAATTGGCAATGGCAGTCATGTCTGTGCAAGCTATCAAAGGCGTTGAAGTGGGCGACGCGTTTGATAACGCAAAGCGTATTGGTACGCAGGCACATGATCCTATCAACTTGCGACATTCAAACTTGCAACGTGCAACCAACAGAGCTGGTGGCACCGAAGGTGGTATCAGCAATGGTCAGCCCATCATTATCCGCGCGGCGATGAAACCGATTGCAACAACGCTCACCCCTCAACAAACCGTTGACCTTGCCGCCGGAGTGAATGCTCCCACCAGATACGAACGCTCCGATTTTTGTCCTGTACCACGTGCCGTTCCCATTTTGGAAGCGATGGTCGCTTTTGTATTGGCAGATGCCTTGATCGAGAAGCTTGGCGGTGATTCGATGAATGAGATGAAACCACGTTTTGAATCCTTGCGAAAAGCCACGCTCGAAGACTTGCCAATGGATAACGTTCCTCATGTGTTTTGGGAATAGACACTTATTACTTTCCACTTTCTATCTATGTCACACATTTTTCTTTATGGTCCCTCCGGTTCGGGTAAAACCACAATTGGCAAACGACTTGCAGATAATCTCCGATTGCCGTTTGTTGACTCTGATCAAGTTCTCGAAGCGAATGCAGGTATGTCCATTCCCCGGATTGTGGAGGCGGATGGAATGTCCAAGGTGCGCGAGTGGGAAAGCGCTGCTTTGAGGCAGATCATATCTGGTAAAGAAAGTGTCGTTGCTTTGGGCGGTGGAGCACTGCTGCGAGAAGAGAACCGCGCTTTGGTTGAAGACAGCGGCACGGTTATTCTGCTGGCTGCGAACTTAGAAACGTTGGTGGATAGACTCCAACATGACACGAATCAACGTCCGCTATTGGCAGGCGACCTGAGATCAAAACTTGCTTCTTACCTGGGCGATCGTGCGGAGCATTATGCTTCTTTCCCATTGAAAATTCAGGTGGATGGAAGACCGCCGGAACAACTGGCATATCAGGTACAAGTTATGGTAGGACGGCATCATCTTTCTGCAATGGGTGAGTATGATGTGCTTGTAGCGCAAATTGCTCGCGAAGCATCCCTGTGGGACAACTTGCGCTGCGGGAACTTTGTCGTCACCGACGAGAACGTTGCAAAAATCCATTTGGATAAGATCAAACAAGCCATTGGGCAGGATGCTAAAGCGGTCATCATCCCAGCAGGAGAGGATCACAAGAATCTCGAAACCGTCTCCCGCTTGTGGAAGTCCTTTCTCGAAATTGGACTGGATCGCAAGAGCACGGTCATTGCCCTGGGCGGCGGTGTGGTTGGCGATATGGCAGGCTTTGCCGCCGCGACCTACATGCGTGGGATCGATTGGATTGCCATGCCGACCACCTTGCTTTCGATGGTGGATGCGTCCATTGGCGGCAAAACCGGATTTGATTTGCCTGAGGGCAAGAATTTGATCGGCGCGTTCTACCCACCGAAGATGGTATTGGCTGATCCATCCTTGTTGAAAACCTTACCGGAATGTGAACTGATTTCTGGTATGGCAGAGGTGGTGAAGCATGGCATTATCTCCGACCCGGAATTGTTTGAGTTATGTTCACGCGGCATGGATTGGGTGAAGGCGAATCTCGAAGAGACTGTCAAACGGGCAATGGCAGTGAAGATCAAGGTCATTGAAGAAGACCCATACGAAAAGGGGATTCGCGCTGCGTTGAATTTGGGACATACGGTTGGACATGCTGTTGAACTGGTCAGCAAATTTGAACTGCGGCATGGTGAAGCAATATCTATTGGAACCGTTGTAGAAGCGAGGTATGCCGAGCGGATCGGAATTGCAGACAAGGGACTGGCTGACAGAATTGCTGAAACTTTGATAGCATTGGAATTACCGACCCAAATCCCAGATGGCGTGCCGCATGGAGAGATCATCCGTGCCATGCGGGTGGATAAGAAGAAGAATGCGAAGGCGATCCGGTTTGCGTTACCTGCTGAGATCGGCAGGGTGGAGTTGGTGGAAGTGAGTGATTTAGAATCAGTATTAGATGATGGACGATAGACCATTGACCATATTGCCCATCGTCCATGGTATATCGTCAAAGTGAGGAATCATGAAAATACTTGTCCTGCATGGACCGAACCTGAATTTATTAGGCACGCGCGAGCCAGAGGTGTATGGCTCGATGACGCTTGCAGATATTAGTGAAAGGTTGAAGGAATTGGGGAGAAAATTGGGAGCCGAAGTGACTTCATTGCAATCGAATCATGAAGGTGCGTTGATCGATGCTCTTCACGATGCACGGACCTGGGCAAATGGCGTGGTGTTCAACCCCGGTGGATATACCCACACATCCATTGCGCTGCGCGACGCAATTTCGGCGATCCAAATTCCAGTGGTGGAAGTGCATCTTTCGAATGTGTATGCTCGTGAAGAATTTCGGCATGTATCGATGATCTCGGCGGTCTGCAAGGGGAAGATCACCGGGTTCGGCTGGCGGTCTTATTTGTTGGGCTTGCGTGCACTTGTCGAACAGCTTTCCGATTAATGGATCCCGAAGGTTTGGGAAGAGAACTAATTTATCTCGAATAACCTTTGGGACGGAGAATTAACGGATTCGATTCCAGGGTGGGGAACGTATATTAAACGGGAGCAGGTTTCGGCTGATTTGGAGCCGTAGGCAAGTCGTCAGGTAAGTTAATTTACGGTAATTGCGTCCATATCCCTAATCAGCAGGCTGTACGCTCTCAGTTTTTTCTCATTGAAAGGTTCTATAGTTAGGTAAGTCTGTTCCGGTGATGTTCTCTCAACTATTCGTTGAATGACCGCTTTGCGGTATGTAATGAATGGATGGCAATGAACGAACCGTCAGTTTCAAAGGGTACTCGCTTTAGTCGTTTGCGTGAACGTGTTCGGGGGATGCTGCCCTTCGCGTCGGGTGTTGCAGCGACCCTGTTGGCTCTCATTCTGTACAGTTTTCTTTTCCCTGATAGACAATTGACAACCAAGGATGTAAATGAGGCGGTCGCGAACGCGATGGCTTCCGCCACTCCGCGCCCCCCGTATTCGGAGGAGGTGTACCGGATCATTCAACCTTCCCTGATCTTGATCCAGGCTGACCTGCCGGATGGCGAGAAAAGCCTGGGGAGCGGGGTGATCATCGATGATGCGGCTGATATCCTGACTAGCCTGCATGTGGTAAATAATGCCACAAAGATCATGGTCACATTTGCAGATGGGACTCATTCAGATGCTGTGATCGTCTCGGCGCAACCTGAAATGGATATTGCTGTGCTTCAGGCGGTGACGCCGCCACCGCAATTCGTGCCTGCGGTGCTGGGAAACCCGGGCGCATTACAGGTCGGGGATGAGGCGTATGCGGTCGGGCATCCGTTTGGATTGTACGGTTCGATGAGTGCGGGTGTGATCTCGGGTTTTGACCGCACATTCCAGCCGAAGACCAGTCAGGTCGAGTTAAAGGGGCTGATCCAGATCGACGCGGCAGTCAATCCCGGTAATTCAGGCGGTCCTTTGTTGAATCGATATGGTCAGGTGGTGGGGATCATCACAGGCATTGTGAATCCGACGGAAGAAAACTTTTTTGTGGGCATCGCGTTCGCGGTTCCAATTACCACGGCTGCGGGTGGTGCGGGAATGCCGCCGTATTAATTAAATGAAAATGTTCCGCAGGGGCTCAGCCCTTGCGGGAACTTCGACCAAACATTATTTTGAGGAGATGAGTTATGGTACTGGAACAGAAACCTGAAAACCGGACTCCGATGGAGAAAGTGTTATATGAAGTGAAGAAGGTCATTGTCGGGCAGGACCATTTGCTCGAACGGATGATCGTGGCATTGCTGGCACGCGGTCATATTTTAGTGGAAGGTGTGCCGGGACTGGCGAAGACAATGGCGATCAAGACCCTGGCGGAATCAATCGGAGGGGATTTCAAACGCATCCAATTCACGCCTGATCTTGTTCCCGCTGACCTGGTGGGGACGCGCATCTACAACCAGAAGACCGGCAAATTCGACACTTCATTGGGTCCCGTTTTTACAAACCTCCTGCTTGCCGACGAGATCAACCGCGCTCCCGCCAAGGTGCAGAGCGCCTTGTTGGAAGTGATGCAGGAACGACAGGTGACCATCGGGCGCGAGACGCACAAAGTTCCCAGTCCCTTTCTTGTGCTGGCCACACAAAACCCCATCGAGACCGAGGGAACATATGCCCTGCCCGAAGCGCAGGTGGATCGTTTCATGCTCAAGGTGTTGATCGGTTACCCGACTTCCACGGAGGAGTTTGTCATTGTTGAGCGGATGACTTCCACCCTGCAGGCAGTACAAAAAGTGCTGACCACCGACCAGTTGTTGGCTCTACAAAAGGAAGCGGACCGCGTTTATGTGGATCCGGCATTGATCGAATATGCCGTCCGCATGGTGACTGCCACGCGTAACCCCCAGGAAGTGGGATTGAAGGAATTACAGCGGTACATCATGTTTGGCGCGAGTCCGCGCGCATCGATCAACCTGATTCTGACGGCGCGCGCTCTTGCCTTCGTACGCGGACGCAACTACGCCCTGCCTCAGGATGTCCTCGATATGGCGCTGGATGTAATGAGGCATCGTCTTGTGCTGACCTACGAAGCCCTGTCCGACAATGTGACAGGCGACGACATCCTGAACAAGATCCTTGACCGTATCCCGATCCCAGTGGTGCCTTTGCATGAGCATGTTGACATCCGTAGCAACGCCTGATACTCCTGAACGCATTCTTCTACGGCTGGATTGGAGTGTCATCCGCCGGTTGGATGGCTTGTTGCAGGGTGATTACCGTTCCCTGTTCTACGGTTTTGGCGTGGATTTCGCCGACCTGCGCGAGTACCAGCCCGAGGACGATATCCGATATATTGATTGGAATGTCACCGCGCGCATGGATACGCCGTATGTGCGGCAATACCATGAAGACCGCGAAATCACCGCGTGGTTCCTGCTCGACTTGAGTCCCTCCGTGGATTTTGGGACGGTGCAAAACCAGAAAAGAACCATGCTCGTCAATTTTGTGACGGTGCTGGCGCGTCTGCTGACGCGCCACGGGAACCGCGTCGGGGCGATGATGTTCGGGGGCAGGATACAGCACACGGTCCCGGCGCGAAGCGGGAAGGTGCAGGTTCTCCGTCTGATCAACGACATGCTGAGACAGCCGCGCCTGCCCAACGCGCCATTTACGAATCTCAAGACCTTTTTCGACGGCGCGTTGAAATCGATCAAACGTCGTTCGCTCATTTTTATCCTCTCCGATTTCATCAGTGAACCGGGATGGGAGAAACCCCTCAACCTGTTGAACCAGCATCACGAGGTGCTGGCGGTTCGGTTGTGGGACCCGCGTGAAATGGAACTCCCGGATGTAGGCATGGTGGTGATGGAGGACGCGGAAACCGGCGAACAATTATACGTGGATACGCACGACAAAAAGTTTCGTCAGCGATTCTTCGACGCGGCAAAAAAGCGCGAAGCCAAATTGGATGATGCCTTCAAACGCGCAGGCGTGGATGTGTTGTCGCTCTCGACGGAGGATGACATAGTGCGTTCCATCACGCGTTTTGCAAAACAGCGGCAACAACGCAGGAAAAAGTGATCATGTCCTTCATTTGGCCTGTATTGCTTTATTTGCTGCTTTTTGTCCCGCTTTTGTTCTGGCTTTATGCCCGAATGCAACAGCGGAAAAAAGTATTCGCAGCGCGCTATGGAAGTCTGGGGATCGTCAACAACGCGGCTGGGAACCGACCCGGTGTGCGCCGCCATGTTCCCGCGTTCCTTTTTCTGGGTGGAATCGCGATCCTGATTTTTTCACTGGCGCGTCCGCAGGCGACCATCAATGTGCCCAAACTCGAAGGAACGGTCATTTTAACCTTCGATGTTTCAGGCAGCATGTCGGCGGAGGATGTACAGCCGAATCGCATGGAAGTGGCAAAAGCCGCGGCGCTTGATTTTGTCGATAAACAGCCGGCCAATGTGACAATTGGGGTGGTCGCTTTTAGCGATGGCGGCTTGTCGGTGCAGCCTCCGACGAGGGAAAGAGGCGAGACTATTGCCACGATTGAGCGGCTCGTGCCGCGCCGCGGCACCTCCCTGGGAAATGGGATTCTGGTTTCGCTGAACGCGATTGCGGTCGATGCGGGTGATCCATCGTTCTTGAATCCGAACGATCTTTCCTCCCCTGAAACACCTGCCTCCCCGCCTCAGGGATGGTATCCTTCCGCAGTGATCGTTCTGTTTTCTGATGGGGAAAATAATGCCCAGCCGGCCCCTGCTGTTGTGGCGGACCTTGCAGTGGACTTGGGTGTGCGTATTTATACGGTCGGAGTCGGAACCCCGGCTGGGGCTGACATCCAGGCCGAAGGCTTCACCATCCATTCACAACTGGATGAACCCATGCTGCAATACATCGCGGTGACGACGGGAGGAGCGTATTACCATGCCGGGAACGAGGAGGAAGTGAATCGCATTTACAGGGATCTGCAACCGAGGTTGTCGATCAAGCCGGAGGACCTTGAATTGACCTCCATTTTTGCGGGTATTGGCATGCTTGTTTTTTTGATCGGAGGGATGTTATCGCTGTTTTGGTTTGGCCACGTGCCATGAACACGGCAATGGCATTCGACGCGGTGCATGGAGGCAATAGATGAACATGCTATGGCCCGGAGCCTTGATTCTCTTTGTCCTACTCCCGCTTATCGTCGGCGTCTATATTTGGATTCTCCGCAGGCGCAGGCGCTTCGCGGTCCGCTACTCGAGCCTGTCACTGGTGCGGGAGGCGGCTGCCAGTCAATCGTGGTTGCGGAAGCATCTTCCCTTCCTCCTTTTCCTGTCGGCCCTGGCCAGCCTGGTATTGGCGCTGAGCCGCCCTGTGGCAACCATCATGGTGCCGTCCGATAGGGCTACGATCATCCTCGCAATCGATGTATCGAGGAGCATGTGTTCGACAGACATCCCCCCCAACCGCTTACAGGCGGCCAAGGAGGCGGCGCTGAAATTCGTGCGCAACGACCAGTCCGGTCGGCAGATAGGGATCGTTGCGTTTGCCGGTTTTGCCGAATTGATCCAGCCGCCCACAAAGGAGCTGGGTCCGCTGGAAGATGCCATCTCCAATCTAACCCCTGCCCGCAGGACGGCAATTGGCAGCGCCATCCTGCGATCCATTGACGCAATTGCTGAAGTGGATGAGCGGGTCGCACCAAGCGACATCAGCGCAGCGCCTCAGGCGCCCCAGCCGCAGCTCCCGGAGGAGGAACTCGTTCCGCACATCATCGTGTTGCTCACAGACGGTTCGAGCAACGCCGGTCCATTCCCCTTGACCGCTGCAGAACAGGCAGTGGAGCGCGGCATCCGCGTCTACACGATCGGGTTTGGAACCACAAACAACACTTCCCCCATGGATTGCGGCGATCCCTTCCAAGAGTTCGACCAGTTTGGCGGAGGTGGATTCGGTTCCCCGTTTGGGGGAGGCGGTGGAGGATTCCGCCGAGAGATTGACGAAGAGACACTCAGACAGGTCGCCGACCTGACAGGCGGCGCCTATTACATGGCAACCAGTGCGGACGAACTTCAGAACGTTTTCCAAAGCCTCCCCACATACCTGATTGCCACGCGCGAGACGATCGAGATCAGTGTATTCTTCACCGCTTTTGCCGCCCTTCTTGCAGTGTTTGCCCTGCTTCTGTCGTTTCGATGGCATCCGTTAACCTGAGGACCGAGAAAACGAAGATTGCAATCACTCCGAGCCCTCGGGGTGATTTTTTATTGTCAAGGTTGTTGCCTTTCGCTCGGATATGCTATATTCGGGCAAATCAATGGAGCCATATGGACGAACGACTTAAGAGTTTCTGGGCAGGCGCGCGGGCGGAATTCCCGCTGCTTGTTGGTGTTTTCCCTTTCGGCATGATCTACGGCGCGCTGGCGCTCAACGCAGGTTTGTCGAAACCCGCCGCGCAAATGATGTCGTCTGTTGTTTTTGCGGGATCATCCCAATTTATCGCGGCACAACTGATCCATGAATCTGCCCCAGGAATTGTGATTGTATTGACCATTGCCGTGGTGAATCTGCGGCACGTGCTGTATTCCGCTTCTCTCGCCCCGTATCTTGCCTCCCTTTCGACGCGCTGGAAGACGCTGTTGAGCTACCTGCTCACCGACGAAGCGTATGCCCCAACGATCCTTAAATATGAACAGGAGGGTATCCAGCCTTTCTCACACTGGTTCTTGTTTGGGGCGGGGCTGGCGCTCTGGTCAACCTGGCAGGTGAGCACTGCGCTTGGGATCTTTCTCGGCGCGGCCATCCCGGAGTCATGGTCGCTGGATTTCGCCCTACCGCTTACATTTATCGCCATGGTTGTGCCGATTTTGAGGAATCGATCGGCCGTTGCCGCGGCGCTCGCGGCGGGGGTGATGGCATTACTGACCTATTCACTCCCTTACAAACTGGGGCTTATCCTGGCTGCCTTGGTTGGGATTATCGTAGGCACATTTCTGGAAGGGCGGCAAGCCCGGAGGGTGTCCCGATGAATATCTGGTTGGTAATGGCGCTGGGTGGGTTGGTCACGTTTGGGATGAGGTTTTCCCTCATTTATCTATTTGGCAGGTTTCAGGTCCCGGAAACGATGCGGAGGGCATTACATTATGTCCCGCCTGCGGTGTTGTCAGCGATCATCTTCCCTGAATTGTTCATGCACGGCGATGAACTTTATCTTGCAATGGATAACGACCGCCTGTTTGCCGGACTGATTGCGATCATAGTGACATGGTACGGAAAAAACACCCTGATTACAATCATCGTTGGGATGATCGTTCTATTCCTGCTTCGTTCCGTGTGATCATCGACCCTGTGGGGTTACATGAACATCGTGTAGACTTGGTTGCCGCCCTCGCGTTTGGCTTGTGTTACCGCCTCCAACGCCCTGCGAATGATGACTTCCATATCGGTGGAAGCGGTGATATGAGCGACAGAGGCGACCCCCGCGCTAATCGCCATATTAACAGCGGTTCCATCCTTCAGGGAGATGCTGGTGTTCATGATGCCTTTAATGATGCGGTCAGCGACCTTTTCCGCATCCTGCCCGATCACGCCGGGGAGGATCAACAGGAAAGTATCATCTTCATACCGGCCGACCCCATCGTAGGGTCTGCTTTTCTCCCGAATGCCCTGGGCGATCAATTTCAATATGTCATCCCCGATGCTTTTTCCATACCGTTCGTTAATGGATTTGAAATGATCGATGTCCAGTGCAATCAAACTCAGCGGAGATTGAGCGCGGCGGGCGCGTTCCAACTCGCCAATTGAAAGCCCGAGGAAAGCCTTTTGGTTTAACACCTGGGTGAGGGGGTCATTCATGGCAGTGTTTTCAAGTTCGCCTTTAGCCTGTATCAGGCTGTCCCCCAGGGCAAGAATCCGCTCTCCAATGTGTACACGGGATTTCAATTCAACGGGGACGATGGGCTTATGGAGATAATCGTCTGGTCCCACACGCGGTGACGCAATGTCCGTTTCCTGCAGTTTTACTGTAATCAGCAGAATGTAAATGTAATAGGGAGGACTGGCTTCGCGCACGCGCCTTATGAATTGCTTTTCCTCTATATCGGTTGAGACACGGTCTGCAATGACAAACTGTATGTCACCTTCCTGAAGCAACTGCATGGCGATCTCGCTGTTCTCCGCCGGAATGATCTCATGTCCGTTACGCTGTAAGACCTGCTGGATGACGGTTCGTTCCATGAGATCGTTGTTGAGGACGAGGATTTTCATGACCAGTGCGCCTCCTGTTTTTTAATTATATCCCATGATGCGGGGTGTGTTGACAAACCCATCCTCCCATAGTAATATTTGCGGCGCTTTGACCACGCCGAGGTAGCTCAGTGGCAGAGCAGGGGACTCATAAGCCCTTGGTCGTGAGTTCAAATCTCACCCTCGGCACACTCGAACCCGCGCAAGCGGGTTTTTGTTTTAGTACCCCTGGGTCTTCAGGGTAGTTGCTTAACTTCCAGCGCCGACTTCAAAACCTCCGGCAACTCGCCCGAATATGTTAATATGCCTCACAACAAACAACCCGCAAGCTACGTAGCCTGCGGGTTGCTCTTTTACATCGCGTCGCTGGTCATGATAAATAGTGGGGTCATCTCGAAGCTTTCGAATTTCGGACGCAAGCGTTCCGTGTTATAGAATCGTTCCACGTTGACCGTCTTCTTCGTACTCGTGACGATGTCGATGGGGATGTTGTCGTAGCGTCCGTTCTTGAGCACCACCAGCCGCCCGTGCAGTTTCTTGAGAATGAGGTCGAGCGCCAGATTGCCATACGCCATCGGGACGATGGAGTCGATGGCGTCCGGGTCGCCGCAACGAACGAGATATCCCAATTTTTGGTTGACCGTGTCCACAGAGCGACCGTTGTTGTACTTGGCGGTGTAGTCTTTGAGGTGTTCCGAGACCAGGTCGCCGATGCCGCCCAGTTTGGCATGACCGAAGGCGTCGGTGGTCTTGTCCTTGAAAACCATTTCACCGCCTTCGAACATGGCGCCCTCCGAGACCAGCACCACGGAATAATGACTCGGGTTGTATTTGCGATCCATCATGAGCAATTCGGCAAGCCGCTCGATGTTGAACTTGAACTCGGGGATGACGCAGCGATGTGAGGCTCCTGCCATTGTGGGGAGCATGGCGGTGAACCCGGCATAGCGCCCGAAGACTTCCAGCACCATCAATCGTTCGTGCGAGCCAGCCACCGTCCGCAGGCTGTTTGCCAGTTCAATGGTACGCGTGACGCAGGTGCTGAAGCCAATGCAGTAATCCGTTCCAGGGACGTCGTTGTCCATTGTCTTGGGAATGGCAACCACTTTCACCCCTTCCTGATACATGCGGACGCCGTAGCTCAAGGTGTCGTCGCCGCCGATGGGGATTAAGGTGTCGATGCCGAGAAAGTCAAGATTCTTGAGCACTTCTTCGGTGACATCGTTGACATCCTTGTTGTATTTGTCGCGCAGATGCTCAGGGACGCGGTCCAATTTCACTTTGGCGGGATTCGTTCGTGATGTATGAAGGAACGTGCCTCCGGTGCGTCCCGCCTTGTTGACGATTTCCTCATTCAACACCTGGAAATTGTTGCTGTTGTCCGCGTCCTTCTCACGAACGAGATCGACCAACCCTGCCCAGCCTCGTCGAATGCCAATGACTTGATACCCCTCCCGCATTGCCCGAATGGTGACTGCCCTGATCGCCGGGTTCAGCCCAGGGACATCGCCTCCGCCTGTCAGAATACCAATGACGCCCTTTTTTGTGCTCATAGATCCTCCAACGAATTCGGTTTTGAAATTTATTTTACAACCACCTGATGAATTTTGGGGGTGTCAGTTGGGGTACAATTGCGGCGCAAAAATACCTTATTGACTGGGAAGAAATCGAGATGAACGCAAAACCTTTTACCATCGGGGTCCTAACCTCCGGCGGAGATGCGCCGGGAATGAACGCTGCCATCCGTGCGGTGGTGCGCAAGGCTTATGAAAGCAATGCCCAGGTGCTGGGTATTGCCAACGGATATGAAGGCTTGTTGAACGGCGAGTTCCGTCCGCTGGGCATACGCGATGTGGGCGGCATTCTGCAACGCGGCGGCACGATCCTGCAAACGCGCCGCAGTGAACGATTCAAAGAGCCCCGTGGTCAACGCGAAGCGATCCGCCGTATGAACGAGGCGGGGGTGGACGGGTTGATTGTTATCGGTGGCGACGGCTCGTTGAACGGCGCGCACGCGTTGCATAAACAGGGCGTCAAGGTTGTTGGTGTGCCTGCCAGCATCGATAACGATATCTGGGGCAGTGACATGGCGATTGGCGTGGACACTGCCTTGAATACCATTATGGAAGCCGTGGATAAATTGCGCGATACCGCCTCTTCCCACAGCCGCGCCTTTGTCGTCGAGACGATGGGTCGCAACTCCGGTTATCTGGCGGTCATGGCGGCCATCGTCTGCGGAGCCGAGATCGTGCTCATGCCCGAGGTGCAAAGCACCGTGGATGAGGTCGCCTCTGCCGTGGAGGATGCCTATCGCCGCGGCAAGACACATGCCATCATCATGGTGGCGGAGGGTGCGAATATTCGCACCACTGAACTGGCGCGCATCATCGACGAGATGGATGTCGGTTTCAAGACCCGCGTGACCATCCTCGGTCACATCCAGCGCGGTGGGCGTCCCACCGCGTACGACCGTCTGCTGGCGGCGCGCATGGGTACCAGAGCCGTGGAGTTATTGTTGGAAGGTCATACGGATGTGATGGTGGGCTTGCAGGAAATGGGTATCAACCCGATTCCCCTTGAGGAAGTCACCAGTCGTTCCCGCCCTGTCGCTTCGAAATATTACGAAATGGCGAAGATGTTGGCGCGCTGAACCGAAAAGCTGTTGCTGGGCCGTATCGGGCGGTCCAGCAGATGTTGGGAGGGTGGCATTCCAGGACGTAATGATTTGGTTACAATTTCTCGTTTCACAGTCCCGAACAATCCCCTCTGTGCTACAATAAAAACGGGATTCCAAATGGTTTCCTTCACTTATCGGGAGTGCTAACGTGATCAGAAAAATTCTCGTCCTGGTTCTATTTTTCTCCTTGGTTGCCGTTCCATCCACCGAAGTCTCCGCCATCCCAACCGGAGTGGGCGTCATGGGAGATAGTGGCACCCAGCCGTATCAATGCATCGGGCGCGGCGATGAAACGTCTTTCACTTGGACGGAGGTGCTTGCCGCATTGCGAGGCATCGACTTTGGCGGTGAACCATGTGAACCGTACAATCAGGCATGGAGCGGGGAAACGGTTGCTCTCAATATGGAATCCCAGACCTCGAACGTCCTGGATGATTTCAATGCTGGAAGGATTGGCAAGGTCATCATCATGCTGGGACATAACGACCTGTACGGGAATCCCAACACGCCGGATATCCCCTCTGTCCTTGCCACATATCGAACCAATCTCGACAGATTACTTAATGCTGGGATTGCGCCGGGCAATATTCTGATGATCGATGTCTCGCAGGAAAATTGGGATGGACCCATGAAAGCCTATGTGGATCAGTTCAACTTGGGCCTCAGGAACCTGTCCATTGAAAAGGGGACGGTCTTTACAACCTGGGCTTACTTCCACACTGAAGTAGCGTGCCGGTCCACCGATGGCGGTAATTCTTACAATGTCGGCGGGCAGATGATCGTTAATTCATTCGGTAATGAATACCATAATTGGCGCGTCGCCGACGGACATTTGGGCACACTGGCAAACGGATTGTTCGCCAATGCCCTCGTCACCGATTTTCTCGGTGTCCCGCGCATGACCGATGCAGAATTGTTGACGCTGGTAAATGGTGCGGTCGTTCCGTCCAACCCTCCGCCAAATTGTTCTCCCGCTCCCACGCTTACTCCCCTGCCCGCCGGTTCCGCGACGGCGACCGGTACGGTATTCCCCACCGCTACACGGACTCCCACGCCCGTGATTTCTCCAACCCCTACATTCACGTGGACACCAACGCCTCTTGTTTCCTCTACTCCCACCACAGCAGGGAGTCCGACCGCAACAGGTTCCAGTACCACCATCACTATCGGTGAGACAAGCGTTCTGGGCATGAGTTATTCCGGGATCGGAAACCGTCTGGTTGCACAGCAAGTGACCCTGTCGCAGAGTGCGACGATCCAAAGCCTGAGCTACTACGTTGCCACTGCGAGCGGACAATTACGCCTCGGCATCTACAACAACTCTGGGACCATGCCGGGGACCCTTGTCGCCCAGACTGCGGCGTTCACCCCGGTTGTGGGCTGGAACACCCAGCCGGTTCTGACGCAGACCGTGTTGCCTGCGGGGACGTACTGGCTTGCGTTCCTGCCGCAGAACAA
>JACAEM010000040.1 GCA_013388855.1 Chloroflexota bacterium
ACGTGGCGGAGTTCGTGCAGCAAAGTCAGCCCGAACAATACGCAACTCCTTTATCTGTCCTGGACTCAACTCCCTCCGTCGATGAAGCCACCTCCAATCGTATTGAGAAGGGCGAGACCATTGGCTGCTTCCAGATCGAAAGTCCGGGGATGCGCGCCACTTTGCGTGAGATCCATGCCCGCACAGAAGACGACATAATGGCGGCTCTGGCATTGTATCGCCCAGGTCCCTTGAGCGGTGGACTTAAGGATGCCTTTGTGCGCCGCTTCAAAGGTGAGGAACCTGTCCGTCATCTACACCCGGCGCTTGCGCCTTTGTTGGATGAAACCTTTGGGGTGATCCTGTATCAGGAACAGGTCTTACGGATCGCCAATGAACTGGCAGGCTTCAGTCTTGCCGAAGCCGACCTGCTCAGGCGGGCGATGAGTCATTTTGATCCGGGCAAGAAAATGCAGGAGTTGGAAAGAAAATTCGTGTCAGAAGCACAAGCCCGCAACGGTATTCCTATCGAGACTGGCGAACGCATTTGGGAAATGATGGCAGCCTTTGCCGGCTATGGCTTTCCCAAAGCCCATGCCGCCTCGTATGCCAGGATCGGCTGGCGATCCGCCTGGTGCAAACAATATTTTCCGGCAGAATTCATGGCGGCGGTGCTTGCCAACTGGGGAGGGTATTACAGTCAGCGCGTTTACTTGAGTGAAGCCAGGCGACTGGGCTTGAAAGTCCGTCCCCCACATGTGAATTATTCTCAGCATCAGTTCTCTGTGCAAAGATTGATCGACACCGAAGATCGCGCGCTCTTTATGGGTCTCGGGCAGGTCAAGGAATTGACGCAACGTACCATTGGAAGGATCATCCAACAGGCACCATTCACCTCCCTGGATGATTTCCTTTCACGTGTAGACCCACGCAACCAAGAGGCGGAACACCTAGCGAAGATCGGAGCCTTGGATGGTTTTGGAAAGATCCCTGCAATCCTGAGCCGACTGCAAATCGGTGGCTGGCAGCAGGATCAGATGAGCCTCTTTGCCTGGTCGGATACGAGTGAAGAGGATTGGGCTCTGCAACAAAAGGTGGATGCCCAGTTGGAAATCCTTGGCGCCAGCCTGGAGGCGCACCCGTTGGAATTGGTACTGGATAAGATCACTGGAGCCATTTCAACCATAGATGCCGTGGAAAGAATCGGTCGGCGTGTGACTGTTGCCGGCGTGCGTCAGACCTCGCGCCGCAGTCGCACCGCCAAGGGCGATATGATGCTCTTCCTGATCATCGAAGATCTACAAGGGACATTGGATGTCATTCTCTTCCCGGATGTGTACCGGGCCGCAAAATCCTTTCTTGATGCAAACACGCCCCTGCTGATCACAGGAGCGATGGAGATGGACAGGGAACGCGGGGAGCCGTATTTGCGGGCGGACCGAGTTGTTTCCATTTCAAAGTAGAAAAAATTGTTTATATTTTATATAAGGTTCTTGTCTTAATTCCTGGCAGTGTGATGGGCATATACAGAAATTTACTATTGCCATGCCTGCTGATTGATCTACAACCCTTGAAATATATCATCCCAATTTGTGCTTTCAATCATTTGACATTTTCAAATGATCTGAGCCATCTTTTTGTAAGCGACTACATCTTGTCAAAAAATGCTCCGAGGCAGAAAATTGCCCGCCTGCACCTTGCCGCACATCATCCAGATGTCCTTTGGAAGGTATGGAGGATGTGCGCACGCAGCCACAGGCTGCTAGGGTCGGCAGCCTGTGGCTGGCTCAGGACTAGCTTTGTTGGGCGGTGACTGCAATTATTGTCCCGCCGTTTATTTCACAGGCTCTGACACGAAACACTAGTACATACCCTGTGCGGACTCTGATAAACCAACTAAACAGTTATTAGTGTGACGTATTCCAAAGAATAACCTGCCCGAAACGGGAACTGGTAAGTAATCTTTGACTATCATGCGTGAATTCGAATAAAGTCCCATAAGAAAAGTATTCGGGACCAGTCAGGAAACTATATAAAAGTTGACCCGTGGATAGGTCTACAACATCGACCTGGCTTCCTTCACCATGTTTCGATTTTGATCCGGCAAGTAATTTTCCGTCCGGCGAAACATCAAAAATATCGTAAGAGTCAAGCCACTCATCAAATCCAGTAATCGAAACCGTTTTTTCAACTTTTTCTATATCCCATACCTCGATAATCCCATTATCGATAATTACCTTATTATGAGAAAACACTGGGTAGAAATCCCTGCTCCATCTTGACCGAAGTGGTGTACCTGCTATCCTGCCAATTTCCTCCCCAGTTGTTATATCGTACACCCTTGTTTGGTTCTGGTTGAAGAGCAGGATATACTTTCCGTCGTCATTGGTCATTGCTCCCGATGGTGAAAATGCGTTTATTGTTATAGTTTTACGTAATTCCCCTGTTTTTACATCAAAAACATCCAGCTGGCTGCCGCCTTGTGAACTCAATACGTAATCGAAATTTCTTGAAATTGCCAGTATGTTATCCTCTTTATTTTCAAAAGACCTGACCACCTTGCAATCAGGCATACTGACTATGACTAAAAATAAACTTCCATTCTCCTGAGCATAGTATGCAAACATGCCATCATCTGCTGAGTAAAATATTAACCGGCTGCCACAGACCCATGTGTATGTTTTAGCGTTATACATACCACTGTCTGAATGTAAATAGGTTCCTTGCGGAGAATATCTAAGATTTTGTTGGTACGATTCTGTTTCTATCGAATGTAATAAGTCGCCTGAAATGGCATCGTATATCCTAAGCCCATTACTTCCAAATCCGTCTGATTGCGCAACGGCAACTTTTTTCTCGTCCGGGGATATGGCCGCCCAGTAAGGGTCACCTGGGGTAAATTTATTGGAAGTGTAGATGATTACCTTTTCATCCAGCGACCAGATGTTAATCTCGCCAAGCTTGTCCACTGTCAGAATGCGGTTGCCGGCAAGCAACACCGAATGTGTAAAATAGTGCTGGCGGGCGTCCGGATTGCTAAATTTCAACCCTGCGATTTTTTCCCCTGTCCGGGTATCCCATCCTGATAACTCGTCCTTTTCTGCATAAAAAACAAATTCATCATTTTCCGAAAATGTCGGGCGTGCCAAAAGGGCATATATTAATTGGTCGTTTATACCATCATAGCTCTCATCAATGATAATATCCCCGTTTTCCACATCCCAAACTACGACACGCCCTTTTTGTGTAGCCGCAGCAAGCTTCCCATTTTGAGAAACCGTAATACCCAGTGTCCTACTATTAAAAACCCCTTCGAGGCGATTAATAATTTTTCCTGTGAGTGGATCTATGGAAATCACCCGTTCCCCGGTGGCCAGGTACACTGTTCCATCCGATGAGGGTGCAATATCCCAGATGGGATCACCGCTTTTAAACAAGGGTTTCCATTCATTTGTCTCCAGGTTCCACGAAAATGCGTTATTAAGAAGTGAAGCGATAATTAGATTCGTATTAATCTGCGTAGTGGTTACTTTCATACCGGGATTTGTCCCCATTGGATTGGGAATCCCATCCATCTTATGTATCATCTCGGATTTGTCCAGGTCATAAACAAACAATCGGTTATTGACATTATCTGTATAAGCAGAAGCGACCAAACGATTGTTGTCGGCTGTAAAAGTGAGAGAGGTGACCAATTGCACAAAGTTTTCTGCTGGAAGGAAATTGATTTCGTGGTAGTCCACACCATCAAGCAAATATATTCCCCCGGCAGCCCCAAGAGCGATCAATTTTTTATCGGGCGACACCGCCAGGCTGTAAACGGGTCCTCGTGTAATTAGCTTTGAAACATCCTCGGGGAGTTCTCTTGTAACGGGTACTTGAGTGGGAGCTAATGTTTGGGTAGGCACAAATGCCGAAGATGCTGTCGGGGGCGCATCTTCGGCATTTGTGTTTGATGTAACTTCTGGTACGTTTGGTGCCGGGTTTTCTGTTGGTGAACAAGCTGCCACCAACAATACAATAGAGATTACTACAAGGACGCTCTTTTTCATTTATGAATGACCTCCGTCTTTTTGAGCTGAAATCCAACTGGCTTTCGACCGCAGTTTATCTCGCAGAATATGACACGAAACATAGAATTAAGTATATCAAACCTTTGTAGCCACAGTTTCGATGCGCTCAAGCCCCACAAGACTGCGGCATTTCAGACTGTTTATATTCCATATTCGGATTCAAAATCCAGCGGGTCAAGCCTTCAATTGCATTCTGATCCAGATATCGAATTCGTAACCCAAAGCCGGCACACAACCCACTCAGCCCCTCCCACCAGGCGGTGCCTTCATCGCCTGGTAATACAAATTCCAATACGGTTCGCCGCACAAAGGGAAGTGGATATTCCTGCACGGAAAGCGATAAGCCCTGATGCAGAATATCCAAGCCTTCTGAAACAGGAGTTTCCCATTGGCTAACCTGCTTCTGGAATTCCAACCTCGGTTCCGGGTCCGGCCAGAACAATTGGAGTAAACGTAATGTCCAACCTGGTTGGATCGATGAGAGAATGGACTTGTATGCCTCCTGCGGTCGCACATCGGGACGATCCGGGTCGGCATACACTTCGGCAAACAGGCGCCTGGTATCATCCTCGCCGATCAATGCCGAGTGATTACCAACCTGCGTAAACCCTTTACTCAACACAAAAGCATGGGTTGTTCCCACACCATTCATTGGAAACTCCATGACTTAAGGTCTGCCTTCACTTGCAGGAGGGCGATATCAACGTCTGCCTCCTGCAGTTTTTCCGAATCAATACAAGGATTTATCTCCTGTAACAGATCGGAAAACGCACTTGTAAGATGATTATCCGGGCGAACACGGTAGCGTTGAACAGCCTCTTCCGCCTCGGTTTGGTTGACCAGAGCGTCTGCAGGAATGGACTTCAACATGACCTCAAAGCCTCTTGCAATCATTTGAGGCAGTCGTTTCGATCTTTTTATCATGTGGGTCTCCTATGGTTTGAATATGGATTCGGAAATATTCAAGTCCGTGGCACGAAAGCCCGGACGCATCGGGCGGTTGCCTGTTGGTATCAAGCCCTTGCCCGGTTCAAACTTGAACAACGGGGAAAACGAAGGACGCGCAGCGGTGCGTTCCACGATGGTGGAGACCTCCACGATCTCACGCACGATCTGTCCGTGTTGTGGATTGCGCTCGATGTACACAGCCGCAGTTACCGCTTCGGCAAAGGACTGCGCGATCTGGATCTCGGACATGCGCGCTGCATCCGGATGCGCCTGCACCACCTGCAAAAAGCGCGGCCAGACATGCTCGGCGCTGGTGGCGTGGATGGTGAAAGCAGAATGTCCA
>JACAEM010000030.1 GCA_013388855.1 Chloroflexota bacterium
AAGTTTCAGTCCCTTTTGGAGGGATTGTTTATTTCTAGCATGGTCAGTATGGCACGCTAATCAACATCCTCACGGCAGACATCTTTCAGTCCCTTTTGGAGGGATTGTTTATTTCTAGCCAGCGCGTAGTTAGCGGAACTTTTGTCGAGTTCGGAGTTTCAGTCCCTTTTGGAGGGATTGTTTATTTCTAGCTGTCTCATCGTTTGCTTGCTACTTTGCTCGTTGTTTGTTTCAGTCCCTTTTGGAGGGATTGTTTATTTCTAGCAAGTGGACCTGGGGTCTGGTTTTCCTGGTGCCTACCGTCTTTGTTTCAGTCCCTTTTGGAGGGATTGTTTATTTCTAGCAAAATACGGCTCTTCTCGGCGATTTCCAGCTATATTGTTTCAGTCCCTTTTGGAGGGATTGTTTATTTCTAGCAGCCCTTATCTTCATTGCAATCTCACTGGTCATCCATCTGGGATGTAAAGGTTTCAGTCCCTTTTGGAGGGATTGTTTATTTCTAGCACCGCAACCGTGCCGGACATCATCATGGCGAACTCTGGGTTTCAGTCCCTTTTGGAGGGATTGTTTATTTCTAGCTCGTGCTGAATCAGCAACCTGTTGCCACGGTCGACAGTTTCAGTCCCTTTTGGAGGGATTGTTTATTTCTAGCTCAGAACGACGATGACGATCAGAACGACGATGACAAGTTTCAGTCCCTTTTGGAGGGATTGTTTATTTCTAGCTCCCGGAAATCACCAACACCCCGGAAATCACCAATACCGTTTCAGTCCCTTTTGGAGGGATTGTTTATTTCTAGCCCATGAAAGCAACTCTAAGTTTCTTAAAAGGGAGGTTGTTTCAGTCCCTTTTGGAGGGATTGTTTATTTCTAGCCCAACCCGGTCAGATCGTCTGGCTGCAAGGCTACTGTTTCAGTCCCTTTTGGAGGGATTGTTTATTTCTAGCCTGTTCGCCGCTATCTTCCTGATAGCCGCCTTCAGTTCAGTTTCAGTCCCTTTTGGAGGGATTGTTTATTTCTAGCGAACAATGGGCGCTGGAATGTCCATTTCTGCATCGTCTCGGGTTTCAGTCCCTTTTGGAGGGATTGTTTATTTCTAGCTCGAATGAGGTACAGCTACAGTAGAACCTCGACTCACCGTTTCAGTCCCTTTTGGAGGGATTGTTTATTTCTAGCGGGTATCCGCTTTTCGGATATCGTGACAGACGGTCGCCCGGGGTTTCAGTCCCTTTTGGAGGGATTGTTTATTTCTAGCCAATATGATGACGCTGTTACTCGTCGGCGCGGGCGTGGCTCGTTTCAGTCCCTTTTGGAGGGATTGTTTATTTCTAGCTTCATTGATGACCGGATGACCGTGCAGTTCCTGAAAGGGTTTCAGTCCCTTTTGGAGGGATTGTTTATTTCTAGCCCTTCTGGGTGCTTCCTTGTTTCTGTCTGCCTGCGGTAGTAGTTTCAGTCCCTTTTGGAGGGATTGTTTATTTCTAGCTCTACTCGTCATTCGCCTATATGAACGATGCGCTCGGGTTTCAGTCCCTTTTGGAGGGATTGTTTATTTCTAGCATTCGGGTTTGCAAAGGCTGCCACGACTTCGGCATCCCGTGATGGGTTTCAGTCCCTTTTGGAGGGATTGTTTATTTCTAGCTTGGAAGAACTTAAGACCAAGCCCAACTCAAAAGAAGCCAAGGTTTCAGTCCCTTTTGGAGGGATTGTTTATTTCTAGCTTGCCTATCAAGGCAATGTCATACCAAGAGAGGTATCTTACACATACAGTTTCAGTCCCTTTTGGAGGGATTGTTTATTTCTAGCGGAAGATGTTCGGGTTTTGCGTCGTGTCGGAGGCCCTGGTTTCAGTCCCTTTTGGAGGGATTGTTTATTTCTAGCTGTTTTGCTCGCTTACCCGCATCTCGCCAAGATGATCCCGGTTTCAGTCCCTTTTGGAGGGATTGTTTATTTCTAGCGTGTGTGTAATGTTAACAGATTTCGGTAAGTCAATGCTGGTGTTTCAGTCCCTTTTGGAGGGATTGTTTATTTCTAGCAAGTTCTTGATCGGTTATATGTGTCCGGTTCTGTGCGGGACATTGAGTTTCAGTCCCTTTTGGAGGGATTGTTTATTTCTAGCCCTGAACCTTCGCTGGTTCGAGTGGGTCAACACGATCCTCGGTTTCAGTCCCTTTTGGAGGGATTGTTTATTTCTAGCAAGCCATCAACTTTGGTGACGTCGAAACGCCGAAAAAGTTTCAGTCCCTTTTGGAGGGATTGTTTATTTCTAGCACTGTCAGGAAGGTGTGTATCTGCGCCAAGGAAATGCTCGTTTCAGTCCCTTTTGGAGGGATTGTTTATTTCTAGCTCTTCCCATAGTTTCATTTTTGTTCCCGGTTTTGAAGAAACTTCAACTTCTGATCAAGTTCCTTCAAAAAAACGCTCATTTTGCCTCCTTTTTTCATTTCCGAGCATCGCATAGTCCGGTTCCATAGGCTTGGATGCTCGGTTTTCCATCGTCAGGGGTGGCTGGAGGGGCTTCCACCAGCCTGCCAAGCCACAGGTTGCCGGTCTTCCAAGCCGGTTTCCGAGAGCCTCCCGGAGCGCCCCCACCCCCCTGGATGCTCGGTTTTTTACTACACGACCATCGTCTGCGGCGGCTCCGATTTGGTCACCTCCTCGGGGCGGGAGGATTCGATCCTATCCACGCAATCGGCGCAAAGCGAATAGTACCGCACATTATCCTTGCGCCGGCGGATGATGCGCCCGGCAGCCTTTTTCAACTTGAGAAGGTTTGCCTCATCGAGATGACATTCGAAGGCGGAATATTGCACGGGTGTGCCATAATCGAGCAGCAGGTTGTGCAGTTTGGTGCGGCGCCTGTCGTTCGAAATATCGTACACGATGAGGATGAATTGTGTCTTCATTATACACCTGCCGATGCCATGTCATTTCGTCAAAAACGGCTCGTACACGTCGATCTTTCCTTCGATCAGGCGGCGCAACTGCCAGGCTTGCGCCTCAAAACATTTCTGGTACGTGATGGCACGCCCAGCCTGCGGGTGGATCACCGCCGTCTGCAGCCGGGCGTTATAGGCGCGCAGGAACCTTTTCAGGGCATGCTGTTTCATATAAAAACCGCCTTCCTCCTGTGGGAATTTTGCGGGTTGCGCCTCGCCCATCGGAGCCGGGGCAAACTCATCGGGCGTCAGGATGCGTTTATTGATCACGGTCAACACCACCGAATCCACGATCAATGCGCGGAATTCCTCCACCAGATCGAGCGCCAGGGCGGGGCGTCCATACACATCGGCGTGAAAAAAGCCGTCGTAGGGGTCCAGCCCAGCCACTTCCAGCGCGGTCATGATGTTTTGGGTCAGCAGGCTGTAGCCGAAACTGAGCAGGGCATTGGCAGGGTCGCCGGGCGGACGGCGCGAACGCTTCTCGAACTCCCACCCCGCCCGCAGGGCAGACCGGAAGATGCGGAAGTAGGCTTTTGCCCCTGTGCCTTCCTGCCCGCGCAGCCCGTCCATGTCGGTTTCCCGTTCCGCCCCCTGAATGGCGCGGCTGATGCGCTCGATATCCTCCGGCGGGATGTTGGGATGGGCACGGCAGATGCGGCGGGCAAAGGCGCGCTGGTTCTTCAGCTTGCCGAGTGCAATGGCGCGGGCGACCTCGAGACAGAATGCCGGGTCTGCCGCACGCCGGTACTGCTCCCGCCGGAGGAAGATATTCCCCTCTGCGGGCGGCACCAGCCTGCCGAGCAGCCTGCCCGAACGGCTGATGATCGAAAAACTCACCCCCGCCGCGAGCAGTGAAAGCATGGCTTGTGTGGTGACCCCCACGCTCCCCACGATGACCACATCGGTCACGTGCACCAGCGGCGCGCTGAACAGCGCCTCCCCGTCTGCATTCACCACGAGGATGCGGTGATACTCCTTCTCGATGCGCGCACCGGGTTCGGTAATATAGAGTGTGGGCATATCATAGTCCTATGTCATTGCGAGCCGTTCATTGGCGACACAATCTCCTCGCGCCAGTGTCATTGCGAGTGGCGCTTACAGCGCCACGACGCAATCTCCTGTTATGAGGGGGTTGCTTCCCGAAGGTCGCAACGACATTACGCATACCCCTCCGGCACATAATCGTAGAACAGTTCCGGGTCGAATGCTCCCTTCACCTCGATCTTCTTATCCTCCGCCTCGAAACCATAGGTATCGCGGTAGAAATGCACGCCCAGGAAATCGAAGCCGTTATTGAAGTGGGTAATGGCGGTCTTGTTCGGCTCGAGCGCCAGGTGCAGTTTCTTCAGGATGAACGCCGTCCGGTTACGGGCTTTCTCTGCCTGAGCCTCCGTTTCACAAAAGACGCAAAAATCATCGGCGTAGCGCACCGGGGCATAGCCAGCCTCGCTCAGGCGCACATCCAATTGGTGGAGCAGGATGTTGCACAACAGCGGCGAGATCACCCCGCCGAGAGAAATGCCCACCCCCGGGGATGTTTCGCCCTGTGCCATCCATTGCTTGAGCAAGCCCGAAACCACAGGATCATTCACCTTTTGTTGAAAATAGCGCAGGATCAAATGGTGTTTCAAACTGGGGAAGCAATTGTCGATATCGGCATCCAGCACCCAGTCCCTGCCTGCATCGCGATGGGCAAGGATGGCTGGCACGGCGTCCCGCACACCGCGCCCGGGGCGGTACCCATAGCTGCATTCCATGAAACCACGGTCGAACACATCGTCCACTACACGCAGAACAGCGCGTTGCAACACCCGGTCTGTCACCGTGAGAATGGAGATGGTCCTCATCGTCCCGTCTTTTTTGGGGATTTCGAACTGGCGCAATTTGCGGGCGCAGTAGGTATTGGCGCGCACCTGCTCCGCCAGCGCAGCAAGCCTCTCCTCCCAATTCTTCCCCCAGCGCTCGATGCTCACGCGGTCGATGCCCGCCGCGCCCTTTTTCCGTTCCACTTCCTCCCAGGCGGCGCGCAGGTTATCCCTGCTCAGAATCCCTTCGATCCATTTCATGGGTGCGCCTCGTCTGCCCCAACCCAAACGAAGTCTTTGCCCCTGTGCCGCAGAAAAAGGCAAAGTCGGTCAGCAGGTTGCACAACCTCAGCCAGAACTCATCCTCTGCCAGAACGCGGAACCGGCAACTTCCCTCAAAGCCGATCCATGTGGCTTTCTCATAATGCACGGCGCGGGTCTCCAGTTTGTAGCGGCTCAACACCAGCCGGGCTTCCTCCAACCGGTGCACCTCGCGCGGCAGGCTTGCCGAAGAGCAGGCGTTCCAGCGCTTCAACCACGATCCCAGCACATTTTCCGGCAGGGGTAAAGGGACATGCACCTTGCCCGCATGGAAGGTGGTCGGCGAGGTGAATTCCACATCCAGCGCCTCCGCAGGGTGTGGGTCAGCCTTGAAATACTTTTCCACCAGGGATGGATAGGCTGTTTGCCGTGCCCAGGGATGTTCCTCCGCCGCCACCGCCACTTTTTGCACCTGGAAACCGGTGCGGATGAGCGTAAACTTCCTGCTCCTTATTGCAGGGAACACCGAATCAAGCAACAGGCGCGTTTCTTTCTCCCGCAGGCTGGTCACGCGGAACCAGGCGCTCTGCCCTGCCTGGATCAACCGGAACCCGCGTTGTGCCTGGAACGACCCTTTCAAGTCCGAGATAGTGTACGGGCGCAGTTCATCGCCATCGTGCAAATGGTCCGAGTGCCCGGAATCCGCATCGCCGACCCAGTTCAAGAACTCGGCGCGCAAAGCCGGTCCCAGGTCGGCGGGCAGGCTTCCGTTCTCAAGAGCTTTCAGGTGGATGACGGCAGAGAGGAGCATGATGATCCTATGTCATTGCGAGCCGAAGGCGAAGCAATCCACTTGCGACAGGAGAAATACGGCAATAATTGAGAGTAGGGAATAAGGACCAACATTATTTACGGCGCGATGAAAGTCTCAGTGGTCAAAGCCAAATCGAGGTGATATTTTCCATCCCGAAATGCATAGATCTTGACAGGTACCCAGTTGTCAAACATCGCACCGAGCGCCATGGCAAATGTAACCGGACCCTGATAGTAAATATTGACCTCGGTCACACCTATATTACTCATTCTGCCTTTGATATCTTTTAATTCACGGATGAGTCCAGGATATTCAGTAGCTTTGATAAATCCCTCATGTGCCATGGAAATGACATCCATCTGAATACCGTCATCCTTCAATTGCTGGCGGACGGCTCCATCATTGCTCGTTCCCAGTCCAATGGCAAGAGCAACTGGTCGGTTTGTAGGCGTGGACGCCAAAGCTTTCAGACGATCCGCCAACTGTCTGCCTTTGATAAAAAAGTAGATACCACCCACTGCAAAAGGAATAAACGAAATGATCTGCATGATATTTGCGATCAGACTGAGAGTTTCCATACTTAACTACTCCTTTTTGTTGTTACACGATAAAACTCAAGCTTTGCACCTGAAGGCAGTTGAGTTTCCCCTGCCGCCAGGCGTGGTCCGCGATATTGAGCTACAAATAGAATGTCACCTTGCGTCAATGTGACCGACTCTCGGTTCACATACACAACGCGTCCTAAGACTCTGGCGACGAGAGCAGCCATATCTTCATGCCCAATGATGCTGATTGCATCGGCAGGGATCTCGGCAGGGAGGATGGGACGAATATCAATTTGCAATCCATCTGCCCCAATATCGAACATATTGAGCGATAAAGCGTTGCCAAGATAGGTGGTCATGGCATATCCATTGGTTTAACCTCATGCCAATATCCATACCCTGCGCTGGTCTTTGCTCCTGCGCCAAAGGTTTGCAAACCGCCTATCAAACATTCCTTTGCCAGTTTGTGAGCATTTTCGCTTATTTTCCCACGCCAGCCAACGGCGAAATAAAATTCCTGGTTCGGGGCGACAGTGAGAAAATAAGAAGGAATGGGGCTTTGCCAATTGGTGGGCGGGGTTTTTCCGCTGGTATCCTGATAATAATCAGGATAGTGCGGATTGATGATATCGAGTTTCAATTCAGGGGCATGGGCAGGGATGGCATCAAAGAAGATCGCGTTCCCGATTCCAGATGCACCTTTCTCCTCACCAGATGTGGAGGCAAACCCAAACAATTGCTGAAATATTGGGTTGCCCTCGGTCAGTTTCAAAGCTTGCATGGCATACGCCCGCGCGATACCCTTTACGCTGCTCCCCGGCAGGATGGGGAAGCCATACCGATGAAACGTAAAGCCTGTTTCCAGCGGACCTTTGTGTCCAAGCCCGGTCACAAAGCGCCAGTCGGTTTTCATTTTGATTATCTCGCCCGCATTGGTTTTTTGGGCAATCTCCGTCCAGCGGGCAATCCATGCCTTCAATAAGAGTTCGTCAACTTTATGGGGAATGTTTGTACCATCCCTGTCTTTGAAAAAGACAATCTCTTGCAGGGCAATCTTCTTTATATCTTTCTCTGCATTCCTACTCCAATCCTGCTGAACAAAGCGGTCGAAGATCAAACCGATGTTTTTCGGTTGCGTCGTTTTTCTAAGACTTTCCCAAGCCTGCGCACTTGTATGTGGAATTGGAATTCTCATCAATCACCTCGCTCGTGAAGTTCGCCTTCAAGATGCCCTTCCGCAAACCGTTTCAACCATAGCAAATACGCGCTGGCTTCTGCGGTGGCGCGGCGATATTGTTCCGTGGTGGCGGTCGAGATCAGCCATTCGAGCAGTCCGTTCTTCGGGAACTCAATGCCTTCCTTATTCAATCGCCTCGCAATCCAATCGGATACATGAGAATAAAGGACAGAGTATTGCCTTTGAGGTTTCTTGCTGTTGGCTTTTGCCAGCCAAAAAGCCAGCGTCTGTCCGAGACCGTTGATTTGAATATCCGCCGCGCTTCCCGCCGCAAGCGGCTTATATTTTTTCTCGAAATCCTTGCCTTTCACGCCTTCGATGGCGGTCCAGGCATCGGCGGCGCGCTCCTGTTCAAGAGATTGCTGTCGGCTGGTCATGATGCACCCTCCTTTTTGTCTTCTTTCATACCTGCCCACCAACGTGCCGAAACCCAGCCCTGTCCGGTGGTTTCATCCCCGCCAAGCTGAAGGTGCCTCAAATCAAGGCCGGTAATTTGCCCAAGCATTTCAGCGGCAACTTCCGTACCAGGTTTGTCGTCTTCCTTATAACGTGCCCCGCTTGCCATGACCGGTGCGTAAAGCAGTGTATCCATTGGCAGGGATTCCTCCGTCCATAATGCGCCGCCTGATACCGTTTTCGTGTTTGGGTCAAGTCGAATATGGGTTTGCACCTCGGTCGCGTACTTGCAGAAATCCCGGAAAGCATCCTCATGCAGGATGCATAGCTTCCTTGGCAAGGCGTCAAGCCAATACGAATAATTTTCCGGCAGTGCATACTTTGCCAGCCACGCGCCGATCTTATTGACCAGATCGTTTGGTTGCGGAGTAAAACTAAACTCCTCCAACACGACACTTGAGCCCGCCTTCAGATCGGTTGTGGGTTTGCCATCCACCCCGGGTTTGCAGACCCATGCATCATCTTTGCCAACCTCCAATCCGTGCAGATCAGGAAAATCGCCAAGCGCATGCCCACCCAATTCTGCGCTTCGGCGGAAGTTCGATAAGGCGTGTATACTCGTTGTCCACGCAAACACTCCCGCCAATGATCGTACGGGGAACAACAGCAGGCGCGCATCGCCGGGCGCAATTGAACCAGCGTAACTCTCACCCGATTCTCCTGCCTTGCCAAACAAACGAGTGACCGCCTCATCATCGTCCTGGAGTTTATGATGAGTTCGATACGCGTCGCGCAGGCGTCCCTTCAACCCGGTGGATTGCACCATTGGGTAGCCTGTGACGCGTTCGCGCTGGAGCGGTAAATCCACTGCGCCCAGCCCGCGTCCGCTCCCGGCGTGCAGGGGAGTATCAACATAAAGGAACAGAATACGTTTTTCGGTAAACATGTTATTTCTCCTTCCACTCTTTGATGATGACTTGTCCGAAACCGATCTTTGCAATGTCATCGTGGTTATTGAACGATTCAGTGATTGCGTTCTGAACCAACCCATCTTTCAACTTCGCCGCGCCATGGCTCGAGAAGTAATATACACTTCCGGCTGGCACAAAGCGATAAGCCGCCTTTTGTTGATTGTTGGCAAGATCATATCCGCCAATCGTTTCATATCCTTTCAATGCAACTGCCTCCAGTAGAACATCGCCTTCAAAGAAGGTTCCCCATTTTTCCGGTCGCCAGCCCTGAGAAAAGTACGCCGGGGATGCAAAGTAAACCTTGAACAACCTGGGAAGTGGTTTCTCCGGAACAAGCCAGTCCGATCCGTTCACACTTTGATAACGCCCGCCGCGTCCTTCGCCTGCCATGCGCAAGAGACCTTGATCATCCGCCCAATCATATCCCTCGAACTCGACGTACAAGCCAACGTCCGGGCAGGGACGGATAAACTCCGCCTGGTAAAGTTGCCCTTCTTTTGTAACCCGCGCCCTGTCCGCTTCGATCTCAATCCCCAATCTGCTCTCGCGTTCGAACAACTCATCATCTCTGACAGGTTTGACCGCATTCCCGTTCAGGCAGTCTTGAAGAGCGTCAAAGGTGAGCCAGTTCCCGTAATCGCGTTTGCCAGGCTCAATACCATTGGCAAAACATAATCGAGGGAGCGTCGCTTTTTCATGGCTGGTGATCACGCCGTCACCGCAAATTCTTGGCGCAGTGGATTTCACTTCATCGTCTGAACATGGAGTAGCGTCGGCTGGAACAGGAAAGTAAGTTGATAGTTTTCCATCTTTATATTTTGCAACGAACGGTCCGCGCAAACGCAACCCTTTATACTCGGTTGCAGTTCCTACCGCTTCCATCACCTTGTCCTTCTTAGTTAATGGAATATCCTGCAGGATCAATTGATGCGAACGAATGATCCCCTGCATCACGTTGGGGTAGGGTGGAAAGAGGCTTCGGGCGCGATGATCACTGCCCGCATCGAAAGGCTTGCCGTCGCGGAACAGCCACACGTCCTCGGGTTCGATGAAAATCCGCATGCTCATTCTCCGCCTCCTTGTGCGATGAAACGAGCCAGGATCAACCAGTTCGATAATTCCTCTGCAGATTGACCTGGAAGGGCTGTTGTCCAATTGTTCAATTGCCCACTCAACTTCAATGGGTCGGGACCGGTCTTATCGTCGCGATGACGGGTGATCAGGCGCTTAAGCTCAGCCTGCCACATTTCGCCGCCCACAGGGACGGCATAGGCTGATTGTTTTGTATCGTAGGCAAAGCGCGAGGAGAGTTCGTCTGCCTTGAACATCTTAACCAGCGCATCGAAATTCTCTCTCACTCCATCCCATGCACTGCGGACTTTGAGAGTCTCGCCGCTGCGTTTTAGGGCATGTATACAAACGGCATTCTTACCATCCACCTTCTTTGCCTCTTTTTCCGCCTCGCGTGCCGCGCCCAGCGCCGCATCCAATGAAGATTGATGATGCGAAATGGCAATTCCAGCCGAAGCGTTATTCCCAGTTAGCTTCTTGAACTCATTCGTCAATTTCTGTGCAAGGGGGAGGGCATAAACAAGTGGAAGCAGGCATAGAACATCATCGCCTCCGTTATAGATGAGGAATTCACGGGTAATGATGGAAGGCGCTCGATCTGAAAATTTGCCGATGGCAACACTAAAGTCTTTGTGGGCAGTTTTTGGATCGTCCAGTTTGAGCAGATCGTCAATATGCTTTCCCATGTTATCCCCATCCATTACCAGGATGGCATAATATTTTGGTGGTTCGCCAATTTTCTCTTTGGGGTTCTCCAAAAGCGGTGCAAAATAGATCTCTCCCAACTTCTTGCGGCACAGGTCGAGTTTGCCTTTGTCCGCTTCCACGCCATAATCATCTTTCAACTTTTTCGTTGTCAGTGTTTCCATGTAAAGAAGGTCGCCGTCAAAGGGCCAATCCGGATCCGATTCTTCTCGCGGCTCAAAGATTTTATTGCCTTCTGAAAACTGCCCCCGAAGCTCGTCTCGATATTTCCCGAGTGCGATGGGCGCGTTTGCTTTCACCCGAAGGAGATAATCTGCCGCCGCTATACTGCTCGTGGAAAGGAACGGCTCATTGTCCGAAAACCGCTTGACCGCGCCGATAGCATCCAGCATCTCTTTGCCAAAGGGGTGCACTTTGCTGGCAAAGATTTTGGTGATTTTAGGATCGGTTTCGTGCGCCCAGTATTTTCTGGCGTCGGGATAATCCCTGGTGTGCAGAGCGGCGCGTTTCCCGCTCAGGCTATCCTTGCGTCCATCTTCTGCCTTGCCAGCATCAAATAGGCGGCTTCGTTTGACCGCATCCAATGTGTCGCGCACCGTTGTATAAGCGGCCTTGTAATCATTATCTTTGATCGGAGCAGTGGCCCAATAGACTTGCCAGAAGGGTTTGGTTTGCCGTTCCCAAATTTCATCCCACGTGTCGTCAGTTTGCATGTTGAATTTTTCGATGGATTTGCGGGCATCGTCAACATATCTATTCCATACTGCTTCCATCGCAGCATTGACTTTTGTGATAATCGAACTTATCTGGTCTTCCGGAATACAGGCGACCAGCACATTGGGCGCGTCATTGTGAAGATCGGCAGGATAAACGAGATTTCTCTCTCCTATAGCCTTGCCCGCCGCTTCTGCCAGCCGTGAAAGAATACGGCTTCCCATAAATAAGTCCTGCGCCCGCCGCGCCTCAGCGATGAAGGACTGAATGGGGGAGAAAGTGAAGATAAGCAGAGAGTCACTCATAGATCACCTCCGCTTTCAGATCATTTTTTATCCAATTCTCAATCAAGGAATAATCAGGTGGAGGCTTGATTGGGGGGGGATTTGAGCGACTTGTCTTTAGATGCAATTTTTCACCTGCGGGTAAAAAGGCGGACTTGAATAGTGTGGCAACGCCGACGTAATCCCCATTGATCGCCTTTGAAACTTTTAACCATAAGGGCGACGCCCTTCTGTCCAGGTCCTTCCCTTGAATCGTGCCGGTCTTTCCATTGGCATACTTGAATGTTAGCGGTAATCCAAAAACTGAGCGTTGTACTGTGTCAATATCCTCACCATCGATCCAATGAATAACATTTTGTTTATCCGGTTTGGAGTAGGTGCGGGCATCGCACAATTTTTCACCGATTTCTTTAACTGCTTCTTCCCATGTTCTCCATTGTCGTTCCCCCTTTATAAGCCAGACTGAACATGCGCCTGATGCTAAAACATCATAGGCGGGTAAACCTCTGGTGGTGGACGATTCCCCAAGGATGATCCTCAATCCATCGGATAATTCCCGTCTGGCGAGTTTTCCTGAAGTAAGTGAGAAATTTAGATCATTCACTTGGAACGGCTCAGCCACGGACAGACTTCCGCCTGTGCGACGTGACCGTGAGCCAACTCCTCCCAGGTGAATCAGTAACCACAAAGCTCTTATTGCCATATCAAATGTAGCTTTGCCTGTTCCAGGTCTGCTGGTAAGGATTAGGTCAAAACTTGTTGCAGGAGGGAAGTATTGATGTGTTTTTTTCATTGACCAATAGAGGTAGTCTCTGCCGGTCGGTCGTATTACCGGCTTTCCATTTATCACATCTCGTCTAGGCTTATCGCCAAAGTAGATACCAATGGTGGGTTTCCTATCATACGAAATTCTCACCCCAACCGCTGACGCGCCGCTTTCATCATTGACACCGCCAAAGACTTCCGCCTCACGTTGCTGTATGTCTTTTATCCCATCTGGATTGTCTGATACGCCTGTTCCCAACGCCGCCCTCAACCAATATCGCATTGCCCCCCGAAATGCAGGCGGACGAAGCTCAGGCTCGCCGCGCGGCTCTGCCCCTCCTAAAAACAAGGGTGTAACTGTTTCCAATTTGACCGTGATTTTTGCCATGTATCGCTCCTTTTCAATAACCGACTAGGAGACCCATTTGGATAATAAGGAAATTCCCACCCATTTACATATGTTTAAAAATTATATGGCTTTCAGGTTTGAAAGGCAATACCCAGATGTCATACCTTGCAGGTGCATATCCGCCCACGCTGCCATTCGAGCCTTTATCTGCCATACCCCTCAAAGGAATACCTTTGTAACCGCAAATGATGCGCATCATTTCCTCGACTCATGCGCATTATTTGCCTGACTCATGCGCATCATTTGCCCGATTCGTGCGCATGAATCCTGCAAACCAACCGCATCATTTAATGGCAAAAGACCGCCGGAGACCGGCGGTCTTTTGTGTTTTGCAGGGTGCATGAGTCGCTTGGGCGGTTAGTTCAGGGACTCCTTTTGGAATTCGATGGTATCCAGCATCTGTTTGAAGCGCCTGCCCGGCGTGAAGATGACCCGCGTATCGGTGATGTGACGGGCGGTCAATTCATCGGGCTGGTCTGCGCCCTCACTCGAAACAGTGACGCGAAAGGTGCCAAAATCGCCCAGTTCCACGATCTTGCCGTCTGCCAGTTTTTCTGGGACGACGTGCAGGAAGGCTGACAGCACAGCCAGGGTATCCGGCTCGCTGACGGTGGACATGCTGTTGATACTTTTGGCTACGGTCTGGATATCGGCGCGTCCGTCGCTCTTGACGATGGCGTAATATTTGGGAGCCGCTTCGAGATTGCGCGGGTCCTTTTTGGGAGAGGGTGAAAATTTTACAGGCATTTTATATGCATCCTTCACTATTGAGATATGGTTGGAAAAATGTGACCGGATATCTCCAGCCAATCAACTCCTGCAGGAAGTACAACAGCTTTCCATCTGTTGCCCGCCGATAATACACAATAACACAAGGGATTCTGTTTACAAATATTTAAGACCCGCCTTCACAACAGAGAATGATGACAAATGTCCCGGCTTGTGGAATAAATGCGGTGATGAACTGCGCGAGACGGGATGACATCTCACACTACGTTAACCATGTCGTTCTGAGCCTAAAAGGTGAAGAATCTCCTCACCCAAAATCGTCCCGAAGGTTTTGGAAACCTTGGGACGATTTACTTTTACCCCGCGTTTTTCACCTTTTTCCAATACCGCAACAACCCATCGGCGCTCATTCCGGGCGGATTTGCCAGCTCGTAGACTTTGACCGTGTCCGCATCCAAGCCAATGCGCTCACCTTCCTTCATCATCCAATCGGTGAAGCTTTGGCGCAATTCCTCCACGGCCGGGGCGGCAGGCATCACTTCTTCAAGCCAGCGCGAGGCAGAGTCAAGCCCCTTTTCGACCTCACGCAGGTGCCATTCGATATCATCGAAGATGCCGAAGTGCGTCGGCGCAATGCGGGCGGCTTTCTGTCCACGAATATGGGTGATGCTCTCGTGCCAGCGTTCAATGTGCAATTCTGGCGGCGGCATGGGGACGCGCAGATATTGATAACCCGGAATGCGGACTCCACCTACATCACCGGAAAAAATGACATCCTCGAACAAATACGAAAAATGATGCTCGGCGTGACCGGGCGTATTGAGCGGAATAAATTCCAAATTACCAATGACGATTGCCTCCGCATCATTCGGGATCACAAGCCGATTCCCAGGCACAGGCAGGAACTCCCCCCAGAGCATCTGCATCTTATCCCCATAAATGCGCGTGGCGCTGGCGATGAGTTTTTCCGGGTTCAACATGTGCGGAGCGCCAATGGGGTGAACATAGATTTTTGCACCTTGCCGCGCAAGCCAGCCGGCAGCGCCGGCGTGGTCGAGGTGAATATGCGTAAGCAGGACGTGGGTTACGTCGCGGGGAGATAAGCCTTCCTTGGCAAGACCAGCCTCGAGTGCGGAAAGAGTCGAGCCTGGTCCACTTTCAATGAGGACAACCGCATCCCCGCTTCGAATCAAGTAGGACGCGATCGCGTGCAGACGTCTCTGAAAATTCAAGTCAAGTGTGACAATACGGGTGCTCGCCATACATGTTCCTGTGAAAAAGTGTTGAAAGTGAATGAGGAAAGGGTCTCGGTGAGGTCGGAATCGCAATAAACTCGGCAGACCGGTACATTGCGCGCCGCAAGGGACTGGGCAAGTTCTTCGTTGCTTGTACGCCCCCCAAAAGATTGCGCCATCAGCAACACGACCACGGGACGCAAATTCCTGCGTTGAAGACTATCGACACCGAGCAATAACTCAGGCCAGACCATCGGCGTGACGAGGATGGCGCTGGAGCCGCGTGGCAACTGCCCCATCTGTGCCGTGACCAGACTCGGCAGGGTGTAGGTACTCTCCGCCTGCACGAAGGCAAGCGCCTCAAGAATCTTCACTTCCTGCCGATTGCTTCTTTCAGCGGGAATGATGGTGTATTCGCGTTCCGAGGCGGTGACCAATCCCACCGAGCGGCGCTGCGCCAGAAAATAGTGCGCCAGAGAGGCGGTAATGCTGATCGAATATTCAAGCGTGGACGGAGGCAGTTTTATTTTCTGCCTGCGGAGCAGGAGAAGATCGTCAACGGGAGGCGCGTCATGCGTCTCCGTCAATTTTGAGACATGCACCCCCAGGTGCATATCCAAAAACAACCATACCTCTGCCTGTGGGTCTTGCTCGAACTCTTTGACCATGAGGCGCTCGCGGCGGATACTCGTTGGCCAGTGAATGCGTTTCATTGGGTCACCGGGAACATATTCACGCACACCTGCCGCGTGAGGCGTGATGTCGATGGATTTGCGCTGAATCGCCTTGCCGCCGGGCAACATGCCGGGCGGGGAAAGGAATTGATTGATTGGAAATTGCAGCGGAAGGACGACCAATTTTTTCGATGCCGGGTAGACTCGCGTAACGCGAAAGATACCAAATGGATCACCGGAGGTGATTCGCGTGGGGCCCAAGGAATATCCTCCGCGGCTGGTGAGCCAGGTCCGGGCGGTGTAGAGACGTTTCTGCTTTGCCAGGATCATTGTCAACACGCGCGAACCGGTCGTTCGCGGGATTGTGGACTCGTTGGCAACCTCCAGCCAAAGTTTGGGAATAAGGCTCGTATTCTGTATCTCAAAATTCTCGTCGAAGATATCCCCCACACTGCCGCGTTGAACGCGCGAAGTACGTTCCACCTTAATGCCGCGCAGGGCAAAAAACGACATCAGCCACGCGACAAAAAGCAGGAGGGCGCCGACATAGAGCAGGCGGACATAAAAGATCGCGCCATCGACCGCCGCGCCAACCGCCCCCACGGCAAAAACCAACAAGACAAAAATACGTCCCTGCGTCACTTTGCCTTCACTTTCGCCTTTTCCTTCGCTTCCGCCTGATAGTCTCCGCCAGGTGCGGGCGTGTTGTACAAAATTTCCTGCACAATGCGGTCTGCACTCAACTCACGCAGGCGCGCCGCAGGCGAAACAATGATGCGATGTCCAAGTACCGGGACAGCCAATGCCTTGATATCGTCCGGCAGGACATGATCCCTGCCGTGCAGAGCGGCGCGCGCCTGCCCGGCCCGAAACAAAGACAAACTTCCACGCGGGCTGGCCCCCAAATACACGTCACTGCTCTGACGCGTACGCCCGACGAGGTCGATGATATATTTCTGGATGATGGGCGACACATAAACTTTACGGATGGCTTCAATGACATTCAACAAGTCTTTGACCTTGACCACGGACTCGAGCGATTCAATCGGGTGTCGAAGCTGTTGCTGACCAAGAACTTTCATCTCTTCTGACGCGTTCGGGTATCCCATGCGCACGCGCAGGAGGAAACGATCCAATTGTGCTTCGGGGAGCGGGAATGTTCCCTCATACTCGATGGGATTCTGGGTGGCAAGCACCATGAATGGTTCCTGGAGCGGATGCGTTTCACCATCCACTGTAACCTGCCTCTCCTCCATCGCCTCAAGCAAAGCAGCTTGCGTTTTGGGCGTGGCGCGATTGACCTCATCTGCCAGGATGATCTGTCCCATGATTGGTCCGGGGCGAAACTCAAATTTTCGTTTCTGCTGATTAAAAATGGAAACACCCGTCACATCGCTGGGGAGCATATCAGGCGTAAACTGGATACGGTTGAAGGTACAATCTAGCGATTTGGCAAGGCTGCGCGCCAGCATGGTCTTGCCCACACCAGGCACATCCTCAATCAATACATGCCCCTGACATAAAAGACCAATGACCACCAACTCCACAGAGGCGCTTTTCCCAACGATCACTTTCTCAAGGTTCGTGATGATCTTCTCTCCAAACTGTTTCAGGTCGGTCATATGATGTCCCTTTCCGGCGGTTTTATACTGATTTGCGGTTTTGATTGTACGAGCAAACCATTTGACGGGCAAGTGCATCGTATCCCTCCGGGGAGGGGTATATTCCCGTTGTTTCGAGCCTCTTTGGGTATCATTCTTAAAGAGCATCGAATTAAACCAAAAGTTATTTCAACGGTGCCGCTTCTCCAACTCTGCAACGACATGCGTCGGAGTCAATCCACGCGCGGCAAGCAGAACCAGCGTGTGATAGGTCAAATCCGCAATTTCTTCGATCAACCGCTGGTCTTCCTGCGCCAACGCCGCCACGACAACTTCTGTCCCTTCCTCACCCACCTTCTGCGCGATCTTCGGCAAGCCTTCATTGAACAGACTCGTCGTGTACGACTTCTCGTTGGGATTATTCTTCCGATCTTCGATCACATCAAACAACCATTGAATGCCCATAAGTTCTCCTGTTTACAAGTTGAAAAGTCAGAAAGTTGGAACGCCTGCCCTGAGTGTGTCGAAGGGTTCAAACCTGCAACTTTCCAACCTCTTAACCGATTCCCCGATAAAAACACGTCCGCTCGCCCGTATGGCATGCCGGACCTGCAGGCTCGACCAGCACCAACAGCGTATCCGCATCACAATCCAAGCGGATCTCCACTACACGTTGTGTATTTCCTGAAGTTTTCCCTTTATTCCAAAGTTCGTTACGACTACGAGACCAGAACCAAGTCTCACCAGTTTGCATGGTTAACGAAAATGCATCTGAATTCATATATGCCATCATCAGAACTTCTTTTGTTTCTACATCTTGCACAATCACAGGGATAAGTCCATTGTCGTCAAATCTAAGTCCAGTTATTAGTCCTTGCATATCTTCTCCTATCACAATCTTACAGGTATTCCCTGATCCTTCAGTTCCCGCTTCAATTCTGGAATCCTCAACTTCCCATCATGAAACAGCGACGCCGCTAATGCCGCATCTGCCATACCCTTCATGAGCACATTCGCAAAGTGACTTGGCATCCCCGCTCCGCCTGAAGCAATGACAGGCACAGACACCATATTCGAGATGATGCTTGTCAGTTCCAAGTCATAACCTGCGAGTGTGCCATCAGCGTCCATGCTGGTAAGCAAGATTTCGCCCGCCCCCAACTCCACACCGCGTACTGCCCACTCGACCGCGTCCATGCCTGTGGGAGTACGTCCACCTGCCACGTACACCTCCCAACTTGAGCCGTTTCTGCGTGCATCAATCGCCAGCACAATGCACTGCGCCCCAAAACGACTCGCGCCCTCGGAAAGCAACTCAGGTCTCTTCACCGCCGCCGAGTTGACACTGACCTTGTCCGCGCCAGCCAGCAGCAGATTCCGCATGTCGTCTACTTCGCGGATTCCGCCGCCAACTGTCAGCGGCATGAAGACAGTCTCTGCCACGCGGCTCACCAACTCCAAGGTGGTCTTGCGTCCTTCGTGAGTGGCGGAGATATCGAGAAAGACCAACTCGTCCGCGCCTTGTTCATCGTATAGACGTGCCTGCTCCACAGGGTCGCCCGCATCGCGCAGGTTCACAAAGTTCACGCCCTTCACCACACGCCCATCTTTGATATCCAAACAAGGGATGATTCGTTTTGCTAACATAAAACTCCTATCGTTTGAAAGTTGGCAAGTTGAAAAGTTTTCAAGTTAAGAGCATAACCTTCCAACTTTTGAACCTTCAAACCTGTAACGCCTTTCCTAAATCAACCGTCCCATCATACAACGCCCGCCCGATGATACAACCCGCCAGCCTCGCATCCTTTGCCGCTTTTACATCATCGATCGTATGCACGCCGCCTGAAGCGATCACATCAAGTCCGCTCTTCTCGGATAACTCTCGTGTCGCAGGGATGTTCAACCCGCTGCCCAAACCGTCGCGGCTGACATCAGTAAAGATAACGGTAGCAAGCCCAAAGTCCCGCATTTGAAGCGCGAGATCAAGCGCAGGCACGCCGCTGTTATCCTTCCAACCGCGAGTCCGGACGAGACCATCCCGCGCATCGATACCAACTGCAATACGCTCCGCGCCAAAACGACTCAACGCATCGCGCACGATGTCAGGTTGTTCAATCGCAATCGTCCCTAAAATCACGCGGCTCACACCCAACGACAACGCCGCCTCAATCGACTCCAGCGAACGCATCCCGCCGCCGAACTGCACGCGCACACCAAGTTTCAAAATCGGCTCAAGCGCATCACGATTCGCACTGTCGCTTTCACCGAACGCGCCATCGAGATTCACCACATGCAACCAAGCCGCGCCAGCGTCGATCCAACGCTTCGCCGTCTCGGCGGGGTCGTCGCTATAGGAAGTCATTCGCGCGGGGTCGCCCTCTTTCAAGCGCACCACTTTGCCGCCGCGCAGATCGATCGCGGGATAGATCGTAAACATCACGCCTCCACAAAATTTTTCAAAATGCGCAGCCCCACCGCCTGACTTTTCTCAGGATGAAACTGCACGCCAAACACATTCTCGCGCCGTACCGCGCACGCATAGCGAATGCCGTAATCCACTTCCGCGATCACATCCGATGGATCGCCCGCCTGACAATAATACGAGTGATTGAAATAGACATACGCCCCATCTTGGATTTGATCGAAGAGCGCCGCCTCTTTCTTGACCTGAACCTGATTCCACCCCGTGTGCGGAATCTTCACCGACAGCGTATCTGCAAACTTCACCACCGTGCCGCGCAGCAGACCCAAGCCTTCGTGCTCGCCCATCTCTTCGCCAATCTCGAACAAGGCTTGCATCCCAACGCAAATTCCCAGCATCGGCACGCCTCGCGAAACGACTTGCTTCACGGCGTCGTCGAGTCCTTTGGCTTTCATGCCATCCATAAAATCACCGAACGCGCCCACGCCAGGTAGCACAACCTTCTTTGTTGCTAAAACTTTCTGCGGGTCATCAGTTCGTTCCACACTCGCACCAACATTCTCCAGCGCCTTCTGCACCGAACGGAGGTTGCCTGTGCCCGCATCAATCAATATGATTTCGTTCATACGTTCTCCATTTCAACAATGACCGCAGACCGCGGACGATAGACCGTTTGCTTTCAGTCGGCGGTCGGTCGTCTGCGGTCAAATCAAAGTGTCCCCTTCGTAGACGGTATCGCCCCGCCCCGCCGCGCATCAAACTGCGTAGACGCATCCAACGCGCGCGCCCAGGCTTTGAACAACGCTTCGGCTTGATGATGGTCATCGCGCCCGTATAAGACTCGTGCATGGAGATTACAGCGTGCCTGCACCGCAAACGACTCAAAGAAATGCGGAAACAACGTCGCAGGGATGTTGCCAACATACGGCGTGTGCCATTCGACCTGCACGACTGCATACGGACGCCCCGACAAGTCCATTGCCACATGCGCGAGGGTCTCATCCATCGGCGCGAAACTATCACCCATGCGGGCAATTCCCTTGCGGTCGCCTAACGCCTTATCAAAGGCTTGCCCCAACGCCAGCGCCACATCCTCCACCGTGTGATGGACATCAATATGCAGATCACCTTGCGCTTTGACGTTCAGGTCAAAGAGTCCGTGAACGGCGAGGTGGGTCAGCATGTGGTCGAGGAATCCCACGCCCGTGGAAATCTCATGCTTGCCTGTGCCATCCAGATTCAATTTAATTTCGATCTGTGTTTCGTTTGTTTTTCTTGAAACTTCACCAAGTCTCATAACATCTCCTTTGTTTACAAGTTAGCAGGTTTACAGGTTTGAACCCTTCGACACGCTCAGGACAGGCGTTCCAACTTGTAAACTTTCCAACTTTCCTGCCTTTACAACTTTTTCAACGCGCTTATCAAAACATCTGTATCACTCGGTCTTCCCACACTAATACGAATATGATCTCTCAACCCAGGCTTGTTGAAGTAGCGGATAAAAACACCAAACTCCTGCGCCAATCTGGCTTTCAACTCGGCGGCGTCACGTCCGTCCACTTGGCAGAGGATGAAGTTCGATTGCGTAGGATACGGCTTGAGGTACGGAATCTCCGTCAGCGCGGAGAGGAGGCGGGTTCGTTCATCCTTGAGTTTTTCGAGCAATACTTTCAACTCATTCACATTGGCAAGTGACGCTTGCGCGGCAACACTCGCGGCGACGTTGACATTGTACGGCTGTTTGGACTTCCACAAGGTGGGCATGAGCCACTTGGGGAACGCACCGTAGCCAATGCGTAGCCCTGCCAGCCCCGCCCATTTGCTAAACGTGCGCAACACGATAAGATTCTCCCGTTGCGGCACTTCGCGGATTCGGCTGAGGCTTGCGCCGAGATTCTCACCCGCAAATTCAATGTAGGCTTCATCAAGCACCACCAATAGCGGAAGGGTGAGCAATTCATCCATCACATCCGATGGGATCAACGAACCGTCGGGGTTGTTGGGCGAAGCGATGAAAAGCATTTTCGGCTTGTGTTCATCAACTGCTTTTCGTATGCCGTCCATGTTCAAAGAGAAGTCCGCATTGCGCGGCACTTCGATACAACACGCGGCATTCAACTCCGCGTCGAAGGGATACATGCCGAAGGTCGGCGGGCAGGAGAGAATGCACTCGTTCGGCTCAAGGAAGACGCGCATGAGCAGGTCGAGCAGTTCATCCGCGCCAGAGCCAGCAAGCAGATAGTCTTCGTCCACGCCTGTGAACTGTGCCAGCGACTGGCGCAAGGCACGCGACTCAGGGTCGGGGTAGATGTGCGGAAAGTCCATCTCGGCGAGCGCCTTGCGGACAGCGGGCAGAATGCCATAGGGATTTTCGTTCGCGTCGAGTTTGACGATCTGCGACGGCTCACGCCCGATACGAGCGGAGAGAACTTCGAAGGGTTCGATGGGGGTGTAAGGAGGAAGGGATTCGAGGTGGGTTCGGATTTGCATAATGATTCCTTTGGGATGTCATCCTGAGCGATAGCGAAGGATCTCTACGCCAATTACCAGAGACTCTTCGGTCACTGCCGCTCCCTCAGAGTGACATATCACTCCGCAACAAAGCGGCATTCGCGTGTGCGTCCAAGCCTTCAGACTGTGCAAGAGTTGCAGCGACAGGACCAACAGCTTGTGCGGTCTTGTCATCCAACGCGACGAGGCTGACGATCTTCACAAAGTCCCACACGTTGAGTGGGGAAGCAAAGCGGGCGGATCCGCCTGTAGGCATGACGTGGCTGGGGCCTGCGAGATAGTCGCCGAGCACTTCAAAGGAATGTTCGCCCATAAAGACGCCGCCCGCGTTATTGACTTTCTCTGCCCAGCGCCACGGTTCCGTGACGGATAATGCCAAGTGTTCGGGCGCGTACTCGTTGGCGAGGTCAACGGCTTCGGCGAGGTCGCGGGTGAGGACGGCGCCGCCGCGATTTTCTAATGAAGCGACGATGATATCTGCGCGGCTGCGTTGTTCGATCTGATTCGCAACTTCGGCTTGAACTTTTTGAATGAGGGTTTGCGATGGAGTGAGAAGAATGGCAGAGGCAAGCAAATCATGTTCGGCTTGGGCGAGTAAGTCCGCCGCGACCCAACTGGGATTTGCCGAGTCGTCTGCGATGACGACTGTTTCAGTGGGACCCGCCAGCCCGTCAATGCCGACCACGCCGTAGACTTGTCGCTTTGCTAATGTGACGAAGAGATTGCCGGGTCCAAAAATTTTGTCAACAGGGCGGATGGTTTCGGTGCCATACGCGAGCGCAGCAATGGCTTGTGCGCCGCCAATGGCATAGACTTCGTCCACGCCTGCGACGGCGCAGGCAGCAAGAATAATTGGATTGATGGGCGTTTCGGCATTTGCAAAGTCACGGTTGGGCGGCGTAATGATGACGATCTCTTTCACACCTGCCACCTTTGCAGGGATGGCACTCATCAACACTGTTGATGGCAATGGAGCCGTGCCGCCTGGGACGTACAAGCCGACGCGTTGAATCGGGCGGATGATCTGCCCGACGGTGCCGCCGAGTTCGTTGGTGAACCATGAGGTCAGCGGTTGTTTTTTGTGAAAGGCTTCGACGCGGGCGGCGGCTTTTTCGAGCGCGTCACGTTGCACAGGCGAGATCGAATCAAGCGCGGACTGAATCAAAGCCGTCGAAACGGGAGCAGGTTTGAAATTAAGAGAATCGAGGCGTTGTGTCCAATCTTGAAGGGAGGAGTCGCCGCGAGTCCGCACGTCTTTCAAGATGCGCGTCACGGCTTGTTCGGCGGTCAGGCGTTCGCCAAACAATTTTTCGATATTGTCCATCACACGCGTGCTGACGGGAAATTCATCGGGTGGGGTGCGTTTGAGAATGGTTTGGCGTGCGGTTTGCGGGTCGTATTGTTTCATGGTCAATTCCTTTTCTAAACACAAAGGGCACGAAGTACACAAAGGTTTTAAGGCTTCTCCTTAGTGCCCTTTGTGTCCTTCGTGTTTAATATTTTTTCAGCGTCGCGAGCATGGCGGTATAGCGCGGCGGTTCTTCTTCAAAGATGTAAGTGACGGGCGAGACGACAATGCCACTACCGCCAACGCTGCGAAGTTCGCTGATGGCTTGCGGAAGGTGATCGCGACGCACGACGACGGTGACAGAGTGCCAGTCTTGATTCGATTCGCGCGTGATGATGGGGCTGATGGTGGGACCTTGCAGACCGCCAACAGATGTTTCATTGAAGAGTTTGGACGCAATCGCTTCGGGACTCCGCCCGCGCATGTTCGCAATGACCAGAAGATTTTCCTTCGCCCGCATGTGCGCCTCGATGTACTCGAGCAAGCGACGCGCCATTTCCAGCGCCTGTGGATTCGTTTGCAAGGCTTTGCGATTTGCGATGAGCGCGGCTTGTGAAGCTTGGATGACACCATCGCGTAGCGCTCGCAAGCGATTGTCTTGCAGGGTTTGACCCGATGAAACCAGATCAGAGATGATGTCGGCATAGCCGATGGTAGGCGCGGTTTCGAGCGTGCCTTCGGCGGTGATGAGCGTGTGGGGAATGTTCTGTGCCTTGAGAAAGCGTTCAGTGAGGACGGGGAATTTGGTCGCCACTCGCAGCGGACGGTTGAGACTCGCCACATATTTTTTCAGCGAGGAAATGTCGGTGACGTCCGCCCATGCTTCGGGGACGGCTAGCATGAGCGCACAACCACCATAACCGAGTTCGTCATGCAGGACAATAATCTCGCCGTTGTCGCCGCGATTTTCTTCGATCACGTCGATGCCGGTAATGCCAAAGTCCACGCTGCCCTGGCGGACACTGACCACAATGTCACCTGGGCGTTGAAAGAGGACGGTCAACTCAGGTAGGGCGGACATCTTCGCCTGATACTGGCGCGGATTAAGTTTCTGCACGGAGAGTCCGCACTCGGCAAGGAAGTCGAGCGTGTCGTCCATGAGGCGTCCTTTGGAGGGGAGGGAGAGACGGAGGGTGGGTTGGGTCATAGAGTTTCCTTACTAATTCTGTATTTAGTAGTTACCCCTTCCGCCTGCTTCGCAGGCACCTCCCCCAAATTACAAAATTTGAATTTGGGGGAGGCCAGGTGGGGGTAAACAAAAAAGCCCCGACGCAGGGTCGGGGCTTGATGAGGTGAAGTATGGGTATCTGCTATCCGTTCACAGGTACGCGCACATAAACCTCCCGACCATGCGGGGGGTGAATGTGATGATGGTGGTGCTTGAGCGCGTACCTGCTGTTCATATTGAGCGGCAGTATATCAAGTTCATCTATTTTTGACAAGCCTGTAATTTCTCGCCGAACAGACTTGTGTTAAAATACCTGCATAGTTTGTAAAGCAGATTGCCCCCGTAGCTCAATGGACAGAGTAACAGACTTCGAATCTGGTGGTTGCGCGTTCGAGCCGCGCCGGGGGCGCCTCGTATGCCCGATACACAGCCCGACCTGCAACTGATCCGAATCTTGACCGAACGGCTGGAACGTATCTCCGCCGATTCGGTCTGGGCGCATAGAGCCAGTGGTGTAAGAGGCAACCTTCTCCATATGTTGGATCAGTTTCAAAATGGGGAATCGCCCGATCAAAGCTCCATCACCAGTATGGTTTCCATCGCTTTCAACATTTTGTCACATGCCGCGAAACGCGGTTAGGTTAACGGGCATTTCACAAAACGGCTGTTAACTGTCATACCGGCTAGGATCTTTAGAGGTTTCATTTGCAAAACACTAAAACCAACCATAAAAAGTATCACATGACTGACCTCTACCCTCACCCCCACCCGGATCGTGATGTACACCACCGAATATTGCCCTGATTGCACACGGGCATGCAAGTTCTTCGAAATCAACAATATCCCTCATTTGCGTGTAGGGTTGGAAGGCAACGCTGAAGCGATTGAGTTCGTCATGCGAGTCAACCACGGCTGCCGAAGTGTTCCCACCATCATTTTCCCCGACGGCTCGATTCTTGTCGAATCCAACATGGAAGAGCTCAAAGCCAAATTTTCAAATTTATGACAAAAACAGCAGATATTATCATTTGCGGCGCGGGCATCACAGGAGTTGCCGCCGCGCATTCTCTTAGCAAGGCTGGCATCCAAAACATTCTGCTTGTAGATGAACGCCCTCCCCTTTCTTTCACCAGCGACCGTTCGACCGAATGCTACCGTAACTGGTGGCCCGACCCGGAAATGCTTGCGCTCATCAATCACTCAATCGATTTGATGGAGGAGCTAGCGGAAGAATCGGGGAATGTCTTCCACATGAATCGGCGCGGCTACCTATACGTGACTGCCGATGAAAGCAAAGTCACGGGACTGAAATCCGCTTCACGCCGAACATCGGAGCTGGGCGCGGGTCCATTGCGCGTTCACTCGTCTGACAACTCTTCCTACCAACCTGCCCGTCCTGAGGGGTTTCACGATTCCCCAGAAGGCGCGGATTTGCTCCTCGGCAACGAACTCATCCGCAAATACTTTCCCTATCTCACAGATAGGGCGGTTGCCGCACTTCACGCACGACGCGCGGGGTGGCTGAGCGCGCAACAGTTAGGCATGTATCTGCTCGAAACAGGACGCAGGCGCGGGGCCCGATTTGAGTCCGCGCGGGTGACAGGTGTGGATGTGGCGAATGAACGGGTAAACAGCGTCCAGTTGAGTTCGGGGGAACGCGTCGATTCCCCCATCTTTATCAATGCTGCCGGACCATTCCTCAAAAATGTGGGAAAGTTACTCGGCGTGGATCTGCCTGTCCATACCGAGTTGCATCTCAAAGCCGCCATCAAGGATCCGTTGGGCGTTGTCGGCCGGGAAGCACCATTGCTGATCTGGAATGACACGCAGAGACTGCCATGGGCGGAGGACGAACGTGAAGCGCTGGCTGAAGACGACGAGACGCGCTGGCTGACAGAGATCTTCCCCGCCGGCGCACACACACGGCCTGAAGGCGCGGGTGACGACATTTTGATGCTGTGGGAATACCAGACCAAGGTGATGGAACCGGTTGACCCACCACCGCTGGATGAGCAGTACCCCGAGATCGCTCTGCGTGGACTTGCCGCCATGCTACCGCGCATGGAGGGATATTTCGCAAAAATGCCGCGTCCACAACTTGATGGCGGATATTACACCAAGACACGCGAGAACCGGCCGCTGGTGGGGCCGATGGGTGTGGAGGGCGCGTATGTGATCGGCGCGGTATCGGGCTATGGAATCATGTCCGCATGCGGCGTTGCCGATTTGTTGACAGCGTACGTTATCCATGCAAAGTTACCCTCCTATGCCGAAGATTTTGCCCTATCAAGGTACAGTGATCCAGCATATCAAAGGAAATTGGAAAGCTGGGGAGATAGCGGGCAGTTGTAAGTCTTCAGATCGAAGGGTCACACCAAGACTTTTAGGGTCTATGCTCAAGTTTGTAAGCGGGATACAATGAAAATGAGGAGAAAAAATGAAAATCATTATTCCTGCTCTCTTGATCATTCTATTATTATCTTCCTGCAATGGCTGGATCGTCCAACCGCTGCCCCAGCCCACGCCATTCCTGCCGTTTACGCCAACCCCATTCATCTACACACAAACGCCGGTTATCATCGGTGTGACAAGCGCCTCCTCCACCCCCGCCGTGCTCACATCCACACCAGCGCCGACAAATACATCCTTTCCCACCAACACGAACCAGCCATCCTTCACAGCCTCCATTCCCCCGTCCATCACGCCGACCACACCAGCAACGGCTACAGACAATCCCAATGGCAAGCCTTCCATTTCTGTCAAAGTATTGGGGTGCAACACCAGCATCGATATTACGCACGGCATGGGCGAGGTGACGAACGCCTACGTAACATTGATCAATACGGGCAATGTCCAACTTACCAACCTGAAGGTGACGCTCAACGCATTAGATGAAGGGCGCGTCCACCCCGACAAAACCGTGGAACTGACCTCCCTCCCTATCGGATATCAGGTGACCATCAAACTGACCGTAGACAGCACCTACAAAAAGGAGACCCCTATTCAGGTGGAAACGACCAGCGACCAGGGAAAGTTCCCCCTCGAGGGACTCGCCTCCTGCACCGACATTGGCATCTTTGTTCCAAAACCGGATGGTCTCAACACTCCTGTGCCAGCCACACCATGACTCTTCGCCCTGCAATAGAAAGGTATAATTAATTATCATGGCAAATGAAAACCTAAACACACTCCGCAACAAGATCGCCATCCTCATCGACGGCGATAATGCCCAGTCCTCCCTGCTCCCCCAAATGCTCGTGGAAGCCGGCAGGCACGGGCAAGTTACCGTCCGCCGCATTTACGGCGATTGGACCACCAACAGTATGAACTCATGGAAGGAGACGCTAAACTATCACGCCTTCCAGCCAATCCAGCAATTTCGCTACACAGTCGGAAAAAACGCCACCGACAGCGCCATGATCATCGACGCCATGGACATCTTGCATTCCGGTGTGGTGGACGGTTTCTGCCTTGTCTCCTCTGACAGTGATTACACCCGATTGGCTACCCGCATCCGGGAAACCGGTATCTTCGTGATGGGCATTGGCGAGAAAAAAACCCCTAAAGCTTTCGTTAACGCCTGCGATGTCTTCGTCTACACTGAAAACCTGGTTGCTGAGAAAAAGGCAACACAACAAAAACAGGCTCATGCGAAAAAGACCGCCAAATCCAAGGACGGCAAGGAAGACAAGGAAGAACTCGATCCAATGCCAATTCTTAGTCAAGCCTTCGAAATGGCGGTGGGACAAGATGGTTGGGCGCGTCTCGATGGTATGGGAAATGCCCTCTACCAACTAGACCCCAGCTTTGACCCGCGTACCTACGGTCACAAGCAACTCTCGCGGATGATTGCAAAATTAAAAGATCGTTTTGATATGCGAACCCTGGAGAAGGATGGGGCAAACATATTGTATGTGAGGATGAAAGAATAATCCCTTATAAAAACATCCTGGCATTTGCCCAATTACAGAATTCCAAAGTCATTGAAAAACGAAACCCACCCGGGAGAAAAAATATGAAAACGTCCACCATCATTTGGAACACAATTAAAAGTAATTGGGATACCATCTTGATCATGGTTATCGTCGGCATGATCGCCTTGTTGGGTTTTCTGCAAAAAGTTGATCAGCAGGTCATATCGACAGCAATACTGAGCATCTTGTTTCTACTCGCTTTCAATCTGTTGATCAGCCGGGAAACCTACAAGCGCCTCCAAAAAACCACTGAAGGCATATTGTCCAAACTGGAAAGACCATCCGCTGATGACGTTATTTTCGAATACAAAGATTGGATCGATGAAATTGACACCGCCCTGGAAACCGCAAAAGAGGTCTGGCTATTATCCCGTACTTGTGCGACCTTTTGGGAAGATCACATCCAGCAAATGAAAAATATTCTAGACAGAAAAGGCTCCATCCGATTAATGCTGGTCGATCCGAGCGATGGAGCATTACGGATGATCGCCAATAGCGCAAGGTTCATGCGGGCGCGCGACTTGGGCAATGGTCAATTTTCGAAAGTGACCTTATACGATACTCCCAATCGCCTGGAGAAATTGCGCGAACGGGTTAATGAATTTATTGAATATATTTCCGATTATAGACTTCAAATTGCAAAAGGTAAACTAAACTTGCGCGTCATTGATTTTTTACCGCCACAAACTCTGGTGATTGTTAATGGGAATAGCAAGAATGGGGTGATGTTTGTTGAGCTTGGCGCATTCCAATCAAGCAAACGGAATCGACCGACATTTTTCCTGCAGAAAGACAAAAATTCGACGTTATTTTCATTTTACATGAATGAGTTCGAAGCAATGTGGGAGGACGCAAAACCGGGTGAAGTTGTTGTCACGCGCTCATAAGCATAAAAACCGGCATGAAATTCGCCGTGGAACAGCAATAATGGGGAAAATTGCAGGGAGAATTTAGTATGCGCAACGAAAAAGAAATATTAGACCTGATTCTGGATTTTGCCAGAAAAGATTCAAATATCCGCGCGGTGGTGATGAACGGCTCACGGGCAAATCCCAATGCGTCAAAGGATATATTTCAAGACTTCGACGTCGCCTGTCTTGTCAAGGATGTGAAACCCTACATAAAAAACAGGGGTATCCCGTCGCAATTTGGCGAGATACTGATTCTGCAGGAGCCGGAAGATATGCAGGAACCGTCTCCCGGCAACGGTGAAACGTACGCATATCTGATGCAATTCAAGGACGGGAGTCGCATTGACCTAAGCTTTCATTCACCCGAAATATACAAATCGGTGGTTGCTGATAGTCTAACCGTCGTTCTGCTCGACAAAGATGGACTCTTGAGACATGTCCCACTATCCAGCGATAAAGATTACCTGCCCAAGCTGCCGACCGACAAACAATTTCAGGATTGCTGTAACGAGTTCTGGTGGGTCAGCCCCTATGTAGCAAAAGGACTATGGCGCGGCGAACTCACCTATGCCAGGCACATGATGGACATGGTGATCAGGGAAGAACAGTTAATGAAAATGCTCACATGGTATTTCGGGGCCAAGACGGGTTTCAAAAAATCGCCGGGAAAATTGGGAAAATACATCAAGGCTGATATCGAAGCGGAGATTTGGACGGAACTCGAAAATGTCTATTGTGATGCAGACTTCGAGAACATTTGGAGATCTCTTTTCACCGCCGGTAGTCTGTTTCGGAGACTCGCCAAGGCGGTTGCAGTGCACTTTGGATATCAATATCCACAAAGGGATGACGATAATGTAAGCGAATTTTTGAACCGCATCAAAGAATTGCCCAGAGATGCAAAAGAGATTTAGCTTCCCTCACATTTTTACACCTTGACCAGACTTTTATACACATCCACGATCTGGGTGGCAATCTTGTCCCATGCATAATTTCTGGCATACGCTGCGGCCTGGATACCCATTTTCGAATGCAACTCCCCGTCATTCAACAGCCAAGACAACTTCTCACATAAAGTTTCCGGCTCCTCCGCAGGGATGGTGAACCCCGTCTCGCCATCGCGCACCAGATACGCCAGTCCGCCCACTTCTGAAGCGATCACCGGTGTACCGCATGCCATCGCCTCAAGTGCCACCATGCCAAAGGACTCGTAATGAGACGGCATCACCAGCACGTCTGCGGCAGAATAATAATACGGCAAAGTATCCTGGCCGCGTTTACCCAGAAATACGACTGTCTTTCCCAAACCAAGGTCATCGCACATTTTTTGCAAACGCGCCATCTCCACCGTCATCTGCTCAGGGCTGGCAGAGGGGTCCCCACCGATGATCGCCAGATGCACCGGTCGATTCGTATCCCTCAATTGCAGACAACACATGGCATTGATAAGCGTATCCACGCCCTTAAGCGGTTCGATACGACCCACGAATAGGATCATCCTGTCTTCCGGCTTTAACCCCACAAATGATTTCGCCTCGTCAGCCGGGATCGGATAAAAGTGACTCACATCCACGCCCGGCGGAACGATGACCATTTTATTGGGATCAGCCCTGTACAGAAATCGCAACTGGGTCAACTCTGCAAGGGTGGCGACAATAATCCGGTCGGCGCGACGGATAACCTGTCTCTCACCATCGATTCGATATTCGCCTTCGCGTTCCGCCTCCGTCCGCGCGATGCGATTCTTCATCTCGCCGAGAGTGTGGAACATGTTCACAATCGGAATCCTGCCCCAAGCTTCGGAGAGAGAGGCGGCGGCAATGCCGCTCATCCAGTAATGGCTGTGGATGATGTCGTAGCGCATCCCCTTTTCGCAGGCAAATGCTTTGACGCCCTCCACGAACTGCGGGATGTACTCGGACATTTCACGCTTCCCAAGCGGAGTCTCCGGTCCGGCGGGGACATGGACAACGCGGTTGCCGTATCCCAGTTCATGCAGAACATGCGGGACGTGATCATCTTGCGAGCGCGTGAAAACATCCACATGGATGCCCATGCGTCCCAATTGACGCGTTAATTCGCGGACATAGACATTCATTCCGCCGGTATCCTTGCCGCCCAGCGTTGCCAGCGGGCAGGTGTGATAAGAAAGCATGGCAATTCGATACATAATGTTTTTCGCCATCCTAGACGCAGCGTACCGCTAAAAACTTGCGTGAAATATTGTAATCCTGTATAATCCCCGCCGCCGTAGGGCAAAATTAATGTTGCCCTACATGCCACCGTAGCACAGCTGGCAGTGCAGACGATTCGTAATCGTCAGGTCATGGGTTCAAATCCCATCGGTGGCTCAAGTTGGTTGAACGTTGCAGGTTGGAAGGTTTGAAGGCTTTCCAACCTGCAATTTCTTAACTGAATTACTCAATCCCATCAAAAATATGATCGAGCGCGTCTTCGCTCACATCGAAGACGTGGTTGGTTTCGGGCAGGGGTTCTTTCGTCATCCATTCGGGGATGCGGTCGTCTTTGGCAGTGAACCCCGCGCGGCGGTTGAATTCGCGCTCCATTTTGATGGTCTGCTTGCCGAGTTCCTGCAGGATGTTATCGGGCAGGTCGTCCCAGCCGTAACGCGCCGCGAGCAGACGCTTCACCACGAAGTCGGGCGTGGCGGCGTAACCGAAGCCCGCGAAGATGCACGCGCCGAGGGTGTCGTAGCCCGCCATGTTGAACTGCGCGTTGCGCGAGACTTCAATTTGCACATTCGGGTCGAGATGGTTGATTTGCGCGCGGATGGTGAGACCTGCGGTATGGTCGGCGCCCTGCGGCGTGGTCGCATAGGTCACGCCCGTGCCTTTGATGGAGCGCGGCTCGTAGGCGGACATCGCCTGTCCCTTCACGGCGGGGACACGCTCAATGTTGTACTTCTTCCCTGTGGCAACCGCGCCATCGCCGAGGACGCGTCCCAGTTCCGTGCCGCGGCGAATTTCATCAATCAATTTCATTGCATCGGCTTCACTCCCCCATTTCATCAGTCCTGCCTCTGCCGCGACGCCGAGCGCCGCGCCGATTTCAATCGAGTCGAGCCCCAAATCATTCACCTGCCAGTTCAGCCGCCCGATGCTGTCGAGCGAGTTGATGTCGAGGTTCGACCCCATCAAGCCGATGGTCTCGTATTCGAGCGGCGAGACGATGACCTTGCCGTCCTCCCCTCCAAAGACGTTCGAGCATTTGATCGTGCATCCCGCCATGCAGGCATGCGAAGGGTCGGATGGTTTGCCGCGCGTCAGCGTGAACTCGCGCAATTTTTCACCGCTGATTTCCTCAACATCCGCGAAGGTACCGCGTGAAAAATTCTTCGCAGGCAATGCTGCGAAATTCTGTGTCATTTGCGCCATGGCAGCGGTGCCATAATCGCGATACGTGATTGATTGTGGATGTTCCATCACCGCCTTGGTGTAATCCTTCTGCGCGGATTTGAACGCTTCGGGATTCGCGATGGGCGGCTTCTGCCCACCGGCGTTATCGAACACGATGGCTTTGATGCGCTTCGAGCCCATGACCGCGCCGAGTCCGCCGCGCGAGGCAATGCGCGACGGGATTTTGTCCTTGTCGAGATTCTGAATGCCCGCGGCTTTCATCTTCATCTCGCCGCCGGGACCGATGAGCGCGATGGCAACCTTATCGCCGTAGCGTTCAAGCAACTTCTCCGCCGAAGCGTACACGCCCAAGCCCGCGAGGCTTTGCCCTGAGAAATTCGAAGGGTCGTCCGCCTTTTCCCATTTCGCGCCGTTGAGCGAGAGATGCAACACCCACAACGAATCATCTGCGGGCATGTCTTCGATGATGAGCGCATGGATGCCCATGGTCGCCATGTGGAGTCCCGTGCGCCCACCCGCGTTGGCTTCCTTGATTCCGCCCGTGAGCGGAGATTTGCCGCCGATAGAGATGCGGTCGGTGGACGAGAGCATGTGACCGACGAGCAGACCAGGCGCGAAGATGAGTTTGTTGCCCGCGCCGAGGGGATCGGTTTTTGCATCCACTTCGTCGAGCAGAATGCGGGCGATGAGTCCGCGCCCGCCGAGTCGCTGCCAGGAGGCGGGGATGGGTTCGCGCTTGAGTTCGCGCGTACGGGTGTTGATGCGCCAGATTTGCATGGGTGGCTCCTAATTTTTACAGGTTTACAAGTTGGAAAGTTTACAGGTTAGAAAGTTTACACGCAGCATGTTTTCAACTTTCAAACATCTCAACCTGCCAACCTTCCAACCTTCTAACTCTCGAACAGACTTACTACCGCTTCTCGAAATACCTTCGTATGATACTCCACATCTGCTTCGGTGGTGTCGGCGGAGATGAGCGCCATGTTGTGGAAGGGTGTCATGAGGATGCCGCGGTTGAGGGCGAAGAGATGCATGTAGCGGTCGAGTTCGGGGTCCACGGCGGCGTGCGCCTCCCCTCCGTTGCGCGGCGGCGTGGGACGGAACCAGTATTCAGAGCGGTTGCCGAGACGTTTGACGATCCACGGCAGGTTGAATTCCTTGATGACGCCCTCCACGCCTGCGGTGAATTTCTCCTGCAGGGCGATGGCTTTTTTGTAAAAGTCCTCGGTCAGGACGTTTTGAAGCGTGGCTTTCATCGCGGCGATGGAGAGGGCGTTGCCCGCCAGAGTCCCGCCGATGCCGCCCACGTCGGCGTCGTTGACGTTCAGTTTGGCGGCGAAGGCGCGGCTCACTTCTTCGGTGAAGCCATAGACCGCGGCGGGGACGCCTCCAGCGAGGGGCTTGCCGAGGGTCAGGAAATCAGGCTGAAGTCCGAATGAGGCGGTGTATCCGCCAGGACCCGCGCAGATAGTGTGAGTCTCGTCAATGATGAGATAAGTCCCGTACTTGCGCGTCAATTCCCGCAACGCATCATGATAGCCAGGTTCGGGATGGATGATGCCGATGTTGGTCATGGCGGGTTCGGCGAGGACGGCAGCGACATCGCGGGCGGAGAGGGCGGTTTCGAGCGCGGCAACGTCGTTGAACTCGATGACCTTGCTGGTGAGGCGCGGGTCAATTTGCGGACCCATGTTGTTGGGGCGCGGAATGGGCGTGCCTTCCTCGTCGAGCGAGATGAAGGTCTCGTCCACCGAGCCGTGATAACAATAGTTGAAGACGAGGATTTTGGGGCGTCCCGTGATGAGGCGCGCCATGCGCAGCGCGAATCGGTTCGCGTCGGTGGCGGTGAGGGCAAACTGCCAGTAGGGCAGACCGAAACGGCGCTGGAGTTCTTCGCCAACCCAGATGACATCCTCATACGGCAGCATGAGCGTGATGCCTTTTTGAATCTGCTCGTTGATGGCGGCAACGGTCGCGTCGGGGCTGTGACCTGTCATCGCGCCCGTGTCGCCGAGGCAGAAATCAATGTAGGAGTTGCCGTCCACGTCGGTGAAGCGCGCGCCTTTCGCCTCTTTGACGAAGACGGGGAACGAGCCCGCCCAGCGAATCATCCACAGCATCGGCACGCCGCCGTGCAGCGACTTGCGCGCCCGCTGGTAGAGTTCGTAGGATTTGGGATGGG
>JACAEM010000010.1 GCA_013388855.1 Chloroflexota bacterium
ACAACGATATCTTTGCGAACCTGCATTTGTTGTTCCCGCTTTGTTCTGGCGGGTTGTCTCTTGGCAATATGGACATCTGTTCATTTCTCTATTTTAGCCCATCCATTTGGACACTCCCTTTAATGACATCGCAAGCGCGCCGGATGGCATGAGTTATACTTGACGCACATCCGACCCTTATCAGTCCACGCGAAGGAATGCAGAATGATGCAGACCGAGATGTCCCCGAAAAGGAAATTGAGGGCGCTCATCGCCGATGACGTTCAGGAAACGCGCCGCAACACTCGCCTGATGCTGGCGACCATCGATGATGTGGAAGTCGTTGCTATCGCGTCGAACGGGATACAGGCCGTACAACTGGCGAAGGAACATCATCCCGACATCCTGCTGCTGGACATCAACATGCCCGACATGGATGGTCTGACAGCCTACCGCGAGATCACGAAGTCCCTGCCGGGAATAGGCTGCATCATCATCTCCGCAGAGAAGGACCCTGCCACATTTCGCAACGCCATTTCGGCAGGCGTGCAGGAATACCTTGTCAAGCCGTTCACCGTGGACGAACTGGAGACTGCCATCGGTCGGATGCGCGAGCGCGTAGAACAACAACGCGTCAAACGAATGCAGGATACACAGCTTCGCAAACAGCGCGAAGCCTATCTTCTGCAACTGGCAACGGAATACGCCCGGACACGCCGCACCGATGATCAAGCCATGCAGGTCTTCGAGCAATTGGCTGAAAATCCGAACTGTGAACCGCGCTGGCTTCAAACTCTTGCCATGATCTACGTGGTACGCCAAAAATGGGACAGGCTCAAGGTCCTTGCCGAAAAGATCGAGCAGAGAAGTAAATAACAACCCCGTCATTGCGAGCCGATAGGCGAAGCAATCCCCGACTCGCGAGGAGATTGCTTCGTCGCCCTTCGAGCTCCTCGCACTGACGGAATAATTTTTGGAGTATCAATGAAAATTGCAATTATCGGCGCGGGGTTCGGCGGCATGGCGGCCGCCTATGACCTGCGCAAAGCCGGGCACAAAGTTGTCATTTTTGAATCCGCCGATTATGTTGGCGGGCTGGCGGCGGGGTTCAAGGAGCCTCACTGGGATTGGACGGTCGAGAAGTTCTATCACCACTGGTTCCAGTCGGATTCGTCCATGCTGGGATTGATCGATGAACTCGGCTGGTCGAACAAGGTGTTGTTCCCCCGTCCGTTGACGGTGATGTATCATGACGGGAAATTTTATCCCTTCGACTCGATCCTCAAAGCGCTTCTCTTTCCGGGACTTGGGTTTGGTCTCGATAAAATCAGATTCGGCTTCGTTGGACTTTTCCTCCGTTTAACGAATGATTGGCGTTCGCTCGAAAAAGTCACTGCCGATGAATGGATGATGAAATGGGCGGGCAAGCGCGTCTACGAGCAGATGTGGAAACCGCTGCTGGTCGGGAAGTTCGGTCCGTTCTACCGGGATGTCAACATGGCGTGGATGTGGGCGCGCATCAAGGCACGCACCACGCGTCTTGGCACGTTCGAAGGCGGCTTCCAGAATTTTGCGGACAAGTTCGCGGAAAAACTGCGCGGGATGAGAGTCGAGATCAGGCTGGGAGCGCAGGTCAAGTTCATTAAACGGAATCAGACCTCGGGCTTGTCCATCGACGCGAATGGCGTCGTTGAACCGTTCGATCAGGTGCTGGTCACTGTATCCCCGAATCTGATGGCGAAGATGTGTCCTGATCTTCCTGAAGAATATTTGAAAGGGCTGCTCGAGTTAAAGTCGATGGGGGCGGTGGTGATGGTTCTGTCGCTGAAGCGTCAATTGTCGAAGGATGGTTATTACTGGTTCAACCTGCCAAAGGATACCGGCTTCCCGATGCTGGCGCTGGTGGAGCACACGAATTTTGTTTCAAAGGAACATTTTGGCGGCGACCACATTGTGTATGCAGGCGATTATTTGGAATTAGGTCACGAGTATTTTTCGCTGAACGACGAGCAATTGCTGGAACGGTTTTTGCCCGCCTTCGAACGGATCAACCCCGAATTTACGCGCGACTGGGTGAAGAAGGTTTGGGTGACGAAGACGAATTACGCCCAGCCTGTGCCGTTGTTGAACCACTCGAAGAACATCCCTGCCATTCAAACACCTGTGGAGGGATTGTATTTCGCCTCGATGAGCCAGGTTTACCCGTGGGACCGCGGCACGAATTTCGCCGTGGAGATCGGCAGACGGGCGGCGAGGATCATGTTGGAGAAGTCGAAGGTTTAAAGTTTACTGCCCTTTCCGAGATGGAGAGGGCAGCATGATTTGTATAAATTTGCCACGAAGCCGCAGAGAACACAGAGAGAGAAGCTCAGTGATCCCTGTGTCTCAGTGGCAAGAGATCTTTTTTCTCTTGATGTATTATCCCACCAGCTTCGCCACCAATTTGATTTCCGGTACAGCCGCCAGCGCCTTGGACACAGGACAGCCCTGCTTGGCGGACTCGGCGTGCTTTTGCAGGTCTTCGTCACTCAGCCCGGGGACCTCCACTTCGGTGTTGAGTTCGATCAGCGAAATGGTGGGACCGTCCGTGAGATGCACGGTGGCGGTCGTGGAAATGCGCGTGGGGGTGAATCCCGCCTTGGTAAGCAATGCGGAAAGGAACATCGAATAACAACCGGCGTGCGCCGCGCCGATCAATTCTTCGGGGTTGGTACCGGGTCCTGTATCGAAGCGTGATGCCCAGGTATACGGACCGTCATACGCGCCGCTTCCCACCCGCATCGTGCCAGCGCCTTCCTTCAATGTGCCTTTCCATTCTGCAGAAGATATTCGAACAGCCATACTCTCCTCACTTCCTAAAATTGGGTTGATGTTTGATTGTACTTCTGAAACAGGGTGCAAACAAGCCATTATTCCAAGGGAAAAGTATAATCGCATAATGGAAAAGATCAATTCGACTTTCATCAAACCACGGTATGACTCGGGAGGATATGCCGGGATCCCGAACCGCATCATAGAAGCATTTGCCTCGAAGAGTTACGATGCTGTCATTTTGTTTCTGGTGGATGGCTTTGGCTGGCGCTTTTATGAGCGTTTTCAGGATGCGCCGTTTATCAAACGGATCGCCAAACATGGCACAATCAAAAAACTGACATCCCAATTTCCATCCACGACCGCCGCGCATGTGACGACGATCCATACCGGGCTGCCCGTCGGTGAGAGCGGCGTGTACGAGTGGTACTACTATGAGCCGCAGGTGGATGCCGTCATCGCGCCGCTGCTGTTCTCCCATGCTGGCACGATGGAGCGCGACTCGCTTAAGTCCACAAAGATCGAGCCGTCAGCGTTGTATCCGCGTGGTGTTTTTTATCCCGAATTGAAAAGGATGGGCGTGGAGTCGTATGTGTTTGGCATCCGCGATTACACTCCTTCTACGTATTCGAAGATCGTCATGGCAGGGGCAGAGCAGGTCGCATTCAAAACGTTGTCAGAGGCACTGGTCAATGTGGGATTATTGCTTGAAAAGCAGGACCAACCCACCTACCTGCATCTCTATTTTGACAGGATCGATGCACTCGGACACGAGTACGGTCCCTCCGCGCCGCAGACAGAAGCCGAGATTGAGACTTTCCTGCTTATGATGGAGCATTACTTCGAGCGCACCTTCAAAGCAAAGAAACGAATCCTTTTCCTGATGACCGCCGACCACGGACAAGCGGAAGTGGATCCGAAGACAACGATCTACCTGAACCGGGATGTGCGTTTTGCCGGTGTCGAACGATTTCTCAAAACCAACAGTCAGGAAAGGCTGATCGTCCCTGCGGGTTCGGCGCGGGATATGTTCCTCCACATCAGGGAGGAAATGCTCAGTGAAGCACAGGCGTTCCTTGCGCCGCGTCTCGAAGGGAAAGCCGATGTGGTGAAAACGGAAACTCTCAGCAAAGAGGGTTATTTCGGTGCGGAGGTTTCAACACGATTTCGGGAACGTGTGGGCAATCTGGTCATCCTGCCGTATCGCTACGAGTCCGTGTGGTGGTACGAGAAGGACAAGTTCGAGATGAAGTTCTACGGTCACCATGGCGGGTTGACGCCGCAGGAGATGGAGACGGTTCTATACTCACTTGAGGTTTGATTCCGTTATCAGGAATCAAAAGAGCGACCCAATCGGATCGCTCTTTTGATTAATCTTCACGACTGTGAGGATTGGGACTCCAATCCGTGATATTGATGCCTGTGGTGGTTTGCCCGCCTTTGACCACGAATTTCTTCATGATCAGGCTGTCGTTGACATAGGCACCCTGCAGGTTGTAGTTGGGGACCGACGCATAAGCATAGTAGGTTCCAGTGGGAAGTAGGACGCTGTAGCTCGGGTTCCTCTCTGGGATGGAGAACTGGATGATTTCTCCCGTAACTGCGTTCTCGAAGTACAGGGTCAGCGGCGGGTTGAATTCGCTCGGGTACGAGAAGTTGCCCATGACCGTTCCATGCGGCAGGTCTTCCATACGGATGTCCACAAAGAATGCCTTGTTGGCATTGTCGCCATACCCGAACATCACTCCGGAAGGATTCCGCAACATCCAGTAGCCTGTGTAGTGGCCGCGCTTCGCCGGGGCTGTCAATGTGACCGACACATCCACGGTCTGACCGGGGGAAACGTTGCCGGGCAAACGAACCGCTGTGGTGCCGCCCATCGGATCACCGCTGACGAAAACCAGCATGTAATCGGGAGTCCATGTGCAGGTGCCGCGGTTCTTCAAACGCCAGGTTTTGGTAAAGGTCTCGCCTGCTGTGAGTTTGGTCCCATCGGGGATGGACACATCCTTGATGAAGGAAACCCAATCGCAATAGGAAACAGCCGTCGCCGTGGGGAGAGGCGTATTGGTCGGCAGGGGAGTATTTGTCGGCGGGATCGAGGTCGCCGTTGCGGGAGGAAGAGGCGTCTGCGTGGGCGCGTTCTGGGTCATCGCGACGATGGTCTGTGTGACCATGGCTTGAACGGTCGCAACGTTATCCACCGATACAGGCTGCTCATACTGAAGGAGCGGCGCGGCGAATACGGCGATAGGCAGACAAGCCACCATCACAAGGGCGATCAAGCCGAATACTATAAGAATTGAATTGGTTGTAATTTTCATCGTGCACCTCCAGTATCGTGCTGAAAATGGACGATGCTCCCCTCAGAAAGGTTCCCGGCTTCAAGTCTCCCACTTGGGTACTACCTGTCAGAAGAATAAAAAGACTTCCGAAGAGTTGCATCTTCGGAAGTCCATGCGAACAGTTATTCCTTTCCAAACCACATTCTGGAGAGCAGGTTGTCCCTGCGGATGAACTGGTGGTACATTGCCGCGCCGATGTGCAGGACAACCAACGCCAGCAGGAGCGAGGACGACAAACCATGTCCCATACGCGGCAGGTACTGGAAGAAATCCTGCGGGTAGGGCGCCTGTCCGCCAAAGATGGCTGGCAGGTTCGCCATCTGAAAAAGACCAAACCCGCTCACTGCCATGCCGATGAGCAGTAGGTAAAGCAGGAAGTGAACAACCTTTGACAGGAAATTCAAAAAAGCATTCCCGGCATCTGCGGGGGCGGGGCGGTTTGTTGTAAAACGAAGCACCAGCCGGATCGCCAGCAAAACCCCAATCGCCATGCCGGTATAAGCATGGATTTGCAACATAAACACCTTTTGCGGGTCATCGGGTGAAACGCCGGGCATTACAAACTTCCCAATACCAAGCATCATCAGTATGAGAAGAGCCATCAGCCAGTGCAAAATCACATGAACAGGATGATAACGGGCGGGAGCGGATTCCTTCGACATGCTGTTTCCTTTCATATTGGAATTGACATGCAACTTTGACGATATCAGTCCATGCTTTTTTACATAACGCGGATTGGAATATTGTCCTCGCATCCGTCGAAGCCGAAGGTTGGTTCCGTTGAATGTTTCCTCGGTATTTGCCTGGACATTGTAACAAAATGGAAATGCTAAAACACGAATCGCTCCCATTCTCTATGTGAACAAAGGATGATGGAGTAAAATACATTTCATCTTGTTCCACCCGCCGTGGTTCGGCGGGTACCTCAAACCCAAAGGAGACTTTCCCCATGTATCACACGATCATCATCGCTGGCAACGTCGGTAAAGACCCTGAAATGCGCTATACACCCTCCGGACAGGCAGTAACCTCGTTCTCAGTCGCCACCAATCGCCAATACACCACCGGCAACGGCGAACAGGTGAAGGAAACCATCTGGTTTCGTGTTTCCACCTGGGGCAAAACCGCCGAGATCTGCAACCAGTATATCAAGAAGGGCTCAAAAGTTTTGATCGAAGGACGCCTGACCCCCGACAAAGCCACAGGAGGTCCGCGTATCTGGACCAAACAGGACGGCACCCCCGGCGCATCCTTCGAGGTGACAGCCAGCACCGTCCGGTTTCTCTCCTCGCGCGGTGAAGGCGGTGGTGACATGCCCATGCACGGCGGCATGGAGGGAGCAGAGATTCCTCTGGAAGACGATATCCCATTCTAGCCTTTTGCAACAGGTCTGATGAGTCGATCTTCCGGCTTCTTGGACCTGTTTGTTTCTATACCATTAGAAAGACGATCATGACAACACCTCAACCTCCTCAACAATCGCCCGGTCCGCAAATGGAGATCCCACAGGGGCTCGAACCCGTATACACCAACCTGGCAAGGATTTCACACTCTCCGGCGGATATCGTCATTGATTTTGCACAACTCCTGCCGGGTGAAGGCAAAGCCGGTGTCCGCGCCCGGGTCCTCATGACCCCACTAAGTGCAAAATTGCTCCTGCGCGCGTTGAAGGAAAACATCGCAAGGTATGAAGCCGCCTTTGGGGAGATCAACGTTCCCAATGCCAGCACATTGGCAGACAACCTATTTGGACGCATCCAGCCGCCCGAACCCCCGAAAGAATAGATCGAAAGTACAGGACCGTCCTTATGCACAAGCTCGAAAAGATCGCTGACCAAATCCGCCAGAAATTCGACACTCGCACCGCCATGCGCGACCAGGCGCTTGCTCAGGCAAGGCAACTAACGCGCGCCTGCTCTCTTGCCATACGCGCAGTCCACAGGGATGACAAGGACGCGATGGAGGCTCAACTGGTCGAGGCGGGTAAATTGGCAAGCGCCTTACGCGACGAATTGAAGTCGCATCCCGACCTGTACTACGCGGGATACACACAAGATGCCCTCAAGGAATATGTGGAGGCAAACGTCACCTGTGCTCTCATCCAGAATCACCCGCTTCAGACTCCCGAAGAGCTGATCGTCGAAGAATCGACCTACCTCAACGGGTTGGCGGAGGTCGTCGGCGAATTGCGCCGCCGCACGCTCGACATTCTTCGTTCCGGGTATTCGGAAGAAGCGGAACGTTTGCTCGGCTACATGGACGAGATTTACTCGGTGCTTGTGACCATGGACTATCCCGATGCCATCACCAACGGATTGCGCCGTCAAACCGACCTTGCGCGCGGAATCATCGAAAAGACGCGCGGCGACGTGACCTTCAGCTTGCGCGGCGAACATCTGGCACAGGCGATCCGAAAGTTGAGCGGACAATTGAATGGCGGGTCGCATGGTGACAATAGCGATGAAGGGAGCAGGCTGCCGATTCAACGGGATGAGGATGATTAAACAATGGCGCGAGGCGGAACGAAATTTCCGTTGATCGTGTATCGACATTTGCTCGGACGCTGGTGGACCGGACTCGTAGCCATTGGGTTGGCAATGTTTGGGCTGGCTTACACCGAGTACATCCAGCCGCTGGGCAAATTAATGCCCTGGCGCTGGCAACTTTTTGCAGCCATTGGTGGGTTGGGCGTTTTTATCGGGCTGTTTGTTTTGCTCATCCGGCAGTTTGCCTATGTCCAGGCATTCCCGAATTACTTGAAACTGGTTACACCGTTCCTGCGTATTAACATTTCATACAAGCGTATTCAAAAGGTCACACCTACGGAAATGCATTACCTGTTCCCGCGCAAAAGCATGTCCGGTTGGGTATGGGATATTTTCGAGCCGCTGGCTGGCAGGACAGCGGTGGTGGTCGAATTGAAAGCGTACCCTATTTCGCCTGTGATATTGCGCCTTTTCCTTTCGAGGTTCTTTTTCAAGGACAAGACGCCTCACTTTGTGATCCTCGTGAACGATTGGATGCGTTTCAGTTCGGAACTGGATAGTTTTCGAACAGGCGGCGCTCCCAACCCGAGACCCCCTCAGAAAAAGTCGAAGGATTCCATCCTCTCCCGGTTGCCTCAAAAATGAATATTTACTTTGCCTGTTCGATCACCGGAGGACGTGAATTCGAGTCCGTGTACCAGATGATTGTCAGTGCGTTGACAGAGGCAGGTCATGAGGTGCCTACCGCCCATTTGGCGGAATCAGGCGTCGCTGGGGTGGAGGCGGTCATTGATCCACGCGAGGTGTACAGGCGGGATGTTGCATGGATTCGGGAGTGTGATGTCCTCATCGCCGAGGTCAGCGTTCCCTCTCATGGAGTGGGGTATGAAATTGGTTACGCACTTGGACTGGGAAAGCCGGTGCTGGCTTTATACCAGGATGATCGAAGGATTTCCAAGATGATCAGCGGAAATCCCGCTCCCAATTTGACAGTAATGGCGTATCGATCTTCAGAAAATGCAATCCAACAAATCGGAGATTTCCTATCGAAACGTCTTTACGGCTTGTGAAAAAAGTCACCAGTTATCGGTTACATTCTACGATGGCACAAAACCCGGTGATGGGATATTATGACAATGGAGACGGCACAAAGACACCTCCAATAATGCTCCTCACTGTCTCCTCCTTTGGCGAAAGCTTCCGCTGAGTAAAACTCGGCGGAAGCGTTTTTAAAACCCACATGTGTTCGGCTTGGTCGATCAGGGGGCTATTTTTTAGGGGCTGTAATGGGTTCTGAAAGGACAGGCAGGACGATGAAGAATGAACTACCTTTCCCCACTGTGGATTCAACCCAAATGCGCCCCTGATGACTTTCTACGATTGTTTTCACGATGGCAAGTCCGAGCCCGGACCCTTCGGTGTTCGAACTGATATTGCTGCCGCGGTAGAACTTGTCGAAGATGTGCGGCACGTCGGCAGATGGAATGCCGGGTCCCTCATCCGTCACTTGTAAAATGACTTGATCGTCCTCGGATTTGATCGAGATGTGGACATCACCGTTCACGTGCGAGTATTTAATGGCGTTGCCAACTACATTATCCAGTACCTGCCGGAGGCGAATGGGATTTGCCCGCAGGGCAGGGATGGACGGCGCAATATCTGTGTGGACTTTGACGCGTTTGGATTTGATCTGTCCCTGCAACATGTCGAGAGTGTAACGGAGGATGCCCTCCAGTTGAACGAACTCCCGGCGCGTATCAAAACCTGCCTCGATACTACCCAGGTCGAGCAGGTCGTTGATGAGCGCCGTGATGTGTTGGACGCTGTCCTGGATGCGGTTCACGAAATCGCGCTGGTTTTCGTTGAGCGGACCGGCGCGTTCGACAAGTTCCGCATAGCCGATCACGGAGGTGAGAGGCGAACGTAAGTCGTGAGAAACCGTATGAACGAATTCGCTCCTCAACCGGTCGACTTCCTTCAGATAGGTGATGTCTTGCATTGTGAGGGCATACCCCACTTCATGGATCTGCGTGATCTGCGCATTGCCGACCCTGCCATCCGGGAAGCTGACCTCATGGTATTGGAGCGGGTCGTTATTGTCTGCGCGCATGATCAGCGAACGCAAGTCGGGATGGGAGATCACTTCCAGCACAGGTTTTCCGATGGCGGTCTTCTCGTTGAGTCCAAAGGAGCGGCACATGGCGAGGTTGATCAGCATGATCTTGTTCTCATGATCCAGGATCATGACACCATCATGGATGTTGTTGAATACCGTTTCCAGACGGGAGCGTTCCGCTTCGGAGATTTCAGCACGCTTTTTCAGGGATGCCGTGGTGCGCTTGATCTCCTTGCGGAGCCAGTCTCCCACGCGATGCGCATGCCTGAGACTCCCTTCCACAGTATCGACGATCTCATTTGTTTTTAGCGGGGGGGCGAGGTACCCATTTAGCCCCAGACGGAAGATGCCCTTCACTAGGTCGGGTTTAGCGTTGTCGGTGTAGATCAGGAAAGGCAGGGTGGGGAAACGTTGAAGGAGTTCCTCCGCCACTTTGAGTCCCTGATGACCATCGAACACCTCGCCGACCAGCAACAGGGAAGGATTGGTCTCCTGCAACAATTGCCCCAGTACCTTTGTGTCTTTTGCGATGGCGGTCACATAGTTTGCGCTCAACGCGCGTTCCATCAGTTTCAAAACGGGGGATTCGTCCAGCGCAAGCAGGATGAGATCGGATTTCGGCATAATGTGGTGAAATTTTACTGCTTTTTTAGTTTAATCGGTACGGGTGGCACGGTCTTCTCTGCGGCGCGGGCGATGCGCTGTAATGCGGCGCGGGAGGTCTGCAATGCCTGCCGTTGTTCATCGGTCAGCTGCCCCGGCTTGCCGGTAAGCAAAAGGTCGATGGGGTAGACGGCGGCTTGCAACTCCTCCGCGATGGAACTGCGGATCGATTCAAGCAATGCATTCTGTTGTTTCTCCCGCTGTTTTGACGCGTTCACGGAATCATTCAAAGCGCGGAATAACCTGGCGTTCACCAATGAAATGGATGCGTAATCCGCCACCGCATCCAGCAATGTCTGCTCGGTCCGATCGAATGGGCGTTCCTCCTTGCGGACGACGACCAGCATGCCGATGACCTCGTTCTGGACCTTGATTGGCACAGCACAGGCGGCTTTGCCCAGATTGGCAACGCGGAATTTAAGCAAAGGGTCGCCGGAGATCGAAAGGGTTTCGCCCGAAAGCCCCACCAACCCGCTGATGCCGTCCTCGAGGGGCAGGTTCATTTTCTTCGACCACACCTCCGGGAGCCCGCGATGGGCGGTGAGCAGGAAGGCTTTGCTCTCCTGGTCGCGGACGAGGAGCCAGCCTGTATTCGCGCTCGATATCTGCACCGCGCCATCCACGATCTTTTGAAAGAGAAAACGCTGGTCCGTGATGGAAATGACCGCCTTGCCGATATTGATGATGGCTGACATCTCCCGGATCTTGCGCTGGAGTTCCTGGTTTGTCTCGCTCAGTTTCATATCCAGCCGCTGACGGTCGCGGGTTTCATGAATTCTCTTGATCACGCGCTCCACCGCAGAGACCACCTCGGCGTCGCGTGCGGGCCACAGAATGTAATCTGCCGCGCCAAGCCGGAAGGCCTGGATGATGTCGTGTTCCTGCCCCTTGTTGGCAACGACCAGCAGCGGGGTATTGACACCCTGCGCCGAGAGGGCGACGAGCAGATCCTTGGTGCTCAAGCCGGGGAGATTTAAGTCGGCGATGATCAGGTCGGGGGGAGTCTGAAGCGAGAGTTTGATGGCGGAGGAAGAGTCGGCAACCACATCCACCTGATAGCCCACGGATCGGAGCGCCTGGCGGGCGATCAAGTCGCTGATTTCCGGATCGTTTTCAACGAGGAGGATGCGGTCTCCCGAATAGGGCATGATTCACTCTCTGGATGGGTGCAAGTCCCACCCGTGCGCATTGTATCACCCTTTATCGCAAAGTGTGGCGGTGACGGGCATTATCATGCCGTGCTTACGCAAATTTTTGTGAATCCTTTCAATTTTATAAAGCGGCTTTGCGTATGCGGGAGGAATCAACCTATAACTTGAATACCGGGCGTGATTGACCTGTGACGAGTCCCCGGTGATTCTGGACGGGTTTCACGGGTCCGAACCCCGCCAGCGCCTGCATCTGCTCTGGGGAGAGCGCGCCCAACTGACGGAGGATTTCCAGCGTCACCGCCGGGCGGACGCGGCTGCTCACTTCCAGGTCCATCGAGGCGCGCGAGGCATCCCCGTCGGAGACCTTGACCGCGATGCCGATGCCGGGCGAATCAGGGGACAGCGCGCCGGGCATCAACCCGACAATTTGATATCCCTCCGCGCCGCGTTTGCAAACGATCCTGCCATCCCCGACTCTCATTAATTGTTCGTCGAAATCTCCGTAACCGCTGACCATTTCAGGGTACGCCATCATTGCCGAAGTGATTTTACCGCACGCCGCAGCGCGCGCCTCGGGGAGGGCGTGTGGGTCGCACAGGCGCGCCATGCCGAGCGCGGCATGGTACAACGGAACGGCGAAGTTCGGCGCGGAACAACCGTCGGTGCCGATTTGCACCTCATTTAGCGGAACCAGGCACATCTCCGCGAACGAGGCGAGAATGTCCTGCTGGATGGGATGGTCGATATCGAGGTAGGTGTCGAGCGGGAGTCTGCGCATCTTGGCGTGAGCGAGCATGGCGGAGTGCTTGCCGGAGCAGTTGTTTCGGTTTTGAGTGGGGAGTTCGCCGTTCTTGATGAGCGAACGGAACGCCTCCGAATCGGATGGCATGTGAATCCCGCATTGAAGATGGCGTTCCTCCACTCCGATCTTCTTCTGCAACTCCTCCACGGCTCGCACGTGCATATCGCTGCCTTCGTGCGAGGCGCATGAAAGCGACAGTTCGCGCGGGGTGAGACCAAAATACTCCACACCGCCGCGCTCGACGAACGGTAGCGCCTGAAAGGGCTTGGCGCTGGAACGCAAAAAGGCGACCGCCTGCGGGTCGCCGTGGGATGCGATCATGGTACCGTTCGAGTCCACGATGGCGATGGAACCGTAATGCACGGACTCGACGATCTGTCCGCGAGTGACTTCAAAGAGGGGCGCGGCGGGCATTATTCCTCGAGGGTATGACGCGAAGCCGGGTGGTAATGGCGGGTGTAATAATGTCCCAGACCATACCGCAGACGATGCAAGTATTGCTTCTGGCGTGCGGCAGGCGCCTTGAACTCCTTGAGCAGGGTGTCGGCAAGTTTATCGGTGGCGCCGGAGGCGGCTTTCTTGCCGCCCAGTTTTTCCATTTTCTCGAGCGCCTTCTTGAGAAAATCCGCCTGTGTTTTGACAACCTGTTGTGTGACCACTCCGCCGCGCCCGCTGACGACGATGAAACCTTTGAAATCGGGACCTTGCAGGACGTTAAGTGCTTCGATCCATGCCGGGAGGTCGGCATGAGCAAGGAAGGGAGGCTGTCCCTTCAGCACCGCGTCGCCGACGAAGACCACTTTTGCCTCCGGCAAAACGACCCAGATCGCCCCGGGAGTGGGTCCCGTGCGGCTCTGTAAAATGATCGGCTCGCCGCCCCAATGCAGAGTCATTGTATCGAGGAAGGAAATCTCCGGCGGCGCCCAGCGGACGCTGCCCAAGCCGGGGATGGCTTCCCAGTTCGAGCCGGTCTCGTCGCCCTGTGCCTTGAAGGTGTTGGGGCGGTTGCGGAACGCGACCGCGGTCTTTTCATGCGCGATGACCGTGCAATCCATGGCGCGGACGCCCAGCGTGCGGTCGGGGTGGGCATCGAGGTTGATGAGCACGCGTTCAGGTCCGCTGCCCATGCCCATCAGGGAGGCGCGCCATGAACGTCCGTCCTCCGGGGCAGGCGGCGCGTCAATCTGCACCAGTCCACGCGGCTGGGCGATGACTCCCAGCGTCACGCCGAGATAGCGGTCTTCGATATACACGTTCTTTGCAATGGCATCCATGAAGGAACTGCTCCTGAGGGTTTGGTAGGTCTATCTTACCACCGAAATTATAACGCCCATGCAAGGGAGCATGGGCGTTGTTCGGAGCCTGAAAATGGAAGATTTCTTTTCGACGACCTTCGACTGGATACCTGACGCCCCAATGACCAGCTATCTACAATATTTTGCCAATCCATCACTATTTTTGATTGCAATTCTCCCATCCACATCATCGATCAAGCCCTGTTCCTTGAACATCACCATCGCCTGATTGACTCTCTTCCGCGACGCTCCGACCAGGTCGGCAATATCGCCCTGCGTCAACGTGATGCGGATCTGGGTTACGCCGTCTTTTTCCCGACCGTACTTCTCCGCGAATGCCAGCAGTTGACGCGCCACGCGTCCATTCACATCGAGGGTCGCCAGCGCCTGAATGAGCTGGTCAGAGAGACGCACACGGGCTGAGAGTATCTTTACCAGATTGCGCGCCACCGGCGGGAAGTTGTCGAGCATGTACGTGAACGTGGTCTTGTCCATCCACAACATCAGCGACGTTTCGAGCGTCACCGCACTGGCAGAGCGACCGATGCTGTCGATCAGGCTCATCTCACCGAGCAGGTCGCCCGCTCCGAGAATCGCCAGAATGACATCGCGTTCACCCTGCTCAACGTGAATTTTCACCGACCCATGCAGGATGATGTACACCGCTTCACCGGGCTGTTCGATGGTCATCACGTTGCGTCCCGCCTCAAAGTTGCGGCGATGCGCACGCTGCGCCACCCAGTCCAATTGTGCGGGCGTCATTCCCTCGAACAGTTGAATATACGAGAGCAGGTTACGGGTATCGTCTGACCTCACATTAGCCATTCTGAGCATATTGTACTTCCTTCCACTCCCCTCTCCTTATAGGAGAGGGGTAAGGGGTGAGGTTAAACTCCAACCCCTCATACGCCGCGACTGAATCCGCAAACATACTCTTCGCGCTGCGCTCCATTCCCGCAATCATCTCGTCAGAGTAAGCCGGGTCATGATGGAACAGGACCAACTGTCCCGCCGAAGCGGAAGCGGCGACCTCGCACGCCATCGTCACGGTCGAGTGCCCGTATCCCTGTGTTGATGGGAGCCCCTCCAGCCCTCCCCAATAATGTTCATCCAGATACTGCGCGTCGTGGATCAGCACATCCGCATCCTTGGCAAACTTCACCAGACGTTTATCCGTGCCGACATAGCCCTCGGTATCAGTCGCGTAAACGATTGATTTGCCATGCCACGTGATGCGATAGACGAAGACTCCGCCCGGATGGGCATACGATTTGTGAATGCGGATGAGGACCGCCTCCTCGCTCACGCCGGAAACTGACTCCGCCACACGGACCCCATCACCGTCCCAAACGATGACCTGCGACTCGCGCACCGATTGAATATCCTTCGATGAAGACATATCCCGCAAACTGACCGGGAACGTCTCCGATGACTGGTTGTGTTCCAATACATTCTTCAACGACTCGTGCGTTCCATCCGGACCATAGATATGTAACTTCGCGTTCGGCATGTACGCCGGAACGAAGAACGGAAAGCCCTGAGTGTGGTCATGATGCAGATGGCTGAACAGGATCAGTAATTCACCTGCACGTTTTGTCCGCGCCAACTCGCGTCCCAACGGGATGATGCCCGTGCCAGCATCGAGAACGATCGTGCGGTGTCCGGCCTGCACTTCAACGCTCGCCGTATTCCCGCCATATTTCACCGTCCCCGCACCCGGCGTGGGATAACTTCCCCGTACACCCCAGAACCTGATCTTCATTTCGTTCGGCATCCTGCACCTCCATTTTTATTCTCTACTACTTTGTTCGATGTACACTTGTATTATCCTCACGGCAGAATAATTCTCAAGGAAAATTGTCGCAGGGCAGGTGGGAAATATTTCACAAGGCAGGGAGGATGTAAAATTAGAAAATTTGTGCTATACTTTTCCCATGTCCGTTATCCGCGCCTCCGATATTGGAACTTATCTCTATTGTCGCCGCGCTTGGTGGTACAGAAAACAAGGCATCCAGTCCTCGAATCAGACCGAACTTGCTGCCGGCACCCAACTCCATGTCCGGCATGGACGGCAGGTCCTCGCCTCCTCGATTACCCGGAATATCGGGCTGCTCCTGCTGATGGTCGCACTGGTGCTTCTCGTGGCGTATTGCACCTACCGAATTATCTAATTCTCCAATTACCATTTGTCGGTTACATGCTTTACTTCGCCCTTGCCCTGCTCTTCCTTGCATTCCTCTTCTTCTGGCAGTCCAACCGTCAGCGGCAGGCCGCGGGACTTCCGGGAGGGCGCATCATCTACACCGACACACGCGGCTGGGGCAAATTGGAGAAACCGCTCTACTATGCCGCCCTCGACCTGACCGGCAAACCCGATTACCTCATTCAAAAGGATGGGCAGATTGTCCCTGTCGAAGTGAAGTCAGGGAAGGCACCCGATGCGCCCTATGACTCACACATTTACCAACTGGCTGCCTATTGTCTGTTGGTGGAGAAAACCTACGCCAAGCGCCCGCCCTACGGTATCATCCACTACGAGGGACGCGATTTTGCCGTAGATTACACGCCCGCGCTGGAACAGTCCCTGCTGGAATTGCTGACCGAGATGAAGCGAGACGAATTCAAGAAGGAAGTTGCCCGGTCGCATGAGCAGGCAGCCCGTTGTAAACGATGCGGGTTCCGGGAGGTTTGTGATCAAAAGGTGGCCTAGGGATAACTTCCTTCGCGGTCAAAAGGTATAATCGCCTCATGTCCGAAGTATTCCTCCCGAAGCGACCGGTTGTGATTGCCTATCCCCGTATGCCTGAGGCGTTTGTGGAAGCCGAGGCGATGTCGATCTACTTAAAAGAGAAAGGGATTGATGCTCCATTCGGTTCTCTATATGATGAAGAACTGCGAAACCGTGTCAAAAAGCATGAATTCGACCTGCTCATCATGGCAGGTGGAGACGGGAGCGTCCTGCGGGCGGGACATCTGTGTGCCCCGTTGGGATTACCCATTCTTGGCGTCAACCTGGGCAGGCTGGGATTCCTGATCCAGATCGAACGAAGCGAATGGCGCGAGTACTTTGACAAATTGCTGAACGGCGAAGCCTGGATCGAGAATCGCATGATGCTTCACGCGGAACATGTCCGTGCCGGAGACTCACTGGGTGAGTGGAATGCCTTGAACGAGGTTGTAGTTGGGCGCGGACAAACCCTGCGCCCGGTGCGGCTCTCCGCTTCGGTGGATGGGCGTCACCTCACGAGTTATGTTGCCGACGGGTTGATTGCCTCTACCGCCACCGGCTCGACCGCCTACGCCCTCGCGGCAGGCGGACCGATCCTGCCGCCCGAACTGCGCAACATCCTGCTCATGCCGATTGCCCCGCATCTCTCCGTGGATCGAGGCGTTGTCCTAGCGGAAGGTTCGACAGTGAGCATCCTCGTAAGAAGCGAGAACACGGTTCTGAGCGTCGATGGTCAACCGTCCATCACCTTGATGGACGAGGATCGCGTGGATGTGCGCGCCGCTGATGTGACGACGCAATTCGTCCGCTTTGGCGACCCGGGCTATTTCTACCGAAACCTGACCGCGCACATGAATGAGAACTCTTTAGGATTGCCGAGATGACCGAACAAACTACTGGAATACTTTACTGCTATAACCACCCCAACCGCGAAACAGCCCTGCGCTGCAACAACTGCAATCGTCCCATCTGTGCGTCCTGTGCCGTCCGCACACCGACGGGGTATCGCTGCAGGGAGTGTGTGCGCGAGCGGCAGAAAAGTTTCGACACTTCCGAATGGTATGACTATCTCCTCGGTTTTCTTGTGGCGGCAGTTCTTTCGGGGGCGGCATCCTTCCTGGTCACGTTGATCGGCGGCATTGGTTTCTTTGGCTGGTTCCTCATCGCGGCAGGCGCTCCCACGGCGGCGGTACTCATTGCGGAAGGAGTCCGCGCAGTAACGCGTAAACGCCGGTCGCGCGCGTTGTTCATCACGGTCGCTGTGGCTGTTGTGCTGGGCGCTGTGCCTGTCATTTTGCTCCAGGCGCTCACGTTTCAGCTATTTGGCATCCTCTTTCAAGTGATCTATCTTGTCATTGCCGTCCCTACTGTGTATGCACGCCTGTCTGGAATCCAGCTTTTTCGATAAAGTTTCATGCCATGCTGACTGAACTCCGTATCCACAACTTTGCGATCATCGACAAGCTCGACCTGCGCTTTGGTCCCGGACTCATCATCCTCACGGGCGAGACCGGCGCGGGCAAATCCATCATCCTCGATGCCGTGGTCATGCTCATCGGGGGCAAAGCCGACGCGACCTTCGTCCGCACCGATTCAGACGCCGCGTTCGTCGAAGGGGTGTTTCAACTCAAAGGTCCAGAAAGAGAGGCGGTGCACGAAGTCCTCAAGCGCGAGGACCTGATGGACGATCCCGATTACGTGGTGCTGATGCGCGAAGTCCGCAAGGAGGGACGCAGTGTGGCGCGCGTCAACGGGCGGACGGTCAATGTCGGGTTGTTGAAGGAACTGGGTGGAATCTTGGTGGATATCCACGGGCAAGCAGAACATCTCTCACTGCTCGATTCTCGCGCCCATTTGGGCCTGCTGGACCGTTATGCAGAAGTGACTCAACCCCTCAGCGATTACCGTCAAACCTACCACACGTTGTTGAATCTACGACATGAATTGAGCGACCTGCGCAAAGCGCAAGCCGATGCCGACCGCAAGATCGACATGCTCACCTATCAGGCGGAGGAGATCGAGGCGGCTCGCTTGAAACCCGGCGAAGACGAAGAATTACGCAAGGAACGCGACCGGCTGGCAAATGCCGAGTCGCTGGCGCAGAACGCGCAGGAAGCGCTGGCGGTGCTGGAGGAAGGTTCGCCCGAGATGCCCGCCGCCAGTGACCTCGTTGGGCAAGCCGCGCAGGCGCTTGCCGCGCTGGCAAAGATCGACTCGGCGCAAAGCGAACTGGCAAATCAAGCTGAAGTGTTGCTCGAAACGATGTCTGATATCGTGCACAGCCTGCGCGATTATTTGGAAGAGATCGAATTCAATCCGAAGCGTCTCGATGAAGTGGAAGAGCGGCTAGACCTGATCCACTCGCTCAAACGCAAATATGGCGGAAGCATCCAGTCCGTGCTGGCGTATGGACAGGATGCGCGAAAGCAACTGGAAACCATTACAGGCGCGGCGGAACGAATCACCGAACTGGAGATGCAGGAAGCGCGCCTGCTGGACAAGCTTGCCAAACAGGGAAGCCTGTTGAGCGAGAAACGCAAGTCCGCGGCGCTGACGATGAGCAAGGGTATCGAAACCGAACTCGGTGATCTGAAAATGGCCTCTGCGCGCTTCACTGTGGATTTCCAGACCAAGCCCGACCCAAACGGCGTGCCGTTGCCGGATGGGACACGCATCGCCTTCGACCAGAACGGTTTTGATAAAGTGGAATTCCTCATCGCGCCGAACCCCGGCGAGGGACTCAAGCCGTTGGTGAAAATCGCCTCCGGCGGTGAGACGTCCCGTTTGATGCTGGGACTCAAGAACGTACTGGCACGCGCCGATGAAATTCCCTCTCTGATTTTCGATGAAATTGATCAAGGTATCGGCGGGCGTGTGGGAATGATTGTAGGTCAAAAACTCTGGAATCTTTCACGTATGCATCAGGTCTTTTGCGTGACACACCTGCCCCAACTGGCGGCGTTCGGCGACGAACATTATCAGGTACAAAAACTGATTCAGGGTAACCGCACATTGACCCGCGTCGAGCGGCTGGACGGCGAACCACGCCTGCTCGAACTCTCGCAGATGCTCGGCGAAGTGGGCGAAGGGACTCTGCGGTCTGCGCATGAGTTGATGCAGGTAGCGCGGCAGATGATCAAAGGGAAGTGAAATCATTTGAGGAACAAAAAAGCACAGGCAGAGGTCCTGTGCTTTTTCTTTGGCACGCTGTCTTACCGCTTATTCCCTGGCGGCTTCCTCAGGAGCGGATTTGCTACCCTCGATGGATTGCAAGACCAGGTATTGTTCACCGAATTTTTCGACCTTTTGCATTTCAAGGTCATACTGGCTGAAGTGGCGTTCTTCATCGTCCACCAGCCCCTCAAACACCTTTTTCGAGCCGGCGTCTGCGTTGGCGGAACACTCGTTCGCCCATTTGTTGTAATCGCGGATGCTGGATTGCTCCATGGCGCGTGCCCGTTCCAGCATGGCTTTGGCGTCCTGGATTTTCTGCACGCTCTCGGAGGCCGCCATTTCCACATCACCGCCCAGGAATAAGATGCGTTCGGCGCAGCGTTCGACGTGTCCCATTTCCTCGATGGCGGTCTTCATGAACAGGCGGGAGAGTAGTTCATACCCCTGATCTTCACAGTGGAAGTGGAAATACATATATTGATGCACTGCCGACATTTCGTCAGCGACGGCTTTGTTGAGCAACTCGATACTTTTCTCGTTCATGGCTGGTATCCTTTTGTTGTGAAATTTTTCTCAAATTGATTATAGCAAACTTTGACCCGGGTTATTGCGCCGCCTTCAATGACCTTGGGGCAACCATATATCTCTTCCCTCGCGCGGCGAGCAGGTTGCATTGAGCTTGGACTCCACAAGTGTTACAGCATTTTCCATCGGGTCCAATCTCGACCAGTTTCCCCTTTTGGACGAGCAAATCGATCATGCACAGGACCGCCGTTGGTTGTGCTTTCATCTCGCGGCTGATCTCCGAAAGGCTGAGACCATTTTCCTTGTTCTCGAGCAGGTTGACCAGTTGAGCCAGCATGATTACCCCAATCCCAGCAACTTCCCGCCTTGGTACACGAGAAAGGCGGCAAGCCAGGCTACGACTGTTTGATAGATGGCGGATGTCCATGCCCAGGAAGTTCCAAATTCCTGTTTGATCGCTCCAAGTGTAGCAACACATGGCACGTAAAGAAGGACAAAGACCAGCAACGCGACTGCGCTCAACGGGGTGAAATGGTCACGTAACGCAAGGCTCAAAACCGTATCTTCGCCCTCGGCTTCTTCACCCACCAGGTTCACGCCGGGGATGATGCTCAAAAGGATCTTTCCCGAACTGACCGCGGCTTCGACAAATCCCTGACCGATGCGGATCAAGTCCTCACCGAGAGTTGTTTCCTCGACGATCTGCGTCTCCTCCCCCCCGAGATAAATCTGGCTCATGGTGCTGACGACGATTTCCTTTGCCATGAAGCCGGTGACCAGAGCACCGCCTGTTTCCCAGTTGCCAAACCCGAGTGGGGTGAAGACCGGCGAGATTGCACTGCTAAACCTGCCGAAATACGAGTCACGTTGGTTGGTCACACCCCACGGGAGGTTAAGCAGCAGCCACATGATGATGGATGCGTACAGAATGACCGTCCCAGCCTTGCGGACGAACTCACGCGTATTCTCCCACATATGGATCAAAACACTCTTAAGAGCAGGCTGGCGGTAGGGAGGCAGCTCCAGCACGAACGCGGATGAGACATCCGGCTTAAGGATGATGCGGGTGAAGACCATCCCCGCGAGCATGGCGACGACAATGCCCAGCGCGTACATTGCCCAGATGATCGTTCCGGCACGCGCGCCGAAGAATGCCAGGCCAAAGACCACATAGACGGGTAATCTCGCTGAACATGACATGAGTGGCACGAGCAGCGCCGTGAGAACACGATCGCGGCGGCTGGCAATGGTGCGGGTGGCGTAGATTGCCGGGACGGCACAACCGAATCCCAGGATCATCGGAATAAATGATTTGCCATGCAAGCCGACCACGCGCATGAAACGGTCCATCACAAAGGCGGCGCGCGACATGTAACCCGAGTCTTCGAGCAGGGCAAGGAAGAAGTACAGGATCAACAGTCCAGGCACAAAGACCAACACACCGCCGACGCCAGCGAGAATCCCGTCGATGGCGAGGGAACGCAGCCAAACGGGGGCAGATACAAGGTCCAGAAGAGAGCGCAGCCAGTGAGCGACAGAATTGTTGATAACGGAGTCGGTCCAGTCCAGAAAGGGGGAGGAAACGTCGATTACAAGCCGGAAGATGATGTACATGACCGCAAAGAAGACCGGGAGGCCGAGCCACTTATGTGTGACGATATCGTCGATGCGGTCGGTGAGCGTGATGCGATCCACGAGGGGGCGATGCAGCGATTGGCGCACAATGCCGTTGATGAAGCCGTAGCGGCGGTCGGCGGTGAGCAGGTCCACGTCGTCGCCGAGCATGTCTTTCAGATGATTTGCGCTTTGTTGTGCACGCGCAATGATTGCCTGTCCATTCGGCATGGCTTGCACCCGCGCGAGGATATCCGCATCGGCTTCGAGCAGCTTGATTGCCAGCCAGCGCGGCGGATATTTCCCGGTGTCGAATTTGGTTTCCTCGAATGCCGCAATGAGCTTGGCGATCTCACGTTCGAGTTTGCCGCCGTAATCGAGTTGGAAGAGGGGACTTGTTGTCAGCGCCATCAATTCCTCCTCGCTGCGCGAACTGCTTTGGTGATCAATTCAAAAATGCCCTTACCTTGATTTGCTGTCGTGGGTATGATCGGGATGTTCCCAAGCAGCTGCGATAATTGGTCGACGTTGATCTTTGCCCCGTCTTTGTGCAAATCGTCGGTCATGTTGAGCGCGAGGACGACAGGCACATCCAATTCAAGGAGTTGCACGGTGAGATACAGATTGCGTTCGAGATTGGTCGCATCCACCACATTGATGACCACGTCCGGGCGTTCTTCGATGATGAAGTCGCGGGCGATGATCTCTTCGGGGGAATAGGCGGTGAGGCTGTACGTGCCGGGAAGGTCCACGATATTGATGGTCAGGTCGTCGCGTTCAATCTCACCTTCTTTTTTTTCGACTGTCTTGCCGGGCCAGTTACCCGTGTGTTGACGCAGTCCCGTCAGCGCATTGAAAATGGTGGTCTTGCCGGCGTTGGGATTCCCCGCCAGCGCGATGGTGAGATCAGGCATTCGTTTCTCCGTGCAGGGTCACTTCGATGTGCGCGGCTTCCTCTTTGCGCAAAGCGAGGTGATAGCCTTTGATGAAATATTCGATGGGGTCGCCGAGGGGGGCGTGACGTTCGATCAGAATGGTCTCGCCTTTGACGATTCCCATTTCCACAAAGCGGCGGCGTAGCGCACCCGCACCGTTGATCTTTGTGATGGTTGCCCGCTGACCGGGGCGAAGGAGGTGAAGTTGGATTGATTCAGTCATGATATTCCTGTTGATATTGTTTTATGAAGGCGATGTCTATCCGCCCGATTTATTCCACGATCACAAACTCAGCCATCGACAACCCCAGCGCGGCCTCTTTCGCTCCATCCACCCGCAGCGTGAGCGGACCTTTGAGCGGCGCGGCCTCGATAACTTTCAATTCATGCCCCGGCAGGATGTCTCGTTCCTGCAAATACCTGAGCACATCCGTCGAAGTGGCATTCACCGCCAGCACTTTCACGGCCCTGCCAATTTCCACCTCGCTAAGCAAAATTCCGTTCAGTGGGGTAAACGCTCCATTCTCATCCGGGATTGGATTCCCGCGTGGGCAAACCTTCGGGTTTCCGAGAAAGCCAGCCAGCGCCTCGGTCACTTCCGGAGCGGTGGCATGTTCCAGTGAACAAGCCAGTTCATAGATCTTCGCCCATTCGATCTTCAAATGCTCGTACAAAAAAACCTCCCACAAACGCTGACGGCGCAGTACACTGCATGCCGCCTCTTTTCCCTTGCTGGTCAGGTTCACGCCCTTGTATGGAGCATGGGATACCAACCCCTGCTCGCCCAGCCTCTTGATCATTTCATTGGCGGAGACATGAGTCACATTCAACCGTTCGGCAATGCGGGAGATCGCCACATCGCGATTCCCCAATTCGACCATTGCCTTCAGGTACATTTCCGTGCTTTCGCTCAATTGTGGGAGGGTCATAAGGCAAGCCTTCCTTAAATGTTATGGCTAACCTTATTATTTCATTCCACCCTCTTTTTCGGCAGGGACTTTTGTCACATTTTTAGGCGGAAGGAAATACCTCCGCCTCTCTGCCTCGATAACTTCAAAACGTCCCGAAGGTTGGAGAACCTTCGGGACGTTTCACCTGGCTGGCGTTTTCAACGGCGGAAGTTTATTCCCCGCTCCCCGTTTCCTCACCTCCACCCAAATGGACTGTGACAATTCATAGCCGATGATGTGATCGTGTGGTTTCATTTCCAGCCGCAGTGGGCCTTTGAACGGCGCGCAACTCAGCAAATGGAATGGTGTCCCCGGCACGAGACCGATCTCGGCGATGTAGTGTAGTTTGTCCATGTTGTGGGTGCGGACACGGCTGACGATGCAATCCGACCCTGACGGGACATCCACCAACGGTTCGTCCCGGACCTCAGGCATGACTCCGTCTTTGGATGGGATTGGCTCTCCGTGCGGGCAGCGCGTGGGATACCCCGCCAACTCATCCATGCGGTCTTCGAGTTCGTCGTTGATGCCTTTTTCGAAGGTATCTGATAACACGTGGGCGGACGCCCAATCGTATTTCATTACTTTGACGAGGAACACCTCTGTCAGGCGGTGACGGCGCAAGGCGGGCATGGCGATCTTTTCGCCGGTCTTCGTCAGCCGCACCCCGCGATAGGGTTCGTGGACCAAATATCCGCTTTGATTGAGGCGTTTCACCATCGTGGAGATTGCCTGAGCGGAGGTGTCCACATGCTCGCTGAGCAGTGAAAGAGGTACCTGCTCATGATCCTGTTGCAGGCGGTAGATTTCTGCGGCATAGCGTTGCATTGTGGGGCTGACGGTCATAAAGGTTCTTCCAAATTTTCAACCCGGTTGAAAACGGATTGTAGAGAGATATAACAAAAATTTAATACAAATATCTAGAATATTACCGATGACAAAATTATACTACGCACCATTCTAAATAAGATAAAACTAATCATATTATTAATACAGGAAAATGCCGATATGTTCCAAACCATCACTCCCCTCAGCCCCGACCTCACGCAGGAAGAACGCCTCGCCGCCATCCGCGAAGCCTACAACGCCGACCGTTCGCAGATGACCCTCATGCTTGCCCATCAACTGGGTGTTCCCGAAGTGGACATCCTGCGCGCCCTCGACGGCGACACCGCCCGCAAACTCGATGCCTCGCGCTGGGAGGAACTCGTCCGCGCGTTCGAGCCGCTCGGTGATGTGACCGTCATCGTCTCGAACGGAGCCGCCACCATCGAGGTCTTCGGCCGGTTTGGCAAATTCTGGGTCAAAGACGGCTTCCTCAACATCCGCACCGGGTCGCTGGACATGCACATCCGCGGCTGGGAACTGGCTTCGGTCTTTGCCTTCCGCAAACCCAGCCACCTCGACAAGCATGAAGCGCTCTCCTTCCAATTCTTCGACCGAAGGGGCACGGCGGCGTTCAAGGTTTTCCTCAACTTCGGCGGCGTCCCCTCCCCCGAAGTGACAGAACAATACGACAGGCTGGTCGAAATGTTCGCGGTGAAGTAATCCACCCTACCGGCGCAAATGCTCACAAAACTCTAGTAGAATTCTGCATAAATCTACATTGCCTGATGAAAAATTCTGCCTAAAATTACCAAAAACGAGGCGAGGGCGCACATTCCGCCCTTGCCCTGTTTAACCTCGTTCCCTCAATTACCAATCTACCAATTACTAACCTCTCATGCTCCTCAAACGCCTCCAACTTGCCCTCATCCACACCGCCGTCGCCATGACGCTCGTCCCCATCAACAGCACCCTCAACCGCGTCATGATCTTCGACCTCGGCATCTCCAAGACCCTCTTCACCCTGCTTGCCATCTTACCCTACCTGCTTTCGCCCATCCAGGTTGCCATCGGCTCCTTCTCGGACCGTCACCCCATCTTCGGCTACCGCCGCACGCCCTACATCCTTGCGGGGCTTCTGCTGTGCGTGATCGGCGTCGCTGTCTCCCCGCAGGTTGCCCTGCTCATCAGCCAAAACTTCACGCTTGGCATCATCGCGGGCGTGCTTGCCTTTGGCGCGTGGGGGATGGGCTACAACCTCTCCGCCGTCTCCTACCTCTCCCTCGCCTCCGAACTCTCCGGCGAAAAGGGACGCGGCAAAACCATCGCGACCATGTTCACGCTCATGGTCATCGGCTTGATTGCGACGGGCATCAGCCTCAGCCGCCTCGTCCCGACTTTTGACCCTGTCACCCTCGAACGCGCCTTCCTCATCGTCGCCGCCTCCGCCCTGACCTTGGGACTGCTCGGTCTCTTCAAACTGGAACCACGCTTCAGCCTTTCCTCCTCTCCTCAAGCCGAAGGCGCGGTGGGTGGACAAAGGGGGGCTCCCAAAGCGGATACTTACACCGTCCGCGAAATGACCGCCGCCATCACCGAAAATCGCGTGGCGAAAATCTTCTTCCTTTACCTGCTCCTGCTCCTTGCCGCCATCCTTGGGCAGGACGTTTTGCTCGAACCCTTCGCCGCCCAAGCCTTCGGCATGACCCTCGAACAGACCTCGCGCATCGTGTCCATCACCAACACCTTCACCCTTATCGCTTTTATTGTGACGGGCATCCTCGACGGGCGCGTCAAAAAGAAATACGTCGCTCAAGCGGGCAACCTCGGCGCGCTGCTCGGCTTCCTCACCATCGTCCTCAGCGGACTGACCGCCAGCACAACCGCTTTCTACATCGGCATCACCCTGCTGGGATTTGGCACCGGTGTCTCCACCATCGCCAACCTCTCGCTCATGTTCGATCTGACTGTTCCCGAAAAAGTCGGTCTCTACATCGGTGCGTGGGGCTTCTCAAACGGACTCTCGCGCCTCGTGGGTCTGCTCATGGCGGGTGTGGTGGCAGACGTGGCAACGGTGCTCACCGGCGACGCTTTGCACGGATACCTTGTCGTCTTCGGCATCGAGGCATTGATGTTGTTCGCGGCGGCAATCATGCTCTACCGCATTGACGTTGCCGCCTTCCAGAAACAAGCCCACGAACCCTCCTTTACCGACCGGGTTGCCGTGGTGGCAGATTAAGCGTAACGGACGCTCTCTAAAGTCTGAAACCGGTGCAAGCCTGCCCTGAGACTTGTCGAAGGGAGAGCGCCTTGTACGCGGTACACAATAAAAGGATGAACATGACTGACGAATGGCTTTCCCTCAGCGACGCGGCAAAATTGCTTGGCGTGCATCCCAGCACCGTGCGGCTTTGGTCCGACAAGGGCGCAATCCCCGTCCACAAAACACAGGGCGGACACCGCCGCTACAAGCGCAGTGAAATCCTGCTTTGGGCAGAGACCAACTCAAAGTCCCAGACAGAGGCACTGGCTCCCGAAGGCATGATGAACGAGGTCGTGAAGAACGTCCGTATGCAGATTTCGGAAGGACGTCTTCAAGCCGAGTCCTGGTATCAAAAGTTGGACGAGGATGCGCGCGCCCAGTATCGCATGAGCGCCCGTTCCCTGTTCCAGGGTATGATGACTTATGTAGCTACGAACGGGGAGGAAGCTGCCACCGAAGCCTATGCCATTGGGTATGAATATGCATCCCGGGCGCGACGGTATCAACTCAGTTACGTCGACGCGGCACGGGCATTCCTGTTCTTTCGCGATACGCTGGTCGAGTCGGTCGTCAAAGTGTATAGCGAAGCGAACGTCCCGCCGAAGCGGGCAACGGAGATGTATACGAAGATTCATACATTTACCGACGACATCCTGATCAGCCTTCTGGAAACCTACCGAAAACTGGAACATGCGAATCACTGAGGCGGTATAATCGTCGCATGATTCTCGACCTTCCCCTCATTCTCGAAACCAGAAGAAACCATGCGCTCGAACATGCCACCCTGCACATCCTTGCGCGAAAATATCGCACCTCGATGGCCGGACATTCCAACCCGACGGGCTTTTTCCTGCTGGGCGATGTGACCAGCGAGGATGTTTCCTCCGCTGCGACGGAGGCGATGGCGCGATTGCTCGCAGGTGAAAGCGAACTTGCCGTCCATCCCGGTTGTGGGACGAATCTCGCCGCCACTGCGCTTCTCGCGGGGACCTTTGCCTGGGCGCCGCTTCGAGGAGCAAAATCCAACTTTTGGCGGGTGTGGCTGATTCCACTGGCGGTTCTCTTTGCCGCCCTCGGCTATTTCCTCAGCAAGCCGCTCGGACCGTGGCTCCAAAAATACATCACCACCGAAGCGGACCTGGGCGACATGCAGATTGTCGAGATTGTCTCCATCCGCAAAGGCGTTCACCGTATCGTCACGAAATAATTCATGGGTACGCATGTTGTGCCCCGCCATACTATGCCCAACCTTTTTTTCCTCTTTGGCAACGATGAATTCGCCATCGCGCGTAAACTCAAGGATTTTGAGTCCGATTTCACCGATCCCACCAGCGCGGACATGAACACCGCACGCCTTGATGCGCGCTCGATGAATGAAAACGACCTGAATAACGCCGTCAATGCCATGCCATTCCTTGCCAAGAAGCGGCTGGTTTTGCTGGCAAATCCCTCCGCCAAATACAACAATCCTTCCGCCCGCAAGAAATTCCTCGAATTCATCGAAAACGCGCCCGACACCACGCGGCTGGTGATGTATGAAACGGTCGAGCCGCGCGACGCCGACAAACACTGGCTGGTGAAATGGGCGGAGAAGAACAGCGCAAAAATCCAGACCAAAGCCTTCATGCTCCCCAAATTGAGGGACATGACCGGCTGGATTATCAATGAGACGAAAAATCAGGGCGGGCAAATCGAACCGCGCGCGGCGGAAATGCTGAGAGATATGGTCGGCGTGGACACGCGTCAGGCGGGGATGGAGATCGCCAAACTGCTGGCATACGTCAATTGGGCGCGGCAGGTCAAGGTCGCGGATGTCGAAGCGGTTTGCATCGTCACTTCACAGCAATCGGTATTCGATTTTGTCGATGCGCTCTCGAACGGTAACGGCAAACAGGCACAGCGTCTCCTGCACCGTCTGCTTGAGTCGGAAGATCCGTTTTCGTTGTGGGGGATGGTTGTGCGGCAGTTCCGCCTGCTGATCCAGGCGCGCGAGATTCTGGATGGACGCGGGGACAAGGATGATGTGGCGCGTACGCTGGGTGTGCATCCGTTTGTGGCGGAGAAGACCGCGCAACAGGCTGTGCGTTTCTCGATGGAATCGCTTGAGAGTATTTATCGAAAATTATTGAGAATTGACGAAGGGGTAAAAACGAGTCAGCTTACGCTGGAATTGGCGATGGATACACTGGTCGTGGAATTGGCAGGATAACGTCAGTGCAGACGAAGTGAAGCAATTTCCTGATTTCAAAACAGACTTTCCTGCCTCACCTCGTCACCCGGACCTCTCCACCCGTATTTCTTCATATACACTTTGTCGTTCACGAAAACGATTCCCTCCTCCTCCAGCAACTGACGCTGACGCTCCGCCCCCGGCCGGTCGCTGATTTTTCCCTGCGCGTTGATGACCCTCTGCCACGGCACGTCGTCGGGGCAGGCTGCCATCGCACCGCCCACCCAGCGCGGACCAAAGGCTTTGTATGACTCGAAATCCACGCCATTGGGCGGCGGGAGCATCAGCGCGATCTGCCCGTACGCGGCGACCTTTCCGCGCGGGATCTGGCGCACGAGGTTCCAGACCTGTTCGTAATAGGCTTGCGGGTTGGGAGGGGAGGTGAATCTCATGGTAAGTGGTAGAGGGTAAGTGGAGAATTATGAATTGACGAACTCTCCGCCAGTGATGGACTTCTCCAGCAATTGACGCGAGGCGTCGAACTTCAACTCCACTTCGATCTGCTGGAAACAGCGATTGCTGCCCACGAGTCCCTTGCGGACAAGGTAACCGTTTCCTTCGTCGTTCAGGCTGAGGTCGTTATCCAGGTCAATGCGCCCCTCGATGATCTCGCCACAGCGTTTGCATTTCACCTGAAAGGTGTGGTAATGCTTTTTGGGTTTGGCGGGTTCACTGCTGAAGAGTTTTTTGAGGAAGCCCATGAATTGTCTCCCGTCATCCTGAGCGAAGCGAAGGATCTCTTATTCGATGGGAAAGAGACTCTTCGCTCAGAGTGACATTGTTCTAGCCTTTTAGCATCTCTTCGATTCTACCCAACTCCTCCTCGCTGAACTTCAAATTGTTCAACGCGGTGAGGTTGTCTTCGAGCTGTTTTACACTGCTCGCGCCGATCAGGGAGGATGTCACGGCGGGCTTGCGAAGTGTCCAGGCGATTGCCATTTGCGCGAGGGATTGTCCGCGTTGTTTGGCGAGTTCGTTGAGTTGTTGCACTTTGGGCAGGTTGGCTTTTACTTGATCGGGCGTGAGCCAGACGCGCTCGGTTTTGGAGGCGCGGGCGTCAGCGGGGATTCCGCCCAGGTAACGGTCGGTCAGCTGTCCCTGCGCGAGAGGCGAGAAGACGATGCAGCCGATCCCCTCTTCGACGAGCACATCCAGCAGTCCGTGTTCGATCCAGCGGTCGAACATGTTGTAAGACGGTTGGTGGATGAGGCAGGGAGTCCCCATCCCGCGCAGGATTTGCGCGGCGCGCCGCGTCATTTCAGGACTGTAGCTGGAGATGCCGACATACAAAGCCTTTCCCTGTCTGACGGTGGAGTCGAGCGCGCCCATGGTCTCTTCGAGCGGCGTGTCGGGATCGGGGCGGTGACTGTAGAAGATGTCCACGTAGTCGAGCCCCATGCGCTTGAGGGACTGGTCGAGGCTGGCGAGCAGGTATTTGCGCGAGCCCCATTCGCCATACGGACCGGGCCACATATCGTAGCCTGCCTTGGTGGAGATGATGAGTTCGTCGCGGTAGGGGTGGAAATCCTGTTTATAGAGCAGCCCGAAATTCGTTTCGGCGGAACCGGGCGGCGGCCCATAGTTGTTGGCGAGGTCGAAGTGCGTGATGCCGAGGTCAAAGGCGCGGCGGGCGATGGCGCGCATGTTCTCGAAGCGGTCCACGCCGCCGAAGTTGTACCACCAGCCGAGCGAGATGGCGGGCAGTTTGAGCCCGCTTCTGCCGACGCGGTTATAGGTCATGGAGTTGTAACGGGTATCTGAGGCGAGGTAGGGCATAGGCGTATCCTTATATTTGGCAAGGGCGATACTGCGTCCGCTGTAAATTAAAACTCCCACTTCTTCAACGTATCCATTGCCTTGTAATGGGTCAGGTCCAATTCCAGCGGCGTGATGGAGACGTAGCCTTCCTTGAGCGCGCCGAAGTCGGTGCCGGGTTCCATCACTCCGGTGGGATGCTCCCCGCCGATCCAATAGTAGGGTTTACCGCGCGGGTCAATGCGTTCGTCCAGGGCGTCGCGGTAGACGCGCAATCCCTGACGGGTGATCATGTAGCCCTTGAGTTCATTCTCCTTGAGGTACGGCACGTTGACGTTCAACACCACGCCCTCCGGCAGACCGTCCACAAGGACTTTTTCCGCCACGCGGCGTCCCACAATGGCGGCGGTGGAATAATCCAACGCGCCTTTGAATCCTTCGGGCGAGTCAAGCGAAACGGCAATTCCCTTTACGCCCGCAATGACCGCCTCCATCGCGGCGGTGACGGTTCCCGAATAGGTCACATCATGCCCGATGTTGGCGTTGGGATTGATGCCCGAGATGACCAGGTCCACTTCCTCTTCGAGATAGCCGAGCAAGGGGATGGCGACACAATCCGAGGGCGCGCCGTCGGATGTGAAAGCGGATGTGCCGTCGGCAAGCGTCGTCTCGCGCACCCGCAACGGACGATCCATCGTCTTGACATGCCCCGAAGCCGACCAGTTGCGGTCCGGGGCAAAGACGGTCACTTTGCCGAGTTTGCGCATTTCCTGCGCGAGGGCAAGCAGTCCCGGCGCTTGCACGCCGTCGTCATTGGTTACGAGGATATGCATGAGTTGATTCCCGGTTTCAGAGTTTGGAATTGTGATTGGATTATAACCCCACCCTGGTCATGAAAAAATCCGGGCGGAGCGTGCTCGACCCGGATTGAAGATTTTGTGAAAGCGAAAGATTACGAGCGGCTGTTTTGCGGGAGCGTAAACAGCGACGCGAACGTTTGGACGGCTTGCAATCTTCTAAGCGCCCGCACATCCTCACCGGACTGCATGACCGCCTGAAAGTCCTGCTCTACCTGACGCATATCCAGCCATTCCGAAACCCGGTCCCAAACCTCGAAGATGGGCCACAACGAGGCCTTTCCGTAGGTGTGGATGGGCTCGACATCGACGCCGATGTGGATGTTATCGGTGCCTTTCATAAACCGGTTGCGAAGGGAGGCAGGCAACATTTGCCCAATTCGTTTTTTGATCAGATACTTGCCGGTCAGGATGTACGGTTCACTGGCGTAGGACCCCGGGATGACCGCCAGCCGCCCGTAGTGTCGTTTGAAAACATCGCCCAGTAACCGGCGGTGGTCGAACGCCACTCGCGGAAGCGACAGGCAAAACCGAACGTAGGCGCGGTCAAGGTACGGCGTCGCGACGCCCCGCCAATATCCCATCAGGGTGGATAGGAAACCGATAAAGAGACGCTGACGGTTCCACAACGGCAGATACAGCATTTTCTGAAAGTTGGCGCCGGGGAAGGATTCGATCTGTGCTCTGATATTGGCGGCATTGGCTTCGAGCGCCTCCTCCACGGGAAATTTGGCGACAGCCCGGAGTTGATCGGGTTGCCAGTCGGAATACCATTCGTATCCGATCTGGTAACTTTTTCGGGAATGGATCTTCACCGCTTCGTACAACCCGTCGCCTGCCAGCACATCCCCGATGAAGCCGTTCAGCATCGGCGCGGCAGGCTCCCCCTGTAACTGATCCAGGAAACTCATCAGGTACATCCCCTGGAAGTGCATGGCTCGCCCGAACCAATCGGACCATTGCGGCGTGTATTTGACCAGAAAATCCCTGGGCAGAGGCACATGTTTCCACGGGAAGCCCAGTGTCTTTGCGATTTCCTGCGAGAAGATGACATCGTTGTTGTTCGCGTCGCCCCAGGAGTAGGTGTATACGTTCGCACCGATATCCGCGACCACTCCGGCAATCAGGCGGGAATCCAAGCCGGATGATAGTGGCAGGATCCACGTGGATTGGGTCTTCAATATGTCGGCAATGACCTGGCGCGTGATGGCGTACATCTCATCGACGAGGTCATCCCAGCTTGTTTCCCAGCGTTCCTGGCTGGGCAATACGGTCCAGAGTTTTTTTGTGCGGAATCCTTCTTCATCCCAGGCGGTCAGGCTGTCGGGCGGGATGGTCTTCACGTTTTTGTACAGAGTCCAGTCGGTCTGGAAGTAGCCATTGACCAGCAGGGAAACCAGCCCCGGCAGGAAGAAATCGTCGGTGGTGCATCCTGCCGCGGCAACGGGGACAGGTTCGAGGGTGGATGCGATGCGTCCGTTGGGGATGTCGGCGTAGTAGGTGGTGATGCTTCCCAGCCAGTCGTTCCAGATTGTCCAGCGTTTGCCGTCCGCGCTGACGCGCAGGAGGATGACTCGTCCCTCCCACGGCAGGATGAAGTCTTCGGGACGGTCCAGCTTTAACAGTTTTTCCTGAACATCGTGCCACGGGACATCATGGTGCGGAGAGCCGATCAATGCCAGGGTCGAGCCGTCTGGCATGGCGTGGATGCAGTCGGCGAGGGAGGAATGTCCCCATAAATGTAATGTAGCGGGGCCAATGGCTAGGGATGTTTTCTCAAGGTGTGTGAAACGCGACAGGGCGCGGTCTTCCGCTATATTTGCCCTTGTGACCGCACCCGGGGGTACGTCAATAAAAATTGTGAAGCCAACGATGGATCCCATGTACTCCTCTTTTGATCACCCACCTTGTCGGCGGCAGTTTTGCTCCGAGTTGTTTTCCTGATACACGAAGTGGGGAAATTTTATCACTGAGCCTTGAGATAAAAAGAGTAGATTGGTTACACCAGCATTACCATTTAAGCGGTTCGGAGCCGAGCAGCCTTGTGACTTTTTCTGAGACCAGTTGTTCGCCGTCGAACTGGAATTTCGCCAATTCCAGGTTGGATGGATACGAACCCAGCGACTCGATGCAGTTCAGCCCGCGCAAGAGTCCGTGGAACATTTGGAGGAAGACGCCGTGCGACACCACCAGGATGTTGGCTCCGGCATATGCCTGAAAGATCAGCTGCCGGAATCGTTTCGCCCGCTCCCACACATCTTCGAAGGGTTCGCCTCCCTTCGGGTTGACCGTGTGAAGATCGTTGCCGACGTTGATCATCAGGACGGGCGGTTGCAGGGTCTGAACGTCCTCCCAGGTTAGCCCTTCCATGATGCCGAAGTTGCGCTCGTTGCACAGTTCATTTTGAATGATGGGGGTGGAATTGCCGATCAGGAGCTGCGCGGTCTGGATCGCCCGTTTCAATTTCGAGGTGATGACCATGTCGAATTTGACATCCGCAAGTTTCGCGGCCGCCTGGCGTGCATCGTTGACACCGGATTCGCTCAGCGGGATGTCGATGGAACCGGCATAGCGTCTCTCGGCATTGTATTGTGTGTGAGCATGGCGCAGGGTGCTGATGGAAGTGGTGACTGTCATAGCGGCTCCGTCAATCGAATGATTTCATTCAGCCGCACCACGGAGGAGTAATCCGTCTCGAGTGGACCAATCTTGATGTACTGCGCTCCGACCATGCAGGTGAGCAGGGAGATAAACGTCTCCTCGGTGCTGATGGAACGGTGGGAGGTGATCACGATCTGCCCTGTGTGCTGGGCGGCTTCCACGGCGCGGCGGGTTGCGGTGATCGTACCTGCCTGATTGGGTTTGATGATCGCGGCATGGGTGTGATGCCCCGCCGCGCCGATCTCGATCCGTTCGGCGCTGGACGAATAATAGTTATCGCCGATGACGATGACATCTTCCTGGGATGTGGTCAGGGCGCGCCAGGTTTCGGCGTCCTGTTCGCGGAACGGGTCTTCCAGGAAACGCAGGTGATATTCCCGGATCAGACCCTTCCAATATTCCATGAATTGTTCGCTGGAATACGTCGAATTATCGGTGATGGCGAGGCGATATCCCTCCGGTGTCCAAAGATCGCCTGCCGAGGCGTCGATCATGAGGTCGTACTTGCCGGATAATCCCAAACTTTCCACAGTGTCAAGCAGGAATTCGATGGGCGCCCGGTTGTCCTTCTTTGAAAAGATATTCACGGGGTTGCCGGAGACGACAGTCTTTGTCTGGGTGTTGAGCCTGGCTTTGACCGCTTTTTGAATCTTGTTGTGTTCACCGATCACTTCCTGGATATCGTCACTTTTCGCCACCAGCATGAACTCGGAGAAATCGCTCAACACCGGGTTGGTGTAGGCATGCCAGCCGCCGTTGAGGATGTTCAAACACAGACGCGGTGGGCGGAGTTGGGATGGCTGCCTGTCGAACAACTCGAATGCGGAACGGGTCTGTCTCTCCGCATTGAAGAACGCCAGCGAGAGACTGTAGGCATTATTCCGCCCAAAAGTGGAGATGTTCTGTTGCAGGTATTGATCGAACTCCACCTGACTGATTGATTTCCCCATTATGCCATCGTTTTGAATTGCCTGGATGATCGTTTCCGGGGTGATGGAAACCTTCCGGTCCTCGTAGATGCTGATCGTTTCCCCTTGGGGCGCGGCGCCCGTTCCTGTACTTCCATCCTCCAACCGGAGGATGAACTCGGTGGTGAACCGAACATGAGAATTTAGAATGGTCCTGTATTGGATGGTTCGGACTTTGGGCATATCACCCTCCTGCATGGTTGTATAGCATACTCCTTGACTATTATAATCCCGTCTTATAATGTTCCCAATGCGTTATAACCCAGGTATCGCCCATTCTTTCCTGACTGTTTCCTTCTTTCTGCTTCTTTCCTCCTGCACTCCCACTCCGCCAGCGCCTCTCGCTACATCGCTCTTTATCTACCGCTTTGACCCTCCCTCTTTCATTGAATTTTCTGTGGATTTTCGACCGATCCGGGAAATTCCATTTTCCATCCCTCCCGATTGCGGGCTGGACGATGCCTATTCCGCGCCGATTGGAAAGTTTCTGGCGGTCGAATTGCACTGTCCCGGCGGACAGACGGTTCTTTTTCTGGACGTCGAAACTGGTTCCGTCACCCAGCCTGTCACCGACACGGACAGTCACTTCCTGGCGTGGACCAGCGACGGTGAAGCCGCCTACCTCAAAGTCGATTCACTGGGCAGCCCCGAAATTCTCCGCGTGTTGACCGACGGCGCCCGGGACCCGCTGGCGGTCCATGAATTTACGTATGACCTTTCGGCGCAACCCGCCTCACGTGACTTCACCTTTACCTTCTCGCGCGGGCTTGGCTATGGAAGCGAGATGTATCTTGCCAGACACGACGGCCGCCTCACACAATTACTGTATGCCGATCCATACAACTATCTATCCTTTGCGCGTTTTTCTCCCGATGGAAGCCGGATTGCCTTCATCAAAACGCCCGATTCGCAGACTCCCTTCACAGTGGGGGAGTTATGGGTCATCCATGCAGACGGCTCGAATGCACGCAACCTTGCGGATGCGGATGCCGGTCACGGATTCGCGGAAAACTGGTCGCCAGATGGGACTCATATTGCTTTTGTGAAACGGGAAAACCCCGAAGACGAAAGTGCCGATCAAAACAGCGAGGCGTTGATCAGCAACATTTACGTCGTCGATGCCGAAAGTGGAAAGTGGACACAGGTCACCCATTTCACAACCGGACGCGCAGAGACTCCGCACTGGTCACCGGATGGGAACACTTTGACTTTTGCCGTGGTCATAAATGGTAGAATGGAAGTGCAGATCGCAGACATGGCGACAGGGGAGATTCGATCTCTTTTAACGGAATCAGCCTGCTGTCCCGCGTGGATGCGAAAGTAAGAGTCTGTCACCGTGTTTTGTGGCAGGCCGCGAAAGTGAGTCCCACATGATTCGGCGAATCATATTCATCCTCATCCTGGCTTTGGTGCTGAACTCCTGCGGCGGCGCGCCTGCGCCCGCAGCAACGGAAGCTCCTGCTGAGGCCGAAGAACCCGCCGCGACAGCGCCTCCCATACAGCCGTTCGCCGCGGATACCCAACCTTTGGAAACCCCAACCGCTGTTTCGACCCCCACCCCCGCGCCGACTCTCCCCCCATCCATCACGCCGACGGAAACACCCCTGCCTCCACTCGAACTGCCGACCGAGGCGGTGAACGCGCCCGCGCAGATGGTGTGGGATGGCACGCCCACCTACCTCGGCGACTCAACCCCGGGCTATTCCTTCCGTGTCACGTACAACCCCGACATCTGGGCGTTGACAACCGATCAGTTTGGCTATCCCGCCATCGGACATCGGAACATTCCGTATTGTGTCATCTCTGTTACATCGGGGCGCGGCATGCCGGGCAATGTCACGGTCGAGCATGATGTTCTCTATACCGACACGGTCACCTTCGATGTCGGCACCGCGTATGAAAACGGGGTCATGAAGTTCGTGACCTATACAGGAGGAGACGGAACGATCATTACCGCTTTTGAAGTGTCTTTTCAAGAGCAAAGCGAAACCTGCCTTGCAGATGCTGTGACGGTTCTTTCCACGCTCCGGTCTGTTCCCAGTTCCCAAGCCACCCCTCAGCCTTGATGTAAAATAGATGACAGTCACTTCAAAAGTGACTGTCATCTTAAGTGAACACTGTGACCCGTTCCCTCAAGCACGCCCTCACGCTCCTCATCCTCAGCTTCATCATGCTGGGCGTGCGCGGCGCGTCCGCCGAAAAAGCGGACCAGCCTCCGCAGGCGGTTGCCCCGTTTTTGTATCCGCCCTATCCGGGGAGCGCCTCGCAGGAATCCATCTTCGACCATTCCAAGCCCAACTACACCTACGATAATCGCGTCACCGCGTACACGGGCGATATCGCACGCAAAAATTGCCCATCCCCTGCGCCGGCTGGGACGCCTCCGCCCCAGGCTGGAATCTGCAACGCCGGTGCAGGCGGATACTGGTCTTACAGCCTCGGCGACTGGATGTACTATGACGGTCACGACGGCGTGGATTACGGCATTTCCTACCGCCCTGTCTACGCCGCGGCAGATGCCGACCGCGTGGTCTACGCCGGTTGGAACGACCCGCAAAACCACCAAAGCGGACTCGGCATCTACGTCAAGTTACATCACTCGAATGGATATTTCACCGCCTACGGTCACATGAGCGCCATCGCGGTACAAGCCTGTTCCCCGAACGGATGTACATTCATCCCCCACGGCGAAGTCCTCGGCATCAGCGGCACCACGGGCAATTCGTCGGGACCGCACCTGCATTTCCTCGTCAAGAATCCATCCGATGTGGCGGTTGATCCGTACGGGTACGCGGGAAGCGGAGCCAGTCCGTGGGCGCCAACGCAGCAAAAAGAATCCTTGTGGATCGCCTATCCATCGCTTGTATATTATGGCGCGCAGGTCTATCCCTCGGGCGACCCGCTCGATTACCCCTCCAGACCCGCGGGCGGAATTATCGTTGACGATGGCGCGCCTGGCTTCGACGAACGCCCCGACGATTGCTGGCGGACGACCTCCACCGGCAGCGCGCAAAACGGCAGGATGCGCTACGTCCAGCCGCGCAACGATTCCTCCAATTGCTCCGCGCAATGGTATCTGCCGCAGGGCTCAGCCTCCGGCATGTATTCGGTCTATGTGAGAATCCCCGCGGTCCGCGCCACTTCCGAGGGCGCCATCTACACCATCCGCCACGCGGGCAGGAGCGACCAGGTCGTCCTCAACCAGGCGGTCTTCCCGAACATCTACTACGTCACCGATGGCTGGGTGTACGTGGGCAAATACAACTTCAACGGCGCAGGGAACGAATACGTCGAATTGACCAACCGCACCCAGGACCAGAACTCGAACATCTCCGACCTGTTTCTCGGTGCGGACGCGATCCGCTTCGTGTTCCTGGGAGCGACGACTCTCACTCCGCCCGGTCCTGTCACCGTCACCCCGACCACCACCCCCACCGTGACGCGGACCCCCACCAGCACCTTCACCCCGACCGCCTCTCGCACCCCGACAATCACGCCGACCCCCACCGTCACGCGCACTCCAACGGTAACCCGCACACCGACCAACACCCGTACCCCCACGGTCACGCGTACCCCGACCCGCACGCCGACCGGCACACTCTCGCGGACACCGACGCGCACACCGCTCCCGACCGCCACACCCTTGTACAGGCTCATCGACGTGTATTTTGTGAACGGCGCACGCTACACCGCAAACACCCCTCCCTTTGAAGTGACCGGGGTCCGGTGGGCCCGCACGAACGCGCTGGCAAAGACCGCCCTCGATGAATACTTCAAAGGCCCCGGCGCCACGGAAAGATACTCCTACGGTTACATCGGTGTTTACAATGGCTTCACCGGCTACAGCAAACTTGAGGTCATCGATGGTGTGGCGCATGTCTACCTCAAAGGTGTCTGTGTCTCCGAGGGCCGTACCTATAACATTGCCGACCTTCTCAATTTGAACCTCAAACAATTCCCCGGGATCCAATTTGTGAAGATCTACGACGCATCCGGTCAAACGCAGTCCCCGACCGGCTTGAGCGATTCGGAACCGCTTTGCCTCTCGCCGTCCTACACTCCGCCACCCACTGCCACCCTCACCCCATCACCCACGCGTACCCCCACGCGGACTCCCATCCCGACCAATACACGCCCGCCCACCGCCACACCGCTGTGGGTAAAGGTCAATGTGTACTTCGTGAACAGGAGTCTCTATGAAGCCAACACGCCGCCGTTTGAGGTGGCAGGCGTTCGCTGGGCGCGCACGAACAACATTGTCCCAACAGTCTTGACTGAATATTTCAAGGGACCCGGCGCGACGGAAAAATACACCTACCGCTGGATCGCCCTCTACAACGGTTTCACCGGCTACAGCAAATTCGAGTTTGCAGATGGTGTCGCGCACATTTACCTCAAAGGTACCTGCGACCGCGCCGGCGCGGACTACACCATTGCCGACCTGTTGACCTACAACCTCAAACAATTCTCCGAAATCAAGTTCGTCAAAATCTATGACGAGAACGGTGCCACGCAGGACCCCACCGGCTTAAGCGACTCCATCCCCGCCTGTTTGCAGCCCTGATGTCCCTCGCCTCCCTTTTGGATTTCTGGAAACGCGACCCCGACACCACCCCCAACATCGCCGCCTGGCGGACTCTCCCTCCGCGTCCCGCACAGACGCATCCTTTCCCAGACGACTTGCCGGCTCCCCTCTCCCAAGCCTTGATCGCCGCCGGGATTCACGCCCTCTACTCCCACCAACTCGAAGCCTGGACCCACACCCGCGCCGGCGAAAACGTCATCCTTTCCACCGGCACTGCCTCCGGCAAGACGCTTGCCTACAACCTGCCGGTCTTTGCCTCGCTGCTGGAGAATGAGAATGCCCGCGCGCTCTACATCTTCCCCACGAAGGCGCTGGCACAGGACCAGTTATCCGCGTTGAGCCATCATCTGTCCATCCTGCACCCCCTCGTGCCCGACAAACGACCCCTCATCCCATCCATCTACGATGGCGACACGCCAGCGGCGAACCGCCCTGCCATCCGGGCAAAGTCCCGCATCGTTCTCACCAACCCCGACATGCTCCACACCGGCATCCTGCCGCATCACACACAATGGCTGGACTTCTTCTCGAACCTGAAGTTCGTCGTCATTGACGAAGCGCACACCTACCGCGGAGTCTTCGGCTCGCATGTCGCCAATGTGATTCGGAGATTGAAGCGCGTCGCACGCTTTTACGGCAGTGTGCCAAAATTCATTTTGGCATCTGCCACCATCGGCAACCCGCAGGAACTCGCCGAAAAACTCATCGAAGAACCCGTCCGCCTCATTGACCATGACGGCTCTGCCCGCGGACCCCGCCACTTCCTCCTCTACAACCCGCCCCTCGTGGATGAATCCCTCGGCTTGCGAAAATCGTCCCTGCTCGAAAGCGTGCGGCTCGCGCAGGACCTGCTCCGCAACGACGTGCAAACCGTCGTCTTTGCGCGCTCGCGCAGAAGCGTGGAAATTATTTTGACCTATCTTCACCCTCCCCCATTTTCTTGGAAAATGGGGGAGGGACAGGGAGGAGGCATTCGCGGCTACCGCTCCGGTTACCTCCCCTCCCAACGCCGCGACATCGAAAGAGGACTGCGCGACGGCACGGTCAAGACCGTCGTCGCCACCAACGCCCTCGAACTCGGCATAGATATCGGCGGGTTGGGCGCGGCAATCCTCGTCGGCTATCCGGGCAGCGTCGCTTCAGCGAGACAGCAGGCGGGTCGGGCGGGACGCGGGCTGGAATCCGCCGTCAGCGTGCTGGTGGCATCGGCAAATCCCCTCGATCAGTTCCTCGCGCATCATCCCGAATACTTCTTCGAGCGCTCACCCGAACAGGCGCTCATCAATCCCAACCATCTCCTCATCCTGCTCGAACATCTGCGCTGCGCCCTGTTCGAATTGCCGTTCCAAAAAGGCGAGGGGTTTGGAGCGTTATCCGCCGAGACCATCGAAGACTATCTCAATTTTCTGCTTTCCAATCACGAAGCGCATCTCTCCAATGACAAATACTACTGGATGGCAGACCAATACCCCGCCGCGAACATCTCCCTGCGCTCCGCCTCACCGCAAAGCGTTGTGCTTCAAACGGACAACTCGACTTCGCTCGTTGCAGGCTCCCGACCCGTAACCATCGGCACGGTGGATGGCGAAAGCGCAACATGGATGGTGCATCCCGGCGCCATCTACCTGCACGAGGCGCAGCAATATCTGGTGGAAGAGTTGAACCTCGCAGACCGCATCGCCCGCCTCAAACCCGTCCAAAGCGATTATTACACCGAGCCGCTCCGCCAGACCGAAGTGAAACTGTTATCCATTGCAGAAGAAGCCCCCTTACCCTCACCCCTTCGCCCCTCTCCCGATGGGAGAGGGGTTGGGGGTGAGGGATGCATCAAAGCGTGGGGGGAGCTACAAATCACCACTTACGTTGCCGCCTTCCGCAAACTCCGCTGGTACACTCACGAAACCCTCGGACAGGAACCCCTCGACCTGCCTCCCGCCGAATTGCAGACCACCGGCTACTGGCTCTCCCTCTCCGAACAGACCGTGACGCGTCTGCGCGACGCCGGCGCCTGGTCCAACGACCCGAACGATTACGGACCCGACTGGGGCAAAATCCGCGAACGCGTCCGCGCGCGCGACGGCTACAAATGTCAGGTGTGCGGCGCGCCCGAAACCTCACGCCAGCACGATGTGCATCACAAAGTTCCGTTCCGCGCCTTCGCCTCGCGCGAGGAGGCGAACCGCCTCGAAAACCTCATCACCCTCTGCCCCTCCTGCCACAAAAAAACGGAGGCGAACGTCCGCATGAGGAGCGGACTGGCGGGGCTGGCGTATGTGCTGGGCAACCTTGCGCCGCTCTTCCTCATGTGCGACCCCTCCGACCTCGGGACGCACATCGAACCCGTCGAAAACCCGACCTTCGGCGGACCGACCGTCATCCTCTACGACGCGGTTCCCGCCGGCATTGGCTTCAGCGAGAAACTCTTCAAACTGCACGAAGAACTCATCGCCCGCGCCTTCGAACTCGTCAGCGCCTGCCCCTGCGCCGATGGTTGTCCCTCCTGCGTGGGACCGGGCGGCGAGAACGGCTACGGCGGCAAACAGGAAGCGCTGGCGATTTTGAACATCCTGACCGGGACACAGTGAAACAAAATGTCCCTCTTGTGCGTTATAGTTACTGAAAAATCCACCCATGTGAATAGGAATTTGATGATTAAGACTTTTCAAAAGATGCCTTTTGTATTCTTGAGTACAACTCTCCTGTTTGTGACCCTCGCCTGCAACGCCTCCTTTACCGTTCTCAACCCCACAACGACACCGAATCCACCAACAGCGGCGCCTCTACCTGCTGCAACGGCTGTGCCATTGCTCAGCCAGCAGGTGACTTTGGTCCCCCAGCCGTTTGAAGAGGTCAGTCAAAGCCCGATCTACACCATCAAATCACAGACGCCTCAACTGACTGGCAGCGACGATCCGCGCGTGTTGGCATTCAATCAGCGGCTTACCGCGCTCATCGAACAGGAGGTGGACCTCCACCGGCAGGGCTTTTTGCAAAACCCCGTCACGCCGCTTACGAATGGAAGTTTCCTCGAGGTGACCTATACTCTTATCTCACAACACAGCGACATTTGGAGCCTCAAATTGGATTTCTCATTCTATTCGGACGGCGCGGCGCATCCTGGTCATTACAGCGGCACGGTGAATTATGATCTCGGTCAGGGCAGGGAACTTGCGCTGGGCGACCTCTTTCTGGCGGACACGAATTATCTCGAAACGATCTCCAGCTATTGCATCGCCGAACTGGAGAAACGTGATATCGGCTTCGAGTCCGGTTTCCAGCAGGGGGCAGCGCCCACGCCGGAGAATTACAGCAAATGGAACATCGCCCCCGAAGGATTGATCATCAGTTTTGATGAATATCAGGTCGCCTCATACGCGGCAGGACCTCAAACGATCACTATACCGTATGCCGAACTGGCATCCGTGACCGACCTGCAGGGACCGCTGGCATCCTATTTGCCGTAACGGCTGGCGGGTATGCCGATTGATAGGATGTCGGCAGTGGCGGGATTCATCATATTGGCCGTCGGTGTCTATGATTTGACGCGCGAGTTTTTGGAGTGGTCGCGTACGCGCCGGGAGAGCGAATTCCGAAAGCAATTGCATCGGCTTGAGAATGAAAATTCCGGCGAACAGACCCTGCGCAAGCACCTGCAAAAGGGACTTGATCTGCTGTGCGATGCGCTGGATTCGCCGGGTGGGTTCGTGGTAGTGTGTCGGGGAGAAAACTTTGTGGTAACGGCGAGCAGGTTCTCGGTCTCGGTTGGAAGCGAGTTTTCCGAATCCCTGGTGGTGTGCGAGGATGTGTCTCATCCAAAAGACGCGCAACTCGCCTCTTTTGCGTGGATCGCCCCCTCGTTCGATGGACAGACACAGGTGGCTGTAGTAGCGCTCGAGAAACCGCGTTCCCGCACGGAGTATTCGACAGGCAACCTGGAATTGCTTGTGGAGGTCGCTGACCAGATCGGTACGATCGTTTCCCTGAGCAGGCTCCAGCCGAGGCAGATTAGTCAGTTGCGGGAATTGATTACTGAATCGCAGGCGAGTGTCACCGAATTATCTTTTATCCGCAGACATATTCCCCATAAAAAGGTTACAGGATTCGCCATTTCATTTCGTTTAGGAGATAACACGACTGATAGCCCTTAAACATTGCCAGCATGGGGTAACGCAATACAATTGGGCTCAGCAGGTAATTGTTCTTGAAGGAGATTGCGGATATGAGAAAAGCCTTTTTGTTGTTGATTATAATTGCCGCCATGACGGGAACTCTGTGGCTCAATGTGGGCGCCACCGACGATGCCTCGGTCGAAACCACCGTATATTCCAGGCAATTCACGGACGCAAAGGTTGGTGAGCATGTCTCTGCCAAATTATTGACCGCTGACGGCGCTTTGCAGGAACTGCCTTGTAGCGGGACCGAAGAGCCAGGCTATATCGTATGCCGGTTCCCGGAGGAGTACGCGGGACAGCAACTCCCCATCCAATTGACGAGGAACAATGTCATGTTTGTATCCGTCGTCGATGTGCCGATGAAGTGATCCGCAGTCAGCGCTGAAAATTGCCCCGATACACGGGGCGATTTTTGTTTAACACAGGCGCCGTGCGTTTGACTCTTGCAAGCGGGTTATAATGCCGTTACGATTATGTCCACCATTGATGAAGTCAAGGCTCGAATAGACATCGTGGACCTCGTTTCGGAGGCGGGAGTCAAACTGCGACACGCGGGCAAAAACTACACGGGATTCTGTCCGTTCCACGATAACAAACACACGCCCGCCTTTGTGGTCTGGCCTGAATCAGGAACCTGGCGTTGCTTCGGTCAATGTAACGAGGGCGGCGATATCTTCAAGTTTGTGATGAAAAAAGAGGGGATCGACTTCAAGGAGGCTTTACAAAAACTCGCTGCGCGCGCTGGCGTGGAGATCAAGGAATACCAACGTGAAACGCCTCAGCAGCGTGAAGTCTACGACACCCTCCGTAAATTACTGGAGGACGCGGTCGTCTTCTATCGCAGTCATCTTTTTGCCAACAGGGAGATCCTCGCCTACCTGCGCGAAAAACGCGGACTGACCGATGCAACCATCGAGACCTTTGGATTGGGCTATGCCCCTCCGGGGTACGACAATGTCCTCAGGCATTTTATCCAGCGCGGAGTGAAAGAGCAGGAACTCCTGGACGCGGGACTGCTTTCAGAACGCGAGGATGGCAAACGTTTCGACCGCTTCCGCCACCGCATCATGATTCCCATCCGGGACGAGAACGGGAAAATGGCAGGTTTCGGCGCCCGCATCGTGGACCCGAACGACATCCCAAAATTCCTGAACTCGCCTGAAACGCCGATCTTCTCGAAGGGACGCCTGCTCTACGGGCTGGACCGCGCTCGCAAGCCCATCCGCGCCGCCGACCAGGCGGTGATCGTTGAAGGCTATCTGGATGTTATCGCTCTGCACCAGGCGGGCTACGAGAACGTCGTCTCGCCGATGGGGACAGCGCTGACCGAGGAGCAGCTGCGCCTGCTCAAAAGGTTCACGCGCAAGATCGTGCTGGCTCTCGACCCGGACACCGCCGGTCAAAAGGCCGTTCTGCGCGGACTCGAAGCCGCCCGCTCCGCCATGGATCGCGAGGGCGAGCTCCGGTTCGATGCACGCGGTCTGCTCCGCAACGAAGCGAGACTGCAGGCAGACCTGCGCGTCGCCTCCATGCCGGACGATCTTGACCCCGATGAGATCGTGGCGCGTGACCGTGAGGAATGGAAGAAGTTGATCGAGAACGCCAAGCCCATCGTTGAGCATGTGATGGTCTCGCTGGCGGAGGGGAAAAACCTGAATGACCGCAGAGTGGTCAATGAAATTGCCAACCAGGTTTTGCCGCTTATTAGCGATCTTCCCACTCCTGCCGACAGGGAATTTTTCACGCAGCGGCTGGCGCGCTTCCTGAAGGTGGATGAACGCGCCTTTATCAGCGCGCAGGCTCAAGGTCCGCGGGTGAGGCGCCCGCGACAGCAAACGGAAAAACGACAGCCCGTCGAAAAATCCACCCTGGCGGTGGCGGTTTCATCGAGTAAACTGGTCGAGGAATATGTCATCGGTGTGCTTTTCCGAAAGCCTGAACTGCTCTACCGCCTTGACCGGCAGTTGCAGGAGTATGGGCTACTCCCGTTGAACGTGCAGGATTTCGATTTCACCGACAATCAGATGTTGTTCGGGCTGATTCGCGAATCAGTCGAGCAGGATAAGACCGAACATCATACGTTTGTTGCCGAGGCGGTGCCCGAATCCCTGCTGGGACTTTCACGCGACCTGCTCGCGCAGACCGAAAAGCTTGAACGTGTGGAAGAAAAACTGCTGGAAGAGTTGTTGCGCAGCGTGATCAAAATGCGGCGCGTGACGGCGGGCGAAAACCTCAACCAGTTGCGTTTTTTGCAGGAGGAGGCGCACCAGGCGGGCGACCTGCGCGCGGCTCCCTATACCGAGTTGGTGTTGAGAAACACGAAATTGTTAAGAGACCTCGACCAGGCGTATCGAAAAATGTCTCAGAAGCGGTTGGAATAAGTGAAGACCGTAACAATTTATTGGCAGTATCGTCTTGGGTAAGAAAGGGCATATGGTCGTTAAGAAAAAGCGTTCCATCATCGCAAAGGAAAAGCGAAAGACCAAGGTCCAGCCGCGTCCGCCGCGCTTGAAGCGCGTTCGATTGGAAGGGGAGACGCTCGCAGAGGATGCGCAGGTCGAGGAGAACGGATTCCACGAACTGGCACTGATTGGCGACGAAGTGGGCGACCCCGATGCAAGCGCCCTCGCTCAACAGGAAGAAGAACTGGATGACGATCTCAATCTGAAAAGCCCCGAGGTCGCCGCGGAATTAGCTGAGGATCCCGTGCGGTTATATCTGCGCGAGATCGGTCAGGTCAAACTGCTCGATTCAGACAGTGAGTTCCGGCTGGCAACGATGATCGAAGCGAACCGTTTCATTGTTTCCCTGCGACGCCGTCCGCTCCGCAAAGGGCTCACCACCGAGTGCGCCATCTACCATTCTGTGATCTCCGAAATGCTCACTTCATGGGAGCGGCTGGTCGAAGACGCGGAGCGCCTGCACCACGACCTGCCCGACCTTGGCTTGATGCTCACCGAGGCGCAGGCGCTTCACGCAGGCTGGGAATCGGACGCGCCCTCCTACCTGCGGGCGTTTTTGGATAACGGGATGTGGGGGACCGACTCGCTCTGGGATAACCTTGCCCGCAAATCCTACTCGGTCTTTCTCAGCCTGTACCTGCTTCCGTTTAGTTATGCGGAGTGGATACTGAAACATCTCAACCATTACCACCGCCTGCCCAACCAGCGCACAATGTACAACAAGCTCTGCGATGATGATGAATTGTCCCGCGAAATGGAAGCGGTAAAAGCGCGTGCCGCCGAAGCCAACCAGGCGCTCATCCGCGCCAACCTGCGGCTCGTGGTCAGCGTTGCTAAGCGTTACCTTGGGCGCGGTATCTCGTTCCTCGACCTGATCCAGGAAGGCAATATGGGATTGCTGCGCGCGGTCGGTAAATTCGACCCGCGCCGCGGTTTCAAGTTCAGCACCTATGCCACATGGTGGATCCGGCAGTCCATCAACCGCTCCATCGCCGAACAGGCGCGCACCATCCGTATCCCGGTGCATTTGTTCGAGTCCATCACCCGCATCCTGCGCGCCCAGCGGCAGTTGACGCAGGAATTAGGGCGCGACCCGACCAACGAGGAACTCGCCATGGAGGTCGGATACCTGCCCGCGTCCGACGTGCAGGCCATTCTGCGCGCTCATGCCGAGGAGACGCCTCTCCCGCCCGACCTGCAAAGCAGACTCGATACCGCCATCCAAAAGATCGACCGTGTCCTGCGCACCGCCGAGGAACCGGTCTCCATCGATGGACCTGTGGGGGATGAGGATTCCAGTTCGTTGGGCGATTTCATCGAAGACGAGGATGCCCCCTCGCCGATGGATTCCGCCGCCCGCCAGATGCTGCGTGAACAAGTGCAAGCCGCGCTCACTTCCCTCTCCGACCGGGAGCGCGAAGTGCTCGAACTTCGTTTTGGTCTCGTCGATGGAAAAGATCATACACTCGAAGAGGTGAGCCGCTATTTCGATGTCACGCGCGAACGCATCCGCCAGATCGAAGCGAAGGCGCTGCGGAAGTTGCGACATCCCTCGCGGAGCAGGCAGTTGCGGGATTATTTGGGGTGATTTGCGGGGCATGTCTCAGACGTGCCCCGTGTTTTTAACGCATTTTCATCAATATGACAATTATCACCATTTTTGTGAAAAGCGGCACTTTTACTTGCCCGTGAAAGTCACTTCTGTTATACTTCGCCGAACGTGCCATAAAGCACAAATAACGCGTCTGCCAAGGACGCTTTCCCTGAAAATACGCCTGCACCCACCATAGGTACGGTGTCGGGCTTATGTGAGGTGTCTGCATGATCGAATACGTTGCAATCGGCTTGTTGATCGTGCTATCGACGCTTGTCGCGTTGATCGCGATCGGTTTGGGGTACATGTTTGGACCAAAGAAAGAATCACCAGCAAAATCGATGCCCTATGAATCGGGTATGACTCCATACGGGGAAGGGACACGGCGCATGCCTGTCCGTTTCTATTTGATTGCGGTGTTGTTCATCCTCTTCGACATTGAAGTGGTGTTCTTCCTGCCGTGGGCGATCACCTTCCGTCAGCTTGGCTTGTTTGGGTTGATCGAGATGGTCGTCTTTATCGGCATCTTACTGGTTGGATACGTGTATGCGTGGAAGAAAGGAGCCTTGGAATGGGAGTAGAGCAAAAACTCGGCAACATGGGTGTGGTGACCACCAAACTGGAGGAACTGGTCAATTGGTCGCGAACCAATGCCATGTGGCCCATGTTGTTTGGTCTGGCTTGCTGTGCCATCGAGATGATGGCGGCGCAGGCGTCACATTATGATATGAGCCGCTTTGGCATGGAATTGATGCGCGCCAGCCCCCGTCAATCGGATTTGATGATCGTGGCCGGGCGCGTTTCGCGCAAGATGGCACCCGTGCTGCGCCGTCTGTACGATCAGATGCCCGAACCCAAGTGGGTGATTGCCATGGGTGATTGCGCTTCGTGCGGCGGTGTGTTCAACAATTACGCCATCGTGCAAGGTGTGGATGAGGTTGTGCCTGTGGATGTGTTTGTGGCGGGTTGCCCGCCGCGCCCTGAGGCATTGATCCACGGTGTCGTGACGCTGTACGAGAAGGTCAAGGGCGAGAAGTTCAAGGATTATGCGGTGGAACAAAAATAACGGACATGCTTCCAGCGCCGGAAACGGCGGCGGAAACATGGGTGAATTATGGACAAAAAACTCGAAAAGATCGTTCAGGATTTGCAGGGAAGGTTTGGCTCGTCCATCGAAGAGTTTCGCGGCGAAGTGCATGTCTTCGTCAAGCCGGAACAGATTGTGGATGCGCTAACGTTCCTGCGTGACAAGCATGAATTCGAATTGCTCTCGGCGCAGACCGCCTCCGATTACTGGCCCCAGATGGCGCCGCGTTTCCATGTCATTTATCAACTGACATCGCTGGCGAAAAACCTGTCGGTGCAGTTGCGAGTCCCGGTCAACGGCGACCAGCCCAAGGTCCCGACCGCGACGCGTGTGTACGACGTCGCCAACTGGCGTGAGCGCGAGCTTATGGATATGTTCGGTATCGAGTTCGAAGGACATCCCGATCCCCGTCGTATCCTTCTGCCGCCGGACATGGAGGGACATCCCCTCCGCAAAGATTTCCCGCTCGGCTACGAGGAACCGCAGTTCACCTTTAACTTTGAAGAGATCGACCTGCGCAAGCCGTACGCAAAGGAATAAGCATGTCTCAAATCGAAGAAGTAAGTATCGACCAATTCAAACATCTCGTGTCGGAGCGTGCTCTGACCGGTGAGACCATGTTATTGAACATGGGGCCTCAGCACCCCTCGACGCACGGTGTGTTACGCCTCTTATTGGAACTTGATGGCGAGACCATTGTCAATGCGGTACCCGACATTGGCTTTTTGCATACCGGCATCGAGAAGAACATGGAAGCCAAGACCTTTCTCAAAGCCGAAGTGATGACGGATCGCCTCGATTACATGAACACAACCGGCAATAACCTTGCCTACTGTCTGGCAGTGGAAAAGCTGGTGGACCTGGATGTGCCCGAACGAGCCCAGTCCATCCGCGTGATCCTGACCGAGTTGCAGCGCATCGCTTCGCATTTGGTTTGGATCGGTACGTTCGGTCTCGACCTGGCGGCGATGTCCATGTTCCTGTATGCGTTCCGTGAACGCGAGCAGATCCTCGACATCCTCGAGCTTTGCTCCGGTCAGCGCATGATGACGACCTTTATCCGCCCCGGAGGCTTGTGGCGTGACGTGCCCGTGGAGTTCGAGAAGGCGGTCCGCGACTTTATCAAAAGTTTTCCCAAACGCATCGATGAATATGAGGCGTTGTTGACGAAGAACCCGCTCTTCCTGGACCGGTTGCTGGGCATCGGAAAACTCGACGCGAAGACCGCCCTTTCGCACGGCGTGACCGGACCGACTCTGCGCGCTTCCGGCGTAAACTGGGATCTACGGAAGGCGCGCCCGTACATGGGCTACGAACAATATGATTTCAACGTCCCGGTTGCGACCGAAGGCGATACGTACGCGCGATATCTTGTCCGCGTGCAGGAACTGCGCGAATCGCTGAAGATCGTCGAGCAGGCGTTGAACAAACTCCCGATGGGACCCGTCCGCTCGGACAACCGCAAATTCGTCCCGCCGCCGCGCTCAGAGATCGGCGTCAGCATGGAGGCGCTCATCCATCACTTCAAGCTGTGGACCGAGGGCTTCCCCGCGCCGAAGGCTTCCATCTATAGCGCGGTCGAGTCGCCGCGCGGCGAGTTGGGCGTTTATCTCGAAGGCGACGGCGGACCCAAGCCGCACCGCGTTCACATGCGTACCCCATCCTTCGACAACCTTTCCGTGATCAACAAGATCACCCAGGGACACCTCGTGGCTGACCTGGTGGCGATCCTTGCGTCCATCGACATTGTGCTCGGAGATATTGACCGATGAGTCTTGCCAAAAAATATCCAAAGGAAGTCAAGCAGATCCTTTCCAAATATCCGCCTGAGCACAAACGCTCGGCGGTCATGCCGTTGTTGTATCTGGCCCAGCGCGAGGAAGGGTACATCAGCAAAGCCGCCATGCAGGATGTGGCAGGCATCGTGGACATCACCGAGACGGATGTCGCTGCCATTGTCGGTTTTTACACGCTGTATCACGACAAAAAGGAAGGCAAGTATCGCATGCAGGTCTGCACCGATCTTCCTTGTGCCTTGCGCGGCGCGGAACAATTCATGGATAACTTGTGTGCCAACCTCGGCATCAAAGTCGGTGAGACGACGCCCGATGGCATGATCACCCTCGAAGCTGTGACCTGCCTCGCGGCGTGTGATAAAGCTCCCATGTTCCAGACGCAGGGACCGGACGGCATCAAGTACTACGAGAACATGACCGTGGACAAAACGATGGAACTGGTCGAAGCGCTCAAGAAATCCGGTACGGAGGTGAAGTAATGGAACATATCCTCCTCCGCCACCGTGACATCCCCGATATTAACACGATCAATGTTTACAAAAAGAGCGGCGGGTTTGCCGCCTTCAAGAACGCGGTCACTAAAATGAAGCCTGGCGAAGTGACCGAGGTGGTCAAAAACTCCGGTCTGCGCGGACGCGGCGGCGCGGGGTTTCCGACCGGCATGAAGTGGGCGTTCATCGACAACAAGAACTGGCCTCATTACGTGGTGGCAAACGCGGATGAGTCCGAGCCGGGTACGTTCAAGGATCGCGAGATTATGGAGGGTAATCCCTTCCAGTTTTTGGAGGGCGTTGCCATTGCCTCGTACGCGGTCGGGGCAAACGTCGCCTACATATACCTGCGCGGCGAGTTCTGGCAGGTGGCTGCTTTTCTTGATGAGAAGATCTCGGAGATGGAAAAGGCGGGTTTCCTCGGCGAGAAACTCTTCGGCACGGATTATTCCTTAAAAATTTACACTCACCTCGGCGCAGGCGCCTACATCTGCGGCGAAGAGACCGCCCTGCTCGAATCCATCGAAGGCAAACGCGGACAACCGCGCGTGCGTCCGCCTTTCCCGCCTTCGTATGGTCTCTACGGCAAGCCGACTATCGTCAACAATGTCGAAACGCTGACCAATGTCCCCCTCATCCTTGCGAATGGCGCGGACTGGTACAAGTCCATGGGCACGGCGGACAGCGCGGGCGTGAAAATCTTTTCGCTCTCCGGTCGCGTGCGCAAACCCGGTAACTATGAACTGCCATTCGGCACCACTTTCCGCGACCTGATCTACAAATATGGCGGCGGGGTGCAAGACTCGCGTTCCGTCAAAGCCATCATGCCGGCGGGCGCCTCCTCCTCCTTGATCCTGGTGGATGACGACAAGGTTCTCGACACGCCGATGGATTATGCCAGCGTCCGCACGATCGGCGGGGACCTCGGGTCTGCCTCCGTCATCGTGATCGACGACACCGTCTCCATTGATTGGGTTATCAACAAAACCATCCATTTCTTCCGGCATGAATCGTGCGGCAAATGTACCACCTGCCGCGAAGGCACCTACTGGATGTCGCACCTGACCGAGCGCATCCACGAAGGCAAAGGCTCGACCGCCGATGTTGATCTGCTCTTGAACGTGGCAAAACAAATGCAAGGCAAATGCCTGTGCGCGCTGGGCGAGTTCTCGACTATGGCGGTCGTCACAGGCATCGAGCGGTTTAGAAAAGACTTCGATAAAGCGGTAAAAGCATAATGAGCAAACAAGTCACGCTTACCATTGACGGAAAACAAATCACGGCTCCCGAGGGAATGTACGTTGCCGACGCCGCCAAACTGGCGGGCATCGATATTCCCGTCTTCTGTCATCACCCCAAACTCGAACCGGTCGGCATGTGCCGCATGTGTCTTGTGGAGATCGGTCGCCCTGTGCGTGACCGCGCCACCGGTCAATTCGTGATGGAGAACGGCGCGCCGAAAATCCAGTTCATGCCCAAACTTGAGACCGCCTGCACGAACAAGGTCGAAGATGGCATGGTGGTCATGACGCAGTCCAACAAGGCGGTGGAGGGGCAGCGCGGCACGCTGGAATTCCTGCTGACGTCGCACCCGCTCGACTGCCCGATCTGCGACAAGGGCGGCGAATGCCCGCTCCAAAACCTGACCATGGCGCATGGTCCCGGCAAGAGCCGCTTCCTCTACGACGAGAAGATACATCTCGACAAGATGGTGCCGCTCGGCGAATTGATCTGGCTGGACCGCGAACGCTGCATCCAGTGTGCGCGCTGTATCCGTTTCCAATCGGATATCGCCGGGGACTCGGTCATTGGCTTCGATGAGCGCGGGCGCTCGACCCAGATCGTCTCTTTCTCGGACCCCGGGTTTGATTCCGTTTTCTCGGGCAACACTTCCGATATCTGCCCCGTCGGCGCGTTGACCACGGCGGACTTCCGCTTTGGCGCACGCCCGTGGGAATTGGATGCGCAGGCTTCGATCTGTACGCAATGCCCTGTGGGATGCAACACCACGTTGAACACACGCCGCGAAGCCAAGTCTGGCGGCGATATCGTTGTCAAACGCGTGATGCCGCGGCAGAACGAGGAAGTGAACGAGATCTGGCTGTGCGATAAAGGTCGCTTTGCCTATCACTACGCTGAAAGCAGGAAGAGACTCGCCAAGCCGCAAATCCGCAAGGATGACAAACTGGTGCGCGCTTCATGGGATGCTGCCACCAAACTTGCCGCGGAGAACTTCCAGAAGGCGAAGAAGAACTTCGTCATCCTGGCTTCGGGCAGGCTTTCCAATGAAGACTTGTTCAATTTGAAATCGCTTGCCGATCACTCGGATGGCAAAGCCTATCTATATTCCGATATGGCGGGCGGTGACCTGACCTCGCTGGTCGGCGTGAGCGAAGGCACGAATTTCGGCAAGATGGGTGCAGGCACGGCGATTGTCGTGATCGCCTCCGACCTGTATCAGGAAGCGCCGATCTGGTATCTGCGCATCAAGCAGGCGGCTGCCCGCGGCGCGACCTTGATTGTGTTGAATGCGCGCGAAACAAAACTCGATAAATATGCTTCGTTCGTTGTCCGCTACGCGTATGGCGATGAAGTGAAATCTGTGAACGACTTGAGCAAGAAGAGCAAGATCGGCGATGCTGTTATGAAAGCCGAGAATCTTGTTGTGCTCTTTGGAAGCGATGGGCTGGGTGTTTCCGGCACGGCTTCGGTGGCCTCTGCCTGCGCGAAGTTGTTGCAGGAAACCGAACACATCGGCAAGCCCAATAACGGTTTGATCGGTGTCTGGCAGCGCGCCAACGATCAGGGCGCGTTCGAGATGGGTTTCGAAGTGGAAGAAGATCTCTCGAAAGCTCTCAAAGGCAAAGCCGTATACATCGTCGGTGCAGACCCGGTGACGGATGACCCGAAACTGGCAAAGGCGCTGGAAGGAGCGGAGTTCGTCGCGGTGCAGGACGTGATCGAAACCGCCACGACAGAAATTGCAGATGTCGTGCTTCCCGCGCAAGCCTTCACTGAACGCGAAGGTACTTTCACCTCCGGTGAACGCCGCGTCCAGCGGTTTTATCCTGCCGTGCCGGTGACCGGCGATGCGAAGCCCGATTTCTCCATTACCTCACAGATCGCCCGTCATATGGGCATTGTTCTCGAAGGGACTTCGATTTCGGCTGTGTTCGATATTTTGTCTGTGTCGGTGAAGTCGTTCGAAGGGTTGAACTATGCCCGGCTTGCTGAAGTCAAGGAACAGTGGCCCATCGTGGGGCGCAGTGACCTGTATTATGGCGGCACGACCTACGAGAACAAGCAGGGCATGGGCGCGCACCTCTCGACGGCGGCGACGCGCGGAGAAAAGGTGAGCATCCCCAAAGTCCAGAGAGAAGCGGCTCCCCGTCCGAAGGAAAATGAATTGCTGGCGATTCCCGTCACCAGATTGTATGACCGCGGCACGACCATCCTACCTGCCGAGTTGTTGCACGAGCGCATCGGCGAGGCGAGCATTTCCCTGCATCCCGATGCCGCGAAGGAAATGGGTGTCGAGGCCGGGCAGACGGTGAATGTCAGCTTCAATGGTGTGAGCGGTGAAGCGGTCGTGAAACTGGACGAAACAATTTCGGTGGGTGTGGCGTTGATTCCGCGCTCGATGGGGTTTGCCATCCATGAACCGATCCCTGCAAAGGTGAAATGATGTTATCAGATTGGACTCTCTGGCTCGAATGGTTTATCAAGTCGCTGTTTGTCATCTTCGCACTGTTGACGGGCTTTGCCTACCTGACGTGGTATGAGCGCCGGGCGCTTGCCCGCATTCAGGTGCGCATCGGTCCGAATCGCGCTGGACCTTTTGGCCTGCTTCAGCCGATTGCGGACGCGGTGAAGTTGATTTTCAAGGAGGAATTGACTCCTGCCAAGGCGGACAAGATCCTATTCTTCTGGGCGCCGGTCATCACGATGGTTCCCTCCATCATCATTGCGGCGGTCATTCCATTCGGTCCCACTACGAATTTGTTTGGACGTGAGATCTCGCTCTCGGTTGCGAGCCTTAATGTGGGTGTGCTTTATCTGGCGTCCATCGCCTCCATTGCGGTGTATGGCATTGTGCTGGCGGGCTGGTCGTCGAACAATAAGTATGCCATGCTCGGCGGTTTGCGCTCCTCGGCGCAGATGGTTTCGTATGAACTCTCGCTGGGACTGATGTTCGTGACTGCCATCATCCTGGCGGACTCGATGAATCTGCACGAGATCGTGAACAAACAGACCGACATGTGGTTTGCCGTGGCGCAGCCGGTCGGCGCGCTGGTCTTCCTGATTGTGACGCTGGCGGAGGTCAACCGCGCGCCGTTCGATATGCCGGAGGCGGAGCAGGAACTGACCGCAGGTTACCACTCCGAATATTCGGGCATGAAGTTCGCCCTGTTCTTCATGGCGGAGTACCAGAAGATGATTGTGATCTCGATGATCGCGGCGACCTTGTTCTTCGGCGGCTATCGTGAGTTCTGGTTCCTGAAGGATACCTTCTTCAGCGTGGACCGCTTCTGGTGGCTGGGACCGATCTATATGTTCCTGAAGGTGGTTGTGCTGTTGTTCTTCATGATCTGGATCCGCGCCACCTGGCCCCGCATCCGTTATGACCGCCTGATGGCGTTCGGTTGGAAAGTGTTGCTGCCGCTGTCACTGGTCATTGCCTTGATCACCGGCACGGGTATTTCGCTGGCGGAGATTTATGACAACCAATTGTATTTCTGGGCGATCCCGGTGATTTCCATTGTTGTTGGCTTGTTTACTGTTATATTCATCTATCGTGAATTGAGGAGAAAAGCGTATGAGCGTGCTTGATCCTGTTATTGAACTTGTGCGCGGCCTGGGTACCACGCTCAAGATGATGATCGAAGGTCCGGTGACCATTCAATACCCCGAAGAGAAGCGGGAGGTGCGTCCGCGCTTCCGCGGGCGCCACGTCTTGAAGCGCTACGACAACGGACTCGAAAAATGCATCGGATGTTCGCTATGCGCCGCCGCCTGTCCGGCGGACGCGATCTTCGTGGAAGCCTCCGAGAACACGGACGAAAAACGCTTCTCTCCCGGAGAGCGGTATGCCTCCACTTACGAGATTAATATGCTCCGCTGCATCTATTGCGGTTTCTGCGAGGATGCCTGTCCCACCGAGGCGATTGTACTGGGCGACAACTATGAACTCTCGTTCTATGACCGCCGTTCGGCAATCTATACCAAGGAAAGCCTGCTGGAACCCGTCCCGACCGTGGATATGACCACGCCACGCAAAGTGGAAGCCGGGGTATTCACGCGGTCCGTCCCTGAGATGAAAGACCCGCAGGATTAGTGAGTGGCCATGTCTGGTGAATTGATCCTTTTTCTTGTTCTTGCCCTCGTTGCCATCGCCACGGCGCTTGGCATGTTGTTGAACCGCAACTCGGTCTATTCGGCGTTGTTTCTCGTCATGAACTTCATCGCGGTGGCGGTCTTCTACCTGCTGCTGGGAGCGCCGTTCATCGCCATGGCGCAGATCACGGTCTATGCCGGTGCGATCATGGTGTTGTTCCTGTTTGTCATCATGCTGCTCGGCGCGGAGCGACTGCCCGATGCCAAGGTGCTGCCTCGGCAGAAATTGTTCGCATACGGACTGGCGGCTGTGCTTGCCGCAGAGACCATATACCTGCTTGTTACACGCGCCCGACCCGAAGGCATTGTCCTGCCGCCTGACGAGGCGGCAAATGCTACCGGGACATTGGTGGCACTGGGCAAGACACTTTTCACATCCTACCTCCTGCCTTTTGAAGTCACATCCATTTTGTTGCTGGTCGCGATGATTGGCGTGATCGTGCTGGTCCACAGGGAGAAGGGAGTGCAGAAATAATGGTTCCTGTTGAATATTACATCATCCTTTCGGCGATCCTGTTCTCCATCGGTGTGGCAGGAGTGGTGTTTCGCCGGAATCCGCTTGTCATTTTCATGTCCATCGAGTTGATGTTGAATGCGGCAAACCTTGCCATCGTGGCGTTCAGCAGCGTGCTCAACTCCTTCAGCGGGCAGATCTTTGTGTTCTTTGTCATTGCGGTCGCCGCGGCGGAAGTGGCGGTGGGGCTGGCGTTGATCGTCGAGATCTTCAAGACCAAACACACCATCGACGTGGATCAGTTGAACAGTATGAAGGGATAAAGAGCAATTCGTAATTGGTAATTACTATCTGCCAATTACTGATTTCGGAGATGCAATGCACTTAAGCGAAACAGTAAATTCAGGGTTTTTCTTTCTCGCTCCATGGCTGGTCTTTGCGCCGGTCATCGGTTTGCTGATCAATATCATTTTCGGTGGCTGGTTCATGAAACGCTCGTGGGGCGAGAGGGCTGTTGGTGTGGTTGCGAGCCTGGCGTCGGGCGCGTCGTTCGTTGTCAGCGTGCTGCTGGCTTGGTCGCTGGCGGCAGGTCACGGCGAGGCGGTGATCGTCCCCTTCCTTGAGTGGATACACATCGGCAGCCTTGAACTCGACTGGGCATTCCGTGTGGACTCTCTCTCCACTACGATGATGCTGGTCGTCTCGGGCGTTGGGACGCTCATCCACATCTACGCCATCGGATACATGCACGAGGACGTGCGCTTCAAAGGGGATCCCGGACGGTTCCGCCGCTTCTTCGTCTTCCTCAACCTGTTCATCGCCATGATGATGATCCTCGTCAGCGGCGACTCGTACCTGATGCTGTTCGTCGGCTGGGAGGGGGTGGGGCTGTGCTCCTTCCTGCTCATCGGCTTCTGGTACGACATGGACACGCTGGGCAGACCTTCGTGGGCAAACTCGAACGCCGCCAAGAAAGCGTTCGTCACCAACCGCGTGGGCGACTTTGGTTTCCTCATCGCCGCTTTTATCATGTTCTGGGCGTTTGGCAGTTTTCAGTTCGATGAGGTCTTCGAAGCCGCACACAGCGTGGCGCCCGGCGTGATTGTGGCAATCACCCTGTTCATGCTTGTGGGGGTGGCGGGCAAATCGGCGCAGATTCCGCTCTATGTCTGGCTGCCCGACGCGATGGCAGGTCCGACGCCGGTTTCGGCGCTCATCCATGCTGCGACGATGGTGACGGCGGGCGTCTATCTCATCACGCGCTCGGCGGAACTGTACACGCTTGTGCCGCAGGCGCAATACATCGTGGCAATGACCGGCGCCATCACTGCCCTGTTTGCCGCGACGATTGCCGTCGGTCAATACGACATCAAGAAGGTGCTGGCATATTCGACCATTTCGCAACTCGGCTTCATGGTTGCCGCGGTGGGCATGGGCGCTTTCGTGGCGGGCATGTTCCATCTCGTAACACACGCCTTCTTCAAGGCTTTGTTGTTCCTCTCCGCCGGTTCGGTCATTTTGGGCTTGGAACGCGGACATCACCATGCGGAACATGGTCACCATGAGGAGCATGGAAAAGGCAAAACGAAATCCCCGAAGGGGGAGAAAGAAGGAAAGAGGAAAGAAGAACATCACGAAGTTTTCGACCCCGGCGATATGCGCAACATGGGCGGGCTTCGCAAGACCATGCCGGTCACGTTCTGGTTGTACATGATTGGAACGCTGGCGCTGGCGGGCATTGTCCCGTTTGCGGGCTTCTGGTCGAAGGATGAGATTTTGCTCGATGCCAGCCGGCATTATCCCGCCGTGTACATTCTGTTGAGCATCGCCGCCTTCTTCACCGCCTTCTACATGGGGCGGCAAATCTGGATGGTCTTCTTTGGCGAGCCGCGTCATGAAGCCGCCGCTCATGCCGAGGAAAGCAAACCCATCATCACCGCTCCGCTGATGGTGCTGGCGGCGCTTTCCCTGCTGGGCGGAGCGCTCAACCTGCCGTTCGAAGGCTTCCATCAACTCGGTCACTGGCTGGAATACACCCTGCACGAGGTGGAGGCGCTTCCGCTCGACCTGCAGGTGGCGGGCATTTCCACCCTGCTGGCGCTGGCTGCCATTTTCCTCTCCTGGCTGATTTACGGGCGCAATCCGCTCAAGACTGGTCAACCCGACCCGTTGAAGAAACCGCTCGGCTTCATCTTCACCGGTATGGAGAACAAATGGTTTGTGGATGAAGGTTATTTTGCCGTCATCATCAATCCGTTCAAGAAGTTGTCCCAATTCCTGGCGGATGTGATCGACTGGCGCTTCTGGCACGACTGGTTCCATGATACGGTCATTGCCGGGACGTACAACTGGGTGAGCAACATCGGTCTCAACCTCTACGCCGACCAGAAAGGTATTGATGCTTTTGCAAACTGGCTCGGCGCCGCGACACAATCCATATCGGCGACCATGCGCAAGGTCCAGAACGGATTCGTGCGTTCGTATGCCCTGTCGGTTTTGCTGGGCGTTGTCCTTATCGTAGGGTACTTGATTTTGAAGTAAATTCTCCCTCACCCCGTCCTCTCTCCATTGGGGAGAGGACGGGGTGAGGGTAATGAGGATGGAACATGGAATTTCTTTTGCAACCTCTTACTTTGCTGACCTTCTTCCCGCTGCTGGGTGTGCTGGTCCTGCTCTTCATCCCCAGCGACAATAAATCCGCGCTGCGCTGGACGGCGCTTGTCACGACGTTGGTCACGTTTGGTATTTCGATCTGGGTGTTGACCCAATTCGACGCTTCGAACGTGAACCTGCAACTGGCCGCCCAATACGACTGGATCACCGTGGCTGGATGGAACATCCAATACTATCTCGGCATCGACGGTTTGAGCATTCTGTTGGTTTTGCTCACCGCGTTCCTCACGCCGATCTCCATCCTCTCCACATGGACTGCTGTGGAAGACCGCGTCAAGGTTTTCATGATCTTCTTCCTTCTGTTGGAAGTGGGCATGACCGGTGTCTTCCTGGCGCAGGATCTGTTCCTGTTCTATATCTTCTGGGAGTTCACACTCGTGCCGATGTATTTCCTCATCGGCATCTGGGGTGGACCGCGCCGCATCTACGCCGCCATTAAATTCTTCCTCTACACCATGGCGGGTTCCGTTTTGATGCTGCTTGCCATTCTCTGGCTCGGTATTTACGGCGGAACTTTTTCCGTGCCGGAATTGATCCAACAGGGTAATATCCCCGCCAATATTCAGTGGTGGTTATTCTTTGCCTTCGCTGCCGCCTTTGCCATCAAGGTCCCGATGTGGCCCCTCCATTCGTGGTTGCCCGACGCCCACGTGGAAGCGCCGACTGCCGGTTCGGTCATCCTAGCGGGCGTCCTGCTGAAGATGGGTACCTACGGCTTCCTGCGCTTCAACCTGCCCCTGTTCCCCGAAGCGGCTGTCCGCGCCGCCCCGTGGATCGCGTTGCTCGCGACCATCGGCATCCTCTACGGCGCGATGGTCTCCTACGCCCAGTCGGACGTGAAGAAACTGGTCGCCTATTCCTCCGTCAGCCACCTGGGTTTCGTGATGCTCGGTTTGTTCGCCATGAATCCACAGGGTGTGGCAGGTGCCATTTTACAGATGATCAATCACGGTCTCAGCACGGGCGCGTTGTTCCTCCTCGTCGGCATGATCTACGAACAGACCCACACCCGCGAAATCAAGGTCTATGGCGGCTTGTGGAAGATCACCCCGGTCTTCGGCTCGATCATGCTCATCGTCTCGCTTTCTTCAATGGGCTTGCCCGGACTCAATGGCTTTGTAGGCGAGTTCACGATTTTGCTCGGCGCGTTCGGTTCGCAAGCCATCGGTAATACAGCATACGCCATCCTCTCCGCCCTCGGTGTCATCATGGCGGCTGTCTATATCCTTTACATGTTCCAGAAGATGTTCCTCGGTCCGCAAGGCGAGATCGTGGACGAGGTCAAAAAGCACGGGCATGCCCTGCGCGACCTCAACTGGCGCGAGATCGTCACCGTCCTGCCGTTGCTGGTCTTCATCTTTTGGATCGGTCTGTATCCCAAACCCTTCTTCGCCCTCATGGCTCCCGCAGTCGAGAATCTGGTGAAGATGTTGCCGTTGCCCTAAAGCCACGGAGCGGTCATGACGCTATCATACACAGAATTTGAAGTAATTGGACCCTATGCCCTGCTCACCATCTGGGCGTGTATTCTCCTGCTCATAGACCTCTTCATTCCACGGGGTCAAAAATGGGTTACCGCCCTCCTTTCAGCCGTTGGGCTGGCAGTCACGCTTGGCTTTACCCTTACCCAGGTTGGTCTCGAACGAGAAGGCTTCAACAAGATGGTGGTGGTCGATGGTTTCTCCACCTTCATCAACGCACTCCTCCTCGTCAGCGGTTTGCTCGGCGTGGCGCTTGCCTATGGGTACGTCAAACGCATGGGGCTTGAACGCGGCGAGTATTACACACTCCTGCTGTTCAGCGTCACCGGCATGATGCTCATGGCGCAAGCCGCCGATCTGATCGTGGTCTTCCTCGCCCTGGAACTGCTTTCCATTCCGCTCTACGTACTTGCCGCATTCAACCGTCCCAAGACCGAATCAGAGGAGGCAGGACTCAAATACTTCCTGCTTGGCGCGTTCGCAACCGGATTTGTTGTCTACGGGACTGCCCTTGTCTTCGGCGCAACCGGTCATACCAACCTTTCCTCCATTGTTGCCTACGCCTCCACCGGGACCTCGGGCCTGCTCCTGACCATTGGCGCCGCCCTCATCCTCGTAGGGTTCGGCTTCAAAGTCGCGGCGGTCCCCTTCCACATGTGGACGCCCGATGTGTATCAGGGCGCTCCCTCCGCAGTGACGGCCTTCATGTCCTCCGGCGCAAAGATCGCCGGGTTCGCCGCGTTGTTGCGCGTCTTTTCGACCGCCTTCCCAACCCTCGCCGCCTACATGACCGATATCCTTTGGGCGCTCGCCGCGGTGACCATGATCCTCGGCAACTTCATCGCCATCTCGCAGACGAACATCAAGCGCCTGCTGGCGTATTCCAGTATCGCTCATGCAGGGTATATCCTCATGGCATTCGTGCCCTATGGAAATCCCGAAGTACGTAACGTTTCCATCGCCGCGGGACTCTTTTACCTCGTCGCGTACGCAGTGACCAATTTTGGCGCGTGGGGCGTGGTCATTGCCCTCGAAAAAGCCGAAAACAAAGGGTTGGAAATCGCCGATTATGCCGGACTCGGGCGGAAATATCCTGCTCTTGCCGCCGCCATGACAGTCTTCATGCTCTCGCTCATCGGCTTCCCGCCCACGCTGGGGATGGTCGGCAAGTTCTATCTCTTCCGCGCTGTGCTTACGGGCGGGTATGTCTGGCTTGCCATCATCGGCGTACTAACCTCCCTCGTTTCCGCGTACTACTATCTGCGGGTAGTCGTCACCATGTACATGAAGGACGGTGAACCGGTCACCGAACGCGAGACCTGGCTTTCCATCACCACCGGCGCAACCGCCATCCTGACAGTGGTTGTCAGCCTCGCGCCGCAATCCCTGTTTTCATGGGCGAAGGATGCGCTGTTGAAATTGTTCTAGTCGAGCGAAGACTTGATCGATAGCAGGGACGGGTTGAAACCCGTCCCTATTTTTATTCCCGCCCTGAATAAAGATGGACCTGCCCCCTCCCCGCATTCTTTGCCGTGTATAGGGCCTTGTCTGCGTGGCTGAGAAGTTCGTTCAACGACCGGGGGGCGTCGGGGTCGTCCATCGTCATACAGCCGACACCGATGCTTGGCGTCAGTTCGATAATCCCCGCGTCACTGCTGATCGTGTACTCCTTGATTGTCTGGCTGATGCGTTTGGCGACCAGCACACCGTTCTCCGGTAGGGTTTCCGGAAGCAGGACAATGAATTCGTCTCCGCCATAGCGTCCCGAGATCTCGGTCGACCGAAGCGTGGAGCGGATCACGTTTGCAACCGTGGTCAACGCCTTATCCCCGGAGGCATGCCCGTGCTGGTCGTTGATCTGTTTGAAGTGGTCCACATCCAGCATCAACGCGCAGAGCGGGTGCCTATAACGTATCGCCCGTTTCCATTCCTGTTCCGCGAGATTTAGGAAATGCCGCCGGTTGAACAGGTTGGTCAACGGGTCGCGTGTAGCGAGTTCCTCCAAAATGGCATGGACGCGTTTATGCTCGTCGAGTTCGGTCTGTAGTTTTTCCTTTTGCAGACGCTGGATCTCCGCGTCGCGCTGGGCAGTCTCGACCTGATTGGAGACCCGCAAGGCGGCGAGTTGCCTGAGGGCGCCCTCCCCTGCGATTTCCTCTCTCAATGACTGGAATTTTTTGTAATGCTCCAGCGCCTTGTCGAACCGTTTGCGTTTCTCGAATATTTCGGACAAATAATGGTGACAGCGCGCCTGCTCGTTCCGCATTTTCATCTGCGCGGCTACCTCCAGCGCGTTGAGCAATTCCTTTTCCGCACGCTCGAGGTTGTTCTGTACAAGATATACCTGTCCCAGATCCACGAGAACGTAGGCGGAACTGATATCGCGGCCGTATTGGTCGAAAAGCGACGCCGCATTGTGGAGGTTCAATTGAGCCTGCTCATATTTCCCCATGCCGGTGAATATTTCCCCGATGGTGGCGGTGATGTTGATCACGTCACCTTTCAAGCCGGCCTGTTTTGCCAGTTCCAGGCTTTTCTCCGCCATTTCGAGAGCGCTGGCGTATTCCCCGGATTTCATCAGAATGGATGCCCAATTATTGAGAATGCGCGATTGCCCTTCGATGCTGTTCAATCCCATGAAAATATCGTGGGCATCCCTGTACATTTGGACGGCCTCCGCCGGGTCCATGTAGATGCTTGCCACCAGGTCCAGACACCAGGCTTCCCGTTCGCGATACCCCAGTTCTCGCGCTGCCTTCAGGGATTTCAACCCGAACTCGAGGGAAGCCGGGTAATTGCCCGAATAGTAATATGCCCAGCCCAGCGTATACCAGGCATCGATCAGTGTCTCAGATTGTGCCTGATCCTTGAGGTATGACAGCGCGTCCAAGGCGCGAGGGATAGATGCATCGAGATTGCCTGCCTCGCCATCCAGAAAGGATAATGTGACCAGACTGGCAGCGATGCCGTGCTTGTATGTTTGTCCATCCGTACCGGAGGATTTTGCCATTTCCATGGATTCCAGACTGAGGGTGAGCGCGCGTTCAGGTTCCCGAATGCGCAACTGCCATGCAAGGCTGTTCATCAGGTCGATCTTCTCCTGAGAGGAAACAGCCTGCGCAATCCTTTTTTCCAGCTGTTGCACAGACTGTGGCGTTCGTCCTTTTTCCAGCCTTGGGTTTCTCAGCATGGTTTATCTTTTTCGGTCCGGCGAGGTACGATCTACGGTTTGATTCGATACGCTGCCGCACCGTTTGAAAAAGTATAGCATATTTCAACTGGTGTAATGGTATCCTGTTAAGACAGGAACGCTGCGGAGGTGAGGAGCTCGCCTCCGCAGTTTGATCAATCCAATGATTTTCCTACGGTGTGTGCCTGACTTGCACTCCGAAATTCACCCAAACTTGCGTTTCACAAATTTATTATTTCAATCGACAGAAGTACGCGCTTTATGGGCGTGTAATAGACTCTGTAAGGAACGTTCCATTCAAGCACCGTGAAAGGATTGTCTTGCTACAAAAGACTTGTTGCCGATGTAGAAAACGGGTCTCATGGTAGGATTCGGGGATTTGCCAAGTGTGCCGACTAGACTTTGAACGACGCCCGCCTTCACGGGTCTCGTCAACGAGTTGTAACTGATCAAGCCCAGGATCATGGAACCCAGAATGCTTACGCTCAACCACAGGCAGGGGTCACTGACGGGACGCAAGGTCATGATGATAATGCTCCCCAGCGCGCCGCTGACCGCGATCAACAGGAACGATGTGAGTCCGCCTGTGAAGAATCGTCTCTTCTGGTAGGGGCTCATCTTTCCGTTGTGGTTGTAACGAAGATCTTCCATCTCGAAATCGAAGAAAGTCATCAGTCTTTCCTGCGCCAGTCTTCTTTTGTTGCGCAGTTCGATGGAGGCCTCGTCAAGTGACAGGTCCGATAGAAGATGAGTATTCCCGCAGTATTTCGCAGGAAACTTGTTCTGTTTCTGAAGCTACTTCCAGGCTGGCGCCGCAGGATGGGCAGGAAAGGGTGATCAAATTGTCCATGATTGCATCTTGTAGATCACAATTCTTTTCTCGAAACAGCCGACCGATTGGGAATAACCGTATAACTCCTTTTCGACAGCATTATACACTTCTCTGCCCGGTGGAATTACACATTGAAACTTACCTTCTCTTTCAAGACATTCGGCAGGCTGGGGAGTTTGCTGCGTTCGATTAAAAAGGTTGCCACTTCGGTGATCTCGCGGAAGGCGTAATGCTGGCTCAAGGTCCCTTCGAGGTAGCCTGCGCCGCTGGTGCCGCCCGTCCCCGCACGGACGCCAATCATGCGGCGTACCATCGAGAAATGACGGTAGCGCCAATTGGAGAGCAGTTCGTCGATCTCGGAGAGTGTGTTCAATAACTCGAACGGCAACTGGAAAATTGGCAGGTCGCGGTAAAGCGTGATGAACAACGCCGCTTGCATGGCTTTGGGCGAAAGATCGCCGCGCCCGTCCTTGAAAAAGACCGCATCGAATTCCACCAGCCTCCCGCCTTCACCCGCCGACAACCCGGCTGAGTAGACCCGGCGATACTCCGTCCAGAACTTGTTTCCGTTTGATTCATCTGCTGTCTTATACTCCACCCAGTATTGCTCCTCGAAGAACGGCATCCTCTCCAACCACTTGACGATCAATTGCTTCAACGTACTTTCGCTTTCCACGCGAGTCACTTCCTGCATGTCGTTTTCGGACAGACTGCCGCGGCGCGTGGACTTGTAATACTCCTTTTTATGACGTTCCTCCATTTTCAGACCCAACTTTGCTTCAATCAACCGGAATTGTTTGCTTTGGAATCCCGAAGCGGGCAGAAGGTAATTTCGGAATTCCAGAAAATCGAGCGCGGTCATGGTTTCGAGCACACTCACCTGCTGGTTGAGCAGTTCGAGGATTTTCACGATCCGCTTGAGTTTATGCACCACATTGCTCATATCCGGCGTGTTCTCGTTGATGCGCTCCTGGATGAAGATGTTCCGCACGAGATCGAGCTCGAAGAGAATCTGCTTGAACCACAGTTCATATGCCTGATGAATGATGATGAAGAGCATCTCGTCGTTGCCATCCTCCATCTTGTCGAAACTGCGCGGGCGCTGACAGTTCAGGATTTTGTCGAGTTCGATGTAATCGGAATAGTAGAGGTCGTCCATAATTCTCCTTTGGATTCATGTCATTGGAACGCAGACTGCGAAATACTCATCTGGAAATTTCCTGTGATTATTTCATCAGCCCTTCAAGCTTCCTCACAACGCGGATGATTAAGTATAATCGCCTCCATGCTAAAAGCCCTCATCTTCGACTTCGATGGACTCATCCTCGACACCGAGACGCCTGAATACCACGTCTGGCAAACCATCTACCGCGAATACGGTTTCGAACTCCCGCATGATGAGTGGGGAAGGATCATTGGCGGATATGGGATATCGAACTTTGACGCTGCGAACCATCTCTCGCTTCTTTCCCAGGGACGGCTGGATTCCGCTTCTCTGCGCGCCCGCCACCAGTTGGAGAGTCACGCGTTAATTCATGCCCAGCCGATCCTGCCGGGCGTGATGGACATCATCCACGAAGCGAAACGGCTTGGGCTCAAACTTGCCATCGCTTCCAGTTCTCCACACTTCTGGGTGGATAAGCATGCGCAACGGTTGAATATCTTCCACTATTTCGATGTCGTTGTCTGCGCGGACGATGTGGGCATTGGCAGAACCAAGCCGAACCCCGATCTGTTCTTGTTGGCGTTGAACCAACTCAAGGTCCCGAAGGAGGCGGCGGTCGTCCTCGAGGATTCCCCCAATGGAGTGAAGGCGGCGAATCGGGCAGGCATCTTCGTAGTGGCGGTCCCGAACCCGGTCACATCTACTTTGCAGTTTAACGGGGCAAATAGGATCGTCAAGTCGCTGGCAGATTTGTCCATACCGGATCTGCTGAATACAGTACAATAGTCTCACCAACCAATGGAGGTGGTATGACAACTGAAAAATTCAAATGGCAGGGGATTGTCTCGAAATATGCCTACCCTGAAACATGGCGCAGTCTGTGGCAGGTGTTCAATTCACTGATCCCGTTCATCGTGGGGTGGTATCTGATGTACCGCAGTCTCGAAGTGGGGTATTGGCTGACGTTGATCCTGGCTGTGCCAACCGCGGGGTTTATGGTGAGGCTGTTCATCATCTTTCACGATTGCTGTCACGGTTCGTTTTTCCGCAGCATCAGGGCGAACGACCGGCTTGGGCTGGTGCTCGGCGTGCTGGTGTTGACGCCGTTCTATCAGTGGAAGCACAGTCATGCCATCCACCATGCCACTGCTGGTGACTTGGACCGCCGCGGCGTGGGTGATGTGTACACGATGACAGTGGAGGAATACCTGGCCGCGCCGTGGTGGAAGAAGGCTGGGTACCGCATCATGCGCAGTCCGCTGATCCTGTTCACGGTCGGTGCGGTAGTCGTCTTTGTGTTGACGCATCGGTTCTGGGAGAAGGACGCGGGTAAACGCGAACGCAGCAGTGTAATCTGGACGAATATCGCCATTGCCGCCGTAGTGAGTTGGCTGGTGATCGAGATCGGCTGGGCGGCGTTCCTGCTCGTGGAAATGCCGATCCTGTTGGTCGCCTGTGGCGCGGGTGTGTGGCTCTTCTATGTTCAACACAACTTCGACCCAAGCTACTGGGAACGGCATGCCAGTTGGGACTTTTTCAACGCCGGTATGGACGGCAGTTCCTTCTACAAACTTCCCAAAGTCCTGCAATGGTTCACGGGGAATATCGGCTTCCATCACATCCATCATCTCAGCCCGAGAATCCCCAATTACAAATTGGAAGCGTGCCATAACGAGAACCCGGTCTTCCAGATCGAGCCGCTGACGATCCGCAAGAGTCTCAAATCATTGCTCTTCCGGTTGTGGGATGAGAAGGAGAGAATGCTGGTGGGTTGGAACGCGTTGAAGAAATACAAGACACAGACAGTAAAAGTAAAGGGGTAGGGAAACCCGTAATCAACATCCCGAAGGTTTTACCTTCGGGATGTTCGGTTTAAAACGAAGCCGCTGCTTCCTCAACAGTATCGTATACGTCGATGAATTGCGTGATACCGGCAATCTCCAGTACATCGCGCATGGACGGCGATACACCAGCCAGTCTCAGATGTTTCCCTCCATCTCTGGAAAGCAGTTTATGGACGATGACAAGCGCCCTCACGCCGATGCTGGTGAGTGATTCGATCCGGCTCAGGTCAATGACCAAGTCGCGCGTCCCGGCGTCGTAGGCATCTTTCGTGATCTTCTCCATTTCAGCGAAATTCCCCAGATGGATGCGATCCAATAGTTGGAAGACAGTCACCGGGACACGTTCCTGCCTTTGTGTAATTTGAATAAAAGTCATAAGAAATTTTCCTTGTCCGAATGATGGCGGTAATCATACCTCAGAAAAACGCAGATGAAATATATGGGAAATTCACCTTCAGAGTTTCTCCGTGATCCGTCATCGCGTCGAAAGGAACAGCCCGACAGATGCATTTATCGTCCTGAGATTCAATTCTCCAATCCCCCAATTCTAATTCTCTGCTTTTTGTTCCCCATACAACTTGCGATGCACCACACTCAACGCCCTTACCTGTTCTGCGGCGTGATAAGACGACCGCACCAGCGGATTCGACTCCACCCACTGGAAACCAATTTCCTTGCCGTAGTCGCGTAGTTCGGCAAATTCTTCCATCGTGTAGTAGCGGTGCATGGGCATGTGCTTTTTGCTGGGTTGCAGATACTGACCGATGGTCAGGATGTCCACACCCCAGGAGCGCTGGTCGCGCATCACAGCTTTGACCTCGTCCATGGTCTCACCCAGACCAACCATGATGCCTGATTTGGTCAGCACGTCCGGGTCGAGTTTCTTGGCATTGGAAAGAGTTGCCGCCGCCCATTCGTAGTTATCCTGCGGCTGGACAGTTTTGAACAATCGCGGCACCGTCTCCACGTTATGGTTCAAAATCTCCGGGCGGGCATCCATGACGATCTTCAAGGCTTCGAGCGAGCCCTTGAAATCGGGAATCAATACTTCGATGGAACAACCCGGCAATAATTCTCTGATTCTCCGAATCACCATGGCAAAAATGGGAGCTCCGCCATCTCTTCGTTCATCGCGATTGACAGAGGTAATGACCGCGTGTTTCAACTCCATGGCTTTAACAGCTTGTGCCACACGCTCGGCTTCGCCCCAGTCCAGCAAAGCGGGTTTGCCGTGTTTGATGTCGCAGAAGGCGCAGGTACGCGTGCATACATCGCCGAGCATCAAAAATGTCGCCGTACCGCTGCCCCAGCATTCGCCCAGGTTTGGGCACATGGCTTCTTCGCAGACCGTGTGCAGTTCCTTTTTGCGCATCAGTCCGTGCAGCCACTCGTAGGTTTCGCCCGCCGGGGCGCGCACCTTGATCCACTCGGGGCGGCGCAGGGGGCGGGATTCGGTTTCAGGGGAGACTCGGTCTCTTGTAGGGGTAACAGGCATAAGGTCCTTTTTGATTCGTTATTTCTTCTTTACTATTAATTTCAAACCATCGACTTTGACAACTTCTATTTTATCGCCCTTACGGATGGAATCCGAATCGTCGGATTTTTCCGCGCTCCACAGTTCGCTGTCCACCAGCACCTGACCGCTCGCCTCATGCCAGCTTTTGACTGATCCCGTCATTCCGGCGTAGGACTCAGCCCCCATCTTGATCGGCGTATGCTGGGCGCGCAGGGCGAACATGAGGATGCCGAAGAACAGCAGACCGAGACTGATGCCAACGCCGATCACCAGTGGAACGGATACGCGCTGGAACTCAGGCACGCCCGGCGAGTTGAACAGCACCAACGCCCCGACGATGAACGATGCCACGCCCGCGGCGGTCAGCGCGCCGTGGGTGGGCGCTTTGATATCGAGGATGAACAGTACGAAAGAAGTGACGAGGAACAGGACGCCAAACCAGTTGACCGACAGCAGCCCGATTCCGTACAGCGCCACCGTTACACACACCACCCCGATGAATCCCGCCACCCAGCCGCCGGGACTCGAAATCTCAATCAGAATTGCCGTGACGCCAACGGATAATAGGGTGAAGACGATGTTCGGGTTGGTGAGGAACAACAACAGTTGTTCGATGAAGGTCATTGCCAGCGGTTCGGTGCGTGCGCTGTCAGTGTGAAGCGTGCGCGGGCCGTTGCTCAACTGCACGGTGAATCCATCCAGTGCTTCGAGCAGGTCGTCCACGTTGTCGACCACGAAATCGATCAACCTGGCTTCAAGCGCTTCCTCTGCGGTTGCGGCGGCGGCTTCATCCACCATCGATTCGGCAAGCGCCAGCGCCTTCTCGCCGCGCGGTTCCACATACGGGCGGATGGCGGCTTTGGTCGCGTTGGCTGCTTTTTCCCTGGCGTCGGTGGTCAGGTTTTCGCCCGACTGGTCGATGGGCGTGGATGCGCCGATGAACGTCTCAGGCGCCATGGCGGAAGCGTGCGCCGCAAAGGTGATTGGCGCGCCAGCGCTCCCGGCAAAGGCGTTCCTTGGCGAAACATATACCACCACCGGCACTTCGCTGGCCCGGATCTCCTTGATGATGCTGAGCATCGTTTCGAGGCTTCCGCCGGGTGTATTGAGCTGGATGATAAGCGCTTCGGCGTTCTCCCTCTCCGCAGCTTCGATGCCGCGCTTGAAATATTCCAGCATCGGCGGCATGATCGGACCGTCGGCGGTCAGCACGATGACGAGCGGTTCATCGCTTTGCGCCCTCACGGTCTGGAAAACGACCGAAAGCGTCGAAAACAAGGCCAGTATCAAGATGAACGTGCGGCGAATGGATTTCATCACTTGTACTCCGTATCACCATCATTATAATGGTTCTGGAGAAATTCATATGAATACTCAGATGAAATTCATGACACCCAGGACCATTCTGCGGTTGGTTCTCATCCTGTTGGTATTTCCGCTTACTCCCATGATCGTTTCCGGAGCCTGGGATTGGTGGGAGGCGTGGGCATATGCCGCGATTAACATCCTGGGCTTTATCGTCAGCCGGATACTGGCAGCGCGCCGCAACCCGGATATTCTGGCTGAACGCGCCCGTTCCATGGAACTACAGGACGCCAAATCGTGGGATAAGATCCTCTCCCCGCTGCTCGCATTTGGCGGACTCCTGATCCTGATCGTCGCCGGGATGGATAAAGCGTATGATTGGACACCCCCTTATCCACTCAATGCCAGGATCGCGGCATTGTTTGTCGTTTTCCTCGGTTTTGCCTTTGGCTCCTGGGCGCTGGTCGAAAACAAATTCTTCTCGGGCGTGGTTCGTATTCAGAAAGACCGCGGTCATCATGTCGTCACGACGGGACCATACCGCTTTGTCCGTCACCCTGGCTATGCCGGTGCCCTGTGGATGTATCTTGCCTTGCCTGTCTTGCTGGATTCGGTTTGGGCGTTCATTCTAAGCCTGTTGCTGCTCGGCGTGCTTGTGCTTCGGACTTCGCTGGAGGATCGTACCCTGCAAGCCGAACTCCCCGGCTATGTCGAATATGCCAAAAAGACACGATATCGGCTGTTGCCGGGGATCTGGTAAGAAGAAAAGGCGGCTTAAGAGAGCCGCCTTTTTGATTAAACCAATGCAAGGTAAATTGTTCGGATACTGAGAATAATGATCAATGCGCCGACCAGGATCATCAGTGCCTTCAACGGCAAATTCTTTGTCATGCGCGCCGCCAGGGGAGCGGCGATTCCTCCACCGATCAGCAATCCCAGGATGATCTGCCAATACTGGGAGAAACTCAACGCCAGTACAAAGGTCACGGACTCGGCGAAGGTGATGAAAAACTCCGAGAAATTGACCGAGCCAATCGTCATGCGCGGATACTTTCCGCGCGCCACCAGAGTAGAGGTGACCACCGGCCCCCAGCCGCCTCCGCCGATGGCATCGCAGAATCCGCCGAACAGACCGAGTAGGCTGATGCGTGGACCATGATAATCGTCCGGTTTGTTGCGCGGCACGGTGGTGATCGCTTTGTAGATGATCACCACGCCCATCAGCAGCAGGTAAGCGGCGATCCATGGCTTGATGACATCCCCGTCAATGGAGGTGAGCAGGTAGGCGCCTGCCACACCGCCAATCACGCCGGGGATCAGCAGGCGCTTGACCAGTTTCCAGTCCACATTGCCGAGTCGCCAGTGCGAGAAGCCGGAAACGCCGGTTGTTACCACCTCCGCCATGTGGACGCTGGCGGAGGCCGCGGCGGGCGGGATTCCCAGACTGAGCAAAAAAGTGTTCGAACTGACACCGTATGCCATGCCTAACGCGCCATCGATTGTTTGGGCGATGAACCCCACCAGCACATAAACGAGAATTGAAATTTCCATCTTAGAGTCTCCTGAATTTAGTTTGTGAAGAGCAAATATGATTTATTGGCTCGACTTCATCTAATAGTATATAAAGTCTATAATAGTAGTATACTTTTAGGCGATAAAAAAAGCACCCATTGTAGGGTTCTTTCCAATGATTACTTTATACCGAGCTTCTTGCGCGTATCGCTCTGTCGTTTGGCGACATCGGCAAGGGTTGTGTGATCGAGAATGTTGGCGATGGCATTGCGCACATCACCCATGACCATGCGCAGTCCGCAGGTCTGCTCATCGGGGCAGCCACAGGGCTCATAGGCCATCTGGCTCACGCATTTGATTGGCGCCACCGGACCATCCAGGGTACGGAAGATCTGACCGAGGCTGATCTCGCTGGGCGGCTTGGCCAGGTAATACCCGCCGCCAATGCCCATCTTGCTGTGGAGCAAGCCTGCATTCTTGAGCGTCAGCAGGATCTGCTCAAGAAATTTCGCCGAGATTTGCTCGCGTTGCGAAATCTCTTTGATCTGAACCATAGGCAGGGAGGCATCCTTTTCAGGGGTACCCGCCAGCATGATCATTGCCCGAAGACCGTATTCGCCGCGTTTGGAAAGTCTCATAGTCTAAAAAGTCTATTTATACAATAGACTTTATTGTCTTTAACTATAATTCAGCGAATGAATTATGTCAAGTGGATTCGAGAAAATCAACAATCTCCGGTTTCCCCAACGCACGGAAGACATCCGCACTCTTCATGACGATTGCCATATTGCGGACACCCGACCCCAGAGAGACTTCCTCCTCTTTTAGAACGCTCGCATCGACCAACACTCGGACTTGAGTCCGTACCCCAAACGGACTCACCGTCCCGATTCGGAATCCCGTCACATCCAGTACTTCCTCCTCGGTTGCCATCCGCACACGCGAGCGTTTGACGTGCCGGCGCAACTTCTTCCAATCGACCTGTTTCGGTCCCGCGACCAAAACCATCACGAACTCTTCAGGGCGCACTTGAAACAGAATGCTTCGCACGATCTGCCCGGGGCGCTGTCCACGCTGAGATGCCGCCTCCTCGAAAGTGGAAACAGGCTGTTCGTGCGTGAAGACACGGTGGGGAATCCCAAGCGCCTCTAAAGCGATACTGGCAGGCGGCTTATCCATGAAAATTTAATCCTCCTGTGCTCAACGAGACCTGCGATGGTGTAAAATCGTCCCATGCCGAAACTCAAATCACCGTTATTGTTATTCTTCCTCTCGATAATTCTAATCGCTCTCCTGGCAATGTTCGGACCCGAAGAACAATCGCTCGGCTCCAACGTGCGGATCGTGTACCTGCACGGTGCCTGGGTACTTGCGGCGGAACTGGCTTTCCTCGCGGCGGCGTTTGCCGGGCTGATTGCACTCATTGTCACGCGTGAATCCTTCCATCACTGGTCGGCCGCGCTCGGGCGGACGGGTATCTTCTTCTGGGTGACCTACCTGCCACTCTCGCTCTGGGCGATGCAGACCAACTGGAACGGTCTTTTCCTCTCCGAACCGCGCTTCCGTCTCGCCTTGATCTTTGCCGTGACAGGTGTTCTATTGCAGGTGGGACTCTGGCTCATCAATACGAACTGGATTACCTCGGTTACCAATATTCTCTATATTGTGGTTCTGCGCGCCATCTTTGCCACGGCAGACAACGTCATGCACCCGCCTCCGTCGCCGATCTTCAATTCGGGGAACTATACCATCATCGGTTTCTTCCTTGCCCTGATCGCGTTAACCATGCTGGCGGCATTCTTCCTGACGCGCTGGTTTCTTATTTTCAGCAGAAACGTCCCGAAGGTTTAATGGCTCAACAAAGTTCTTTCAGAAAACCTTTGAGGCGGTGATAACAATCTCTTGAGCAACCTCAAACTCGCCGCGCTCACCCTCATACGTGTTGTCATCAACACCGCCTTTCGGATGATTTATCCGTTCCTGGCGGTGTTTGCGCGCGGACTGGGCGTGGATATCGGCGTCATTTCGGGGCTGGTGGCGAACCGTGCCGTCGTCGGCGCGGCAACCCCGTTCCTCTTCCCGTTCATCGAGACGCGTGGACGCAGGTTTGGCATGGCGCTTGGACTGGGGTTGTTCGTGCTGGCGATGGGCGTCGTGGCGCTCTTCCCTGCCATTACCACCCTCGGCATGGCCCTCATTCTTGCCATGATCGGCAAGTCCATCTTCGACCCCTCGATGACTTCGCATATTGCCGACCATGTCGCCTATGAAAAACGCGGCACTGCCATTGCCCTCTCTGAATTTGCCTGGTCGCTGGCGTTCATACTAGGGATCCCTTTTGTGGGCTGGCTCATTGCCCAATCGAGTTGGTCAGCACCTTTCTGGGCATTGGGGATCCTGGGACTTGTTGCTCTCGTCTTCATCCTTCTGATGTTGCGGGACTCGACCAAACCGGCGCCTCATGCCGACGGTGTCTTTGGTTCCGTTAAACAGATCGTTGCCACCCCTGTGGTTTTGGCGGCGTTTTCGATCGGAACCTTTGTGTGTTCCGCCAACGAAATGGTCAACTTGATGTTCGGTGTCTGGCTGGAGGATTCGTTCAAGCTTCAAATTGCCGCGCTGGCGGGCGCTTCCGCCGTGATCGGACTCTCCGAATTGGGTGGAGAGGGGTTGGTCGCCCTGTTCGTGGACCGTATTGGTAAAGTACGCGCGGCAGGATTGGGAATCATTGTCAATTCCGTCGCGGCGATTCTGCTTCCGATCATCGGACGCACGGAGTTCGGCGCACTGGCGGGGTTGTTCTTCTTTTTTATCGCGTTCGAGATTACGATTGTCAGTATCATCCCATTGAACAGTGAAGTGATGCCCTCGGCGCGGGCGACCACGCTGGCGTTTGCGGGCTCCGCCAATTTCATTGGGCGCGCCGTCGGTGCGCTGTTGGCGCCGAAGTTATATGCCCTTGGTTTTGGCATTGTCACCGGCGCGGCGGTAGGCTTCAACCTGCTGGCGCTGGTCGCTGTCTGGTATGTTTCGAAACATCATGACTGATATTCTCATCCTTGTCGCGTTCTTTTTCTTTATCGCCCTTTTTGTTTTTGGCTTGCTGTGGGTGCTTGTCCCGGCGATGTACGGATTGCCCTCCCGCCCAACCCACCCGGACCGCATCCGCGTGGCGTTGAAGCTGGCGAGGCTCAAAGCAGATGAACTGCTCTACGATTTCGGCTCCGGTGATGGACGGGTGCTCGTCATTGCGGCGCGTGAATTTGGGGCGAAGACAATAGGCATCGAGATCGGACCGGCGCAAAGACTCGTCAGTTGGCTGGCGGCTTTGTATAACGGGGTCAGTGACCGGGTCCGTGTGGAGGCGGGGAATTTTTTCAAGTCGGATGTGCACGATGCCGATGTCGTTTTTATCTACGCCACATCCACTGAAGTGGCGAAATTGGCGTTGCATTTGGAAGGGCAAATGAAACCTGGTTCGCGTGTGGTGTCCATTTCAGCCGATTTTCCCGAATGGGAGCCTTCCGATTTTGATGGGGATAAATTGATCTTTGTGTACGAGATGCCGCCAAAACCGGGCAGTTGGACAACTTATCTTCTCAAGAAGACTGATTAACCTTTGTTGGTTTCAGGTGAGGTGAGCTCGTAGTAGAATATCGTCATTGAAGTGGCGCGAGTTTACGTTCGGTGAATAATGTCCATGAACTCCGGGCAAGGTTGAGTCTTTTGTGTTATTTTCAGGGAAATTCTTTACATTCATGAGGACTTATATGCCTGCAAAGTCAGCAGTTTTGGGATCTGACAAATTCTCATTTTTTGTCGAATTGGAATGTTCGGGTTGCAGGGTAACCTATTCTTCTGATCAAATCCATACCTTTTGTCCGGAATGCCAGTCACCTCTGCTGGCGCGTTATGATTTGAGGTCTGTGCGTGAACACTTGGATCGGGATGAGATCATGGTCCGCCCGCGTGGAATGTGGCGCTGGCATGAATTGCTTCCTGTGAAAGATCCTCAACATGTGGTGTTTTTGGGAGAGGGAGATACTGCCCTGTTGCGGCTTCCAAATCTGGAAGAGGAATTAGGTACATCCAATCTTTATGTCAAAGACGAGAGTTCGAATCCAACCGGTTCCTTCAAAGCGAGGGGATTGGCTGCTGCCGTTTCAAAAGCGAAGGAACTTGGAATCAAAAAAGTGATCATCCCCACTGCCGGTAATGCCGGCGGCGCCATGGCAGCTTATGCGGCAAGGGCAGGAATTCAAGCGTTGATTTATATGCCAAAAGATACTCCGCGTGCCAATATCGAGGAAAGCCGCATGGCTGGGGCAGAAGTCGTTCTGGTGGACGGCTTGATCAGCGACGCGGCTGGAATGGTTGGTGTAAAAGCGAGTGCGGAGGGTTGGTTTGATCTTTCCACTTTCAAGGAACCATACCGAACGGAGGGGAAGAAGGTCATGGGATATGAACTGGCAGAACACTTCAATTGGGAACTGCCGGATGTGATTATTTATCCCACAGGAGGGGGAACGGGCCTCGTGGGGATGTGGAAAGCTTTTGCCGAACTTGAGGAATTAGGCTGGCTGAAAAACACTAAACGGCCGCGCATGGTTGCTGTGCAGGCAGAGGGGTGCGCTCCGGTTGTCAAAGCCTTTGCATCCGGCGCGGCTTTCTGTGATTTTTGGATGAACGCAAGTACAATCGCCTCCGGGTTGCGAGTCCCAAAGAGTTTTGCCGACGCTTTGATCTTAGAAGACCTGCGTGAAAGCCACGGGACGGCTGTCGCTGTCAGCGACGATGATATTCTAAAAGCCCAGAAGGAACTCGGCAGAGCAGAGGGGGTTTTTTCCGCACCTGAGGGCGCCGCCACGTTGGTGGCTTATAAGAAACTTCTTGCTCAAAAATGGATCATCCCTGGCGAGCGAGTCGTGTTATTCAATACCGGTTCAGGGTTGAAGTATTTGGATTGAACGATTCATATCTGCAAATCGACATCGCTGTGTATCGAGCGCGACATCGCGATCGAGAAAGATGACGCGTTTATCCTCCTCACATGCATCTCCCCTTGAGTAGGGAAAAACAAGCACACTTTGGCAGGACTATGGAAAGCATGATGACCAAAGATTATTTGACAAGGTCCTTTGCTGTGCGAACGATCCGGTCTCGAACAGCGTACCCATCGAACCCCGCCTGTTCCATACCGAGAATGACTGCACCCACCACCGGCGGACCATCGAGCCGGATCAATTTCGCGCGCGGACAATGTTTCAGCACCAGATTGCGCATGGGAGTCGTAATGATATCGCCTGCGTCAAAAACACTGCCCGATTGTATGACCTCCACTTCTTCATTTTCCATTTCGATCTGTCGCGCCACCGCCACTGCCAGCCAGCCCAGTTCTTCTCCCGCCCAGCGCATGCAATCCAACGCAGCTTCATCGCCTGCCCATGCGGCATCTGCCACTTTCGTCGCCAGATACGGGAAGATATGATACTGTTGATTCGATAGACCTTCCATCAGGTCCATTTCATCCTTGGCGCCCAGTGCCTCGATATAAATCTGTGTCAACGCCGTCGGCGGGATGCGTTTAATCCACGCGTAATTCACCAGTTGAAGCCCTCTCCGCGCGATCTCGAGCGCACCGCCAAACTCACCGAACTCGACTCCATTGCCGACAATCCGCCCTTCCTTTCCATTACGCCCGCGACCGCGCGCATTGTTGGATGACCCTGCCGTGACATTAACCCCAATGCCACGCGTCGCCCCGGCAAACAGACCATTCATGCCGTCGTTGACGACCTCCACCGGGCACGATAACCCCAACTTCGCGATCGCCCGAAGATGTTCCGGTCTGTCTGACGGGAAATCGTATCCTGCCACACCGAAGCCCGCTCCCGCTATCGAAACCGGATTCACCCCCGACATTTCCTGCGCGGACTCAAACGCCTTCATCATTGTCTGTTCAAGCCCGTCATACCCAACAGTTTGATGATTTCCACTCCCTGATTTGCCAAACCCCACGCATTGCCCCGCCTCATCCACGATCAACGCATGAGTCTTCGACGAACCGACATCGATCCCGAGAAAATAACGCATTTGCCGCCTCTCTATTTCTTGCTGAATGGAACTACCCTCTGCCCACTTTCCCCAACCCCGCCTCCCTGGCGCGGACGATGGCTTGGGCGCGGTCTGCCGCCTGCAATTTGTTGAGGATGCTGGAAACGTAGTTTTGCACGGTCTTGATGCTCAACGATAATTTGTTTGCAATGACGGCGTTGTTATCTCCCTGCGCGATCAAATCCAAAATTTCAAACTCCCGTTCGGTCAACTCGGCGAACTCGCTGGGTTGACCTTTTTGGTTGGATGCAGACGACGGTGCGGAAAAATACTTCATCATGCGCTGGGCAATGGCGGGACTGAAGATTGCCTCGCCTCTTTCCACGGCGACGATTGCCCGCACGACCTCCTCTTTATCCGCATCTTTGAGCAGGTAGCCGCGCGCGCCCGCCCGCATGGCGGCGAAGACCGAGTTGTCGTCATCGAACATGGTGATGACCAGAACGCCGACCTTCGGCTGCGTTGCATGGATTCGCCGCGTGGTTTCGATGCCGTTCATGCCTGGCATGTTCAAATCCATCAGGATGACATCGGGCTGGAGGTCTTGGGCTTTGGCAAGGGTTTCTTCGCCGCTGCCCGCTTCGCCGATGACTTCGATTTCGGGGACATTGCCCAACAACGCGCGGACGCCTTCGCGGTAGAAGACGTGGTCATCGGCAATCAACACTTTGATGGGCATAATGCAATCCTTTCACCCTCACCCTAGCCCTCTCCCTGTGGGAGAGGGGATATTGGCAATTTTGCGCGGACGGTCACTCCGCCCGCAGGCACATTTTCAATGACACACTCGCCGCCAAGTTCCTCTGCCCGCTCGCGCATGGATGCAAAGCCCACGCCTGCGCGGCGTTCCTGGGGAAGTCCTTTGCCGTTATCGAAGATTTCCAGCATGAGATGCTGATTTTCGATTTTGATTTCAATCTCGCAGCGGGTCGCCTGCGCGTGACGCACGACATTCGTAAACGCTTCCAGCGCAATGCGGTAAGCGGCGACTTCCACGGCGGCGGGCAGGGCGGGGAGCGGTTCGGTCACGCGGAAGGCGAGTTGCAATCCGTTGGGTCCGCCGTAAGGGGCGGTGTGTTCGCGGATGGCGGAGACCAGACCGAATTCATCCAACACGGGCGGACGCAGAGCATAGACCAGGCGGCGGATTTCGGCAATGGTTTCTTTGACCTGTCCTTTCAGGTCTTTGAGCAATTGCCTGCTTTTTTGGGGGTCGCTGTCCATCAGGTCGGCGGCGGCATCGAGGCGCTGGGAGAGGCTGGCAAGGGTAGGACCGACTCCATCGTGCAGGTCGCGGCGCAGGCGGCGGCGTTCTTCTTCCTGCGCGGTGACAAGACGTTCGCGGGATTTTTGCAGGTCGTTGTGCAGACGCAGGGTGTGGGCGGCAACCCCCGCCTGCTGGGCGATGATGTGAATCAGTTTCAGGTCGGCGGGGGAGAAGGATTCGCCAGCGGCGCGGGGAGCAAGGGTCAACTCGCCGACGCGTTCGGTCTGATAGGTCAGAGGGAGATGCAGTAACTCGGACGGAGGCAGGTTCGGGTGAGTCGCGAAGCGGGGCGCTGGCGCGTCATCTCCAAAAAGAGAAATGGCGGCGTAGGGTAGTTTGAGGGTTTGGGCAAGGGTCTCCACGATGGTTTGCAAAACGGAATCGGGCGCAAGGGCGGAATCGAGCCGCTGGCTTAATCGCGTGAGGACGGTGGCGGGGTCGTCGCGGTCGCCGTACATCAGGCGGTTGACGCCGCGCTGTAACCGCTGGCGAAGCGGTTCAAAAATGATAGCGATGATTCCTGTGGCGATGAAGGAGATGATGATATTGGTTTGTGTATTGCCGATAAAGTAGGCAAAGCCGCCGACGGTTAAGACATACAGGAGAATGGTGAGAAAACTGAGCGCGCCATAGACGAGCGTGCGGTTGATGAGGGGGTCAATTTCCCACAGGCGGTAACGCATGACTGCGACGCCGATGGAAAGCGGGATGAGCATGAGGGCAAGGGTTGTGCCTGTGATGAAAAACAAACCGTAGGGCGTGTTTGGGTCACTGGGCGCGCCGAGCGCAACGGGCAGGGCGATGAGGAAATAGAGGAGGATGGCGGAGGCGATTCCGTACACCACCCATTTGGTCTGCTGACGGATGACGGGGTCGGTGAGACGGCGGTAGCGGTGGACGGGAATGTAAATCAGGACTGCCATCGTGAACAGCGAGAGCCACGCGGCAGGGATGTAGCCCCAGTTCTTGGGGCTGAGCAGGGTGTGGGGGAAAAAATTCTCGCCGATGAGAAAGACCGACATGCCGAGCGCAAAGGGGACTGTCCAGCGCGGTTGGAAGCGTCCATCGGGGAAGATGAGAAAGAAGACCATGAACGCGGCGGCGGTGAGCAGGTTGGCGAAGGCGCGCGGGGTCTGCCAGAAGGCGGGTTGATTGGGGATGGCTGGCGAAAGAGTCCAGAAGGCGGCGCCCATCAACAGCAGGAAATATGCGACGAAGACCGCGAAGGTCTCGGTGGGGCGTTTGAAGATGATGAACCCCGCGATGAAAAGATGGACGACCATGTAAAGCGTCCGCAAGGCGGTGAGGTAGTCGGTGGCGGGGAGGGGATTCTGGTAGGAGAGGCGAATTTCGACGATGAAGAACGCCAGGCAAAGGAGCGCGGCGGCAAGCCAGACGATTTGGGCAAGGCGCGCCCAGCGAAGGGAGAGGGAAGCGTGCGTCATCGTGTCAATGCCATACCGTATGTGGCGCGTTGGAGAACGTGCACACAAAGCATATCCTATTTTATTCCCAAACAGATGGGAAGCCGTTCCCAAAAGTTTGGGAAAACTTCCCGCCAGCAAAGTGAGCGCAGACCGATGTCGGCGGGAAGGGGAGGTTGTATCGTTGGGGCAATGCAAAACGCAGGGTCTCGGTATGAGCAAAAGGATGCTTGCTCTACTCGACCAGCGAAAACAAAAAGGAGATTTTGACATGGAACTTTTATCGGACTTTCTCTCGTGGGCCTGGGCGCGTCATCACAACGTTTTGAGTTGGTACATCCGCCCGATGTTTCTCCTTCCATATATTTACTTCGCCTACAAGCGCAGTGGGAAGGGACTCGCTTTCACCATCGTTGCCCTGCTGACCAGCATTTTCTGGTTCCCCGCGCCCGAAACGATTGACCCGATGGTGGAACAATTCCTGCAGGCGGAGCGCGACTACCTGCTCGGCGCATGGACGTTTGGCAAGGTGTTACTCACCCTCACCGTCCCCGCGTTTTTCTACTTCCTTGCGCTGGCGTTCTGGAAGCGCTCATGGTGGTGGGGACTGGCGGTTATCAACCTGGCGGCGCTGGGCAAGATTGCCTGGAGCGTGGCGGAAGGCGGCGAATCGGGCTGGGCGGTGCTTGTCCCTGCTGTGATTGGGATGCTGGTCTGCGATGCGGCGGTGTATTTCGGCGTGAGTTTCGTTAACCGCAGGAAAGCGCAGGCGGCGTGAACTCTCCCTCATCCCCGCCCCTTCCCCCAAAGAGGGAAGGGAGTCCCCTCTCCCAAAGGGAGAGGGTTAGGGTGAGGGTGCGTAAGGTGAGTTAGTCATTGGAGATTGGAGTCAAAAATGAAAAAGATTCTCTACATGCTGTTTTTTGCAAGTTTCATATTGACGGCTTGCGGCGGGACAGCGACCGCCCAACCGACGATACAGCCTGAAACGACTATCCAGCCGACAGCCGTCTCTGCGCCGACCGAAGTGAAAATCCCCGCGCCCGCATGGGAAGCGCAGACCTACGCCAATGAAGAAGTCGGCTTTGCGTTGGATGTCCCCGCAGAGTGGACATACACCGAGCAGGCAGTAGGCGAGCGCGGGTCGCAGGTCAAGTTCCTGTCTGCGCCCGATATTTCAGACAATGCCGTCGTCATCGAAGGCGGCGTGCGGCTGATTATCACGCTCTACGATTGGGAGCCGAAGGATGACCTGCCTGCATTTGTCGCTATCCGCAAGGAGGCGTGGGCGGACAACACCATCATCAGCGAAGCGCAAGTCATGCTCGCAGGCGGATTGCCCTCAACGCTCATCACTCTGCAAACGCCCGATGCCGCGTTGGTTTATCTGCTGGCATATGTCGGCGAAAAGTACCTGGTCATCAGCGGCGAAGGCGACCTGGAACTGGCAAAGCAAGTTTTTCTGACATTACGAGAGGTGACAAAATGAACATCAAACAACTGCTTGAAATCGGTCTGGTGTGGGGGACGGTCTTTGGCGTGGTCTTCAGTGCGGCAATGCTCGTCATCGGCAAAATCAACGCGGAGATGATTTTGAACGACTACCCGCCCGACATCCGCGCCAGATATGGAACGATGAGCGACTCGACCCGCAAACAGGCGAACTGGATAACGCTTCCGCTTCTGGCGACCCTGGGGCTGGTCGTCGCACTCGGGCTGGGTCAACTCCGCAGCCTTTCTGGCGAACTGACCTTCGTGGAAACCCTGATTGTGTCCACCCTCATATTCCAGATGTGGAACCTGCTCGACCTGATTCTGCTCGACTGGTTCCTGTTGATGACGCTGAAGCCGAAGTTCATGATTCTGCCTGGAACGGAAGGCATGGCAGGCTACCGCGATTACGGCTTTCACTTCAGGAAGTTCCTGAACGGCATCGCGCTCACCTTCATCCTGGCGCTCGTGGTCACGGTCATTGCGCTGGGCGTGGAACTGGTCATCTAGGGCTTTATGCAAAAATATCATAAGGAGATATGCAATGAACAAGATTTTCAAATGGATTGGGATTGTGCTTGGTTCGTTGAGCGGACTGCTGCTGGCGTTGGCGCTGGTGTTCCTTATCCTTGGCAACATGCGTCTGAACAAGACGTATGTTTTCCCCACCGATAGCGTAATCGTCCCGACCGACGATGCCAGCATCGCGCGCGGCAAACACATTGCAGAGACGACCTGCGCCCAATGTCACGGCGCGGATTTGGGCGGCGTGGGCGGCTGGTTCAAGATGGAAGGCGTCGGCGAGGTGGATGCGTCCAACTTGACGACAGGCTTGGGCGGAGTCGGAAGCGTGTACACATCCGATGCGGAGTATGTGCGGGCAATCCGTCACGGCATTGATGCCGAAGGCAAACCCATCTTCATGCCCGCCGTGCTGGTGTATCAACGCGTGAGCGATGAAGACCTGGGCGCAGTAATTGCCTACCTGAAGGTCGCTCCGCCTGTAGACCGCGTGACCGAAGGGTCGTTTGAGATGATGGGAAAAATCATGCTCGGCGCGGGACTGTTTGGGAAACTTCCCGTCGAAGAGGCGAGCCATGCGACGACTGTCAGCGCGCCCGAAGCGGGTGTGACCGTGGAATACGGCGAATATCTTGCCGTGCTGGGCGATTGCGCTTCCTGCCACGGCGCGGACTACGCGGGCGGCGCTTACCCCGACCCAAGCGTGACTTTGCCCGTGCCGAACATCACGCCTGCGGGTAACATCGGCGCATGGACGGAAGAGGAGTTCATTGCCGCCATGCGCGAAGGAATCACGCCTGAAGGCAAGCCGCTTGCACCCGCTTTCATGCCCTTTGAAGCCATCGGCAAAATGACCGATGACGAGTTGGCGGCGTTGTATCTGTTTTTGCAGTCGCTGCCTGCGCAATGAGCAAAGTGTTGAAACATCCCGAAGGTTTCGTGAATCTTCGGGACGATGGGAACTTGAATGTTTTACAGGAGAAATCATGAAACCCCAAAAAATCATCATCATCGGCGGCGGGGTGGGCGGATTGTGTACCGCCATCGCCCTACAGCAATACGGTTTTACTGTGAAGGTGTACGAGAAAGTGAAAAAACTTGGCGAGGTGGGCGCAGGGTTGACGTTGTGGTCGAATGCGCTGCATGTTCTGCGCGCGCTTGGCGTGGCAGATGCGGTGATTGAGGCAGGGTCGAAGTTGAATCGTTCGCAGATTCGCGCTCACAACGGCGAGACGTTATTCGACGCCCGCACCGACGAAATGGAAGCCCGATACGGCGAGCCAGTGGTCGCCATTCACCGCGCCGCGCTGCATGAAATTCTTATCCGTGCGCTGAAGCCCGATACGCTCAGATTGGGCATGAATTGCGCCAGGTTCGAGCAAGAAGAAGCGAGGGTCACTGTGTATTTCGAGAACGGCGAAAGCGACTCGGCGGATGTGCTGATTGGCGC
>JACAEM010000031.1 GCA_013388855.1 Chloroflexota bacterium
AACGTGAACCTGACGGTGGAGTTGATCGTGCCGGTGGCGTTGGAGCAGGGTTCGAAGTTCGCCATCCGTGAAGGCGGTCTCACCGTCGGCGCCGGCGTCGTCACTAAAATCATTGAATAAGATAGAAAGTTGGTAAGTTAGCATGGCATCAAAGAAGAAAGATATTCGCCCAGTCATTACACTCCAATGTAATGACTGCAAGGAGCGAAATTACACGACCGAGAAGAACCGCCGTAACGATCCCAATCGTATGGAGTTCAGCAAGTTTTGCCCGCGATGCAGAAAACATACCATGCATCGCGAAACGAAGTAGATCATAGGGGCAGGCTTGCCTCGCCCCATAAAGGCCAGTAGCTCAATTGGTAGAGCACTCGTCTCCAAAACGAGCGGTTGTGGGTTCAAGTCCTGCCTGGCCTGTACGTACGAAGCAAAACGCCGCTGTGAGTAGGGCGGCGTTTTAGCCGTAAGAATGAAGGAGTAATAAGCCTTGGCTGAAAAGGATAAGAGCAGGAAGCAGAACCCCATCCAGGTATATTTCCGCGAAACGATTGGCGAACTTCGCAAGGTCTCGTGGCCCACAAGACGGGAAGTCCTCCAATTGACCGGAATTGTCCTGGTTGTAATGATTGTGATGGGTATCATCCTCGGGTTGACCGATGGGGGTGCCCGCTTCCTTTTGGATTTGATCCTTGGTTTGTAGGAATAGTTTTGAGGTCCTAATGTCTTTGCAGGAACCGCAAGAACAGTTTGAACGCGAATCAGAAGATTCGATCGAGGAAATTCAGAACACCTCGGACGAATCCCCCTTATCCGATTCGGATGTGCATGCCTCCTCCGCCGAATCCGGATCTGTAAACGTTCCTGCTACCGAACACCTGCCTCAGTCTTCGGACAATTTGTCCCATCCCGACGCGCCGGAAGGCCCCGCCTGGTATGTAATCCACTGCTATTCGGGCTATGAGAACAAGGTTCGCCACAACCTGGAACAGCGCATCGAGACGATGGGCATGAAGGACAAAATCTTTGACGTGGTCATCCCGACCCAGGAAGAGATCGAAGTCAAGGATGGCAAGCGCCGCACGGTGGAGCGCCATATTTTCCCCGGTTACGTGCTGGTGAATATGCTGCTCTCCGAAGAGTCGTGGTACGTTGTCCGCAACACTCCGGGTGTGACAGGTTTCGTTGGCATGGGCAACAATCCTACGCCATTGCGCCCCGAGGAAGTATCGCAAATCATCAAGCGCATGGAAGCCGAAGCGCCGACCGTCAAGGTCACGTTCAAGGTAGGGGAGCGTGTCCGCATCATCGATGGACCGTTCAACGATTTTCGCGGTGTGGTTTCCGAGATCGATATGGAGCGCACAAAAGTGCGTGTGATGGTGTCGTTCTTTGGGCGTGAGACGCCGGTCGAGTTGGATTTCTTGCAGGTAGAGAAGGCATAATTTAGACGGTAACAAGCTGCGGCTTGAAAAGAAGCGAAAGCGAAGTCCGGCAGCTTGATACGGTGGGAGGGCGTCCCCTCGCCAGAAAAGCACTGGCATAAGAAAAGCGCCCGCCAAAACCACTAAGGAGTAAAAATGGCAAAGAAGTTTAAAGCAATTGTCCGCCTCCAGCTCGAAGCTGGAAAAGCCAATCCGGCGCCCCCGGTGGGGCCGGCATTGGCTGGTCATGGTATCAACATCATGGCTTTTTGTAAGGAGTATAACGCTCGCACGTCCAATCGTCCGGGCGAAATTCTCCCCGCTGAGATCACTGTTTACACTGATGGTTCCTTCACCTTTGTGTTGAAGACCTCGCCTGCGGCTGTGTTGCTCCGCAAGGCGGCGAAGGTGGAAAAGGGTTCCGGTGTGCCGAATAAGGAAAAGGTCGGCAAGGTCACCCGTGCGCAGATCAGGGAAATCGCTGAGAACAAGATGAGGGACCTCAACGCGATCGACCTCGAAGGCGCGATGAAGCAAATCGAAGGTACCGCCCGCTCGATGGGTATCAATATCGTTGATTAATTTTGTGGGAGGGTCGCCTCAAGCGGCCCGCTTGTACCACGGAGGACAAAATGGCTAAACACGGAAAGAAATACAAAGCCGCTCTGGCTAAGGTGGATCTGAACAAGGAATATTCCGCCCGCGAAGCAGTCGCTCTTGCCAAAGAGACCAGCACCACCAAATTCAATTCGACAGTGGAGGTTCACATGCGCACTGCGCTTGACCCGCGTCAGGCGGATCAGCAGGTGCGTGACGTGGTCGTTCTGCCGCATGGTCTTGGTAAGACTGTGCGTGTGTTGGTGTTTGCCCAAGGTGAAGGCGCGGCGGCGGCTCGCTCTGCCGGTGCCGATCTCGTTGCTGATGATGACGAGACGTTGAAGAAGATCGAAGGCGGCATGCTCGATTTCGATGTGGCAATCGCCACGCCGGATGCAATGGGTAAAGTCGGTCGCTTGGGTCGCGTGCTCGGTCCGCGCGGCTTGATGCCGAATCCGAAGGCTGGTACGGTCGTCAATGCCGCGGATCTGCCGCGTGCGATCAAGGAGGCGAAAGCCGGTCGTGTGGAGTTCCGTCTCGACAAGACCGCCAATATTCATGTTTCGGTGGGGAAGGTTTCGTTCAGCGCCGATCAGTTGTACGAGAACTTCGCTGCATTGATGGAAGCTGTGCATAAAGCGCGCCCGTCTGGTGCAAAGGGCGAGTATATCAAGCGTATTACCATCACCACCACCATGGGACCTGGGATCAAGGTTAATCCCAGCGACACACTCAAACTTGAGGTAAGCGAGTAAAATAAGCACTCGATAAACCTGAAAGCCACTTCGCCAATGACGGCAGGTGTGGCGTTTGGTTTCGATATGTCCTTTCGGGCTATTCGACCAACGGATGCCACTTAATTCCCTGCTCAGGTGGAGACGATAAGCAAATAGTCCCTCCTTTGGGTTTTGCTGAAAGTCTTTGCCTGCAAAGTGGCAAAGACTTTTATATTGAAAGGAGGTGAATACCCTTTGGCAGTCTCAAAAGAACATAAAGAGGCAACACTGGCATCATATGCTGAGTGGTTGAAAAAAAGCCAGGCTGTCATCCTTGTGGAATATACCGGCGCCAGGATGAAGGATTTGGACGGTATCCGCGCGAAAGTTCGTGAATCGGGCGGTGAATTCCACGTGGTTAAGAACACACTGGCGCGCCGTGCTTTTGCAGACAGCGGAATGTCCGTTCCCGCGGATTACCTTGTAAAAAGCACAGCCGTTTTGTTTGCCTTCACGGATCCTGCATCGACAGCAAAGGCTTTGACAGAAGCGTCGAAAGGAAAAGACTTTATCAAGGTCAAAGGCGGCTTTATGAGTGGACAAGCGCTCAACCCCGCCCAGGTCAAGGCGCTGGCTGATATGCCGCCTCTGCCCGTTGTCCGTTCCCAGTTGTTGGGCGTGTTGCAAGCCCCTGCCGGCAAACTCGTCCGCACGATCGCCGAACCCGCCCGTGGTTTGGCAGCTGTTATCAAAGCCTTCGCCGAGAAGGCGAGCGCAGCGAATGTCGCGGCATAATCGCTCTGAACGTTGCGCAATAAAAAAAACAAAATAATCATCTCATGTAAGTAAGGAGTATTACTACAATGTCTGCAAATCTCGATCAAATCGTGGAACAACTTTCCACACTATCCGTCCTTGAGGCGGCTGAACTTGTGAAGAAGCTCGAGGAGAAGTGGGGCGTTTCCGCTGCCGCTCCGGTGGCTGTTGCTGCCGTTGCTGGTGGTGGAGCTGCCGCCGCCGCTGAACCCGTTGAAGAGAAGACCGAATTCGATGTGGTCATCAAGGATGCCGGCGCCAAGAAGATCGACGTTATCAAGGTCATTCGCCAGTTGACCAACCTTGGTCTCGGTGAAGCCAAGACCATGGCTGAAACCGCTGGTTCCAAGGTCCTTTCCGCTGTAGGCAAGGATGCCGCCAACGAAGCCAAGAAGAAACTGGAAGAAGCCGGCGCTTCCGTCGTTCTTGAGTAATTTCATTCTCGAACAAGAAAAGGCGATATGCAAAAGCATATCGCCTTTTTGATTTTAATACCTCCTGCAAGAATGCCATCTCTTTTGTCTTGCTTCCTATGTTAATGTTAAGCCGCCAATGGTCTGTCCATTTTGCGGATGACCATGACCACCTTACCTTTGATCTCCAGTGGATCGGTCTTTTTGATGAAGATCGGTTTCATGGTCGGATTGGCGGGCTGGAGGCGATAACGGTCTTTTTCCTTGAAGAAGTACTTCAAGGTTGCTTCGTTGTCTCGCGGCAACCAAACCGCCACCATTTCACCATTGCGTGCCTCGGAGGCGGGACGCATCACGACAATATCGCCATCGTTGATCATGGCGTCGATCATGGAGTCTCCCTTGACTTCCAGGGCAAAGAGATTGTCTCCCTTTTCTTTGGCAGGGAGGAGGCTGCGGGCGATTTCCACAGCATGAGCTTCATTGTCGGTAACGAAACTGACACCAGGTTGAAGCTCGGGGAGGGGGATACCAGCCGCAATGGGGCCCAGAATCGGGACGCGAAGGGTGTCAACTGATTGAATCGGACCCGCCACCCGCACACCGCGCGAAATCCTGCGGTCACGTTCGATCTTTCCCATTTTCTCGAGTTGGTCAAGGTAATAATTCACAACTGAAGTGGAGGTTATACCGGTCTTCTCGCCGATCTCACGAATTGACGGCGGATATTTATTCTCGCGTTGATATTCCGCAAGGAAGTCCAATATCCTTTGGTGACGTTCGCCTAAACCTTTGCTTTTCCGTACCATCATCATAGCAAGCCTCCTGCCAACGAATATTGGCATGATAAGAGCATTCTTCGCTCATTTGTGCTATGAATGATAATCGAACGCCTGTTCTGTGTCAAGACCTGTGTTGGTTACAAAATCAAGCCTAGATCCATGTCCGGCGGCGCATCCAGAGGTACATCAGGATGGGGGTGATTGTCAGGAGTCCTAGCGTGAGATAGAAAACCGGGCGCTGCATTAATTCCCACACCGCGTCATTTGGTCGGGGCAGAAAGAAATTCATCCCGAAAACGGCGGCAATAAAGGACATGGGCATGAAGAGCGTGGTGATCGTTGTCAACGTCTTCATGATCTCGTTCATGCGGTTGTTGACCACGGACAGATACATATCCAGGGCGCCGCTGACGAGGTCGCGCAAACTTTCGTTCAGATCGTGCAGGCGGACGAGGTGGTCGTAAATGTCGCGGAAGAAGATGCGATCCCTTGGATCGATCACGCGGTAATCGTCACGGGCGAGCTTGTTCAGCACCTCGCGCTGGGGAAGCAGGATGCGTCTCATTGCCAGGAGGACGCGTTTTAACGCGAACAGTCTCTCCAGAGTCCGAGGCGAGGGTTTGTCGAAGACCTGATCTTCAATCTCATCAATGGCGGCGTCGATCTTTTCCACGGAGGGCATATATCCTGCAACAAGGTTGTCCGCAATTTTGTAGAGCAAATGGTCGGCTCCATCCTGAAGGGTGCGGGAGTCCCGGTCACAGACATCCCAGGTTTCTTCGATGGCGGAGACCGGGTAGTCGTGATGGGTGACGATATAGTTCTGACCAAGAAATATATCCAGTTCGTCTACTTTGGTCTCCCAATACTCGTCGCCATTCGTGATAACCATATAATTGAGGACAATGTATAGATAATCTCCCCAGTCGTCGAGTTTGGGAACGTGGGTTTCCTGGAGGGCATCATCGATTGCCAATGGATGAAAGCCAAAGCCCTGCAAAATGGGGAGGCAGGAACTGGCAGGCTCATCGGTAAAATCGACCCAGAGTAACCCGCGCCGGTTTCGGATGAGTCCGGGGAACTCTTTTGGAGATACATTTTTGCGGATGGGCTTACCGGGGAGATAGTATAGTGAACGTATCATCGATGCCTTTTATTGGTTGAAAATATGATTTCTTTAATTTTTCCGATTTTTATTCAATTATATTTATATGAAAATAAATTAAATGAAAAATTAACTTGACAAAATAAATAAAAGGGCTATAATATTTTTAGGAATTGGTTTTTAACTTATGATTTTTGAATCCAGTCGACACCATTAGAGATTTTGAAACTATTATAAATCCATCCGCGGAAGAATCGTCTATTATCAGGAGGTTCCCTGTCATGTATGCCGCACCATCTCATTGCCCTGTCTGTCGTTCGGAGTTGGAGGTCAGCCGCCTGCACTGCCCGTCGTGTGACACCACAATCGATGGCAGATTCACGGGCGGTCCTTTTGCGCATCTGACCGCGGAACATTTGGATTTTATCGTGACCTTTGTCCGTTGCGAGGGGAAGATCAACCGGATGGAACAGGAACTCGGTCTTTCCTACCCGACGATTCGGAACCGTTTGCATGAAGTGATCCGCACCCTCGGCTTTGAACCCGGCAAAGATGAACCCATTGAGATCACTGCTGAGAAACGGAATGCTGTGCTCGAAAGCCTGAACGCCGGGAAGATTTCAGCCGATGAAGCCATGCGTCTATTGCGCGGTGAGGAGGAGTAAACAATGTCCCAAACAATCTCTGCGGGTAAAACACCCAGAATCGTGGTGGATCATGTTGGCGGAGACCTCAGTGTGGTCGGCTGGGAAGGCGCCGACATTCTGGTCAAGGGTGATGATGACGAAGTCCACCTTGAGCAAGCCAATGATCTGGTGACACTATCCTGTGAAGGCGATCTTTCATTGCGCGTCCCGAAGGCTTCCTCTTTTGAGTTTAAAATGATCGGCGGCGATGCGTCCATTCGCGGTGTGTTTGGAAATATCGAGTTGAGGGAGATCGCCGGAGACCTGTCCATCCGTGATTCCGGCTCGATTGCCATCGATACCGTTCGCGCGGATTTCAGCCTCCGCAATGCCAAAGGGGATTTATACATCAAGAATGCTCACAGCGATGTCTCCATCCGTGACGTGGAGGGGAGCGTGACAATCGAATCAGTGGCGAACGATCTTGCCCTGCGCGGCGCGCGCGGCAATGTGAACGTCAATGTAGGGGAGGATGTGGTGGTGTACCTTGAACCGAAGCCGGAGGGTACCTATTATGTCAATGCAGGTGATGATATCCTGCTGGTTTTGTCGCCCAGTGCAAATGCCACACTCACGCTCCATGGCGATACCATTAATGTCGACTGGCCTGGTATCAAGAACGATGAAGATGCGACAGAGCGTATCCTCACGTTTGGGAATGGTTCTGCCAAAATCACCCTGGAGGCGGGCGGCGATGTGCGCGTCTCCAACCGGGCGGATGCCGCCGAATCAGCGGATGAATTTGGAAATTTTGCCGGGTTGAATTTTGACTGGTCGGGTTTTGGGGAACGGATCTCGCGCCAGGTGGAACAAGCCACACGCCATGCAGCTCAGCGTGCCGAGGAGGCCGCCCGCCGCGCGGAACTTCATGCCGAACGCCATGCCCGCAAGTGGAATGCCAACGTCAAGGTGGGGCGTTGGAATTGGGACTTCAATTCGCAGAATGTGCCTCCGCCGCCTCCGCCTCCTTCTGAGCCGGTGACGGAGGAGGAACGCATGATGATCTTGAAAATGCTGGCAGAAAAGAAAATCACTGCCGCACAGGCGGATGAATTGCTCGCCGCGTTGGAAGGAGGCAAATAATGTCCTCTGAAGAGCGCAAGAAAATATTAAAAATGGTCGAGGAAGGTAAGATCTCTGCCGACGAAGCCGGGAAGTTGATGAACACCCTTGAAGCGGATGCTGATCCGGCAGAGGTGGAGGTCGAGGTCTTTCAATCGGAGCCCAGTTCCGGCTTTGATGGAGGCGCTCCATCCGCGCAAGAGTTTGAACGGGTGAAAGCGCGGGCACGTCAATTCGCGATGATCCCGTTGTGGATTGGGGTCGTGATCGCGGTGTTCAGTGCATGGGGCCTTTATTCGATCCAGCGAAACGCCGGGGCGAATTTTTGGTTTTATTGCTTGATCTTCCCATTGTTGCTCGGTGTTTTATTGATTGCCCTGGGCGCGGGCGGACAAAGCTCCAAATGGCTGTATGTGAATGTGGATCGGCGTCGGGCTCACGACGGGCCGAAAACTATCACGCTTGGCTTTCCCCTCCCGTTGGGATTGACTGCGTGGTTTCTGCGAAATTTTGGACATACTATTCAAGGCATGAAAAACACGAATGCGGATGATATCATCCAGGTTTTGGATGCGACCGGCGCGTCGGGGGAGCCGCTCATCGTCAATGTGCAAAATGATGATGGGGACGGCGAGCGTGTGCAGGTTTACATAGGATAAGGAGGCGCAACATGGCCAGTGCTGAAGAAAGAATGAAGATTTTGAAGATGATCGAGGAGGGGAAGCTCAGCGCGGAGGAGGGAACAAAACTTCTCGCGGCATTGAGCGACAAACGTCCGCCTGTTCCGCCTCGTGCGCCGGGGATGCCGGGTGCGCCGCGCTGGTTACGCATCCGTGTGACGGATGTCCGCTCGGGTCGTTCAAAGGCGTCGGTGCAGATCCCGTTGGCGTTGGTGGATGCGGGAATGAAGATTGGTGCCCATTTTGCGCCTGAAGTGCAGGGTGTGGATATGTCCAACGTAATGGAAGCCGTACGGTCCGGTATGGTGGGTAAGATCATCGATGTGACCGATGAAGAGGATGGGGAGCACGTAGAGATTTATGTGGAGTGAGTGCCAACCAATCCGACATAAACCGCGTGTGGAGAAAGTCGAAAAATCCCGCAGATTGCGGGATTGTTCGACTTTGGCGGACTGACCATCCTCTCCCGCATGATCTGGCACGACCTGCTCGACAATTAAAATGACTTTACAAGTTTATAGCCCGTTGTACGGGTTGTTTTATCTTTGGGGCTGTGTTATGCTCTCCGATCGGAGAGTATGGTCAGTTCTTATTTTTCATTTCGACGCCCAAACGGTATGTGGGGGTTGTTTGTCATCTGGCTGGGACAGATGATCTCTGGAATCGCTTCCAGCATTACCTTTTTTGCTCTCCCCAATTGGATTCTCGAATCAACTGATGTGAGCGGCAGCGCCCTCAGCTACTGGGAATCGGCGTTCTTTGGATCATATCTCCTGATCATCCTTTTTGCTGGTGTTCTCATCGACCGGTATAACCGCAGGATGATGATGCTCGTATACGATTTTTTGGGGCTGACCACGGTCGCCATCCTGCTGGTTCTGCAAACAACCGGGAATCTGACGGTCTGGCACTTGTACATCGCGGCGGTCCTTCAGGGAATTGGCTTTGCTTTTCAGGCACCGTCTTATGCAGCCGCGATCACCACCATGGTGCCTCGGAAACAATTAGTGCGCGCCAACGGATTTATTTCTCTGCTGGATAATGCTCCAGGGATTGCAGGTCCTTTCCTGGCGGTATTTATGGTCGGTTTCGTTGGCTTGAGTGGTGTTTTGGCATTCAATCTGTTTTCGTTCATTTTGTCGATTGGTACGTTACTCTTTGTGGAAATTCCGCCGACTCCTCATACTGCCGAAGGTGAAATGTCCCACAGCCGATTTTGGAGGGAGGTGATTTTTGGTATCAGATATATTTTCCAGCGGCCCGGTTTGCTGGGCATTCAACTCGTATTCCTTTTCGGGAATTTCTTTTCAGGGATTGCCCTTTCATTGACCGCTCTCTATACCATGGTCTTTCTGCGAACCGGAGGCGACCCCAATGCTGCGAACCTTCTTCAATCCGTTGGTGCGGCAGCGGCGGTCATCATTGGCATCATCCTTGCCGGTTTTGGTCGGATCAAACGTCCCATTCGGGTGATCCTGTTGGGGTGGGTTATATCGAGTTTTTTTGGCATGGGTTTGTTGGGAATGGGACAGTCGATAGTGATCTGGCTGATTGCGATGGTGCTCGATTCGAGTTTCGAGCCGATCGTAAATGTTTCGATTGACACCTTTTTACAGACAAAAGTTCCGCCCGACTTGCAGGGGCGTGTCTTCTCAGCCAGTGATTTCCTTGCGCAGATACTGATCCCTATTACGCCTCTGTTGGCAGGTGTGTTGGGAGAGAGGGTCTTCGAACCAGCCATGATGGATGGGGGGGCGCTCGCCGATTCCTTTGGTTGGCTGGTTGGCACCGGACCTGGTGCGGGGTTTGGGTTAATGATCCTGATGTGCGGCATCGGAGGGACACTGGTTGGTCTGTTTGGTTATTTGACGCCTGCCATTCGCAATGTGGATGCGATATTGCCGGACTACGAACTCTCCCCGCACCCAGTGGATGGGGCAGCTCGCGTCCTGCTGGGGGGGAAAGCTTTGCCTCCCTCCTCCACAGATGAGACTTCGGCGGGTGCCGGAATCGGAAAACCTGTGCCTTCTGGGAACCCCGGAAAGAAAAAAAGATCGGGGAAGACACGCAAAAAAAAGAGGCAGGGAACTGCCTCCTCCTAATGCATTTCGTTCAATTCTGTTTCAACCTGTCAGATCACCCATCAACTCCATTGGTATGACTGCCGCACCGACAATCCCCGGACCCGTGTGCACACCCAGCACCGGTGAAATACGCTGAATTTCCATTTTTGCGATGTTCAACCTCTGCCTGATCTCGTTGGACAATGCTTCTGCTTTTTCGGCGAAGCGTCCGTGAAGTACCGTTACCCATACCGGAGTATTCCCGTATTTTTCGTACAAGTGGTCCACAATGGAGGTCATGGACCTGGTCAGCGTGCGACCTGTGGTGACGGTGCTATACTTGCCGTCGGCGTCCACACGGATGACCGGCTTAAGATTCAACAGCGCGCCAGCCAATGCCTTGACGCGTCCGATGCGCCCGCCGCGTGCCAGGTACTCAAGCGTATCGAGTGTGTAAATAACCTCCGTCTTTTCACGGATTTTTCCCAGCCGTTCATGGATCTTATCCATCGCCCAACCGGCTTTGGAAGCCAATGCCGCCGCCATCACCTGGAAGCGTTCCCCGCCCGAGAGGGTGAGCGTATCCCAAAAACGGACATCCGCTTCACCTTTCACCTGTTCGCCACCGTCGCGCGCTGAATTGATCGTGCCGCTCAATCCTGAGGAGATGTGAATGGACAAGATGTTCTTCTCCACCTGCGCCAGTTTGCGGTACAACTCTGCAAAGATACCGCTGGATGGTTGCGCCGTGGTAGGAATCTGCGGCCGCATGGCTTCCAGTCGGTTATAGAAATCGTCCGATGAAATGTCAGCCGAATTCACCTCGCCTTCAGGGAATTGAATGAAAAGCGGCGCCTGGACAATGCCCAGTTTCTCAAGCTCCTCAGCGGTCATATCCGCCGCGCAGTCAGTTACGATCTTCATGGATGCTCCTTTTTTATTTTGTCATTGCGAGGCGACGTTCTTTCGAAGCAATTTCCCAATGTATTGAAAGGATTGCCTCACAAAGAATACTCACAATACCTGCACCTGACGCACCCTTGCCCCGGGCGCAAGTCCCGGAAGCGCAGGTGTGACGTTTCAGTTTTTCTTCTCCAAAAATCATTTCACCGTATCCCTTGGAAGGATTTGAACAACGAATCCAGGTTCAAAACATCGCCCTCCACCGCCTCGACCTCCAAACCGGAAATTGATTCAACGCTTTCGCCGGGCAGGATCAACGCCCGCACCTTCTCCCCGCGTCCGATGAGTTTTCGTACAAGTACATTGCCGATATGTCCCGTAGTGCCTGTTACTAGCCACATGCCTGCGCCTCATTTCTTCATCAAACTGTTTACCAGCAGGTTCGTACTCTCTCGCGCGACCTTTTCCCAATCGGCGCCTTTGGGGTCAAGCAGACTTTGCAGCAACAGTCCCATCGCTGTGGAAACGATCATGCGCGAGGCGAGAGCCGGATCCACTTCGACAAACGATCCTTCATCCACGCCCTTTTTGATGAGTGATGTGAAATATTTGTGATAACGACGGTAAGGGGCAATACTGGCATTCCAGATCTTCTTGTCGCGGCTGGCTTGCAGCCAGAACTCCAGGAACATTGGCAACCCGTCGCCTGCGGTCTCGAAAATATAGGGGAACGCTTCCGTCATTTGCTGGAAAGTTTCGGGCGCAGACTTGTCTATGGATGCTTCAATGGCATGGTCGATAGTTTGAAGCCAGCCATCGAGCAACGCAAGGAAAAGCCCCTGTTTGCTTTTGAAGTGATGGTAGAACGCGCCTTTGCTGATACCCGCTTCTGCGCAAATATCATCCACACTGGCTTTATTGTAGCCTTGTGTAGAGAACAATTTGACGGCTGATTCCATGATCTTTGTCCGCGTCTCTTCACTGCGTTGCTGCATGGGAATTGTTCATCCTCACTTTTGGAAGAAAGAGATTAAAACCGACTGGTCGGTTTGTTTTTACCCCCGACCGATTGCACTGTCAAGGGTAGCGTTAGATGAAAACAGGCGGACACTGTTTCCGCCTGTTTTGATACCGGGTGGAGCTATATGAATGGCCGTCTCATTACAAAGAATAGCGTACCGCGCAAGAGCCAGCCAATCGCGCGCCAACGTGCCGGAGAACCATCAGCCCATTGAAAAAAACATTTTCGAATATGTTATGCCGGTTTGTATGCGGTGATCTTTGCGCTGTACACCGCTTGATACACGCTCTCACGCGGGTATTGGTTTATATCCAGTTTCATTTCTTCCAGCGCGGAGTCAACAGTTTCCTTGTCGAAAAAGACGGGCTTGATGGTGATATCGGTAAAGCCGGCGGCTTCCATCATGGCGGTGTATTCCTTTGCTTCGACTGCACCCGCCACGCACCCCGCCCACGCGCTCAGGCTTTGCTTGACTTCCTCAGGCAAGGGCCCGCCCGTGACGATATCGCTGACAGCGAATTTACCGCCGGGTTTCAAAACACGGAAGGCTTCGCCGAAGACTTTGGGCTTGTCGGGCGAGAGGTTGATGACGCAGTTCGATATGACGACATCCACACTGGATGAGTCCACGGGCAGGGCTTCGAGATAACCCTGACGGAATTCCACGTTATCGAGATTCATCCGTTTCGCGCTGGACCTGGCGCGTTCGATCATTTCGGGAGTCATGTCCACGCCGATGACGCGTCCCGCCGCGCCGACTTTTTTCGCGGCGAAAAAGCAATCGAGTCCCGCGCCCGAGCCGAGATCGAGGACGGTCTGCCCGGGCTGGAGCGATGCAAGCGTGATCGGGTCACCGCAGCCGTAACTGACGGCTGATTCGCCCTCAGGGAGGGTGGCAATCAACTCGGCGGGGTAGAGGTTGCTGTCGGATGTGGAACAACAATCGGAGCCGCCTCCGCAGCAGGATGCGTTGTTTTTTATCCGCTCGGCGTAGTGTTCGCGCACGGCGTCGTGGATGGGAGTGAGGGATGAGGTGGTGGTCATTGTGTCTCCTTATATAGAAGTTTGTCTATGTATTTTTGCAAAATAAACGGGATGCCGCCTAGGATGACATCCCGCGATTAACTTTGAAGTGTTTGTTTGACCGTGAGCGTGGTCTCCGATTCGGGAGCGAACTTGAGCATGATCTGACCGCAGCAGACCGCGATGCGTTCCTGATTGAGGGAGTAGAATGTCTGCTTGCCTTCCTCGCGCACGTTGACCAGTCCCGCCTCGCGCAGAATGGCGAGGTGATGTGAAACGGTGGGCTGGGACACGTCCAGTTTTTCCACAATTTCGCTGACGGAGAGTTCGCAGCAACAACACTCGCTCATGATTTTTTGGCGGGTGTCATCGGCGATGGCTTTGGCAAACAGGACGGGGTCAACCTTTGTTTTCATGCAAACGCGTCTTGAAATTCCTCACGTAAAAATTCCTGTGTGCCGTCGGGGCCGGTGAGGGTGAGAGAAATCGGTTTTTTGTTGGGCTCGACTTTTAGCGTAAATTCCAAAAACGGGCAGCACATCTTTTCTTTGGAGATGAACTCTGCGAGTTTTGTCATTTCCGTCGTGTGCGGGAAGAGGAATTCATATCCGTTTTCCACCGCGCGAATATCCCGCACGCTTTGGTAGAGTTGCAGCGTGTTCTGAATGTGACTTTCGCGCTCGACGGGCGTGAATACGGTCATGTCGCAGGCAAGCGGGGATGTGTTCATATTGACGCTTATCTATGCGAGATTATATCGAAGATTGTCTATTTGTCAAGGGAAAAGGAACTTCGGAACTTTCGCATATATCGCCGCGGCATTTCCGAGATCTACGGATACTGCATTGCACTTTTTCTCACACGATCAACCTGCCTTGCTTTTGGGCAGGTCGAACCCCATGAAAGCCAGCATAGAGATCTCTGCAATCTTGGCATAATAACCGGTGGCGGCTGTCGTTTCGACTTGGAAGGTCTTGTCGCCGAAAATGATCCACAACAGGATCGTGAGAAGGATATATCCAGCCAAAACCCGGAAAACGTTGCGGTGCCTGCTTTGAAAATAAGGAATGGGCAGGAAATACGCGCCCAGCAGGGCAATGGTCCCGAAGCCGTTGAGGACGATCCAGTCGAGATAGCCAAAATCCGAATAGAGAGATATGTGCAGAAAGGCTGTGGTGAGACCGGTGAGGATGATTCCGTAGTGCTTGAAGGAAAGCTTCATGGAGCGTCTCCTGAGGTGGGATTGATGGATAGACGGAATTGAGCGCTGATTAATTACGAACATCACCTCCCATATTCATGCTGGTGCAGGCTGCCTACCTATAGGCTCATGTGTAAAACCCGTGCTTTTTCTGCCCGCCGTTAGAGACTGTATTTATACTGGCATTTTGTGCGTAAGCGACGTTAGAAAACGTCGCCAGCGGATGCGCAAGAGAGCGCATCCTATGCAGTACGAAATGAAATGAATGGAAGGACTTTTTAACACTTTCTTACACCGGGTAGCATATACGCGCGTAGCAGCATGTTGATTTTGGCCCATGTGTAGAATGGGTGTGCCCGACGTTGGAGAGCGTCTTTTACACACTATGGAGGCGCACAGCAAATGTTCTCTAACGTTTGCACATTGTTTACAGATGAACCTTTTGTGTTTTATCGGTAAATTCATCGAAAATAAAAAGACTTTGGAAGTCTTGCAAACTCCCAAAGTCTAATACCGATTAATCCACTGTCAAAGTCTTGCTCAGATTTCGCGGAAAATCGGGGTCGTAGCCGCGCAGGACGCTCATGTGATAGGAAAGCAGTTGCAGCGGCAGGACGCCGAGCAACGCCGCAATCTGCGGATCGGTCTTGGGAAGCACGATCACATTGTCCGCATTGGCGCGCAGGCGCGGGTCATCCTCCGCGATGACAATCGTCCGTGCGCCGCGCACTTTGACCTCATTGATGCCGCTGATGATGAGCGGCGTCGCGCTGCCATCCGAGACGAAGAGAATGGGGTAGCCCTTGCTCACGGCGGAGAGCGGTCCGTGTTTGAACTCGGTGGAGAGCATCCCTTCGCAGTGGGCGTAGGTGACCTCTTTCAGTTTCAGCGCGCCTTCGAGCGCAATCGGGAACGTTGTGCCGTAGCCAAGACAGTACAGGTCGTTCCATTGGTTGATGTCTTCCACAATCGCCTTGACTTGCGGCTCGACCATTTCAAGCGTCTTGTCCATCAATTCAGGAATCACATCCAACTCGCGCACGTCCCTGCCCGCCATCTTGTACGCCAGATACAAAAACGTCACGACCTGATTGGTAAAAGTCTTCGTGGCGGGGACGCTGATTTCGTAGCCACAGCACAGGGGGAGGCAGAACGAGGCGGCTTTGGTCAGGGTGGAGCCGACCACGTTCGCCAGCCCGAAGCATTCCATGCCGCGCGCCTCCGCCGCCTCCAGCGCGTTCAGCACATCCTTGGTCTCGCCCGACTGGCTGACGAAGATTCCCACGTCCTCGTGATTCACCGTCGGGGCGTATTGGGCGATGAACTGGGGCGCGAGAATGGGGATGACCGCCCGCCCCGCCAGTTGCGCGAAATAGACCGCGCCCGCCAGCGCGGCGTGATAACTCGTGCCGCAGCCAATGAAATACAGATTGCGCGCCTGCTTCATTTTGGCGATGAGCGTTTCGACCTCGCGGTTGCCGTTCAACACGTGGAGCAGTTCGCGCGCCGCCTGACTTTGCTCGTGGATTTCCTTCAACATGAAATGCGGATACCCGCCCTTTTGCACCGCGTCCATAGACTCGGTGACGGTTTCGGGTTTCCGCTCAATGAGTTTCCCGTCCTTGACCGAGCGCACCTCGACGCGATCCGCCCAGAGTGTGACGATCTCGCCATCCTGCGGACGAATGACCTGGCGCGTCAACGGCAGAATCGAAGGCAGGTCCGATGAAACGCAGGTGAACCCTTCGCCGATTCCCACCACCATGCCCGAACCTTTTTTGAAGGCATAGAGTTTGTCGTCGTTGACGCGCCCGATGACGAAGGCATAATCGCCCTCGAGGTCGCCGTATGCCAGCCGAATCGCGTCAATGAACTCGTAGCCGCGGTTGAGATAGCGCTCCACCGCATGGACGCAGGTCTCGCCGTCGTTCTGCGAGCGGACGGTGAGTCCCTCGGCGATGAACTGCTCGCGCAATTCGGCATTGTTGACCACGTTGCCGTTATGCGCGCCCACGAGATCGCCGTCCGAGTCTAGGTGCGGCTGGGCGTTGACCTGCGACGGTTCGCCGAAGGTTGCCCAGCGCAACTGAACAATCCCGCGCGAGCCGCTCATGTCCGCAAAATGGTATTTTGTGCTGACCTCCTCCACCTTGCCCACATCTTTTCGCAGATCAATCTTGCTGCCGTTCAACGTCGCCGCGCCGACCGAATCGTAGCCGCGATAGGTCAGCCGCTTCGCCGCTTCGATGAGGATGAGGCCGAGTTTTTCGTCTTTACTGGTGACGTACCCGAAGATTCCGCACATGCAATGTGTTTCTCCTGATTTGAATTTTTGAGAGGATTATATCTTTGTAAAACTTTCATCCTGTAGAACGTTTTGCACGATTCAAGCGGAGATTTGTCACGCATCCCACGGCGCGACGCCGCGCCCGCGTCCGCTTCGCAGCGACCCGAAAACGGGTTCCGCCAAATCGGGCAGAATCTCCGCTGTTGCCGCCAGCAGACCGAAACAGCCCGCAATCATCATATCCCCAAAAGGAGCGGCGAAATAAGGACGCAGACTCCCCCCTCTCCCATAGGGAGAGGGGGTGGGGGTGAGGGCAAACATACTTCGACGCGGACCTGTTACAACCACATCGAATTCGTCCTTTCCAAACTCGAAAACTTCGTCAGTGTACATCAACGCGCCGTGACCCATGTCGTCGAAGACATCCTCGTGTTTGAGGGAGGCGTCCGCCAGTTTGCGGATCAGCCCCTCCAGTTTCGGCAAATCAATCTCGCCGGTGTGATGCTCGAAGACGCCCTCGATGCCTTTCTCGCCCAGCCGAAACGCCAGCGTGTGGAAGTTACCTACGTTACAGACAATCATTGCTTTGCGCGTAGGCAAGCTGGAAGGGTGGGTGTCATGGAGGTTGTTCGAGTGATAAACACTGAGTTTGGAATCAAACATTGCGCCCAACACCGCGGCGGGAGCCGTGTCCATCACCACCAGCGGACAGGGCAGGTCACGCGCCGAGTCTGCCACTGCCTGAAGGCGCGTCATGATGGGAGGGATGTCGGAAGAAAGGAAAGCGAAAGTGGAAAGAGAGTTCCTTGCGCGAATCCGCTCATCGAGATAATCGAACCGAAACTGACGATCTGAAACGCCGGGCGGCGCGTTGCCGTGATCGAACACCGCCACCGCGACAGCTGCCAAATCCTTCAGCGAGACGCCGTAATCGGCAAAGGTCTTAGCAACCAAAGGAAAGTCAAAATCCTTCAATTCCAGACGTTCGACTTTTGACTTGAGACTTTCAACTTCATCTTCCCCAACAATCGTTATTCCCAGCGCCTCTACCTTCTCCAATTCATCGTTGATTGTCCTCGCCGCGTCGGGCGTCATATACACGGGGATTCCGGCGCGGGCGTATTCTTCGATTGCCCAAGCGGAGGGACCGCCTCCCATTTGATGTCCGTAAAGCAGGACCGGGGTCCGCGAAGGAAACGCCTGCTTGAGACGGCGGTACACCATCATGGTAGGCGAAGGCAGGACTAGTTTGAATCCGTTCTCAATGTCGAGATTCGAATCGTAGAGAAAAATATCCTGTGTGCCTGTGCCGATGTCTACCGTTAAGATTTTCATGTCAGAGTTGAAGGAGGCGAGGTTAAATCTCGATCCCTAGCCATTGCCGAATGAAGTAACCGATGACGAACGAGAATAATGCCACACCAAGACTCAAGCCTGCCATTTCCAGGAACCGTGCCTTGAATGACTCGCCCTTGGCCACAGAGATGTAATAGTTGAAGACCGCGATGATGATGACGGCAGTCGAAAGCGCGATAACAAGGTCGGCATAGAAGTTTTCGGGCATGAGCAGGTAGGGCAGGACGAGCAGGGTCACGGTGATGATGTAGGCAATGCCCGTGTAAATCGCCGCGCGGATGGGGTTCTTGTTGGTTTGCTCCGAGCGGGTGGAGAGATACTCGCTTGCCGCCATTGAAAGCGACGCGGCAATGCCCGTGATAAGACCGGAAAGGGCGATGAGTTTTCCATTTTGCAGGGCAAGCGTCAACCCGGCGAGCGCGCCGGTCAGTTCCACCAGCGCGTCGTTGAGACCCAGCACCACCGAGCCAGCATATTGCAACCGCTCCTCATCCAGCATATTGAGAAGTTGCTCCTCATGTTCGTCCTCTTCCTCCCGGATTTGTTTTGCTTCGGGGATCACGCCGATAATTGCGCCATAATTTTCCTGCGCGGCTTCCTCGCCCTGCTCCATGAGTTTGACCCCGAACGTAAACCCAAAAACAATGCTGACAAGATAATAAAACCACACAAAGAACCAGCGTGGTTTCACGTCTTCATTCGTATACTTCTTCCAGCCGTTGTAATGCCTGAGTTCATCCTCGGCGATCTGGTCGAGAATCTTTGCGTTTTCCGGCGAATTGATACGTTTTGCAAGCCATTTGTAGATGTGATATTCCGTGATCTCAGTCTGTTGGAACAGGACCACTTTCTTGTGGATGTCTTCTGTGAGTCGCATACTGGTCTCCTTGATGTTCGTATTTTAAGCCATTTTGCGGAGGTGGATCCGCTTCTTCCGAAGCCGGCAGTGGTCTCCGTTTCGCCGCCGATTTCTCACCCAAATGGAGTCTCAAGCCTGGTTATCAGACAAAATTACCGTCCAAATGTAATTGGAAAATCGACAAAATTTTTGTTTTTGGGCATCAACTGTATTATGATTGATTTGTCGACCCTAATGGAGGAAATTATGAAACATGGAAAATTCAAGCCGGTCTATTTAGTTATCCTTATACTACTTCTGGTCTCACTTGCATGTAATACAACAGCACCAGAGCCTACAACCACCAGTACACCGATCCCGCCGACCGCCACCGAACCCCCCATACTCACATCCACACCCAGCCCCACCAACACACCCAAACCGACCAAGACCCCCAACCTGGCCGCGACCCAACAATCTGAAGTATTTAACGCTGAAGCGCAGGAGTACTTCGAAAAGGGATACCTCACCACAGCCAATGGCTCATTCATGGAGTTCGATGATTTCAATGAAGATTGGGCGCAACTTGGCTGGTATAACTGGTGGATTCTGGACGAAAGAGCCAGTGACTTTTTCATGAGCGCCCATTTTAAATGGTCCACTGCCTGGGAATATAACAATGTTTCCGGGTGCGGTTTTGTGTTCGCCATCCAGGATAACAACGATCATTATGCCGTGTTTCTCGATAAATCAAGGGTCCTGTTCATCAATATGGATCAAAGCCGAGGCAGGGCTTATGAGGTGGGCAAAACAAAAGGCACTGGGCGCGTGAAATTCGATAACCCCGCTGAAGCTGACTTTACTCTGATCATCAAAGATTATTATGCCTACGTGCTGGTGGACGATGAACTAGTCGGCGAATATACCCTGGCGAAGAACAAGCCAATCGACGGTTATCTAGGGCTCACGGTCCTTTCCGGTACCAACAAGGATTATGGCACACATTGCGAAATAACCAACCTTCATCTCTGGCGCCCCAAATAATTGGGACCCGTAAACAGAAAGTCCTTTCGGAGCGGAAGGTCTGTGTGTAAGTAGCCCGTTGGATGAATTATTTCAATCCTTCGAGCGAATAGATCTGGACCGGCTGTTCCCGCCCTTTGACGAAGATTGCCTCCAGCGGTGAGACAACTACATTCCCGGATACGATATCGAAGGTTGTTTTTTGCAGGAGGATCTGCCCTGGCTTTGCGGATGCCTGTAATCGTTGCGCAATGTTGACTGTGTCGCCGATGGCAGTGTAGTTGAACAATTCGTTCGTCCCCACGTTGCCAATGATGGCGGGACCTGTTGAAATGCCAACGCGGAAGACCATATGCTGGGATGGATCCGTAATGCCCTGGTTCATTTCCTGCGAACGGCATACGATGTTCCACGCAGCGCGAACCGCGCGCAGGGCGTGATCCTCCTGCGGATCGGGGCTGTTCCATAGAGCAAGCACCGCATCGCCCATGAATTTGTCGAGCGTGCCCTCCTCTTCGAGGATGGCTTGCGCCGCCAGCGATAGATAGGAATTCAAGGTCTTGAATACAACTTCCGGTGGATTCTTTTCACTAAAGGTGGAGAACCCGGAAATATCGGCAAAGAGAGTGGTGACGATTTTCTTGTCGCCATCAAGGCGGAGGTTGCCAGGGTCTGCCAGCAGGCGGTCACGCACACGCGGGGCAACGACGCGCCCAAATGTCTGGCGGATGCGTTCCTGTTCGGCTTCGAGTTTGCGGCGTTCGGTGAGGTCCTCGAAGACGATGGTTGCTCCCTTGGTGCCAAGACGCGCATCGCGCAGCGGCGAAAGGGACAGGTGCAGGATCAGATCGCCGCGATCGGGCAGGGAACTGTTCAGTTCGCTGACCTGGGAGGAGCCTTTCAATGCGTTTTCAACGGCGTGTTCCATCTGTTTTCCAAATCCCGGTATCACCTTGGAGAGCGTGTTGCCGATCACGTTGGAGATGGGAATGCCAAGGATCTTTTCAGCGGCGCGGTTGAAAAGGGTTACGCGCCGCTTGGTATCCATCGTGATGATACCCGTCGCCATCGAGGCAAAGATGTCGTCCATCAGGTTTTTCATTTCGAGGGTCTGGTCGAGGGTGCGGCGCAGGTTAGTGAACAGACGGGCGTTTTCCAGCGCCAGCGTGGATTGTCCTGCGACTGTCTCTAGGAATTCGAGATCGTCGCTTGTGTACAGGTCACCGGAGCGGCGCGGGCCGAGGGCGATGAATCCAATCAGGCGGTTCTCGTATCGAAGCGGGACAAAGACGTAGCCATTGAGTCGCGCATAAACGGGAACGGGCTGAAGTCTGGCAGGAAGCGGAAGTCCGGGTGCAAGCCAGATGGGATGATCCGATGTTTTGATCATTTCCACAAGCGGATCACCGGCAGGGTAAGGTGGGGCGCTGTCCTCACGCGTGGCGTGTGGAAAATATTCCCCCAACTCGTCGTTGTACAGATAGATGACGAACCGCTCGGGGTTGAGGGCGAGGTTCAATTCCTGGTCGAGGATTCGCAGGGTTTGTGAGAGGTTGGGCATGACCACCAGACTGCGCGAGAGGCTGGTGAGGATGCGGCGGTAATCCGCCCGGTCGCGATAGAAGAGCCGGTCGATGATGCGTTGTATGGTGTTGTGGAGCGGGTTGAGTCCAATGACCAGCAGGAGCATGAATCCGGCAATGACTGCCGGGTTGTTGGCTTGTATCGTGCGTTGGAAGAACAGAGAGAGCAGGGTCAGCAAGCCGTAAAACGCGCCGATCACGGCGGCGGTCATCAATGTGTAGGTGAGGGCGCGGGTGAAGATGGCATCCACATCAAGCAGACGATACCGCAGAATGGCATACGTGATCGAAAGCGGCATGATGATCATCGGCGGGAAGAAGACCCAGCCGCGCAATTGAACCGCGTTGCCGCTTCCAAGCATGGCAAGGTAGAAGATAATGGGTGCCAGTGCAATCGTTGTGCCGAAAATAATGATGCGGCTTTGTTGGCGGATGAGCGGGGATTGTGCCCGGATGATCCTCCAGACCAGCATGCCGATCAGGAGGAGAAATCCCAGCACGATGGTGAGATAACCCAACTGCCACATTGTGCCGTAAAAGTAGCGGTTTGATTCGCTGAGAACGGAGTAAACCATCGCCGGGACGAGCAAGGCAACCCCAGCCCAGGGGAGGAAGCGCAATTTCGGGTTCAAGCGCACGATGCGCGCAGGGTGTGGAAAGACAAGCGCTAGGTACATCATGCCGCCTGAAGCGAGCAGCACCGCCACTCCCCAAAGGACATTGGTGTAGCGTGTAGTACTGATGTCGAACAATGTAGATGTGAGAATGCTGACCCCCGAAACGAACAAGACGAGTGCGCGACTCTCCCAGCGATCCCTGCGCAGGCGATATGCCCACAAGCCAATGAGTAAAAAGACAAAACCGACCAAGCTGGGGACGATGTAATAGGAAACCAGGTCTTCCAATGGGAAGGGGATGGGTGTGATCGTTACGCTGTATTGCGTGCCATCGGGACGGGTGAACGCGGCTTCGATGGGCTGATATCCGTTAACAGACATGAGTCTTTCGAGGTCCCGCGCAGTGAAAACGGGTTCCCCGTTCAACGAATCGAGATGATCACGATATTGTACGCCCGCGTCATAGGCGGGCCAGCCTGCACGACCCAGTGAAGCGACTACATTGTTGGTCTCGATGAACGTCCCCAAAAACGGCAGACGCGCAAACCGCATTGCCCAGAAGGGCGTCAGGATCAGCAAAGCAATAGCGACCCCCGCCGCCAAAATGGGAGGGAAGTGTGATAGCCAGGTACTTTTATATTGCGGGGTCTCCAAATGTGCCTCGCAAACGATTATAAGCGATATTAAAGTCATTCAACGCCAAGGGATACACACCTGATACGGTCTGGTGGATTGATTGACAGGTCGGTATAATTTATTGCATGGCGTTTCCTGTCCCTGAGGGGAAGTATGAAACGTGAACTTGGCAGCCTTGAGCGCGCTCTGATCATCTCAGATCAATATGCGCCGTTTCATTCTGTTTGCGTTCTCAAACTCGAATCCCCGCCTCCGCCGCAGATCCTCAAGCAGGCATTGCGATCCGTACAAATCCATCATCCCTTCCTCCAGGCGCGGCTTCTGAAGGAAAAGGGACGTTATTTCCTTGCCACCCTCGCGGATGCAATTCTCCCCTTCCACGTTCTGCCGCGCTGGAACGATGAACACTGGGTTCAAGTTGCCGAAGTGGAACTGGAGACGCGCATTGAAATTTCGGATAAGCCGATCTTCCGTTGTACCTACTTGTACAGCGCAAACCATTCCCGCGCGGAGATTCTCCTGTCATTCTTTCACCCTATTGTGGATTCCGCGTCGCTCGGACAACTCATACAGGAACTGTTGACCACCTGCGCTTCATTCATGGATGAGAGAACTGTCGCCGTTTACGAACTTCCTCCCAGCCCGCCGGTAGAATCCCGCCTTCCCTACGGGTATCGCGGCGTATGGCTCGGCTGGCACATCCTGCGCATTGCCGTTCAACAGGCTGGTGACGAAATCCTGTATCGTCTGCAGACCCGCGGCAAGCGCACACCGCCACTGCGGGGACAGTCGCATGGGCATATCCTCTCCCTCCAATTTCCCGAGTCATTCGTGGAAACACTTGTGCGCCGCGCTCAATTGGAAACAGTAACCCTCAATGCCCTGCTCACCGCCGCGATGCTCACCGCCATCAACCGCAATTTGTATGCCGGCCAATATGTCCCCATGCGGACTCTCTCCTTTGTAGACATGCGTCCCTTCGTGGAGCCTCCGCTGACAAATGAAAACCTTGCCTGTTATATATCGATGTTGCGGCATACCGTTCCAGTGAAGGGCGGGATCGATTTCTGGCTTCTAGTGCGTCGCCTGCAGCGCAAAATGAATGCCTCATTTCGTTCTGGCGATCATTTTGTTTCCACTGTGATGGTCGAATCTCTGTTGAAAATACTCACCCGGTCGCAGTCCTTCCGCCTGGGGGCCACAGCCTTGAATTTTGACGGTGTTTCCCCGCTGAAAACAGAATACGGTGGGATCCGGCTGGTGGGGGTCCATCAGTATGCCTCTGCCTATACGTTAGGCCCCGAATTTGCCGGGCAGGCGAGGCTTTTCAACGGTCAACTGATCTGGGACTTTGTCTACCTCGACACCGACATGAGTGCAGACGAGGCAAAGGCAATCGTCGAGGAGACCCGGAGCATTTTGAATTCCGCCCTGACCAGCCCATTGTTCAGAATCTAAAACCTTCCCAGAAGGCCCTTCCATAATTGATATAAACCGAAACAGAATAGCGCCGCCGCCGAGATGCCAAGCAGAACGCGGCGGACCGTATTTCCGAGATTTCTCATGAAACTGAACACAAAGATGATCACCATCAGGGAAAGAATGAATGTAACGTAGAAGCCTACCATGAAGGCGAATCCCCACGCCGGGTTTTCGCGCCAGCCTGCGACCAGGATCGGACCTGTCACGAGGCTCCAAAAGATGTAGGGCCCTGGGCTTAGCACATTCACGAACGCGGCTTTGAACACACTTTGTTGTGCTGATGTCTCTGTCACGGTTGTGTTGGTTTCGAAATCCCGCCACGATCTATACGTGCCATATGCCAGATACAAAACAAACAATCCCCCGGCAACATAAAGAAATTTCTGAAACCAGGATGGTACTTGACTCAACGCCAGCAGGCAGAGCGCGATGATCGGCCCGTCGCTGATCAGCGGTGCGAACGCGGCGGGCAGCGATTTTTTCCATCCCCTGACAAGCGCCTGGGAGATGATGTAGGTTTGCAGGGGACCCGGTTGAGCCGCTGCGGCGAATCCATAACCAATACCTTGCAGGATGTAGATCCACATTTATGACTGTCCCACCACTTCGTAATGGACAACCTTCGGTTCGAACTCGAGCAGAAATTCCTCGTCTTCCGGGTAATACCTGGCAACTTCCGCATCTTCACCGGCAAAGGCTTTGATGGAGTCCATGTTTCTCCAAAAGGTAAGTGTGATGAAGTGAGTGATGTCACCTTCCACCCGTTCGAGGATATGGACACTGAGATTCCCTGCCACGGCTTGATAATCCGGAATGGCGCGCTTATTCAAAAACGCACGATATTCTTTTGCCTTGATGCTTGGCACCCTGCCATGCCACATTCTGACGATCATCCCGGTCATTCTGCCTCAAACACGAACTTGGTCGGATCTTGTGTGAAATTCGACCACGCGATGCACGGACGCGGGGTGAATACGAACGGTCCGCTCTCGTCCCATTGATGGGCGGGCGACAGGCCCACATATCCAGGGGGAAATGTCGGACGGGTGATCTTTGGTGTATTCATGTTTGTCTCCTTATTAAAGTCCGATCAGTCATGCGAACATCGTTTAGGTGTGCGCCGGCCGCATCCGATTGAACTTCAAAGTATCCCACCAAAGCCCAAAACGGTACCCCAGCCAGCCGGTGATGTATCCGCCGAATACATCCACGATGTAATGCTGTTTGGTGAATAATGTGGAAAGCGAAACGATGATGACGATCACGAACCACAGCCATTTTTGTTGGGGATACCAATCACTGTACAAGAGAGCGAGGATCGTGGTGATATAAACGTGCGCGCTGGGAAATGCATCGTGATCGCCGCCTGCCACCTGGATGGAAAGCAATAGCTTCGAGAGAAAATCGATGCCGGGGATTTCCGTCTGAGTCACATACGTAGGGAACAAAAGAAAGATGGAGACGCCAAGTGTGCAGGTGAAAAAGAGTCCGGCGATGGCTCTGCGGAATCGCTGCTCATCCATTTTCCATACCAGCCATCCAAGCGCAAATACCCATAATGGATAACAGGCCACGTATGGAATGACCCAACCCACTTGCAGTGGAAAGACATCCCATGGCAGTTTGGGCTCGATGCCGCCTTCCATGAACAGGCTCGTAGGTGTGTAAATCGCCTGTATCATGATTACGGCAACGAGCAGCAAAATTCGTTTTCTAAGCGGCGTTTTCATGTTGACTTGGCAATCTTACCCAACTGGCAATGTCTTGTATATCTTTGGGCGATGTGCGGCAGCAGCCGCCAATCAGACGCGCACCCGCAGCGTACCAAACCTTGGCTTCTTCGCCGAAAGACGAATACGCGGAATGCCCGTCCCAGTCGTTTTTCGAGGCGTCGTAGGTTTCGCCCGAATTGGGATACACGAGAATGGGCTTGCTCGTCGCCTTCTTTGCCTCACGGATCAATGCCGGGATAAAACGCGGCGAAGTGCAATTGACTCCGACCGCCGCCACCTGCGGACTCGCCTCGACCTGCCGGATACACACTTCGAGCCTTTCCTCCTCACAGACGTGCGCTTCATCCTTACAACTGAAACTGATCCACGCGCTCACGCCGGGGAACTCGCCCAAGAGTTTGACCAGCGCCCGCGCCTCGAGGGGGGAGGGAATCGTCTCGCAAGCCAGTAACTCCGCGCCGGCTTCAATCAGGGCTTTCATGCGCGGACGGTGGAACGCAATCAACTGCTCCTCGGTCAAACCGTAATTTCCGCGATACTCCGAGCCGTCAGCCAGATACGCGCCGTACGGTCCGACAGAGGCGGCGACGAATGGCTTTTCCCGGCCAATGCGGTTCTTTTCATCCACCCAGAATTCATCCCGCGCTTCGATGGCGAGCCGCACCGATTTTTTGACGAGTTCGACAGCCTGTTCCCGGCTCAAACCGCGCTTTATGAAACCCTCGAGGGTGGCTTGGTAACTGGCGGTGATGGCGCAGTCCGCGCCGGCTTTGAAATAGTCATAGTGGAGCTGTTTGATGGCTTCGGGTGTTTCCAACAGCACCTTCGCCGACCACAACTCATCCTTCAGGTTGTAGCCGCGGCGTTCGAGTTCGGTGGCGAGCGCGCCGTCTATGACGAGTACGGGATAGTGGTTCAGGATGGATGCGATGGGGTTCATGTGCGCGAGGATACCATGAATTCACTCATTCGAAAGAACGCCCCTCTATCATATCCCGACCTTCAGGACGGCTCGTTCAACGACCATTGACAGGCAACGGCATATCGAGTATGATATATCATATTATGATATATCATATTATGATTATTAGGTGAAACCCATGGCATATGATCCCATCTTCTACTTACCCCTGACCGAGTCAACATTTTATATTTTGCTCAGCCTCGCGCCCGGCAGAAAACACGGATATGCCATCATGAAGGATGTAAAGGACTTGAGCCGGAGAAGGGTAAATCTGAGTACGAGCACCCTGTATACGGCGGTCGGACGCCTGTTGGATCAGGGGTTGATCGAACGTCTTCATGACGGCGGACAAGAATCGGGTCCGGGTTTGACGCGTAAATCCTACGAGCTGACCGATCTGGGCAGGCGAGTCCTTGAAGCGGAGCATGTTCGTTTGCAGGGCATGGTCAAGGAAGCGCGCCTGCGCTTGAGGGAGGGCGGGGCATGAAAAGCCTGTATGCCCTGCTCTTGTATTTGTTCCCGAGGACGTATCGGGAGGAATACGGCGAGGAATTGCAGGCGGTCTTCAATTTGTCAATGGACGATGCGTCAGCCAAAGGGGGCTTCGAAGCGATGAGCGTCACCCTGCGTGAATTGAGAGGATTGCCGTACGCGATCCTCCATGCGCATCTGCGAGAGAGGAGAAAGGCAAAGATGGCTGGAAAATTCGCTTCACGCTTTGACTTTGAGCCGGGTTCGGGCAAAGAGACCTTTGCCGCGCTGACGCCGTTCCTGTTCAGCATGGCAATGGTCCTGTTTGGTTACCTCGCCAGGCATTGGATCGCCCCCATATGGGCGTCGATTGCCTTTGTCATCCTCTTTTGGTCCGCGGTGCTTGGCTTGTTCCTGCTCGGCTCCGCCAAAGGCTTGCCGCGCTGGTTCCTGCCGTATTTGGGGGTACTGTTGGCAATTGCCTCCCTTCTGTTCTTCAACTTCCTTGTAAATTTGAGGTTGGACGTTTGGTGGCACAGATCATCAGGGTGGGGGGACGATTTCAATTTTGGAAACTTCTTATGGATAGGATTGATCCTTCTGGTGTTCCTTTTGCTTGCCATATCGAGATCGGTTCCGAGGTTCCGCCCCTTTTACCAGCGGCTCCGGGACGATTGGCCCCTTCTTTCTTTTTTGTTGTATGGGACGATCCCCATGATCCTCTGGCTTAACTTCGATGATTACGTGAACGAAGAGCCTTTTTTCGCCCTATCCATCTTGATGCTCACGCTTGGCGGATGGTTCTATCTGCGAAAGGACAAACCGTTGAACCGCTTCATGTCGTTGCAGATCGGGCTGGGTTTGTCCATGGTCACGGCAGCGGCGGGCAAGGCGGCTTTGATATTATGGTCCCGGTCTCAGGAACTCGATTTTATTTTGACAGATGAACTGGTCTTCACGCTGGAGACCTGGCTCTGGCTGGCGGCGATTCTGTCGCTTCCGTATTTATTCCGTCTGTTGCCGCGGGCAGAGCTGCCTTCTCAAACAGTTTGATTCATCTCTATGCGGGGCTTTCTCCCAGTCATTCGGAGGATCAGGAAGATACCAATAAGCAAAATTAAAACGACCGTGTACGCCAAGCGGATTCCGACGGCGTCTGCCAGCCCGCCCAATGCGAGGGGCAGGGCAAGGATTGCTGTCCCTGACGCCAGAGTGGCTCGCGCTCCCGCCTGGACAGTGTTCCCGTTCGAGGCGTTGATCGCCAGTGACAGGGTCAGGGGATAGAGATTGGCGACCCCCAAACCGGTGAGGAAGAGACCGCTCAGCGCGGCAAGAACGTTCTCTGTGCGCCAGAAGAGCAGAAAGCCGATCCCGGCGACGACAATGGAAACGGTAACCACAGCACGAGTCGAGAACCACTGGACGAGCCGGCTGCCGAGGAGCCGCCCGATGATCATCGCCATGAGGAACAAGCTGACCGCTTGAGCCGCATCGGCCTTGGTTAACCTGAGAACTTGTTCGATGTAGTCCGCGCTCCAGAAGACCATGCAAAATTCCACGGAGACCCCGAGCACGATGCCCACCCAGTAAAGCCAGAAGAGGGGAGGAAGAGGCTGTTCGGACTGGACCAATTCTTTGGTGGAGGTTGAAGCGGCGGCAGAGGAGGAGTCCCTTCCGATGGTGAGGAACATCAAGAGCGGAATCCCTGCCATGAGACCCAGAGCCCACCGCCATTCCCCGATGGAATGAGCGGACCATCCCACCAGCAACGGCACAAAAGTGGAGAACAGGGAGGCGATGACATTGGCTTCGGAGAGCGCGACTGCTTTCATCTCGCCGTGCTGATCTGCCAGCGCCGCTGGGACGATGGCGAGAATAAGCGAGCCGACCAGTCCCATGAGGAAGGATGCGCCGATGGTGACGACGGGATGCCTGCCTGCGAGCAGGAGCAGGGCGCTCAGGCTCATGCCGAAAAGCCCTAGCCAGAGGGAGTAACGGGGTCCGATGCGCCGAATGACCAGATGCCCGCCCACGCCGACCAGCAGGATGCCGATGGCAAATGCCGTGAAGTGGAAACTGCTGACGGTGTACGTCAGTTGGAGTTCCTCCTTGATGAACGGTGTGATGGGCCCCAGTGCGTTGAGATAGTAGCCGTAGAAGGCGATTGAAAGATACGCCAACCACGTGAAGCGGTCACGGTGAAAGGTGTGTTGCATGATGAGGGTCTCCTTGTGAGGGCATTGTAATCCGCTTTGTGGAATGAAAAGACCTCGGAATTCTCAAAGAACTCCGAGGTCTCGCCTTTTGAAATGGCAGGGGCAGATAGCTGCCCGCCCCTACGAATAACATTACGCTTCCAAATCGTAATTCTCCGGCAGCCAGCAGCAAAGCACCAATTCTCTCGCCGCTTTGACCTCGTCCATTCTGCCGAATTTGGTGGTGTGCGGCGCAGACTTGACGAGTTCGGGCTGGGTCTTCGCTTCTTCGGCAATCTTGATGAGCGCGTCGGCAAAGGCGTCGAGCGTGTCCTTGTTTTCGGTCTCGGTCGGTTCGATCATCAGCGCTTCGTGGACGATGAGCGGGAAGTAGTTGGTGGGCGGATGGAAGTTGTAGTCCATCAGGCGCTTGGCGATGTCGAGGGCGCGCACGTCGGAACCTTCGAAGCGTCCTTCGGCGACGAACTCGTGCATGCACGTTCTATCGTATGGGATGTGATAGGTATTTCGCAAGCGGGCTTGCAGATAGTTGGCATTCAGCACCGCATACTGGGCGATGTCCTTGAGTCCGTCGGGACCGTGCATGGCGATGTAGGTGAAGGCGCGCACCAAACCGCCGCCGAAATGTCCGTGGAAGGCTTTCATGCGCCCGATGGTCTTGGCGGGTTTGACGAAGCCATAGAGCGGGGGCATGTCGTCTTCGCCCTCTTCGATGATGCCGACGATCGGCTCGGGGAGGAAGTCCACGAGATGCGCGGCGACTCCCACTGGACCTGAACCTGGTCCGCCGCCCCCGTGCGGGACAGCAAACGTCTTGTGCAGGTTGAAGTGCATCACGTCGAAGCCCAAATCGCCGGGGCGGACAATGCCGAGCAGGGCGTTGAGGTTTGCGCCGTCGCCGTACATCAAGCCGCCGCAGCCGTGAACGAGTTCGATGACCTTCTCGATGTTTTCATCGAACAGACCGAGCGTGTTGGGGTTGGTGAGCATCATGCCGACGACGGTATCGTCGCAGGCGGCTTCAAGGGCTTTGAGGTCCACGTTGCCGCGCGAGTCGGAGGGGATTTGGACGACCTGCAAGCCCATCATGCCGGAGGATGCGGGGTTGGTGCCGTGCGCGGAATCGGGGATGAGCATCTTCACGCGTTTATGGTCGCCGCGCGATTTGTGGTAGGCGCGCATGATGAGTACGCCCGTGAATTCTCCGTGTGCGCCCGCGGCGGGCTGTAACGTCACGCCTGCGAAGCCGCTGATTTCCTTCAGCCATTCCTGCAACTGGTACATCAGTGCAAGGTTGCCCTGCACGGTTTCGATGGGCTGCAAGGGATGGGTGTAAAGGAATCCTGGCAGGCGGCAGGTGTCTTCGTTGATTTTCGGGTTGTACTTCATCGTGCAGGAGCCGAGCGGGTAGAAGCCTGTGTCCACCGAATAGTTGAAGGAGGAGAGGTGCATGTAGTGGCGGACAACGTCCACTTCGGCGAGTTCGGGCAGGGGCAGGTCGGGGCGGAGTAACTCTTCGGGAGGCAGAGCAGTTTCGGGGACGTCGGAAGCGGGGAAGGTCACGCCCGTCCGTCCTGGAGAGGAGAGTTCGAAGATGGTCGGTTCGACGATCTTGACCTGGGTTTGTTCAGGGGCTTCAATCATGGCTCACCTCCGACAACACTTCGACAAGCGTGTCAATATCTTCCTTGGTGTTCATCTCGGTCACGGCAATCAGCATGTGGTCTTTGAGCGCGGGGTAATCCTGACCGAGGTCGTAGCCGCCGAGGATGCCGTGTTCGAGCAGATGCGCGTTGACTTCCTCGACGGGACGGTTGACGCACAGTGCAAACTCATGGAAGAACGGTTCGCTGAAGCACAGACCCATGCCTTCGATTTTGCTGAGTTGCGCGGCGGCGTAATGCGCTTTTTGATAGCACAGTTCAGCAACCTGGCGCAAACCCTTTTTGCCAAGCAGGGAAAGATAGACCGCCGTGCCGAGGGCGACCAATCCCTGATTGGTGCAGATGTTGGACGTGGCGCGTTCGCGTTTGATGTGCTGTTCGCGCGCGGTGAGGGTGAGGACGTAGGAACGCTGTCCCTTGCTGTCCACCGTTTCGCCGACGAGACGCCCCGCCATCTTGTGGACGTATTGTTTGCGCGTCGTGAAAAAGCCAACGCTGGGTCCGCCATACCACATGGGGATGCCCAGCGGCTGTCCGTCGCCGACGACGATGTCGGCGCCCATCGAGCCTGGGGTCTTGAAGAGGGCAAGAGCGGTGGGGTTGGCGACGATGCAGGCTAACGCGCCTTTGGCGTGGATGCCTTCGATGAGTTTGGTGTAGTCGTAAATGCGCCCGAAGAAATCGGGGTATTGGACGATGACGAGGCAGGTGGCATCGTCCACGAGGGACAGCAGGTCAGAAGGCTGGTAATCGGTAATGGGGAATTGGTCGTCGCCGGCGAGTTGCAGGTCCATGCCCTGGGTGTAGGTGCGGATGACGGCGCGGTATTGCGGGTGGACGGTGGGCGCGACGACGACTTTCCTGCGCTTGCCGCGGAATTGTGCAAACGCCATGTTGACGGCTTCTGCGGCGGCGGTGGCGCCGTCGTAGTGCGAGGCGTTCGAGACCTCCATGCCTGTCAGCGCGCACATGAGGGACTGGTACTCGAAGATGGCTTGCAGAGTCCCTTGCGAGATTTCAGGCTGATAGGGAGTGTAGGCGGTGTAGAACTCGCCGCGGCGCAGGATGTGGTCCACGACGGAGGGGATGTAGTGGTTGTACATGCCCGCGCCGAGGAAGGAGATGAGGTCGCTGCGGACGTTTTCGTTCGCCTGCGCGAGACCTGAGAGTTCGTCCAGCGCTTCCATTTCGGTGAGCGCGGGGGGCAGGTCGAGTTTGGGGAAGCGATGTTTGGCGGGGACGTCCTCGAACAGTTCGTCGAGCGATTGGACGCCGATGGTCGCCAGCATCGCATCCCGTTCTTTGGGACTGATGGGAATATAGGTCATGGTGACTCCATGTTGGTAATTGGTAAATGGTAATTACCACTTACCAATTACCAATACTAATGGGCGCGTTCCGCGCAATATTTCTCATACGCAGCGGCGTCCATGACATCGCCCGGCGTGCCGCCTTCGAGTTGGATCATCCAGGCTTCGCCGAAGGGGTCGGAGTTGATGAGTTCGGGCTTATCGGGGAGGGCTTTGTTGACCGCCGCGACTTTGCCGGAGGCAGGCGAATAGACCTCCGCCGAGGCTTTGACCGATTCGACCGAGGCGATGGGCTTGCCGGCTTCGATGGTATCGCCTGCTTCGACGAGGATTTCGACAAAGACGATGTCGGAGAGTTGTCCCTGGGCGTAGTCGCTGATCCCTGCTTTACCGGAGGCAGGGTCGAACCATTCATCGGACTTGGTGTATTTCAAATGGGCGGGGGCGTTCATGGAATATTGCTCCTTTAGTTGGAATTTTGGCGATTAAATACAAAAGGCGCACGAAATACATCATGCGCCTCTGTAGTGTGACCTGAGAGATTATCCCATAAGGGATTTACACCGTCGGTATCCCGTGAGGGATTTTCCAGAGTTGGGTCGGGGCAGGGTCCTTTTGCCTGAGAGTTTCACCTGGTTTCGCCTTGCCAGGTTTGCCCCTTCGGCGTCCGTCGCTTGGTCTCGATACTTTTGTACTCGGCCAGCGCGTCGGATCTCTTCCCTGTTGCCCGTTCATTTATGATTCCATTTTATGGTTTTGGAGAACGAGAGTCAAGAGGACGAAAATCCCCAAATTAGGTTTTATTTTTCGGGAGGAGCAACTCTGACCTGTTCCTCCCGCCGCATGATGGCTTCCAACTCCGCAATCTGTGACTGATATTCCGGATCATTGATCAGGTTGTTCAGCTCATACGGGTCGATTTTCAGATCGTAAAATTCGGAAAGGTCATTGTCGGTCTCGATGTATACCGAGTCTCCGGTGTGGATCGCCGTCCAGTGACCACGGTCGGGCCAGGCTTCGAGCAGCAAATGAGTTCGCCACTCTCCCTCGCCTCGCAATAATCTGACCAGTGACATCCCATCGATGATCTCCGGCATGGGTGTTTCGGACAGTTCATAGAGCGTGGGTGCGATGTCGATGTTGGACGCGAGCCCCTCCTCGGTGTACGGCGTGGGGACCAAAGGCGGATACCGTAAAGCGAACGGTATTTTCACGGACTCTTCGTATGCCGTGCTTTTCGAGTCCATGCGGTGTTCGCCCCAGTGCTTACCGTTGTCGGATATAAAAATGACGACCGTGTTATCGAGTTCGCCGGTCTCTTCGAGTTTTTTCATGATTTCGCCAATTGACCGGTCCAACGCGATCAAAGTCAGAAGTTGCCTTCGCCGGGTGTTGTCGATCTGAGTCGCGGCTTCCTCGGAGAGAAGCCCCTTGCTTGCAATCGAAGACGGTTTGTCGGAAATATCCTCCTCATTGTAGTTTGGCGGGCGGAAGGGAGGCAGATCGGTGAGGAGTTCCTTGTCCTCTTTGAGCGGCGTGAACGGCGCATGAGGGGCATTGGGCGCAAAGATCAGTAGGAAAGGCTTCCGTTGACTCGCGGCTTTGTCCAGATACTCCCTGACATACTCTTCAAACAGGTAGGTGATATAACCGGTCTTTTTCTCCCAAGTGCCATTGATATTCAGATTGGGGTCGTAATAATTTGGCACGGTCCCGCCAAAGAAGGAAACCCAATAATCGAATTCGGATCGCGGCTCCCCCTTCCACGAATTGAGATATTTCCCAACCAGCCCCGTATAGTATCCGTTGTTGTGCAAGTCCTCCACCACGGTTGGAAGGTTGAGTTTATCTTCATTGACATGCACATAATGATTATGAGCGTACAGACCGGTCAATATGCTGGCGCGGCTCGGGCAGCAAAACGGCGTGGTGATGTAGCCGCGCGAAAATGTGACACCCTGATCGAAGATCAATTGCCGGGTGTTGGGCATATACTCCATGGTGTCAAAGCGTTGATCGTCTGTGATGATGATCAAAAAGTTGGGCCGTTTGTCATTAAGGCGAGGCAATGCCTGGCAGGCTTGCAGAAGAAACGCGAAGACAATGAACGACAGGATGAATTTTCTGTAGCGGAGCATGAGACTCTCTTGATGTGAGGTTTGGGTCGATTGTATCGCGATACACGGGCATTGATTAAATGAAATCAGGTCACCACTGATCGGTGACCTGATCGACTCTGGAAGATTTATGCGACCTTGCGTGTCCGCGGCTTCTTTGGTTTTTCGGGTTCTGCCGGCGCTTCCTCGGCGGGAGGTGCAGGCGGCTCTGGGAGAACAGGAGCCGGCTCCGGTTCAGGGACTGAGGCGGGTTCCGTCATCGGAGCGGGAACTGCAGGGGCGGCAATCCCGTTTATGCGGGCGAAGTACTCCTTGACCACCATATCGTTATAAAAGACCAGGGAGAGAATGCCGACCGCCATCGAGAAAATATTGCCGGTCACGACACACGCGATTTCGAAGACTGCAATGTTCGTGGAGGGTTTCACCGGCTGAGCCGGGTTGCTGAAAAGTTTTGCGGCATAGATGATCTCGAAGATACCAAGGATGGTGGGCAGGATGGTAATGGGAATGCAAAAAATGCCAATGACCGACGCGAGCGCCGTGCCGGAAGCGGCGATGCCCCAAAAGAGGTTGACGATGCCGCTGGCGAGGGTCATCCAAGCAATCACGTTGACAAGAGTGGGTTTTTGCAGGTTGTTCTGTGTGTTCATTTCTTTCTCCTGAAAAGTTCTCACTTTCATATACGGTATTCCAAAAGATTGGTTGCGCTGAAAATAACGCATACCCGGCCGATCCGACTCGGCCGGTTGTGCGTTATTCTTATTCAGTTTTGGAGAAGTAATTAACAGGGATGATTATGCCCTACTGCCTATTTGTTTAGCCGGTCAAAGTGCTTCGCACCCAGTCGCCCACCAGCCAATATTTGAAATCCTGTCCCTGACTGGTCTGGATTCCGCCATAGATTCCATATCCAAGGGCTACCAGGGGCATTGCACTGATAATGCACGCAATGGGAATGCACAGGATGCCAATTAAAACCGTCGAAAGGAGACTGGTGATAAACCATACCACGCCCGCGAGTATCCCGCCCCCAACCCACCAAATAAGCTGAAAAATAAGCGCTTGCAGGGAATGGTACGCCACATATCTTGAACGATCTTTATAGACCATATAGATGATCAAAGGAACCACCGGTCCCAGGATGCCTGAAACGAGATTGACCAGCACGCCGAGATGAGCAAACATCGCCCATTGCCTCTCTTCATTTTGTGAAAGGGGTATTTGGTCTGCGCCGGGGACAGGGGTGGAGGGGAAAGGTTCGTTGTTCATGGGAAATCCTTTATATGATTGCGGAAACGATGAGGGTAGTCTATCACAAATAAAATAAAACGGCTCATGAAAAATCATGAGCCGTTATCCGTTCAAAATATGCTTATGCCCAGCCTTGTTTGCGGACAAAATCACTAATCATTGGAATGCGTACATCCTGACCCATATACGCCTGATACGCCCACCAAAGCATGACGAGGAAAAGGACGGCGCCGAAACCACAGGTGACTGTGGAAAGGATCGAAAGCACCACAGTGGCAACAAGCGATTGCACAGCGTTGAACTTAATGTAAGGTCTGGACTTCTTATCCTCCATAAAGAGAACGATGAGAGCAATCAGGGGGATTACATAACCGAGTGCAGCCCACAGTTTGTCATCACTGGTTATGTCAGACATGGGTTCTTGAGACATGATACATTCCTCCGGGATGGTCTGGTTTTGGATTTGCGCAATTTTACAACCAATTAAGACAAAAAGCAACCAATTTTTAAAACCCATCAGTACGGGCAAGGTTACACAATTCCTGCTGGTACAATAACAGCATGACAAAAGTTGTTTTCATGGGCTCTCCCGATTTTGCCTTACCTTCATTGCGGGCACTTGCACAACAATATGATGTCGTCGGCGTCGTCACCCAGCCGGACCGCGCCTCCGGGCGCGGGCGCGAACTCAAAGCACCGCCGGTCAAAGTGCTGGCGCAGGAACTGGGTATCCCGGTCGTGCAGCCGGAAAAACTCAAACAACCCGAAGCGATGGAACAACTGCGCGCCTGGGAACCAGACTTGATCGTGGTCGCCGCGTTCGGTCAAATACTCCGCAAGGATGTTTTGGACCTGCCGCGTTTCGGGTGCATCAACGTCCACGCCTCGCTGTTACCCCGCTGGAGGGGCGCTGCGCCGATCAATGCTGCCATCCTTGCCGGGGATGAAGAGACGGGTGTGACCATCATGCAAATGGACGTGGGACTCGATACCGGTCCCATCCTGGCAAAACGCGCCATCCGCCTCAAACCGGACGATACGGCTGCCTCCGTTACCGAGGCTTTGTCCAACCTAGGAGCGGACCTTCTCATCGAAACCCTGCCCGATTACCTGTCTGGCAAATTGATCCCTCAGCCGCAGCCCGAAGATGGAACGACCTATGCGCCGATGCTCAAAAAGGAAGAGGGTAAACTTGATTTCACGCGCGACGTGGGCGAGTTGGAACGCCGAATCCGCGCCTTTAATCCCTGGCCCGGCGCCTTCATGGACTTCGACGACACGATGCTCAAAGTCCATCGCGCACATGTTACCCCTCTCCCCGCGGGAGAGGGGCTAGGGGTGAGGGCAATAGAGGCGGGGCAAAGGCTCATTGTTGAGAACCAGCCCGCCGTCGCGGCGCGAGGCGGGGTTCTCGTCCTCGATGAAGTTCAACCGGCGGGGAAAAAGCCGATGAGCGGGAAGTCTTTCCTCGCCGGCGCGCGGAATTGGCTTGAGTAGTTCAGGCGGGATATTCTTCTTTCACGATCTGGATAAATTGCTTGGCAAGAAACGATTGCGTCCGCTCGGCGTGAGTAGCGGCGGCAATTTTCCGCTGCAACGCGGCTCCGCTAAGCGGACGATAGTTGATCTGTTGGCTTGTATCGCTGAGCGCTAACGCGCGAGGGACGAGGGAAATGCCCAAACCGATTTCAACGCAATTCCTAACCGTGATGAGCTGCGATGTGTCGCAGACAATCTTCAATGCCAGATTTTGTTGATAACAAAAAGATTGTACTTGCTCACCGAGGCAGTGCATTTCGCTGAGCGCAATGAAGGGAAAATTATCCAGTTCGGCAACCTGGATGGAAGTGTGCGTCGTGATGTCGTGATTTCTGGAGGATGCCACCAGCAAGGGTTCGCTCAACAACTCTTCTGTACGGATGAGGCGATTATGAATGGGCATGCTGGTGATGCCCACATCCAATTTACCATCCACGAGTTCGCGGACAAGGGCATCCGTCAAATCTTCGTGGACGGAGAGACGCGCCTGGGGAAATTCCTGGTTGAAGCGTTTGATGACACGCGGCAGGACAAAAGGCGCGATAGTGGGAATGAAGCCAACGTTCAAAGTGCCGCGGCTCGTATCTGCATCCTGTTTTATGGTGTGTTTTATGTCCTGCAATTCGGCGAGAATGCTGATGGCGCGGGGGAGTAAGGCGCGCCCTGCGTCGGTCAGGACGACGCGGCGGGGGAGACGGTCAAAGAGGGGCTCGCCCAGTTCCTGCTCGAGTTTTTGGATTTGCTGGCTGAGGGAAGGCTGGGCAACGGCACAGCGTTCAGCGGCGCGGCTGAAACTTCCCGTTTCCGCTACAGCCACAAAATAGGTCAGTTGGTGAATTTCCATTTTTATAGGTTTTAACTATGGTCAATATAGGCGATTTATATTTTACGTCTATGTACAAGAATTGTACAATGTATTCATAGGAAATGAGCCGACACTCAAAAAGGAGTACCCAATGACCGACCTAAACAAATGTCCTGTTGCCCACGTTGGCATGACTTCCCCCAGCCGCGGCATGTCCAACCGCGATTGGTGGCCGAATCAACTGAACCTGAACATCCTGCACCAGCACACGCCTGCGTCCAATCCGATGGACCCGGGCTTCAACTATCGCAAGGAATTCAAGAAACTCAATCTGGCTGCGGTCAAGAAAGACCTCGCCCAGTTGATGACCGACTCGCAGGAGTGGTGGCCTGCGGACTGGGGTCACTATGGCGGTTTGATGATCCGCATGGCATGGCACAGCGCAGGGACGTATCGTACCGGCGACGGCCGCGGCGGAGGCGGCAGAGGCAACCAGCGCTTCGCCCCCGTCAACAGTTGGCCCGATAACATCAACCTCGACAAAGCCCGCCGCCTGCTCTGGCCCGTCAAAAAGAAATATGGCAACAAAATCTCCTGGGCTGACCTGATGATTCTCGCGGGTAATGTCGCGCTCGAGTCCATGGGTTTCAAGACCTTCGGTTTCGGCGGCGGACGTGAAGACATCTGCCAGCCGGAGGAAGATATCTACTGGGGGTCCGAAGCCGAATGGCTGGGCGATAAGCGTTACAGCGGCGAGCGCAATCTGGAGAATCCACTGGCGGCTGTGCAGATGGGTTTGATCTATGTCAACCCCGAAGGTCCAAACGGCAATCCCGACCCTGTGGCATCGGGACGCGATGTGCGCGAAACCTTTGCCCGCATGGGCATGAACGATGAAGAGACTGTCGCCCTCGTGGCGGGCGGTCACACTTTTGGCAAGGCGCACGGCGCGGGCGACCCCAAACTGGTCGGTCCCGAACCCGAAGCCGCCCCTCTGGAAGAGATGGGCCTGGGCTGGAAAAATAAATTCGGAACGGGCAAGGGCGTTCACACCACCTCCAGCGGCATCGAAGGCGCCTGGAAGCCGAACCCAACAAAATGGGACATGGGCTACTTTGACATGCTCTTCCGCTACGAGTGGAAACTGGTCAAAAGCCCGGCGGGCGCGCATCAGTGGGTTCCTGTGGATTGCAGACCCGAAGACATGATCCCCGACGCGCACGACCCGTCGAAAAAATTCCCGCCGATGATGACCACCGCCGACCTGTCCCTGCGCTTCGACCCGATCTACGAGCCGATCTCGCGCCGCTTCCACGCGGACCCCGAAGCGTTCGCAGACGCATTCGCCCGCGCCTGGTTCAAACTGACACATCGCGACATGGGACCCAAGTCGCGCTACCTCGGTCCCGAAGTCCCGAAGGAAGATTTGATCTGGCAGGATCCCATCCCCGCGGTCAATCACAAGTTGATCGGCGCGAAGGACATCGCCGCGCTGAAGAAGGAGATTCTCGCTTCGGGTCTTTCCATCTCCGAACTGGTTTACACCGCTTGGTCCTCCGCCTCCACATTCCGCGGGTCCGATAAGCGCGGCGGCGCAAACGGGGCGCGCATCCGCCTCGCGCCGCAGAAAGATTGGGAAGTGAACCAGCCCGCGCAACTGGCGAAAGTCCTCAAGACGCTGGAGCGCATTCGCAAAGCGTTCAACAGCGCGCAGAAGGATGGCAAGAAAGTCTCGCTGGCAGACCTGATCGTGCTAGGCGGCTGTGCGGCGGTGGAAGCCGCGGCGAAGGCGGCGGGGTTTGCCGTCAAAGTCCCCTTCACTCCGGGTCGCATGGACGCCTCGCAAGCACAGACCGACGCCAACTCCTTCGCCGTCCTCGAACCCGAAGCCGATGGCTTCCGCAACTATCAGAAGACAATCTTCAACGTTTCCGCCGAAGAAATGCTCGTGGACAAAGCCCAGCTGCTCACCCTGAGCGCGCCTGAAATGACTGTTCTCGTCGGCGGCTTGCGTGTGCTGGGAGCCAATTATGGCGGCTCACAACATGGCGTGTTCACCAAACGCCCCGGCGTTCTGACCAACGACTTCTTCGTCAACCTGACCGACATGGGCGTGGAATGGCATCCCGCCGACGAAAGCGCGCAAACCTTCAAAGCCCATGACCGCAAGACGGGCAAAGTCAAATGGACGGGTACGCGCGTGGATTTGATCTTCGGCTCCAACTCACAGTTGCGCGCGCTCGCCGAAGTCTATGCCCAGGACGACAACCAGAAAAAGTTCGTGCACGACTTTGTGTCCGCCTGGGACAAGGTGATGAACCTCGACCGTTTCGACATCGCCTGATTGTGTAAAGACGCGGACGATTACTCCGGTTTGAAAACCTATTCTGTCTGACAAATCAGGGTTGTGTAGAAACACACAACCCTGATTTTTTGTTATAAAATAAACGCAACTTGGAGGCAAAATCATGCCAAAATATGTTGCCGCAATCGATCAAGGTACGACCAGCACTCGTTTCATCATTTTTGATCACGGGGGAAATATTATCGCTATTGACCAGAAGGAACATCAGCAAATTTACCCGAGACCTGGCTGGGTGGAGCATGATCCGTTGGAAATCTGGGCGGTCACGCGTGACGTAGTGGCTGGCGCGCTCTCGAAAAGCGGAATCGCCCCTTCGGAAATCGCCGCCATCGGCATTACCAACCAGCGCGAGACGACAGTCGTATGGGAAAAATCCACGGGCAGGCCAGTCTATAACGCCATCGTCTGGCAGGATACGCGCACCGACGAGATTTGCAACGAACTCGCCAAACAAGGCGGGCAGGACCGTTTTCGCGCAAAGACCGGCTTGCCGCTGGCGACGTATTTTTCGGGTCCAAAAATCAAATGGATTTTGGATAACGTGGAAGGGGCGCGCGCCAAAGCCGAACAGGGCGACCTGCTCTTTGGGACGATGGACACCTGGCTGATTTGGAATCTGACCGGCGAGCACGTCACCGATGTGACCAACGCCTCGCGCACGCTGTTGATGAATCTGCACACGCTGGATTGGGACGATGAGATTTTGGGGATTCTCGATATTCCGCGCGCGATGCTGCCGAAAATCAAATCGTCGTCGGAGGTGTATGGGGCGGTTCGTTCCGGCGACCTGAAGAGCATCCCCGTTGCAGGCGACCTCGGCGACCAGCAGGCGGCGCTCTTTGGGCAGACCTGTTTCGAACCGGGCGAGGCGAAGAACACCTACGGCACGGGCTGTTTCATGCTGTTAAACACCGGAGAAAAAGCGGTGCCATCCTCCGCCGGTCTGCTCACCACGCTGGGATACAAAATCGGCAGTCAGCCCGCCGTGTATGCGCTGGAAGGCTCGATTGCCATCACCGGCGCGCTCGTCCAATGGCTGCGCGACAATCTGGGCTTGATCGAAAAATCGTCCGACATCGAAGCGCTGGCGCGGACGGTGGAAGACAACGGCGGCATCTACTTCGTCCCAGCCTTCAGCGGGTTGTTCGCGCCCTATTGGAAGTCCAATGCGAGGGGCGTCATCGTCGGCATGACGCGCTACGTCAACAAGGGACACCTCGCTCGTGCCGCGCTCGAAGCCACTGCCTACCAGACGCGCGAAGTGCTGGACGCGATGGAGGCGGATTCGGGCGTCAAACTTACCGCCCTCAAAGTGGACGGCGGCATGGTTTTCAATGAACTGCTCATGCAATTCCAGGCAGACGTGTTGAATGTGCCGGTCATCCGCCCCAGGGTGGCGGAGACTACCGCCCTCGGCGCGGCTTACGCGGCGGGGCTGGCGGTCGGCTTTTGGAAGGACTACGACGAACTGCGCGCCAACTGGGCAAAGGACCGGGAATGGCGCCCCAGCATGGACGCCGGGACGCGAAAGAAGTTATACTCTGGCTGGAAGAAGGCAGTCACAAGGACATTCGACTGGGTTGAATAAAATAAAGCGTCATGTTCCAAGTTTCAAGTTCCGCGTTGTTTGGAACTGAAACCTGGAACTTGGAACGGATATGAACCGACAGGAAATCCTCTCTCGCATCAAAGAAAACCCCGAAGTCTCTGTGCTGATTGTGGGCGGGGGCATCAACGGCATCGGCGTATTCCGCGAACTGGCGTTGAACGGCGTGGACGTTCTGCTCGTGGAGCGCGGGGATTTCTGTTCCGGCGCGTCGGCGGCGTCCTCGCACATGGCGCATGGCGGCATCCGCTATCTGGAAAATGGGGAATTCCGCCTCGTGCGCGAAGCAGTGCGGGAACGCAACTTGTTGATCCAGAACGCGCCGCACCTGGTCAAACCACTGCCCACGACCATCCCCATGTTCAAGCGGTTCTCCGGTCTGCTCAATGCACCGTTGAAGTTTCTGAAAATGTTGGACAAGCCCTCCGAGCGCGGGTCACTGGTCATCAAACTTGGCTTGATGATGTACGATGCCTACACTGATGCGCAGGGCGGGAATCGGATCGTTCCCAGACACAAATTCCATTCCCGGAAAAAGTCGCTGGCAAACTGGAAACTCCTCAACCCGGAAGTGCTAAACACAGCTGTATATTACGATGGCGCCATCCTCCAGCCTGAACGGCTGGCAGTTGAAATCCTGCTTGACGCCGAAAACGAAAACCCAAACGCGCGTGCTTTGAACTATATGAGCATGATCGGCGGGAGCGAGAATACCATCATCCTGCGCGACGAATTGACCGACGAGAATTACGACGTGCATCCGAAGCTCGTCGTCAACGCCGCTGGTCCGTGGATCGATTTTACGAATCGCAAGCTTGGTTTGTCCACGCGTTTCATTGGCGGCACCAAGGGTTCGCACATCGTCGTCAAACACGATGAGTTGCGCGAAGCGATCGGCGAGAATGAATTCTTCTTCGAAAATAAGGATGGTCGTATCGTCCTCATTTTCCCGCTCTATGACAAGGTATTGATCGGCACGTCGGATATTGCCGTCGAAAATCCCGATGAAGTGCGTTGTACGGAGGAAGAGGTCGAATATTTTCTGGAGATGGTAAAGCGCGTCTTTCCGACCATCAAGCTGACCCCGTCAAACATCGTTTTCCAATTCTCGGGTGTTCGTCCGTTGCCCCATTCCGGCGCGAAGACCACCGGACAGATCTCGCGCGACCACAGCATCGAAGTAGTCAGCGGCGATTGGACGAATCTTTCCTTCCCGATCTATTCACTGGTTGGCGGCAAGTGGACCTCCTTCCGTGCCTTCTCAGAGCAGGTGACCGATAAAACGCTGGCATTCCTTGGCATGAAACGCCAGAAGGACACACGTTCCCTGCCCATCGGCGGCGGTCGCGGTTATCCGCGCACCGCAGACGAACTGAAACGCCAGATCGAAAGCCTCTCCGCGTGGACAGCATTACCCAAAGATCGAGTGCAGATTTTGTTCGAACGTTATGGTACGCGCGCCGAGTCCATCGCCACGTTCATGAGCGGCGGCACCGACCAGGTATTACGCTCCCTGCCTGATTACACCCGCCGTGAAATCATCTTCCTCGTCCAACATGAAAAGATACACCATCTTGATGACTTGATCCTGCGCCGGTCCATGCTGGCGATGCTCGGGCGTCTCACGCTCGACTCCATCCATGAACTGGCGGGAGTGCTGAGCAACGCGCTGGGCTGGGGCGATGAGCAGATATCCGCTGAAGTGGCGCGCACCCTGTCCATATTGGCGGACAGGCATGGGGTCCGGTTATGAGGCGGATGGTACAATAACGCTCTATGAATCTTTCCATTGTGATTCCGGTCTACCGGGGCGAGACGTACATCGAGCCTCTGGTCGAGCGATTAAACCGGGTTCTGCCTGATATTGCCGACAAGTACGAAGTTATTTTTGTGAATGATGGAAGCCCGGATGGAAGCTGGGGGGTTATCGAGCGCCTCGTAAAAAAGTATGCGTGGGTGAGAGGTATCCGCTTGATGCGTAATTACGGTCAGCACAATGCCACGCTCTGCGGTGTGCGCGAGGCGCGTTATGAAGTGACCGTCACCATGGATCAGGATATGCAGCACCCGCCGGAGGGAATCCCCCTGTTGTTGGCGGAACTCGAAAAGGGAGCTGATGTCGTCTACGGTGCTCCCAAAAAATTACCTCAGGGTTTTGTCCGTAACATCCTGACTGCGGTCATCAAGCAGATTCTGGCGAATATCATGGGCGTTCCGTCGGTGAAGACCATCTCCTCTTTTCGTGCTTTTCATACCCATTTGCGCTCCGCATTCGAAAATTTTCGAAGCCCCACGTTGACGCTCGATGTCTTGCTTTCGTGGGGGACCAAAGGGTTTACCACGGTTCAGGTCGATATTGCGGAGGCGCGCGAGTCAAACTACAACTTTGCCACACTGGTGGAAGCCACGGTTTTGATCCTGACAGGCTATAGCACCATGCCTTTGCGCCTCGCAAGCTGGGTCGGTTTTATCATGACTCTGTTTGGGTTGGGGGTTTTTATTTATGTGCTTGTTGTCTATTTCACATTGGGCAGTCTGCCTGGGTTTCCGTTTCTGGCCTCCATCATCGCTTTATTCAGCGGCGCGCAACTCTTTGCACTGGGGATTTTCGGCGAATATCTTGCGCGCATCTTTGACCGGGTCATGGACCGACCTCCCTATGTCATCCATCAGGCATTGGAACAGAAATGAACGTTGTCATCCTGCAGCCTTCCTACATACCCTGGCGTGGATATTTCGACCAGATCCGCCGCGCCGACCTTTTCGTCTTCTATGATGACATCCAGTACGACAAGCACGGCTGGCGCAATCGCAACCAGATCAAGACTCACCAGGGCAAGAAGTGGATCACCATCCCTGTGCATTCGAAAGGCAATACGCAAGGGGTTCCGATTAAGGATGTCCGCATCGATTGGTCGAAGCCCTGGGCGAAGACCCATCTGAAGTCGATCACGATGTCTTATTCCAAGGCGCCTTATTTCGAACGGTATCTGCCGCTTTTGGAGTCCTTTTTTCAGCGGCGGGATGAGTTTCTGGCGGATTTCACCATCGAGACTTCGATCATCCTCGCCCGTGAGCTGGGGTTCACTTCGACGCGTTTCATGCGCTCCTCAGAGTTATCCGGCATCGAGGGACAAAAGACCGACCGGGTGATTAATGTGTTAAAACGAGTTGGCGCCACGTATTATATTTGCGGCCCATCCGCCAGTAGTTACATGGAACCTGAAAAGTTTGCCGCCGCGGGAATCCCGTTTGAGTATATGCAATACAATTATCCAGAATACCCGCAGTTGTATCCGCCTTACGACCCGTATGTGACGATCTTTGACACGCTGTTTATGGTGGGGCCGCGGATCGGCGAATATTTTTCACAGACCGCGAAGGATGAAAAATGAGCACTGAGGAAACACAACGGAAGTTGAACCGGTATTTTTCCGAAAAATTGGATGAATTTGGCGCGACCCCCAGAGGCGTGGATTACAACGGTCCTGAAGCCCAGGAACGTCGCTTCGAGCAATTGGTGAAGGTCATCGATCCGTCCCGCCCGTTTACGGTGATCGATTATGGAAGCGGGTATGGGGCGATGTTCGATTTCCTGAACAAAATGGGCTGGCAATTCGAGTATTACGGCGTGGACTTGATCGAGAAAATGGTCCTGGCTGGGCGCGAGTCCCACAAGAATTTTCCCAATGCCCACTTTACAACCAACGACCGTGAACTTCCAGTTGCCGATTATCTACTGGCGGGCGCGATCTTCAATATTAAGCTGGATGAAACGTATGAGAATTGGCAGAGTTTTGTTGTTGAGACCTTGGAAAGAATGAACGAATTGTGTTCCAGGGGCTTTTCATTCAACATGCTGACAAAATATTCCGATCCCGACCGTGTGGCACTACGCCCCGATCTTTTTTTTGGCGATCCCCTATTCTTCTTCGACCAGTGCAAACGCAGGTTCTCCAGGAATGTCGCCCTGCTCCATGATTATGGGTTGTATGATTTCACCATTCTTGTACGCAAGGATATGTAGTTTATCCATCCCTGCCTGCATTATGCGATGAACATTGTCCAGGCGCCGCGCGCTTCCGCGATCCTTTTTCATCTTCTTAAGAGCCGGAAGGATGTTCGTCCCTGGCTGTTGCCAGCCAATATTTGCCCGATTGTTCCCATAACGTTCCTGAAGGCGGAGATTCCGTTCGAACTCGTCGATATTTCGGCGGCGACTCTGCACATGGACCTGGATCAGGCTGAGGCGTTGGTCAGGACGCGTCGGTTTGGGGGATTGCTGTACGCGCACACATACGGTGAAGCGTCCACACCGGTCGATTTTTTCCGTCAAGTAAAGCAACTGGACGATTCCATACTCCTTGTGGATGACCGTTGTCTTTGCTTGCCGGGTTTACAGCCCGATGAGAACAATCCTGCCGATGTTCAGTTGTTCAGCACGGGATACGCAAAGATCGTCGATCTCGGGCAGGGTGGGTACGCGTTCCTTCGTGATGGAATTTCCTACCACCCGTTTCATGTACCGTTCACTTCGCGCGACCATGAGCGGATCGAGCAGGAGTACAAGAAGGCACTCCATGACCGGACTGTGTTCGAGTACAAGGATTGCGATTGGCTGGAGACTGACGCCGAACTTAAGCCGTGGTTGGAATATCGACAACAGATTGATGAAGAACTTGGGCGATCATTGAAACGACGCCTCAGCTTGAACGCCATGTACATGCGCCTCCTGCCGCCGGAAATTCAGTTACCCGACGGATACCAGATATGGAGATTCAACATCCGGGTCGAAAACAAACCCCAAATCTTAAAAGCGATATTCGACGCGTCCCTGTTTGCCAGTTCGCATTACGCTTCCCTCGCGGGGGTCATGGCGGCGGGATCTGCTCCGCAGGCTGAACAGCTTGCTGGCAAGGTGATCAATCTGTTCAATGACCGCCACTTCGATGAGCAAAAAGTGGAGATGGTCTGTGAAGTGGTGAAGTCGCTCCTGCCTTGAGTAGTGCGCGAAAGTTCAAATGTGGGCATGGTAAAATGATTTCCTATGTCTTCCAGGAAACCCAAACCTGTCATTGACCTTGTGATACCGGTTTTCAACGAGGCGGGAGTGGTCGAGCAGACGTACGAAAAAGTCCGTGAGGTGATCGATTCCCTGCCATACCAGTTCAGCGTCTATTATGTCGACGATGGTTCGACAGACGGCACCTCTGAATCGCTTGCCGCTCTTGCCAGGAAGGATAAACGCATCACCGTGCTGCAACTGGCGCGGAATTTCGGTCATCAAGCGGCGCTCACTGCCGGACTTGACGCCTCGCATGGTGATTTTGTCATTTCGATGGATGCGGATGGGCAGCACCCGCCGACAATGATCCCTGAAATGATTCGCTTATTCGAGCAGGGATATGACATTGTACAGGCGCAACGCATCGAGGATGGTCAGGGCGTCTCATTCAAGCGGATTACCTCATCGGCTTTTTACAGCCTCATCAACCGTATCAGCGGGACACGCATCGCACCCGGCGCGGCGGATTTCCGCGGCATGAGTCGTCAGGCAGTGGACGCGTTGAAGTCCATGCCGGAGTTTCATCGTTTTTTACGCGGCATGATCTCGTGGATCGGCTACAAGACCGTCATCCTGCCGTATCATGAGACGACGCGTGTGGCGGGCAGGTCGAAATATTCCCTTGGCAAGATGTTCCGTCTGGCAATGGATGCCATCTTTTCGTTCTCATTGATGCCGCTTTATATCGGCTTGAGCGCGGGCGGCGTGTTCTTCTGCCTCGCCGCGCTGGAGATGATCTATGTGTTGTCGTTCTGGATCGAGGGTGATACGTCCACCCTCGCCCCAGGTTGGAGTTCGCTCATGTTCGTCATCCTGATCGCCAGCGGCATGTTGATGATCCTGCTTGGCTTCATCGGTGTGTATGTCGGGTACATCTTCCAGGAAGTCAAACGCAGACCCATTTACCTGTTGAAAAAGGGAAATACATGAGTTCAAGTGAACGACCGATTTATCATTTTACCTTGCTGCGTCACGGGGAATCGGTGGGCAATGCCGAATCGCGCTGGCAGGGACAGTCCGATTATCCGTTGACTGACAAGGGACGCGCCCAGGCGCGCGCATTAGCGGAAAGATGGAAATTGGAAAAGGTCCGCTTTGACCTGGCGATTGCCAGCCCGCTGGAACGTGCGCGCGAAACGGCTGAGATTGTCGCCGCCACTTTAAACGTCAAACTCGAACTCGACCCGATCTGGATGGAACGCGACATCGGTGAAATGGAAGGGCTGACAGCCGAGGAAGTGCGCCAGAGACCCCAGCCGCCGTTTACCACCCCGTATGACTCAATCGGCGGCGACGGCGAAGGGGATTGGGAATTATTCCTGCGCGCCGGGCAGGCTCTGCATGACCTCCTGCGCCGACCGGCGGGCAGTTACCTCATCGTGTCGCACGGTGGTTTGCTCAATCAGTTGATGCACGCCATCGTTGGGATGGCTCCGCACGTCGATCCCTCCGGTGTGCGTTTTCGATTCGAGAATACGTCTTTTGCGCGGGTCGTTTATTTCCCGCATCAGCATCGTTGGGCGATCGATGCCGTCAACGACCACGCACACCTTAAATCTCAAAAACAACAAGAAGTGGACCATGGCATTGTCTGAATCATCGAGCCACCTCAACGGCAAATTGAAAGTCCTCACCTTTGGCGCAGGGGCAATCGGCACCTATATCGGCGGGAGCCTCGCGTTGGCGGGGCATCAAGTCGTTTTCGTGGAACAACCCAAGATCGTTGAAGACCTGCGTCAACGCGGCATGCGGCTCGATCTCACTTTGGATGTACGCCGCAGGACGAAGGAAGCCTCCCGCCTGGACCCCTCCGCGTTCGTGATCGTTTCCTCCTTGGATGATGCGCTTCGCTACGGACCGTTTGACGTGGCTCTGTTTGCCCTGAAATCATTCGATACCCCTGCTGCGCTGGAGGGGCTCAAGCCTTTCGCGGACAAAATACCGCCCGTCCTGTGCCTTTCCAACGGTGTGGATAACGAACCCTTGATCGCGGACGTACTCGGCAGGGATAAGGTCATCTATGGCACAGTGACATCCGCCATCGGGCGGCGCGGCGCAGGCGATATCGTGCTGGAACGTCTGCGCGGGATGGGCGTGGCAAGGGGACATCCCATGTCGGAAAAATTGAACTCCGCTCTCGACAAAGCATTTCTCAATTCGCGCCTGTTCGACGACGCGGCTTCGATGAAATGGTCGAAAATGCTTACCAATCTGCTGGCAAACCCGACCTCCGCCATTTTGGATATGACGGCGGGTGAAGTTTTTGCCAACCGGGACCTGTACAAGGTTGAGATCGCGATGCTTAAAGAATGCCTCGCAGTAATGGAAGCGCAGAGGATTAAAGTCGTTGACTTGCCGGGGACCCCTGTCCGGGCGCTGGCATTCGCGACGAAATTGCCTTTGTGGCTGTCAAAGCTTTTGCTTGGACGCGCGGCGGGGGCGGGGCGGGGCGGAAAGATGCCATCGTTCCACATCGACCTGCACTCCGGGCGCGGCAAAAGCGAAGTGGAATTTTTGCATGGCGCGGTGGTACGGGCCGGGGAGAAGTTCAACGTGCCGACCCCTGTCAATAAAACGCTGACTAACACACTGTTGGCGCTCACAAACAAGGAAATCCCGCTTGAGGAGTTCGCCCGTAAACCGGAAAAACTTCTACGGTTATTGGAAAGGTAGCAAGCCGGGAAGTTTGCAAGTTAACCTCCACGCCTCAACTTGTAAACTTGAAATCGAGAGACCATGTCCATTCAAATCGTACAACCAAGAAATGAAGTCGAAATCCATCTTCCCGATGGAAGAGTGTTGTCAGGGCCGCGCGGGGCAACGGTGGGGGAATTCCTCGCGGCAATCGAGCATGACTCGCAATTGGTGGCCGCGATCGTCAACGATGAATTGCGGGAACTGACCTACCCGATTGAGATCGAATCGGAGGTCCAGCCGGTGACGATCACGGGACCGGACGGGGCGCGCATTTACCGCCGTTCGCTCACGTTTTTGCTTGAAATGGCTTTTGCCGACCTGTTCCCGAATGCCAAGCTGTTTGTGGATCATTCCGTCGCGTCGGGGGGGTATTACTGTCAGGTGACGGGACGCAGCCCGTTATCTGAGTCCGAACTCGAGGCGTTAAAAATCCACATGCAGGAACTCGTCGAGTCCGACCAGCCGTTCGAACGCAAGGAAGTCCCGTTGCAGGAAGCCGTCGAATATTTCCGTTCGCGCGGCTACGACGACAAGGCCTATCTGCTGAAATATCGCAAAAAGGATTATCTGACCCTCTACCGCCTTGGCGACCGTATGGATTATCACCACGGCTACATGGTACCGTCCACGGGGTATTTGCGCGTGTTTGACCTGGTGCCGACTGATGGCGGATTCACGTTGCGCTATCCGCGCCGCCATGCACCTGATGTCCTCCTGCCGATGCCGGAATACCCCAAACTGCTCGCCGCATTCCGTCAGTACGGCGGCTGGCTGACGCGTCTGGGCATCGATAATGTCGGCTCGTTGAACGACGCCATTGAAGGCGGGCGCGCCGACGAGATTGTGCTGGTTTCGGAGGCATTCCATGAGCAGAACCTCTCGACCATCGCCCGCCAGATTGCGGAACGGATCGACCGGAGACATTTGATCCTGATCGCGGGTCCTTCGTCTTCCGGCAAGACCACGTTCTCGCGGCGGCTCACCGTACAGTTGCTGGCGCTCGGGATTTCACCGTTCCCGCTCGAACTGGATAATTATTTTCTCGACCGCGACAAGACCCCGCTTGGCGAGGACGGCAAACCGGATTTCGAATCGATCGAAGCCCTGAACCTGCCCCTGCTTTCCGAGCATTTGCCGCGCCTGATCCGGGGCGAAGAAGTTCAGTTGCCGCACTATAACTTCAAGACCGGGAAGAGTGAAGCAGGGCACGTCATCCAGCTCAAGCATGGACAACCGATCATCCTCGAAGGCATTCATGGACTCGACCCGCGGCTCATCCCCGAAGATTTGAGCGGCGAGACCTTTCGGATCTACGTCTCCTGTCTGACCCAGTTGAACCTGGATCGTCACAACCGCGTCTCCACCACCGACACGCGGCTTCTGCGCCGCATCGTGCGCGACGCGCGCGAACGCGGCTATACCGCCGCCCAAACCATCTCGCGCTGGGAATCGGTGCGAAGCGGCGAAAAACGCCATATCTTTTTGTTCCAGGAGAATGCGGATGTAATCTTCAACTCAGCGCTGGCGTATGAAATGGCGGTGTTGAAACCGTATGCCGAGCCGCTGCTGAGACAGGTCCCGCACGGCACGCCGGAGTATATCGAAGCCAAGCGGCTACTTGCTTTCCTCGAATGGTTCCTGCCGTTGGATATCGATCTCGTGCCGGATAATTCGCTCCTGCGCGAATTTTTAGGCGGCTCGATCCTGAAAGATTTTACGGTGTGGAAAAATAAATAGACTCTATCGGAAATCAAATTGGGATGCAGATGAACGCTGGCTTGCGTTGATTCAAAGAGAAAAAAATCTGCGTTTTCTGTATTTATCAGCATCCAAATCAAGTTTTCGGCTTATTACCGATCAAGTCTAAATTTACGGCACTGTCGGCGCTTTGAACAGCAGCCCTACCACATAGCCTGCCAGCGCGCTGACCGTCCCAATGACGGCCATTTCCATTCCACTGCGGAAGGGTTTGCCGACCGTGACCCGGGCTTTGTACGCGCCCACGATGAACAACGTCAACGCGGCGATGACGACGGCAAACCAGATGCTTATGCTCACGTTCAGGAAGAAAAACGGAGCGAGCGGGATGAGGGAACCGATCAGAGCGGAGAGTCCGACCAGGAGGGCGGAGCGAAACGCTTTTGATTTTTCCGGCGGCGTCAACTGAAATTCCTCCGACATCATCACGTTGACCCACACATCCGGGTTGGAGGTGATGACCTCCACGATCTTGTCGAGCGTCTCACCGTCGAAGCCCTTTTTGCGGTAAATCTCGCGGATCTCCTCGATCTCCACATCGGGGGCAAAGTGGATGTGGCGGTGTTCGCGCTCGCGCTCGCTGTGATAGAGGTCGTGTTCCGCCAGTTTGGACGTGTACGCGACCGCGCCCATCGAAATGGATTCGGCAAAGGTCGCCGCGAGACCCGCCGCAATGACGATGCGGGAATCGGCGGTCGCCGCTGCGACCCCCAAAATGACGCCGAGCACGTTGACCAGCCCGTCCTGCCCTCCCAGGATCACATCCGATAGGAAAAATTCGCCGTGATGTGGATCGTGATGGTCGTGTAAACGAACTTGTTCGATCAGTTTACCGATTTCGTTTTGCATGGTTATCTGTCCAGATTCATGTCATCCATTGAAATCTCATCTTCTGCCGGTTCAAGATGGGTGAAGACGGTGACCACGCCTCCCATTGCAGAGCGGAGATCTGTCTCGAAATCCTCCACGATGTGGTGAGCATCGTGGACGGTGGTCTCGACGGGGACGAGGACATGCACCGAGATGAATCGGCGCGCCGCCGCCTGACGTGTGCGCAAAGCGTGAAACTCCACGCCTCTGGCGCGATACCTTGCCATGACATTTTCGATCAGATCGCGTTCCTGCTTGGGCAGCGCCGCATCCATGAGACCGGAGACCGAGCGGCGAACCAGTTGGATTCCTGTCCAGATGATGTTGAACCCAACGAGGATTGCCACAATCGGATCGAGCGATTGCCAGCCGGTGAGCCCGGCGACTGCCACGCCGCCAATCACACCGGCGGATGTCCATACATCGGTCATGAGGTGATGTGCGTCCGCTTCGAGCGAAATGGAATGGTGCTCTCTGCCGACTTTCAGCAATACGCGTGAGACCGTGAAGTTGATTAGCGATGCCGCCGCTGAAACGACCAGCCCCAGTCCGAGTTGTTCCATTGCTTTTGGGTATATCAACCGTTGGACTGCCGTGATGAGAATGCCTGCCGCTGCGCCGAGGATCAAGAGTCCTTCCGTGATACTGGCAAAGTACTCCGCCTTGGTGTGCCCGTATACATGATCTTCGTCAGCGGGACGCGCCGCAATGGCAAGCATGAACAGCGCCATCGCCGCGCCTGCGAGGTTGACCAGCGACTCAATCGCATCGGACAGCAGACCGATTGATCCCGTTAAAGCATAAGCTCCGGCCTTGAGCGCGATGGTTGCAACTGCCGCGCTAATGGAAAGCCAGGCGAAGCGGGTGAGCGATTCCCGGTTTTTCATCGTGCCCCGGCGTTCGGCGGGTTTGTGAGACATTTAATTATGATACATGTGGGCGGGATTATTGATAATGGACAAAAGTCACAACTTAAAACCGAAACGGGATGGGGAAAGCCCATCCCGTTTATGCGACGGGAGACCTTCAATTCATCCCGATTCCGCGCGTCATCATTGGTGCTGCCAGCAGGATGAACACGATGCCCGCCACCTCCAGCCAGAGCACGAGTCGAGTTCGTTTGTATTCGCTTTCACTGATCTCCGGTGGGTTGTCTCTGCTCACGACCTTATTCCAGCGGATGTAGCGGATGGTCGGGTCAATGGACAACAGTCCAACGATGGCGAATGCTGCCATCTTCACCCAGAAGAACGGGTTGTGGATGTAAAAGTTTACACCCTTTTCAAAAAGGAACACGCGCAACAGGCCGATGATCAGCAATATACCGGCGGAAATGCCATAAACCAAATCCACGCGTTGGATGCGGCGCGCCTCTTCGATGGTCATCCCTTTGCGGAAGGCAATAAATTCATAGACCAGGCTTGCCACCAGCGTGAACGCAAACAGGTGATGCAAAAATGCCATGAATGCGGTTGTCATAAAATACTCCTTTAGATTTTACTTGTAGATCTGGTACATATAGGACTTTCGCTTCTCGAAAACCGACGATCATAGACCGTGTTTATGCAGTCTGAGCGGGAGCCCGGAAACCTTCCCCGGCTGACTCTTGAATCAATCCGTCGTCTCCGCCGATTGCCCCGCTCCCAAAACAACGTGATTGATCGTCATGGCGATATGTCTATTTCTCCGATACCGGCGTGCCAGTTCGATTGCTCTCAAGACGCTTCCGCGCCGTTTCGCGCCGACCCACTGCCTGCACGTGTTCCATCGCCGCGGCAAGACCGAAGCGCGGCATGTTCCCGTATACACATTCGAACTGATTTGGATGGACGATGTACGTCTCATGCCAGATACCCACACTCCCATCGGCGCCAACGGCTTGATTGAATTTCTTCCAGGGACCAAGATGTGGGTCGGATGGATTGCGGGCGAATTTTTCAAGATCTTCAAAGGAACGCCAGTATTGAATCAGCACAGGTCCGCTGAGGTTCCAATAGAACTCAGCATGCAAGAATCCCTTTTCGGGATTTGTAAACAACGACTGCAACATCGGTCCCATTGCGGCCGATACGGGAATCCACTTGTCGAAACGCCACCATTTGTTGACACGCATTCCGATCAGAAATACGACGAAGGGTTCGTCTGTCTGGGCGGTGTAGCGACCGTTAAAGATTTTACTCATTCGTTACTCCGTGAAGAATTGTTTAGCGATGGAATTCATTTCATACATGTACAACTCATCGCCATTACTCCCGAAGGGAGGCAGGTTGTTTGCAATTTCCAGCGAGACAATACCGTGCACGCGCGACCAGATGATCATTGCAACCGACATGGATAATAAATCTGCATCGCCGCCGTACTTTTTCCATATTTCAAAACTTTCCTGATACTCTTTCTTGACCCTGGGGAAGGTCGTGATCTTCAATTTTCCTGCCACACGCAACTTCTCAACAATACTGACGAGGGCGCTGAGTGAACGAGCCGCGGAAGGCAGGACTTCCATCTTCGGCGCTTCATAGCCTGGGATGGGCGTCCCAAAGATGAGCTGATACCGTTGCGGATGGGTATGCGCCCAATTGCGATATGCCAAACCGATCGCCAATAAACGGGCGAGGTCGTTATCCCCTTTGACCGCATCCCGCGCCTCGATCTGTGAGTCGCCGAAGGATGTATACGCGTCGATGATGAGTGCAGTCACCAGCGCGTCGCGGTCGGGGAAGTAATTGTAGATGGCGGGCGCAGTAATCTTAAGCTCACGCGCAATGGCGCGGAGCGAAAGGGCAGGGGTGCCAAACTCCGCAATCTGCTTCCATGCGGTTTCCTTGATGGCTTCCTGCAAATTGGGGATCTGTTTCTTCTTGACCGGTCTGACCATGTTCTCTCCTAAATAAACACTGTAAATATACAGTGTTTATTTACTCTTGTCAAGGGATTTGACTCCGGGCGTTTTCTCTTTTTCGCGGATCGCGCATAGTTCAATATGGGCTGATATATTTCATCTACCAAGTCCGCGGCTATAATTGTTCTGGCAAATTTGCTGTTACTTTTTTGCTCTCCCTGCAACATATGTTTGGATTCCCGATGAAGAGACTTTTTCTCCTTTTGATACTTTTCCCGTTGTTATTTGCCTGGAGCCTGCCGTCGGCGCCGGTTCACGCCGGAGACCCGAACCAGCCTCCGCTGCAGGAAGAATCGCCCACTCCGACTCTTTTCCCTCCCACCCCGGCAGAGATCATCGAAGCGGTCAATAACCTGCGTCTCTCACTTGGGTTGAAACCGCTGTCCGTGCATCCCGTCTTGATGGAAGTCGCCGCGTTGCAGGCAAACGCGCTTGCCGCCTCTGAAGGCGCAGTGGGACACGAACGCCCCTGTGGCATGACCCTTGGACAGCAATTGCTTTCGATGGGCTATCCCCTCCTCGGCGACCTCACAATGGACGGTTACCGGTCCGAGAACTGGGTGACAGCCATGACGAAGGAAGATGCGATTGCATTCTGGTTGAGCGACGACGAGCACACCAACACCATGCTTTCCCCCAACCGCAGCGACATCGGCGCGGCGGTGGCAGTCAGCGACCAGATCTATGTGGTGCTCGAAACCGCATGGAGCACCAGCAGTGGAAAAATGCAATATGATGCCTATCGCATTCTGACCGCCATTCCTCTGACCCAGTCAGCCTGTTTGAGGATGGCGACGCTCAACGCTGATGGAAGCATCTCGCAATATTCGATCCCGGTTGTCGTCAGCACCGCGCGCCTCGATGGGGATGTTATCCACGAAGTGAAATATGGGCAAACCTTGTGGACTCTTGCAGACCAGTACAAGGTCAGTGTGGAGGAGATCAAACGTTTGAACGGTCTTACGGAGGATACCATCGTCCCGGGGTGGAAATTGTTGATCCAAAAAGCCGCAACACAACCCGTACCAGTGACGGACACTCCGCTCAGGCCCCCGCTCACGTTGACTTCCACGCCATACCCGACTTCCATTCCATATCACACGCCCACTTTCACCGCCACCCCGACCATCCCGCCTGTGGACGCGGGGCAATTTGTAAAACAAAACAGCACGGTCCTGGTCGCGCTGTTGGTCAGTCTTTCGGTATTGGTGGCGGGAGTTGTTGGTTTCGGGAGGAAAAAGAAGGAAAATTAAAGGCGGCAGTCGAATTTACACCGACCGCCGCCTAGCACTTGCAAATTCAAGAGGGCCCTATTTCACCAGTTTCCACGCGATGGGCAAGACCAGCGCGGCGGCGAGCAGTTTGACCGCGTCGCCGATTAGGAAGGGAAGCACTCCAGCCGCAATTGCCTTGCCAATCCCGCCGAGGACGACGGACAGCCACGCAACACCAAAAGCATAAATAATGACCGTCCCGACCAAAAACGGCAGCATGGATGTGCGAACGCTTCGCTCTAAGCCGCGTTCTGCCAGCAGACCAATGACATACGCCGCGACGATGAAACCGACAAGATATCCAGCCGTTGCGCCGGTCAGGATGCCGAATCCGCTTACGCCGCCGGCAAAGAAGGGAAGTCCGAACGCGCCCTCAGCAAGATAAAGCATGAGAGATGCCGCGCCGCGTTTCGAACCCAGCGCCGCGCCGATGAGCAGAACGCCGAACGTCTGCCCGGTGATCGGAACGGGCGTGAATGGCAGGAGGATCTCCACCTGGGCCAGGGCCGCCACGAGCAGAGAACCGGCAACGATCAGGAACAGGTCACGAACCCAGCTCGCTGTGCGAGGAAGGTAACGATGGGAAAGGGTGGGTGCTAAAGTAGTCATTTTTTTCCTTTGCTATTACTATAAGTTTGTGAATTAAACACGGTTCTGCCCCGTTGGTTTTCCCTCATTATGAGCGAGGGAGCGGCTAAATTCATGGGCTTTTTGGCAGTTTTATCCTTATGGACGAAAAAGGCCCACCCCAATAACCGCTCCCGCTACGAGTGGGCACGGCGATGACGATTCACCGTGCCCCAACCGGCTATTTCTTTCCGAATTTCTTCATCAAAATATCCTGCAGAGTCGGTTGACCGATCTCCTGTAGTTCATACCGCACACGCTGATAAGGCTTTGTGATCTTGATAACGCGGGTCAGATCGATGGGTGTGCCGATTACGACCATATCCACGTCGGACGCGTTGATCGTTGCTTCCAGGTCCCTCATCTGCGCTTCGCCGTATCCCATTGCCGGGAGGATGGGTCCCGTCTTCGGGTACTTGGCATATGTTGCCGCGATGGATTTCACTGCGAACGGGCGCGGGTCCACGATCTCCTTCGCACCGAAGCGGCGAGCTGCCACGTAGCCGGCTCCATACGCCATCTCACCATGCGTGAGAGTTGGTCCATCTTCCACGACCAGAACACGCTTGCCGCGGATTGCTTCGGGGTCATCCACGAAGAGCGGAGAGGCACCTTCGATCTGGATCGCCTTCGGGTTCAACTTGCGCAGCGACTCACGAACTTTGATGACGTTCTCGGGGTCAGCGGTGTCCACTTTGTTGATAACGAACACGTCCGCCAAGCGGACATTCGTCTCACCGGGGTGATAAGAGAATTCGTGACCGGGACGATGCGGATCAGCCACCACGATTTGCAAGTCGGGGACGTAGAACGGAAAGTCATTGTTACCGCCGTCCCACAGGATAATATCCACTTCCTTCTCTGCCGCGCGCAGGATTTTCTCGTAATCGACACCGGCATACACAATCACACCGTTGTCGATGTGTGGTTCATATTCCTCACGCTCTTCAATGGTAGTCTGGTGCTCGTCGAGATCATCATAATCTGCAAAGCGCTGGACTTCCTGCGCAACCAGATTACCATAAGGCATCGGGTGGCGGATGGCAGCGACTTTGTAACCCAGCTCTCTCAGGATGAGGGAAACCCGCCTCGTTGTCTGACTTTTGCCTGATCCCGTGCGAACAGCGCAGACCGAAACGACCGGCTTGGTGGACTTGACCTGGGTGTATTTCGTGCCCATCAGGCGGAAATCTGCGCCCGCAGCATTGACGATGCTCGCCTTGTGCATGATGTATTCGTGCGGCACATCGCTGTATGCAAAGACAACCTGTTCCACACCATGTTGTTTGATGAGGTCGACCAGTTCCTCCTCCGCCCGAATGGGGATTCCGCTGGGGTACAGGTCACCAGCCAGTTCCCTGGGATAGACGCGTCCTTCGATGTCCGGGATCTGAGTCGCGGTAAAAGCCACGACTTCATAATCCTTGTTGCCGCGGAAAAACGTATTGAAGTTGTGGAAGTCGCGTCCCGCGGCGCCCATGATGAGAGTTTTGATTGGCATAGGGTTCTCCTATCATTAAAAGTCACGCTGAGGACAGTGTCCAAAGAGTCCCGGTTTTGGTTTTGGACCCTTTGTTTTTACCCAGTGTGACGTTTTACACTGTGATGCGATTCTAAATAAAACAGGCTAAACGTAAAAGATAACGTTTAGCCTGTTTCCTACATGACCTCTGGCGCTTGGATGTCCAGCAATCGGAGCGAGTTGGCGATGACCTGCTTTGCCGCCGCCACCAGCCGCAGGCGGGCATTCTTGATGTTCTCATCCTCGCTTTGCAAGACCGGCACCGCATGGTAGAACGAGTGGAAGGCGTTTGCCAAATCGTAGGCGTACGCCGCCATCACCAACGGACGGTACTCATTGGCCGCCTGTTGCACCGCGTCGGGAAAGCGGGAAATCTGTTCGATGAGTTCGATCTCGTGTTTGGTAAGTTCGAAATTGAAGGCGGCAGGTTGAAGGTTGGCGGCTTGAACATTGGCTTTCTTCAAGATGCTGTTGGCGCGTACGTGCGCATTCTGAATGTAGGGACCTGTGCGCCCATCGAAGGATAGCGCCTCGTTGATGTCGAAAACGATGTCCTTGTTATTGTCCACTGCCAGCATGGAGTAGACCAACGCGCCCAACCCGATTTGTTCGGCAATTTTTACGCGTTCATTTTCGGGGATGTTACCGCTGCGTTCCGTCTCCAACGACAGCACACGTCTGACCGCCTCATCGTAGACCTCCTTGAACAGCACCACGCGTCCGCGCCGTGCCGACATCGCACCTTCGGGCAGGGTCACATACCCATATGCCAGGTGATAACATTTGGGCGCCTGCGGAAACCCCCATAGTTCCAGAATTTTGAAGACCTGCTGGAAGTGCAGACTCTGACGAAAGTCGACCACATAGATCGAACGATCCACGTGATATTGCTCGAATTTTTGCTTGGCGAGCGCCAGATCGTTCGTGCTATAGAGTGCAGTGCCGTCGCTGCGCAGAATGACCATCGTGCGATACTTTTCCTTGCTCAGCCCCAACTTTTTGTCGATCTTGACGATAACGGGACCCTCCGGGCGTTCATCATCCGCAATGCCCTTGGCAATCAACTCGTCCACGATCTCTTTGCCGAGCTCATGAGCGGTGCTCTCGTAAAACCAGACATCAATGTTGACATCCAGCATTTTCAGCACTTCGCGTAATTCGTCGAGACTCCACTCGCGGGTCGTGTTCCACAATTCCCTCACGTACGGATCGCCTGCATCCCACTTGCGGAGCATCTCGCGGCGCTCGGCATCATAGGACTCCCGTTGCGCAGCCTCTTCGGGCGTCTCATTTTCCTTCTTTTCGAGCTTGGCTGTCGCTTCGGCATAGATTTTCAACAACCATTGACCACGCTCGTGAACGCCCTGCGGCTCCTGTCCCTTGTAAAACCTATCGTATGCCCACAACACGGTAATGACGCCAAGACCAATATCGCCGGGATATGAAGCGCGGATCGTATCGAAACCCGCGAATTCCACCAACCGCGCCAGCACCTCACCCAAAATCGTGTTGCGCGCATGTCCGATGTGGAACGAATGGTGGGTATTAGGTTGGGCATACTCCACCATCACGCGTTCGCCCTTGGGTCGACCGCGGCCAAAATCATCCCCGGCTGAAAGCACTTCATCCACCACCCGCCGCGCATAATCGGACGTCTTGAAGTAGACGTTGAGATACCCTTTCACCGCTTCCGCGTGACTGATGCCTTCAACGCCTCCCACCTCCGCCTTGACCTGCTCGGCGATCTCCTGGGCGCGTTGCGGCACCGGAAGCTTTTTCCCTTTTCCGGCGCGCACCTCGTCCGCTGCGGTCTGGAAAAAGGAGGTGGACATGCCCCACTCTCCCGAGAAAGGAATGGCAGTCCACTTCAACGCCGCAAGGGGAATATCGTTTGCCGCGCAGTATGCTTTTATTTTGTCTTCGATGGTTTGCTGGATGTCTTTAAACATGATGAAAAATTATATCAGGTAACAAAAGCGGGAGCCTTTCGACTCCCGCAATGTTCACTTGCCTTCTGTATCGGTTACTTTGACTTTGCCTTCGGGGCTTCAGCAGGCTTGAATGAAGCGAGTTTCTTCATCAGACGTGCCTTGCGGCGGGCGGCATTGTTCTTGTGGATCACACCCTTTTCGGCGGCTTTGTCGAGGGCGCTGATCGCCTTCAAGACGGCTTCCTTTGTCTCGGGATCACCTTCTGCAAAGGCAGCGCGAGCCTGATTCACGGCAGTACGGGCTGCTCCGCGAACATTGCGATTGCTCAGACGGCGCTTCTCGTTCTGACGGTTACGTTTGATTTGCGACTTGATATTAGCCAAGGTCTTCCTCCAGTGTATTACTTGCCTTTACGACAGCGGACGGTATTTTACATGAGGGGACTTGATTTGTCCAGCAATTTTACGGTTTCGCCGAGACGACCACGAAGTACCCGCCGAGCAGACTCTTCTCCGAAGAGACGTACGCCACACCGAAGACAGTGGTGTTTGGATTCAACAGGTCGGCTTTGCTGGTGGGGTCATTATTCCACCAAGTGAACGCGGACTGCGGGTTGCCGCCATAGAACGGGCTCAAGGCATACAGATTCTCGACTACGAGCGAGGCGGTGAATCCCTGTGCCTGGACGCGCGTCTGCGGGGTGGAGCTGTTCGACCCAGTGTGACTCAGGGTGTTGGTACAGAGCAAGTCAATGGCATGCGTCCGGGCGGCGGCAGTCAACTGCGCGTTGACACTTAACGCGGCGAGTCCGTTGCTGGTGCGGGCGGTGTTAATCAGATTTTGCAGTTCGGTCACGAATGCCGGGTTTTCCTGATATTCACAAGTAGCTGAGGAAGAAGGAGCCACCGGGGTATTGCCTCCCGATGCAGCAGGGGTCGCAGTAGCTATCGGAGCTTGACCCTGCGGCGTTGGCGTCGGTGATGAAGTAGAAGTAGGAGGAAGCGTCGCGGTCGCCGTCACGAGGTTGACGGGAATCTTCAGAATCTGCCCCGGTTGCAGGTCATTGGCGTTTTCGATATTGTTGACTGTGATGATCTCATCCAGAATGCTGTTGAATTTTGCCGCAATGCCTGCCAGGGTGTCGCCAGGCAGGACGCGGTAGTCGATGCGTGTGCCGCGCGTCAAGTTAGGGGGGAGGGATGTGGCAGTGGGAAGCGTGGATCCTGGTGCCGGGATTGTGATGATCTGTCCCGGGACAATATTGAAATTATCTGTGAGCGATGCGTTTGCGTTTAGGATCAATAACACACCATCTTCGCCCAGGTCGAATCTTTCAGCGATGGAGATCAGCGTGTCGCCTTCCTGAATGATGTAATCGGTCGGTCCGGAGCGGGTGGGAGTCAGGGTGATAGTCGGCGTTTCAGTGATCGTCGCAGTAAAAGTGGGGGTCGTGGTGTTGGTGGGGGTGAACGTTAGCGTGGCAGTGGGCGTGTCAGTAGGGAACAATTCACCGATTGGGTTCTGTCCCGAACCGAACAGCCAGACTAGGATGATGATGATTCCTATCACGACCAGTGCAATAGCGCCGTACACCAACAATGGCCCCCTCTGCTGGCGTCGTTTTCGGTAAGAGCTGATGACATTCGAAGTATTGGATGGATTTCGATTCAACATTTTTATTATTTTCCTTTGAGAATGCAAAAGGAATACGTTCAAGGTATCCTTTTACAGTGAAAATAATTCTACCTGAAAAATATGAGTTTCGCATAAGCGGTTTGGTGGTAGGACAGGCAGAGAAACAAAGTGGGCGCGTTCCAAAACGCGCCCACTTTGTTTCTTCTTTATCGAAAAATCTTGTTATCTGTTCACGTGTTCTTTCAAATACTTGCCCGTAAACGAATCTTTAACCTTCATCACTTGTTCGGGTGTGCCCTCGGCAATCAACTCACCGCCACGGTCGCCGCCTTCGGGACCCAGGTCGATCAGCCAGTCGGCGACCTTGATGATGTCGAGGTTGTGTTCGATGATAAGCACCGAGTTGCCCGCGTCTACCAGCCTTTGCAGGACCTCGATCAGTTTGTGAACATCTGCCGCATGCAGCCCCACAGACGGTTCGTCCAACACGTACAGCGTGCGTCCAGTGGCGCGGCGAGAAAGCTCCTTCGAGAGCTTGACGCGCTGCGCCTCACCGCCGGATAACGTTGTAGCCGGTTGACCGATTCGGACGTAGCCCAATCCCACCTCCTGAAGCAATTTTAGTTTGCTTTGCATCGGGGGATAGTTCTTGAACTCCTCCAGCGCGTGGTCGACAGTCATATCCAACACATCGGCGATGGAATACTTGTCGCGGAACAACACCTGCAAGGTCTCGCGGTTGAAACGCTTTCCGTGACATACATCGCACGGCACGTACACATCCGGCAGGAACTGCATCTCGATGCGCAGTTCACCCTGTCCCTGGCAGGCTTCGCAGCGACCGCCATGCACATTGAATGAGAAACGCCCCGGCTTATAGCCGCGCACCTTGCTTTCGGGCAGTTCGGCAAACAACTTTCGGATCTCATCAAACAACCCGGTGTACGTTCCAGGGTTCGAGCGTGGTGTGCGTCCAATGGGTGACTGGTCGATGTTGATGATCTTATCGAGATGCTCGATGCCTTCGATCTTCTTATGCTCGCCCCATTGCGTATGCGCGCCCATCAGTTTCGCGGCAAGCGCGTTGTACAGGATGTCACTCATCAGCGTGGACTTGCCAGAGCCGGAGACGCCTGTGATACACACCAGCTTCCCCAGCGGAATCTTGACATCGATATTCTTCAAATTGTTGGCGGATGCGCCCACGATCTTGAGACTTTTTCCGTTCCCCTCCCGCCTCTTTTTGGGGATCGGGACTTGTTTCCGCCCCGAAAGGTAGGCGCCTGTCAATGACTTTGGATGCGCCAGAATCTGCTTCGGCGTTCCCTCCGCAATGACTTGACCGCCGTGCTCGCCCGCCGCGGGACCGAGGTCAATGACCCAATCCGCCTCGCGGATCGTTTCATCGTCGTGCTCGACGACCAGCACGGTGTTGCCCAAATCGCGCAGACCTTTGAGCGTTTCCAACAGCCGCGAATTGTCGCGCGGATGCAGCCCAATGGACGGTTCATCCAGCACATACAACACACCTACCAGTCGTGAGCCAACCTGTGTTGCCAGACGGATGCGTTGTGCCTCCCCGCCGGACAGTGTCACGGCAGAGCGATTCAGGGTCAGGTAATCCAGACCAACATTTACGAGAAATGTGAGACGTTCCTGAATCTCCTTGATGACACGCTCGGCAATTGCCCTCTGTTTGGATGTAAGTGGGGAATTCTTGCCGCCCAGTTTCTTGACCCAATCCAGTGTCTGCAGCACGGGCCACGAGTTGGCTTCCACGATATTGACATTGTCCACGGTCACAGCCAGCGCGGCGGGGTTGAGACGTTTTCCCTTGCATGTCGGGCAGGGGCGGTCGGTCATGAATTCGCTGATCTTCTCGCGGATATATTCGGAGTTGGTCTCGCGATAACGGCGCTCCAGGTTGGTGATGATCCCTTCGAAGGCACGCGTGAACTTGAACTCGTTCCCGTTTGTGTTCTTGTATGTCATCTGAATCTGTTTGTCGCCTGTGCCATACAGGATGACGTTCAGTTGCTCTCTGGTGAGGTCCTTGACGGGTTTGTCGAGGTCGATTTTGTAGTAACGTGCCGCCGCTTCGAGCGCCTGCCAGTAGTAACCGCCTTCTTCTTTCGGCCCGCTCCATTCCATGCTGGCGACCGCTCCCTCGTTCAGGGACCGCTCCGGGTCCGGGATGATGCGCTCCGGGTCGATTTCCAGTTTTGAGCCAAGTCCCTGACAATCCGGGCAAGCGCCCTGCGGCGTGTTGAACGAGAAGGTGCGCGGTTCCACTTCCGCGATGCTGACGCCATGCTCGGGGCAGGCGAGATGCTCGGAGAAATGGATGTCCTCGTTCTTATCCACAAGGTTGACCGAGACATAACCCTCGCCAAACTTGAGCGCGGTCTCGACCGAATCGGTCAGACGGGTGCGCGCAGCTTTTTTTTCTTCCTTGCTACCGTTTTGCGAAATGACGAGGCGGTCCACGACGGCTTCGATAGTGTGTTGCTTGTAGCGGTCGAGTTCGATCTCCTCGTCGAGCGTCGAGACAGTCCCATCCACGCGGGCGCGAGTGAAGCCTGCCTTGCGGATTTCCTCAAAGACGGCTTGATATGTCCCTTTGCGGGCGCGGACGAGGGGAGAAAGGATCAGCACTCGCGTGCCATCGGGGAGTCTCTCGATTTTGTCCACGATTTCCTCTGCGGATTGTCTGACCACCTCCCGCCCACAAACGGGGCAGTGCGGAATGCCTGCACGCGCAAACAGGAGACGCATGTAGTCGTAGATTTCGGTAACGGTGCCTACTGTCGAGCGCGGGTTGTGACTCGTCGATTTTTGATCGATGGACACGGCGGGCGAAAGTCCGTCTATATAATCCACATCGGGCTTATCCATCTGTCCGATGAATTGGCGTGCATACGCCGACAGCGACTCAACGTAGCGGCGCTGACCTTCTGCGAAGATGGTATCGAATGCCAGCGAGGATTTTCCCGAACCCGAAAGCCCGGTGATGACCACAAACCTGTCACGGGGGATTTCGACGGTAATGTTTTTCAGATTATGGACTCGCGCGCCGACGACGCGGATGACGTTGGATGACATATGACTCCTCATGGGAGAATGAAATTATAGCACATTTGTTTCAATAATGATTTTTCAGTGTTACATATACAAAGATGGCAAACCTTTATTATACCAACCCTGCCAAGGGGACTTCGGAAATCATATGTTGGGGAATGTCTAACATCGAAATCAACAACTTCCATCATTGCGAGGAGGGCGGTAGCCCGACGAAGCAAACTCCTCGCAAATTCTGGGATTGCTTCGCCCTTTCGGGCTCGCAATGACATGGTTATGTGTTGGATGATGGACACTCCCATATGTTGTTGCGGAACCCGATGGAGGCAAAGCAATTTCCATCGAAACGGGCAGATCTTATCGAGAGACATGCCCTCATTTATCAGGAGATTGATCCGGACAAATCGGCATCACCCCTGCAACGACATTCCCTTCGCGTGCTTGCAACGAAATTAAAATATCCCATGTTATACTCACTGCAACTTCTAAAACCCGTCGGGGTTATTTCTTTTGACCCTGCCGGTAGGATCGCTGAGTGCCGGAGATTGAGTTCAACGAAGATGAAGTCCTGACGCGCGCTTCACAGGGTGACCGGGATGCCTTTGGTCTGCTCTACGAGCGTTATATCGACCGTATCTTCAACTATGTATACTACCGAACAGGGAACCTCCACGACGCGGAGGATCTCACAGCACGCGTTTTTCAACGGGCGATGAACCACATCAAGAATTATACCGACCGCGGCGTGCCGTTCTCTGCCTGGTTGTACCGCATTGCTCATAATCTGGTAGCCAACTGGCACCGTGACCGAAGCCGCAGGCAGGAGATCCCGATTAACGATGTGCCGGTGCTTCCTTCCAAAGGCGACCACCCGGAACGGAATCTGGTCCGCTCACAGGAGGAGGAGGCGCTTCTCAAACTCATCCGGCGCCTGCCTGCCGAACGACAGAATCTTCTCATTCTCAAGTTCGTCGAGAACATGTCGAACGCGGAGATCGGCGAAATCATGGGACGCAGTGAAGGCGCGGTCAAGAGTCTGTATCACCGCACATTGCTGGCGTTGCGCGATCAGTTGGGCGATCAGCAGATCAATTTGGAAGGAGAATGAGCATGTTGCGAATTGTGACCGACGGGGCAGTGGACCTTCCGGCGGAATGGTATCAACAATACGACATTCAACGCATCCCGATCAATGTACATTTTGGGGAGGAAAAAACCTTCATTCAGGATGAAGAACTTTCCATGGATGAGTTTTATAGACTGGTGGATGGCAAAAGTTTGCCGCACCCCAAAACCTCCCAGCCGTCGCCACACCAATTCGTCGAGTTTTATAAGAAGATTGCCCAGCCCGGCGATACGATTCTCTCGGTTCATATAACGAGCAAACTCTCCGGCACCTATGCTTCCTGTGTGTCCGCCGCGGAAGAATTGAAAGGCACATACAACATCGTGCCCGTAGATACGCTGTGCGGTTCGATCGGTACTGCTTTTATGTGCCGTTCCGCCCGCCTGATGGAGCGCGCCGGCAAGAGTGTGGACGAGATCGTCAAGTTCATCGAGGAGGTTCGCAGTAATACGCTCATTATTCTGACCCTCGATACTCTCGAATATGCCCGGCGCAGCGGACGCGTGGGCACCCTCTCCGCCGCGCTGGCTTCGGTGTTGAATGTCAAGCCGATCGCCATGCTCAAGGACGGACTGGTCGAAATGGTGGACCGCGTTCGCACCCGCAAAGCCGCCATTGAGCGCGTGCTGGAATTGGCCAAGGAATCTTACGGAAACAGCCTTGTCCATGTCGGTGTGGTGCATGCTCGTGACCTTGCTTCCGCCCAAATGCTGGCAGAGCAGGCGAAAAAGGCGTTGAATGTGAAGGAATTGTTCATTACCGACCTATCCATTTCGCTTGCCATCAATTTTGGACCGGGCACGGTTGGAATTGTGTTATATCCTGTTGAGTAGAAATGTGAGAATGAATGGTTAGACGTAAGACTATACATCCCGATCAGGAACTGGACAAGCTGGAGGCGCATCTCGCGGGGACGCTGAGACCTGTCACGCCTCCAAAGGATGTCATCCACCGCCTGCGCGAGAGAATCCGCTTCCCGCAGCCGCATGAGATCGCCTCACACCTGCGTGGCGAATGGACGAAGATGTGGCTGGTGTTTGGCGGGGTAATGTCCGGTTTTTTGGTGCTGATTACGGTAGCACGAGCGTTTTTCTATCTGGCAGGGCGCAGGCACGGGGGATAAAGTTGGAGAAAGTGACAGCGCCGAAAGTCTATGCTGACTTTCGGCGCTGGTTTATTTTAGCAGTTCTTCACACAACATTTTTGCTTCAGCGACCAGGTCGGCGTCCACAGGGAGTTTGAATTCCTCGGTGACGCGCAGAGTCAGATGGTCGATGATCAGCTTTACGTCGGGAGAAAGAGCCGGGTCATCCTTGAGCAGATGTAGCAAATCGACCGCGCTGGCGCTTGGCGGCTGAATCCCCTGCCGGGTCAGATATTCCCGGATTGCAATTCCAGCCGCACGCCGGGCACAGACGCGTGCCTGTCCCTCATTGCCTCTTGCGCGCGCGCCCTCCGCCGTTGCAAATTCCTTTTGGATCTGTTCCTGCCAGTGGGACATGTTTCAATCTACAAAGCGGTATTTCAACAGCGCCCAGACCGCCTCGAAGGCATCTTTGAGTTTGATCTTTTTGCCTTCGGAGTAATCGCGCGGGTTGAAGGAGATTGGCACTTCGAAGATGCGGTATTTGCGTTTGAGGATCTTGGCGGTGAATTCAGGCTCGAAGTTAAAGCGTTTGGCTTTGATGGTCATTCCTTCGATCACTTTGCGGCGGAAAACCTTGTACCCGGTCTCCATGTCGGTGAGGATGGAGTCGTACAGGATGTTGGTCATAAAGGTCAGTAATTGATTGGCGACCTGGTGCCAGAACATGGTGACTCGGTGCGGGCCGCCCAGAAATCGCGAACCATAGACTACATCTGCCAGTCCTTCCTGGATGGGTTTGAGCAGGTGCGGGTAATCGCGCGGGTCGTATTCCAGGTCGGCATCCTGGATCAGCAGGATATCGCCCTTGGCAGCTTTCATGCCGGTGACGACCGCGGCTCCCTTGCCCTGGTTGCGTTCGTGCAGGATGACGCGAACTTTTTTCTTCCCATCCATGGCTTTTAACGCCTCGCGCGTGCCGTCTTTTGAGCCGTCATCCACGACGACGATCTCGGATGCAAGTTTTGTGGATTGGACGCGCTTGATGATTTCGTGAATATTGTTCACTTCGTTATACACAGGAATGATCACAGAAAGGTTCATAGTGGTTTCGATTATAACGGAGACTGCACGTTCCAATACAACTGCAATCCAGCTTGAACAGAGTTTCCCGTAAGTAGCAGTATAATTCGGGTGCCATGTTGAAATTGGACTCATCGATGAATCCTCACCGGGAGGTGTTATGACCAATCCGCTAGGAAGACCAGCCGTGGGTACAGCTTTATTTTCGCCGCCGCCCATCAACTCTGTGGACGACACAGGACTTTCCGCGCTTTGGCTGCAGGACCTGGCGCTCAAAATTCTTTATTCACAGGGATACATGAGCGGCTTCAAAATCGCCGAATTGATCGCTCTGCCATTTGCCGGTGTTACAGATGGTATTCTGGAGTCCCTCAAGCGCGAGAAGCTGATTGAAGTGAAGTCATCCCAGGGCGGGTTGGGAGAGGGCGCGTATACGTACGGTATCACAGGAGCTGGCATCACTCGTGCACGTGAGGCGCTGGAACGCAGTCAGTACGCGGGTCCCGCGCCGGTGCCGTTCGAGGTCTATAACGAAGCCATCCGCCGCCAAAAAAGCGGGCGCATGACCGTCACATCCCGGACGATGCGCCAGATCCTCTCACAGATGGTCATGTCCGAGTCCCTCTTTCAGCGGTTGGGACCGGCGCTTAACTCAGGCACCTCCATTTTTATGTACGGCCCCCCCGGCAATGGCAAGACCAGCATTGCGCGCGCGTTCGGCAACCTGGTGTTGAGCCAGTCCATGTACATTCCGTATGCCTTATATCTCGACGGGCAGGTGATCAAGGTCTACGATCAGGTCAGCCACCGCGTTGCACCGGATCGCGATACGCCGGAAGGTTCTGGCGGAACGGGCAACCTGCGCACCAGCCAGCGGCGCGACCCGCGCTGGATCAAGGTACGGCGTCCGTTCATTGTGGTCGGCGGCGAGTTGACTCTCGAAGGTCTTGACCTTGTGTACGATGAAGTCCATAAGTTTTACGAGGCGCCTTTTCAGGTGAAGGCGAACGGTGGGATTCTTCTGATCGATGACTTCGGGCGGCAACAAGTCCGCCCGCGCGACCTGCTCAACCGCTGGATCGTTCCGCTCGAAAACCGCGTGGATTTTCTCACGCTTCACAACGGACGAAAGGTCGAAGTCCCGTTCGACGTTTTGATTGTGTTTTCGACCAATCTTCCGCCCAAGGACCTCGTGGATGAAGCCTTCCTGCGCCGCCTGCGTCACAAAATTGAAGTGGGCGACCCCTCCTATGAGGAATACCGGGAGATTTTCAGACGCGTGGCGCAGGATAAAAAGGTGGAATACAGCGATCAGGGGCTGGCTTATTTATTGCAGGAATGGTACATAAAACGGAACCGCAAACTGCGCGCCTCGCATCCGCGCGATCTATGCGACCAGATCCTGGACATTGCCAGTTATCTTGCCGTCCCGCCGACCATGTCCCGTGAGATGATTGACCGCGCGGCGATGGCGTATTTTGTGGATATCTAATTGATCATGTCATTGCGAGATGTGGCGCAAAGCGCCGCGACGAAGCATTCTCCTGTCGTGCCCGCGGGGAAGCACCTCGTCTCTTCTGGTCGCTCGCAGTGACAATTCATTTCCCATGTTGGAATCCTACCCTCGTCCCTTCATCTTTGCCCATCGCGGAGCGTCCGCTCATGCGCCGGAGAATACCCTCGCGGCGTTCGAACTGGCATTGACCCAGAACGCCGACGGCATCGAACTCGATGTGAAACTATCAAAAGACGGTCATGTGATCGTCATCCACGACCCGACGGTGGACCGGATGACCGGCGCGCATGGTAAAGTCAAAGACATGACCCTTGCCGACCTGCGTTCTCTGGGGGCGGGCAGTTTCTTTTCCCGGAATTTCAGTGGTGAGAAGATCCCGACCCTGGAGGAAGTGTTCGAAGCGGTGGGGAAACGCACCTTCATCAACGTGGAATTGACCAATTACACCACCCGGCACGATCATCTTGTGGAGTCGGTCTGCATGTTGGTCAAGAAGTTCAATCTGCAAAAGCGGGTGATGTTTTCGTCATTTTATGCCCCGAACCTTTCGAAAGCGCGTAGTTACCTGCCTGAAGTGCCGTGCGGGTTGCTTGCCCTGAACGGATTCCTCGGTGCGTGGGCACGTTCGTTCGGCTACGCATTTGGAAAATATCAGGCGTTGCATCCATATCTGACGGATGTCACACCGCAACAGGTCCAGCGGGTGCATCGTCTGAAGGGACGCGTCCATGTGTGGACGGTGAACAAGGCGGAGGACATGCGCCGCCTCTTTCATTGGGATGTAGATGCGATCTTTACGGATGATCCGCAATTGGCGGTGCAGGTGCGCGGGGAAGTAAAATGATCGTTAAGCGGCAATCAGATGTCGGCTGGGAAAAGAGGCGGGGCGCTTGGAATCCACGCAGGCTCTTTCATTGTCTGATCCTTTTTGTATTTATCGCATCCCTGTTTGGACCGGCAAGCTTCTCCGCTTATGCCCAAACCACACCGCCCTCGACCAAGGCACAGGCGGTGCTGGCGTCGATGTCCCCCGAGGAGCGGGTGGGGCAGTTATTTCTCGTCACATTTCTCGGCACCGATGTCGGACCGGAGTCACAGATTTATGACTTGATCACAAACTATCACGTGGGCGGTGTGGTATTGCTGGCGGGGAACGATAATTTTGCCGCCGCCCCCGATACGGTGACCGGCGCGCATCAGTTGATCAGCACTCTGCAGACGATCGAGTGGGATAGTTCTGTCTCGAGCCAGTCGGATTCTCCAAACGCATATGTGCCATTATTTGTGGGTATTTCGCAGGAGGGTGACGGCATCCCTCACGATCAAATTTTGAGCGGGTTGACGCCTCTTCCCGATGCGATGGCAATCGGCGCGACGTGGAGGACGGACCTGGCAAGGCAGGTCGGCTCGGTGTTGGGGAGGGAGTTGAGCGCGCTGGGTTTCAACCTGTACCTCGGACCTTCCCTGGATGTTGTGGAATCGCCCAACCCATCTGCGTTGAGTGATTTGGGGACACGCGTCTTTGGCGGCGACCCGTTCTGGGTCGGCAGGATGGGGCGGGATTATGTGGCGGGGCTGCACGAGGGGAGCGGGAATCGCATGATGGTCATCGCGAAGCATTTTCCCGGGCGCGGCAGTTCAGACCGCTCGCCTGAGGAGGAGGTTGCAACCGTTCGCAAATCGCTCGAGCAATTGAAGCAGATCGAGTTGTCGCCGTTTTTTGCCGTGACCAATGCCTCGAACCCGGCGAGTCTCGTGGATGGTCTGCTTGTGTCGCATATCCGCTATCAAGGCTTTCAGGGGAATATCCGTGCAACGACCCGCCCGGTCAGTTTCGACGCCTCTGCGCTTTCTGCCATCCTTGCGTTGCCCGAGTTCGCCGCGTGGCGCGCGAACGGCGGGCTGGTCGTAAGCGACTCGCTGGGAAGCCAGGCAGTACGCGATTTTTATTTGCAGGGCAGCGAGAATTTTGCCCCGCGGACGGTGGCACGCGACGCCTTCCTGGCAGGGAACGACCTGTTGTATTTGGGCAATATCACTTCGGGCGATGTGAACGACAATACCTATTCCGCCACCTTGCGCGTCCTGGAGTCGTTCTCCCAGGAATATCGTAACGACAGCACGTTTGCGCAACTGGTGGATGCCGCGGTGTTGAGAATCCTCTCGCAGAAATTCCGCATGTATGACCTATTCACGGCCTCGAATGTACTGGTGTCGGAAGACCGGCTGGCAGTCATCGGCACCTCCCAGCAGGTATCGGTGGATGTAGCGCGCAATGCCGCGACCCTCATCAACCCCGACCCGCAGGAGTTGAACACACTCCTTCCCGCCCCTCCAAACCAGGGAGATTGGCTGGTCTTTCTCACAGACACATCCACCTACCAGCAGTGCAGTACCTGTCTTTCGCAGGATGCCCTTTCGGCGGACGCTCTCGAACAGGCAGTAGTGCGGTTGTACGGTCCCACCGGCAGCGGGCAGATTTCCGCCAACCGCTTGAGATCGTTTCCCTTTGCCGAGCTTCAACTCATGCTGGATGGCGAAAGCCAGACGAACATCGAAGACTCGTTGAACCGCGCCACCTGGGTCGTGATCTCTTTGGCTGACGTGGGCAGCGGACAGGTATCCCTGCTCCGCCGCTTCTTTTCCGAACGCTCGAACCTGCTTCGGAACAAGAGCGTGATCCTGTTCTCGTTCACGGCTCCATATTACCTCGATGCGACGGATATTTCCAAGCTGACGGCGTACTATGCCCTGTACAGCAAGCAACCCGCCTTTGTGGATGTGGCGGCGCGGCTGCTCTTTCAACAGGTGACGTTACAGGGTGTGTCGCCGGTTTCCATCCCTGCCGTTGAGTATGATCTCATCAAAAAGACCTCCCCGAATCCTTCCCAGGTGATTCCGCTGGTGTTGGACCAGGCCATGGATATCACCCCCACCGCCACCGGCGAGATCACGGAGACCCTCGAACCGACAGCCGTTCCGTCATATCGCATCGGGGATACCATCGCCGTCCGTGCCGGACCGATTGTCGATCAGAACGGTCATATCGTTCCCGATGGGACAGTTGTCCGTTTTACCATGTCCACGCGGGATGAGTCGGGCGGCATTCTCAAGCAAGTCGAGTCCACCACGGTGGACGGTCTGTCGCGCGCCTCATTCGTAATCGATAAACCGGGCAATGTGGAAATCTCCGTTGCCAGCGAACCGGCGGTCATCTCGAATGTGCTGCAATTCGATGCATCCAGCGAGGGCAATGTGGCAGTGACAGTGGTGGTGCCGCAGGTGACAGAGACGCCGGAACCCATCCAACCGACCCCGACCCCGACCGTGGAAAGCGATTTGATTTCGCCGGAAGGCTATCCGCGCATTGGGATCTGGATGCTGGTGTTGCTGGCGATCTTTGGCGGGGCGCTGCTATCCTATTGGGCGATCAGCAGGATCGTTTCTTTGCGCTGGGGACTGCGTTGGGCATTGTGTGTCTTTTTGGGCGGATTGCTTGCCTACAACTATCTCGCGCTTGGATTTCCAGGCGCGGCAGAATGGATTGCCTCGGAGGGAGGTGCATTCGGCGTATTGCTCTTAACGTTTGGAGGGGAGGTATTGGGCGCGGTGGTTGCCTGGGTTTGGATGCAATGGTTCAACGAACCAGGGTCGCGAGAAGGCTGAGTAACAGTAGAACCGCCGCGCTCCAGGTGAGCGTGGCTTCAGGGGGATGTGAAAGATAATCCCATGTGGATACAGGATGGATGCGCCGGGTGTGGATCGGAAGCGTGGGCATTTCCCGATTCCCCAGCAATGCCTGCCTGAACTCATTGATCGAATGTGGGCGTTCGTCTGGATGCAGGGACATTGCCCAGAGCACGGCTCTCTCGGTGCGTTGTGAAACGGCGGGGTTGATCTGTCGTAACGGGATCAGGCTTTCGGGCTCCAGGAAGCGTCGGCGTGCATCCACCGGGGCTTCGTTGGTGAGCAGGTGGTAAAGCGTCGCACCGAAGGCGTAAATATCCGAGCGAATGTCGGTGTGCGAGTCGCTGCCGCCGTATTGTTCGAGAGGTGTGTAGAGCGCGGTGCCCTGTCCCTGAATGATGGTGATGGTCACTTCTTCGGGGGCGAGAATTTTCACGAGGCCGAAATCCACCAGTTTGATCAACCCATGCGGCATGAGTTTCAGGTTGCTGGGTTTGATATCTCGGTGAACGATGGGCGGCTCCTGGCTGTGCAGGAAGGCAAGAGCGCTGGCGAGCTGGTCTGCCCACGAAAGCACTTCCTTCTCATTCAGGAAGGTCTTTTTGCGGCGCGCCTCCATCAGTACAGTACGGAGGTCGTCGCCGGGAATATAGTCCATTACGAGGTAATCCCGCGGACCGTTCGAGAAGAAATCGGAGACTTTTGGCAGGTTGGGGTGATCGAGACGCGCAAGCACGGTCGCCTCGCGCAGGAACTGATCGCGGGCTTCGTCTCTGATCTTTTCCGGGAGGGCGCGCTCGTACTCGACTTCCTTCAGCGCGCACAGGCGGCCTTTGAGGCGGGTATCCTCGGCAAGGTAAATGGAGCCCATGCCGCCCTGACCGATCCGTTCACGGATCTTGTAGCGGCTGCGCAAGACCTCCCCGTTCTTGAGGGGTGGGAGCATTCCTTCCTTTTCTTCTTTCGGTATGGAACATTTCTGACAGGACTTTTCGGCGTGGTTCTGCACAGAAACGCTGGTTTATGCTATATTATTATAATATACTCCATCCCACCAACAATTCAATGAACTGACATGAGACTTACATGAAAAAGACCCAGGAAGAGTACCCGCTGTTTGTTGCCCAGGATGGACCTTTGAAAGGTCAGCGCTGGCAATTAAGCCAAACGATCGTTCTTGGGCGTGAGTCATCGTGTGATGTGGTGATTGTCGACCGCCGGATCTCCCGTTTTCACGCGCGCCTGACGCCGACCCCCGAGGGGGTCATCCTCGAAGATCTTGGGAGCAAGAATGGCACTCATCACAACGGGAACCTGCTTTCAGCCCCCGTCGTATTGCAGGACGGTGATTTGGTTTCTGTGGCGCTGGCACAAAACTTCCTGTTCCTTACCTCCGATGCCACCATGCCGTTGCTCGATGGCGGCAAACCGGGGCGCCTGATGATGGATCAGAAGTCCCGCAGGGTGTGGGTGAATCAACAACAATTGGTGCCGCCGCTTTCCGCACAACAGTTCAAAATGCTGTGGCTGTTGTATGAAAGTCAGGGACAGGTGGTCAGTCGTCCTGATCTGGTCGCGGCGGTATGGGGCGATGAGCAGGCGGCGGGCGTGTCGGATCAGGCGTTGGACGCGTTGATTCGCCGGTTGCGTGACCGCCTCGCTACGCTCGACCCGACACACCAATATATCGACACTGTCCGCGGGCACGGCGTCCGGCTGGACAACCCCACCGCATAGCCTGACTCATTTGAAACCCCGCCTCCCGCGCAGCCGCGGGAGGTTTTCGTTTTCCCCGTAACTTTTCTCTTCCCTGAGCGACCTTTCAAATGAAACCTAATCATATCCAATTTCGGAGGTTCAAAATGAAAGGTAGAAGTATATACAAGCTGTCGTCCATTTTTCTGGTACTGGCATATGTTCTGAGCGCATGCTCAGGAGCAGCCTCGCCGGCAGGAGGTCTCCCAGGCGGGGGCAAGCCGGAGAGCAAAGAAATCGCCTTCACCGGGACGGTCGAATCCGTCAGCGCGGACTCGATCACAGTCAACGGGCAGACCGTTGCCATTGATGCTACGACCATGCTCGACTCGAATATCAAGGTTGGCGATTTCGTCAAAGTGGAAGCTCAGGTTACGGAAACCGGCGCGGTAATCGCATTGAAGGTCGAAGCGTCCAGCGATGATGACATATCCAATGATAATGATGCGAATTCCAACGACGACGGCGCAAACACGAACGACAATACCAATACCGTGGACGATAATTCCAATACCGACGACGACAATGCCAATGCTAACAGCAACGATGACGATAGCAGCGGAGCGGAACAGGAAGTCTTCGGTGTGGTGGATGCCATCACAGCGGAATCGGTGACCGTCGGCGGTGTGACGTACAGTTTTGCCTCCTTCACCGAGTTCAAGGATGTAATCTCGGTCGGCGATCAGGTCAAACTCCATGTGATCGTCAATGCGGATGGCACGTTCACGGTGCGTGAGATCGAAAAGTTCGATGACTCGGCGACCGGCGATGACAATTCCAACGACGATAACGGCAATGACGACGACTCCAACAGCAATGACGATGATGACGACGACGATAATGCCAACGACAATGACGATGACTCCGATGACGATAATGGCAACGACAGCGGCTCCAACAACAATGACGATGACGATGATGACAACGGCAATAGCAACGGTGACTAACTGTATCAAATAGGAAAATCAAAAGTGTGTGGATCATCTGGAGCGGTAAAAATCCTCTCCAGATGATCTGTCTATGAAAATCGGAATGGGCTTATGCAAAAACGTTTGAGTGTCATACTCCCCCCGCTTGTTCTTTTTCTATTATTCTTTCTTGGCATGGCTCTCATCCAGTTTGCCACCCCAGATATGCCCGATAACGATGGTTTTTACCATATCAAACTGGCATGGTTAATGCGCACTGAAGGATTGAAACCGGATTTTTCATGGCTGCCGCTCAGCATCTTGAATCAGGATGAATTCTACGATCACCATTTTCTTTTCCACGTGGCATTGATGCCGTTTACATATTTTGAAGACCTGCGCCTCGGTGCGAAGTGGGCGGCTGTCGTTTTTTCCAGCGCGGCATTCCTGGCGGTCTGGTACCTGTTTCACCGTCAGCGCCTGCCATATGCATGGCTGTGGGCCATTGCATTGCTTGGGATTTCAGACGCCTTTCTCTACCGTATGAGCGTGACGCGTGCCCAATCGCTTTCCCTGGCATTCCTCGCGGTTGGTTTTGCCTGGCTCCTCGAAGGAAGATATAAGCGCCTCGCCGCCCTGTCCTTCGTGTACGTTTGGTTCTACGATGCCTTTCCGCTTATGATTGCCCTGTCGGTTTTGCATCTCGTTGCGGTGGCGCTGGCGGAACGCCGCCTTGTATACAAACCATTACTCTTCGTGGCTGGCGGGCTCCTGCTGGGGGTGGTGATCAATCCCTATTTTCCGGAAAATATCATCTTTTCCTACCGCCACATGCTCCCCAAATTAGCAGATGCCACCTCTGTGCGCGTGGGGAACGAGTGGTTCCCCTATACCACCAAGCAGCTCATCGACAACTCCCTGCCCTCGCTGGTAGCCTTTGCCAGCGGAATCTTTGCCCTGGGACTTTCCGCCCGCAAAATGGATGCACGCACCGCCTTTGGTCTGCTGACTGCACTGCTCTTCGGATTGATGCTCTTTCAGGCGCGCCGCTTCGTGGAATATTTCCCCCCCTTTGCGCTGATCTTTGCAGCGTTTGCGTGGACGCCTCTCTTTCTGGACCGCCAGATCGCCCCGATCCTGCCCGCCGACTCTTCCCGTGAGCGGGTCCTGTTCACCCTGCGCAACAATTTTCTCGCGATCCTGCTTTCGCTGCTGGTTGCTGTCAGTATCGCCAAATCCATTCCCCCGGCGCGGGAGGCGTTGGGCCGCTCCAAGCCGTACGACCTGTATGCCGGGGCATCTGCCTGGCTAAACGGGAATTCGCTTCCGGGGGAACGGGTCTTCCAGACCGACTGGGACGATTTTCCGCGCTTGTTCTTTTACAACACGCATAACACCTATCTGATCGGTCTCGACCCAACCTATATGCAACTCTATGACCCTGCGTTGTACAATCTATGGGTAGCTATCACCCAGGGCGATGTTGAAAACCCATCTGTATTGATTGCTGATGCATTCGGTTCCCGCTATGTTCATACGGATTTAAACCATACGGATTTCTTATCCATGGCACGAAAGGATTCGGGTCTGAAGGAAGTCTATCGTGACGACCAGGCAGTTATCTTTGAAGTGCTTCTTCGACGATAGGCCGTCTCGCACGAGTTTTGAATGGACCCATATCAAATGATATACTGCATGACAGCTACAAGAATATCTCACACCTCGATGAGGATCACGCCCATCATGTCTGTCTATGATGAACAGAATGCGTTGAACGGTTTGCAAAGGTTGGATTCGCGAGCCATTGGCGCCATTTACGACCAGTATTTCAGCGAAGTTTATCGCTATATCCGCTACCGGGTGGGCGACGATGCCCTGGCGGAGGATCTCGCCAGCGATGTCTTTATGCGTCTGCTTGAATCTGCACAAAAACAGCAGGGACCGCAGTCCAGCCTCAAAGGCTGGTTGATCGCCACGGCGTCGAACGTGGTGAACGACCATTTACGCAAGCAATACCGCAGACCCATCGAGACCTTGTCGGAGGCCATGCCCGATGAAGCATCCAATGTCCATGCAGAGATCGACCAGCGGGAACAAAGTCGCGCAGTTCAATCGGCCTATGCCAGCCTGACCGCCGAGCAACAGCATGTCCTGGCGTTGAGATTCGGTCAGGGATATTCCCTGGAAGAGACAGCGGCTCATTTGAAGAAAAATGTGAATGCCGTAAAGGCCCTCCAATTCCGTGCCCTGGCGGCGCTCCAGCGCCAGATCGGGGAGGTGAGTTATGAGTAATTTATATGATGTTTTGGAAAAATGCCTGATCGAGATGGAACAGGGCGCAGATGTGGATACCGTCCTGTTTCGTCATCCCGAATTTGCCGACGAATTGCGCCCCATTCTGGAAGCGTCTGAAAAGGCAAAGGGAATGGCTGCGCCCGATCCCGCTGCCGACGTGGTGCATCGTAATCGGGCGAAAGTCCTGCAACGCGCTGCAGAGATGCGTGAAGCGAAAGCCCGACCATCCTCCCGAATATGGTCTGTCCCTCTGCGACGCATTGCGGTCATGTTGACCGTGATTGTCATGCTCTTTGTCAGCGGGACGGGGCTTGTGAGCGCAGCATCCAATACCCTGCCCGGCGATAATCTCTACCCGGTCAAACGTACGTGGGAGGACCTGCTTCTCCTCTTCACCTTCAACCCGCAGGAACGCGAACTGTTGGAATTCGAACACGAGAACGAACGGCTGGAGGAGTTGCGGGAACTCTTTGCGGAGGGACGTTCCGTCAAAGTGGACTTCGCGGGATACGTTACGCATCACTCTGCGACCGAATTGCGGGTTTCCGGTATCTCCGTTCTTATCTCCTCTGAAACCCGTCTGCCTGCCCAGCCAATTGCAGTAGGTGATCCGGTCAGGGTGCGAGGACAAACACATGCCGACGGGCTCGTCCATGCCGAATGGATCGAGTTGCTGCCTCCAGGCTCCAAATTGCCTGAAGTGGAGGATGACGGGCACGAGACCGAAGAGGAAGAGGAGCAGGAAGCGCAGATCGACGATCATTCAAACTCCGGCTCAGACGACGACGCGCCCCCTGTCGAGGAGCCACAAATGCCCGACGAAGAAGTCGAAAAGCAGACTTTCAACGGTATTCTGGAAGCCATGGACGACAAGAACCAGCTATGGACGGTAAATGGTCGAAAATTGGATGTGAGCACGGCTGAAATCATCGGTACCCCGGTTATCGGCGCGGCGGTCAAGGTGGAAGGTTACCTGGGGTCGGGCGATCTCTTCGTTGTGACAAAGATCGAAATCGCCGGGTCGGACAGTGTGAACAGCGGCGGCGATGACAATAATCAGGACAACAACGACGGCAATTCCAACGATAATGGAAATGACGACGATGATGAAAACGACAATAAGAACGATAACAAGAACGACAATGAGAATGACAATGAGAATGACAATGACAACGATGATTGAGCGATACTGCACCGATTGCAGGGCGTCGTTTCTGTTTCCTGGAATACAAGCCTTGACATTGTCGGGTTTTCGCAGATAATTGCAACAATCAAATTAAAGGCATTGACAGAGGAAAGTAGACTGACGGAAGCCGCCAGAGAGGTGCAAGGAAACTGCTGAAAGTTGCACTCGACTGAAGGCAGTTGAAGTTCCCTCTCGAGCCGTTCAGGTGAATGATTTTTCTAATAGTCTGAACCGCAATCCCAGCGTTACAGGGGAGGCTGATGATGGTCAGCGCTAAGTGAGCCTACACAGGCTAATTTGGGTGGTACCGCGGGAATTCCCCCTCCCGTCCCATTGGTGGACGGGAGGTTTTTTGTTCGTGAATATCGAAACCCTCAATCGGAGGCATGAATGTTGGAACAATTGAACGAAATCGAAAAGACGGCGCTGGATGCATTACGATCCGTCGCCGATCAAGCCGCACTGGAAGCCTGGCGTGTGGCGCACATCGGGCGCAGCTCGCCGCTGATGCTGGTCTTTGCCGGGCTGGGGAAACTCTCAAAGGAGGAGCGACCAGCCGTCGGGGCGGCGGCGAACCGGGTCAAGGCGGCGCTGGAAGCCGCTTTCGAGGAAAAGGTGCGGGAAATCAAGGAAGCCGCCCTGGCGAAATCCCTGGCGGAGGAAACCCTGGATGTGACTCTGCCGGGCAGGGCTGTGCATGTGGGACGACTGCATCCGTCCACACAGCAGTTGCGGCGGGTGCTGGCAATCCTTGCCGAGATGGGGTTTCAGGTGTACACCTCGCGCGAGGTGGAAACGGACGAGTTTAACTTTCAGTTGTTGAACTTCCCGCCCAATCATCCCGCGCGCGACATGCAGGATACGTTCTTTGTGGAAGCGGGTGAACGCGGCGAAAACCCGATTTTGCTCCGCACGCACACCTCGCCGGGACAAATCCACGCCATGCGCGAATTTGCAAAGATGAACCCCGACAACCCGCCGCCGATTCGCATTGCGCTGCCGGGCATGTGTTTCCGCTATGAGCAAATCACGGCGCGCTCCGAAATCCAGTTCAATCAGGTGGAAGGACTGGTGGTGGGCGAGAACATCACCTTCGCCGACCTGAAGGGAACGCTGAGCGATTTCGCGCGGCGCATGTTCGGGCAGAACGCCCGCACACGTTTCCGCGCCGATTACTTTCCATTCACGGAGCCATCCGCCGAGATGGATGTGGAATGCTTCGTCTGTGGCGGGAAGGGCTGCAGCGTGTGCAAGAATTCCGGCTGGCTCGAGATTTTGGGCTGCGGCATGGTACATCCGGTGGTGCTGCAAAACGGCGGCTACGATCCAAAGCGTTATTCCGGTTATGCCTGGGGCATGGGACCGGAACGTCAGTTGATGCTGCGCTACCGCATTGACGACATCCGCTATTTCTGGGGCAATGACCTCAGATTCCTGGAGCAGTTTTAGTTGAGAGAACAGAGAGTATGAACAGGAGAACAATGAGCGTTCAAGGTTTGAAGCGGTTGTTTTCCATTCTTTGAATAAGGAAGTGAATCATGAAGTTACCAATCTCATGGCTGAAAGATTACATTGACCTCGATGGTCTCTCCGTCGAAGAAGTTGCCCGCAAGTTGACGCTTGCCGGGCTCGAAGTGGAAGAAATCAAATATGTGGGTTTACCGATGCCCGACAACAAAGGAGGGGAACGGCACGAGTTCAAAACCAGCGGCATCTCGTGGGCGCGCGACAAAATCGTGGTGGCGGAAATCCGTGAGGTGAAGCCGCATCCCAACGCCGACCGCCTGACCCTGCTCGACCTGTTCGACGGCGAAATAGAACAAGTGGTGTTGACCGGCGCGCCGAACATCTTCCACCTCAAGGGAACAGGCAGACTGTCGAAGCCGCTCAAAGTGGCATACGCAAAAGAAGGCGCGACCATCTACGACGGTCATGCCGACGGGCTGGTGCTGACCACGCTCAAACGCGCCAAAATCCGCGGCGTCGAATCCTACTCGATGGTTTGCTCCGAAAAGGAACTGGGCATCAGCGAGGAACACGAGGGTATCATCCTGCTGGATGATGATGCGCCCGTCGGGACCCCGCTCGTGGATTACATGGGGGACGCAGTGCTGGACGTGAAAATTAACCCCAACATGGCGCGCAACGCCAACGTCCTCGGCGTGGCGCGTGAACTCGCCGCGTTGACCGGGCGCGAACTCAAGAAACCCGTCATCGAGTATCAGACTGCGGGCGAAGCGGTCGAAAACCTGGTCGCCATCAAAATCACCGAGCCTGAACTCAACCCGCGCTTCGTGCTGGGACTGATTCGCGACGTGACCATCAAACCCAGCCCCTACAAAATCCAGCGGCGGCTGAGGCTGGCGGGCATCCGCCCCATCAACAACATCGTGGATGCCACCAATTACGCCATGCTCGACCGGGGCGAACCGCTTCATGCCTTTGACTACGACGTTCTCAAAGCCCGCGCCGGCGCGAAGAAGGTCAAAATCATCACCCGCCCCGCAGTGGATGGAGAAAAACTCACCACCCTCGATGGCGAGGAACGGACGCTGACCTCCACGAACGTGCTGGTGTGTGACGAAAAAGGTCCGCTTTCGATGGCAGGCGTGATGGGCGGCGCCGAGTCCGAGGTCACAGAAAAGACGCGCAACGTCCTCTTGGAAGGCGCGGCGTGGAACTTCATCAACATCCGCAAAACGGCGAAGCAGCACAACCTTCCCTCCGAAGCGTCGTTCCGCTTCTCACGCGGCGTGCATCCCTCGCTGGCAGAAGTTGGCGTGCGGCGCGGCTTGCAACTCATGGCGGAATGGTCGGGTGGAAAGATTGCGCCGGGGCTGGTGGACGCCTATCCCCTCCCGCCCAAAGAGCCGACGGTCACCGTCACAACCAGAGACGTAAAACGCCTGCTGGGCATTGACCTCACGCTCGAACAGATTGCCGACCTGCTTACGCGCCTCGAGTTCAAATGCGAAATTACCAATAACCAACTACAAGTGACCGCCCCGCCTCACCGCCTCGACATTGGCGAAGGCATTGTGGGTCTTGCCGACGTGCTGGAGGAAGTCGCCCGCAGTTACGGCTACGACAACATTCCCGAAACGCGCATGGCAGATGCGCTCCCGCCGCAGGTGGGCAACCCTGCCCATGAATGGGAAGAGCATGTACGCGACCTGTTGGTCAACCTGGGCTTTCAGGAAATCGTCAGTTACCGTCTCACCTCGCCCGAACGAGAGAGCCGTCTGGCGAAGTTCGATGAATACGTCACGCTTGCCAACCCCATTGCTCCCGAGCGGCGCGTGATGCGGCGCAGCCTGGCTGCCTCGGTGCTGGAGGCGGTGGAAAAGAACGCGCGCGCCGACTCGATTGCCTTGTTCGAAATCGGACCGGTCTTCGAGCCGCAGCCCGGTGACCTCCCCAAAGAGCCGCGCAAACTCGTCCTGGCAATGACCGGCTTACGGGAAGCCCTGGCATGGGATGTGAAGGATTCCCCCAACTTTGACTTCTACGACATGAAAGGACGCATCGAACTCCTCCTGAGCGGGCTCCACTACCCAGACCTTTCCTACGCCCCGACCGCCTCTGTCCCCTACCTGCACCCCGGCAAAGCCGCCGAAGTGCGCATCGGCGATGCCGTGGTGGGCGTCTTCGGCGAACTGAATCCGTTGACGAAGGAGAAATACGAGTTCGGTAACGCTCCCGTCATGGTCGCTGAATTCGACCTGGATGCTCTGCGCGGCTCCACGCCAAGTTATGGCATCATCCCCGTTGCCGATGTGCCGCCCGTTCTCGAAGACATTGCCGTCATTGTGGATGAATCAGTCCCGGCGGCGCAGGTGGAGGCGTTGATCCGTCAGACCGGCGGCAAAGTGCTGGCAAACGTCAGGCTGTTCGATGTCTATCGCGGAGAACAGATTGGCGCCGGCAAAAAGTCGCTGGCATACAACCTCACCTATCAATCAGACCGCACGCTGACCGACGCCGAAGCCGCCGCCATCCGCAAAAAGATTGTCAAGCGGCTGGAAAATGAGTTGGGCGCAAAGTTGCGAAGTTAATACAAACGGGATGCAAAAGCTTGCATCCCGTTTTCAATGTGGGTATACTGCCACAAACCCATTCCAAAGGAGAAGACTTGGTCATGAACAACAAAAATACAGGCCTGATTGCCACCGTCGCCACTGCATTGCTCTGCGGTTGTTGCGGGTTGTTTTCCTGCATTCTGGGGGTTGGTACGCTTGCCGGAAACGGATCGCTGACCATTGGAAACAGTGTCCAGCAGATGCCAGCCACATATGGATATGTCTTTCTTTGCCTTTCTTTTCTCATGATCCTGGTGCCGGTTGCAGTCGGGTTCTTCACACTGAGGAAAAAGCCCGAAGTAGCGGAGGAAGTTCCACCGGCCTCGTAAGATCACCTGATGATGCAAAAAGCGGCAGACTGTTGGGTCTGCCGCTTTTTGCTGTGTTCGGAATTTATTGCACGATGATGTAGAGAGCCACACGGCAGAAATTATCCGAGCCGATGCGCAAGGTCCAAACGGTGGTGTAGGGAGAGGCGTTTTTGGGCGCCTGCATGCTGACGGTGAAACTGATCGACTGATTGGGGGAAACGTCCTTGTTGAGATCGTATCCTGAAACTTTGTGGATTTTATCGCCGCTCAAATAGACGAAATCCACGCTGTTGCGGTCCCATTCCCGTTTACCGGTGTTCTTGATGGTCCATACGGCGCTGAAGTTCGTGCGCGGCGCGAAGATCGTTCCATTGGCCGGGGAGACGCTCAATAACTGGCAGGCATAACCGCTTGAACTGCCTCCATCGCTGCCGGGAATCGTGGGAGGGACAAGAGGAGTGGGACTCTTGAGAATGAATACCACTGTATTGGTCGCCGTGGGGGTGGGGGTGTCTGTGTTACGCGGAGTGGGCGTAAAGGTGGCGGTCGGCGTGGAGGTGGGCAGAGCCGCCACGGTTTGCGTCGCGGCGGCGTTGGCGGTTTCCACGATGTACGTGTTGACCGCCTGCGGATCGATCGTAGGGACCGCCGGGGCAACGGCATTGGGAACTGCACAGGCCATCACGGTTGCCAGCGCCACCATCCAAATGAGCAATTTTTTTCTACTTGTAGCCATGTTTCCTCTTGCGTCTCCGGTTGGTTCAAAGGACCGGGCGTCGGAAGATCGTTAGCGGTTGCCGCGTTCGGAACGGTCTATTTTTCGACGATGATCCTGACGTAGGGGTAGCACAGTTGTCCTTCGACAAGCCAGACCATCACCTGGTGACCCGTTTCCATCGGCGCGACCGCGTCAAAATCCACATCGAACTGGTCTCCGGGATCCATTGCCGGGAGTTCGATGGTGGTGGTGGACATCATGACCGGGCCGTAGGAATATTTGAGGTCGAGTCCGGCGCGCCAGGGCTTGGTGCCTGTGTTGACGATGGTCCACTTCACATCGAATTTTTCGCCCGGTTTGTAGACCGTGTCGTCGAACGGGCGCTGGTGGACCACGTCGCAGGCATATTCAGGTTTGGTGGTTGTCACTCCGCCTCCGCTGACAACGGCGGTCGGCGGGACGACCACGAACGGAGTCGCTGAGGGGATGGCAGGAATCGCTGTGGGTTCAACGGCAGCTTCGGTGGCGGTGGGAAGCGGGGTTTCTGTCGCAGGCGGGATGGCGGAGGCGGTTTCTGCGTTCTGTGCGGCGACGGTCAATTGCACGGATTGCTCGATCAATTGCTGAACAAGCGCCGGGTCCTGGGTGGGCGCGGCGGCAGGCGCACAGGCGCTCAACAGGACGAGCGTTGCCGTCATGGAAAACAGGATTCGTTTCATCGTTTGATTCATATTGTCTCCTTCGGTTGCTTACTTCTCGTTTGGTTTGGGAGAACCGTCTCCAATGCCCAGGGGCTGCCATTTCTTCTCATCCTTGAGGCGGTGTTGGATGCCATGGCGCTCATGGGTTTCATCGAAGCCTTCGGGCTTGATGAACATTTGATTGCCTTCCAGCAGGCCGTGCACGCCTTCCTGCCCGGGTTCGGGGCGTTTCTCGCCCTTGAACTTGGCGGCTTCGCTGGGATGGTAATCGGTCGGTTCTTCGTAGGTAGTGACGTAGCCTTCGTAATTGCGCAGGACGACCTTGTGATCGGACATGCTCAGCAGGTAGTTCGGCATGACGGGGATCTTCCCGCCGCCACCGGGAGCGTCCACGATGTATTGCGGCACGGCATAGCCGGAGGTATGTCCGCGCAAGCCTTCCATGATTTCGATGCCTTTGGCCACCGGAGTGCGGAAGTGACCCGCGCCTTCCACCAGGTCGCACTGGTAGAGGTAGTAGGGGCGCACGCGGATTCGCACCAGGTCCTGCACGAGTTTGCGTTGGATGTGGACGTTGTCGTTCACGCCCGCCAGCAGCACGGACTGGTTGCCAAGCGGAATCCCTGCACGAGTAAGACGGTCGCAGGCTTGTTCCAGTTCCAGGGTGATTTCGTTCGAGTGGTTGACGTGGATGTTCAGCCACAGCGGATGGAATTTGGCGAGCATGTCGCACAGTTCCTGGGTGACGCGCATAGGCATGAAGACTGGCACGCGCGAGCCGATGCGGATGATCTCGATGTGGGGAATCTCGCGCAGGCGGGTGAGCAGTTCCTCGAGGATTTTCGGCGCCAGCACGAGCGGGTCGCCGCCGGAGAGCAGGACGTCGCGCACCTGTGGAGTGCGCTTGAGGTACTCGATCTGCATCTCGAATTCCTGGCGGTTGAAGGTCTGACCGGGGTCGCCGACGATGCGCGAGCGCGTGCAGTACCGGCAGTAGGAGGCGCACTGGGTCGTGACCAGCATCAGCACCCGGTCTGGGTAGCGGTGAACCAGCCCCGGCACGGGGGAGTGGCGGTCCTCCGCCAGCGAATCCTCCATCATGGCGGTGAAGGATTGCAGTTCCTCCGCCTGCGGGATGATCTGCTTGCGGGTCGGGTCGTCGGGATCGTCCGGGTCGATCAGCGAAATGAAGTAGGGGGTCACATCCACGCGGAAGATGCCGCTGGTGTTGAGCGCCTTGCGCTCGGACTCGGTCAACGGGATGACTTTCTCGATCTCTTCCGCGGTGTTCAGGCGATGGCTTAATTGCCAGCGCCAGTCGTTCCACTTTTCATCGGGAACGTCCTTGTACAGGGGGGCGCGTTTGGAAACGAACGGGGTGGGCATGAGTTTTTCCTCCGATTAAAAGTTAAGAATTGAACAACACGAGGACGGCAAACGCCAACGGATTGCCCTGCGGAGGATCGTGGTCGGGTCGGAAAAACCCGGCAAACTTCATTTTCATAAGGGTATTGTAAGAGGAAACAAAAGGCAGGTCAATGACTACTTCCGAACTATGCGCAACCGCCCGGGAATTTCATCGATTTCCCCTGCTTTTAATGGCTGATGATACGCTACGTATCATCCCGGATGTTGTATCGTTTCATCAGTCGCTTCATGCCTTCGCAATAACATCAGGAAATTCCCCGGACCGACGGTCAGCTAATCGACCCTTCTTTCAACGAGTCTGAAATAGGCTCATCCCGATTCAGGGGTATAATTTCTTCAACAGACCCCGCGAGACTTTCCATGGACAGTGGAAGAAGAAGTCTCGCAGGGTCTTTTGATTCTTCACTGCCTAGACCCGTTGACTTATCACAGGCGGTGAAGGAGGCTCGTGTCTGACGCCCTACATCTTCATGTTGTTTGGGCGCTCAAGGTTTCACAAACGTCTCGGTATGGACCGTCATACCGCCGGGGCGGTCTTTTGCCACAGCCTTGATCAGCAGTGTGGAAGCCATTAGGGTGCTTTGGGCGACATAGGCCCACGTCCCGGAGCCGGGAGCGGTCTCATGGGCGGCGCCGCTTTCAAGCGGGGTCCCCTGGTCGTCTGTGATGATGATCTGCATATCCAGGATGCCGAAGTCATCCAGCGCGCGGACAGTGATGACACCATTCGCCATTCCGGCATAACTGGAAAGGTCGATGCTGTGGATGACTGGGGCATTGAAGTAATCGGCGACGATCAACGCAAAGATGGGCATGCCCCGGCTGTCTGCGGCTTCCTGATAGAGTGCGCGCGTGGCGGGGTCCGCCATCACAGACCGCCCATAGGCGGCTGCCTGCCTGAAACGCTCACGGTGCGCCAGTTGGGCTTCGGTGGGCTGGCTGGTAAAAATGGGTCTGCGGGAAGCGATCAATTTTCCGTTCACGTTGCGGAAGACGATCTTCCCCAATTTGCCGCTCATGAAATCAAACGCGGCGCCTGGTTCAACCTTCATAGGGAATTCTCCTTTTGACTGGAATTTGATTGGATACTCACCCCTGCATCGGGGCGTCAACGGGCAAATCAAGAACCCTTAAGAGGCTTGTCCGTACGGGCAGGACGTTTCTCAAGCGGTGGGGTGTGGATCTGGCTTACGACGGCATTATCGCGGGGAAAAAGCATCCTGACAATACGGGTAAACCCCCATTTTGGCGGGGGGGAAAACCCTCCAAAAGCCGGTATGGATTCCCCTACCCTGGCGCGCCAATCCTGCCCATCGACGCCGGCTACCATTTAGTTATTTCATCTTCGCGTGGATCGCATCCCAATCGGGTCCTTTTGGCATGATGAACAGGCAGCTTCCATTGCTTTTGTCTTCCCACACTTGACCAACGACCCGCTTTTCCTTGGAATCATCATCGCTCCAGCGGTCGAAGCCTTTGTATTCGACCACCAGGAAACGACCGTCCACCAGTTCACAAACGAAATCGGGGTAAAAACGGTCGGTGGAGGTTTGGAGCCAGAAGGCGTGCTGCGGGCGGCCTTCGAGGTTGCGCACCCAACGTTTGATTTTAGGATGATTATCCAGCAGTTGGGCGCATTCAAATTCTTCGCCGTTTGCTTTCAAATCACCGACAACCTTGTAATAATGCTTTTTGAATTTATGTTTTCCCTCAAACAGAGAGTTGGGCGGGTAGGGATATTCTTCGGGGTCAAAGGTGAAGACTAAATCGGGCGAAGAGACCAGTTCGTATTCGGAGGTGGAGAACAGCGTTTTTTGAAACACATCGGACTTTACAGCCTTGCGGATGCTGTCCAACTTCTGGCGGGCGGCTTCCTTGAGACGGTACTTTTCGCGCCAGAGTTCGCCAAGCGTCCAGCGGCGGCGTTCAAGCAGGCGTTCGACCATGCCGAGGAAGAAGATATGCGACTCTTCGTGGGGCACATCCCGGTGCGGGGTGTTTTCATCCAGCCAGCGCGCCAGGGCTTCCTTCGTTACTTTCTGATCGGAGGAAAGCAGGAAGGTTTGCTCATGCAAATCGGTGATGAAATTCGAGTGGATTTTTCCCGTCCTGTCGTCGATGTCCAACTCGACGCTGATCCCTGTGGGGGCATCTTTTGGGAACTCTTCCTCGGAGAGATAAGGATCCTGCCTGGCGAGATCGAGCGAGGCCTCATCGAGGAAACTGTCGTCGAATTGCTCGAGGAAGTCGCCCATATCCACTGCCAGTTTGGGGACGGAAAACGGCTCGGACGGTCTGGTCGCCGCGCTTGTCTTTTTGCCTGTTATCGCTTCTGTGGATGCTTCTGCTTCATTTTGACCGAACCAATACCCCGAGTCCGTCATTTGTTGCTGGCGGGCGATCTGAATGAGACCCTGCACTTCCTGTCTCTCGAAACCGTTTTGAATGAGGGCATCGGCAAGGTTGTTGGCGGTGTTTGCAAAATGCAGGGAGGTGGCGAAGGCGTAGGCGTGATTGAGTTCGGCGTGTTTCTTGGCTTGCGCATATGGCTGGCGCAGGACGCGCCCCAGGATCTGTTCAACCGCCGTAGCGCCGACCTGCTCGGCAACGGTACAAAGGATGTAGGCAAAGGAACAATCCCAACCTTCACGCAATGCCTGCACGGTGACGATGTAACGAATGGGACATTCCACCGCGAACAGGTCGATGTTTGTGATTTCATTGTTGTCGCCTGTGGCAATGGCGATCTGGTCTTCGGGGATGTGATTGTCTTTCAGCAGGCACTCTTTGACCGCTTCCACATTGACGGAAGTCTTATTTTTGTAGGTGGGTTGTGCCTGTAGAAGAACAATCGGGCGCAGATACTCGCCCGTCTCGGCGCGTTCAGCGCGGGCGATGGCTTCGAGTTCGTTGCGTTTGGCAATCGCCTGTGAAATGGCAACGCGCCAGTCTTGTTGCGTTTCCAAATAAATGGGCAGTTTGATCATCCCTTCGGCTTTGAGTTCTGCGGCAGAGACGGTGTGCAGAACGTTGCTGGGGTAATCTTCGGTGTCGGGTGTGGCGGTGAATTCCAGGATGCAGGACGGGGCGAATCGCTTGAGCGTGGCAAACGAAAGGTCAGTGCGGGCGTTGTGGGCTTCATCCACGATCACCAGCGGACGGTGCAAAGCCAGCACGTTGGCGAGAGAATAAATGGGAGAGCCGTCCTCATGTTTTTCGAGACCGGCCAACAGCGCGGGTTGAAGCGAGGCGGAGAAATGTCCCATGAGCGAGCCGTTCTGTTCATAGACCTTGCGTCCCTCCGTCTCTTCGACGCGGAAGGCTTGCATGGTCGAGACGATGATGGTCACGCCGTTGAGTTGGGACGGCTGAACGGACAGGGCCTCGGAAATATCCAGCACGGTGACGTGCGCGCCCGCCGCCTCGACCGCCTTGCGGTAGGGATGTTTGCGGTTACGGAGCGCCTTGAGGGTCTGCTCACGGATGGTATTGGACGGGACCAGCCACAGCACGAGCGGCTCGTCGGTATGCAGGTATTCGGTTTTGGCAATGGCGATGGAGTGCGCGGCGACGAGCGTTTTGCCGCCCCCCGTTGGCAGGCGCAGACAGACATAAGGCAGGTCGTGGAATTCCGGCGCGGGGTTGTAGGGAACCCCGAGACCGTAACGACGCAAGGTGGTTTCGTAGAACGCAAGATTGGCGTCCCGTTTTTCAACACAGGCACGGAAGTAATCGCGCAGGGCGTCGAGCGTTCGTTTTTGATATTCTTTGAGTTGCATATTATCCTACTTCAAGTGTCATTGCGAGGAGGGCGCTCTTCCCGACGAAGCAATCCCCTGTTATGAGGAGACTGCTTCCCGAAGGTCGCAGTGACACTAACTCGCCTTCACCTCATACGGTATCTGCCGGAAGGTGATGCCCAACTCGCGCAATTTCTCCTCGCTCAACAAACAACCGGTCCCATAGATGACCTTCGGACCATCGTGCTTTGGCAGGGATGCAATCGTTTTGCGTGTCAACACGTTCCCGCCGTTGGCTCGTTTGTCTTTCAAGATGCCATTGTAGAGCAGATAGACGGCGGTACCGTTGTGAACCCCCAACAAGGGGAATTGGCTTTTGGCTTCCTTCCCGCCTGCCCCCGCTTTTCGGGGGTTAGGGAAGGGCGGGGGGATAGGTAACGGCTGTCCCGTCTCGATGAAATACACATGCCCCGCCAGATCGTTGTACTTCACTTCCTCACGGATTTGACCATCGGCGTCGAACAAGGTCGCGCCCAATTCGCAGTAGCGGAAGCCGCCGCCGAGACCTGCTTCTTTCTTTTTGTTGCCTTTCTGGTCTTTCCATTCATAACCTTCTATTACATGTCTCAGTCTTTTTGCAGTAATGCTTGAAGCAATACCTTTGTCTATCTCAATAAGTATGAATTTACGATTTTCTTCTTCTTCTCGTTTGTTCATCTGTAAAACAGAATGACCTGTTGTGCCGCTTCCCGCAAAAGAGTCTAGAACTATATCGCCTGGTAAAGTAGCAATTTGTAGGATTCGCTCAATTAATTGTGTAGGCTTTGGCGTGATGAACAAGTCTTGAGATGCCCCTGCTGCCATTACCTGACTTAGTTCCTGCTTAGAATGTCGTGTACTTCCAACATCTTTCCAGAACCAAAGAGTTTGAGGAACAACACCCTCTTGTACCTCTGATAAGAAGCGCTTAATTCCTGGACGATTGTTACCAGATTTACCCCACCAAATTCGATTGTCCTTTTCTAATTCTTCAAATTTATCTTTGCTTACTCGCCAGTAACTTCCTGCGGGAGGTCCTTCAATGATTCGACCTTTTGGTGTTGTAATTGGATATCGACCTTGAGCATAGAAGTTCCTTGCTGCTAAATCACTCAATAACCAAGGACCTCGCGGGTCGTTATCAGGATTTTTATATCTTGCTACCATTGCTTCTGTTCTTGGGAGTTTATTAGGTCTCCAGACATCAGCATTTTTGGCATAAATAATAATGTAATCGTGATCTTCGCTTAAATGAATTGCGGTGTTCTTCGGACTGTCCATCTTTTGCCAGATAACTGTGGCAATATAATTCTGTGCCCCGAAGATTTCATTCATGATATAACGTAGTGAGTGTACTTCATTGTCATCAATGCTTATGAAGATTGCACCGTTTTCTTGTAACATCTCACGGAGTAAAACCAAGCGCGGGTACATCATGCACAGCCACTTGTCATGGCGGCTCAAGTCTTCGGCTTCGCCGCCCACCACCTTGCCCAGCCAGTCCTTTATCTCAGGGCTGTTGACATTATCGTTATATACCCAGCCCTCGTTGCCCGTGTTGTAAGGCGGGTCAATGTAAATGCACTTCACCTGTCCCGCGTAATAGGGGAGCAGGGCTTTCAGGGCTTCGAGATTATCGCCCTGGATGAGGAGGTTGCCGACCTCACCCCCGTCCCCTCTCCCGCGGGGAGAGGGGGGTACGGAGAGCCTGTCAATGGGTTTGAGCAGGCGGAAAGGCACTTCCTTGTGATGGTTGACGACGGCGTCTTTGCCGATCCAATGCAGGGTGGGCATGAGGGGTGAGGTCTCCTGTCTGGGGGGTAATTGTAACAAAAAAGCCCTGTTGCTCGATGTCCATGCGTGCCGCTCTCTGGCAAAGCAATCTCCCTGGTGCGGGAGATTACTTCGCTCTGCTCGCAATGACACTGGCTATCGTGTCATTGCGAGGAGGGTTGAGACACGTTCGCGTCGAAATCCCGACGAAGCAATCCCCTGTTGCCCGATGTCCGTGCAAGCCGCTCTCTGGCAAAGCAATCCCCTGTCATCGAGAGATTACCCGCTCGGCGCAGGCGCTCTGCTTACAGTGACTTGCAATCTATTCCGTGAACTTGAGAGGTCTTTACAAAATCTGCGTCTGACTGGCGGAACGTTCAGTATTTCCTTTTGGAACACAAAAAACTGTGATTGGGCAGGACCTGACCGCATTCATCGCAAGTTACTTGAGGATACGGGAAGCCGGGCGGAAGCTTGTTTGGGTTTCGAGAACATTCATCAGTATGACCGAAATATTCACCGCATTCACTGCAAGCCCAAGGGGATCGATGGGTCGAAAGATCGATGGTCGATTTGCTCGGATTTCGGGAGCATCCATCCGCATGGCCATAGTATTGACCGCATTCACTGCAAGGCGGGGGAGGTTCATACGAAAAATCGAAAGTCGGTTTGTTCGGAATTCGGGAGCATCCAAACGCGTGGCCGGGCAAAACCCAGCCGCATTCACTGCAAAGCCAGGGGGAAGGGTTGTTCGAGAGAGCGAAGGTTGGTCGATTGGGGTTTTGGGAACATTCATTGCTATGGCCGAAATATTGACCGCATTCGCTGCAAGCCCCGGGGGGACGATACGTCGAAAGATCGATGGGCGGCTTGTTCGGGTTTTTGGAACACCACTGGGCATGGCTGTTGAGAGGCTGCTTGCATTCATTGCAAACCATCCAGGGCGATCCGAATGCGCCAAGCTGGTAAAAGTTCAAATCGATGGACTGCGGTTTTGCCGGGAACAGGTCTGTTCTTGGAATTTCCATATATTCGGGCAGTTTGACCGGAAAATCCCTCAGCGTCAGGGGCTTGTCATTCTCTGCAATCAGGATGCCTGAGCTCCCGCTTCGGATGCGATAGGACGTCCCAAATGCCTGGGATTTGTATAACTCGACGACCGTTTTCGCCCCTAACCTTGTCATCCATGCGATTAGATCGGCGAGTGGAAGGACATACCCGACAGGTCCTAGGGCAAATTGCAACCCGCCGCGGATGGCAATACCGAGCAGGGATTTGTAGGAGGAAAAGACCATCTCCTCTCCCAATTCCCTGGTGGTGACTTTTAGGAGGGTCTTTAGGACAACTTCACCCTTTGAATCATTCCTGCTCATTGTCTTGCCTGAACACCCGTATGAAATTATAGCACCCTCTACTGCCGGGAGCCGCATCCGGCAACAACTCTCGCTCACAATCGCGCATACCTCTCGAAGGCTGCATCAACCTTCGGAATGCCTCTCCCCGACCGGCGGGAGAATGGGATTGTAACAATACGGTACTGTCCTGCGCTTGTCTGCTTGGTTACAGAGGCGTTATACTCAGCGGTATGGAGCGAGAGAAATTCAACCGGTATGAACTTGTCGAAGAAATCGGACTTGGGGGAATGGCGAGTGTGTACCGGGCGTACGATCCCCTGTTTGAGCGGGAGGTCGCCCTTAAGATCCTGAGGCGGGAACTGCTGTATAGCGATCAAATTCGCGAGCGTTTCGAGCGGGAAACAAAAATAGTGGCAAGGCTCGAACATCCGGCGATTGTCCCGGTATATGATGTCGGACGCGCCAACGACCAGTTATTCTTCGTGATGCGATACATGTCTGGCGGGTCGTTGTCCGAGCGGCTGAGAAAGGGCCCGCTTTCGGGCGAGGAGGTGATCCGCATTTTTCAGCGGATTGCTTCCGCCCTTGATTATGCCCACACGAGGGGGATTATTCACCGCGACTTGAAGCCGGGCAATATTTTATTCGATGAGAACGGCAATGCCTACATCTCGGACTTTGGCATCGCCAAATTTTCGAATTATTCCGAAGACCTGACCGGTTCTGCGATTATCGGGACGCCCAAATATATCAGCCCGGAACAAGCTCAGGGGAACGAGATTGACGGACGAAGCGATATTTACTCCCTGGGCGTCATCCTATTCGAGATGTTGAGTGGGAGGCCGCCCTTTGACGCGGATACTCCGCTGGCGGTGATTTTCAAGCATGTCACCGAACCCCCTCCAAGACTCGCAAACATCAATCCCGACCTGCCAAAAGGACTTCAGTCCGTGCTGGATAAGGCATTGGCAAAAGACCGGGCGGAGCGATATGGCACCGCAATGGAGCTTGTTGCTGAATTAATGGTAGTGTTTCCACCCGCAGACTCCACCATTGACTCTACGCTTTATCCTGCAATAAAGGCGGAGAAAAAAGCCGTTCAGAAAAAGAGTGAATTAAAAACTCCTGTTTCATTTTTCCGCATTCTGCCTGCTGTATTGATCGGCATTATCATCATGCTGCTGGCCGTTATTGCCGCCCCCTATTGGATCCCGCTCAATTATCCTCCCACGGTTTCGGTGACGCCTTCTCCGACTGTTACAACCACTTCGACGCCGTCACCCACCGCAACAACCGCCCCGACGAGGGAAGTGATTGTGACGCCTACAGGTTCGGCAATACCTCCGACGCTTCCGACAGCCTGGATGAATAACCCGCGGCTTGTTGCCGGTGTTTTCGCAGGGACCGTCATTGTCTTGGGGCTTTTGGGGGTCTGGTATTACACAAGGAGGGATGACGTGTCCTCGATGGACAAGGGGACTGCCGCCCCCGGCCCTCATGGTCGGAAGGAGGAAGCGGCAGAACAGCCTGCGGCCTCCACGACCATGACAACGAATTTACTGGCGGCTCTCGATCCCAAGAAACGAAAGGAACTCCTGTATCTGATTGGCCGGAATCCGGAATTGCGCCTGAAGGACAAAATTGTATATTATGGCGGCGGGCGGTATATCCTGCATGGGTTTGGTCGTTTTGGCGCAACTGCCTTGATCGATCAGATTGTGAAGATCGCAGAATATGAATTTAACAAATTGAACCAGATCAAGGAAAAGGGCATTATCATGACGATACGCATCGACGCCGCGACGCTGGAGGAAAAGGACGGCGAGATCAATGGCGTGATTCGGGAATTTAAATTCGGGGCAAAGCACTCGAATCTGGCTCGTTCTTTTAAATCCCAGATGGATCGATTGTATAGGAACCGTCTGGCTGAAGTGAATAGTTCGACGGATGAAAAAACCGTATCGGTCAAGGCGGCGCCTCTGCCCGGCATCGAAGCGCAGTTCTCCCGAAAATTCGGCAGCTCCTCTCAAAAGGTCTCCGGCGACGACCTGTTGAAATTGGTGGCGGATTTTCTGGATCGGGCGGAAAGGCAGGAGCCTAACTCGCTGGATTTGCTCATTGATCGAGTGCTCGGAAATACCACTCTTCCGGCCCGTATTATCTTTGTCATCGATCGGATTAAGTCGGAAAATGTTTTTACCTCATTAAGGAGGATGCGGCTGTTCGACGATGACCGGATCACTTTTTTCGGGGTCGTCTCGCATGAACGGTATCTTGCCTGGAAACGTAACGAAGAGATTATGGGCATGATTCGGGAGTTGAAGTTTCAATTCCATTATGTTTCCTGCTTATGGGAAGAGAAGACGGATTTCGTCAGGAATTTGATCGAAAATGCATTTCAGTATAAAGTGGTGGGCAATAAGGACTTGCTTCTGGATTTCAAAGACCATATCGCTTTTATTGCACGAGGAGCGCCCGGCGACGCCGTACTCGAGGCTCTGAAGACCGATTACTGTGAGTATCCATTTGGTGAGCCAAAGCTGAATCTGGAGAAGATTGGAAATATCGGAGAAGTAAAAACGAATGCGGCCTTGCAGAACATCCTTGTTCGAAATTGGGAAGTTATACTGGCTTCGCGCTTCAAGAATACCAGGGATGAGGAAGAAGATCGAGCGCGGCGGGCTGTATACAAGCTGGTTGATTGGATTCGCTCCCGAATCATATTTACCCTCCAGGAGGCACAGGATTTTGCCCTGAAATCCGACCTGCGGATTTCAGACGCCGACTCGATCTGCCTGAATATCCTTGAAGCCTTGTTGGAGGTTCTTGTCAGGGAAAGATATTTATCGTTTTATAACGGAAACTACGGGGTGACAGCGCTTACCACGCCTGACGATATCCGGCGCAATGGAAAGATGACCAAAGCCGGAAAGAAGACCGACGCCCGCTCCAAAGCGGCTAAGCGAACAGGCGGATCGAAACACAATTCCTCCCGTAAACCGGTATAGGGGTAAGTGTGGCAGTATCGCCTTACGGGTAATAGTTGCTTGGGTACATTGGCACATAACGCCCCAAAGGCTTTTCCCGTTTGAGTCTTCGACACGGTCCTTCTTATTTCCGATAAAGTTTATTATCCGCAGTTGGGGAGCATCTTTGCAGCAATGTAAGCAGAACCATTCAATTTAAAGACTCTTCCCAATCGTGCGATGGGAGCAAAAGAACTGGAAAATCTCCCTGGTTTGAACGAAAAGCGGCGTAAATATCCTCAAATACCCTCCTCCAGTTCTTTCCAGTTAGGATCTAGTTAGGTAACAGTTAGGCAGTAGTTAGGCAGTAGGTCGGCGTTCCTGTCGATCCCATTATCCATACCCTGCACAGCCTCACCCCTGAATGTAGCATGATTTTTCTTGATATTCGTTATAAAGCCGCAAATCTGCACCTGCAAAAGCAAAGCGAAATTCAAATCATTCCTTGCCACACCCTCGAAAATCGGGTACATTAACCCCTTAGCACGTGCGTTCTAATTTCCCTTGCCTTTCCCCTTTCCCAGGCGGAGAGGGGCAGGGGTGAGGTTCGGAGACCCTCGATGACCGATACCCATTTCTACCTCGGGCGCGCCTACGACCCCATCAATCAGAAAGTCACCGCCAGCCGGACAACCTACGATCCTGCCGACCTCACCACTCACGCCGTGGTCACCGGCATGACCGGTTCCGGCAAGACGGGTCTGTGCATTGGTCTGCTGGAGGAAGCCGCCCTCAAGGGGATCCCGGCGATCATCATCGACCCCAAGGGCGACCTGACGAATTTATTGCTGCACTTCCCCGACCTCGCCCCGCAGGACTTCGCTCCGTGGATCGACTCGGAACTGGCGCGCCGTTCCGGCAAAACGACCGAGCAGGTCGCCGCCGAAACGGCGATGAAATGGCGGGACGGACTGAACGAATGGGGCATCACACAGGAACGGGTGCTTTCACTCAAGAACGCCGCACAGTTCGCGGTCTTCACGCCCGGTTCCGATGCGGGAGTGCCGGTGAGTGTGCTCTCCTCGTTAGCCGCGCCAGCCGTCCCGTGGAAGGAGAACCGGGAGATCTTGCGCGAGCGCATCTCCAGCACGGTCACCGCGCTATTGGGTCTGGTTGGCTACGACGACATCGACCCCATTCGTTCCCGCGAGCACATCCTGCTCTCCAACATCTTCGAAAACGCCTGGAGCCAGGGGCGGGATGTGGAACTGACCGAACTCATCCTGCAAACGCAAACGCCGCCCTTCGACAAACTGGGCGCTTTCCCCGTGGATACCTTCTTTCCCGCCAAAGACCGAATGGAACTGGCGATGGTGCTTAACAACATCCTTGCCTCGCCCGCCTTCGAGACCTGGCGAGAAGGTCAGCCGCTCGATATCGGCTCATTGCTCTACACAGCGGATGGACGCCCGCGCCACAACATCTTCTATCTGGCGCATCTCTCGGACGCCGAGCGCATGTTCTTTGTCACGTTGCTGCTCTCCGCCATCGAAACCTGGATGCGCACGCAGAGCGGCGTCACCTCGCTGCGGGCATTGCTTTACATGGACGAGATCTTCGGTTACCTGCCGCCGCAGCGCAACCCCTCCTCCAAGGGTCCATTGCTGCGCATGTTGAAGCAAGCCCGCGCCTTTGGGCTGGGTCTCCTGCTCGCCACGCAAAACCCCGTGGATGTGGACTACAAGGCTCTCTCGAATGCAGGCACGTGGTTCATCGGCAAATTACAGACCGAGCAGGATAAGCAGCGCCTGCTCGACGGTCTCGAAAGCGCAGCGGGAGGCGTCTCACGCGAGGTGTTCGATAAATTGATCTCGACACTCGGCAAACGCGTCTTCATCCTGCACAACGTCCATGCCAAGGCTCCGCAACTCTTCCAGACCCGCTGGACGATGAACTTCCTCGCCGGACCGCTCACCCGGATGCAGATTCCCGCTCTCAACCAACTTGCCGGTGCAAGTGCGACGGTTCCGTCTCAGCCGGTAGTTGCTCCCGTATCAACACGTACCATCTCTGCTGAAGCGACTCAACCGTCCTTCATGGCTTCCAGAGCGATCAGCGATCGGCAGTCAGTGGTTAGCCCTCAATCACAAATCGTCAATCGTCAATCTGAAATCGAAAAGCGCAATTCGTCAATTACAAAACCGTCCCTCCCCGCCGCCATCCGCGAATACTTCCTGCCGCAGAACTATTCCCTGCCTGAAGCCTTCAAAGCTGCAGGACGTTCCATGCCCGCCGAGGCGTTGATCGAAGGCGTGGTCTACCGCCCGGCGCTGGTCGCTTCGGCAAACGTGCGCATCCTCGACCGCAAGCTCGGCGTGGACAGCGAAGTGAGTCGTGCCGTATTGGTGAGCACGCTTGAGAAACGCGGTTCCATTCGTTGGGAGGAGGCGCTCTTCAGCAGTGATGCGCTGGACAAGGTGGAACCTTCCCCTGTCCCTTCCGCGCGTTTCGGCACGGTGGATACCCCCCTGAATGATGCCAAGCTGATGACCGCCCTGCAAAAAGATTTCACCGACTGGGTCTTCCGCAATTCATCTGTCACTGCCCGGGTGAACGCTGCCCTCAAAGTCTACGCTGGACCAGATGTCAGTCAGGCTGAATTCATGCGTGCCTGCGCCGACGCCGCCCGCGATGCCCGCGATGCCGAGATCGCCAAGAAGACATCGATAATCGACCGACAGCTGAAGACACTCGAAGATAAACTGGCACGCGAGGAGCGTGAGTTGCGTGAAGATGAAGCCGAACTCGCCAATCGCAAAGTGGAAGAGGCGGGCACTCACCTTGAGAATCTCACGGGACTCTTCGGCGGCAGGAGAAAAGCCTCCCGCTTATCGTCCTCGCTCACCAAACGCCGCATGACCGAACAAGCCAAAGCCGAGGTCGAAGAGTCGTTGGATGCCATTGACCTTTATAAGAAACAGATCGCCGAACTGGAAAAACGGCGCGAAGACGTGATCGCCGAGATCAACGACCGCTGGGGGCGTGTCGTCAGCGACACGACCGAGGTCACCGTCAACCCGAAGAAAACGGACGTGTTCCTCACTCTCTTCGGCGTAGGCTGGATGCCGTATTACGTTGTCGATACCGGCGGTGGGAAATTGGAATTACCCGCCTTTGGTGCCGAGTAGGTTGATGTCATTGCGAGGAGGGCATTAACCTTCCTCGCAATGACATGTATTGTTGAGGTGTCATGCTCTGGTTGATACTTTCCATTGTTCTATGGGGATTTATCCATTCACTGGTCGCATCGCACGGCTTCAAAGATTCTCTGCGCCACAGGCTGGGCGCTGGATTCATGAAGTTCTATCGTCTGTTCTATAATGCCTTTGCGGTGGTCACGATTTTGCCGACGTTGTATCTCATGGTCATATTGCCGGATCGAACGCTGTATCAAATCCCCTCACCGTGGAGTTACTTCATGCTGGCAGGGCAGGGGATTTCTGCCCTGCTTCTGCTGATTGCCGTTCTGCAAACAGACGTGTTTTCTTTCGTCGGTTTGCGTCAATTGTTCGAAGAAGAGAAACCCGGTAAACTGGTCACGAGCGGCTTGTATCGCATGGTGCGGCATCCACTGTATACGTTCAGTTTGGCGATCCTATGGTTCTCTCCAACTGTTTCCCTGAATTCCTTTTTCGTTTATGTTTCGTTGACTGTGTACATTCTCATCGGTATCTATTTTGAAGAACGGAAACTCCTGCGTGAGTTCGGGCAGGAGTATGAAAGATACCGATCTGTAACGCCGATGCTCATTCCCTTTCTGAAACTCGGTGGGAACAAATAATTTTTGCCGTCCGTCCTAGGGGGAGTTGCAAAGCCCTCTTCATTCTGTGCTCATCCTACATTAACGATTACACCCATCCACAAGGTATAATTTTCCACATGGCTACCGTCTCTTATCCGTATAAACGTATACCGCTGTTTCCCCAGTTCGTCGCCGCTCTTGTCAGCGGTATGGTGCTGTTTCTGGGATTGATCCTCGCGTGGACCATCGGGTATCAACTCCTGTACGCGGGTCGCATCTTCCCCGGCGTCACCGTTGCAGGTGTGGACCTTTCCGGGCTGACGCCATCGGACGCGGCAGTGAAGTTGAATCACAGTCTGTCCTATCCCATCACGGGTAAGATCCTGTTCAAGTACGGCGAACAAGCCTGGGTGGCAACTCCCGCGGAACTGGGCATGGTCTTTGATCCCACCTCCAGTGCGATGACCGCCTACGATCTGGGACGAAGCGGCGGTCTGTTTGGCGCGTTGTCCGGTCAGATTCGCGCAGGCGGAGTTGGGGTGAACGTGCCGCCGGTCATCATCTTCGACCAGCGTGTCGCGTTCCAGTATTTGAGTCAGATTTCCACACAGATCAACCAGCCTGTGAAGGAAGCCAGCCTCAGCTTGCAGGGAACGAACATCGTCACCGAGCCGGGGCAGGTGGGACGTGAGTTGAAGATTGACGCCACGCTGGTCTATCTCGGCGCGCAATTACAAACTTTCAGCGATGGTGAAGTGCCGCTCGTGGTGCAGGAAATCCAGCCGCAGGTGCTGGATGTCAGCGCGCAGGCGGATGCGGCGCGTCAGATCCTCAGCCAGCCGTTGATCCTGTCCATTCCCAACGCGGCGGAAGGCGACCCCGGTCCCTATGTTTATAATGTCGAGATCATTGCCAATATGCTCGGCGTACAGCGCGTCGATAACACCGTGCAGGTGGTTTTAAATCCCGCTGCATTGCGCGACTTGCTGGTACCGTTGAAGAGCCAGGTGGATCGTCTCCCCTCCGATGCAAAATTCATCTTCAACGATGATACCCGTCAGTTGGATTTGATGGAGAACTCCAAGGTTGGGCGCACCCTGGATGTTGACGCCAGCATTCAGGCGATCAACGATGCCTTGTTGCGCGGCGAGCATACGGTTGCTCTGGTCGTCAACGAGGTGCAACCCCGGGTCGCAGGCACCGCCACCGGACAGGAACTTGGCATCACCGAACTGGTATGGGCTGAGACTTCGTATTTCTATGGCTCCGGCGCGGAACGCAAGCAGAATATCCAGGCTGCCGCTACGCGTTTTCACGGGGTGCTCGTTGCTCCCGGCGAAACCTTCTCGATGGGGCAGACGATGGGCGATGTCAGCCTGGAAAACGGATTTGCCGAAGCGCTCATCATCTATGGCGGACGCACGATCAAAGGCGTGGGCGGCGGCGTCTGTCAGGTGAGCACCACGCTCTTCCGGGCGGTATTCAACGCGGGCTATCCCATTGTGGAACGTCATTCACACGCCTATCGCGTCTCTTATTACGAGCAGACCGCCAGCGGCGCCGTAGACCCGAAACTTGCCGGGCTGGATGCGACCGTCTACTTCCCGCTCGTGGATTTCAAATTCACGAACGACTCGCCGTACTGGATCCTGATGGAAACCTACATGGGAAGCGATTCCCTGACGTGGAAGTTCTATTCCACCAAGGACGGCCGCTCTGTAACCTGGGAGACGACCGGTACAAAGAATGTTGTCTCCGCGCCCGATCCGCTCTTTGAAGTGAACCAGGACCTCGACAAGAACCAGATCAAGCAGGTGGACTGGGCGGCGAACGGCGCGGATGTCACTGTGACCCGCACCGTATGGCGAAACGGCGCGGTGTACTTCTCCGACACATTCACTACACACTACCAACCCTGGCAGGCAATTTGCCAGTACGGACCCGATACAAAGAACCCTGAAAAACTGGCAAAAGAGAAAGGACTTTGCCGCGCTCCCTCTTCGTAGCGCAAAATGACCTTTTGCACTACGTGGTAAAATTTGCCGCTGTCAAAAGAATGGAGAGTCAATGGTCAGTGCCACTTTAATTGAAATCCTGCGTTGCCCCAACTGCGTCCGCACAACGGGCGGCGAACTCAAACTCTACAAGGATGCCTGGTTCATCTGCAAAGATTGCAGCCGTAAGTATCCCATCGTAGACGACATCCCGGTCATGCTCATCGAAGAAGGCGACAAATGGGCGGCAACTGCCGAAGATAAACTACCCGTCCCGCCGCCCGCGAAATAACCGTGTTGCGCGAACTGTTGGACGACCTGATCAGCGGAGACGAAATCCGCGCAGAGAATGCGGTCGTTTCGTTGATCGCCCTAGGTGAAGAGGCGATTCCCTCCTTGTTGGGTTTGACTCACACCGATGATCCGGATTCCCGTTGGTGGGCATTGAGGACACTGGCACAATCGCCTCTCTTGCGGACCGAATGGCTGATCCCGTTTCTAAACGATCCCGCCCCGGAGGTGCGTCAGTGCGCGGCGCTAGGGCTGGCTGGCAGGCCCGACGAAAGCGCGACCCAGCCTCTCATCCGGGCATTGAGCGATGCAGACAGCATGGTCGGTAGTCTGGCGGCAAACGCGCTGGTCAGGATCGGCAGCGCGGCGGTCCCCTCCCTGATCGAAACCGTGAAAGGATCGAAACAATCCGCCCGCATCCACGCCTTGCGCGCCCTGGCAGAGATCGGCGACCATCGTGCCATCCCCGTCATGATGAAAGTGATGGATGAAGACTCTGCCCTGCTTCAGCACTGGGCAAAGGAAGGCTTGGAGCGGCTTGGCTTGAATATGGTATATATAAAACCTGTATGAATAAACTGAACTTTCTCAAGAACGTGAAAATCGGACGTCCCTCCCTCGGGCAGATTGTCTTTTGGATAATCGCACTCGGTCTTGGAGTGGGTGGCTTTTTCTTTGTGCGCAACCTCATCACCTGCTGGACAATCACACCGCTCCCCGGAACCCCGCCCTCCACCTGCGGCACGGTGACCGCAGGCTTGGATGGCCCCACGCTAACGGAGGATGGCACCCCCATCCCGAGTGTGGAGGAACTTCCGCCTGCGATTGAAATTCCCGAGGTCAGCAATATCCCTCCCGCATGGGATGGAGCGAGCCGGGTCACGGTCCTGATTATCGGTCTCGATTACCGCGATTGGCAGGCAAACGAAGGTCCGCCGCGCTCCGACTCGATGATCCTGCTTACCATTGACCCGGTTTCAAAGACAGCCGGTATGATGTCGATCCCGCGCGATATGTGGGTGAATATTCCAGGGTTCGGTTATGGACGAATCAACATGGCATATTACTATGGCGAGGGAAGTAAATTGCCCGGTGGCGGCCCCGAACTTGCGCGAAAGACCGTGGAGCAATTCATCGGCGTACCCATCGATTACTATGCCCAGATCGATTTCAACACCTTTGTCGAATTCATCGATTTAATTGGTTGTATCGAAGTGGATGTGGAGGAGACCCTGACCCTCGACAAGCAGGGGTCTGGCGCCGATCATTTTGTTCTCAAGAAAGGCAATGACCGCCGCATTTGCGGTGAGCGGGCACTTGCTTATGTCCGTTATCGCAAGGACAAGGAAGGCGATGTGGCGCGTTCCAGGCGTCAGCAGAGCGTGATCCTGGCGATCCGTGAGAAAGTGCTGGCGCCCGAGAATTTCCCTGTATTGCTCGGGCAGGCGCAACAATTCTACGATGAATTTTCCGCGGGGATCAAAACGAACATGCCATTCGACACCGCCATTCGGCTTGGCGTGCTGGCAAAGGATGTCCCGGTTTCGAGCATCCAGCAGGGCATTATCGATTACACCATGGTCGCGCTCGATAACGTTGTGCTCGGCGGCGAGAACGCCAGTGTGATGAAACCCTTCCCCGACAAGATCCGTGAATTGCGCGACAAGATCTTTACAACCGGCGGTCCTCGAAGTCCGCTTGCGCCACAGAACGATCTGACCGCCCTGATGCGGGCCGATGGAGCCCGCGTGCGTTTGCTGAACGGTTCCTATACCCCCGGTTTGGAGGTGCAGACCGGTAATTATTTCCTGGCCCAAGGTGTGAGCGTGACAGAGGTCGGCGGAGCGGATCGCGCCTACGACAATACAATCATCATCCTGTATTCGCCGAAACTGTACACGATGAAATATTTGCAGGCAGTGTTTGGCATCACATCCAGCGCTCAGATTCGCGTCCAGCCTGATCCCACCTCCACGGTGGATGTCGAGGTGAGGCTGGGAAACAACTGGGCGGCTAATAATCCCATGCCCTGAGCCGGACAAGATCATTTTTCAGCCGCAGGAAAGTTCCTGCGGCTGATTTTTTTCACGGTTGTTGAAAGGTGAGTTTTATCCCGCCGATATAGGGTTCACCATTCGTCCCCTGGCAAGTGGGTGTGATCAACCCGGTGGCAACATCGCTGCCGCGTGCCAGTTGAAGGATGTAAGTGACATTGGGGGACATGATGAAATCGGCATAGCCATTTCCAAGTTCCGGTTTAAAGCCTGTGAAGAATTGTTCCTCGCCTCCATCCCAGGTGACGACGATCTCGATTCCTGCCAGTTGTCTGCGATTCGTGTTGTATACGATGACCTGTAACAAGCCGTCCGGCAGGTTGGGGTCGCAGACCGTCTCCTGTCCGGTCAGCTTGAAGGGCGCGCCGAAGGTGGGGATGGGAGTGCGCGTAGGCCGCGGTGTGGATTCGGCAACGACGACCGGTTGCGTCGGTTCCATTTCAATGATTTCGGGCGTTTCCGTTAAAACGATGGGGACATCGGGTGGGGGCGGCGGAAGCGTTTCTGTTGCTTTGCCGGATGCATCCGTTGCAACCCTCGTATTTGACTCGACCACAATGGTACTTGTCGAAGCCGCGACCCCATTTTCGCCCAACGCCAAAGCCAGCGCGACAACCTGGTCTGCCTGGTGGAAGGTGTCGCCACTTGCCAGCATCTGTTGCGCCTGCGCGTTCAATGCCGCCACCGGATCTGGGTCGCCAAGCAATGCCAGCCTGGCTTTCGCACGCGGCAGGTTCCCGTTTGCGGCATACGCTGCAGCAATGGCAGAGCGGTATTGTTCCTTGAAATCCGCCCGCAGGAGGGACGGTTCAGAGTCGACGACGCGCAGGGGGGAGATCATCCAGGCGTAAACGAGACCAAGCCCGACCCCCATGAGAAGCGCAAGCAGGATGCCCCAGATGCGCCTCATGGGATTCCGCTCCACGCCTGAAGCGCGGTCACCAATTCCTGGATCAGGACGATGTCCGACTCGGCGAATCCGTTTGCGCGGGCGTAGGCAAGTCCCTCCGAAGCGATGGAGGAGGGTGATCTGGTGCCGAAGACAGCCAGCCGGCGCGCAGCAAGCCCGGGATCCTGTTCGACACGGTAGGCTTCCGCGATCATTAAGACGTAATCTGTTTTGTAGTCTGCGCGTAAGGTATCGGGCGTGAGGTCGAAGTAATCAACCGGGTCTATATACCACCCATAGGCGAGACCCATGCCAATGCCTGCAATGAATGCAATGATAATGAATATCCAGTGATAACTTCTCATGAGATAGAAATATCCGGGCAGGTGACCGGCGGCACCCAGAGGCTCTTCCTTACCGTTGCTGTCTTTCGACCCTGGCGGGGTTCGGCAGGCTCTGCCGCGCCGGGCCTGCCCGGACGGACGCAAGGATACTCGAAGTGATGGGTGATGTCAATTCGGGCGGTTTGCAAGTCAGGAGTTTGTGATGAGCGGCAGGAATTTTTCGACGATATATGGATCGAAGAGTCTGCCTGCTTCATGTTTGAGGTATTCAACGACATCCCTGGGTGCTATGCGTTTGCGGTAGGGACGGTCGCTGGAGAGCGCATCCCATACATCCACCACCGAGAACAGGCGGGCGATGAGTGGGATCTCCTCGCCTTTGAGCCCATGCGGGTATCCGCTTCCATCCCAGCGTTCGTGATGGTAGTAGGGGATAATCAATGCCTGATGAAGGTAACCAATGGGGGAGAGCATTTGATAGGCATATTTCGGATGTTTGCGCATCACGGCCCATTCCTCGTCGGTCAGGGGACCCGGTTTTTGCAGGATCTCATCCGGTATTCCCATTTTGCCGATGTCGTGCAACAGGGCTCCCCGCCGGATGTGAACAATCTCCTCCTCCGTATGACCGAGCTGGCGTGCCAGCCTGACGGTCATTTCCGTGACGCGCTGGGTATGTCCTTCCGTCTCGCGGTCGCGCAGGTCGAGGGCAATCACCCAGCCTTCGATGGTCTTGTCGTAAGCTTCCTGCAGGTCGAGGTGGGCGCGTTGCAGCGCGACCTGCGCTTCCTTTCTTTCGGTGATATTGCGGGAGGATGCCTGGATTTCGGTAACCTTTTTTTCTTCATCCACAATGATGCGGGCGGTGGTCTCGAGCCAAATGTATCCGCCGTTTCTGTGGCGGGCGCGGTATGGGATGGCGGCGGTTGGATCATCCCATCGATTGGGTGCAAGCAGGTTATTGATCTCCTTGACATCGGCAGGGTGCACGAATGAAATGAGGGGTTGACCGATCAACTCCTCAGGGGCGTAGCCCAACAGGGTGCGGGAAGCGGGAGACACATAAAGGAAGGTTCCCTGAACATCATGCCTTGAAATCATGTCGGAAGAATTCTCAGCCAGCAAACGGAATTGTGCTTCGCGCTCCGCCAATGCCTGTTGGATCCGTTCCTGCTCGATGGCGATTCGCCACTGTTTGATGGCGTTTTCTGCGATGTGCGGCATGTCGGTCATCGACTCGGATGACTTGACGATGTAATCCAACGCGCCGGATTTCATGACTTCCACGGCATTGCGCTCGCTTCCGTAACTGGTCATGATGATGACGGGTGGATTATGGATGCTGTGCTCTTCCGCGAGCAGTTCACTGCTATCGCCATCCGGGAGACGCCAATCTGCAATGATGAGGGTGGGCTTCGATTTCTTAATGCAGTTGCGTGCTTCTTCGAGGGTATGGGTAATCGTAAGGCGCGCATGGTCTCCGCGGTTCTCGAAGGAACGCTGGATCAATTCTGCATGCGCGGGGTCATCTTCAATTAAAAGAATGTGGACAGAGTCATCCATCATGGAGCGATTTTCACTTTATGAGAATGGTATTGGGGCAGGGAGAAAGGGACTAGTCTCTGATGTTGGGATTGGTGTTCCAACCCAACCAATAAAACCCAAGGTCATCCATGAGTTTTTTAAATTCTTCGAACCCCACCGGCTTGACAAGATAACTGTTCGCGTGATTGTAGTATGCTCTTGCAACGTCTTTTTCCGCCTCGGAGGTGGTCAACACAACAACAGGAATGCTTTTTAACTCGTTGTCTTCCTTGATCGCTTTGAGGACATCGATGCCATCGACGCGCGGCAGACGCAGGTCCAGCAGGATCACATGCGGGCGCGGGTTGAGTTGGGGATCGACATATTCGTTGCGGTGAAAGAGATAGTCCAATGCCGACTGTCCATCCAGGAAGTGCCGAACCTTGTTCGCGATGCGATGTTCCTCCATCGTGCGGATCACCAGTTCGGCATGGTCTACATTATCTTCAACAAGCATGACGAGGATTGGCTCTCCGACCATGGGTTTCTCCTTGCCTGATGCGGCTGCGTGGATTTTAACCCTATTTTTTGTTTACGGGGTGAATTGAAGGGTGATTGAAATGTTACAGTTCCCTCGTCAATTCGAAGGCAGGGTGAAATAAAAAGTGGCTCCGGCCCCGAGCCGGGATTCCACCCAGATTCGCCCGCCATGCAGTTCAATGATTCGTTTCACCAGTGTCAGGCCAATGCCTGTGCCATTGATGGTGGGATCCAGCCTGTTGAAGAGTCCGAAGATCCGTTCGTGGTATTGCGGTTCGATGCCGATGCCGTTATCGCGGACGAAAAAGACCGGTTTCCCATCTTGATCGAAACCGTGCTGACCGATCTCGATGCGTGGTTCGGCTTGATTGCCCATGAATTTCACCGCGTTGCTGATCAAATTTTGCATTACCTCGACCAGCCTGAGATGGTCGCCATGAACGACAGGAAGGTCCTGTTGTACGATGATCTTTACACGTGTCTCATCCGATGGGGGGATGACCAGTTCGACGGCCTCCTGTATGATCTTCCCGAAGGGGATATCCTCATGAAGGGTGTTAAGTCTTCCAACGCGCGAAAGCTCAAGCAGGTCATTGAGGAGCGCCTGCATCTTGTCCACGGCATTGGCGATCCTGTGCATATCCCTGTCAAAACGCTCCATGTTACCTGTGCGGGCGCTGTCGCGGAGAAAGCCCAGGAAGCCACGGATGGTGACAAGCGGCGATTTGAGGTCGTGCGAGACGGTGTAGGTGAACCGTTCCAGTTCAGTGTTCCGCCCTTCGAGTTCCTTAATCAAGCCGGCGCGTTCGGTGAACAGCCTGGCATTTTGGATGGCATTGCCAACCTGATCCGCCATGGCTTGCAGAACGGTAATATCGGCGCGCGAGAAGGCAGATGACAGTTCGGATTGAATCGTCATCGCCCCAATCACTTCGCCGCGTGCGGTCAATGGGAGCGCTATCTCGGAGCGGGTCAGCGGAAGAAGAGGATTTCTAAAACGAACCGCTTCCTCTCCCGCATCCAGGGCGATGCGCGCCTGCCCATGCAGGATACACCAGCCGATCATGGATGACTCACCAATCTCCAGTTTATGACCGGCAGCGATCATTTGCCTGCCCATTTCACCCGTCGCCGCGCGTAGTATTGCCCATTGTTTCGAAGCGTCCACCAAGAAGATCCCGACATAGTAATAATCAAAATGATTGCGAATGAGTTCCGCCACGGTTGGGAGAAGTTTATCCAAATCAAGGATGGACGATGCCGCGCGCGACACATCCGCGCCGGTCTGGAGTTGGATAGTGCGTTTGGTCATCACGCTAATGAGATCTGCCTGCTCTTCCTCCGCCACCTTGCGGGAGGTGATATCCGTCCACACACCAAGCCAGTATTCCGATTGGTTACTTTCGTCCCGCAGGAAAATGGCTTCGTCCTTGACCCAAATACTGCGCCCGTCTTTTGTGATAAGGCGATATTCCATATTGAACGGCTCATGAGTCTGGGCGGTGCGGATATTTTCTGCCAGGACGCGCTCCCTGTCTTCGGGGTGGATGATCTTTATCCAGAATAAAGGATCCCGGAGAAAATCATCTTGTACGTAACCGAGCAGTTTCTTCACCTGTGGACTGACATATTCAGTGTACGCATTTTCATCCGGACTGTTGATGTAGGTGGTGATGGGAATATTTTCAAGCAGAGAACGGTATTTCTCTTCGCTCTTGCGGATGTTGGCGGTCAATCCTCTCATGTTACCGGCCGTTATGCTCTGCAATAGCAGGGCGGCAAGCAGGAAGAAGGAGTAGATGGCAACCCGCGCAGAAGGCGTGTATTGAACCGCCTGTGGGATGAGTCCATTAGTCTCTGCATAGGCGATGAGGATCCCCGTCCCAATACAAAGAAACGTGAGGTACAGGTTGACCCGGTTGCTCGACAACACTCCGCCAAGAAGGACCACAATCATGTACCCAATGGCAATTGGTGCAGAAATTCCTCCCGCCGTGATGGACCCAATCGTGACAACCACCCAGGCCAGGGTAATCAGCAGGGTACCTGCCAGGCGCAAATTGCCATAATTCACAAGAACGATATTCCCAAAACTGACCAGTACCGTCATCAGCGCCATGACTGTAACCCGTCCAGTCAGGTTTGGGGCGACCAGGGAAATGACGAGGAAAAATACAAGGCTCAGTGCAATCAGTCCGACAGATGTGAAATAAATCAGACGCGCCGTGACCCTTGCATCACTGTTTTTCAAGTCGGGCAGCGAAAGGAGTTTTCCAAAATTCATCGTTTGGGTCGTTGGTCCAAGTATAGCATTCCTTGCCAAGTCTAAAAATGGATTGGAGGATGGCATCCTCATCCAATGCCACAGGTTGATACGGAGCTGTAGTTTCTCATGATATAATCTCGAAAATCAATACCGTACTTTCAACTCGGAGGATGTACTATGGAAATCACGGTTCAAGAATTTAAGCATTGCGACATGATCACTGTCAAGGGACGCGTGGACAGCGCGACAGCCCCCCAATTGGCGCAGGCATTGGAAGCCGCCAATGAAGCCGGTAAATATAAACTGGTCGTTAACATGGCCGAGTTGGAGTACATGTCCAGCGCCGGGTTCCGCGCCCTGCTTGCCGCCCAGCGGAATTGCAAGCGCTACAACCGCGGCGAGGTGGTCCTGGTTTCCGTGCCGGACCGCATTCGGGAAGCGCTCGAACTGGCTGGCTTCACCGAACTTTTCAAGACCTTCGATGAGCCATTGCTGGCAGTGGGCCACTTCTAACGGCTGGCTTTCCCTGTTCGGCAAACTACCCCATGTCAGGAAGGAGGCCGCCTTCGGCTGTTCGCCGTGGAGGCGGCTTTTAACTTAACGTATGAAGAGCGTCCAATTCGCTGCAAAATTCGAATTTCTCGACGAAATCCGGGATTTCGTCGGAACCATTGCGCGCGAAGGCGGCTTTGGCGACAAGGATGTGTACAACATCCAGTTGGCCACCGACGAAGCCGCCTCCAACATCATCGAACACGCTTATGAAGGGGTGAGCGACGGTGTATTGGAACTTTCCTGCGGGATGAAGGACGACACGATCACGATCATCCTCGTGGATCATGGGGAACCCTTCGACCCCTCCTCCATCCCCATGCCTGACCTGAAAGCCGACCTGTCCGAACGCAAAATCGGGGGACTCGGAATCTTCCTGATGCGCAAGTTGATGGATGAAGTCCGTTACGATTCACACCCCGAAAAGAACAGCAATTTCCTCACAATGATCAAACGCAAGAGGTGACCGGCATGACTGCCGCTTCGGCTTCGCGTTCTCCGCTTTCGCTGGATTGGCGCGATCTTGCCAGTCTCGGGGAACAAATTGCAGGCGCCACCTCCCTCGCCGCGCAACGTGACCGCATCATTGCCATGACATCGCGTCTACTAGAGGGGGAGGTCGATGTATGGCTTCACGAGAGACTGTTCCGGCTTCCCACCATGAACGAGGACCCCCAATTTCCGGAACAACCTATCTCTCCGGCAATGCAGCGCGCCCTGTTAAAGGGGGGTATTCTGACAAAGCGAAAGCGGGGAAAGAAGGGCGGCGCATCACGCGGGACCTGGGCCGCAGTCCCGCTCGAAGATCAGGGGATGGTGCTGGGTGCGCTTCAGGTCAACCGCCCGAAGGGACCCGAGTTCAAGCAGGAGGAACTCAACCTGATGGAGGGAGTGGCAGGCGTAGTGGCTGTCAGCCTCGTTGCCTCCCATCGCGTGGCGGTGGAACGTTTCCGACTCAACCAGTTGAACCTTGTTCGCGAAGTGAGCGCGCAAATCGCGAACGTCCTCAATGTGGATGAACTCGCCACCCGCGTTACGGAACTCATTCGCAAGACATTCCACTATTATTATGTGGCGATTTTTACGCTTCAGGAAAATTCAAAATCGCTGCGCTTTCGCTCAAGCGCCGCCGCGCCGCGCAAGGGAAAACGCAGGAAAAAATTCGCCCTGGAGGTGGAGGTCGGTCAGGGATTGATCGGGCAGGCTGCGGCGGAGGGTGAACGTATCCTTGTTGACGATGTGCAGAAAGACCCGCGCTTTCGCTATATCGAAGTCCTGCCGGAGACGCGCTCCGAAGTGGTCATTCCGCTGAAGATCGAAGATCGCGTGCTGGGTGTGCTCGATGTGCAAAGCGACCAGGTGAACGCCTTCCATCCGAACGACCTGCTGATCCTCGAGGCGCTGGCGGATACCATTGCGCGCGCTGTGGAAGGGGCGCGGTTATACGGTAGCCTGCGCCGCCGCGCCGATCAGTTGACGCTTGTCTCGGAAGTGAGCAAGAGCGTCAGCGCGTCGCTCGAGTTGAAGGTCCTGATGGAGAACGTCGCCGCGCTCATCCATGACCGGTTCAAGTATCCTTACGTCCATTTGTTCACCGTTCATCCGAACCGGCGGCTCATTGAGTATCAGGCTGGGAGTGGTGAACGTAGCCGCGACCTGGCGGGATATACACTCTCTCTTGACGACGCGGGAGGCATCATCCCGTGGGTGGCTCGTGAAGGCAGGACCGTCCTCGCCAACGATGTGACCAAGGACAAGCGCTACCGCGCCTCGCCCCTGCCGCCGGTGAACACGCGCTCCGAACTATGTGTGCCTCTCCTGTATGGTGATGTGGTCGTTGGCGTCCTCGATATTCAATCGGACAAAGCCAATGCCTTCACCGAGGACGACCAGGTCACTTTTGAAGCGGTTGCGGATAACATCGCTGTTGCCATACATAACGCCGACCTGTATCGTTCGGAACAATGGCGGCGTCAGGTGGCGGACAGCCTGCGCGAAGTGGCGGGCTTGATCTCCGCCGATGCCAGTGTGGACGATGTGTTGGAAGCCATTCTCTCCGAACTGGACCGCAACCTGCCTGTGGATATTTCCGCCATCTGGTTGATGGAGGACGATGAACTGTATCTCGCCGCGTGTCATAACTGCGATGAAGGATTGCTGGAACAATTGCTTTATGAAAAACCCGATGCCTACGACGCCTTGATGAATGTACTGTATTCGGACCGTCCTGTCATCCGCAAAGCGACCGACCCGATCTGGATCACAGGCATCGCGGCAGGATTCGACCAGAACTATTCCGGCCTGGCTGCGCCGTTACGGGTGGGTGACCAGCCATTCGGCGTCATCACGCTCTCGCATCGCACGCCGGGACGCTACGGTCACGAAGCGCAGGCGATGACCACCACCTTTGCCAGTTACGCCGCGGTCGCCATCGAAAACGCGCGTCTGTACGACACCGCCCAGGAACAGGCATACGCCTCCGCTGCGTTGTTACAGGTGGCGCAGGCGGTAGTAAGCCTGAATGACCTCGATGAAATCCTCGGCACGATCATCCGCATCATGCCGATCCTTGTGGGCATTCAGCGTGCCGCGTTGTATCAGTGGAATTCCGAAAAGGAAGCCTTCCTGCCATCGCAGGAATACGGCTTGAGCGAAGAGGACGAGGTCGAATTCTGGCAAAGGGCTTTTCCGCCTGGCGAGTTTGCCTTCCTCGACGCCTGCCGCGACGAAATCGGCGGCTTGCGTGCCTGCGCCCTGGATTCGGACGGAAAACGCGGTCTGCAAGCGTGGATTTCGCTTGACCCCGCCAGCGATGTCAACCTGGGGAACCCCGGCGCATTTCTTTTCGCCGTGCCCATCGCCGTCAGGGACGCGTTGTATGGCGTGATGCTCATCGAAGAAGCCGAAGGCGGGCTCCGCTTCCGTGCCCGGCGCCTCGAGATCATCACCGGCATCGCTCAGCAGGCCGCGCTCGCCATTCAGAACGACCTTCTGCAAAAAGAAATGGTTGTACGTGAACGTCTCGAAACCGAAGTGCAGTTGGCGCGCCAAATCCAACAGACCTTCATCCCTGAGACGCTCCCGCAACTCTCCGATTGGGAGCTTGCCGCGCGCTGGAAGACAGCCCGCCAGGTGGGCGGCGATTTTTACGACGTGTTCGAATTGCCGGATAATAAACTTGGACTCTTCATCGCGGATGTCGCCGACAAGGGAGTTCCCGCCGCACTCTTCATGGCGCTCACACGGACCCTCGTCCGGGCTGCCGTTATCGAGACCGATTCCCCCGCCGAAGCGTTGAAACGCGTCAACGACCTGTTGATCCCCGATACCAAGCAGGGTATGTTCGTCACAGCGGTCTATGCCGTGCTCGACATGGACAAAAACGAACTGACCTACGTTAACGCGGGGCATAACCCTCCGCTGTGGATCAAGAGCGACGGCACAGTCGAAAAACTGACGCGTACCGGCGTTGCCCTCGGCGCAGCGGAGGGTGTGCAATACGAACAACGCGTCATTCCGCTTGAAAAGGAAGACAACATCCTGCTCTACACCGACGGCTTGACTGAGTCTTATAACAACGACGGCGAATTCTTCGGCGAAGAACGCCTCGTTGAAGCAATCCAGGCGAATCTCTGCTCCTCTGCTCACGACCTGATGGACGTGATCGAAAAATCCCTGCTTGATTTTGTCCAGGATATGCCCCCCGCCGATGACTTGACGATGCTAGTGTTGAGGAAAGTGTGAACCCAGAACGGATCTTGACGCGGTTAACTTCGCCTTATATCAACCGCTTTGTGCAGCCGGATAGCATGTTGGGCTTAATAAAACATGGGAAGACCTTGAATTACCTCAAAATAGCCACATGAAAATGGGTGTTTCATAATTTGGAAGGCCATCCCGAACTGGAATGAAAACGCCTTGTCTCTTAAACCTTCGTGCACTTTGGGTCATTCTTGGATGAAAGGAATATTATGACCCCTCGTCTTCTTCATTTCGCCCATCTCCCCACCCCCATCGAAGAACTCCCGCGTCTTTCCGACCATTTGGCAGGTCCACGCCTCCTCGTCAAACGCGACGACCAGACCGGGCTTGCCTTTGGCGGCAACAAGACCCGCAAGCTGGAGTTTCTCGTCGCCGAAGCGCTGGAGCAGGGCGCACGGGCCCTGATCTCCGGTGGCGCGATACAGTCCAATCACTGCCGTCAGACTGCCGCCGCCGCGGCGCGGTTTGGGCTTGAGTGTATTCTGGTCTTGACCGGGGAAATGCCGCCCAAGCCCTCCGCCAATTTGCTGCTCGATGAACTGTTCGGCGCGAAGATCGTCCACGTGCCAGACCGCAAGGACCGCGACCGCATTTTGCAGGAAACCTTCGATGCCGCCGCTGCCGAGGGCAGGAAACCCTACCTCGTCCCGTATGGCGGCTCCAGCCCGACGGGCGCGTTGGGATACGCCTTTGCGATGGAAGAATTCATGAAACAAAACGTCCACGTGGATTGGATTGTCTTCGGCACGTCTTCAGGCGGGACTCACGCCGGGCTGGTGTTGGGTCAGCGCGTGTTTGGCTTCCAAGGCAGGGTGTTGGGAATCAGCATTGACGAGTCGGAGGAGTGGCTGAAGAGTCACGTTTCCAAACTGGCTTCGGATGCCAGTGAAAGGATGGGGGAGCGCATCGAGTTCACCCCGGCGGACGTGTTGGCAAATGCCGATTACTGCAAAGCAGGCTACGGCGTCCTGACCGATGCGGAGCGCGAAGCGGTCAAATTATTTGCAAAGTTCGAAGGTCTTCTGCTGGACCCCGTCTATACGGGACGCGCCGCAGCAGGGATGATTGACCTCATCCGCAAGGGGTTTTTCAAGGAGGATGAGACCGTGCTATTCTGGCACACCGGCGGACAGCCGGCGCTGTTTGCCGAGAAGTATTCAGGCGGATTGTTGAAATAATTTCTTTCCTCTTTCTTCTTTCCTGTCAATGAAAGAGGAAAGAAGAAAGAGGAAAATGCTGGTTGGATAAGAGGCTACGCCTTCAACGCACCCCAGCCCGCATACTTCGCCGTATCCCCCAATTCCGCTTCGATGCGGAGCAGTTGATTGTATTTCGCCACGCGGTCGGAGCGGGCGGGCGCGCCGGTCTTGATCTGACCGGTGTTCAGCGCCACAGCCAGGTCGGCGATGGTCGCGTCTTCGGTCTCGCCGGAGCGGTGCGAAACCACCGTCCGCCAGCCGGCGCGGTGACAGAGTTCCACGGCTTCGATGGTCTCGGTCAGCGAGCCAATCTGGTTTACTTTGACGAGCAGGGCATTGGCGGCGTTTTCCTCAATCGCGCGGCGGACGCGTGCCGGGTTGGTCACCAGCAGGTCATCGCCCACGATTTGAATCTTCCCGCCCAATTCCCGGTTCATCAACTTCCATGAAGCCCAGTCGTCCTGCGCGAGACCGTCTTCGATGGAAACGATGGGATAATCGCTCACCCATTTCTTCCAAAATTCCACCATCTGTTCGCCGGTCAGTTTTTTGCCTTCCTTGCGCAGGTTATAAAGTTTGGTCTCTTCCTCGAAGAGTTCCGAAGCGGCGGGATCGAGCGCAATGGCGACGTCCCTGCCGCGCCCGGCTTTGAAGCCTGCCTTTTCGATGGCGGCGAGAATGACCTCGATGGCTTCATTGTTGGCTTTCAGCGCGGGAGCATAACCGCCCTCGTCGCCGACCAGCGTCGCATATCCCTTTTCCTTCAACACCGACTTCAGCGCGTGATAAATTTCCGCGCCCCAACGCAGACCCTCCGCAAAGGTCGGCGCGCCGAACGGCATGACCATGAACTCCTGCATGTCGGTGGACTGCCACGCCGTATGCGCCCCGCCGTTCAGGATGTTCATCATCGGCACAGGCAGGACGTGCGCGTACACGCCGCCCAGATACCGATACAACGGCAAGCCGAACGAATTTGCCGCGGCTTTGGCAACTGCCAGGCTCACGCCCAAAATTGCGTTTGCGCCGAGTTTCGATTTGTTCGGCGTCCCGTCCAGTTCGAGCAGAGCGGCGTCAATCGCCTTTTGTTCCGACGCGTCCCAGCCGAAGAGCGCGTCTGCAATCACGCCGTTGACGTTTGCCGCTGCCTGCGAAACGCCCTTGCCCAAATAGCGCTTCTTGTCGCCGTCGCGCAATTCGAGCGCCTCATGCACACCCGTAGATGCGCCCGACGGAACCGCCGCGCGTCCCCACGAACCGTCTGCCAGCGTCACTTCCACCTCGATGGTGGGGTTGCCGCGCGAGTCCAAAACTTCCAATGCGGAAATACTTTCGATGATAGTGTCCATTTTGTTCTCCAGGTGTTGTTTATTGTAGCGGATGCAATTGCATCAAATTTGCAAATGACCGCCGCAAGTATAATCCACTTTGCTTAAGACGTTTGTCATGGACTCGACGCTTCTTTCCACGCCTGTGCCTGATCCCCGCGATAAAAAGAAATATTACTTTGCCGACACCTCCCGGCGCCGCGCCCTCATTTCCTTTGCGCGTTTTCTGTTCTCATTCATCATGAAGATGGATGTCAAGGGGCTGGAGCATTTTCTTGAAAAGGGAGCGGTCATCGTCGCCGCAAATCACGTCACCAACTTCGACGTATTCCCGATGCAATTTGCGTTGCCGCGTCCGATCTTTTTCATGGGCAAGGCGGAGTTATTCAAGTTCCCATTGATGGACCTGCTTCTGCGCAACCTGAGCGCGTTCCCGGTCAATCGCGGTGAAAAGGATGTGTGGGCGATGCGTCATGCCGCGAAGGTGCTGGCTCACGGCTTGCCGCTTGGAATGTTCCCGGAGGGAACGCGGTCGAAAGGGAGGGGGCTGGCGGTCGCGAAAACGGGAACAGCCCGATTGGCGATTGAAGCGAATTGTCCCATTTTGCCGGTGGCGATCACAGGGTCGGATGTTTTCTTCAAGCGATTCCCGCGCCGGACGCGTGTCCAGATCACTTTGCTTCCATTGCTAATGCCGGAGCCCGGGGAAAGTCCACTGGCATTGACCGACCGGTTGATGTTTACGCTGGCGCAAGCCCTGCCGGTGGAGATGCGCGGGGTTTATGCCAGTGTGCCGGAGGGGTTTGAAGCGCCGTGGTAGGAGTTTGGTAGGGGGTGTGAAGAAATTGGGGAACTTTTTGGGGTCGAGACTCATCTTTTGCATGCTTTATCTGAAATGGAGGTTTCGATGAATAATAAAAAGATTTTCCAGATTTTTGTCCTCACGGCAGTGTTGCTTGCCATGTTCGCCACCACCACCTCTGCCTCTGCGGCTGGATGCGGCACGAGTGTAACTGTGGTCAGCGGCGATACCCTGCGCAAGATCGCAGACCGCTGTGGTACAACCGTCTCAGCCATCCAGCGCGCGAACCCTGAGATCGGCTCCGGGAATTTGATTTACCCTGGTCAGGTTCTGCTTCTGCCTGGCACCATTTTGGGCAGTGATGGCGGTTATTTGATTTACATCGTGGCACGCGGCGACACAGTGAAGGGACTGGCGGCTCGTTTTGGCTCGACTGTGGACCTGATCGTGGCGCACAACCCCGACATCAAGAATGTCAACCTGATTTATGAAGGCCAGCGTCTGACGATTTATGTGACGACCCCTGGCGGGAATCTGCCTCCGACCACGCCTCCCCCTTCCAGTGGACAGGTTTACTATGTCCAAAAAGGCGACACCCTGCGGAATATCGCCTCCCGCTTTTCCACCACCGTGGAGGATATCCTGAAGGTCAACTCGCAGATTGCCAACCCGAATCTGATTTACGTCGGGCAAGCCATCACCATCCCCGCAGGCGTTTCCACCTATATCGTCCAGAAGGGTGACACGCTCCGTATTATTGCCGGGAAGTTTGGCACCACCGTGGAAAACCTGCTCTCTCTGAATCCGAACATCAAGAATCCCAACCTGATCTATGTCGGGCAGGTGCTCAACGTAAGATGACAACTACACAACATCCCGAAGGTTGAAACCTTCGGGATGTTCGATCAAAAAAGGGCGCACTTTCACAGTGCGCCCTTCCTCGTTTTTAACTTACTTTTTCTTGGCGGGTTTCTTTGCTGCAGTTTTCCTGGCTGGCGCTTTCTTCGCCGCTTTCTTTATCGTCGCTTTCTTGGGCTGGTGCTTCAAAGCGGCGTGCGCTGCGGCGAGTCGTGCCACCGGTACGCGGAACGGCGAACAGGAAACGTAGTTGTTCCCGATCATGTGACACCACTCAATGGAGTTCGGGTCGCCGCCATGTTCACCGCAGATGCCCACTTCGAGGCTCGGGCGGGTCTTGCGCCCTTCGGCGATTGCCCAGTCCATGAGCTTGCCAACGCCATGGCGGTCGAGCGTCTGGAAGGGGTTCTTTTCGAGGATGCCCTGTTCCTGATAGGTGATCAGGAAGTTGCGCTCGGCGTCATCGCGGGAGTAGCCGTAGGTCATCTGGGTCAGGTCGTTGGTGCCGAAGGAGAAGAATTCGGCGAGTCCGGCGATCTCACCGGCGGTCACAGCCGCGCGCGGGATTTCGATCATCGTACCAAACTTGTAATCGAACTTGACCTTCTTCTCGTCCATCACAGCCGCGGCGATGCGCTCGAGTCTCGGCTGGATCCATTCAAGTTCTTTCACGGTTCCGGTCAACGGGATCATGACTTCCGGTTTGACCTTGATGCCGCGCAGGGTACAATCGGCGGCGGCTTCGAAGATGGCGCGCACCTGCATTTCCACGATCTCAGGCATGGCAATGCTCAAGCGAACGCCGCGCAGACCCATCATCGGGTTGGATTCGTGCATGCTCTTGATAGCATGGAGCAGGTTTTCCTTGTCTGCCAGATTGTCGGTCTCGCCTTTGACGCGCATCGTGATGACTTCTTCGAGGAGTTTCTCTTCGTCGGGCATGAACTCATGCAGCGGCGGGTCGATCAGGCGGATGATGACGGGGTAGCCGTCCATCGCTTCGAACAGACCGTCAAAGTCCTTGCGTTGGTAGGGGAGCAGTTCATTGAGGGCTTCTGTGCGTCCCTCGCTGGTCTTGGCGAGGATCATGCGCTGAACGATGGGGAGGCGTTCGGGTTCAAAGAACATGTGCTCGGTCCGGCAGAGACCGATGCCCACGGCGCCATAGGAGCGGGCGCGCTGGGCATCCTTCGGGTAATCGGCATTAGCCCAAACCTGCAGGCCGCGGGTCGGGTAACCGGCGGCGCGGGCATGGCGGATATCCTTGCGGGCGCAGATCTCATCCGCCCATTTGAGAAGGGTGAGCAGGTCGTGTTGTTCCTCCAGGGAGGGGGCGGTGGTCGGAATCTGACCGATGAACACCTTGCCGGTGTTGCCGTCCACAGAGATCCATTCGCCTTCTTTCACGACAACATCGCCGACTTTCATCTGGCGGTTCTCGAGGTCGATCTTGATCACAGAAGCGCCCACCACGCACGGAATACCGAACTGGCGCGCGACGACGGCAGCATGGGAGGTGGCGCCGCCTTCGCTGGTGAGCACACCCTGCGAGGCGATCATGCCGTGAACGTCATCCGGCTTGGTGAACGGGCGAACCATGATGACCCTCTGCTTCTCTTCCTTTGCCATGTGCTCAGCCTTATCGGCATCGAAGTAGACCTGACCAACCGCCGCGCCAGGGGAGGCGTTCACGCCCTTGGCAAAGAATTTGCCGGTCTTCTCAGCTTCTGCCATGGCTTTTTCATCGAATTGGGGGTGGAGCAGGGCATCCACATTGTCGGTCGTCACGCGCTGGACAGCTTGTTCTTTTGTGATGAGTTTTTCATTCGCCATATCCACGGCGATCTTCACAGCGGCTTTGGCGGTGCGTTTGCCATTACGGGTCTGGAGCATCCATAGTTTGCCGCGTTCGATGGTGAACTCGACATCCTGCATGTCCTTGTAGTGTTTCTCGAGTTTGCTGGTGATGCTCATGAACTCTTTGTAGGCTTTGGGCATCTGCTTGGCGAGATGTTCGATTGGGTCTGCATTGCGGATGCCCGCCACCACATCTTCGCCCTGGGCGTTGATGAGGTATTCGCCCATCATCTTCTTCTCGCCGGTGGACGGGTTGCGGGTGAATGCCACACCAGTGGCGGAGTCATCGCCCATATTGCCGAATACCATGGTTACGATATTGACCGCCGTACCGAGATCGTGCGAAATGCCTTCCTTGTTGCGGTAGGCGATGGCGCGCTTTCCGTTCCACGATTCGAACACCGCTTTCGTGGCGAGTTCAAGCTGTTTATAAACATCCTGGGGGAAGTCAAAACCGACATGCTTCTTGAACACTTCCTTGAACGTGCCGACCAAAGCCTTCCAGTCATCCGCCGTCATTTCCGTGTCCAGCTTGTAGCCCTTGCTGGCTTTGTACTGGGCCATTGGGTGCTCGAACACTTCATCGTCGAGATTGAAGACAGTGGTACCGAACATTTCGATCAGGCGGCGGTAGGAGTCCCATGCAAAGCGCGGGTTGCCTGTTAGGGCCGTCAGCCCTTCCACCACTTCGTCGTTGAGACCGATGTTGAGGACGGTATTCATCATCCCCGGCATGGAAAATTTAGCACCGGAACGGCATGAGACCAAAAGCGGATTCTTCGGGTCGCCAAACTTTTTACCGGTGGCTTTTTCCACCTGCTTCATCGCGGCGACTTGCTGCTCCCACTGTCCGGCGGGGAATTTGCCGGTTTTACGGAATTCATTACAGGCTTCGGTCGTGACCGTGTATCCGGGCGGGACCGGGACGCCTGCGCGCGTCATGTCGAAAAGTCCGGCTCCCTTGCCACCGAGCAGGGCGCGAACGCCCTCCCAGGAACCGGCGTATTTTTCTGCTTTCGCGACTTCATTAAAAAGATAGACCCACTTATTCATTGGAAACCTCCATGGGTATTGTTATTTAATCTGGTGAAGTTTACCACAAAGGATTGTTGACAAAAGTGACATTCATAACATAATTTATTCCGACTTTTTCTGTTAATATGTTGCAAAGTCCAAATCACCCCAAATATATGATAATATACCCCATAGGATGAGTAAAATGCCAACAAGAATTTTTGTTATTGATGACGATACAGCAGTCACCGATCTTCTATCCGTACTCCTGACATCGCAAGGGTTCGATGTTTGGGCGACCAATAACAGCACGGACGGTCTTACTCATATCCGCGAAAAACTGCCCGATCTGGTCATTCTTGATCTTATGATGCCGGAGATGGATGGTTGGGAGATTTGCCGGGCAGTGCGCACTTTCAGCGATGTGCCGATCATCGTACTCTCCGCGCTCAACGACCCTTCCATGGTCGCCAGTGTACTGGATGCCGGAGCAGACGATTACCTCACCAAGCCGACTCCCAGCCGCGTGCTTGTGGCGCATATCAACCGTCTTGTCAACCGTAAAGCAAATGGGACGGCGACAGACCCGACTCTCAGACCGTTGCCCGCTTCGTAGAAGCTCGCTTCCTTCCTAGCTGAAGTCTGCCCCCGTTATTCATAGCCTCCCATCCCCCTACCGTGGACGGGAGGTTTGCGTTATGCGAGGCGTTTCAACGCCTCGGCGGTCTTCTCTTTTGCTTCCATCATCGGCATGTGACCGACGCCGCTTAACTCAATCAAATGTGCATGAGGGATTGCCGCCTTAACCTCCCGCGCCCAGTCGATGGGAATCAACACATCCGCATCGCCATGAACGACCACAACCGGATATTTCATCCCTGAAAGCAGGGGAGTGGAATCTGGCCGTTCTGCCATTGCCTTGAGTGCACCGATGTACGCGATGGGTTTTTGTCGCTCCATGGTTTGGCGTGCATAAGCCTGTAATCGCAAATCAGGCGTGAATTTGGGCGCCATCGTTTCGACCACGCCGCCGATGCCTTTCTCTGCCACCTCCACCGCGGACTTGTATCGTCCCTCTTTGCGGTCGGGCGAATCCGCCAATACCTGTGAAGCGACCAGTCCCAACCCGGTCACGCGCCTGGGGTGGCAGCGCGCAAATGCCAAGGCAACATACCCGCCCATGGAATGACCTGCAATGGCGGTCTTTGAAATGCCAAGATGATCCAGCAAACCTGCAATATCTGATGCAAAATCGTCTATTGTATAGGGCGAATCAACTGTCGTCGAGTCTCCAAATCCACGCAAATCAGGAACGATCAGGTCAAACTTTTCGCTGAGCAGGGGGATCACATCATCCCATATATGGTGGTCAAGAGGGTAGCCATGCAACAATACCAGCGATTTCCCTTTTCCATGCTGTTCATATGCGAGTTGGATGCCATTTAAATTGACCTTTTGCATTTTTCCTCATCAATCGTGAGAATTTATTTCCAATTCACAGTGACTTTTAATTTACTGCCCAGTTTCGAATAATAATGCACAAAGCCATGATCGCGTCCGAATTCATAAACGCGCCGAGTGATGTCAACATCCGCTTTGCAATATTCAGCGACTTTATCCAATTCGCCGTTTCTGAACCATTCCACAGATTTGACACCGTCGGCGGTTTTTGCGGCTCCCAATGTTGCCTTGGCGATGGAATCCAGGCTTAGACGGAAGTTCAAGGTGCGAAAAATATCCTGCAACATGTCGGTTGTACGAAAGGCACGGAAATTCTCGTTCGGCGCGTAGGGTTTCAAAACTTCGTAATCAAAACTGACGATATTGAATCCGATCACACGGTCGGCGGATTTCAACTCGGCGACCAAAGCCGCCGCGTCTTTTTCCCAGTACACGGCAAAATCATTCCGCTCCGTGGACCAAGTCACGCCGCACGCCAGCAGTAATTTCGATGCATCGCGTCCACCGACCTCTTCAAACAACTTCTGGCTTTCCAGATCAAAATAGACGATGTTCATGGTGATTTCCGAATACTTCGATAAATTCAGTACAGGTTTTGAGTTATGACTGTTGATTTTCAGTCAGCCAAACGCGGGCAAATTGAATGGCTTCTTCACGGGTTGCGATTTTTCCCGTTGCCTGTCCTTCACGGATGGCTTCCAGTAGTTGACCGATGATCCGCCCGGGTGACAGGTTGAGTTCCTGCATCAATTCATTGCCGTCCAGCAGGCGCGGCGGGGCGATGGTCTCTTCTCGCTTTTCCCAATAGTTTTCCAATAAGAGGCGGGCAATGTCCAACGCCGCGGCCCAGGTCTCCTGCGTTAATTCATTCCCGCGCGTGCCGCGCAGGTCAGCGAGACCCAGAAGGACAAGGTCTACACCTGCTTCCCCTGCGTCACGAAAGAAGCGATAGATAGCCTGGCGGGAGGGTTCCTTTTTATTGCTTTCCAGCCGGTTTGTAAAGATGTGAAAACGCATGTGGTGCAGGATAACTTTTTGGATGCGTTCGATTTCATCGTTACTTAGATTGAAGGCGCGACCGCGCTCCGCAGCTGCCTCTGCACCGCGAACATCGTGATCGAAAAAACGGATTCGTCCTGCCTCGTCCACGGACCGGGTGGCTGGTTTTTCGACATCATGATACAGCGCGGCGAAAAACAGCGCCGCACGGACAGAACGGTCCGTGTTGAGGGATTTGGCAAAGTGTGCGGCAATCTGTTCACGATACCGCCCAAGGCGGAGCGTGAGCAGTCCAGTGAACATATCGTTGGTCTCTTCGGCGGAATATCCCACGCGTAAAGCAGAAATGATCCCATCGAGGTGCCCCAATACACTCAAAGTATGTTCCCAGACATCATAAATATGAGGTCGCGTCTGTTGCACTCCCTTTAACGCGGATAATTCTGGTAAAAGAAATGGGAAGACCCCCAGCATTTCCAGCGCGCGGACGGATGCATCCGGTTTGGGTCCTTCCAAGATCTTGAACAACTCGTCGCGTTGACGTTCCGGCGAAATGTTGGGAAGCAGGCGCGCGGCTTCTTTCATCGCTTTGCGGGTTTCGAGATCGATTTTGAAACCAAACATCGCGGCCTGCCGGATTGCCCGTAGAATGCGGACCGGATCGTCTGACAAAGAAGTGCTCAAGCAAGCGCGAATGATTTTTGCGCGCAGGTCGGATACGCCATTCATCGGATCGATGATGGTTTGTTTATGAATGTCGAAGGCGATGGCATTGATGGTGAAGTCGCGGGCGCGCAGGTCTGCTTCGAGCGTGGTTCCGTTGCGGTAGGCGGCGAAATCCATGAAGGTGCGCGAACCGTTGGGTTCGGTCACAATGACGCGACCGGTGTCGCGTTCTTCGTCCAGAATCATGAAATCGGCGTCAAGTTTGTTGGCGACACGTCGGGCGTGGGCAATGCCTTTTGCAGGCAGGGCAAAATCAAGGTCCGGCGGGATGCGGTTGAGAAGCATGTCCCGGACGGCGCCACCGACCAGGTAAACTTCCTGATCGGAAAGCAGTTCGCGGACTTTGTCGACCAGGGGTAAAGGTGAAAAAGGAACGGGCATGTAAATGATTTCCGGTTTTTCCTTGTGCCGGGTGTTTTGTGCGGCGCGCAGAGCCTGTTCGGGCGTGCCCCCCTGGGCGATGATCCGACCACGGACACGAGCGACCCAGCGTCCGGCGTAGGGAGAGGCAGGTGTTTGCTCGGTTGAGGCGGGTTCTTCGTTGCTGGTCATGTCATGCGGGCGGTTTATACTTGTCCAGATCGACGACGCCGACAAAGGGTAGATTGCGATAATACTCGTCGAGGTCGAGCCCAAAGCCAAAGACGAATTTGTTCGGGATATCGAAGCCGCGATAATGGATGGGGACGACCGCTTCGCGTCGCTCGGCTTTATCGAGCAGGGCGCAGACCTTGAGGCTGCGCGGCTGACGGAGTTGCAGCATTTCGAGAACCGATGCAATGGTATGCCCGCTGTCGACAATGTCTTCGACGAGAAGCACGTCCTTGTCACGGATGTCCATTTGCAAGTCCATTGCCACGCGGACGGTACCGCTCGATTCGCGCTTGCCGACGCCATAGGAGGAAACCGCCATGAAATCCATCATGTGAGGAGCGGTGATGGCGCGGCTTAACTCGACCATAAATGGAACGCCGCCGCGCAGGATGCAGATGAGCAGAAGGTTGCCATCCGGATAATCTGCGCTGATCTCCGCCCCCAATTCCTTGATGCGCTCATTGAGGGTCTTTTCATCGATCAATATTTCAGCAAGAAATTCGTTGTAATCCTGCATTCTTCCTCATTCAAAAAACTGTCGCCGTACTTCGCCGTGCTAGCGCGGGACCTCGTGATGGGCACGGCAGCGTGCCTCGTACAATTCTGATGCGCCAACGATGACCACGGGATCATCATACCTGGCGGGTTCGCCGTTGACAAGCCTCTGTGTACGGGAGGCTTCGTTGCCGCAAACCATGCAGATGGCATGGAGTTTGTCCACGGACTCCGCGATGGACATCAAGACCGGCATGGGACCGAACGGCTCACCGCGAAAATCCATGTCGAGCCCGGCGGCGATGACTCGAATTCCGCGCGCTGCCAATGCCTGCGCCACGTTGACAATGTCGGGATCAAAAAACTGCGCCTCGTCGATGCCGACGACAGTTGTATCTTTTTCGACACGCGACAGAATATCGGTGGATTTTTCCACGGGAATGGCGTCATACTTGGCGCCTGCATGGGAGGTGACTTTTTCCACGGCATAGCGGACATCGATTGCCGGCTTGAAAACCTGTACTTTCTGTCTGGCAATGGTGGCTCGTACCAGGCGGCGGATCAATTCATCCGTTTTGCCGCTGAACATCGAACCGCAAACTACTTCAATGAGACCATGTGTGTGGCGCATACATTCTCCTGCCCCTCGATTTTCTCTCCTGCCTAGAAGAAAATGGGGGAGACGTCACGCAGTGACAGAGGGGATAAAAATAACGGGCACGGCGCTGAACGCCATGCCCGTAAGTTTACCTGAGATTATCTATTCTGCAAGTGATGACTACGCTGCGGCTTCGGGGAGTTCATAGCCGAGCGAGCGCAGTTTCTTCTTGGCGGCAGTCAGGGATGCCTGACCAAATCCCTGGATTGCCAGCACTGCTTCATTGCCGCCGCTGAGTCTCTCGATGAACTGGCCAACATTCTCGATGCCAGCCTTCTTGAGGGCATCCAACGCGCGAGCAGGCAAACCCAGGTCCGCGATGGGGCGCTCGGGTGAACCCTTGAGTTCTTCCTTTGCCTTCTGCTGTTCGACATAGGTCTGGCGCACAGACAACTTCTTGTAAAAGCGATCCACCTGACCTTCGATGTCAAGGATGCGAGCGGATTCACCGGTAAAGAACGGATGGCAATTGGAGCAAATGTCCACGCGCAATTCCTTCTTGGTCGAGCCGGTCGTCCACGTGCGGCCACAGGAGGCGCAGGTCACCTTCGCATCGGTGTAATAAGTGGGGTGAATATCGGCCTTCATGCTAGCCTTCCACCTGCTGCGGAACAATGTTCACACGCTTCTGACCGCGCACGATGTCGAACATCACCACGCCGTCGGCAGTCGCGAACAGGGTGTCGTCTTTGCCTGCTTTCACATTCAACCCCGGTTTGATCTTCGTGCCATGCTGGCGAACAAGGATGTTGCCGGAAAGCACGAACTGACCAGCATAACGCTTGACGCCCAAGCGCTGGGAATTGGAATCCCGTCCATTGCGGCTGGAGCCGCCGCCTTTTTTATGTGCCATTTCTACCTCACACTCTACTTGCTCGACTTTTTCCCTTTTGGGGACGATTTTGTCGAGGACTTCTTTTCCGTGGATTTGGCGGTCGTTTCTTTCTTCGCCGAAGCCTGTTTCTTCGTCTTGGGCGCTTCCTCAGCCTCTTCCTTTACTTCCACAACCGCTTCCGCTTTCATCTTCGGTTCGGGCTTTTCGACCTTTCGTTCTTCACCGGGCTTGCCGATGAAATCGACCATTAACAGGGTGTACTGTTGACGATGACCGCCGCGCACCCGAATGCGCTTCTTAGGGCGATATTTAAATCGGTCGATCTTGGGTCCCTTGATGTGGTCCACCACCGTGACCTTGACTTCGATGCCGTCCACAGTGGGCGTTCCGACCATGACCTCGTCGCCATCCGCCATCAGCAGGACGCGTTCGATGTCGAACTGTTTACCCGCTTCCACGGGCAGGCGATCCACTTCGATGGTTCGCCCTTCGACGGCACGGTATTGCTTGCCGCCGCTTTCAACGATAGCAAATCTCATTTTTATCTCCAGTCATCACTTCGCCGTGTGCCTGCGGAGTTCCTGCACTCGTCGCCTGCGAACGGGGAAGCTGGGGTTACATGGAACTGCCTCAGCGATTCTTGCTGCTGAGGCAGAAGCGGACGGTATTATACATGCGGGGTGGGGATGTGTCAACGGCGCGACAGCGGCTTGTTAAGAGGAAACAAGCCCACCCTGAGGAGGATGCGCAGCGCTCTATTTGGGCAGAATGGCAGTCAGGGTGCGGGTCACGTTTTGCAGTTCGCCGGCGTGTCCCTTGATCCGGTTCACATCGCCGGTCCTTAAACCGGTCTGCACGTCCGTGATTGTTCTGGCCGTCTGATCCTTGCTATCGATGATCTTTTGCGTGATGCTTTCGAGGTTGATCAACATTTCGAGAATATTCTTTGGGATGATGGGCAGGCCTTTGGCAATGGGGAGCAGCCCATCGAGGATGTTGTTGGCGATGCCCGCATATTTCACCGTGAGCGTATGCAACGTGCCGATGGATGTGGTGAGTTCGAGCGCGATCTCCTGAATGGAATCGATCATGGATTTGTGTTCATTGATCATTTTTGTAATGTCGTTCAGGGAGTCGGTCAGCTTATCGGAAAACTTTACAACACTGGCAGGTTTTGAAACAGCAACTCCGGCTTTGGCTGTGGGTCTGAGCGGGGTGGGCATGGGATTCTCCTGTAGAAAGATTTTTGGTAAATATACTTGAGTTTGGGCGTGGATTCAACCGGATATATTGACAAACATCTGCGAGTACTGTACCCTCGCTTCATGTCCGACCCTTTCCCTTCGCTCGGAAAACTCCTCAGCCTGCCTCAGCGTCAGGCGATCGAATCTCCCCTCGACGTGAAACTCTTTGTCTCTGGTCCGGCTGGGACGGGGAAAACCACCGCGGGTGTCGAGCGGATGCGATACCTGCTCGCACAGGGCATACCTGGTGAATCGATCCTGATGCTCACCCCGCAACGGTCCTTGCAGGAGCCATATCTTGACCTGCTCTATAGCCCCGAGCGGAGCGCCGGTGGAGAGGTAACTCCTGCCACAATCGGTGGTCTCGCAAGGCGCATGTGCGATTTATTCTGGCCGCTCGCCGCCGAAGATGCAGGGTTTGCCCATCCTGACCGACCGCCTGTGTTCCTCACGCTTGAAACCGCGCAATATTATATGGCGCATTTGGTTCGTCCACTGCTGGATGAAGGTTATTTCGAATCAGTTACGATCGACCGCAATCGTTTGTATTCCCAGATCATTGATAACCTGAACAAAGCCGCGGTGATTGGCTTCCCGCACACGGAGATTGGCTCACGATTGGATTCCGCTTATCACGGTGATCCCGCGCAGAGACGTGTCTATGCCGATGCTCAGCATTGTGCAAACTTATTCAGACAATATTGTCTCGACCACAATCTGTTGGATTTTTCTTTGCAATTGGAAATTTTTGCAAATGTATTGTGGAAACAGGATATTGTTCGGAACTACCTCATCAGAAATTATCGTCATCTGATTTATGACAATGTCGAAGAGGATGGTCCGCGCGCACATGATATTTTGCGCGACTGGCTGCCAAGTTTTGATTCTGCCTTGCTGATTTATGATGAATACGCCGGTTTCCGTTACTTCCTCGGCGCAGATATTCAAACCGGTTGGGCGCTACGCGAGCTGTGTGATGAGCAGATTCAATTGCAAGAAAGTTTTGTAATGTCGGGGAATGTGGCGGGATTAAGTGATGGGTTGATCGAAGCAATTCTCCCCACCTTTGAAGGAAAGGTGAAAGAGGAAAGGGGGAACTCATCGGCTCTTGCGATCATTCAGTCACATTTCTACCCCGAACTTCTCGACTCCGTGGTAGCCGAGGTCAATGCTCTACTCTCTGATTCTCTGCTCCCTCCCTCACAAGTTGTCATCCTCACCCCTTACCTCTCGGATGCTCTGCGTTTTTCCATCACTCATCGACTCGAAGCGAAAAATATTCCCTGGCGTTCGCATAGACCATCCCGGTCGTTGCGCGATGAGCCTGCCTCTCACGCGTTGACCACACTCGCTGCGCTGACACATCCGCATTGGAGCGTCCACCCGCCGAAGTTCGACGTGGCGTACGCGCTGATGCAATCCATTGACGGGCTGGATCTCGTTCGTGCACAATTGTTGACCGAGATTGTCTATCGACAGCGCGATCTTGAGTTGTCCCCCTTCGAGAATATCAAAGCAGATATGCAGGAACGCATCACGTTTAGTGTTGGGAATCGGTATTCGCTGCTTCGGGAATGGCTGTTGAATTATCGTGAAAGCGATCCACTGCCTCTCGACCACTTCCTGCGAAAAATTTTCGGAGAGGTATTGTCCCAGCTGGGTTTCGGGTACCATCGTAACTTTGACTCGGTGCGTGTGGCGGCAAGCCTGGTCGAATCGGTTAAAAAATTCCGCCAGTCGCTGGAATCAACCTTATCAGTCGGATTGTCCGATCCCCGGTTCCCCAATCTGGGACAGGAATACATCCAAATGCTTCAGGATGGTGTCATCGCCGCGTCGTATCTGGAGGGATGGCAGGCAGAGGAGAAAGATGCGGTTTTGGTCGCACCGGCCCACACGTTTCTGATGATGAACCGCCCTGTAACCGTCCAATTCTGGCTCGATGCCGGTTCGAGCGGGTGGTATGAGCGTTTATCCCAGCCGTTGACTCACCCATATGTATTAAGCCGCGAATGGGAACCGGGTCGAATTTGGAGCGATGCGGACGATGTCCGATATGGCAAGGAGGCGCTGGCGCGGCTGATTTCAGGTCTTTTGCATCGCTGCCGCGAACGGCTTTATCTCTGTCTCTCCGAATTGGGCGAAAGCGGATTCGAACAGCGTGGCGAGTTATTGCGCGCATTCCAAAAGGTTTTATAGTTGGCAGACGGGAACTTGTGGGGGAGAAAATTCGTTAAGGGCAATATTGAAAGGATCGGTCATGATGAAATTGTTTTCATTCCTTCTTGTTGTTGCCTTTTTTATTTCAGGTTGTTCATTTGATATCCGGATATTGACGCCTGCGCCTGTGGAGATTGTGTTTCAGTCTGCAACGCCTGCCACATCTTTTCCTGTTGAGACTTCTTCCTCTGTAACAAAGACGCCTCATCCCGGTTTTACACCGGTCACTCCCGACCCGGTTTTCTTTGGCGCGTTCACCGCCAGCGACTCAGCCAACGGGTCGTCACAGGCCAGATTCCCCGCAGGGACGAAGCAGGTCTTTGCCATATGGAATTATCAAAACATGCGTGAGGGATTGGCAATCAAGCGTGAATGGTATCTGGACGGTCAATTGTGGTTGGAACGGGAAGAGACCTGGAACTTTGCCAAATATGGCGAGCGTGGTTCTGTAATGGATGTGTCCATCTACGATTTTAACATCGGTTTACCGTCCGGTGAGTACAAATTGCTGATGTATATCGATGGTGTGGCTCAACCAATCGGTAAAACGACCGAAGGCGGGGCAGCTCCGTTTATCGAGTTCGAGATCCTTCCGCCCATCGAGGCGCGTTCTCCGAATGGAAACTGGAGTGTCCGCGCGAACCTTGACCGTCTAATTCTGATTGACTCAAGCGGTGCTCAATCGGACCTGTTTATCGGGCGTGAAATTGCCGCTGTCACCTGGTTCCCCGATAACCAACACCTCCTACTCGTGGATCGGGACCGTTCCACTCAGGTTGCCGCTGGTCTCTCGGTGGGTGTCCATGATGACCTGTGGATCGTGGATATTTCCAGCCGTGAAGCAATCATGGTGTATGCCAGCGATATGCCCATCACTGCCAGTAATGGGCTGCTTGTCTCGCCTGATGGCCGTTTTGTCGCCAGTCAGGAAGGCTCCGGTTTTGGCGATGCCTGTTTTGTGGATGTCAGGATGATCTTCTTTGAAATCGCCGGGGATTTCAGGAGTGCCAGGGTTTTCAAGCAAGGGCAGTTTGGTGGTATCCCTGTTGTAAAGGAAGGGGTAATCTTTCCTGCGGAGGCAGGAGGATGGGTGGGGAGCGGTCAATTTGCTGTGCCGTTAAGTGCCACCTGTGCCCCGGACGGATCGTTGAACGGCTCGTATGTGTTCGATTTGGAAAAGTTGACGGTTACAAAGAAATAATTTTCATCGCAGGTATGGATGATTATTGGGTACAATCCATCCATACCTGCGTGGTTTTGGCTGGTGCAGGCAAAGGACGTGCGATCTGCAGGGTTGTGTATGTGCTTGATGGCAGACCGGCGATGTATTTATCCAGAGGATGCTATGGAAACGCCTTCCAAAACCTTCATTCCCAAGTATTTTTCTGTTACGTACATATGGATATTTACCTGCCTGGGCGGATGTTTATTCCTTGCTGTTTTTTCGATATTCAGAAGCGCCCCTTTGTATGATGAATGGGAATTTAAAGGAATTTTGGGGAGCATACTCTTTGGGTTGACAGCCTTCTACGAATATAGCAAGCTGGTGAAAGCGATTGAGTTTAATGATAATGCGATGGTGGTTCACTTTCGTATGCAGATGCGAAAAATAATCGAGTATCGTAACGTAATGAGGGTGAATATCCAATGGGGATATATAGACTCAAAAGGAGCGAAGGTCCACTTTGATGGAATGGAAAACCAGGATGAGTTATTGAAGAAAATGGCTGATACTGTGTATAACAGGGATGTTCTTAATATATACCGGGAAGAAGAAAAGAGAACCAGCGCTACACGGAATAAGCGACTTCGTTATACACTTATTTTCACGGTCACAATTGGTTTTGTGGCGGAGTTTGTTGGGAATGCGGATTGGTCCTATTTTTATATTATTCTTGCCTTGTATTTTGTTTTAATCTATCAGGTTCTTCGGCTTTTTATAAAATAAACGGCGCATCACTTCTGAACATGGTTTACCATGCCTAACTTCATCCCCCGCCCCTCCCAGCAAGAAATCCTCCGTTACAGCGGCGGACGCCTCGGCATTGCCGCCGTCCCCGGCGCGGGCAAGACGCACATCCTCTCGGCGCTTGCGGCGAAGATCATCCGCGAAGGCTGGCTCGGTGACGATCAGGAAGTGCTTATCGTCACCCTCGTCAACTCGGCGGTGGACAACTTCGAAGCGCGCATCAAAAAATTTTTTGACAACCCTCTGCAAGCCCTCTACAAATATCGCGTCCGCACCCTGCACGGGCTGGCGCATGACATCGTCCGCGAGAAGCCTGCGCGCGTCGGACTCGAAGAGCGCTTCAGTATCATTGACGAACGCGAAGCGGGCTTCATCCGCCGCGACTCGGTCAATGCCTGGCTGGCATCCAATTCATTGGACGACTACCTTGACCCCTCCCTCGATAACTCCAAACGGGATTGGGTGAAGCGCGACCAACTGCCCGATTTGCTGGACTCCCTCGCCCTCGCCTTTATCCGCTCCGCCAAGGACCGCCTCCTGACTCCCGAAAGCCTGCGCGCCAAACTCGACGCCTTTCCCTCCCCCCTGCCTCTCGCCGAACTCGGCTGGAGCATCTACGCGGACTATCAGCGCGCCCTCGCCTATCGCGGCGCCGTGGACTTTGACGACCTCATCCGCCTCGCGCTCACCCTCCTCGAAAGCGACGAAGAATACCTCGCGCGCCTGCAATACCGCTATCCGTTCATATTAGAAGATGAAGCGCAGGATTCGAGTTTGACGCAGGAAAGAATATTATCTCTATTATCAGGTGGCACTCCCCCCTCTCCCTTTGGGAGAGGGGCTGGGGGTGAGGGCGGTAACTGGGTCCGTGTCGGCGACCCCAACCAAGCCATCTTCGAGACCTTCACCACTGCCTCGCCCGACCTCCTGCGCGCCTTCATCGAAAACAACCCCAGCATCCCCATGCCCGAGTCGGGACGCTCCCAGCCGTCCATCATCGCGCTGGCGAATCATCTCATTGACTGGGTGATGACCTCCCATCCCATCCCCGAAGCTCGGACAGCGTTATCCCTGCCGCACATCCAGCCTGTCCCAGCGGATGACCCTCAGCAGAATCCGCCCGATGACCCCGAAGCAATTCGATTCATCAACAAAAGATTTACGCCCGAAGAAGAACTCGAAGCGGTAGCCAAGTCGGTCAAGAACTATCTCGATTCGTTTGCAGAGATTCCTATCGAGCAACAGCCGACGATTGCCATCCTGGTCCCGCGCAACCAGCGCGGCGTGGATGTGGTCAATGCGTTGCGTCAGCGCGGCATCGAGCCGATTGAGTTGATTTCGTCCACCTCCGAAACGCGCGCCGCGGCGGGGTCGCTGAGTTATCTGCTCTCGTACCTGGCGGACCCCAGTTCTGCGAGAAAGTTGGCGAAGGCGTATGAGGTGTGGAGGCGGGATTGGAGAGAAGACTCGGAAAAGATGGCTCTCGTGAGCGATGTGGAGCGCGCGCTGAGGAAGGTTGGGAATGTGGAAGATTATGTTAGCCCTCACCCTGCCCTCTCCCGAGGGGAGAGGGGTGAAGAGTTCCCCTCTCCAGCGGGAGAGGGGCTAGGGGTGAGGGAAGAAGCGGAACAAGCCATCGAAGAGTTGAGCGCGTTCCGCGTCGTCGTCCAGCGCTGGTTGAACGCGGTCACGCTTCCCATTGACCAGTTGATTCTCACGCTCGCGCAGGATGTGTTCACCGAAGCGTCGGATTTGGCGCTGGCGCACAAACTGGCGCTGGTTCTCAGACAGGTCGCGGACGATCACCCCGACTGGCGTCTGCCTGAGTTGACGGCTGAACTGACGGTCATTGCGAAGAACGAACGGCGCTTCATCGGCTTTTCATCGGACGACTCGGGCTTCGACCCGGAGAAGCATCGCGGGCGCGTGGTGGTGACAACGATGCACAAAGCGAAGGGGTTGGAATGGGACCGCGTGTATTTGATGTCGGTCAATAATTACGACTTCCCCTCGAACATGCCGGGCGACAGGTTCATTTCGGAGAAGTGGTTTATTCGCGGCGGGTTGAATCTCGAAGCGGAGGCGCTGGCGCAATTGACCGCGCTCGAGTCAACGAGCGAGTATGACTGGTACGAGGAAGGCGCGGCGACGATGCGCTCACGGCTGGATTACGTCAAGGAACGCCTGCGCCTGTTCTACGTGGGGATCACACGCGCAAAACGGGATTTGATCGTGACGTGGAATTCAGGCAGGCAGGGCGATGCGACGCCGAGCTTGCCATTGAGCGAGTTGATGGGGTGGTGGGAGGAAGGATAGACCAATTTGTTTGTCTGATGAATTTTTGGGCGTCAATATTGTATAATCCATTTAACGTTAGATCGAAACCTTGGAGAGATAGAGATGGATTTTGAAAAGCTGTTTAAATTCGGCATTGAATATTTTTCCGACTATTTTCGGGTTTTTGTTCTAACTTTAAGAGCACCAAAGCTTTACTTTCCTCCTAAAAGTGTGACAGCCTCCAAAAAGAAACATAGCGAAACTGAAGTCGATAAGCAAGATAGTGAAATTGAAAAAGCAATCAATCCAGGGCTTTTTGGATTTGTGCTAATTAGTATACTTATCGGTACTGCAATTGGCTCTTTAGCTCGTGGTTTAGACTATAGCTTCAATTTCCCATCTGTTATCATACTGATAGTAAGTTGGTTTATTTACTGTTTCATATTTCATATAATTTGCAAATTATTGCGCGGCACAGGAACATTTATAGAAACCCTGTCTGTGGGACTACAAGTGTTCGGCGTTGTTTATGTAATAAGCAATTTTGCGGAATTTGCATAGAGGATGTTGGTTGCAACACAACCAATTCTTGGAGATTTCCTAGTGAATGTAGACAAGCAATACTTTTACGAAAACCTATTTGTATCCAACCCAACTGTCGTATATTTTATAATTCAATTTATCTTGCTAGCGGTATATTTATCACTTGCTGGGAGCAATTTGCATCAATTTAATAAGAGCAGAAAGATTCTTGCCGTAGTTCTCTTTACCTTGATTATCGCTATAAACTTCGTGGTCTTCATATTTGTTGTGAGAGGACTGTTTTTTCTTAGCTCGTTTGATCAATATTATTAGATCCTCCTAAATTATAATAACTTTGTTGCCTGACTGTGTTGATCAATTTTTAGAAGACTTGGTCAACTTGTCTAATAGTGCAAAATATTTTCAGAGGCTCTGTCGTTCGTCGGAAGTTTTCTTTAATTCCATAGAATTTGGGGAGAGTTTTACGGGAGAATTTTTCTGCACAATGAAAAAGTCTCGAATGGGATGTGAAGAACTTCACCCTGATTGTGGTGATTGATCGGCGTGTCGGTTTGACCTATCCCCAGCTCTTCCCTAGAGGGAAGGGAGTTTGTTGTGTGATGTGTCTGGTTTCTCCCCTTTAGGGGAGACGGGAGAGGGGTCAAATGAAAAACGGTCTCGGGCGCACTATCCGCGAGACCATTTTCAATTCTGCAATTCCTGTCTGAAATTTCCGGTTTTGCGCTCATCCTATAGTACAATAGCTATGTACGAGTTTTACAATTTTGTTTTGTCTATTCCCGGGGGAATGGATAGTCATCAAGAAACGAAATTCCGAAAACTCCGAATTGAGTCCGAAATATTCATTACTCTCTGAGGAGATAAATATGCACAAGCAAAAATCGAAATTCGACCAAAAATGGAAAGTCATCCGGGATCAATCTCTGGAATGGTTCGATCTGTTGGCGGAACACGACCTGAAAAAAGTTGACAAGGCTGAAGATAAACTGGATAAATTTGTGACCATGCTCCAGGTCAAATACGGGTATACGCGTCAACAGGCGACGGATGAAATCAACCGTCGTTGGATGGCGTTCTATATGGCAAGAAGGATTGCCGGGTAAAAGCCGAATAGTCAAAGTGAACGGTTCCGGGCAAACTGCTGGGACCGTTTTTCCCTTTAAAACGACAATTTTCCTGCGGTTAATCGGCGGTGAATGACAAATGTCACCATTTGAGCGACTCAACAGAATCGTAATAAATTATATATAATTTTAGGGTATGATTAAAGCAACGAAAACAAATCAAGCGGACACCCGCATATACTGGAGAAACATGCATACCGAATTATTCCTATTTGTCTTGATCGCCGCTCTGATCTACGGCTTGATCAACTCGACCGAAAAGGTCCTCATCCTGCACGAGCGCCACAACGAGGAAAGCCGCAATCTGCTTGACCATCGCTCAAGGATGTAAATGCCACGGTACATCGCAAACTGCCGGCCCTTCCCTTGGGCGGACCTCGATAAAGCCGCGGCGCTCAATCTTGCCATTTTGGCTGATTCGCTGGATAAAGTGCCGGAGTACAAGCTGATGGCACTACGCACCCGCATTGATATTTCGCTGTCTACAACCGATGTCCACCGGCTGTGCCGTAACAGTAACGTAAATCCGCATTTTCGAACGCCGTCGGGAAGATGACGCAGAAATACATGTAAATCAAAAACGGTTCCGAGGATGATCCCGGAACCGTTTTTGATTCCCAATCAATCATGGGATGTAATAGATAACGATCAATTGTGGCGCGTTGCTGCTCGTCGAATTCCCGGAGAAAAACTTCATATAGTCTGCACTCATATCATCGTTGTCATCGAGGCTGAAGAACAGGCGGAATTGTGTGACACCAGCCTTGTTGATGATTGGGAGGTTCGCGTCGTTCAGCTGAGCGCCATACCAATGATACGTGATTCCTGTAAAAGTATCCACGACGGAACTGGGGCTGGCAGCGGCGGAAAAATCTCCGGTCTGCAGAGCAGTATTCCCGCTGAAAGAACCGTTCCGGATCTGCTGCAACAAGGTCCCGTGCGTGGTGAACGGGTCAGTCCCTACCAGTCCCTGTCGCTTGATCTTCACCTGCGCAGAGATGACCACGGCATTGTCTGGCAGGGAGACGGTATTGAACGAAAGGATAACCCGATATTGCCGGTCTTTTGCATTATCGCCCAGGTTGAAGGTGGTCGACCCTTTGTCGATTGTGCCGCCCACCCCCGAATTTTCGCCTGATTCCACCACCCAGCCATCATATGACCCCGCGGATTTAAGGGTTACAGTAACCGGTGTGGTAATGGCGCGGATGATCGTGTATGTCTCTCCTGAGGCGAAATCCCCGTTTCCTGTGCCCGCACCGCCCAGCGGATTCCCCCTAAAATCGATGATGCTGTCATTGTCACTCACATCCAATCGAATGGTTCCGTCTCCTGCGCCGGTGTTGACACTGACTGAATAAGCTGTTTTAGAGATGGGCGTCACACTGGCGATGAAAGCGTCTGTGATTCCGGAACTGACCGTCAGCCCAAAATCATCGAACGGCGCGGCCAAGTCCACACCTGTGACTGCTTCTGAGAAAGTGATAGTGAAATTGACATTCGCGGCATTGGTGGGATTGGAATTCGCCCGCAGGCTTGATATTGCTGTTGGCGGCGGGTCGACCTCGTATTCGAAGGCTCCGAGGTCCGGTGCGTTGCCGATGAAATTATCGTTGATGCCGGGGATCGAAATACCGCGGTCGATGTTCGGGCTTGAGGGGATGAGCGTAAAATTCCCCCCGGTTGGGTCAGTGAATCCGGGAATGCTTTCATGACCGTTGCATTCGAGTCCGGTTGCGTTGCATAAGGAGGTCATTGTGCTGTAGTTTACATTTTCCCATTTGAAATGCGGCAGGCTGGCGCCTCGGGTGGTGTACCAGTTGTTGTAATCGAAATCTACACCGGTTGAGCCGATGGGCGTCTCTGCAAACGAGTACCCAGCGCTCTGGATGATATTGTTGCGGATTATGGCATTGTGCATCGGGCTGATGAGGTCCATCCCATTGATGTCTGTTTGGGTAGACCAGCCTGTGTTGTGATAGATCAACACAATGCCGTCGGAATTCCCGTCCCATTTGATGCTTCTCCCTGAGTAGTTGGAGAACACAGAACGCAATACCCAGGTGGGACCCTGCGTGACCGGCGCCAGTGAAACGCCGACGAGACTCGTGTCGATGAGGTTATCCCGGAACCGTTGGTTGATGCAGGCGCCCTCCGGCTCCAACCCGTCATCGCTGATGTGTTGGATGTGGTTGTCGTAGATGTCGGCATCGAAGGCAAGCTCGGAGTTTTCCAGCGCGGCAGACGAGCCGGTGTAGATGCCGTTGAAGAAATTATGGATGTGGTTGCCGCGCACAATTGCCCCGACGTGTCCCCGCACTACAATCGCGGTCCCCTCCATCGAACTGCCTTTGACCGCCTTCCACGGCCATTCGTTCACCGGCGGGTCGTAGATTTCGTTGAACTCGATGCGGGTGTCATTGCCCCGGTCTGCGCCGCCGGTCCAATTGAAGTAAACGCCCAGTTGCATATTGTGGATTCTGTTGTGGCGGACCACCAAATGGGAACTGTTGACCGTGCAGACACCACAGCCGCTGGTGCTTTTGCCGTAATACCGCATTTCGAATCCCTCGACCCAAAGCCAATCCAGCCCGACAGCGTCGAAGGCGTAGTTCAAGCTGGGAACCTGCCAGGTATGGTTGGCGGGATTATCGAGACTGCGGATGTATAGTTTGAGAGTAGCGGGGTCGAAAAACCAACCTTCATTCATTGCCACTCCGGCATGTCCCACCTTGTTTTTCAGTCCCTTGAGGTCATCGTATTTATAGAAACGTTTTCCGTCGCGCGCCAGGTAAGTGATGATTCCGCTGATTCTGGTGAACCAGACCTTCGTCGCGGATGAATCGGCGGTCCAGATATTCCCGGATAATTGCTCGGAGCCATCCAGAATCGCGTTATCCCCCTCGGCTTTGACCTGTATCCAACTGTTTTCTTCGCCTGAGGCGCGGAAAACCACCGACTCGTGATAGGTCCCGTCCGCGACCAAAACCTGAGTTCCAGGACCCGCCAAATCCACCGCCTCCTGGATAGTCTGGAATGGCGCGCCAGCCGAACCATCGCCTCCGGGCAGGGCATCGTCATCGACGTGCAGAACGGCTGCAGGAGAAAATGCAAGTTCTTCAGGCTGGGTGGCAGTTGAGCCGTTGATCTTTGTGATGCCATCGGTTACTTTGACTTCATAGGAGGTGGATGGGTTGAGGTCAAATAAACTGCCGACAAGCCGTCCATCATCGATCCGCATGAGTGGATGACCCATGCGCCAGTCGGATTCCCCGCTCAGGCGATACGACAACAGTGCGGTTTCGGGCAGGTCCTCGCCGCTCACCACCACACCGACGGTTTCGATGTTGGGATACAAGTCCAGGCGGGTAAAGAGGACCGTGCCTGCCAGGGAACTCCCGGCTGAAACGGATGAACTCGAAACAGCCAGCAGGGCAAGGACTGTCGTAACCACGGTCAAAATCCTGCAAAGGTGGGAAGACGATTTGTTCGTTTTCATGATACTTCTTTCGGGTCAGCAGATGGACACCATATTCATTGTATGACTTGGCGCGATGATTGCAATTACATTTCCATGATGATTCGGGATAGGCAGCCAGAAAGATAAGGTTGGCTATGGAATCAAAAACGGTCCTGTTACTCTGACAAGGACCGTCTTGCTCGATTACGCTGCTTCCCCCGGTTTATGGTGTCGCTGTCGGTTCAATCGTCAGCGGTGGGATTGGCGTGAATGTGACAACAGGGGTCGGCGTGAAAGCAGGAATGGGAGGCGCGCTTGCTGTCGGTGAAGCCTCGGGCAGACCGGAGAGAAGGATCTGCCAGGCGATATCGAGGTCATCGCTGGCGGCTACGGGGAAATCCGGCAGATTGGACAGAGTCAAGTCGAGGCGTAGCAGAACCGCAGTCAGGTCATCTGCGAGTTCCCGGGGGGCATCCGGCTGGATGGTCGCAAGCAGGTCGCGCGCGGACTGCACATCCTGTCGCGCCAATCCAAAATTGCTTTGATACATGAACAGGCGGGCGCGCGAAAGCAATTCCATCGATTTGAGCAGGGAGATTTGGCGGCTCAATTCTGCGCCAGCGGCAGTGTTCTGTTCCTGGAGCGTTGCCTGCATATCCTCCAATGTCTCCAGCGACTCGGTGTGCACCTCGACCTCTTTTTCGATTTCATCTGTCCGTGCGCCGAGAGTCTCGAGCATTTCCGATTGCCGCGCCTGCTCCGATTCGAGTTCGGACAGCCGGATTTGCAGGTCGGCAATGATTTTTTCGTTCTGTGCTTGCAGTTTCTTCAGTTGCTCCACTTGGCTCGTATTCTCCTGCACGGGCAGGATGTACTTTTGATAAACCAGCGGCAGTCCGAAATATAGACCAACTCCGATTGCGGCGAGGATAGTCAACACCAAAATACTGCGGAGGAGAAAACCAAAGAAGCGGCTGACCCTCTGACCGAAACCCGGTCCTGATGCGATTGGTGTGGGGGATGAGGTGGGCGGTACCGGTTCCTGCGCGGCGGATTCAGGGATGGGTTTCGGTTCGGGTGCAGGGACATCTGCCTCCGTTGATTTGACCGGTTCCTCGGCTGCAACAATCTCCTCCGCAGTTGCGGATTCTTTCACTCGCTTTGCCATGAATGCCTCCCGATGAATGGAATAGCTATGTGTTAATTGTAAGCCAAATGCGAACGAAACGCATGGCGAGGATGGGTTTCGATTTTTTGCACAGATTTTATTAGTATATAATTAGAAATATGTGCAATATATTGACAAAATATTTTAGATAAATAAAATGGATACAGTGCAAGTAAATCAAATTTAATTCGGAGGAACAATGAAAACGGTTATCGGTAAGTTTGTCATGGCTCTTTTGATCGTTGCATTTGCAGTCGGTGCATTCGCACCCGCGGCATCCGCCGCTTCACCGGAGCGCAAAAAGAAAGGCAATACCATCGTTGACGTGGCTCTGGCGGAAAATGCCAGATCGGGCGAATTCTCGATCCTGATCGCGGCATTGCAGGCGGCTGACCCGATCGTGCTCAGAACCCTGAGCGGCAAAGGACAGTTCACCGTCTTCGCTCCTACGGACGCGGCATTTGCCTCTCTGCTCGATGAACTTGGCTTGACCGCTGAGCAGCTTCTGAGCAACAAGAAACTTGTTACGAATGTTTTGATCTATCATGTGGCGCTTGGAAAGTTCAACTCCGGCAAGGTGCTTGCCTCCAGCCAAATCAAAATGGCGGATGGTCGTTACCTGAGCCAGAGCGGTGGCGTGTTGACCGATGAAAACGGTCGTACCGCCAACATTGTCGCCGTGGATATTAAAGCCAGCAATGGTTTCATCCATGTCATCGACAAGGTTGTCCTTCCCAAGAATCCCGCCAGCGGCAATACCATCGTCGATGTGGCTGTGGCGGAAAATGCGAAATCGGGCGAGTTTTCCATCCTAATCGCGGCATTGCAGGCGGCTGATCCCATCGTGCTCCAACTCTTGAGCGGTTGGGGACAGTTCACGGTCTTCGCCCCCACGGACGCGGCGTTTGTCTCCTTGCTCGGTGAACTTGGCATGACCGCTGACGAATTGCTCGCCAACAAAGCGTTGGTCACCAATGTTTTGCTCTACCACGTGGCGTACGGCAATCTGGACTCCTCGAAGGTGCTTGCTTCCAGCCAAATCCAGATGTCGGATGGTCGTTACCTGAGCCAGAGCGGTGGCGTGCTCACTGATGAGAATGGTCGCGCCTCCAACATCGTCGCTGTGGACATTCAAGCCATCAACGGCTACATCCATGTAATCGACCGGGTCGTCCTTCCCAAGAATCCTACCAGCGCCAATACCATCGTTGACATCGCTTTGGCGGAAAATGCCAAGTCGGGTGAGTTCTCCATCCTGATCGCGGCCTTGCAGGCGGCCGATCCGGTCGTCCTCCAAGCTTTGAGCGGCAAGGGACAGTTCACGGTCTTTGCCCCCACGGATGCGGCTTTCTTGGCGCTGCTCGACGAACTCGGTATGACCGCTGAGGAACTGCTGGGCAACAAGGAATTGGTCACCAAAGTGCTGGCGTATCATGTGGCACTGGGCTTCCTGGATTCCTCGAAAGTGCTTGCCTCCTCCAGCATCAAAATGTCTGACGGCGGCACGATTTCACAAAACGGCGGCGTTCTTACCGACGCGAACGGCCGCACGGCCAACATCGTTGCTGTGGATATCAAAGCCAGCAACGGCTACATCCATATCATCGACCGCGTCGTTCTCCCGTAAGACCCTTCAAAACTCTCCTCTTCTTCAGGTATTGAGAGAAAACTTTAGAGGTACAGGAAGGCTCACCCCAGTCGAAAGACTGGGGTGAGTGTTTAATAGGGTTTATTCCTCCATTCATATTGAGAGACGCACAGGCTATAATTGCGGCATGAAAACTTCTCAACTCTATGGTGGCATTGAAGCAGGCGGGACGAAATTCGTCTGTGTTGTGGCGAGCGATCCCGGCCGCGTTGTGGAAGAGATCCGTTTCCCAACGACGACTCCCGAAGAGACATTGCAAAATTCGATCAAATTCTTCCAACCGTTCGTCGAATCGGGACAGATTCACAGCATCGGCATTGGGTGTTTTGGTCCGCTCGACCTCGACCCCACTTCGCCGACCTACGGACACATTCTATCTACGCCCAAACCGCATTGGAGCAACGCCGATGTGCTGGGTACGCTCCGCCGTGCCTTGAACGTAAAGCTTACACTCGACATGGACGTCAATGTGGCAGGATTGGGCGAACACATCTGGGGCGCCAGCCGCGGACTCGACCCGTCGTTGTACCTCACCATCGGGACGGGCATCGGCGGCGGGTACATCAAGGACGGCAAGCCGCTGATCGGGATGCTCAACCTCGAGATGGGACATCTGCGCATCCCGCACGACCGGGAATTGGATCCGTTTAACGGAAGTTGCCCCTTCCATAGGGACTGCTTCGAGGGGCTCGCGAGTGGGCCCGCCATCGAGAAAAGGCTTGGGGTAACGGGAGCCGTCGTCCCGGAGGAGGACGCGTTCTGGGACATCGAGGTGGAATACATCGCCTCCGCGCTCATGAATTACATCCTGACCTTGTCTCCGAAGAAGATCATCCTGGGTGGGGGGGTGATGCAGCGCGAATTCCTGTTTCCGAAGATCAGGCAGAGGGTGCGGGCGTTGCTGAACGGATATGTGGTCCACAAGAACCTGCTGGAGACCATCGACCAATATATTGTTCCACCTGCGTTGGGGAATCGGTCAGGCAGCATGGGGGCGGTTGCGCTCGCTTCTCTGACGGCGTAGCCTTCATGGATTCGAAACGACATATCGCCGCCATTTTACAGGCGGTCTTTGTGACTTTGCTCTGGTCGACATCGTGGGTGCTGATCAAATTCGGCTTGCGCAATCAATTGCCCGCCTTGACCTTTGCGGGGCTGCGCTATGTCACTGCATTTTTATGTTTGATTCCCTTTGTTGTTTTCAATCGCTCTGAACGCCAACGGATCAGGGACCTGCGCCGTTCTGATTGGTTCTGGCTGGCTGTACTTGGGTTGTTTGTTATCACGCTGGCACAAGGCGCTCAATTTCTCAGCCTTGCCTACCTGCCTGCCGCGATGGTCAGCCTGGTGCTCAACCTGACGTCCGTTGTTGTGGGTGTAGCGGGCATCTGGTTGATTCGGGAATCGCCCTCCCGACTTCAGTGGGTCGGCGTGGGAGTGACCGTCCTGGGAGTCGGTCTTTATTTTATCCCGGTTACTTCTGCGGGAATGATTGGCCTCGGTTTATTGGCGGCGGTCCTTGGGATGTTGTCCAACGCGATATCATCCCTGCTGGGACGAAAAATCAATTTGCAGGACCATCTTTCACCGTTGGCTGTCACGTTCGTCAGCATGGGGATCGGTTCCGTGCTGTTGCTGGTGACCGGCCTACTCACACAGGGATTTGGACACCCCTCCTTGTCTGATTGGGTGATCATTGGCTGGCTGGCGGTGGTGAATACGGCATTCGCCTTCACCTTGTGGAATCATACGCTCCGCACGCTTTCTGCAATCGAATCCAGTGTTATTAACAGCCTGATAATGCCGCAGATTGCCCTGCTAGCATTCTTCTTCCTCGGCGAGACTCTATCCATCAAAGAAATGCTTGGGCTGGCGCTTGTCGCCGTTGGCGTGCTTGTTGTCCAATGGCGGAGGCACCGAGAAGAAAAGAACACCCCTCAGGCAGGGGTGTTGTAAGCGGTATCATTTTTGGATGCAGTTCTGCGCCGGTTCGTACCATTCGCCAAGTCCGTTCTGGAGTCTTTGCGCCGCTTCCCTGGGCGTGATGCGGGAAATTGCCATTTCGTATAGGCTCCTGCGGACAATGTCCGATGCACCCGGATCCCTGTTGTTGATCTCAGTGTACATCCAGCGGATATCGGTCTCATAATCCATGATCAGACGGAGGAATTTCTCATCGTTGGGGTTCGTGAGCGACACCGCGTTCGTTTTATGATTGCTCAAAGGATAGAAGCCTGGAAGGTTTCTTGCCGCCAATTCGACCGCTTCAGGGCTCATTAACCACTCAAGAAAAAGACGCGCCTCCTCCGGGTGTTTCGTAGCGTTATTCATGCCGACCGCGATATCGGGCTGGAAGATCACATACGTCGGTCTGAATCCCGGCGCGGGGACGGCGAAAACATCCCACTCGAAACCGGCTTCCTCGGTGACTTTTTGCAAATCCCATGAACCGCCGAACATCATCACCGCGTCCTGCTGGAAGAACAATTCCTTGGTGTTCTGCGAATTGATTCTCGCGGCGTCTCTGGGAAGATACCCCTTGATATCTTCAATTGCCTGGAAGGCGCTGACCACGCGTGAACTGTTGAAACAATTGGCTGTCCCGTTGGCGCGCATGAACAATTCGCGTCCCTCGGGTCCACCGAGGAAATTCGCCGCGATACTCATGAACATCTCGCTGTCCTCCTCCTGGTTCAGGGCATTGGCGATCGGGGTGATATCTGGGTTCTTTTCACGGATCGTCTTCAGGGCGTCGAGGAATTCCTGCCAGGTCTTCGGTACCGAGATGCCATATTCCGCAAACAATCCCTTGTTGTAATACACACCCTGTACCACGCCCACGAACGGGACGGCGTAATATACCCCGGTGTTACTCTTCCATGCAACACTCTTCGTGGGGTCGTATTGTTGCTCGATAGACAGGCTGTCCAGTGCGGCGAGATATTTGCCGATGCTCCCATCCACAGAGAATGGGCGTACATAGAACAGGTCGGGAGCATCCCCGCCGCGGCTCAGTTGAATGTCGAGAATTGAGTCGTAATTCACGCTCATGACAGGTCGGTACTCGACGGAAATATTCCTGCCCCTCGTTTTGGCATACTCCTCGAAACCGGACAGCAGGACCCTCATTTGATTCGTGTCCTCCGGGCGCCAGGTGGTGAGCGTGAGTCTGACCGCGTTATCCACCCCAACCGGGACATCAACCGCTGTTTCTGCCTTTTCGGTCAATTGGAAATTCCCGATAATCAGGCTAACCAGGTGCGTTGACTTCGCGTCTTCCTTCGGACCGAGGGGCAGGGTCCCGGTATAAATGAGCGTCTCGAAAGCGACAGCCACAAGCAGAATCGCCGGGTAGGCGAAACGACCAATCATATTCAACCGTTCGCGTTGCTCCTGGATGGCCTGTTTGTCTGCTTTGCTCTTTGCCTCCTGGCTTTTGCTATCCAGACGGATGCTGAGCGTTTCCAGCAGAACAATCAGAGCGGACATCAGGTAGGAGGCATAGAAGAAATATTCCATCGCCACGGTATAGCCAATCTCGGGGAGTGTACCTGCCAGACTCAAATGGAAGAAGGCAGTCGTGAGCAGGGCGGTGGAACCGACCGCGAGACGCTCTGAATGTCCCAGCGGCAGGAAGAAGGTGATGTAGGCAAGGACGAGGGTGATGAACAGCGGCAACAGGCTCTTGATGACGTACTGCAACGAGTTGCGCTGGATCTCCACTTCGATGTTGATCAACGAGTAATTCGTGGACACCTTACGGTCGAAGTTCTGCGGGTTCCCGAACGTGGAAAATGTCGGGAAATTATCCTGGTCGACGCGTGCACTCTTCTCCCTCCAACCGAAAATCGAATCGAATGCACCGTTCAGCCTGAAGTTATTGAGCAGATCTTCGCCAGTGGTGTAGCGCATCCCGATGCGGTCTACCACATATTGGATGAAGGAAGTAGCCGCGTTCTGATTGCGGAATTCGACCACCAGTTTCTGGCGGTCGAACGGATAATCGTAGAACCTGAATTGATTCTTGAACACTCCGCTGACTCGGTAGGTCTTCAACACGGTGCCGTCCGAATTTGCGGCCTCGCGGACCAGGGCGGGGTCGCCATCCATGCTCTCGATGTTTGTGAATACGAATTCCTCCGGTTTGAATTCGGCGTCCTGCTCATGCGGACGGTACCGGAACCAGAGGTAAAAATCAACCTTGTACGTGGATGTCTTGATGTCGATTTCGTCGATTCCAAGCAGATCCACACCGGCATACACCACGTTCGCCACATAGACATACCCCCCATTCACGGTCATAATGCGCCCCTTGGCGACCTGTTCGTCCAGATCCTGAATCTCGCTGGGAGCGAAGATCGGCTCGAACTGTGTGTTGGCGGAAACGATCTCCCCGTTCTGGTAGATACCGAAGCGTGCCGCCCGCGGGATATTCCGCGATGGGTCGAAGTAGATGGGGCTGATGATGCCCTGCGCGCCGTTTTCCTCCCGATCCATTTTCAACAACGCGGCGTGGATGCTGTCGCGGGTGATCCTTTCCCCGGCGGGTGTGTTCAATATTGCGGACAGCAGGGTCAACGCGGCATCGTATCCATTGGCGACGATATCGCTGGGATCGGGATAGCGATAGGCGCTCTGATATTCCTGCAGAAACTGGTTGGCGTAGCGGTTGGCGCTGTCGAAAATGATGGAGCGGGTCGTCAGGATGCCGTCGGTGAAATAACCGGGCAGCGTATCCTCCTCGGATTCCTCGGAGATTCTCCGGATGAATGCCGGACTGCTCAAGTTACTTGCCCCAATGACCGGATACGACACCCCTTTGCGTTTCATCTGGATGACAAGTTCGGCGGCGGTCTTGTCGTCGGTGGCGATGAAGATCGTGCCGGGATTCTCCGTTTCAGGGTCGGCGGCGATGATGCGGGAGACAATCTGTTCCAGACGCAATTCGATGGGCTGGCGGGGATCGATCATCTCCGGTGGTCGAACCGTGCCGCCCAATCCGCGGAAGGTGTTGCCGAATTGTTTTTGCAAGGCGATCCCGTAGGCGTCGTTGGTATAGATGATGGTGGCGACGTTCCTGCTGTTGTCGGTTTCCACTTTATCCTTGTCGAGCACCTTGATTACATAGTTTGCCAGATAGGCGGCTTCCGACTCGGTTGTGTAAGTGATGTTGAATTGGTGAGAATGACCACGGGTCATCGACTCGGTGGTCGGGACGGCGCTGATGATAGGAATCCCATGCCGGTCATACACCTTGGCGCCGATGTCTGACGTTTCGATGGAGGAATGTCCAACCACCGCGACCGCATTGCTCCGGGCGACCTGCTCCGCAATCTGTGTCGCAAGGTTTGGATTATTATTGTCGTCGTACGGTTCGACGTTGATCCTGAGTCCCGCATGTTCCTCGATCTGTTTTGCCGCAAGCAGCACCCCTGCATAAATGGATTGCTCGTTGGGGCTGCCCTTGGCGCCTGGTTCCTCCTCCACCACGGCGATGGTGATGGTCTCTCGATTGTTCGATTGAGGCAGTCCCGTGCAATTTGCCAGCAGACTTCCAAGAATGCCGATAAGGATCAGGGCAGATAATGACTTCGTCCGGTTCTTCATGATTTCCTCTACAGGTAAAATCCTGCATAGTTTAACACTGCCTGCCGGAAAACGATATGAAATCCTACGGCGCGGGCCACGGAATGATGGCGGGCTCGGAGAAGCCGTGTTTTTCCACGGTGTACAGCAGACCACTTGAAGGTTCCGGGCATCCTGCTTCATCCTTGACCGTGTAACTGGTGGTAAATTGATCCTCATACGAGTCCGTCCACCAGAGCAGGTAGCCATCCTGACAGACGAACAACTCCAGCAGGTAGCCGCGGTCATCATCCTTGGTCATCTTGACCTGGTTCCAACTGATCGTCACCCGGCTCCCATCGCGGACAGCGGTCACACCTTTGGGCGGACCGTACATATTGCTCCCGATGGTTTGCAGATGCAGTTCGGCGTAATTGATTTTTGAAATATCGCCGACCACATCCACCACAGACGGCGCGACCCAGCAGAAATAGTTCAGCTTGTCGAATTTGACGTACAACCAGTTGCTGTAGATAAACCGTCCGCGGACCGTCCCCACATCGCCTGCGTACAGATCCGCCGCGTGGAGATATGCCACCGACGGACCATAACGGCAATGTGCCTGTTTATTGACGGTTACAGAGGGAAAAGCGAACGTGGGCGTGGCGGTGATGGTGGGGGAGAGCGTGATGGTAGGCGTGAAAGTCAGGGTTGGAGTGAGGGTCTCTGTAAAGGTGGGGGTGAACGTCAATGTGGGAGTGGGGGTTTCTGTCCATGCATCTGCTGTGGCGGTCAGGGCGGTTGCAGTCTGAGTCGCTTGCGTCTCAGGCGAAGCGAGATTACAGCCGAGGACGAGAAGCGCGAAAACGATAAGGGAATATTTCTTCATTTGAATTCTCCCAAAAAAGAAACAACATTTCTACCCAAAGCGTCGTTGTTGTAGCCGCCTTCCATCACGATAACTGTGGGAAGATTCAACGATGCGACGCACCTGCCGATCTCGCCGATGCCTGCCGTGGTTACCTTGATGGAACCGAGCGGATCGTCAGCGTAGATGTCCATTCCGGCGGAGACAACCAGCGACTCCGGTTTGTAGGTTCGGATCAGTTCCAGCGCTTCGTTGAGCGTTTTGAGATATGCCGTATCGTCGGTGCCTGACGGGAGTGGAAAGTTGTGATGAAAGCCAAAGCCTCTGCCCGAACCCTTTTCCTCTTTGAAACCGGCATAGTGAGGATATTCGAAATCCGGGTCGGCATGGATGGAAATGGTGAGCACATCGTCGCGTTTGTAGAAAATATCCTGCGTGCCGTTGCCACAATGGTAGTCAATATCAAGCAAGGCGACCTTTCCCACAGATGCAAGCCAATTCGCCGCGACCGCCGCGTTATTGATGAAGCAATATCCCCCGGCAAAATCCCTCCCGGCATGGTGACCGGGCGGGCGGCACAGACCGAAAGCGGAGCGTTCCCCGCCTGCCACCGCCTCCGCCGCGCTCATGGCGCAGTGGGCGGAAGCCAAAGCGGCTCGGTATGTCCCTTCGACGATGCAGGCGCTCAAGTCCATGATGTAGTAGCCTGCCCTGCCCAGCAGAGATTTCGGCTTTTGGGGAGTCCGCCGAAGCGCGAAGGTGGCAGGCAAAAGCGTGGTTTTATCCTCGGAAGCGGTATCCAGCCACTCGGTCCAGGCGGAGGCGAGGAAGTCGATGTACTCCCTGTCGTGCACGGCGTGAATCGGGTCGAGTCCAAAATCCGTCGGTTCGCACAGCTCCGCCCATTCCACACCGCGCAAGGCGCTCAGGATACGATCCATGCGGTCAGGATTTTCGAGATACGGCACACGCAGACCGCCATCGAACACCTCGAAAGGCGGGTGATGGTTTTGATGCGCTTCGGAATAAAAGATCTTCACATTGTCTCCGTAAGAACCTGCGCTGCAATTGTATCAATAGTGCGGAGGATCGTATGGAACTTTTTGAAGCAATACACAACAGATATTCGCAGGGGAAGGTGAAACAGGACCCGGTCTCACGCGAGATCATCGAGAAGCTGCTGGATGCCGGCGTCCAGGCGCCGAATCATTACAAAGTGCGACCATGGCGTTTTGTTGTTCTGACGGGGGATGCGCGGAACAGGCTGGGGGAGGTGATGTCCGCTTCACAACGCGACCGGAAACCTGACCTGCCGCCCGAAGCATTAGACAAAACCCGGGCGTTGCCGCTTCGAGCGCCCGTCCTGATTGCGGTTGGCGTGGACAAGCCCGGCGAGGAAAAGGTGCTGGAGGTCGAAAATATCGCCGCGGCGTCGGCAGCCTGCCAGAACATTCTGCTCGCCGCGCAGGCGCTGGGACTTGCCGCCCAATGGCGCACCGGTGAATGGGCGCGTGACCCGAAGGTGAAGGAATTCCTCGGCTTCTCAGCCGACCAGCATCTGATTGCCTTCCTGTATATCGGTTACCCCGAGTTCACCGCGCAGCATGAACCGCGTCCTTCGTTTGAAGACCGCACCGTCTGGATGGAGTGAATGAAGTCATAGTTTCCATCCCATCGATCAAAGTTAAATTACGGACAGCGGATTAATCCGCGCGCCCATAAACAACCCCCGCACGTGGGATGAACATTCCCAAAGCAGTCCTCTCTGTTTTCGTTTGCCATTTCGCAGCTGTTGCAAAATGTGCATGGCGAGAAGTCGAAATCTTGCAGGCGTTTACGCAGGGCTTTGTAGGATGCGTCCTCCCAAATATGGAACAGGTCCTGTTCATGGATATCACCGACGAAATACTCGTTCGATGTGCGTTCGCGGTCATCAAGAAAATGTTTGTGTGTGTACAACAACGGCAGGCATGGACTGACTTTGCCGTCCCAGCGGACGGCCATGCTGCCTCGTTCGACAAAGGGACACTGATCTGTGTTCCGGTTGAGTGGGCTGCCGGTAAGTTGGAGACGATAGAAGCCCTTCATAACGCTGGTCAATGCCTTCATGGTCTCAGGTTGGATGTCCATGAGCGGCATGTGCACTTTGGGTCTGACTTCCTGCCCGGCAACGAGATCGAGCGAACGCATATACAGGTTTTCGTTGAGCAATTCAGTGTTGTGTGCCAGCACATTGCTGATGGAGAATTCCACTGCTCCAAGGCGCGTGCCCAATCGAATGACTTCGTCCAAGTTGTGAATGTTACGCCTCATGGCGACGAAGGCAATACCAAGTTTGGGTTGTCCGCTCCAGTTAGAGCCGCCAAATTTTTGGTATTTTAGTGTGCGTAATTGGCTCAGGTTTTCAAGTACAACTGGCAGTGAATCTCCCAAGCGCACGTCGGCATAGCATTCGGGCGAGGCGCCGTCCAGCGAGACCCAAATCATGTCAAGATTCAATTCAATGAAACGCTGGATGACTGATTGAGTTAACAGAATGCCATTGGTGATGAGCGAGACGCGGTGTCCCTTTTCTTTGGCGCGCGCAATCATGTCAAGGATGTTGGGATGGGAAATCGGTTCACCGTATCCGCCGAAGAAGATCTCCGGTTTATTGGGAGCCACCTCCAGTCCGGAAAGGAGCCGTTCGAAGGTCTCTCCGGGCATGTAACCGTATTTTACGTCCCAGACATTTCGTATGCAGGTTTTGCATTTCAAATTGCATTTGTTGGTCACTTCCACATACACCCGCTTAAGGGTATGAACGGAGGGATGTAGATGTAGCCCATTGTCGTTCTCCTCGACACGGATCTCATCTCCAGGGGAGATACCCAATGCGGCAGAGAGATGCGCGGGTAGAACGATTTCTCCGTTTTGGTTGATACGAGCGTATTGGACCTTTGCCATGTGAGGCTCCTGCCCGGCGGGAAAGTTGCGCAGTTTCGAGCACGGCTTTCATGTGACGGACATCTTGCTTATTCTCACGCAGAATATCCAGAACTGTGGATCAGATGGGATGTGCGAGTGCTTTTAGAAGTGTTTTACTGTTCAAAATTCTGAATATAGAATAAACAAAATAAAGACGCAGGGCAACGACCTGCGTCCTCAAAATTGTATGACGAACATCACGCCTGTTCTGCCAGCCAGGCTTTGACCTGTGCCTCGATCTTATCCCGCACTTCGCGGAATTTAGCCAATTTCTCCTCGTCGGTTCCCTCTACAGCAGCAGGGTCTTGAAATGACCAGTGCATTCTCTTTCTGACACCAGGCCACACGGTGGGACAGTTCTTGTCGGCGTCATCGCATACCGTGACAAGGTATTTGAATAGAACCTTGCCGAGATAGACGTCCACACCTTTGGATGTTTGCCCGGATATATCGATCCCGACCTCATTCATTACCCTTATTGTGAATGGGTTCATTCCTTTTGGTTCCAGTCCCGCGCTGTGAACCTCGAACTGCTCTCCACCATACTTGCGAAGAAAGGCTTCTGCCATTTGACTGCGTGCCGAATTGCCGGTGCATAAAAACAAGACTCTTTGCTGATCCATGTATGTCATCCTGGGAAGATTATGGATATTATCCAATGGCAGAGTTAACGGAGATTTAACGAGGTGTAATGCTTCGGTTAAGGATTGGTTTCACAATTCGGCGAATCAAGGTTTTACTACAAGCAGGCATTGACCACCCCTTATGGCGAACGAAACGAAGCAATCTCCTTCCTGGGCAGGGAAGGGTGTCAGAATTGACATGGCGCTACTTTTCCCGTATAGTAACAATAACAAATATCCATGGAGGCAATGATGTTTCTCATCCATTTCGCAGAAGAGACCGGTCCAAACACAGAACTGGCCTGGTTGTTATTTATAGCACTGGGCTTTTTCTTTTTGATGGTCATCGTCGGGTGGCTGACGAGCAATCGAAAGGGAAATGATTCCGAGTCTCGGCATGAAGCGCATCTTTCTCCCGCGCACAAGGAACCGGATGATCTTACTGTGCTGGAGGGCATCGGTCCCAAGGTTGCCAAAGTCCTCAACGGGGCAGGTATCACCACATTCGAAGAACTCGCCCACGCCCGGGCGGAGGAAATCCAGCGGGCGCTGGATGCCGCTGGTCTGCAGATGCTCAACCCCGAAGGCTGGATCGAACAGGCGAAATTCGCCGCAACGGGCAACACAGACGGGTTGAAGAAATTGCAAGATGAATTGAAGGGCGGGCGAAAGAAGTAATAGAAAACAGAGACCTGACGATACTCGTCAGGTCTCTGTTTTTAAAAGACCAGATACCGTGCGGTCGCCATCAGGAGAACGGCAAGGATGAGGGACCAGGTGTTGACCGGCACGACCCATCCCTGCTGCTTTTGGATCGCCCCCAGTGCCGCCGCCTGCTCCGGGGTGGGTTTCCCCTGAACCTGCGCTCCCAATTGTGCAAGCTTTTTGTTGTTTCCGCCATTCATGAAGCCGGTGACAAGTCCGACCAGCCCAAAGACGGAGCCGATGCCAAAACCGATGCCCGCCCCGGACGATTGCCAGGCGGAGGTAAACCACTGCGAGTCAATCCCGTAGAGCCATAACCCGGCGATAACGGTCGCCACTGCGCTGGCTGTCATGATTGTGGAGAAGCGTGTCTTCCCCATGAAATGTCCCGCGAATTGCTTGCCTGCCTCTCCCGTGGCGCGCATGGATGGAGCAACGAAGAAGTTCATTAGCAGTGCGCCTCCAACCCAGAGCACGCCGCCGATAATATGGACCAGTCGCAGAATCAGAGTCAATGTATTCATCCTTCTCTCCTCCAAAAATGTGATTTCGAGTCTAGTAACACACACTTAAACGAGAGGATGCGAAACCTGCCCCGGCGAATCAGGATGGGGGAATGCTGAGATTTATGACAATGTTCACTTGTATGACAAAGATTCTGCCTGTATAGTGAAGCGCGACTGCCCACTCCGGGAGTCCAACCTTCCCAAAAAGATAAAGAAAGGATAGTTTATGAAGCGTGTTGTCATGTTCGTTTCACTGCTGGTCGCGGTCAGCCTGATACTGGCGGGATGCGGCGCCTCCCAAGCGGCCAACCATCTGGACGCGATCAAGCAGGCAGGCGTGATCAAAGTGGGGACCTCTGCCGATTATCCGCCGTTCGAATCGGTGGATGCCAACGGCAACAAAGTGGGGTTCGATATCGAGCTGATGACTGAAATCGCCAAACGGCTCGGTGTGACCCTGGAATGGGTGGATATGCCGTTCGACAGTCTGATTGCAGCCGTACAGGAAGGCAAGATCGATGCCTCCATCTCAGCGTTCAATTACAGCGAAGAGCGCGACCAGACCGTGGACTTCTCCGACGCATACTACACCTCCTAAGACGCCTTCACCGTGGCGGATACCTTCACCGGCTCGATTGTCAACCCGGAGGATGTCGCCAATTACAAGGTCGGTGTGCAGACCGGCACCACCCAGGACGGCTGGCTGACCGACACCCTTGTCGCCGATGGCGCTCTGCTCGAAGAGAACCTCTTCCGTTATGACCGCGTGGACCAGGCGATGGTGGACTTGAAGAACGGTCGCATCGATGTGATGATGTCCGATTACGTTCCGGCGCAGGCGCTGGCGGCGCAACTCGGCGGCTTGAAGATCGTTTACCACGGCGTGCTTTCCAGCGGACCGGTCAACATCGTCATCCCCGAAGGCGACAAGGAACTCCAGAGAGCCATCAATGACATCATCAAACAATTGCAGGATGAGGGTTTCATTGACGCTCTGGCTGTGAAATACTTCGCCCAGTAATTCAAATTCCCGTCATTGCGAGACTGAGCGGAGGAAACGGTGAGGCAAATTCTGAAACAGTCATCAGATTACTTCATCCGGTTTGCGCCCTCCTCGCAATGACGGATCATTTTATGCTCTCCAACTTCATCTCCTACATTCTGCAAGGTACGGCAACAACCATTGCCGTGACCCTGATTGCCTTGCCATCCGGTCTGCTCGTGGGCTTGCTGTTGGCCTTGCTCCACACATATGGTGGGAAAGTTGCAAACCGGTTTGCCGCCGCATACAGTCTGTTGATGCGCAGCGTGCCGCCCATTGTTTTGCTATTCATCCTATATTTCATCCTCTCTGGCAACCTGATTAACCTGAACGAATTCTGGGCAGGATCGCTTTCGCTTGGCATCGTCTCCAGCGCCTATCAGATGGAGATCTTACGCGGCGCACTGTTATCTGTAGGCAGTGGACAGATGACTGCGGCCCGGGCGGTGGGTATGAGCCGCCTGCAAGCCATTCAACATATCCTTCTACCACAGGCGTTACGGCTGGCGATCCCGCCGTGGTCGAATGAGGCCTCCATTGTTTTGAAGGATTCATCCCTCGTGTACGCCCTGGGTGTGCCTGAGATCTTGCGCCGCGCCCAACAGCTTTCTGCCACGACACAGCAACCGTTCCTTGCCTACGGGACGGCTGCTCTCATTTATTTTGTCCTTGTCTTCGCTGTGAACCGCGGACTCGACTACCTGTCGGAACGCACGAAACTGCCGACACATCCATGACGGAGGCTCCCATGACGGATTCCATTTTAGAGGCACGCAAACTGACCAAGATCTATGGCTCGAATGTGATCTTCAAGGATATCGACCTCAAAGTCGCCGAAGGCGAGACCATCGTTATCATCGGCCCTAGTGGCACAGGCAAAAGCACATTGCTTCGCTGCATGAACCTGCTGACAAAGGCTGATAATGGGCAGATCTTCCTCGACGGGAAAGAAATCACCGCCCCGGATTACAACGAAGATCAGGTTCGTCAACAAATCGGCATGGTCTTCCAGAACTTCCTGTTGTTTAACCATCTGACCGCCCTCGATAACGTCATGATTGGCTTGACCAAGGTCAAGAAGCTGCCGAAGGAGCAGGCAAGGGAAAAAGCCATGGAAGAATTGAAACGCGTCGGGTTGGCAGATCGCGCCGACCATTATCCCGGTCAGTTATCGGGTGGGCAGCAGCAACGCGTCGGCATTGCCCGCGCGTTGGCGATGGACCCTCGTGTCATGTTGTTCGATGAGCCGACGTCCGCCCTCGACCCGGAATTGATCGGCGAGGTGTTGGGTGTGATGGAAAAGCTGGCGCGTGACCGCATGACCATGCTGGTGGTTACGCACGAAATGGGTTTTGCGCGCGAAGTCGCTGACCGTATTGTCTTCATGGAGAAGGGCCATATCGTCGAAGAAGGTTCGCCCGATGACCTGTTTTACCATCCCAAACATGACCGTACACGTGAATTTCTGTGGAAAATCACCGAACTCTACGGCAAGAAGGAAAAGGAAGCAGGTGGAAATCCATGAGCGATTTCTTCGAGTTCTTCACCCGCTTCCTGCCTGACCTGTTAAAAGGCGCGAGCATGACTCTCCTGCTCACCGCAGAAGGGTTGGCTGCTGGTTTTGTGCTGGGACTGCTTGCCACATTGACGCGTTCCTATGGGAACAAATTTTGGCGTGGGGTGGCGATTGGCTACATCGAACTTTTCCGTGGGACTCCGCTGCTCGTCCAGTTATTTCTTATCTACTACGGCTTGCCGGGATTGGGTATCACACTTTCGCGCGAACTCTCCGCCTTCCTGGCGCTTGGTCTGAATAGCGGGGCATATCAAGCGGAGTATCTACGCGGTTCCATTCTTGCCATTGGTGATAATCAGATGATGGCTGGTCGATCCATCGGCATGTCGAAGTGGAAGACCATCTGGCACGTGATCCTCCCGCAGGCGCTGCGGCTGGCGATCCCTGCGTGGTCGAATGAACCGGTATCGTTGTTGAAATCCACAGGCGTGGTCTTTCTAATTGCCATCCCTGAGTTGATGGCGAAAGCCAAATCTATTGCAGCGAAGACGTACGATCCCATCGGTTCCTATATCGCTGTGGCAATTATTTATCTGGCAATGGTTTATTTGCTTGACGCCATGCTGAAATGGCTGGAACGAGCCAGCCGCATTCCCGGTTTCGAGATGGAAGGCAGAAAGGCGTAGGTATTGTTGGAGAGATACCATTCGTTAAAAAAAACAAGCCGGTTCACATGTGAACCGGCTTGTTTTATAAAAATGGTTGCTACTTCCTGCCGTTCGTTATCTGAATATCTCTCGGCTCCACCATGCCCCAACGGGATGCACCCAGATACAAGATTTCCAGGATTAAATCTTCATAGCGGATACCTTCCGCTTTGGCTTGCAGGCACAGGTCGCTATAGTCAGGGGTCAAACCGGGCAGGGTGTTGATCTCCATCAGGCGCGGATTGCCTTCCTCGTCGAGGCGGATATCTGTACGGGAGACGTCCAACGCGTACAACAGTTGATGTGCGCGCAGGGCAAAATGTTTGAGCTTCTTTTCAAGCTCCGGGTCGATATCCGCCGGGCAGACGTAATCGGGCGCGCCTTCCTCGCCGACATCCTTGGCTTTCGATGCCTGGCTGTATACATTCGGCGTGACGGAACGCGAACTATCCAATTCCAGAACCGGGAAACGATGGAAGCCATCCTTTTCGTACCATTCGGGGTGGCGGGAATACAGTTTGGCGTCCACGCGCCCCATGATGCCTACAGTAAATTCACGCCCCGGCAGGAAGGTTTCCACCAGTGCAGGCTGCTGGTAGGTATTGATAATGTACAGGGCGCGCTCGCGCAGTTCTTTTTCGTTCTTGACGATGGCTTTTGTGTCCACGCCCATACCAGTCCCTTCGCGGGCAGGTTTGACAAATAGCGGGAATTTCAGTTCGGGACGCAGCGGCTCGTCGCCGATGGTGAATTCCTGGAATGGCGCCACAGGCAGGCGGCGATCGCGCCAGATGCGCTTGGTAAGCGTTTTATCGAGGGAGATTCCATTGGTGAGTACGCGCGATCCGGTGTAGGGGATGCGCAGCATTTCGAGCAAGGCAGGGACCTGCGCTTCTCTAGCGTCGCCTCCCAGCCCTTCCGCGATGTTGAAACAAATGTCGGGCTGTACTTCCTTTAGTGCGTACGGCAGGTTTGCGTCAGCCTGGAGGAAACAGGTTTGGTGGCCGTCCGTTTCGAGCGCGGCGCGAATCGAATCGATGGTCTCGATGTGGTCGAAATCGGCGAAAGCGTCCGGGGGAACGCTATCCGGTTTCGGTTGGGATTCATCCTTGATATTTGCCAGCACGGCGATCTTCCAGTAGCGCTTCATGCGGCGACTGGGGGGCTTGTCATCTCCACGTGAGAGCATTTTGGTTCTCCTTGAGAATAATTTTCGGAGGCGAGTATAGTCCAAGCTGGACAAATTACAAGGGTTTTTAAGCCGAAAATCATTTGTAACTAGACAATGGTGGGTGTTTCAGGTATCATTAGTCCGATTGTGCGCCTGCTCACGAAGGCTATCCTGCGTGTGCCTGAGGAAAAACAATCGAGAAACCACACATACACCCGGATAACTTCCTTATCCGGGTTCTTGTAAGTAATACGAAATTTCGCGTGGAGGAATAATGTCAGACTTGATCAAGCAGATCACCGGTGATTTGCAGAAGCAAATAGAGGGCTTCCAACCTGAACTCAGCATCAGTGATATTGGTACGGTGATTGAGGCAGGCGACGGGATTGCGCGCGTGCAGGGGCTTGCCACCGTCAAAGCGCAGGAATTGGTACAGTTTTCGAACGGGGTCATGGGGACGGCATTCAACCTTGAGAAGGACAGCGTGGGTGTGATCGTGATGGGCGATTATGCCGAGATTACCGAGGGCATGAGCGTACGCGGAACGGGACGCATCGCTTCCGTACCCGTGGGTGATGCGATGATCGGACGCGTGGTCAACGCCCTGGGCGAACCCATTGACGGAAAGGGTCCCATTGCCACGACCGGTTTCCGCCCGATCGAGCGCATTGCTCCGGGCGTGGTCCAGCGTCAGGATGTGGATACTCCGGTGCAGACCGGTATCAAGTCCATTGACTCGATGATCCCGGTGGGGCGCGGTCAGCGTGAATTGATCATCGGCGACCGTCAGACCGGCAAGACCGCCATCGCCATTGACACGATTATCAATCAAAAGGGCAAGGATTTGATCTGTATCTATGTGGCGATCGGTCAGAAAAAAGCCGCCATTGCCCGCACGGTCGGCATTCTCGAGCGATACGGCGCGATGGATCACACCATTGTGGTGGTTGCTTCAGCGGATGAATCGGCGGCGCTGCAATATATCGCTCCGTACTCCGGCTGTGCCATTGGCGAGGAGTTCATGGAAACCGGACGCGACGCGCTCGTCATCTATGATGACCTCTCCAAGCATGCCTGGGCATACCGTCAGGTCTCTTTGCTCCTGCGCCGCCCACCCGGACGTGAAGCGTATCCCGGCGATGTGTTCTACCTGCACTCCCGCCTCCTGGAGCGTGCAGCTCGTCTTGCCAACAAGTATGTCATTGTACGGAAGGATTTCGCTGAAAAACTTGCCGAAGAAACGGACGGTGTGGACGGCAAAGTCTACGCGGGGCCCGTCTCGAAGGATGAGGCGGATCATGCCCGCAAGGCAATGGATAACCCCGACGATTACAAGCTGGTCAAAGTGAAAGGCACTGGCGGTTCGCTGACCGCCCTGCCGATCATCGAGACCCTGCTTGGCGACGTGTCCGCTTATATTCCCACGAACGTTATCTCCATTACCGATGGTCAGATTTACCTCGAAGGCAACTTGTTCAACGCCGGTATCCGCCCGGCAGTGAACGTGGGCATCTCGGTTTCCCGCGTCGGCGGCGACGCCCAAACCAAAGCCATGAAGCAGGTGGCAGGCCGCTTGCGCCTCGATATGGCAGCGTACCGTGAGTTGGCGGCGTTCGCGCTCATGGCGTCTGACCTCGACAAGTCCACGCAGCAACAACTCGGACGCGGTCAGCGCATGCAGGAAATCCTCAAACAGCCGCAATACTCCCCAATGTCGCTTCCCGACCAAGTCATCGCGATCTTTGCCGGGACGAACGGCTACGCTGATGCGGTGCCGGTCGAGAAAATGGCGCAGTGGCAGACAGACCTGCTCAAGTTCATGGAATCGTCCTACCCCGAGATCGGCAAAGACATCGATGAAAAGAAGATGATTACCGATGCCAATCGTCTCAATCTCACCAAAGCGCTCGACGCTTTCCGCAACACATGGCAGGGATAAGGAATGGCTTCCGCTCGTGAAATGCGGCTCCGCATACGGAGCGTAAAAAATATTGCGCAGGTGACGCGCGCCTTGGAAACCGTCAGCGCGGCGAAGGTCCGCAAGGCGGTACAGGCTCTTGCAGCGACGCGTTCTTACGCGACCAAAGCCTGGCAGGTTCTCTCGCACCTCACGGCTCAACCCGGACATCACAGCCTGCATCCCTTATTGACGGAGCGTACCGACCCCAAAACGGCTCTTGTGATCGTCATCACTGGCGAACGCGGTCTGGCGGGCGCGTACAATACGAATGTCATCCGCTTTTTAGCGGAGCGTTTCGACAGATTCCCCCTGGATGTCAAGTATGTGACCGTCGGGCGCAAAGGACGTGACATCCTCATCCGCCGCCGCAAACCGGTCATCGCCGATTTCAGCGGACTGACCCTTCCCACCAAATTCGCACGTTTTGCAGAGACCTCCTCCGTTGGGCGTCTTGCCGTCGAGGAGTTCATGAAGGGCGCGGCGGACGAAGTCTACCTGGTCTACACCGACTTCATCAATATGGGCAGACAGGTGGCGACCATGAAGAAACTGCTGCCGTTGGAGGTCCATGACAAGGATGGTCGCGTCATGGAAACCGAGCAGCGCAACGGTCCCGCCGCGGCGTATGAATACGAACCTGACCAGCGCGAATTGTTGGATCAGATCATTCCGCGTTTTACGTCTCTGCAGGTATACCAGGCGATTCTTGAATCACAAGCCAGTGAACATGCCGCGCGCATGGTCGCCATGCGCAATGCCACCGACAATGCTAAGGAACTCGTCGGCTCTCTGCAACTGGCTTATAACAAGGTCCGCCAACAGGCGATCACAAACGATATCTTAGACATTGTGGGCGGCGCAGAAGCGCTGGCCGCGAAATAATTGGAGGAAAATCATGGCAAACGCAACCGGCCGTGTAGTTCAAATTCTTGGTGGTGTGGTGGATGTGGAATTCCCCGAGGGGAATATTCCCGAACTTTATGAAGCGATCGAGGTGGAACGTGCAGGAATGGAACCTCTTGTTCTCGAAGTGCAGAAACACCTCGGCGATAACTGGGTGCGCACAGTATCCATGGACTCGACCGACGGCTTGCAGCGCGGCATCCCCGCAAAGGCGACCGGTGCCCCGATCCTGGTCCCTGTTGGACCCGCAACGCTCGGTCGTATCTTCAACGTGCTTGGCAAACCCGTGGACAACAAAGGCGAGGTTCGGGCTTCCACCCGCTATCCCATCCATCGCTCCGCGCCTCCATTTGCGGAACAATCCACCCGTGTTGAAATTTTCGAAACCGGCGTCAAGGTCATCGACCTGATCGCCCCATTCACCAAAGGCGGCAAAACGGGCATCTTCGGCGGCGCTGGAACCGGCAAGACCGTCATCATCATGGAACTCATTCGCTCCGTTGCGACCGAGCACGAAGGCAACTCTGTGTTTGCTGGTGTGGGCGAACGCACCCGCGAGGGGACTCAACTCTACCGCGAAATGCTCGAATCGGGCGTGATGAAGGACACGGTCATGGTTTACGGACAGATGAACGAGCCCTCCGGTGTCCGTCTGCGCGTGGCGCTCTCCGCACTTTCGATGGCGGAATATTTCCGCGACCAGGGCAAGGACGTGTTGCTCTTCATCGATAATATCTTCCGCTTCTCGATGTCCGGTTCTGAAGTGTCCGCGTTGCTTGGTCGTATGCCCTCTGCCGTGGGCTACCAGCCTACACTTGCCACCGAAATGGGTGAGCTGCAGGAACGCATCACCTCCACCCGCACCGGCTCGATCACATCCATGCAGGCGGTCTACGTGCCTGCCGATGACTATTCCGATCCCGCGCCGGTGGCTACGTTTACCCACCTCGACGCGACCATTGCCCTCGAACGCTCCATCGTGGAAAAGGGCATTTACCCAGCAGTGGATCCGCTCGGCTCCACCTCCCGAATTCTTGATCCCAATATCGTGGGCGAGGAACACTACCGCACCGCGCGTGAAGTCCAGCGTGTGCTCCAGCGCTACAAAGATTTGCAGGATATCATCGCCATTCTCGGTATCGACGAACTTTCCGAGGATGACAAACTCATCGTATCCCGCGCCCGCAAGATCGAACGTTTCTTCTCCCAGCCGTTCTTCGTGGCAGAGCGTTTCACCGGTATCCCCGGTCGCTATGTCCCGCTCAAGGAAACAGTCCGCGGCTTCCGCGAAATCCTCGACGGCAAATGCGATGATCTGCCGGAGCAGGCGTTCATGATGGCGGGCACCATCGAAGACGTGCGTGAGCGCGCAGAGAAACTGGCAAAAGGGGCATAAGTGATCCGGTGTCAGGAGTCATGTGCACGCGCGCATGACCCCTGACACATGACACTGGAGAACTTGTATGACCATTCGATGCGAAATCGTTTCCCAGGATCGCACCGTGTTTTCCGACGATGTGGATATTGTCGTATTGCCGGGCGCGGCGGGTGAAATGGGCATTCTGCCCAAACATGCGCCTGTGTTGACCACCCTCAAGTATGGAGTAATCAAGATCCGTAAGAGCGGCAAGGAGCAGATTTTTACGGTGGCTGGCGGTGTGGCGGAGGTTCAGCCTGATGTGGTGACCGTGTTGGCAGACGCGGCGGAAAACGTGGAAGAGATCGACGTAAACCGCGCCGAAGCTGCGCGCCGTCGCGCCGAGGAAGTGCTTGCAAAAGGCATCCCGGTCGGAACCGATGCCTACCTCGCCATGGAAGCCGCCCTGCGTCGCTCGAATCTGCGTCTCGAAGCCGCCCGCCGCTACCGCAAGAATTCATCACGCTTTCCCGGCTCGGAGTCCTAGACCCACGTGGCAATGTTCTCCAAAGACCTGGGGATAGACCTGGGTACCATGTTTACACGCCTCGCCGACAGCACACAGGTGCTGTTGGAGGAGCCGACCATTGTTGCCATCGAGGTATACGACCAGAAAATGGTGGCGGTGGGACAGGAGGCGCGTGACATGTACGGGCGCGTCCCTGAAAGTATCGAGGTGGCGCGTCCACTCAAGAACGGGGTCATTGCCGATTATGAGATCACAGAGACCCTGCTCTCTTATTTGCTCCAACGCGTCAGCGGATCGATGCGCATCTTCCGTCCGCGCGTCATGATCTCCGTCCCATACGGGGTCACCAGCGTGGAGCGGCGCGCCGTTTACGAAGCCGTGTTGGAAGCAGGCAGCCGCGAAGCCTATTTGATCCAGCAGCCACTGGCCGCCGCGCTTGGTGTGGACCTGCCCATTAATTCACCATCGGGGAACATGGTCATCACCCTCGGCGGTGGCTGCACCGAAGCGGCAGTCATGGCGATGTATGGTATTGTTTCTGCCGAAACCCTGCGTGCAGGCGGCATTGATCTTGATGAAGCCATTGTCAATTATGTGCGTAGAAAATACGGGGTGATTATTGGTCAGGTGACCGCGGAGCAGCTCAAAGTCAAGATTGGAGCCGCCGTTCCGCAGGATACTGAGAACAGCATGGAAGTGCAGGGACAGGATCAGGTCACCGGTCTGCCGCGTCCTGTCACCTTGACCACGGGCGAGATCGTGGAAGCTTTGCAGGAACCGCTCAAGCTGATTATCGAAACGGGACGCCGTGTCCTGGAAAAAACCCCGCCTGAGCTGGTTGCGGATATCATCGACCGCGGTGTAGCGTTATGTGGAGGTGGTGCCTTGCTGCGCGGCGTTGACAAGCTCTTGACCAAATCCCTTGGCATCCCCGCCTATTTGGTGGACAACCCCATGACCTGCGTGGTCGAAGGCGCGGTCAAAGCCATACCGATGTACAATATTCTGCGGCGCAGTCTGCCGCAGGTGTAGTTCAAAAATAAAAGGCGCCCATCGGGCGCCTTTTTGATTGCTGTCAGTCGAGATAATAGGTCATACGCTGGAGGTGGGTGACCGGGTCAATGTATTGGACCCGCACTCCTGATGGAACGTTCAGGCTGATGGGTGCATAATTCAGAATCGCTTTTACACCTGCTTTGATGAGCTGATCCGCCATTTCTTGTGCAGAAGTAGCTGGAACGGTCAGCATGGCAATTCTGATTTTGTTTTGTTTGAGCTTTTCTGTCATACTGGCGATGTCATAAATCTCCAATTCACCCACCTTTTGCCCAATCTTTTGAGGGTCGTTGTCGAATACCATGCTGACGCGGAAGCCACGCTCGGAAAATCCGTTGTATCGGGCGAGGGCATGACCCATGTCACCCATGCCAACAATCACCACATCCCAGACCTTATTGACGTTCATGATGTCGCGCAGGCGTTCGATGAGAAACGGGATCGCATAGCCAGTACCCTGTTTGCCAAATTCGCCGAATTGTGAGATGTCTTTGCGGATTTGTGCGGCGGAGATGCCCACGATCTCGCCCAATTCCTGGGAGGATGTCGTCTGGATGCCCCTCTCTGATAACCGCTGGAGCGCACGCAGATAAACCGGCAGTCTGCCAATGATAATGTCAGGGACTTTTTCAGCATTCATGAATGTTTGCCCTCGCAGAGTGTGAAATTCTGCATTAACTCTACCATAAAAGGTTGTTTTGTACAATTCGACACAAGTCTGTTAATGATCTGGGAGGGCAATATCAAGGCGGAGTGGGGGTTATATATTTGCAAAGACTGGGCTGGTTATAGACGACCACACAATCGACCCACGTTTCGCCGAACCGGACAAGTACATTGATTTGACCGAGCCACGGGTCGTACTTTCCCACGATCATTCGGCGTGGCTGATCGATCACCGCCTCCACGGGGCGGACCGCGTACATCCGCATGGAACGCGACAGCGCGCGATCCACCTCCTCGCCCTGGTGCTCAACAGCGAATTGTATCGTATTGTTCAACTGAAGCATGGCGGAGCGCAACGGTTCGTTGTTCAACGTATCCACAATCGTCCCATTGATGAGCATGATGACCGAACAGACCAGCAGGGGGACAATTTTGCCAAAATACGAGGTCGAAAAGGCGGCAGGTTCCGTCAGCGGGATTTGCAAAATCCCCGCGAGCGAGATGAACAATGCCACCCAGGCGGCTCCCAGGAAGAACCGGGAACTGAAATTTTCGTACACAACATAATCCAGCATTTGACCGGTTCCCGGGTCCAGCCACAGCAGAACCTTTGGGAAAATCTGGAAGGGCAGGGCAAGCGTGAGCCAGGAAAAGACAACGGAAGCGGCAAGATAGAAGGGCAGGGCAAGAATGCCCTTCTCCAGGCGCGCCACCAGCCAGCCAGCCAGCCCTCCTGCAATCATGCAAATGACAGCTCCGATGATGAACTTCAGCCATGGGTGGAACGCATATGCCTGGCTGAGCCGATAGCCGTCTATCCCCCAAGTGGCAGCGGCAAACGATAGACCGACCACCATGCCGTACACGGTTCCGATGCGCCATTTCATGCGGAGTACATCGGGGCGATGGCGGATGTCTTCAGTGGGAAAATTTTTCATGGGATTGTTGAGACCTTCACTATGTAAGATGAATAGCTTTGCGAACCTGTCGGAATGGCGCTCACATGCACCAGCACCGGGTTGTTCGGCTCCACGGGAACGATACTCCGGGTTCCACAGCCGACAACAGCCGATTGTTCCAGAACCGCCCCGTTTTGAAGGAGTTCAAAATGAGGTACGCTGCCCTGACAGGCGGTCTCCAGAAGGATCTGTCCGCTGAACGTGGTGAACGCGAGCCAATCCTCGGTGTCGCCGTCGGGGGCCGAAACGTCCCCATTGTATATCAATGTATGTATGCCCGCACGGTCAAAAAAGACTGTTTTTATAGGACGATTGACAGAATCTTCATCCAGCGGGGCGGGAAGGAGGGTCGGCGTGGGCGGAGGGGCGTTGTTGACCGGCGTTCCCGTCCCGACCACCTTGCCTGCCTCCGTGACGATGGGCAGATTCTCAACCCCGTTCGCCTGTGCAAACGCGGCGTTGATCCAGCCTTTGCCATCGGGCCCGGAGGTATATTCAATCTGGAGCCATGCCCCATTCACATCCTTGCCGGTCAGGTTGACCACATCTTGCGGGTTGAGCGTGCCGAGGGAGTTGAAATCGGTGCCTGGTCCACTGCGTACGTTCAACTGCTGTTGGACGACGGCTACATTGCCATTTCCCGAGTCTGCCCTGCCCCCGATCACCGGGACATTGGGCGTGCCCGATGTCGTGACGTATTGTGCGGTAACCCAACCGGTCCCTTCACCCGCCTGCGGGTAGAGGATCTGCCACCAATTCCCGCCGGGATCTCTGCCCACGATTTGTACCTTCGTATTCGCCGGGAGGATCCCCAGCACTTCGCCAGCCGTGGACGGTTGTTCCCGTACGTTGATTTGGGTGGATACGGCTCCTTCCACGGGAGCAGTGGTCGGCGTGGGGGGAGGCGGGAGCGGCGTTTTGGAGGGGGATAGGGTCGATGATGGCGGCAATGTCAGGGTGACGATGAATGAGGTTGGGGTGGCCCCGCTCCCCTCCTGAACGCTCACACTGCACCCCGCGTTGAGCACGAGGAAGGCGAGAAGGATGACAAGTTTCGATTTCACGGATTAATTGTACTGCCGAAATAAAAACACTGCCGAAAGGCAGTGTTGGCGCCCCCGCGCAGACTCGAACTGCGCTCTTCGGCTCCGGAGGCCGACACTCTGTCCACTGAGCTACGGGGGCAGGCGACGGAATTTTATCACAGTAAAGGCGACCGGGACCGGTCGCCTTTACCACATTTATGCCTTTGCCTGCGGCGCAAGTTGCACGAGTTCGGCGCGCAGTTTTTCGATGATTTGTGTATTCCCTTTTTCCTCTCCGACTTTGGAAAGCTGTTCCTTTTTGTGGGCAAGTTCTCCCAATACCTGGTAGAAGCGCGAGGTGGGGCGGAACGAGCCTGAAGTGAGCGCGGAAAGATGTACGCCTGTCTGGAAGAAGGAAACGGCGGTGTTGTACTGCTTCTGCGAGAGCAGACCGTTATTCACTTCCTCGACCAGATGCTTTTTGAGGATATTCCTCTCGTGGACGATCATCCAGATGATGAACCCGAGCATGAACGCGTATCCGACGTAGTCGGCAAAAATGCCGATGAAGAAGCCGCCCATGCCGCCGATGACCGTGCTGAATGTATTGTGGAAGGCATGTGTCAGGACAGCGACCGTGTACCCGGCGGGGATGGCAAGGACTTTCACCAGCATGTTACTGCTCATGCGGGAGATGGCGAGACCAATCCCTGTGAAGGCGGTGAAGAATGGGTGCATCCAGCCAACCAGCAGGACGCGGATGAAGACAAGGGTCCAGAAGCCCTCCCAGCCGCCGCCCTGGAAGCCGTTTCGGTAGATGTACAGGACGTTTTCGATGGCGGCAAATCCCATGGCGGTGATGGCTCCATAGACGATACCGTCGAGGACCGAGTCGAATTCGTTGCGGAACAGCAGGAAGACGACCAGCACTGCCAGTCCCTTTAACGCCTCTTCGATGATGGGCGCCACGATCGAGGTCGTGCCGAATTCGGCTGCCCCTTCTGAGCCGGTGACCATGTAAATGCCGATGCCGAACATGGTATTCAAAATGAATGCGCCGCCGCCGGCGATCACCACGCCCCAGACGAACGCCGCGCCCAGCAGGAGTTTTGGCTCCTTTTCGTAGCGGTCCAGCCAGTTGACGAACGCCGCAAACAGGAACATGGGAACGAACCCAAAAAATATTGCGCCAAGCAGTGCCATTTTCTCTCCTCCGAATTAAGATTGAAAAATCAAGCGACTTCTTTCAATGCGCGTCCCTTCGAACGCAATACTCAACACATCTAACACTTCTTCCGGGCGTCCCGTTGCGCCTTCGCGGGCGGTAAGCCGCATGAAGATTTTACCATCGGGCAGGATGTCCAACCCTTCGATGAGCGGGCGCAGGTCGTATTGTTTGCCGCGGCGCTCCCGCAGGAGCGAAGCGGATTCCATGACGGAATCAATCCTCCGCTTCAGGTCGGACCCGTCGATTGCCTCCGTCAAAGTGACCTCATACTCCGCCGCGGCAACCTGCGTCTGCAAAGCGGGCGCGCGCTCATCCACAACCTCGATGCTCGAAACTTGAATTCCGATCGGCAGGGTTTCCTGCAACCTGTCGCGCAAGCCATCCAAAGCGATATCATGTTCTAGCCGCATGTCGAGCATCTCACAGCGGGAGGAGAATCCCAGCGGCAGGGCGGCGGCGATATTCAGTTTGGGCTGGGGATGAAACCCCTGCGAATATGCCAGCGGAAGCTCGGCGCGGCGGGCGGCGCGCTCCCACAGCCTGTGTAGATCGAGATGACCCGTGTAGCGCAAAGCACCCTGCTTGGAAAATGTAATCCGAATGCGCATCATTTTCGTTGAACGCCGTTCACTCTAAGCCAGCGTTTGATACCGGTGATATGCTCATGGTAATGGTGATAGGTGTGTTCGGCGACGCGGTCATATAGGTTATGCTGTTGGATGACCGCGTCGGGCATTTTTTCCAGGGAGGAAATGATCGATGCAAACGCCTGGAGTTCCTGCGCGACCACATCGTCCATTGAAATGCTCTTGTACCTTTCGATGATCCATTCCTTTGGGGATTCTTCATCGAGCAGAGGGGAGCCGAAATCGGGGTAGCCAAATGCGTCGAGAAACGCATCGAGCGCCGTCTGTGTCTTGCAAGGAACATAGGTCTCATAGTTCAGAATCTCGACCATGCGGTCGGCAATGAACTGCTCATAGGCGAGGATGTGTGCAAGGACATCCTTGATGGACCACTTCCCGGCAACGCCCTTCAAGGTCATGCGGCGCGTGTGACCGACGCGGTTCAATAACAGTTCGAATTTGTCGCGTTCGTGCATCAAACGCCCAAGGAAGACTTGTTTATTTGTGGGCACCCGGGCTAGTCTCCCACCACCGGCAACTGTTCGCTGATCGCTGTTCTCGCCGGGGATTTTACATCCGGGCACTTCCACACGTCTCCGGGATTCTCGCGGCGCAAACCGGCAAAGGTCGGCAGGATGCCGCAGGCAAAGCAGTTCAAGCGGCAGTCCACACGGATCTGCCCTTCGAGCGACTGCCTGAAATCCTGGAACAGGAAGTTCTTCCGCACGGCGGCGGTGATGTGTTCCCAGGGGAAGACTTCATCCGTGCGGCGCTGACGGTGGGTGTAGAAGAGCGGGTCGAGCCCATGCTCTTCGAAGGCTTTCATCCAGGCGTCGTATTTCTTGCCTTCCTCCCAGGCGTCGAATTTCGAACCGCCTTTCCACGCGGAGTAGACCACCTCCGCCATGCGCCGGTCGCCGCGTGAAAGCCAGGCTTCGAGGTAGGAATCTTCGGCGCTGGTGAGGCTGAGTTTGATATTGCGGTCGCGTCCCAGTTCGCGGCGGAGCAGTGCCTGCTTGGCTTTGATCTGCTCGGGCGTGTCGCACGAGACCCACTGGAAGGGAGTTTGCGACTTCGGCACGAACGTACTGACACCGGCATTCAATTTTGCTTTCATGCCAATGACCTTGCGCCCTTCGGCAATGACACGCTTGCACAGGTCGGCGATTGCCTGCACGTCTTCCAGCGTTTCACTGGGATGACCGATCATGAAATACAGCTTGATCGTCGTCCAGCCGCGGCGGTAGATCTCGCGCGTGGTGTTGATGATGTCTTCATCAGGGATGAATTTGTTGATGATGCGGCGCATCCGTTCGGTGGCGGCTTCGGGCGCGAGCGTGAAGCCGCTGGCGCGTCCGTTTTCGCGCAGTTTTTCCATCAGGTCGATGGATACCGATTCGATCCGCAGGGATGGCAGGCCGATGTTCAAATGCTTGCCCGCAAATCTTTCTGCGGCTTTGGTGACCAGCTCCAGAATGTCGGTGTAATCGGATGACGACAGGGATAAAAATGCCAGGTCTTCAAAGCCGGAATGCCTGATGGCTTCCTCTGCCGCCTGCAGAACCTCCTCCACGCTTCTTTCACGGACCGGACGCGTGATCATCCCCGCATGACAGAACCGGCACCCGCGCGTGCATCCGCGCATGATCTCCACCGAGACGCGGTTATGAACCACATCGATGTTCGGGACGATGAAACGAGTCGGCGGGGGAGGCAGGACAGGCACAATACGCTTGGTGATGACTTTGGGAATATCGGGTATGGTCGGTTCGATGGCGGCTATAGTTCCATCGTCCATGTAAGATGTTTTGTAGAAGCGCGGGACATAGACGCCGGGGATCTTTGCTAATTCTTGTAACAGGTCTTCACGTTTGAAGGTTGGCAAGTTGGCAGGCTCGAACGTTTCAACTCTTAAACCTTTAAACTTTTGAACGAGATTGATGATATCGTGTATTACTTCCTCCCCCTCGCCAATGACGAACGCGTCGATGAAGGCGTGCATGGGTTCGGGGTTCATGGTGGAGTGCCCGCCCGCGATGATGACGGGGTGTGTCTCGTCACGGTCAATCGAGCGGACGGGGATGCCTGCCAGGTCGAGCACGTTCAGCGCATTGGTGTAGAGAGTCTCGTAGGGGAGGGTGATGCCGATGAGGTCGAAACAAGCCAAGGGGCGTTTCGATTCGAGCGTGTACAACGGGATGCCGTGTTCGCGCATCAACGCTTCCATATCCAGCCAGGGCGCATAGGCGCGTTCCGCCAGCGCATCCTCCCGCTGGTTGACCTGGTCATAGAGAATCTTCAATCCAACGTTCGAGACGCCGATATCGTAAATATCGGGGAAGACAAAAGCGACCCTGGCGGAAACCTTGTCCCAATCTTTGACGATGCTGTTGAGTTCTCCCCCCACATAGCGACCGGGTTTCTGTACCTTTAAGAGAATTTTGTCTAATTTCCGTTCGATCTGTTCACTGGTAAGCATGATGAAAATTATAACAGAAAGAGTTATCGGACAATTCACGACTGAGCGGCGGCTATTGGGAGTTTTGGGGGAACGGGCGGATTCTCAGGGAGGTGTGTGAACTATCGAAATTGAAAACTCAAAAAATGGACGCGTCCTGTACAGTGGTTTTTTATCATACTAAGATTATTTCAGAAGATCAAAAGGAGAAATGAAAATGAAAATGAAAAAGATTGCTCTTTTATTGCTTGTTCTGGTGTTGACGGCATGTACTTCTGCAACGGAGGCGCCGCAGGTTGTCGCACCCACCGAGGTTCTTCCCTCTCCCACGCCGGTCGTTGTTGTGCAGACTGTCCTTGTTGAGCCGACACAGGCGCCGACCGAGGTGCCTCCCACGGCAGAGCCTCCCACAGCCGCGCCTCCGGTGGTGGTGACTGTGGTCGTAGAGGCGACGCAGGTTCCCCCGACGAGCGCTCCCGCAGCCGCCGCACCGACGGAGTCCACCGGCGGACTTATCACCGTGGATCCCATCCTGGGCGCCGGTTATTTCACGGATATGACGCGCACCGGCAATCAGTTGTCCCTGCGCTGCCAGCTTTACAAGGAGATCACCTTCAAAGTGAAGCCGCTGGTCGATACGATCACCCAGGTGGAATTCTATTACCGCATTGTGGATCGGACCACCGGCACCCCATTTGAATGGCAGAACCGGGGCAAGATGATCCCCGAAGCCGATGGGACGTTCACGCTCGTATTCAATGGCGAGCAGGTAAACGCCGACTCCCGCCGACCCAACGCCTGGTTCGATTTTCAGTTCATTGGTTTGAGCAAGACCGGCGGTGTGGTGGGACGCAGCGAGAAGATCGAAAAGCAGATCACATATACCTTTGAGTGTCCGTAATATCACCCCATAAACCATCGAGCCGGGGAGCCATGCTCCCCGGCTCTTTTTCTTAATCGCTCCGCGGTTTGAAGCGTTTGGTAATGCCCTCGCTCAGGAGCAGCACGGCTTTTTCGTGACCGGCTTCGATGGCAAGGTCGAGAGGCGTTTTTCCGTCGTCGTTATGGACAGTGAGGTCTGCGCCGCCATAGAGCAGGATGCGGATCATTTCCACATCACCGTTTTGCGCCGCGGCGTGGAGCGGGGTGCCGCCGCCCTGTTCGCGGATGTTCGGGTCGGCGTTGTGTTCCAACAGCATCTGCACGATCTTGCAATGCCCGCCCGCCGCAGCGGACTGGATGGGCGCGGCTTGGAGCTCGTTACGCGACCGGGCGTTGACGGATGCGCCCGCCTTGACAAGGTATTCCGCCGATTCAAAGTGACCGAAGAAACATGCCAGTCCGAGCGGCTGGAAGCCGTCTTCCGCGCAGGCGTTGACGAGTTCGGGGTCGCGCGCCAGCAGGCGGATGATGTTGTTGATCTTGCCGGTCGCGGCGGCTTCGAAGATGTTGATGGCGACGGTCTTGTCAGCAAGGAAGGAGGCGATCTCCGGCTCCTGGTGGTAGGCGGCGACCAGGATCGGGCTGAGTCCATTTTCCTTGCGGTGGATCAGCCCCGGGTCGAGGGCGAGGCGGCGTTCCACCTCCTCCCTGTTCCCTTCCTTGATGGCGTCGAAAAATTCCTTGCTCATGGTGTGATCTTGGAGCCGGTCTCCTAGACGAACAACGGCTCGAACAGATGCGCGGATTGTATCATCTCTTCCATTTCGGGACCGCCAAGGCGCCTGAAATTCCGGCAGGCGTTGAGCACCAGCGGCAGGATGCGCGTGTCGCCCGCGGTGCATAACCCGGTCACGTCATACGAGAGCGCAAAGTTTACGGCGCGCTGGATCTCGTCCTGCTGATCGAACGGCTCATACCAGGTGGCGGCGGTATGTCCCCTTTTACCCCACGGCGCTTTCGTAATGGTTTTGATGACCATCGTGCCGACATCCTTTGCCTTGCATACGGCGATGAGTTCCTCGGTATATCTTCGGTATTCGGGATTTGCCATTTGGATGAAATTCAGCGGGAAGAGGACGGAATCGAAATCGAACCGCCGCAGCGCTTCGAGGTAGATCTTCGGCGCTTCCGCCCCGTGACCGGTGATGCCGATAAATCGGATGAGTCCACGCTGACGCGCTTCGATGAACGCCTCCAGCGCGCCGCCCTTTCTGGTGATGGCGTCCAGTTCTTCCATGGTGGTGATGGCGTGCGCCTGGTAGAGGTCGAAGGACTCGGTCTGCAACAGTTTGAGCGAACGCTGCATCTCAGCCCACGCGCCCTGTCTGGTGCGCTCCATGGTCTTGCAGCCAAGGAAGAAGCGGCTGCGTTCGCGCGGCATCCACGGACCGACGCGGCGTTCCGCCTGCCCGTAGGAGGGGGCGATGTCGATGTGGTTGACGCCCGCTTCGATGATCTGCTCCATCACCTTGTCGGCGTCCGCTTGCGAGATCTCCCAGAACGCCGCCGCGCCGAAGATGGCGATTGTACTCCTATGACCGGTGCGCCCGAACCGTCTGGTTTCCATGTTTCCTCCGAATTGAATCCTGCCTTTGCGAGAGCGGCGGCTTGCGCCATGACGAAGCAACCCCAACCCATTCTGTGCGATTGCTTCATGGCGGCCGCATGGGTCATTCGCAAGGACGTTAAATCACCGGCCTGCCGTTTCTGTAGAACAGTTTCCCGTCGATGACGATCTCGCTGTCCGCCATGTCGCACAGCATATCCCAATGCAGCCCGGAGGTGTTATGCCCGCCTGCTTCTTCAAAGCCCAGCCCGAGGGCGAGGTGGATCGTGCCGCCGAGTTTTTCGTCGAAGAGTATGTTCTTGGTGAACTTTTTGATGTTGTAATTGGTGCCGATCCCCCATTCGCCGAGGATGCGCGCGCCCTTGTCGGTGTTCAATTGGGCGGTGAGCAGTTCCTGGTTGCGCCCGGCTTTTTCCTTCACGACCCTACCGTTCTCGAACCATAACTCGATGTCCTCGATCTCCTGTCCGGCAAAGATGGCGGGATACTTGAATCGCACCCAGCCATTGACCGTGTCCTCGACCGGGCTGGTGAAGATCTCACCGTCGGGGAAGTTCTGGTCGCCTGCGCAGGGGATGAACTTGCGCCCCCGGATGGAGAAGGTCAGGTCGATGTCATTGCCTTTGAGCGTGACCTGTTTTTTCCCCTTGAGCCAGCGGACCAGTTTGAGCTGCCTGACTCTCTCCGCCTTCCATAGCGCCACCGGGTCTTTGGCGTTGAGCATCCCGGCCTCGAACACGAATTCGCTGTAATCGCTCAGGCTCATGTTCGCCTCCTGCGCCATTGCCTCGGTGGGATAGACCGTGAGGCACCACTTGAGTTCCCCACGCTCAATGCGTTTGAGCATCTTCTGGAAGAGCGGCGCATTTGCCCTGCGCGAGCGGGCAATGCGCTGCGGGTCCACGCCTGCCAGTTCGCGCGTGTTGGTATCGGCCTGGACGACCATGCGGGCGTCGTAGGTGGTGTGCACCAATTCGCGCAGCGGGGAGACGAAATCCAACTGCCGGTTGCTGGCGTTTTTGAAAAAGACCTCCGCCGCACCGGGTATGGACATCAATACGTCCACATGCGCCCCGGCTTTGACCGCCTCCTCATAGAATGCCAGGTTGAACTCGTGCGCGGCGGGGGTGGTCTGCATGTACACCTTCTGCCCGCGCTTGATGCCGAGCGAGTACTGCACCATCACCTGCGCCAGTTTCCTGATCCTTGGGTCTGTCATGGTTGCTCCTTTTCGTTCCGACCGATCCGCTCCCGTTGTGCGGGCGGAGGCGGTCAGTCCTCATCCGGTTCCTGCCTTCCATACACTCTTGCCACGGCTCTTTCGACGTCCTCCCGGGAATGTCTTTCGCACGCCACCAACGGACGTCCCGCGTCCTTCACTTCCCTGCCGCCTGCGCTCATCACCTTGACGCCGATATACTTTCCATCCGCGTCATATACCGCGAGCAGTTGATATAACTTCCCGCACACGATGCAGCCGTGCATCTCGCTTTTTGCCCTGGTTTCTGGCATGGACTCTCCCTTCATGGGGTGACTATCACCGTATTTCTCATTCGCCGATGATCTTGACCAGCACACGCTTCCTGCGCCGCCCGTCGAATTCGCCGTAGAAGATCTGCTCCCACGTGCCGAAATCGAGCTGACCATCGGTCACCGCGACAACGACTTCGCGCCCCATCACCTGGCGTTTTAGATGCGCGTCGGCGTTGTCTTCGCCGGTATCATTGTGGCGATACTGACCGACCGGTTCGTGGGGGGCGAGTCTCTCCAGCCATTTCTCATAGTCATGATGAAGCCCGGACTCATCGTCATTGATGAAAACGGACGCCGTGATGTGCATGGCATTGACCAGTACCAGCCCCTCCTTGATGCCGCTCTCGCGCAGGGCTTCCTCCACCTGACGGGTGATGTTGACGAATCCCCTGCGGGCGGGGATATTGAACCACAATTCTTTTCGGTAGGATTTCATACGGTTCTCTTTGCGGAAAGATCGTTGCGCAGGAGATTTTACTTGACTCTGCCGTATTCAGAAAGCACGGAGGAATAGGCAGGGTATCAAGGTGTCTGGTTTACAGCACAGAATCCCGGATCAACCGTCTTGCCGCCGCTTTCGAAGGGACTCGCTCGCGATCAATGCGGCGGCTAGAACCACCCATGCCGCAACCTGCGCCAGCCGCAATCCGCCGAAGACCAGGGTACTGTCCCCGCGAAAGGCTTCGAGGAAGAGACGCGCTCCGGCAGTCAGTGCGGCGAAGGTCAGGAAGAGCATACCCGGCTGAGGCTTCGGTTTGGGGAACCAGAGCAAGCCCAGAATGACGAGAGAAGCGGTCAATTCATAGATCTGACTCGGATGCCGCGCCGCGTTCCACAGGTCGATGCCCCAGGGCAGGGAGGTGGGACTGCCAAAGGCGGTCCCGGCGGCGAGGTGGGCAAGGTGCAAACCGACGGCGAGCGTCGCGAAGAACGGCGTCAACGCATCGAGCGTCCCCCACAGCGGGAGTTTCTGCCGGTATCCATAGATGCCCCCGACCATCCCTGCGGCGACCAACGCGCCCAATGGGTCGAACAAATCCACATTGACCGAGAACAGACTGAGCGGGCTTTTCGTGAACGCCGGGATGTTGGACAAGGCGAACAACACGCGTCCCCCGATGATATAGCCAAGGATGCTGTAATAGACGAGGTTGTTCAGCGCGTCCTTCGAGATGCCGTGGCGGTCTGTCCGTTTTTCGGCTAGGGTCAGTCCGAGCCACAGCGCGAGGACGAGCAGGATGAGGTGACGAGGCGGGGCAAAGAGAGTGCGGAAGAGGTCGATCATATTATTTCAAGATCGCCTCCACCCTCGTGCGGAGCAGCGCCTCCGCCATCGGTCCGCCGATGACCACTTCACGGATGATGCCGTTGCGGTCGATGAAGTAGGAGGATGGGAGAGAATTCAACTGGTAAGCTCTCGCCGTCCCGCCGGTTTCATCGAGCAGGATCGGGAAGGTCAGACCGTATTCGTCCGTAAAAGGAGCAATGTTGGCGGGGGTATCCTGATAGGTCATGTTGACTGCCAGCACGACAAAGCCTTCGTCCTTGTACTCGTTATACACCTTTTCGATGGCGGGCATTTCGGCGCGGCAGGGCGGACACCACGTTGCCCACAGGTTGACCAACACCGCCTGCCCGCGCAAATCCGAGAGCTGGACGGTTTCGCCGGTCGGCGTCTTCAGTTCGAAATCCGGCGCGAGAAAACCCTGCTGCGGCGCGGGGATCTGCCCGGCGGTGGACGCCCCGGACCGGTCCGCGCTGACCCAGATCCACGCCAGGCCGAGCAGGAGGATGAATGAATGGATGATTTTTCGCTGTACTGGTTGCATTGCCTTCCTTTTTCGGCTACACTACGTATTGTAGTTTCACTGCACAGGAATCTTACGATGACCAACGAACTCCTCTTTGCCGGTATAGATTTTTCCTCCGGGCGTCAGCCGGTCACCTTCGCCGCGCTGGACGACGCGCTGAACATCGTCCTGCTCGATAAATACGAAATCGCCCATGTCATCGCTCATTTGAAACAATACGGAAAACTCACACTTGCCGTCAACGTTCCTTCCACAAAGACCCAGCGGGGATTCTACTCCGACTTCAAAAAGAAACTTCCCCAAACAGGGCTAAAACCATACGTCACAAAAGCCGCGCCTAAACAATTCCTTGAAACCGACGCCCAGGCATGTTTTCGCACCCTGATTGAAAAGCCGCCGCTTCCGCGCCGCACGTTCGAAGGGCGCATTCAACGCGGGCTGATCCTCTACGACCAGGGCTTGCACATCACCGACCCGATGGACTTTTTTGAAGAGATCACGCGCCATCACATGCTGGACGGCGTTTTTCCGAACGAGCTGCTCCACGCCGCCTCCGAATTGAATGCCCTCGCCGCGGCGTACGTCGCCTGGCTGGCGATGAACGAGCCGGAGCGGGTTGAGACCACGCCGGATAAACTGGTACTCCCCACAAGCCCCGAACACGATTAATTCACTTCGACGCTCTCCACGAACGTCACCCCCATCTTCTTCATATCCTGAAAGAGTCGATTCGGCTCTGCGAGATGCCCCATCATATGCAAACCGGGTCTGCGGATTTGCTCATACTGCATCAACAAGGCGGCGACGGGGATCGCGGTCAGCTCATAGCCATCTTCATGCTCGCATCTCGCCTGGACCTGTGCCTGTTTCCCGTTTAATTGGCCGTATGCCTCCACCTTGAGCACCACCCGATACGGCGGCTTGGATTTTCCCATCGCCCACCACATCAACCTCCCCAACGGACGGTTTCCCCGCTTCGGGAACAATTTCAACCCAGCCATCACAAGCGGTGTGACGAGCAGATCCGCGATCCAATTCGAACCTGAAATATAGAAACCCGTCTCTTTCAAAGAGGGATACATCTCCGGCAGAGCGCGCATCTCCTCGAAGAACATGGAATAACACTCGCGTTTCCCAATCCCGGGACCGAAATCGAACTGGCGCATGTCCCACCCGGAGGGTTTTGTCCACACGCCGTTCCTGAACACCTGCGCCTGATAATGGATGAAACCCTCCATCAACTCATCCACAGCTTCGGTATAGGGGATGTTGCCGATATTCAAATACCCTGCCGTCAAGGCGGATTCAAGGCTGTCGAGTTTTCCCGCCGCATAGCGTACCATTGCAGAGGGCAAGCCGGGATGATAGCCTGCCTCCGTGATAAAACACAGTCCCTTTTTCTCGATTTCATCCTTGTGTTTGTACAGAGTTGCCAGTTTGACATCAGAGAACTGTACGTCGAGATAATCCACACCGGCGTGGAGCGCGGCTTTGATAACGGTATCCGCCTGATGGGTGGTCGGAGCCGCAACGAGCAGAAAGTCCGTCCCTTGCAATCCTTTCCGCAACGAGTCCGCATCCGCCGCATCCACGCGCCGCACCGAGACCCGATCACTTTTCAATTCCTTTGCATATGCCGCCGCCTTCTCGATATTCCGCCCTGCGAGAATGATGGGGTGACTTGTTTGCGCCAGCAAGTGTTTTGCCAAAAGCTTCCCCGTGTAGCCGTATCCGCCCAGGATCAAAATGTTCATGTGCCCTCCACCGATGCTTGCTGCCCTCGGTTTCAAGAACGTTTGTGATGAGGAGCATTATACCGTCCCCTGTCGGATGGTAAAATGGAGCATCTTAAATTGACAGGTTTATCATGACAGACGACGCCTTCGACACGCTCAGCGCAAGCCTTCAAACCCGCGCGATCAACACGCTTCGATTCCTCTCGGCGGATGCCGTTCAGCAAGCCAACTCGGGACATCCAGGGCTGCCGATGGGCACCGCCGCCATGGCTTTCACCCTCTGGACTCGTCACCTGCGCCACAATCCCCGCAACCCAAAGTGGGCGGGACGAGACCGCTTCATCCTTTCGGGCGGGCATGGTTCGATGCTCCTCTATTCTTTGCTCCATCTGACGGGCTACGACGTCAGCCTCGACGACCTGAAGAACTTCCGTCAGTGGGGGAGCATCACGCCCGGGCATCCCGAATACGGTCTCACCCCCGGCGTGGACATGACGACCGGTCCGCTCGGGCAGGGATTCGCCGCCGGCGTGGGCATGGCAATTGCCCAGGCGCATCTCGCCGCGCTCTTCAACAAGCCCGGACATGAACTCATCCAATCCTACATCTACGCCATCGTCACCGACGGCGACCTGATGGAGGGCGTCGCCTCCGAAGCCGCCTCGCTGGCGGGGCATCTCCAACTCGGGCGCCTCATTTACCTTTACGACGACAACCACATCTCGATTGACGGCTCCACCGACCTCGCCTTCACCGAAGACCGCGCCAAACGCTTCGAGGCATACGGCTGGCACGTGCAAAAAGTGGAAGATGGCAACGACGTGGAAGCGATAGACAAGGCAATTCAGGAAGCCAAACGCGACCCGCGTCCCTCCATCATCATGTGCCGCACCATCATTGGCTACGGCGCGCCGAAACGCCAGGGCACGTCAAAAGCGCATGGTGAACCGCTCGGTGAGGAGGAACTCAACGCTGCAAAACAAAACCTCGGTTGGCCCCTCGAACCGCGCTTTTACATCCCCGATGATGTTCTGGCGTTCTTCCGCAAAGCCGTGGAGCGCGGACGCGAACTCGAAGCCGATTGGAAGATGAGACTTGAAGCGTACAGCCGCCTCTACCCGCAACTGGGCGCGGAGTTGAAGCGCCGCCTCGCGGGCGAACTCCCCGCGGGCTGGGACGCCAACCTTCCGTCCTTCCCCGCCGACCCCAAAGGCATGGCAACGCGCGCCGCTTCGGGCAAGATCATCAACGCGCTGGCGCCGGCTTTGCCCGAACTCATCGGCGGTTCGGCGGATTTGGCTCCCTCCAACAACACCAAAATTGAGGGCAGCCCCGCCTTCCGAAAGGACTCGCGCGAGGGGCGCAACTTCCATTTCGGCGTGCGCGAACATGCGATGGGCGCGGCGCTGAACGGCATGAATCTGTTCGGCGGGGTGATTGCCTATGGCGGCACGTTCCTGGTCTTTTCCGATTACATGAAACCTGCCATCCGCATTGCGGCGCTTTCGCACATTCCCACCATTTTCATCTTCACGCATGACTCGGTTGGGTTGGGCGAAGACGGTCCCACTCACCAGCCCATCGAGCATCTTGCCGCGCTGCGGGCTACGCCGAATCTGGTCGTCATCCGCCCTGCCGATGCGAACGAAGTGCGCGAGGCGTGGAAGGTTGCCATCGCCCGGCGGGATGGTCCCACCGCGCTGGCTCTCACTCGTCAAAACGTGCCAACGTTCGAACGTTCAAACGTTGAACCGTCCGTTGAAAAAGGCGCTTATGTCCTAAAAGACTTCGGCGAACCTGAGATCATCCTCATGGCATCGGGTTCGGAAGTCAGTCTCATTCTGGAAGCGGCGCAGAAACTGCATGAGGAAGGGCGCGGCGTGCGCGTGGTGTCCTTCCCCAGTTGGGAACTGTTCGAGATGCAGGACGATGCATACCGCGAGTCTGTGTTGCCGAAACGCATTCGGAAGAGGCTCGCCGTCGAAGCAGGAGCAACCCTCGGCTGGGAACGATACGCCAATTCTATCCTCGGTATTGATCACTATGGCGCGTCCGCTCCGTATAAAGTCATCTTCGAGAAGTTTGGGTTCACGGTGGAGAATATCGTTGCGAAAGCGAGAGCGTTAATTGCATAGCAGCGACTTTAGTCGCTGTTGTTGGATGACTAAAGCCATTACTACGGAGGAGTAAACCATGAAAATCGCCGTTGGTTTTGACCATGCGGGTTTACCGCTCAAGCAGGTTGTCTTGGAAGCCGTCCGCGCGGCGGGACACGAACCCATTGACATGGGTACGCATTCCGCCGAAAGCGTGGATTATCCCGACTTCGCCGAAAAGGTCGGGCGCGCCATTCAAAATGGAGAAGCCGAACGCGGCATCCTGTGCTGCGGTTCGGGCATCGGCGCGTGTATTGCGGCGAACAAGATGAAAGGGATCTATGCCTCCATTTGCCACGATACCTATTCCGCCGCACAGGGCGTGATGCACGACGACATGAACGTGCTATGCCTCGGCGGACGCGTCATTGGACCCGAACTTGCCAGAGTGCTTATCCTTGCCTTTCTGAATGCGGAATATCAGGGGAACAAAGCAGGCGGTGAAAGACTGGCGAGGAGGGTGGGAAAGATACATAAACTTGAAGATGTTGGCAGGTTGGATGGTTAGAATGTTGGAAAGTTGGCAGGTAAGAAGGTTAACAAGTTGGCAGGTTGGCAGGTTAGAAAGTTAGCAAGTTGGCAGGTTGGAAAGTTGGCGGGTTGACGGATTGCTTGAACGGCATAAACCTTCCAGCCCGCAAACCTTCAAACTTTCCAACCTTCCAACCTGTAAACCTGCAAACCTGCAAACCCAAAACAGGAGAAAAGATGCCCACCATCACGCGATTTGAAGAGATCGAAGCATGGCAAACCGCCAGAGAGTTGACCCGCTTGATATACTCCCTCACCGAAACAGGAAAATTCTCGCGTGATTTCGGGCTGAAGGACCAAATTCAGCGGGCGTCGGTTTCCATCATGAGCAATATTTCAGAAGGTTTTGAAAGTCAGACTCAGGCTCAGTTTATTCGTTATTTGGGAATTGCCAAAGCCTCTGCAGGCGAGGTCCGCTCACAGTTATATGTTTGCAGGGACTTGGAATACATTACTCAGGAACAGTTTACAACAGCCTTTGCAATGGCAGAAAAAGCCTCCCGCCAAATTGCCCGTTTCATCGGCTATCTCGAAACCCATCCCCAATCTCGTAAAATCCGAGATGACATTGCCGAATACGAAGCCTAACCTTCCAACTTGCCAACATCCCAACCTTCCAACCTGCCAACTTTCCAACTTGCCAACCTTCTAACCTTCCAACCTGAACACGAGAATTACCATGAACCCAATTACAAAACTGATACAACTCGGTCAATCCCTCTGGTACGACAACATCCAGCGCCGGCTGCTCGAAAACGGTGAACTCAAAGCCATGATCGAGCGCGGCGAAATTCGCGGCGTCACCTCCAACCCCACCATCTTCAACAACGCCATCGCCAAAACCACCGACTACGACTCCGCCCTCACGCCGCTTGCCTGGGCGGGCTGGGACGCCGAAAAAATCTTCTGGCAGCTTGCCATCGAAGACATCAAAGCCGCCTGCGACGCCTTCCAACCGCTCTACGAAGAGACGAACGGCGGCGACGGCTATGTCAGCCTCGAGGTCAGTCCCTACCTCGCGCACGACACTGATGCCACCGTTGCCCAAGCCGAACAACTCTGGGCGCGCGTCCGCCGCCCGAACCTGATGATCAAAATTCCCGCCACAAAGGAGGGCATCCCTGCCATCCGCAGGGCGATTGCCGCAGGCGTCAACGTCAACGTCACGCTCATCTTTTCGCTGGCGCGTTACGCCGAAGTCATGGATGCCTACCTCAGCGGGCTCGAAGACCGTCTCGCGGATAGGGGTGAGGGCATTGACCACATCGCCTCGGTCGCCTCGTTCTTCGTCTCGCGCGTAGACACCAAGATTGACCCCAAACTTCCCGAAGGTTCGCCCCTGCGCGGCAAAGCCGCCATCGCCAACGCCAAACTTGCCTACGACCTCTACCAGCAAACCTTCGCGGGTCGCCGCTGGGAGAATCTCAAAGTCAAAGGCGCGCGCGTCCAGCGTCCGCTCTGGGCGAGCACCAGCACCAAAAACCCCGCCTATCCCGACACCATCTATGTGGACAACCTGATCGGACCCGAAACGGTCAACACCGTTCCGCCTGCCACGCTCGACGCCTTCAAAGATCACGGGGTTGCCGAATTGACCCTCGTGCGCGGTCTCGACGAGGCGCGCAATGCCATCGCTCAACTTGAAGCGGCGGGTATCTCGATGGATCTCGTCACGCAGGAACTGGAAGACGAAGGAGTCAAAGCCTTTGCGGATGCCTTCACACAACTGCTCGCGACGATTGATGAACGCCGCAAATCCGCCGCTTCTTCTCTTGGACCTCTGGCTGATCCCGTTTCCAAACGGATTGCCCGGCTCGAAGCGGATTCTGTCCCCGCCCGCCTGTGGCAGCATGACCCCTCCCTTTGGGCTTCGGAGAAAGACCCCGCCGGTCAGCACGAAGTGACCATCCGCATGGGCTGGCTGGATTCCACCGACAAGGCGCGCAGGAAGTTGAAAGAATATCAGGCGTTCGCCAGGGAAATTCGCAAAGCCAAAATGGATCGTGCGCTTGTCCTCGGCATGGGCGGCTCATCGTTGACTGCCGAAGTGTTCAGTCTAATGCTCAATTCGCTTCCCTCTCCCGTTGGGAAAGAGGCTGGGGACGAGGGCGTCCGCCTCGGCATCCTCGACTCCACCGACCCCGCGCAGGTGGCGGAAGCCGCTCAGAACTTCCCGCCCGAAAAATCCCTCTACATCGTTGCCAGCAAATCGGGCGGCACAGCCGAGGTCACGGCGGCATTCGAATACTTCTGGAAACTCAGCAAAAAGGACGGTTCGCGCTTTGCCGCCATCACCGACCCCGGCACCTCGCTCGAAACGTTGGCAAGAAAACGCGGCTTCCGCAAAATCTTCTTCGCCGACCCAATGGTGGGCGGGCGCTACTCTGCACTGACCGACTTCGGTCTCGTCCCCGCCGCCCTGCTCGGCATGGATTTGAACCGTCTGCTCGACCGCGCCGATTGGATGCGGTATCAGTGCGCAGAGAACTGTCCTGCCGCGCGTGACCCCGGGTTGGCGCTGGGAGCCGTCTTGGGCGAGGCGGCTTTGGGTGGACGCGACAAGTTGACGGTCCTGGCTGATGCGCCTGTATCCCCATTTGCAAATTGGATCGAGCAAATCATCGCCGAATCCAGCGGCAAGAACGGCAAAGGCATTTTGCCTGTTCCGCTGGAGCCGATTGGAAATCCCGAAATCTACGGCGGCGACCGCATCTTCGTCTATCTCCGCCAAACGGGCGAACACGATAATGTAATTACTGCTTTGAGAAATGCTGGTCATCCAACCATCCAATTCCCAATCACCAATTTCTACGACATCGGCGCCGAAATCTTTCGCTGGGAAGTTGCCACCGCCATTGCCTGTCACATCTTGGGCGTCAACGCTTTCGACCAGCCCAACGTGGAATCGAGCAAGAAGATTACCAGGGCGAAGATTGCCGAGTATCAAAAGAAAGGCAAATTGCGCGAGGGCAAACCCGCGTGGAAGAAGGACGGTGTGACGGTGTTCTCACCGACCGCGGTGAAGGGTGCAACGCTGAAAGCCGTGTTGAACGGATTTTTGAAGAAGGCAAAGAAAGGCGGCTATGTTGCCATCAACGCCTACCTGCCGCGCAACGCCGAAAATACAGACGCCCTGCAAAACATGCGCGCCGCCATCCGCGCCAAAACAGGCAACGCCGTGACCGCTGGATTCGGTCCGCGCTTCCAGCACTCGACGGGGCAGTTCCACAAAGGCGGACCGAAGAACGCGCTGTTCCTCGTCCTCACCGCCGAACCCGAAAAGGACTTCGCCATCCCGAATCAGGGACTGACCTTCGGCACGCTTCTCCGCGCTCAGGCGCTGGGTGATTACGAAGCGTTGATCGAGGCGAAACGTAAGGTGCTGCGCGTTCATTTGCCATCGGTAAAGGATGCGGCGAAGTTGGCGGAGGCTCTGAGCGAGTAAAAAGATTGGCAAACGCTCTGTTGCAATCCTTCCTAAAAACCTTTGCGCAGCGCGCAAAACCGGCGGTAGAGACCGCCGAGTACGCCTGAAAAATCTTTGCAATCGATCAATCGGCAAGCCAGAATCGGTGGTCAACTTGGCCACCGATTTTTTGTTTTGCTTTTTGCAGACTTACAATTCAGAGTAAAGATGTGAGATTTGACACGAAAAAGCGGAAAATCTTCACTTCTTAATTCGGTTCACCTTCGTCATAATTCCGCCTACTTTTCCAAAGGAGTCAACTCGTAATGAAATACAAAACCACACTGCTTATCCTTGTCTTTGCCATTCTCCTCGCCGCGTGCGGTTCGCCCGCCGCGACCGCCGTCCCTGTGACGGAAGCCGCGGCAACGGAACCCGCCGCGGAAGTACCGACCGAAGCGCCCGCTGCGGCGGAACCCGTCACCCTCAAGATTGCCGTCCTGCCCATCATTGACGCGCTTCCCATGTACGTGGCGCAGCAGGAAGGTCTGTTCGACAAGCATGGCGTCAAGGTCGAGTTCGTCCCTGTTGCCTCCGCGCCCGAGCGCGACCAAATCCTCGCCGCAGGGCAGGCGGATGGCACCATCAACGAAACGCTGGCGGTGATGGTGTTCAACAAGGAAACGATTCAAATGCAGGTCGTGCGGTATGCGCTCCGTCCCACCGAAGGGCATGGTCATTTCTTCATCCTTGCCTCGGGGCAGAGCGGCATTGCCGACGTGAACGGTCTCAAAGGCGTCGAGATTGGCGTTTCGCAGGGAACGGTCATCGAGTACGTCACCGAACGCATTCTTCAGGCTGAAGGCTTTGCACCCGATGAAATCAAAACCATCGCCGTCCCCAAAATCCCCGACCGCATGGCTCTGCTTGCCTCGGGCGAGTTGAAGGCTGGTGTCATGCCCGACCCGCTGGCTTCGCTGGTTGTGGCGCAGGGCGGCGTCATTGTGGCGGACGATTCCAAATATCCCGAATACGGCTTCAGCGTCCTCTCCTTCCGCAAGGCGGTCATTGACGAGCATCCCGACGCGGTGAAAGGCTTCCTCGCCGCCCTCGAAGAGGCGACCGCGCTCCTCAACGCCGACCCCGTCAAATACCGGAACCTCCTCAGCGAACAGAACCTCGTCCCTGCGCCTCTGCTGGAAACTTATCAGGCGCCTATCTTCCCTGAGGCTAGCGTCCCCACCGAAGCCGAATGGCAGGATGCGCTGAACTGGCTCAAGGAAAAAGGGATGCTGACCGCGGATGTCTCGTATGCCGACTCGGTCAATGCCTCGCTTCTTCCCTAACCGGAGCCTGATTCGGTTTCGATTGACCTTTTCCTCCTCCTGAACCATCGAGACACGGAGAATGTATAATCTCCGTGTCTCGCAGTTTTTGAAATCCCATGAAAGAACAGCGCCTGTTCCCTTTCCTCGTCCTTGCGTTGTTGCTGGCATGCCGCGCTGTCGGTGTGCCGGGTCAGCCGCGCGCCAGCCTGGTCGGTTACGATTTTGATGGACAATCTCCTCAGGTTCCCACCGGCGACCGTTCTGCCCCGGGTCATGTTTTCATTCACAAGTATCCGTTCACGGCGGGCGGATATGTGACCGGGCTGTCCTATCTGAACGATAGCGATGGCGGGAGCGAATCGTTTGTCCTGCTTATCCTTCGTCCGCAGGATGACGGCTGGCTGGTTGTTCATTATCTGGACATCGCGGGCGACGACGAGCCTCAGGCAAAAACCGGAGTGACCACCATTGATTTTCCGACCCCGTTGCGCGTCGAAAAGGGAGATATTTTTGGACACTGGCAGTTCGACTACACAGGTCCCATTCCAATGAACTTGGAGGATTCCGCAATCGAAGGGCTGAGTTTTGGCAAGTCCGGCTTTATCCCATCGGATGTGCATCCCGGCAGTGTCATTGCAAGGGAGGGCTTTTCCGGCGGGCGGGATTATTTCATCAATCTGTCATTTCAATCTGAGCCATGATTGCCGTTCGGTCTCTCGCATTTGGTTATTCCTTGCAGCCGCCTCTTTTCCATTCTTTTGACTGGGCGGTCAAACGCGGCGAGACATGGGCGGTTCTCGGTCCCTCCGGCTGCGGCAAGACGACGCTGTTATACCTGCTGGCGGGCTTGCGCCTCCCAGTCAGCGGGAGCATCGAGATTGACGGCGAGCGGCTCACGCGTCCGCGCCCGCACAGCGGACTGATTTTGCAGGATTACGGCTTGCTTCCCTGGTCCACCGTGCGCGAAAACGTGGAATTGGGTCTGCGCCTGCGGAAATTCTACGGCGCCGACGGCAAACATGCCCCCCGTTCCTTCCAGCCGAAGAAGAGCGTGGAATACTGGCTCGAACGTTTGGGCATTGCCGATATTGCCGATGCCTATCCCTCCCAAATCTCCGGCGGACAGCGCCAGCGCACCGCCATTGCCCGCACCCTCGTCCTCGAACCCGACCTTTTGCTCATGGACGAACCCTTCTCCTCGCTGGATGCCGTCACGCGCGAAGACCTGCAAGCCCTCACGCTTTCCCTGTGCGCCGAGCAGGGCTTGACGCTGGTTGTCGTTACTCATGCCATCGAGGAGGCGGCTGTGCTGGGGAGGAAAATCCTTCTGCTCGATGCGCCTCCCAACCGAACGGCAAAGGTCTTCGAGAATCCAACCGCAGGGAGTGCGGGTCAGCGCGAAAGCAAGACGTATCAGGAATTGTGCAGCCGATTGCGCCGGGAGATGCAGCATGAAACGGCGTGACGTTCTGCTGGCGGCGGTCACCTTGCTGGCGGTGTGGCAGGCGGCGGCGATGATTGTAGACCTGCCCATCCTGCCACCGCCGCTGGAGGTGCTGGGCGTCTTTTTCCGTGAGTTGCGGCGGGACTTGCTCGTCCATTTTGCGGTCAGTTTGTGGCGGGTGAGCGCGGGGATGACGCTGTCGGTGTTGGCGGCGGCTCCGGCGGGGCTGGCAATCGGCGGGTCCAAAAAATTGAACCGCTTCTTTTCGCCGTTCATCTATTTGTTGTATCCCATCCCCAAAGTCGTCCTTGTGCCTGTCGTCATCCTCTTTCTGGGAATCGGCGATATGGCGAAGATCGTCATCCTGTTTTTGATTTTGTTTTTCCAGATACTTGTGCTTGTCCGCGACCAGGCATCGGGACTCCCGCCGCAGTTGATTCAGAGTCTGCGCAGTCTCGGCGCGGGGCGGCGGGCGCTGTTTCGCTTTGTGTATCTGCCTGCGAGTTTGCCCGCGATACTCACTGCACTGCGTCAATCCATCGGCACGGCGGTGGCGGTGCTGTATGTGACGGAACTTTCCGCCACCAGGTATGGGCTGGGTTATTACATCTACTTCAAGGGAAGTACCCTGCTTGATTATCCTGCCATGTACGCGGGCGTGGTTGCCATGTCCATTTTGGGGTTGGGCATGTATTTCGCGGTGGATTGGGCGGAGCGGACGTTGTGCAAGTGGAAGTTCGTTGGTTAGTCAGAGGGTCGGATAGTCCGATGGTTAAGTGGTCGGTCGAAAATCATTCGAGTATAAGACTATAAGACTATGAGACTATAAGCCCGATTGCGAACCACAAACTAAACACTAACGCGGTCTGACCCGTGAGCGCAAGCGCCAGGTTCAGCGGGCGTCCTTTTTGGGTCAATACGATTTTTGCGGCTCGATAGGCAAGGGGCAATGAGAGCCATGCCAACATCGCCGTCCAGGGAATCAAACCGCCCCACGCGGCGATGGGCAAAACCAGATACGCAATGACCATGCAAAGCAGATATTCCATCTTCGTTCCCTGCTCGCCAAGTCTCACTGCCAGGGTATGTTTGCCCGCCTTGCGGTCATTTTCGAGGTCGCGTAGATTATTCACCACGAGGATTGCGGTGATGATCAGACCGGGAGGGAGGGTCATCCACCACACCGCGGGGGTGACAAAACCCGCCTGGAGGTAATATGTCCCTGCCACCGCCGCGAGACCGAAGAAGATAAAAACAAAGATGTCGCCCAAGCCATAGTAGCCGAGGGGGAACGGTCCGCCGGTGTAGGCGATGGCGGAGACAATCGCCGCAATTCCCAGAACGATGATGATCCACCCGCCAAGCCATGCAAGGTATAACCCGAGGAATGCCGCCAGTCCGAAGACGACCGCCATGCCGATTTTTACTTCTTGCGGAGAGAGCATTCCCGCCTGCGTCACGCGCGTGGGACCCAGCCGCTCCGCCGTGTCGGTGCCGCGCTCGAAATCGAACACGTCATTGGCGAGGTTGCTCCCGATTTGCAAAAGCAGGGCGGTCAACAAACAAACCAGCGCGGCGTCGAGACGAAAATATCCGTCATGCCATGCCAGCGCCGCGCCCATCACCACTCCCGCCGTGGCGGCGGGCAGCGTGCGCGGTCGGCTTGCCACTATCCAGGCGTTCCAATTCAAAGCGGATGATTTCACAAGAATTTGCTCCGTCGGTGAAATTCAATTCGGGCAGTATAACGTATAATTGACGAACTCAATCAGGTGACTTATGACGCAATTGACAGGTAACGAACGAGCAAAATACGTCCAGGGGATGTTTACGCGTATTGCCAGACGATACGATTTGATGAACCGACTCATGACAGGCGGGCAGGACATCCGCTGGAGGAAGCGCGTCATCGAACTGGCGCGGCTCGACGACAACGCCTCCCTGCTGGACCTCGGAACCGGCACCGGCGACCTGGCGCGGGAGGCGCTTTCGGCGTTTCCCAAAGCCCGCGTGGTGGGAGCAGACTTCACGTTGGAGATGATGCGCGTGGGGTGGAGGAACAGTCCGCTCGATTTTTCCGCGGCGGACGCGCTTCAACTGCCGTTCCCCGATTTTTCGTTCGATGCGGTAGTCTCCGGCTTCCTCATGCGTAACGTCGTGGATTTGCGAAAGGCGTTGGAGGAGCAGTACCGCGTCCTAAAACGCGGCGGACGAATCATCATCCTCGACACGACGCGCCCAAAGAAAAACATCCTTTCGCCGTTCATCTGGGTTCACATGCACGTTATCATCCCCGCGCTGGGAGGTCTGCTCACCGGCTCACGCGACGCCTACCGCTACCTGCCCGAAACGACCGAAGGGTTTGTCACTGCGGAAGACATGGCGGCGCGCATGGAAAAGGCTGGATTTCAAAACATCGGTTTTCAACGGTTTATGTTTGGCACGATTGCCATCCACTGGGGAGAAAAACCCTCGGGAGCGGAGGAGTGAAATGACCGACCTTGCCGCCGAAAAATGCGGCCCCTGCCGGGGCGGCGAGCCGCCCCTCACCGCCGCCGAAACCGCCGCCTTGTTGCCGCACATTCCGAACTGGCAGGTGCTGGAACAGGACGGCATCCTGCGTCTGCACCGCGTTTTCAAATTCAAGAATTACGCTCAAGCCGTGGACTTCACGAACAAGGTTGCCGCCCTTGCCGAGCAGGAAAATCATCATCCGCTGATTGTGCTGGAATGGGGAAAGGTCGCCGTCCAATGGTGGACGCACGTGGTGAAGGGTTTGCACCGCAACGACTTCATCATGGCGGCAAAGACGGATGAACTCTTCGGCTAGTGATGTACCCATGCAGGGAAAACTATCGCGCCGCGATTTTCTAAAGTTGTTGAAAGTGGGGGCAGTTGACCTGGTTTTGCTCATGGCTGGCGGAGGCGGATGGAGTTTCCTCGTTGAACCGAATTGGATAAAGGTTGAACATGTCAACCTGAAATTGCCGCGTCTCGCACAAGTCTTTTCCGGCATCCGCATCGCCCAGATCAGCGATATTCACATGGGGGGATGGATGAATGCCAGACGTCTCCAGCGGGTCGCCGATCTGATCGTGGAACAAAAGCCCGACCTGCTGTTGCTGACTGGTGATTTTCTGGTCGGTCACATCTTCGATAAAAATTCCGAAAGTTATCTGCAGGACCTGGTTGATATTCTCTCGCCGCTGGCAAAATCCATGCCCTCCTTTGGCATTCTCGGAAACCATGATTATTGGACGAACCCCGGCGCGGTGCGCGAGATGTTGAAGTTGGCTGGCATCGTGGAATTGACCAATGCTGTTTTCACGGTCTCGCGCGGGGATGCGAACTTGCACCTGTGCGGCGTTGACGATGTTTGGGAGGGAGAGGTTCGGCTGGATGATGTCATCGCGAAATTATCAACCGACGGTGCGGCGATTCTTTTGTCGCATGAACCCAACTTTGCTGATCAAAGCGCGGCGGCAGGGCGTTTCGATTTACAGGTTTCCGGACATTCGCACGGCGGGCAAGTGGTGTTTCCGTTTTATGGCCCGCCCATTCTCCCTTATCTGGGGCAGAAATATCACACTGGCTTGTATCGGGTTGGGAAAATGTTCCAATACACCAATCGTGGCGTAGGGATGATCGATCCGCCGGTGCGATTTAATTGTCCGCCGGAAATTACTTTATTCGTTCTTGAACCTGCTTATGATGCTTGACCGTCTGTTGCGAGCTTCGGGGAGATGCTCGAGTATCTGATGTCGTGGCTTCCATGGCATCGGAAACAGCAATGATGCGGGCTTCGATATATACACTTTGTCTGGCAATATCTTGTCAAAAACAGAGCTTGCAGATGGCTGAAACGGAATTGAAGTACTCCGCGTCCCTTATTGATCGGCCGTTCAATTATCCCCTGTAGATATGGTGTTTCCGTCAATTTGTCGTTAAGCGATTTTTTCGGAATCCTTCTTTGCCAATGCATATCGGATCAACCAATGCCAGATCTTCAATGCCCAAAATTGATTTCCCAAAACACCGAGGATTCCCCCCACAATACCATCGAAAAAATTGGGAAGAGGGGGAAGCGGCATGGCGGGACCAAAATCCACCTCTCGACCATCAATGGAGAAAGTGTACCGCCCGATCCTTTCCACCCGAGGCCTGGATTCAAGCCATCGGCGGATTTCCTCCCTTTGAGCTTCGGTCCACTGATGCGGCAGGTCGGAGGTGGCCTTGAAATCGGCGACCTCTGTCAGGTCCAGGAAGAGACGTTTCTGTTGCGGGGTCAGGGATTTTGTTTCCGAGAAGAACGCCACATCAGGATCGACATGCACCAGCGGCTTTAACCACAAGCGATTGACGCTCGTGCGGAGTCCGTTGAGCATACTGGGGGTCGTCTGGTTATAGAGCAGATAGCTATAAAATCTGGAATCCCAAAAGTTCGCTACATCTGCGCCAACGCGAATGGCATCGCAAACGCCGAGCGCCGGCAGGATGGGCGTCCCGCAAAAAAGCAGGTACGCATTTCCCGCCGCCTCCCGCATGACCTGAAGCCCTCGGCGGAACGCGGTCTCGCGGGGAATATCTTCATGGCGTTTGCCGGGTTGAGCTCCCGCGGCGAGAAAATCGAGTTTGAGGTAGTCAAACCCCCAGCCGCGAATCTTGCGGATTAGTTCCCTCAGCCATTTGATGACTTCGGGGTGGGTGGTATCCAGGGCATACATTTCGGCAGACCATTCGAAACCTGCCACATATGGTTTTCCACTCAAGTCGTGCAATAACCAGTCAGGGTGATTTTTGTAGATGCTGGAGTGCTTGCTCACTGCCAGTGGAGCCAGCCATAAACCGGCTTTTCGCCCGGTGGCTTTGATCTTTGCCGCAATTGCTTCCATGCCTGAAGGAAATTTCTCGTTTGGTTCCCAATCTCCCGTGCTGACCTGCCAGCCGTCGTCGATCTGGAATACATCGAATGGGAGGTCTCCCAGCCCATTCAAGGCTTTTGCAAGGTTGTTTTCATTGATGTTGTTATACAGACTGTACCACGAACACCACACGCGCGGATGTTCCTGGACGGTGACTCGCCCAAATCGCTGACCGAGCAGTTCCGCATACTTCTCGAAAAGGTTGATTTCCTCTCCGCGTCCCACAAACCACTCGCCGCCACCGGATTCGTACCATCCCTGCAATTGCCCCTCGCGGACAGCGACATGTGCGTTCAGTTCAAGCGCTCCGAGAAAGAGGATGCTTCCATCTTCCAATTCCACGGCGCCCAGCCAGGAACCGTTTGGGTGCGGATACCGCGCATAGACCGGGTCGGTCTGCCGGCTGTGGAAGGAGGTCGGTTTCATGACAGGCAGTTCACGGATGGGGTCGGTCCATGCGGTTAGCGACCAGGATTGCCAGCCGTGGCGGTAGAAGCTTTTCGGAGGCTGAGACAGGCTCAGGTGCAGGGAAGAGGCGGTGACGATTTTTGTGTCCCCGGTTTGGGGAAGGGAGTCGGATTGGAGATGAAGAGTCGGCATACAAGCGATTATCCTGCGAAAGTCGTTGACGGTCAAATGGAGTTGTGGCATAATTTCGATAAAGGCAGTGAAGGGAACGAGTAGGTCTGTCGGGACTGTCAGCGAGCCTGATACAGTGAGAGCAGGTCAGAAACGCAGATCGAAAATCATCTCGGAGCCGCGAGCCGAAAACAGAGTAAGCAAGCCGGAGTTGTTCTCCGTTACCGGAACAGGATGATGTTAGTCGTCCAATGAGTGTCCCGCCGAGCCTCAAACGGCGAGTGCGGGAAATCAGAGTGGTACCGCGGGAATTCTCTCGTCTCTGTTGAGATGAGAGTTTTTGTTTTAAGTTTGAAGGCTGGCAGGTTGGAAGGCTTGAACGTTATCACCTGCTAAGCTGTAAACCTGCACTTGACGGAGGTCGAATGTTCAAACCTGTAAGCCCCAAGCTCAACGTAACTTCGATGGAAGAAGGAGTGCTGAAGTTCTGGAAGCAGCGCGAGATCTTCAAGAAGACCGTCGAGCAACGCGTAGGCGGACCCGAATACGTGTTTTACGAGGGGCCGCCGACTGCCAACGGAAAGCCCGGTGTGCACCATGTGCTGGCGCGTGCGTTCAAGGATATGTTTCCGCGCTATAAGATCATGCGCGGCTATCATGTTTCGCGCCGCGGCGGGTGGGATACGCATGGTCTGCCGGTCGAGATCGAAGTAGAAAAGCAGCTTGGCTTCACCAACAAACAACAGATCGAAGAGTACGGCATCGACAAATTCAACGAACTTTGCAAGAAGTCCGTCTTCACCTACATCCAGGATTGGGAAAAACTCACCGACCGCATCGCCTTTTGGGTGGACCTCGAGGATGCCTATGTGACCTATACCAACGACTACATCGAGTCGGTCTGGTGGATCTTGAAGAATTTCTGGGATAAAGACCTGCTCTTCAAGGGATATAAGGTCGTGCCATATTGTCCGCGCTGTGGGACGCCTCTTTCCGACCATGAGGTCGCCCTCGGGTACGACGAGGCGACCGACCCCTCGGTCTTCGTTCGCATGCCGCTGGTCGACAAGCCGGATACTTCCCTGCTGGTGTGGACGACCACTCCGTGGACACTGCCCGGCAACGTGGCTGTGGTCGCACACCCCGATGTGGAGTATGTGACGGTCGAGCGTGAGAACAACGGCACGAAGGAGAAATTAATCCTTGCGCAGGCATTGGTTGAAAAGGTGTTTGCTGGCGATGAGGTTAAAGTCCTTGAAACATTCAAGGGTAAGAAGCTCAACGAACTGAAATATCATCCGTTGTATACCTTCCTGCCTGTGGATAAGCCCGCCTACTACGTGGTGATGGGAGACTACGTTACCACCGAAGATGGTACGGGTCTGGTCCACACTGCTCCGGCGTTCGGTCAGGAAGATATGGAGACTGGTAAAAAATTCGACCTGCCCGTCTTGATGACCGTTGCACCGGACGGCACTTTCATACAAGATGTGACCCCATGGCGCGGCGTCTTTGTCAAGGAAGCCGACCCGATGATCATCGAAGACCTGCGCGCGCGCGGGTTGCTTTATAAGTCTGAAGCATACACACATACCTATCCGTTCTGCTGGCGTTGCAAGACACCGCTGCTGTATTACGCGCGTGAATCATGGTACATCCGCACGAGCGCCTACCGCGACCGTCTCGTGGAATTGAACAATACCATCAACTGGGTGCCTGAGCATACCAAGGAGGGGCGCTTTGGGAATTGGCTTGCCAACAACATCGACTGGGCGTTGAGCCGCGAACGGTATTGGGGCACGCCGCTCCCGATCTGGGAATGTGAATCGTGCAAACATCGTGAAGGCGTCGGCTCGGTCAAGGAACTTTCCGAAAAAGCCGGGCGCGACCTGAGCGATCTCGATCTGCACCGCCCATACGTGGACCAGGTTCATTGGAAGTGTTCGGAATGCGGCGGACAGATGTCGCGCGTGCCGGACCTGATCGATGTATGGTTCGACTCGGGCTCGATGCCTGTGGCGCAGTGGCATTATCCGTTCGAGAACAAGGAAAAATTCGAATCACAATTTCCTGCCGATTACATCTGCGAAGCAGTGGATCAAACGCGCGGCTGGTTCTATTCCCTGCACGCCATCAGCACCCTGTTGTTCAACGAAGTCTCGTTCAAGAACGTCATCTCGCTGGGCTTGATCCTCGATGGCGATGGCTTCAAGATGTCCAAGAGCAAGGGCAATATCATCGCTCCCTGGGACGTGTTGAACGTCCACGGCGCGGATGCTTTCCGCTGGTATCTCTACACCGCAACCCCGCCAGGGAACGAGCGCCGCTTCTCTTCCGACCTGGTGGGCGAGGTCATCCGCAGTTTCACACTCACGTTGTGGAACGTTTATTCATTCTTTGTGACCTATGCTAATCTCGACAAACCCACCGTTACCACTCTGCCCATAGCGACCAGTGACTTGGATCGCTGGCTGCTCTCCGAACTCAATGTACTCGTCCGTAACGTAACGGAAGCATATGAACAGTACGATGTGCCGAATGCAACGCGCCCGATTGAAGCGTTCGTGGAAAAATTATCCACGTGGTACCTGAGACGATCCCGCCGCCGCTTCTGGAAGTCGGAATCTGATTCCGATAAACAAGCCGCCTACTCGACCCTGTACACGGCTCTCGTCACCGTGGCGAAACTGCTGGCTCCCGCCATGCCGTTCCTTGCGGAAGAAATGTACCAGAACCTCGTCCGCTCGGTGGATGATACCGCGCCTGAATCGGTGCATCTTGCCAAGTGGCCCGAGGTATTACCCGAGATGATCGACGAATCCCTCAACCGCGACATGGATCTGGTTATGAAGCTGGTATCACTCGGACATTCCGCCCGCCAGAAGGCGAATCGCAAAGTTCGTCAGCCGCTGGCGGAAGTGGCATTCTCGCTTGGCAATGCCAATGAGCGCAAAGCGGTTGAAACTCACGCAGACCTGTTTATGGATGAATTGAACGTGAAGAAAGTCCGTTTGCTGGATGCTTCCACGGAGGCGCTGTCGCACACAGTCAAGCCGCTACCCAAGCAGTTGGGGCAGAAATATGGCAACAAATTCCCGGCAATCCAGAAGGCGATATTGGCGATGAATGCCGAAGACGTTGCCCGCACGCTAATGGCGGGTCAGCCGCTGAAAGTGACGCTCGATGGTGCAGTCTATGTCGTCCTGCCCGAAGAAGTGGAAGTGAAGGCACAAGCGAAGGAAGGTTTTGCGGTGGCGGAAGATGGTCCGTATGTGGCGGCGCTCGTCACCGAACTGACGCCTGAGCTGATTCAGGAAGGGTTGGCGCGTGAGTTCGTCCGCCGCGTACAGGACCTCCGCAAGAGCGCCGACTTGGATGTCGCCGATCGCATAGAATTGTTCGTTGAAGCCTCCGCGGGCTTGAGGTCCGCGATCGAGGCGCACAGGGACTACATCACTGCCGAGACGTTGACATCCACTCTTGTGTTTGGTCAACCGCCCGCCGAAGCACCTGTCGTCGAAGATGCATTTGATAGTGAGGCAGTTAAGGTGGGATTGGTCAAAAAATAGGTTTGGTGTGTCGTGGTATGCCATCCTGTACTCCATAAATAAAGTTGAAAGGCGCATCGAAAGATGCGCCTTTTCTTTGTATAATTGTTTTATATTCTTGTTGAGGTGATTCGAAATGACTAGACTTCCACTGTGGGCGCGGAAAATGTTTGCGAACGGCGTCCATCTTTTTACAGCGACCGGGGCGGTGTGGGGCTTCCTGACGTTGGTTGCCATCTGGGAGGGGAACATCAAGCTTGCCGTGGTGTACATTATTATTGCCATGTTCGTGGATGGGTTTGATGGATTGCTTGCCCGCTGGCTGGATGTAAAGACCTATGCCAGATGGGTCGATGGCGGCTTGATGGACAATATTATCGATTTCATCACATATGTTGTCGTTGCGTCGCTGTTGTTGATCAGGGTGCCGAATCTGATGCCGGAGGGGCTCGAAATGGCCGCGGCACTATCAATCCTGTTGACCTCCGCGTTCCAGTTCTCGCAGGTTGAAGCAAAGACCGATGGCACGCAGTCATATTTCTTCAAAGGCTTTCCTTCCGTGTGGAATTTTCTTGTTTTATATATGATGCTTTTGGGGCTGAACCCGTGGATCAATTTTGCAGTGTTGATGATTTGCAACGTGCTTGTGTTCGTGCCAATCAAGTTTCTCTATCCCACGCGGAATAACCGCCTTCGCCGGTTCACGCTGGCGTTCTCATATCTCTACGGTGCGCTGGGAGTGTGGGGGTTGCTTCAATATCCGAATGTGCCGGAGTGGGTGGCACCGGCTTCCGGGCTCTATGTCGTTTACTATGTTGTGATGAGTCTCTTCCCCGGATTGGGCGCGCCAAAAACAGCCTGATATGGTTATCGAAAAGGTTTCTGAAGTCACCGAGGAGATCGTCAAGTCGGTCGCAAAGTTGATTCCGCAGCTGGGCGTTCAAAAGGCTCCTCCAACATGGGATGAATTGAATCTCCTTGTCCATTCGGAAGCCTCTACGTTGTTAATTGCCCGATACCCGGATGAAATGGGTGAAATCGTCGGAATCCTGAGTTTGACGATTTATCGCGTGCCAACGGGAATCCGCTCCATCGTGGAGGATGTGGTCGTGGATGAGAACATGCGCCGGCGCGGTATTGCCGAAGCCATGATGCTACGCGCCATCGATCTGGCGAAAGAAGCCGGCGCGAATGGTGTGGCGCTCACCTCCAATCCGAGGCGTGAGGCGGCGAATAAGTTATATCAATCCATGGGATTTCAACAGCGGGAAACGAATGCATATTTTTATAAGTTTTAGATGAGAAATCCGGTTACACCTGTTGTCATGTTATGTGGTCTTTTTATCTGCACTTTAAAAAATAAAGCCTTCAAATCTCAAGATGGCGATTTGCTTTGCGGCGGTTAAGTTCGCCTTGTATTAACCGCTTCCTCTCCCCCGACAGCATCATCCCTGACCTGTCCGACGCAAACCTTCCATTATTCCGTTAAGTTTCAAATATCCCAGTAACCCTTGACGCCCCCTGCGGGTTAGAATTTTATTTTTGCCTCAAAAAACTTCCCGCCCGCACGAAACTATCTCTCAACGACCATTTCTCCTGCAGGTCATCGATGTACACACCGTTGTTGCCGCGCGAGGCGTGGATGACCCTCCAGCCGCCGAGCGAGACTCCCACATGGGTGACCTTGCGCCCGCTCCCGCCTTCGCCGAAGAAAAACAGGTCGCCCGTTTCGTACGGCGGCTCCACGGGAAATGCAGCTTGGTACTGCATGTCGGCGTCGCGTGGGATGTCCACTCCCACCCAGCGGTGCAGAAGCCGCGCAAATCCCGAGCAATCGATGCCGTTGCCGCTCGTGCCGCCCCACAGATACGGGACGCCGATCATGCGCATGGCATCCGATGCCATGCATGTTCGCTTCTCCTGCACATCGGAGGGAATGCCTGCCAGCGAGCGCAACCTGGAGGAACGCATCCAGCCGGAGCGATGCGCCTGCACCCGCGCCCAGTCATCGTTGATCTCCTGAAGCACAACGCCCGTTCCACTCACTAGGCGGGTGAGGACGGGGCTGGACTCCTCGGGATGGGTGTGCAGTTCGGTCGAAGGCGTCAGCACCAGATGAGTGGCGGCTGGGGCGGGTCCCTCGCTGAGATAGGGACGATATACCCAACCCAGGTACCCGTCCGTCTGCCGGGTGAAGACCCAGTTGTCCTTTTCGTCGAGCACCTCCAGCGTCGTGCCGTACGTCAACTCGCTGGAGAGAGGCATATTGAATGTGGGGCGCTCGTACAAACCGGTCAGGCTGGTCGCCACGTGGACGAATTCATGTGTCCCGGCGTCAAGCACGCGGATCAACGCGGTATCCAGCTTCAGGTTAGGGAAGAGCCGATGCAACTCCTCCAGTTGCGACCGATCCAGCAGGCGTCCGCTCAAGGTCACGGTGCTGTTCTTAAGTTCCTGAATCTCGACCTCGAACACAGAGGTGCGCTGATCGTTTTCTTTGGCAAGCCGGGCAAGGGTGGATTGAATGTCGGTCATGGGTCGATTCTACACGATTTGTGTTACGATTCTTTCATGCCATACATTGGAATCAACAACGTACACCTGTATTATCAGTCTTATGGGGAGGACATCCCGGATCGGACTCCCATTGTGCTGATCCACGGTTCGACAATTGACAGCCACACCGATTGGGACTCCGTTGCCCCCGCCCTTGCAACGCACTACAAAGTCTTTACGCCTGACTGCCGCGGACACGGCCGGTCGAACAACCCGCGCATGAGTTACTCCTTCAAGGAATTGTCGGATGATATCGCGGCATTTGTGCGCACGCTGGGATATGAAAAGGCGCATATCATCGGTCACAGCAACGGCGGGAACGTGGCGCTGGTGACGGCGGTGGAGCATCCCGAAGTAACACAGACCTGCATCCCGCAAGCCGCGAACGCTTACGTGACCCGCTACCTGATCGAACGTGAGCCGAAGGTCTTCGACCCCGAACGTGTGGCGCGCGAAGCGCCCGAATGGCGGGATGAGATGATTGCCTTGCACGGTGAAGTGAACGGAAAGGAATACTGGCGCGACCTGCTGTGGCTGACGATGAAGGAGATTCTCTCCGAGCCGAATTATTCTCCCGCCGACCTCGCCCGCGTAAACGTGCCGATGCTGGTCATCATGGGCGCTGATGACCCGGTCAACGCGCCGGACAAACATGCCCAATACATCGCCAAGCACGTCCCGAATGCTGAGTTGTGGATTCCCGAACAAACGGGGCACAATGTTCATCATGAACGGAAAGACGAATGGCTGGTGAAGGTGTTGGATTTTTTGAAGAGGCGAGGGTAGCAGGCAAAATACTTCTTGTTGTTTGTGGCTTCGATGGGTTCTGCGAAAACAACAGAACTACTCCACCGCCGATATGGGATGATATGAAACTTCACTGGGAACCGATCACACTCGACCTGAAAACGACCTTCCGTGTCGCGCACGGTGCAAGCGACCAGCGTCATAATGTGCTGGTCCATCTGGATGAAGGGGTGGGGGAAGCCGCAGCCGTGCCATACTACGGCGAGACACAGGCAGGCATCATCGAATACCTCCGGTCCGTGCCGGATCTAGGCGACGATCCATTTGACATGGATGCCATCCTTGCCAGGCGACCTCCCGGTTCACGCGCGGGGCGCGCCGCCATTGATGAAGCGCTCCACGATTTGTGGGGAAAGAGATTGGGTCAGCCTTTGTACAAACTGTTCGGTCTGCGCCCGAACCGCCTGCCGCTGACTTCCTTCACCATCGGCATGGATGAGCCCGCAGTGATGGCGGAACAGGCGAAGGCGTCGGGATATCCGATTCTCAAGGTCAAATTGGGAAGCGGGAGGGATGAAGACATCCTTGCCGCCATCCGCCACGTGACAGATGCCCAGTTACGAGTCGATGCCAACGCTGGTTGGACGCGCGAGCAGGCGCTTCAACTCATCCCGCGCCTGGCGGGCTACGGTCTGGAATTCATCGAGCAGCCGCTTGTCGCGGAAGATGTGGAGGGATATTTCTGGCTGAAGGAGAAGTTGCGTACACTGAAAGTGACAGTTCCCATTTTCGCTGATGAGAGCGCTAGGACCTCCCGCGATGTGGCGAAGCTGGCTGGCGCCATCGATGGTGTGGTGGTCAAGCTCATGAAGAGTGAGGGTATCCGTGAAGCCTTGCGGATGATCCATGCGGCCCGGGCGCACGAAATGCAGGTCATGGTGAGTTGCATGGTCGAGTCGTCGGTGGGAGTGACCGCCGCAGCGCACCTGGCTCCGCTGTGTGACTACGCTGATCTGGATGGACCCCTGCTCATCAGGAATGATCCATACCGGGGCTTGCGGTATGAAGGCGCCACATTGACCCTGCCGGACGCTCCCGGTTTGGGGGTGGAGCGCAGATGGAAAATATAAGAGCCGGAGGCATTGCCTCCGGCTCTTTGCATTATTCAATTGTACTGGGTTATGAGATCGCCCGGCTTTGATAGAACTTTCGAACATGGGCAATCATCTGATTCATGGTCATCTTGTCTGCCGGCTCGGATTTCAATACCCGATCCTGCATATTCTTCTGTTTCCTCAAGGCTTTCTCGAACTCGATCTTGGCTTCGCCGGGACCCATGACGAAGATCGAGTCGACATCTTTTATCTTGGAAATGACTTGTTGATAGTACTTGGCTAACTGCATTCTATACCGGTCATTTTTGCGCAGTTCCAAATCTCCTTTTTGGTTGAGCTTTCCGCCAAGTTGTGTGCCGCCTGAAAAGTGGGCGGGTGGTTCGATGTTGGAAAGGATTACATCGATCTTCTCATTCTCGTACCAGATGATATACGCCTGTTTATGGTCAATCCATAGCCCAACGTTTCGATCCATACTACCTCCTTGTCTAGGTTTGAGTTGTTAATGTGCCGGTTGGTTCCCCTGTTCCAGTTATAGCACTTTTGGCGGCAAAATTCAAACGGTTCTCATCTGTTTATAATTTTGGGAATACTGCACCGACCTTCTCCATGTAGGAACGATACTGGTCTCCGAATTGTTCCAGCATAAGTTGTTCTTCCGCTTTGACGCGCAAGAAATAGAAGGGGATGAAGACTGCCAGGCTTGCCAGCCCGGCGATCCAGTTCTGCAGGAGAAGCGCCTGCGCCGCCGACCACAACCACTGCGAAGCATACATCGGGTGGCGGATCACGCCATAGATGCCGCGTGTGATCAATTCGTGTTTCTCGCGGATCTCCAGCGTGGGGGACCAGTTTAGTCCCAAGTCGGCGTGGGCGCGCCAGAAGACGATGACCGCTCCCGCAATCAGGGCACCACCGGTCCATCCCGCCCAGGCGGGTAGTTGGTACCTGGCAAAGTCCAGCCAATCCGTCGCGGCGTAGATAATCGGCAGGATGAACATGCCGATCCACAGCAGGAAAAGGAACCATTTCTCCTGCCCGGTCACTCGACGCTCGCTCATTTTTTCCGCCTTGCGCTTCTGATTCAGCGGTGCGCGGATGACGATCTCGGCGAGCATGGCGAGAAAAAAGACGATAGTGTAGATGTCCATTGGGCGAGATCAACCTTCTACTTTTTCCACGACCACCGTGGCTTCTGTGACCAGCGCGGCAATGGCGCCGATGGCGGCAAGCTGCGGCGCAAGCAACGCCCCGACCACGCCGAACGTCAACGGGATCTCGAAAACGGTCCTGCCTTCCTTGTTCTTGATGGTAATGCGGCGGATATTTCCCTCGTTGACCAGTTTCTTGATGCTGGCGATCAACTCCTCGCCATTAATCTTGAATTCTTCCGTGCGGACTTTTTCTTCAGACATGAGGACCTCCAGATGGTGACAATCTCATGTTGTATTGTACGCTGGATCGCAGTCAGGGTTGCTGGATTTGGTCATTCGGATAGTCATATAACAAACCATACGAATCGAGTATCCCTTGGAATGCCTGCCTGCCATCCGCCAGTGCTTTTTCCCGCCACTTGGTCTCTGTCGGGAAATACAGTTCCTTGAATTCGCAGTGAATTTTTTCCGCTGTTCTGCTGTCTGTGGCGCCATGCCAGTGGAGTTGATTCTCGAGGACCATCGCCCGAAGACTGCGGATGCGCGCCGGGAGCGAATCGCCGAACGTTCCAAATTCGAATCCGCAGGCGAAGAGGCGTTTGTCTGGAAAATGTGCATTTCGTAGCCGGTAGAAATATTCCCCCATGTCGCCGCTGATGGCGTAGAACTCCTCGACGTTGATTTTCTGCACGAGCGGGTAGTTGAACCTTTTGGAAAGTTCGTCGGAGGAGGACGGATCGAGCGGCGGGACAATGACGCTCATCTGGTAGCGCGGTCCATAGCCTGTGTGCATGTCCATTTGGACGATGGTTGGATATTCCTCCAACGCGCGGCGGTAGAGTATCATCGCCACGCGGGTGTTTTCTTCATAGTCCGTGCCGCCGTGGTAGAAACCGTTGGGTGTGTGGTGCTGTCCGAGCAGGGTGGCGGTGGTGAGGGTGGGGATACCTGAGATGAAAATGTGTTTGACTACATTGCCCCAAAAGCGGAGGTTTTCAAGCCCAAACGATTCGAGCCCGCGCTGCGGATTGAGGAAATCTTTTAACCGTAGAAATTCGGGATTGATGGCGGGGTCGAAGTCCCCGTCGAAGACGAAGTTGCGGTTGAGGTCCACGTTATGTTCGTTGACCTTGCGATGATGCTTCATGCCCCAAGGGTTCATGGCATGAAGCAGGAGCAAGCCCGTGTTTTCCGGGTTCAGGCGCGGCACGAATTCCTCGATGAAAACCTTCATCATCGCGGAACCCACGAATCCCTCAATGCCGTGTTCCGCTGTTGAGACGATGACCAGGTTTTCCCTGCGGCGCGGATGTGCCCACAGCCAATCGATGCTGAGGTCGGGGAAGTCTTTTAACGGATGTGTCTCCAGTTGGGTCGAATGCCAGCGTTGCCGGATCAGGCTGAGACTGCGCAGGAAGCGTGTGCGCGAGTCCTCGTATGATTCAGGGAAGTGGTCATCCATTAGTACGGTCCAAAATTGATCGCCACTGCGATCCCCAAAAACGCGGCAGTCGCCAGTAGAACCCACAGCCAGAGTCTCGCCGTCCAGCGAATCCATTTGGGGTAGCTGACGACGGTCAGCCCGAGGCTGATGAGCAGGACCGGGTTGGTGGGATAGGCAAGGTTGGAGAAGCCGTCGCCGAAGATGTAGGCGAGGACGGCGGTCTGGCGAGTGACGCCGATCAGGTCGGCGAGGGGCAGAACGATGGGCATCATCAGGAAGGCTTTGGCGGAACCTGAGGCGATGAAGAATTCGATGACGAGCGCGAGGGCATAAACCACGAGCGCGGCGGGGAACGCGCCGAGTTGCGTGAACGGTTCCGCCGCGGCGTGCAGGATGGTGTCGGTGACGCCGCCGCTGTCAATGATATAGCGGATGCTTGCCGCCATGAGGATGAGTGGCACGGAGGGAGCCAGGCCGCCCCAGCCTTCGAGTAGTCCCTGCCAGACTTTTTTGCCGCCCGCGCCGGAGAGGAAACCCGCGCCCAGCCCGCCGATAAGGAAGAGGATGCCGACGATGGGCAGGGCGTAATCGGAAATCGCTGGAATAAAGGGACCCGACAGCATGACCGCCAGAATGAAAAGCAGGAAGACGCCGAAGAAGTTCATGGCGCGGTTTTGCTTCGGGTTTTCTTCGATGAAAGAGGCATCCACCGCTTTGTATTTTTCGCGTTCGGCGTTGTCCTCCTTGTGAACGAGGGAGGCTTGAGGGTCCTGGTCAATTTTGCGAGCGTAGGCGGAGAGGAAGAGCATGAAAATCAGGTAGATCACGATAAAGGCAAGGATGCGAAGCCACGCGCCCGAAGGGAAGGGAAGTCCCGCCAGTTGCTGCGCTACGCCGAGGGTGTACGGATTCGAGATGGCGGTGGAGAATCCCATGTTGGTGGCAAGGATGGACATGCCCAAGCCGACAAGCGCGTCCCAGCCGAGGGAGTAGGAGAGGGCGATCATGACCGGCACGAGCAGGACGACCTCCTCAAAAGTGCCGAGGGTTGCTCCAAGAAGCATGAAAGCAAGGGAAACAATCCACAGAAGCGTATATTTCCGGTCTCGGAAGCGGCGCACGATGCGGCCGATGAAGGCGCGCAGGGTGCCGGTCTTATCCATGACGGCGAAGGCGCCGCCCGCAAAGAACAGCACCACGATGATGACGATGACGGTCAACCCGCTGGGACTGCCAAGCACTTCGATGGGCGCAACGAACCAGCGCCAGATTGGATATTCGGGCTTTTCAACGAAATGAAACGAGTCCGGGTCGATGGACTCGCGTCCATCCACTTCGAGGCGGGCGTATTGTCCCGCCGGGACGACCAGCGTAAGCATTCCCGCGACCAGCATCAGGACAAACAAAATAACGAGCGACTGAATGAACGCTTGTTTTCCGATCTGTGCACCTGCCTTTTGTTCCATGGTTGGCTCCTGTGAAATTCTGCCGCACCGACAAGTGACTACTCAAACCATTTTTCGTCCAGAGGGGTCCATTCATCCGATTGGTCGGCGCGTTGGTCCCAATTTTCCTTCCCACTCCATGAGTCGATCTGGATCGCGTACACTGATGTGGCGCGCAGTTCCTTGTCCGTGATCTCGCGATACTCTTTCCCTGCCGTCATGGCAGGGAAATATTTGCCGATCAAGCCATACAATAATCGCCGCGCCTCTGCCGGATCGGTCACGACCCTCGCTGTGCCGAAGACGACAACGCTCCGATATTGGAGGGAAAACTCGAGCGCCACGTTGGATGGGAGCAATTTCCCCAATTCGCTCGCCTCCAGGCTGACCTTTGGGTTGCTCTCGATATTGGAGCGGATTCTCCCCGCGATATTGGAGTGAAAGGCGATCTGGTGGTTCTCCTCGTCGAACCAGAACGTGGTGGGATTGATGAACGGCTGACCGTCAATGGATGTGGCAATGTGGCCGACCCTGGCTTCCTTGAGGAAAGCGCGGACCCAGTCATCGTCTTTGGCAAGATGCGGTCTCCGCTGGAACGCGGCGGGCGGCTGTCCAATGTAATCGCGTGACATGTTATTTCAACACCCGTTTATAAATGACCAGTTGCAGATAGACCATGACCAGTCCCAGACCAATTGCAACTGCCCAATTCAGGACGCTGAAGGTAAAGAACGCCTGTTGCAGGAAGAACATCGCCGCGCCGAACATCAACCCGCTGATAAGCGACACCTCGACTGCCTGATAATAGGAGACACTGTTTGTCTTGTATTTTGAGGGGAGCGTGCTGGTCTTCCAGCGAAACGCCTGGAGGAGCGCCGGGTTCTGGCTCGTGGCAAAATCCTTGATCTGGTTCATCGCCAGCATGGACTCGTACCAGGCGGAGCGGAGGCGCGCCAATTGCATCACCGTGGATGTGCCCAGCATGGTCAACAGAACGAACAATCCGCTGAACATGATCTTCACCGTTTGTGTGAAGGTCTCGGCATCGAAGAGTTGCGTGCCGAACAGCGCCGCGATCAGCGATCCCACCGCGATCATATAGAAGGAGGAGACACGGGCACGGTCTTCGTTTGCCTGCGTGGCAGTCTGTGAAATGTAATTGTATTCTGCCGCAAGCAGTTCATCCAACTCAATGGGGAGGGCTTTTTTCTGTGCCATGCGGCGATTATACCTTTCCGTCTGCCCCGACTCAATCTTTCCATATGATTTGCCCGAAAATAAGAGCCTCTCTGCGAGGCTCTTTCGATGTTCTGTACCGAGCGATCCTACACGTCGAACGCCCATTCGCCAGCGCGCATAACAGGTTCGCGTGTGCCGTCCTCTTTGATCCCGTCGATGTCCATTTGCGGGGAACCGATCATGAAATCCACATGGTTGATGCTGACGTTCCCCCCGGCAGCCACGAATTCCTGCTCGGTCAGTTCCTCGCCTCCGGTGAGTGTGAAGCGATAGGCGCGTCCAATGGCGATGTGGCAGGAGGCGTTCTCGTCGAAGAGCGTGTTGTAGAAAAGATGTCCGCGTTGGGCAATGGGCGAACTGGCAGGGACGAGTGCCACCTCCCCGAGGCGAGTCGAGCCCTCATCGGTATCAACCAGTTTTTGCAGGATGGACTCGTTCTTCTTCGCATGAACCTTGACGATCCTGCCGTTCTCGAAGGTCACGCTGAAATCCTCGATCAGGCTGCCGCCGTACGAAAGCGGGAAGGTCGCGCTAACCGTCCCCTCTGCGCGATGACGGTCGGGCAGGGTGAAAACCTCTTCAGTGGGCATGTTGGCGGTGAAGACCACGCCATTCTCTGCCAGCGACTGGGCGCTGATCCATTTATGTCCGCGCGGCAGTCCCAGGGTGAAATCGGTGCCGGGACCTTTGTAATGTAATCCCGAATATCCTTTGGATTGCATGTAATCCGAACGCTTTTTCAGATTCCGGATGTGTTCCTGCCATGCCGCGACCGGGTCGGGCTGGACGGCGCGCGTGGACTCGAAGATGGCTTTCCACAGTTTTTCCTCCGCCTCCTCCGGGTTCAGGTCGGGGAAGATCTTTGCCGCCCATGCCGGGCTTGCCGAGGCGACCACACACCAGTTAATCGCGTTGCGGCTGACCAGCATGCTGATCTCCTGGTAATTCTGCAGGTGAGACTTTTGCATGGCGCTGAGACGTTCCGGATCCAGACCGGCGTACACATCCGGGTTGTTGGCATAAATGGAAAGCAGCGCATCGCCATTCTTGAACATGTCCAGGATGGCATTGACGTGGAATTTCGGATATTCGCCGAGGGATTCGGCGGGCGCATGTTGCACGCGGATGCGATTCATCTCTTCGTCGCCCCAGATCACCTCCACGTAACGGGCTCCCGCCGCATAGGCGGCTTTTGTCACTTCATGGACGAGGGCGCGTCCGGCAGGGGGAACCCCGCGTGAAGTGGCGTTCGTGATGATCAGCCTTTGCCCTGCACGCAGATTCAAGCCCACTTTCACAATGGCTTCAGCGTATTTTCTAAGAAGTTCCTGGTGATTAGCGTCCATGAAAGGGTCCCTTCGTTTGTTTTTTTGCAAGTATAGCACGAACCTGCGGATGGGAATTTGTGTTATATACAGCGCAAATCATCTTTTTTTCAGGAGTCCTCATGCTTTCCATTGAAAAAGTGGATACTGGCAACAAAGCGCAGGTAAAACGATTTGTGGAACTTCCTGTTCGGCTATATAAGGATTGCCCGCAATGGGTGCCGTTACTCAACGTCGATGCCTATACTTATCTAAACCGCAAGAAGCATCCCTTCCATGAACATTCGGATGTGGATTTTTTCCTGGCTGTACGTGACGGGAGGGATGTCGGTCGCATCGCCGCCATCGAAAACAAACCGTTCAACGAATATCACAGGACGAAGAAGGCAAATTTCTATTTCTTCGATTGTGAGAACGATCCTGAAGCCGCGGCGCTGTTATTCGACGCCGTCTTTGACTGGGCTCGAAAACGCGGTTTGACCGAGGTGGTCGGTCCCAAGGGCATGGGCCCGCTGGATGGGTACGGTATTCTGGTCTTCGGTCATGAACACCGGAACACCATGACCATGCTGAATTACAACCATCCCTACTACCAACAACTGGTCGAGGCGCTGGGGTTCACAAAAGAGGTGGATTTCGTTTCCTGTTATCTGCCTGCCGATAAATTCCAGGTCCCCGAGCGCGTTGAGCGGATCGCGCAACGCGTCATGCAGCGTGGCGGACTGCAGATAAAGCACTTTAAAAACAAGAAAGAATTAATTTCCTGGGCGCCGCGCATTGGCAAGGCATACAACGAAGCGTTCGTCCGGAACTGGGAATATTATCCGCTTACCCAGCGCGAGATCGACTTTGTGGTGGATAACATCATGACCATTGCCGACCACCGCCTCATCAAGATCATCGTGCACGGTGAGGACGTGGTGGGATTCCTGTTCGCGTTCCATGATGTTTCGGTGGCGCTTCAACGCGCCCGTGGACGGTTGTTCCCGTTTGGGATTATCGACATCCTCCTTGAGATCAGGCGCACGAACACGGTCGCGATCAATGGCATGGGAATCCTGCCCGAGTTTCAGGGGCACGGCGGCAATGCGATCCTCTACTCGGAAATGGGACATACCCTGCTGGGGTTCCAGCAATTCTCTCACGTGGAAATGACCCAGGTGGCGGAAACCACTGAGCAGATGCGCGCCGATCTTAAGAATCTGAACGGCGTGGAATATAAAAATCATCGCGTGTATCGTAAAATCGTTTGAAAGTTGGAAGGTTGCTAGGTTTGAACGTTCCAACGCTTAACTTGTAAACCTGTAAACGAAAACCCATGAAACATCCGCTTGAATTTGTACCGCTTGAAAACCGCCGTCGCCTGTTCCTCACGTTTCTTACGCTGACCCTGAGCCTGTTCGGCGTGTTCGGAATGTTGGACCAGCCGTTGCGGACTTCCGCTGCGCCGGACGGGATTGTTTCTTTCGAGTTGGCGCGTACCTCCGAAAACGCGGAATCCATGCTTTCCTCCTGGTCAGAGGCGGGGAAACTCAACGCGGCGTTCGGTCTTGGCATCGATTATCTTTTCATGCCGTTGTATGCCTTCGCTCTGGCATTCGGTACATTGCTCGCGGCAGAGAAACATTCAGGGTGGGTCAGGTCCCTCGGCGCGGCGGCAGGTTGGGGGGCGTTTGCCGCGTCGTTGTTCGACGCGGTGGAGAATTTCGCGTTGTTCCGTATCCTGTTGGGCGCGTACGAATCGTCGCATCCCGCGCTTGCCGCGGTTTGCGCCATGATCAAGTTCGGTTTGTTGTTCCTGGGGGTGGGGTATGCGTTGACGGGGTGGTTCCTGCCGAAGCAGGGAACGAAGTAACCCGCGTTAGCCGATCTGAAAATGGATCTCCGTTCCGAAAACGGCGGTTTCACCGCCTTTCGGGTCGCTCAACGGCAGCATCACATGGAAATGGCTGCCGGGGAAGTTGACTTCATCGTAGCCCTGGCTTTCCACCCAGATGCGCCCACCGTGCGCCTCGACGATGCCTTTGGAGAGCGCCAGCCCCAGCCCTGCGCCGCTCCCTTTGAATCGGGTTTTGCTGGTGGAATGTTTGGAGAGTTCGCCTGGCTGGTAGAACTTGCTGAAAATGATGTCGCGCGAAGCCGGGTCCACGCCCACGCCCGTGTCGCTGACGATGAATTCGACCCCGCCGTTTGGCAGGTCCGAGTTTTGGGCGGCAAAGACCCTGGCGGTGATATTGACCTTGCCTTCGTCGGGGGAGAACTTGATGGCGTTGTTGATCAGGTGTTGGAAGAGTTTCTTCAGTAGGTTGGGGTCGGCTTTGAGCATGGGCAGCGCCGGGATGTTGATGGTGAGGGTTTGCTTGCGCTCCCGGAAGGTCTTTTCCAGTTTCTGACAGACTTCTTTGATGAGGATTCCCGTATCGACCGGGGTGAGGTGAAGTTGCAGAGTGCGCGTGTCGATCTGGGCGATGTCGAACATCGAGTCCATGATCTCGTGCAGGCGCTTGGTGCCCTTCGAGATGCCTTTGAGCATCTCGTGTGCCTCAGGCGGGAGGCTCTGGTCTTCGATCAACATCTCGGTATAGCCGATCATGGTGGTAAGCGGCGTGCGGAGTTCGTGCGAGGCGATGCTGATGAAATCGGACTTGGTCTGGTCGAGCCGTTCGAGGTCGCGGTTGGCTTTGTCGAGCGAGCGGTATGCCTGCCGCAGTTCGTTGTTGAGTTGTACCAGGTTGTCGACGAGACGGGCGTTCTCGAGCGCGACCGCCGTCTGGTTTGCCAGCGCTGAGAGAGTGACCAGATCCTCGGCGGTGTAGCGATTGCCGCTGATTTTCGCGCCGAGGGCGAGCAAACCGATCCATTCGCGCTTGGAAAAGATGGGCAGGTATACCTCGGCTTCAAGGAAGTTAAACCACTCGCGTTCGGCGGTGGAGACCGGTCGAAATGCCGGGAGCAGGTCCAGGTCGTATTGAAGAAGCGGGCGTTGTTCCTGCACCAGTTGTTTGACGACAGGGTGTTCGCTTGTCAGGTTCATCACCTTGATTTGTCGTTCACCGGGGTTGCGCACAGCGCGCAGGCGATATTCCTTTTCTCCGTCTTTGTTCAACTCGGAGTCTACGAGGAAGAGAAAACCACGCGTAATGTCCATCGCCTCGATGATGAGCCCCACGGCGACATTTGCCAGCCTCTGCATGTCGAGGATGTTACTGATCTGTTCGCTGTAGGCATGCAGGGTCTTGCTCGGATGGAATTCCTGCAGGTTGTACCATTTGTTGACCAGGCGGCGCACTGCGGACAGCAGGGGGGTGAAGATGAACGATAGCACCAGTGCGATGCCCGCGCCGACCAGCAGTTCGTTGTAGTTCGGCAGGGCATTGAACACGGCGCGTGAGGCCAGCGAACCGGCAAGATAGAAGCCCACGATCACGAGCGTGGTGATGATGTAGGTCAACACGCGCCGCGCCACTTCGCGCAAGTCCGGCGGGTCGTGCGTGACGATGATCAGCGCCGCCAGCACCGCTGCCCCCAGTCTCACGAAATTGCCCGGGATTGGGAATCCCGCCATGATGAACAGGTCATTGACCAGGATCAACAGAAAAGCGGGTGTCCAATAGTTCAGCCGGTTCCGGTAAAGCGGCAATTTCGATTTCGAGTAGGCCGAACGCACGTTGAAGAACGCGGCAACTGTGAAAACCGCCCAACCGACCATCGCCCACAGAGGGGCGAGGCGTTCGAGGGTGAGCGAAACATTCCCGTTGGTCCAAATCACCTTGCCCAGCCCCAGCAGATTTGGCACGATGACGACGAATCCCAGCGCCCAGAACGCGCCGATACCGAGCCAAAAGCGCATGTCCCGCCGGGTGAAGGTAAGGATCGAAAGGAGCAAGATGAATGCCAGTGCCAGCGCGCCATAGATCTGAAAATCGACCGCCACCCGATTGATGATCGGCCAACGCCCGCCGCGCCATAATGCCTCGCCCGCCGTGATGACCAGCGCCAGCATAACATAGCCGCTGAACAAATGAGCGGCAGTTTCCTGTCCGGTACGACGTTGTTGCAGGGTTGCAAGCACAGGCAGGTACAACGCCGCCAAAACCAGCAAAAGGATCAGGTTGAAACTCTGGGGTGACATCGCCGCAAAGTATACTCGAAATCAAACAAGAGGGTTATCATTACGTCATGCGCATCACACGAACCTCCCGCGACACCTATCGATTTACTTCGGATTTCTTCCGCCCGGATGGCGGCGTGACTTTTCAGGATTACGCCTCCGCCCGCAGGTTTGCCGCCCAACTATCGGCGCATCGGACTCAGCCGGTGCCCGCCTCCGATATTTACGCGATGCAACTTATCGACGAGGCGCTGCGCGCGCTGGTGAAGCATTTTGCCCCGCCGGCAGTCATGACGGCCGCGGTCACACACGCCGACGAAAGTCTGGGGCCTGATTCAGTCGTGGCAACGCAGAAGAAATTTATCTCAGAATTCCCGCCCGAGACGATTTACCGCGGCGATGAGAAAGTCGACGAATACATCAGCAAACTCACCAATGGGCGCATCCAGACCGTGGAGGAGTTGATCTATGTCTTCACGCACAATTCCAACCCGGCAGTACATCCGATCCTTGATTTGGTGGACGACGAGCCATTGGAGCCGACCGCGTACAAGAGCCTCATTGCGTCATTGAATACGTTCTTTGCCAAAATTGCGAAAGAGGATGCTGGACCCGGCGGGGGGGAATCGTTGTTCGAGATCCTGCGCGCCCCGGCGGAGGCTGCACCGTATTCACTGGAAGGTCAACTGCAATTTATCCTCGATAAGTGGGGGCATCTGCTCGACGAGAGCTTTGTAGCGCGCATCATCCGCGGTATGGACTTTTTGCGCGAGGAGGTCATCCGCAGGAATTTGGCGCACGGCGATTTCAAACCCGAAATTCCCGCGCCTGCTTACAGCGGCGGCGAATATGCCGAATATGAACGCTATAGCCCAGATAAAGATTGGATGCCGCGTTTGATTCTCATCGCAAAGAATTCCTACGTCTGGCTCGAACAACTCTCCCGCAAATACGCACGCTGGATCCAGACCCTCGACCAAATCCCCGATGAAGAACTCGACCTCCTGCAACAGCGCGGCTTCACCGGGCTGTGGCTCATCGGTCTGTGGGAACGTTCGCGCGCCAGCCAGCGCATCAAGCAGAGGATGGGCGACGCGGATGCCGTCGCTTCGGCATATTCGCTCTACTCCTATGACATCGCCGCCGACCTAGGCGGATGGTCTGCGCTCGAAAACCTGCGCGCCCGCGCCTGGCAGAGGGGCATCCGCCTCTCGGCAGATATGGTCCCCAACCACATGGGCATTGACTCGAAGTGGGTCATCGAACATCCCGATTGGTTCTTGTCGCTTCCGTATTCGCCGTATCCTTCGTATTCGTTCAAATCCGAAAATCTTTCCGATGACATTCGCGTGGGAATCTATCTCGAAGATCATTATTACGACAAGACCGATGCGGCGGTCGTGTTTCAGCGCCGCGACCATCACACGGGCGATGTGCGCTATGTCTATCACGGCAACGACGGCACCTCCTTTCCTTGGAACGACACCGCGCAACTCAACTACCTTAAAGCCGAAGTGCGCGAGGCGGTCATTCAAACCATTTTGCACGTGGCGCGCAACTTCCCCATCATCCGCTTCGACGCGGCGATGACGCTGGCGAAGAAGCACATTCAACGCCTTTGGTTCCCCGAACCCGGCGCGGGCGGCGCGATTCCGTCCCGATCCGAGCACGGCATGACCAGGTCCGAGTTCGATGCGCTCATGCCGAACGAGTTCTGGCGCGAGGTGGTGGATCGCGTCGCGGCGGAGGTCCCCGATACCCTGCTCCTCGCCGAGGCGTTCTGGCTGCTTGAAGGCTACTTCGTCCGCACGCTGGGGATGCACCGCGTCTATAATTCCGCCTTCATGCACATGCTGCGCGATGAGGACAACGCCAAATACCGCCTGGCAATCAAGAACACGCTGGAGTTCGACCCCCAAATCCTCAAGCGTTACGTCAACTTCATGAACAACCCGGACGAAAAGACCGCCATCGAGCAGTTCGGCGACGGCGACAAGTATTTTGGAGTCTGCACTGTGTTGGCGACTTTGCCCGGTCTGCCCATGTTCGGTCACGGACAAATCGAGGGCTTCCGCGAAAAATACGGGATGGAATTCCGTAAGCCCAAATGGGACGAGACGCCCAACGAAGGGCTGATTGCCGGCCACGAATGGAAGATCTTCCCGCTTCTTCACCGCCGCTATCTGTTCGCCGACGTGGAGCATTTCTTCCTCTACGACTTCTACACCCCAAACGGCTCTGTGGACGAAAACGTCTTCGCCTATTCCAACCTCTTCAACGACGAACGCGCGCTCGTCCTCTACCACAACCGCTTTGCCGAGACCCGCGGCTGGATCAAGACCTCCGCCGCCTACCTCGATAAAGCCACCGGCGACCTGCGCCAGAAATCCCTTGCCGAAGCATTAGGCTTGCCCTTTGAAGGCTACGTCATCTTCAAGGATTACGTTACACACCTGGAGTACATCCGCTCGTGCGAGGAACTCTGGAGCAAGGGACTCTACGTCGAACTGCACGCCTACCAGCATCACGTGTTCATGGATTGGCGTTTCGTGGACGATCCGCGCTGGGGCGACATTCACTCCGCATTGAGCGGCGCGGGTGTTGCCTCCATGCAAGGAAGATTTGATGAGATGTTTGGTAAGAATGAGGAGGCGATTGTAAAAGAGGTGAAGGTTAAAAAACCGAGGAAAAAAGCGGAAAGTGGAAAGAAGAAAGTAGTAAGTGCCAGGAAAGCCGCGACCACAAAGGTTGTAAAAGAGACAAAGAAAACTCCCGCCAAAAAGAAGACCGAGACAACAAAGACCACGGTTAAGAAAACATCTGCCAAGGGAACAAAGACCAGGGTATCTAAGAAAACAGTTCAGAAGAAGAGTTCAGCGAAATAACTTTGCTTCCCGGCGGTCTCTGACCGCCGGTTTTTATTAAAGTCTAGTTTGGAGCGAGCCTTGAACCTCAAACTCTATTCCCTCACCCTACTCGTCTTTCTCGGCATCGACCCGGCCTGGCAGAAGAGGGAACAGCAGGTTATTTTCCTCCGTTAAATTGGATAACTCTGAAATTATCAAAATTAACTGCGCCATTTTGGGCTTGAATGACCAAAGTCCAGAGTAGTCCAGCCCAGGTCTCGTCATAACGGTTTCGGAATTCGAGCGTTTCAGTTAAATCTTCCGGATCCCAGATTACGTTAAGGATTTCGCCGTTTGGCAGAATGGCAAGCAATAGGGTATAAACTTTATCTGATACTACAGATAAAGTTCCCAAATATCCTCCCCAAATGTAATCCGGACCGTATATGTCTGTAATAGGCGTGGTACTGTTTTCTATATATATGCCGAACCGCCTAAATGGGTCAGTTCCATAAGAGCCAAAATTCAAATAAACCAGAAAAGTGGATCTTCCTATGAAATTGAAGTCAATGAGAACGCCTTCATTGTCGGAGAAATCCGACGGATACCATGCGCCGTCATAGTTGTCGTTGCCGTTAATTTCCATTACACCATTCTCGATCTTTCCGGCTTGGACATTCCAATCACTTTCCGATGGATTGTCAAAGGTATCGACTTGGATTATTTGTACATCATTCAAGTATCGTGCGAGAATATCTGGCGCAGGAATATTGGGCTCTACAGACGCTTCTGCTTCCACGGGTGCGTCGGTCGGTGTGCCTGACGCCGTTTCTGTAGGCGCGGCAACCGTCAAAGTTGGACTGCTCAGACTGGCGCCAGTAACCGGTACTGGGCGTGTGTATAGCCTGTAGCCGCCCCATACAGCCCCGAATGCCAGGACGCATATCGCCATGATAACTCCAGCGGCAAAGATCCATCGGGCGGGTTGGTTTTTGGTCTTCGAATTTGCAGAGACGGATGTGGATGGTGAGCGCCCTGCTGTTTCCCCCTTGGAGAATGAACGCTTCATTTCCATGGTTTGTTTTTTTCAATATAAAAATCAATAGCAGCCCTCAGGGCAGTTAAGCCAGCATCCTCATCGGTGCGAAGATCAACATACTGACGGGTGACCAACCGGAGGGGAAGCGAATCGTCCTCATCGCCTTTTATCAGTACAGGAAACACGCGTTTATTGAATTGATCTGCATAGGTGATTTCGCGTCGCACCCATTCAGAATTTTTCGAATCGGGTGACAGGATCACGATCACAGCAAATGCCCTCTTGAGAGCGTCTTCGATGGATTGTTCCCATGCGGCAGTGCCTGGGATCAGTTTTTCATTGTCCACCCATACTTTGAATCCCTGATCGCGTAAAAAGAACGCGATTTTTTGCATTGCTTCCTTATCTCTGCGGCTGTAACTGATAAAGATTGATTCTGTGGGTAAATTAGGCATGTTGCCTCTTTCTTATTATACGGTAAAGGTGACTATTAAACACCGATAGACATGACTAGAACGCGTCTCAAAAAAACTTGCTTGACAAAAGTCCTCAAATTACGAGGAAAATCTGGCAATTTGAGGCACTTTTACTATTTTTGAGATGACTTCTAATTTCCCCATCTTGGCTGATAATCGCAATAATTGTTGTTTGTTAGTTGCCGCAGGTCGGAACCGTCCACGCGCATGATGAAGATTTCGCAGGAATTCTGATCTTTGCCGGCCACATTGGTGTAACCAGTGAATGCGATCCATTTCCCATCAGGAGAGACGCTGGCGCCCTGGGCATTGAGCCCGATTTCTGAAACCCGCCGCAACCCGCTCCCATCTGTGTTCATGAGGTAGACATCGTGCGCAAAGGGACCGCCCTGATCGAAAGAGATCAGATTATTTACCGACCAATCGCTTCGTCCGCGTGTCTCAATGGTGTCGTTAACCACCTTGGGGTTGAGTTCGTTTATATCCATGATATAGAGCTTGTTCTTGTCATCTTTCCCCATTGCGAAAAGGACCTGTGTCCCGTCTGGAGACCACGTGCCGTCGTGCACATCCATGCCTGATTTGCTGAATAGCTCTTCCTGAGCGGTTCCATCCCGGCTCATGATCCAAAGTGAAACGGCGCTGTTTCCAGAGCGGTAATGGAAAATAATATCTGTGCCGCTGGGAGAGATTTCAGGGGAACCGAGCGCCTTGCCCAAAAACGTGAGTTGCCAGTTCCTTCCATCGGAAAGCTGCATCTCGTAGATCTCTGAAGTTTTGCTGTCACCGACCACGTACACAATACTATTTCCGTCCGGGGAGAGGGATGCGTTATAGGATGCCAGATTGGAATTGGTGAGTTGCCGCCAGTTTGAACCATCCCCGTTCATGATACAGACTTCATCGCCGTTGATCCCGCAGGTGTACACGATCTTACCAGTGGGTTGATCCGGGTCATTGGCGGGTTCCGTTTCGGTGATTACCGGGTCGATCTCCGGCGTGGTCGCCGTTTCGGTTGCAGTGATGCGGTCCCCGATAAAGCGCACGGTAAAAAATCCGCCTGCAATGCAGAAAATGCCGACCAACGCGATCAGGGCGGGGATGGCATATTTTTTCCAGTCGCTTGTGACACCCGGTTTGGAGGCGGTCGGTCGTTTCAGGTTGACCTGACTCTGGGTGGCGATCTCCCTCTTGACCTCGACATAGTCCTTGATGGCGAGCGCCAACTCATCCAGCCCGGATTCGAATTTGGTGCGCAGATCCACGCGCTGGTGATTGGTGAGGCGCAGAGGCGTGGATGTGTTGTCGTCGCCTTCGATCAACACCGGGAAGATACGCTTGCGGTGCTGTTCTCCGAAACTGATCTCCCGCCTCACCCATTCCGAATTGTTTGATTCCGGGGAGAGAAGCACGATGATCCCCGTTGCGCCGCGGATTGCTCTTTCGATTTCGCGCTCCCAGGTAGGTGTCCCCGGGACCAGGTTTTCCACATCCACCCAAATATTGATGCCGCGCTCGCGCAACTCCCGAATGATCCGTCTTTGTTTAACGGTATCTTCGCGGCTATAGCTCATGAAAAAATACGGGGCGGGGGATGTGCTCATGCGGCGACCTCTCTCCAAAGGCGTATCAATAAATTATAGGATAAAAACGGAAATAGGTAAACAATAAAACAGCCCTCTGAGTTTTCTCAAAGGGCTGTTGTTTCATTCTTCGATTTCCTCGGGGCGCCTCGGCGGGTAGTTGGGCGCCTGTCTGCGAAATTCGTAATTATTCATGACGGCTTCGATGATCGCCTTTTGCCTCTCCGCAACGACCCTGAATTCCAGACCCACATTGAAATATTCCGGGCTGATATCCTTCTGACACCACACCACACGCGTGGGCAGGGCAATGGATTCATCTTTGATACCCGGCAGTTCAGGCAATTGGATGGAAATCATCAACTCCCTGTTCACCTCCATACTTTGGTCGCTGATCACCATGGCGCCGATCAGGTTCATATCCCCAAGATACCCAATCAACTTTCCGTTTTGCAGGTCGTACACCTGCGAATAGGACATCAGGTCTTTGCGCGGTTGTCTGCGTCTTTCCTGCATATGGGTCTCCACTCATAGTTTACATGACTTGAGGGCTAAAATCAATTCTGCAAGTGTCTTAAAATCTTTCGGCGCTGTGGCATCTGTGGTTAAATCGACGCCATGCGATGGATATATCTTTCCCCTCACCTTGATGATGCCGTGCTCTCTGCCGGTGGGTTGATCTACGAACAGACCAGAGCGGGCATTCCCGTCGAGATCTGGACCTTTATGTGCGGTACCCCGCCGGAGGATGACGGCAACTCCCCGTTTGCGCAGTTGCTCCATGCCCAGTGGGGGTTTTCCTCCGCCGAGGAGGCGGTTCGGGAACGGCGGCTCGAAGATAAAAACGCCGCGGCAATTGTCGGTGCAAACGTCGTCCATTTCGATTTTCTAGATTGTATCTACCGGCGCGGCAAAGACGGCGAATGGTTGTACTCTGCAATCTCGATCCCGCCTGTGGAAGCGGATACAGGCATCCCTGCCCGAATTGCGGAGACGATTTCCGCCCGCCTCCAGCCGGATGATGTGCTGGTCTGCCAACTGGCGGTCGGTTCCCACGTGGATCATGTCCTCGTGCGGATGGGCGCGGAACTGCTTGGAAAACCTCTCCTGTACGATATTGACATCCCGTATCTGTTCTATACTCCGGGGGAGTTGGCGCCAAAATCCGCCGGGATGAAGGAAAGCGTTCATTCCATAACGGAATCAGGTCTACAGTCCTGGCAGGAGGCGATTCTTGCCTACAAATCCCAGATTTCGACCTTGGGGGAAGCGCTGGAGACGCCCGAAAAGGCGAGGGCGTCCATCCGTTCTTACTGGGGGGAATACAGGGGAATCCGCCTGTTACAATCTGTTACAGTTTAGACATATGAGCATCCAGTCTCTTGTATTGGTACATAAATCGTGATATATTATGCCCGCTCTACGGGAGAGAAAACCCGTGATTTAAAAATTTGTCCCGCGAAGCGGGACAAAATCTTATAGCAGGGTAGAAAGATGCCTAACAATTTTTTAACCAAAGAGGGATACCAAAAACTCCAGGATGAGTTGGAATATCTGCGCACTGCCAAGCGGCAGGAGGTCGCCAACCGTCTGCACGAGGCCATGGAAGGCGGGGAACTGATCGAGAATGCCGAATATGAAGCCGCTAAGAATGAGCAGGCTTTTGTGGAAGGGCGCATCCAGGAGTTGGAGGTGCTGCTTGCCTCGGCAAAGATCATCGACGAGAACGGCAAGAAGAAAAGCGACACTGTTCAAATCGGCTCGAAAGTGACCATCAAAGAAGGTAATTTCGAAGCCGAGACCTTCACCATCGTCGGCGCGGCGGAAGCCAATCCGCGCGAAGGCAAGATCTCGAATGAGTCGCCCATTGGCAAGGCGATCCTGAACCATAAAGTAGGCGACAGCGTAAAAGTCGAGACGCCCGGCGGCACATATAATGTTAAAATCATAAAAATCGGTTAGTCACAGGAGCGACCTGTATTCCCCCGCGCGCCTGCGACGCAGGATGGACGCGGGGTTTTATTTTGTATTCCCTTCTCCCGGCGGGGTATTGTCCGCGAAGGGTGGAAGGGATGAGGATGAGGAGAATTTACACTCATCCTGACCCTCTCCCTCGGGAGAGGGGGAGATTTGAAATGGCAGAATACACCTCACTCGAAAAAATTCGTTTGCAAAAACTGGAAGAACTCCGCGCGGAAGGCATCGAAGCCTACCCGACGCGCGCCAAGCGGACGCATACATCCGCCGAGGCGATTGCCGAATTTGAAGCCAAGGAGAAAGATGGAGGCGAAGTCAGAGCCGCGCTGACAGGGCGCATTCGCGCCGCCCGCGCCATGGGCAAGGTATCCTTTGCCCACATCGAAGATGGGGCAGGGAAGATCCAGCTTTTCTTTCGCACGAACGAGATTGGCAAAGAGCGGCTGGATTTTTTCAACAGGATGTTCGACATCGGCGATTTCATTCAGGCGGAGGGGGTCATGTTTCGCACCAAGACCGGGGAAGCGACGCTTCACGTCCATGACTTCCGCCTGCTCGCCAAATCTGTGAGTCCTCTTCCCGCCGCCAAGGACGAGACCCTCGAAGATGGCACAGTCGTTCGCCACGCCGCGTTGGAAGACCCTGAACTGCGTGCGCGCCAACGCTACGCCGACCTGGCGGTCAATCCTGAGGTGCGCGAGACGTTCCGCAAGCGGGCGCGAATCATCAAGGCCCTGCGCGAATTCCTCGATAACAGGGGCTTCCTCGAGGTCGAGACTCCCATCCTCCAGCCGTTGTACGGCGGCGCGGCGGCACGTCCGTTTGTGACGCACCACAACGAACTGGAGCAGGATATGTATCTGCGCATCTCGTTCGAGTTATATCTGAAAAGATTGCTTGTCGGTAATCTGGAGCGTGTTTATGAGATCGGACGGGACTTCCGCAATGAGGGTGTTTCCTTCAAGCACAACCCCGAATTCACGCAATTGGAATTCTATTGGGCGTATGCTGACTATTTGCAGGTCATGGAATTGACCGAGCAGATGGTCTCATATACGGCTCAACAGGTGCTCGGAACCATGAAAATCAAATACAAAGAGCACGAAATCGATCTGACCCCGCCGTGGAAGCGGCTGGAAATGCGGCAGGGGATTCTTGAAACCTCCGGTATCGACATTGCCGAACATAAGACCGCCGATGAACTCTTCAAAGCCATTGTGACGAAGCACCCGAACACGACGCCTGATCCGCATGCGACGCGCGGTAAGTTGATCGACTTTCTGCTCAGCGAATTTCTGGAACCGACTCTCATCCAACCAACCTTCCTCTACAACTACCCGCGCGACATTTCTCCGTTGGCGAAATCCATCCCCGGCGACGCGCTGACAGTGGAGCGCTTCGAAGGGTATGTGGCTGGATTTGAGTTATGCAACGCCTTCACGGAGTTGAACGATCCGCTCGACCAGGAACAGCGCTTCCTTGAAATGGGACGCGACTATGCCGCCGATGATGAAGAAAAACACCCAATGGATGAAGACTATCTGCGCGCCATGCGTTACGGTATGCCCCCCAATGGTGGATTTGGCATGGGTGTGGACCGTCTTGCCATGTTGTTGCTCGACAAACATTCCATCCGCGAAGTATTGCTGTTTCCCGCGTTGCGAAACGAAGAGTGATTCGCAGGGCGGATGACATCGTGCTCACGCCGCCTTTTTTGGAGAGGAGAGTACCGTGCCCGGATTAACCCCTGATGTTGCGCGAAAGATTCATGAACTGATCCATAACAAGCAAATACTCATGGCAATCCAACTCTACCGCGATGCGACCGGGGTCGGGCTTGCCGAAGCGAAGAAAGCCGTTGAAGAGATGGCTCAAATCGAATCCACAAAGCCTCCCTCCGATGTGCGGGATTTCGACAACCCGGTTCTAGAGGGCAGGATCAAATCCCTGCTTGCCAAGGGAAAGAAGATCGATGCGGTCAAAATCTATCGTGAAGAATACGGCGTCGGTTTGAAAGAAGCCAAGGATGCGGTAGAGCGGATGGAGTCCTCCATGCGGCCCGACCCCGCCTCCATGAGTTATCCCTACGAATCCGCAATCGGCAGCGATCCCTTTACGGATGATGAGGCGACATACGGACGCCGGGTCGTTTTTGCGGCGGCGGTTGTTTTTGCCATTGTGTGCGGGCTGGCGGCTTTCCTCTTGATGATGAATTTCTAACATGCCCACATCAATCCGGCTTTTGATCCTTGGGGATATTCTGGCGATTGCCCTGGTTACTTTTGTCGGTTTTGCCACCCATGGCGAAGCGGACCTATCTTTCCTGCCGCGCATGGCAGCCTCATTCTTTCCAGTGACGGTCGCGTGGTTTCTGCTCGCTCCCTTTCTGGGGCTTTTTCAACGGGAACTTACCTCCACTCCAAAGCAACTCTGGCGACCTGCGCTAGCGATGGTCTTCGCCGCGCCGTTTGCCGCTGTCCTGCGCGGATTTCTCCTCAATGCTCCGATTATCCCGATCTTTGCCGTGGTGTTTGCCTCTACGTCGGCGTTAGGAATGTTCCTCTGGCGCGGCATCTATGTTCTCTTGTTGAACCGTAGAGAGCAATAACCGTCGTTCTTCTTTCATCGTTTATTCTCGTGTTCCTCGCGCCTCGCCCGCGCTCACGTCATGAGCAGGGTTCGCGGTGAAACTTTATACAGTGATAAAATTATCCCAATGAACGAACAAGCCCTTATCCAGGACGCGCAAAGCGGCAATCTTGATGCCTTCAACACGCTTGTCCTCCATTATCAGGACAGTGTGTTCAACACCGCGCTCCGCATTCTCGGCGATGACGATCTTGCCGCCGATGCCACGCAGGAGGCGTTCATTTCCGCCTTCAAAAGCATCGCATCCTATCGCGGCGGGTCGTTCAAAGCCTGGCTGATGCGCACGGTGACGAACGCCTGCTACGACGAACTCCGGCGTCAGAAGCGCCGCCCTACCACCCCGCTTGAGCCCGACACCGATGACGGCGAGGAAATGGATTCCCCGCGCTGGCTCGCCGACCCAAACATGACCCCCGACCAGCAAGCCGAAGCCGACGAACTCGAACACGCCATCCAACACTGCCTCGACAACCTCCCCCTCGAATTCAAGACCGTGGTTGTCATGGCGGATATTCAAGGCATGGATTACACCGAAGTCGCCTCCTCCATTCGGGTGCCGCTCGGCACCATCAAAAGCCGCCTCGCCCGCGCCCGCCTGCGCTTACGAGAATGTTTGGCAGGTTTCGAGGAACTTTTGCCTTCATCCTTTCGTCTTGAAGTGGAGGGCCGTGCCCAATGAAACCGCGTGATATAGAACTCCTCTCTGCTTATCTGGACGGACAACTCAGTTCGTCCGATTCTGCGCGCCTGGAGTCTCGCCTCAAAACAGAACCGGAACTTGTCTCCGTCATGGACGATTTACGCACCGCCCGGGGCTACCTCCGTCAACTGCCCAAGCGGCGCGCCCCCCGCAACTTTACTCTGACGCGCAAAATGGTGGGACAAAACCCGCCCCTGCCGCGCACCTACCCTGTCTTCCGCTTTACCACGGCGATTGCCACCCTGCTGTTCTTCCTCACCTACGGATTGAACGTCCTCGCCCCGCGATTTGCCTCCCAGCCCGTTTATGGCATGGGAGGCGGCGGAGGCGGGGACGTTGAGTTGTATTCCGCCGAGGCGCCAGCCATGGCAGAGCCAGCCGCAACGGAAGCCCCCGCCGAGGCGCCTTCAGTCGAGATGGTTCCCGCACCAACCATGCAGGCTGAATCCACACCGGCGGCAGACACTACCCGCGAAATGGAAACCCCCGTGGCCAAAGAAGGCGCGGAAGAGGCGGCGGGGAGCGCCCTGACGCAGGATCAGCCTCAGGCGTTGCCTGAACCGCAGCCGATTCCTCCGCTGGTGCCTGTCCTCTGGCAGTATATCCTGCTAGGGGTGGCGTTCCTCGGCGCGGTCCTGATGGCGGTAATGCGCCGGGCATCTGCCAGACGCTGGAAATGACCCTAAGCGACAGTCACCAATAAGGTGACTGTCGCTTTAATGCTTATGGTCCACACCGAATTCAAATTCTGCCCGCGTTGCGGATCGGCTGTACTGTATGAAGAAAAGTATGGAAAAGTGCGACCCGTCTGCCCGCGCTGCGGGTGGATTCATTTTATCGACCCGAAGGTCGCCGCGGCTGTGTTGGTCGAAAAGGAAGGGTGTGTGCTTCTGGTGCGGCGTGTGAACGAACCCTTCCGTGGTTTGTGGACCCTGCCCGCGGGATTCGTCAATGGTGGCGAGGACCCGGCTGAGGCGGCTGCGCGCGAATGTCTGGAGGAGACGGGCTTGCATGTCCGCGTGACGCGTGTGCTCGATGTCGTGGCGGGGCGCGAACATCCGCGCGGCGCGGACTTTGTCATTGTCTATCATGCGGAACTTTTGGGAGGGGAACTTCGTCCAGACGACGATGCCGACGCCGCCGAATGGTTCCCGCTGTCTGCTCTTCCGCCTCTTGCGTTTCGCGCCACGCAGAAGGTCTTGTCGGGGCGGTGAAAATCCCCCTTTCGGCATACTGAGATTCCCTACCTAAAATAAATTCATGCTTGTATAATCTGTCGCTATTCAACTCGGAGATGATAAAAAAAGGAGATGCCATGAAAATTCGCAGTTCGGTCTTTTTCCCGTTTCTCGCATTGCTTGTCTTTGTCATTAGTGTGGGATGTCTGTGCACAGGCCTGACAGGCGGCGAGCCGACCCAGGCTCCCCCTGTGCAACAGCCGACACAGCCGCCGGTCCAGCAGCCGACGCAGGCCCCGGTACAACAGCCCACCCAGCCTCCCGCCACGGAAGCGCCTGTCAACAACAACAATAGTGGCTGGGTTACTTTCACCGATCAGAAGGGATTCTTTGTGATCGAAGTGCCTGCGGATTGGAATTATCAGCAAACCGCCGACACGGAGAATGAGTATTATTACATCGATACCTTCACATCACCCGACGGCGGGGCGGTGATCGAGAGCATCGTGTACAACGATGGGACCCCGTTCAAGGGTTCACAGAATGGTCAGTTTGCCCTCTACATCCTGAATAAGTTCTATAGCAAGACCGGCCGCGAGGGCGACATCCGCATTTCGGATGACCAGATTATGAAGGATGGTAGCGAGCGTCTAACCTGGACATCGAAGGAAGGCAAGTATTCAGGCATTTCCTATTTTGAAGTGCGGGACAGTTACAACTTCCTGATGTTCACTGTAAACTGGGGCAACGACATGCAGGAAACGTATTTCGATACCCTCAACACCGTCATCGAAAGTTACCGCCTTCCGTAGGCAACCCGCTCGAATCATCGGGACCGGCGCAAGCCGGTCCCATCTTTTTTTGAGCAGACGGTTGTGCTACAATCATTTTATGAGTACGATGCTCGACGTTCGACCCTCGCCGATTGCGGGTCAATGGTATGACAACAATCCCAAAACACTGGCCCGCAACGTGGATGAATACCTGAATCGCGTCCAACTTCCCGAACTGGCCGGAGAGGTGACGGCGGTCATCGCGCCGCACGCGGGGCATCTCTACTCCGGCGCGGTGGCGGGATACGCCTTCGCGGCGCTTCGCGGGCGAAGCCCGGACCTGGTCGCCGTTATCTCACCGATGCACCACCCCTATTATGAACCGTTGATCACAACCGTCCACGACGCCTATTCCACGCCGCTGGGAATCATCCCCGTAGACAAGGACGCCCTGACCGAACTGGATGTCGTTCTCCAATCCGAACTTGGTTTCGGGCTTGCCGCAGTGCCTCGTGACCGCGAGCACTCGCTTGAGATCGAACTGCCCTTCCTGCAACGCATCTTCCAGAACGAATGGAAACTGCTGCCCGTGATGGTACGCGCCCAGGACCGGCGCGTCTCGCAGGGATTGGGCAGAGCGCTTGCCGGTGTTCTGCGCGGCAGGAACTTTGCTCTCGTCGCCAGCACAGACCTCTCCCATTTTTACGACCAGAACACTGCCGCTGTTTTGGACGCTGAGATGCTGCGCCGCTTCGAGTCCTTCGATCCCGATTCCATCTTCGAAGCCGAACGGACAGGCAAAGGTTTTGCCTGCGGTCATGCCGCGGCTGCCGCGGTGCTTTGGTCCGCGCGTGAACTGGGCGCGGACACGGTGAAGATTCTGTATCACGCCACCTCCGGCGATGTGACGGGCGATTATTCCTCCGTGGTGGGGTATGGCGCGGCGGCGATCCTGAAAACAGGTCAGGAAACCCATACTCAGTAGTTTCACGATACAATCCAAAAGATGACAGTCTTCGTTCAAATCGTGGTCAACGTGCCTGCCGTCGCGGGTGTTTTTGATTATGCCGTCCCTGAATCTCTTGCGGGGAGGGTGGGGGTGGGGCATCTGGTCATCATTCCCTTCGGGAAACAGTCTGTGCAGGGCGTCATCCTGCGGTTCGTGGATCAGCCATCCGTGCGGGAGGTGAAAGAGATCATTGAACTCGTCGACCCTGAACCGGTGCTGACACAGGCGCAGGTCGCGTTGGCAGAGGTGATGGCAGAGTCCACGTTGATGCCGCTGGCGTCGATTGTCAGCTTATTCCTGCCGGTGGGTTTGAACCAGCAGGTGGATACGTTGTACGAGATTCGAGGGGCAGAAGCGGGAAATCGAGGAGGGGAACAACCGGTAAGAGAAGTCAGCCCCAAAACCCAGCGTCAAACTGTCGAAGACCGCATCCTGAGTCTGCTGCGTCTGCGCGGTCCCTTGCGCGGGCGGCAGATCGACGCGCATTTCGCCAGGGTGGATTGGCGCAGGGCGGCGCAATTTCTCGTGCGGAAGGGCGTGCTTTCGGCAAAGAGCATCCTGCCTCCGCCGCGGGTGAGGTCGAAGTATATTCGCGTGGCTCAACTTGCGGTCCCGCCGGAAGCGGCGGAAGCGGCGATGGAGTCGCTTGGAACAAAACAAACGCTTGCGCGCAGGCAATCCGCTTTGCGATTCCTCATCCAACAGCCGGAGCCGATTAACCTGTCGTGGGTCTATGCCCAGAGCGGCTGCAACCTTGCCGACCTCGAGTCTCTTGAAGAACGCGGCTTGATCCGATTGTTCGAGAACGAAGTGTTCCGCGACCCGCTTCAAAAAGTCGAAGCCGGAAGGTCGAAAACCGGAAGCGTCCTCGAACTCACCCCTGAACAGGATTTTGCGTTGAAAGAAATCCACAAAGCGCTCATGTCTCCCGATGCGGGCAAACCTTTCCTCCTGCAAGGCGTCACCGGCTCGGGCAAGACCGAGATTTACCTGCGCGCCGCCGAAGAAGTCATCCGGCGCGGCAGGCAGGCGCTCATCCTCGTTCCTGAAATCGCGCTTACCCCGCAGACTGTGCGCCGCTTTGTGAGCCGCTTTCCCGGACAGGTGGGGCTGGTTCACTCGAAACTTTCGGAGGGCGAACGCTACGACACCTGGCGGCGCGCCCGCGCAGGCAGCCTGAAGGTCGTCATCGGCGCGCGCAGCGCCTTGTTCGCGCCCCTGCCGGATATCGGTCTCATTGTCGTGGATGAATGTCATGACTCATCCTTCCACCAATCTGAGCCGCCGTTTTATCATGCGGTGCAGGCGGCGCAGGAGTACGCGCGGCTGTGCGGCGCGGTGTGTGTGTTAGGCTCCGCCACGCCGACCGTCCTGCAACGTCATCAGGCGGATATGAGGCAGCTTCGGCGGTTGGATCTGCCCAGGCGGATCGTCGAGGTGGGATTGCCCCCCGTCCACATCGCGGACATGCGCGAGGAACTGAAAGCGGGTCAGCGCGGGATTTTCAGCCGGCTCCTGCTCACGGAACTTGAATCCACACTGAAACGCGGCGAGCAGGCGATCCTCTTCCTCAACCGGCGCGGAACTGCGACGTATGTTTTCTGCCGCGACTGCGGTTACGTGTTGAAATGTCCCAACTGCGAAACGCCGTTGACCTTCCACACGGATGAGAAGGAACGATTGCTTTGCCATCAATGTGGATACGAACGCCAGAAACCGAAGACCTGTCCGCAATGCGGCGGGAAACAAATCCGCGAATATGGACTGGGCAGTGAAAGAGTGGAAGCGGAAGTGAATCAGTTATTCCCCAAAGCGCGAACGTTGCGCTGGGATTGGGATACCACCCGCCAAAAAGACGCGCACGAAATGATTCTTACACACTTCGCAAACCACAAGGCAGACGTGCTGATTGGCACGCAGATGCTCGCCAAGGGGCTTGACCTCCCGATGGTGACTCTCGTCGGAATCGTGCTGGCGGATGTCGGTCTGCACCTGCCCGATCCGTTCGCGGGGGAGCGCGTATTCCAAGTGCTGACGCAGGTCGCCGGGCGGGCGGGGCGCGGTGAACGCGGCGGGAAGGTGGTCCTGCAAACTTTTGACCCGGAGCATCAGGTCATCCAATCTGCGGCGAAGCATGATGTGAACGGGTTTTACGAATACGAATTGGAGGGGCGCCGGCGGCTGGGATATCCGCCGTTCACGCGTTTGGTGAGGCTCGAATTTCGAAGCGAGGACCAGGAAGCGGCGGAGAAGGAAGCGAAACGGGTGGCGGAGAAACTGTCCGCTTTCCGCTCAGCCTCTTCCGCGATCATCGGTCCCGTCCCATGTTTCTTTGCAAAGGTCGGCGGCTCTTATCGCTGGCAGATTGTCCTGCGCGGGTCGAATCCGAAAGAGATCGTACGCGGTTTGCGGTTGGAGGGCTGGCGTGTGGAAGTTGACCCCATCAGTTTGTTATGAAAGGTGCTCTTGTGAAACGAATAATTCGATCTCTCCCCATTCTGTTGCTGGTGATGTTCGCTTTGCCGGCGCCCGCGCGCGCCGACGTGGCGCCGCCCGGACAGCCGGGCGGTTCCAACCCGGAACCCGGTGTGGAGTTTACGCAGGTGCGCATGGTCGCGGAGGCGGTCGTGCTCGAAGTGTTGGCAAACACGCCGCAGAACAGCCTCGCCCAGGCGCGGGTCAACGCGGATTTCACCATGCGGAACCTTGGTGATACAGCAGAGAGCATGGGTGTGCGGTTTCCGCTCAGCGCAAACAACGGGTTCGGGAAATTTCCCGAAATCAAGGATGTGAGTGTCAAGGTGGATGGAGTCACGGTCTCGACGCGCCGCATCATGCAGGAAGACCCGGTTTGGGGTGATGAGCCGGTACCATGGGCAGAGTTTGACGTGATTTTCCCTCCCGGGCAGGATGTGAACATTCAGGTGACGTACCTGCTTGAAGGCGAGGGAGAATATCCATACGTCTCCTTCGATTATGTATTCCACACCGGCGCGGGCTGGAGGGACACGATCGGCTCGGCGGACCTGATCGTCCGGTTTCCGTACGAGGCAAATACGTACAACGTGCTTTTCGATGTGCACACCGGCTGGTCATATACCACACCGGGCGGCGTGGTCGACGGACGGGAAGTTCGATGGCATTTTGATGAATTGGAACCGGAGCGTGAAAACGATTTTCAAATCTCTGTTGTCATGCCTTCGGTGTGGCAACAGACGCTGAAGGAACAAGCCATCGTGCAAGCCAACCCGAACGATGGGGAGGCGTGGGGGCGGCTGGGCAAACTCTACAAAGAGATGTATTTCTTCCGGCGCGGCTATCGCTACGATGCGGGCGGCGGCGAACTATTCCAACTCAGCATTACCGCATACGAAAAATCCCTGGCGCTTCTGCCGGACGACGCGCTCTGGCACGCAGGTTTTGCCGAACTACTGGCTGTCCATTCCTACTATGCTTCGCAGGATGGATTGGACACCCGCGCCGAGATGGTGTGGTCGATGCAGGAGATTCAGCGCGCACTCGAACTTTCTCCGAACGACCCGAAGGTACAGCAGATTGCCGAGAGTATCTATTATTTCTTCCCGGACGGCGTCCAGAAATTGGAAAGCGGATATGACTATCTTTGGCTGACTGCCACACCGGGTCTTCCCACGCCGGAGCCGACATTCACGGAACCGAGCGCCGCGCCCCCGGCGGCGACTCCGCCTCCTGCCGCGGAGACAACCGTCCCTGTACCTGTAGAAGAAGCGACTTCAACGTCCATCCCTGCGCCGGAATCTCCGGCTGCTCCCCTGTGCGGCTCCGCTTTTCTCCTCCCGCTTGGGTTGGTCTGGCTGGCGCGCCGCAAAACCAGCCGTTACAGGTGAATCATTTGCTATAATCAGTTCGATAACCCCAAAGGAGAATGACTTATGCAATCTTTTTCGCGCGGCTGGTCGTTTCTGAAGCAAGCCTGGAGCATGGCGTTCAAGGATAAAGACCTGCTCAAGCCATCCATTATTGCCCTGGTTGTGGGCATGGTCGTTTCGGTCATTGGAATCATCCCCATAGCCATTGCGGGAATTCTGCTCGGCGACTCGTCCATCGGGCGGATTGTCCTTGGCGTCATGGGCGCGATCCTGGTCTTTGTACAATTTGTGGTGACTTATGTGTTTTCCGCCATGACTGTGTACCTCATTTATGGCTATCTCGCAGAAGGCGATGGTCGCATGGATAAGGCGTGGAGTATCGTGCGCCGCGACTTTTTCGACATCCTGACCCTTGCCGCCGCTTCGACGGTTGTGAATTTGCTCAAGAATGCCGCCAATCGAAACCGGCGGGGCGGCTTGGCGGCGGGAGTGGTGCGCGGCGCGGCAAATCTGTTGGAGGCGTTGTGGACGGAGGCTTCCTACCTCATTCTGCCTGCCATGGTGATCGATGACCTGAACCTCAAGGATGGAATGCAGAGGATTCTGAAGATCACCAAGGAGAATTTACTGCTCATCGGCATCAGCACGGTCGGCGTCCGCTGGGTGACCGGGCTGATTGGTTTTGTATTCGGTTTTGGTGGGCTGCTGCTCGCATTTGCTATTGGCGGCGGAGGGGTGTATCTGGCAGGCGGTATCAATGCGCTTTCGATTGTTGGAATCGTCATCGGCGCGCTGATCTTCTTCACGCTTGTGATGATCGCCAGTGTGATTAATTCCTATACGTCCACCGCCTACCACACCTGCCTGTATCTCTGGGCGCGCGAGGTGGAAAAGGCTCAATCCGCCGGTAGCTCCGTCCCCGTGATGGCTCCAGCTCCTCTGGCGGCAGTTTTAGGATAAGATGTGTGGAGCAGGGTCTGCTACGCCTGCTCCATGAGGATCATCATGCAACCACGACAACCCCGCCGCGAATTGATCAGCTGGGAGGAGGTGGATCGCCTTATCGACCACCTCATCCCGCAATTTCGTCGTGAATTCACCGCGATGGTGATAATCACGCGCGGCGGAATCATTCCTGGCGGTTTGCTTGCCGATGCCATGAATATCACACACATCCTCACGGCGGCGGTGGATTTTCCTGCGCAATCCGCCAGCGAAAAGTCAAAATTAATGGCATGGCCCGAGTTCATCCAATTCCCTGCCGACGACAAACTGCGCGGCAGACCCACCCTCATCGTCGACGATGTCTGGGGATCGGGGCGGACGATCACCGCGGTGAAGAATCGTGTCTCCGCGGCGGGCGGATTCCCCGAAACCTGCGTCTTGCACTTCAATCCGTATCGCAACCTGTTTGGGCATGCCCGTCCTGATTATTTTGCCGCCACCACCGACGCCTTTATCGTCTATCCGTGGGAAGTGGACCGCGGCACCGACCGGGTGTTGCTGGGCGACCTGTAGAGATGAAAACGGTCGAAACGAAACTTTCCCAACGGGTCAAAACATTACGGGAGAATGCCTATTTCAACGACCTCTCCGAGAGTCTGCTCAATGATATTGCGATGCACACCACATTGCATGAATACCAGCGTGGCGACGTGCTCATGTGGGAGGGTGATCCATGCAATGGACTGCACATCATGGAGCAAGGAAGCGCCAAGATCTACCGCATCTCCCCGCAAGGCAGGCAGTACATCGTTCGCATCCTGCAGGAGGGTGATACCTTCGCCGAAGTCCCCGCCTTCGACGGCGGCATGAATCCCGTCAATGTGGAGGCGCTGGAGACCTGTCGGGTTTGGGTGATCGAAAGCGAAAAACTGCGTGCGCTTGTGCTGGCGCATCCCACTTTCGCTCAAAAAGTGCTGGTCAACTTCGGCGAGATGTTGCGCGGCATGGTGCGCATGGTCAGTGAGATGGCGTTCTATCAGGTCACACATCGTCTGGCGCGCCTGATCAGCGAGATACCCGGCGATTCTGTCCGCGGTCCGCACTGGACGCAGGAGCAGCTTGCGGCGCGGCTTGGCACCGTCCGCGAAGTGGTTGCCCGCTCTCTGAAGGAACTGGAGCGCAGCGGCGCGATCCGCATCGAAGATCGGAAGATTCAGATTGCCGATCCGCTTCTCTTGCAGGAATGGACGCATCCTGACAGCTAAAAGACCCTGACGGTTTTCAGACCATCAGGGTCTTTTAGCTGGATGCGACTCTTTCCAAGCCGGTCATTGCTTCCGCTTAAGAGAGCGCCTCGAACTCTGAGACTGTGAAATACAACTCGTCGTCCGCGGCTTCCGTGATGAAGTCGATGCTAACATCCACGGGGAAGCCATAGGTTTCATCGTATGTCACAGTGACCTTGTCCGCCGCACCGCCGAGATCAGCCTCCAGTTCGGCAAACAGGTGGTCGATGGTCGCGAACTTGCTGAAATAATCGCGGGTACTGTCGTCGAGTGGATTCCCGCTTTGGTACTCCATCGAAACGATTTCACCATCCTTCACCTCGATGATGAGCGGCATATCTTGGGTGAAGATGCAGAAGCATCCCACGAACAGGTTGAATCGATAGTGGGAAATATTTGCATCCTGCCACTTTTCCTGGTTGCGTTCAAATTCGCTTTTACCAAGCCCGGAACAGGCGGTCAAAACGATGGCGAGAAATAACAGTAATAACTTTTTCATGGTGCAATCTCCTTCTGTTGCCTGACGAACACACATGGAAAAATGTTCCCCAAAATAAAAGCCCTCTGCCGGTGATTACCGCAGAGAGCTTTTTTCTGCCCTTGTCCTGAATAAAAATTACATGTCGTCGTGCTCCTCTTCCGGAGCGCCTTCCTTTACCTGGACATGTACTGTGATATCTTCATAGTTTTTGAAGTGCAGGACGATGTCGAACTCATCATCGATTTTGAGGTCCTGTTTGAGGTTGATAAGCATGACGTGCAGACCGCCGGGTTCGAACGCGATATCGGCATATGCCTCGAGGGGAAGGGACGGGATCATATGCATCTGCATGACATCACCATCCATTTTGCTCTCGTGGATTTCCACCACTGCCGCCACATCGGATGACGCGCCAATCAATTCATCTGGGGTCGAATCGTGGTTGTGGAGTTCGAAATACACGCCTCCATTTCCGCCCTGTGCGGCTGGACGCGCCCACGCGTTATGCACTTCGATCCCTTTTTCTCCTCCACAAGCAGTCAGCAAGAGGATGGAGACAAGTGCAACAAACAATATTTTTTTCATATCTTAATCTCCCATTGTCAAAATTTTTGATTCTGTCACCCAAGCAGGAATTGGATGGCTTCTTCCATACTGGCAAGTTTCCCGCCAAAGCCGCTCTGGAAACGCAGGGCTTCCAGTCGGGAGCCAAATGTCAAAATGGTCGGTACACAACACACGTTTAGGTCGCACCCGGTCAGGTAGATCGCCTGATTGGCGCTGATCATATGACCGTGCAGGAAATCCATCGTCATGGATTGCCAGATTCCTCTGGATTGTGTTTGCAACATCAGACCGCAATGAGCGCAACACGCGTTTTTTTGCTCGCCACTGGCGAGATGGACTATGAAAACTTTTCTCCCAACAGTGGACTTCCCGCACATCGCGCACGGATTTTTGACCAGTTCCGGTTCGGTATCTGCCAGTGCCGCGCTGCCATGCCTTTTTCGGACGTGCCCCATTTTCTCAAGCCGGTTGAGATCGCGGTGAATGGTCATGGTCGAAACAGAAAGCGCTTCGGCCAATTCCTGAATGGACGCACTGCCTTCTTTTTTCAGCCGCTCCAGTATTCCTTTTTCTCTGTCTGTGAAGGATTTGTTCATGGAAGTTATAATTTGTTATATATAACTAAATTTCACGAAATATAACAATCTTACTACGCTTTGTCAAGTTGGTTTTGGGTGACAAAAAAAAGACGCTTTCCGTTTGGGAAAGCGTCTCTCTACTGGTCAGAATTTTTACTTTGCAGGAGTTGGCTTGGGATCCATCTTGTCGTAAACGCCAGTCTCCAGCAGGGTCATATCGTTCACGGATTGTGCCGCGAGCATCTGTGCCTGCCTTGCCAGATTTGTGGATTCAGCCAGAATTTTGAGCGCATACTCAGGGTTGTGGAAACCTGTGCTGTTCTCCGCGGAGACAAAGTCCCACATGAATTGCGCCTTGCGATGCAAGTTTCTCGCCTGGTCGAGTAATGCCGCATCAGCGTTTGGGTTGGCGGCGGCAAGTTTTATAGCGTTGATGGCGTCAATGATGGCGTTCTCGGTGTCGATCTTGATGTTGGCAACCTGTTCCTGGATCAAATTCACCCGTCGGACGACATATTCACTGTCGGTGTGGCACTGTCCGCAGGCTTGCTCAGGGTTGAGCAACGGGCTATGGACATCGTGTGATGAAAATTTCGCCGCGCCTTCGCTCACGTAGGGCATATGGCAATCCGAGCAGGAGACACCCGCATTGTAGTGTGTGGAACCAGCGGTGAAAAATTCATATTCGGGATGCTGGGCCTTGAGCATGGGAGTCTTGGCATCAGGATATTCCCAATCCTTGAATCCAAGTTCTTCATAATACTCAATGATTTGATGAATCTCGGTCCCATTTGCCCAGGGGAAGGTCAGGTATTTTCCGTCGCCCTTGAAATAATACTCCACATGACAGTTGGCGCACACAACTGTCCGCATTTCCTGGCGGGTGAAATCTTCCCAATGCTTACCTTGTGCTTCAAGAGCTTCGTCCAATGCAGGGTTGGTGACAATTAACCGCATCGTCCCGGCCTCATGACAGTTTGCACAGCCGATCGTATTGTTGATGTTGGGAGTCATCTCGTTGAACGACATTTTATCGTAGGCTTCCATGCCTATTTCGGTCCACAGCCCCGGATTGTCGGAGGACTTACACGAGTAACAGGTGGCAGGCGTATGCTTGGGGTCTTCATCGTTGAGATTTAGGCGCTTGGTGGCACGCACATCCTCCAGCGCGTTCATGTGACCACGGTCGTCGTTGTAGTCCTTACTGAATGGATAGCCCCAAAAGAGAATAACCTGACGCGGGTCTTTTTCCAGCCACGAGAATTGAGATGAACCGGCGTACGTTGTATCGATGTTATTGGTCTTGGTCTTCTGAAGTGTAGACCATTGATTCGGGAAATTCTGTCCCCACAGAGAGGAATCAGGCTCCATGGCCTTGATCTCCACTAATTGCTGAAAGGCGCGTTCCTGGGGCGGCTGATTTTTCATGAACACCAGCACGCCGACCAGAACAGCCGACAACAGCACAATGATGCCAGCCAAAATGATGGTTGTGTACTTCTTCATGGATGCATTTCTCCTTGATAAAAATTATTTGACGGGATAGAGAGTCGAATCTTGATAGGGAACGCCCGATGCGCCGCGTGCACCATGCGAGACGTTGCGGTGACAATCCCAGCAATAACGACCGAACGGTTGTGCCCCCATCACCACGCTCTCAACGGTCTCCTGATGACAACGGATGCAATTCTCCTGAATGATTTCCTTGGTCTTCTCGCTTGCACGAATGGCGACCGGAATATTTCCGGTCGTAAAGGCATATACATCTTTTGCGCCCTGACGACCCTTTTCAAGGTAATAGGCAACAAAATTTTCGTGGGGCAGGTGACAATCCACACATTCGGTCCATTTCTCATGCGGTGCGTGGTACCAATTCTCATATTGCGAGTCCATCACGTGGCAGTTGGCACAGGTCTCCGGTGCACTGCCTCCGTAAGCGGGTGCATCGGTCACGAATACAAACGCTCCCAAGGCGATGACCGCCGCGGCAATTGCTATAATGAAAGGATTTTTCAGCATTCATTCACCTTTATTTATGAGATCAGCTGAATTTTATACCAAGGTTATCTAAATTGTTGTGACTTTAGTCACAAACGGCCTGAAATAATTAAGAATAGGATAAATTTACTCCAATTCGGGCTGGTAAAAAAGTGACGATTGTCATTTCTGGAAAAGACCCTCTTCTCTCAAACCTGCCCCCGTTATAGACATATTGTCTCCCCGGCTCATACTGCTATTTTGACGCGTACAATCGTCCCTTCCATGTCACCCCTTTGCGCGTCAGCACCCTCCATGCGGAGGTAAACATCATCGCCCCGAACACCGCTGCCCCCAGCGGAGTGGTTACCGCATACCACCGGGAGATTTCCATTTTTGCCGCGGTCCTGGCACGCGCATAGATCAAGTATACCCATACCAGCAGCGATTCAATGATGGTCCCGGCAGCCATCCACCCGCCTCCGGTCCGGTACCAGATGAGTCCCAGGAGGGGCCAGACAGGGAGGAACAGCGATGCCATTATCGCCAGAAATGCGCCAAACACCCCCAGCGCCAGCAACGATGGCTGATCACGTAGTCCGAGGTAGATATTCTTTGTCCAGCCTTCCCACATCTCGGGCAGGGATGTGTACATGCGCGTACGTACGATTTTCATTCCATCCGCCACTACCAGACGATACCCCTTCCATTTCACCTGTTCCGAAATTGCCTTGTCTTCCACAATGCTGTCTTGAACACTTGCATGCCCGCCAATTGCATCGTAGACCGAACGTTTGATGAGGATGAACTGCCCGTTGGCGATGGCATCCTTCCGTTTCGGGTCGTTGACTTTACGCGGTGAGAACCCAACCGATAACGCGGTCATCACCAGCGGCATGACGATCTTTTCCCAGAAGGAGCCAAGCACTTGGAAGGTCATAATGGTGAACATGTCCGCGTTGGTCTCCATCGCTTTGGCGTAGCACGAAGAGAGTGTTGCGGGGGAGAGGAACGTATCCGCATCGACAAAACAAAGCCATTCGCCGCGTGCATTGGCTGAGGCTTGGAACAAGGCATGAGGTTTGCCTGCCCAGCCCGCGGGTAGGTCTGAGCCGCCGATGGGACGGAGACGTGAATCCGTCAAAGCAATATTCTTCAGGATGAGGGGAGTCGAATCTGTCGAACGGTCATCCAGAACGATCACTTCTACGTTGGGGTAATCCTGTCCCAGTGCCGCCTCCACGCAGGCGCGGATATTGCGCTCCTCGTTGCGCGCAGGAATGCAGATCGATATCAACGGTGGATTTTGCGGAGGAGGAGACGGCTCAACGACAACATCGAGATGATACTGGTCGTGCAGCCAGTAAATGACGAAGATACCGCCGATGAACAGCGCGGTTGAAATAATAAAGCAGGCCATGAATCAGAGGACGTGCAGAATGGAACCGCGCTCGGTCTTTTCGACTTCGATGCGATTGGGAAAGGCATCCTTGAGTTCGTCGAGATGAGTGATGACGAGTATTTTGGCGAAATCGTTTTTCACGAGATTGATGGCTTCGATAAGACGCTGTCGCCCCTGTACATCCTGTGAACCGAAACCCTCATCGATGACCAGCGTTTGCAGGCGCGCGCCTTTGCGCTGCGCCAGGATTTCGGAAAGCGCCAGCCGGATCGCAAAGTTGACACGGAAGGCTTCACCGCCCGAATACATTTCGTAATCGCGTATGCCTGCCGCATCGCTGATTTGGATGTCGAGCGTTTCCTTGAGATCCTCACGCCGTTTATCTTTGTATTCCGCCTGGGTCACGAAGCGGATGGACATTTGCCCGTCGCTCAGGCGGTCGAGCAATTCATTGGCTTTGGTCTCGATTTGTGGAAGCGCCTGTTCGATGAGTAATGCCGGGACGCCGTCCTTGCCGAAGGCGCGCTCGAGCGTCTTGTGCTGAACGATCCGCTTTTGTAATAGTTCGCGTTCCTTCTCAAAATCCACTTTGCGGGCGCGCTGGATTCGGAGAACATCCACCCGCTGTCTTGCGCCGCCCAATTCACTGCGTGTTTTGTTCTCCTCCTCTCGAAGTTTGAACAATTCGCGTTCCGCCGCGTCGAGATTGGGCGCTTGTGACTCTGCTTCCTTCAAAGCCAGAAGCGCTGCGTCGTATTCTTTTTTCTGTTCTTCAAATTCTTCTTGTCTCTTTCTTCTTTCCTCTTCGATGCTTTCAATTTCGGCTTCGATCTGCCTGCTCACTTCCCTGGCAGATTTCAAATTGCTATGTTCTTCCTCCACGCTTCGCAGTTCGCCTTCTTTTTTGCGAGCATTATCGTGTGCCGCCGCGTCGTAGCCGAGTCTGGCGAGTTCCTTGTCGAGTTTGGCGAGCTGCTTTTGTTCCTCAACCGCGTACTTGCCGTTTTCCAGCAATTTTTCCACTTCCTTCAATCGTTTCCTGCCGGTTGTTTCCCATGCTTTGATGCGCGATTGCAAGGAGTCCAACCGTTCCTTGAGTTGCGAGACCTCGCTCGTGTAGCGGACGCGTTCGTTTTCAGCGGAGGCAAGTTTTGCAATCTGCGCTTCGGAATCGGCAATTTGATTTAAGATTTCAGCGGACTCTTTTTGATTGGCGCGATACCGGTCGCCTTTTTGTCTGCCTTCCTCTTCCAACTGCCTGAGCGTGGACTGGCGGTGTTCCGCGCTCAATTCCTGCCCGCACAGGGGACAGGTCGCACCGTCGGCGGATTGAAGCGCCTCGATTCGCTTTTTGAGTTGGTTCATCTCTGATTTAAGGGTCTCATTCTCCACCTTGAGCGCGGCTTGACGTTCGCGCTTGGCGTTGCGTTCAGTTTCAAGCGCGGTGCGGTGAGATATTTTGTCTTCTGTTGCGTGTAGTAAATTGGCAGCGTTTTCGATCTCGACGCTCAAGCTGTCAACCATTGAAGACTGATTGCCAATCCCTTCCTCTTCAGTCAGTAATGTTCGTTTTTCTTCTTCCAAGCGAGCCTTCTCGGCGGCGATCTTCTCCAACAGGGGAGCGCGGTCCTTTTCATGTTCGTGGAATTGTGAGGCAATTTTGTTCCACTCCTCCAATTCTTTGCGCGTCTTTTGCCACGCCTTGTACGCGGATTCGATCTCCGTGGCGCGGTTAACGAGATCGGCGTAGGAGGCGCGATCCGCTTCTTTGGCGGCGAGACGACTTTCCAGCGACACAAGAGCCGAGCGGGTGCGTTCGAGTCCGGCTTGGAGCGTTGCGGTCAATTTGCGCTGTTCGTTCAACAAGGCGGCATTCTTCTTGATATTTTCCAGAACAGATTCCTGCGCGGCGCGTGTGGAAGCCAATTGATGGAGAGCGGCTTCGAGTTCCGCCAGACGCGCTTTGCGCGTTTCTTCTTCTGCAAGTTCTGCGTCGATCTCCGCGATGCGCCCGTCGATCTCATCCACGTCGTGTTCGATGGCTTTGCGCTTTTCGGCGGTGCGGTTTTTGTATTCCTCCCATACCTCCAGCCCGAGGATGTTGCTCAGGACTTCCTTGCGTTTTCCGGCGTTCTGTTGCGTGAACTGATCTGCCTTGCCTTGGAGAAAGAAGGATGCATTGACGAAAGTCTCGTAATCGAGCCGCAGGGTCTGTTCGATGCGCGCCTGTGTATCGCGCGTGGTCTTTTCGGTAAGCGGACGCCACGCCTTCTCGCCTTTGACCTGAAATTCGAGCACCGTACTTTTGTTGCGCGGCAGAGTACGCTGGACTCGATAGGTATTGCCCTCGTACTCAAAAGTCAATGCCACTTCTGCGGCTTTGACATCGGGATGGATGTTGATGACCTCGCTGCTTTTACCGCGCGCCTCCCCGAACAACGCCCATGTGATGGCATCGAGCAGGGATGATTTACCCGCGCCATTATGCCCGGAAATGCAGGCGAGATCGAACGCGTCGAAATCGAGTTCGACCGTGTCGCGATAGGACAAAAAGCCCGAGATGCGCAGATGAAGGGGAATCATTCTATGGCGTACCCTGTATATGATGATGGATTATAATCGAACCATCATGGCTGAATCTTCCGATGTACGCGCCCGACGCCGCCTCACTTTGATTATCATCACACTTGCAACGATTCCCTGCTATTGCATCGGCTGGATCGCGATGGTGCTTGCGCCCGACCCGGCTGAACTTACCCCGACTGCAACGCTGACCTTGACGGTGACATCCGGTCCCACGGCGACCGGAACGCTTCAGATCCCAACCCTGAGCCTGACTCCGTTAATTGTTACCGGGACCATCACCAATACGCCCACCCTTACCCCGACATCGACCCTTACACCGACCCCCACGTTGTCCCATACGCCATTCCAGCCTGCGACGAACACATTTACGCCCACCCTCACCTCATCCATGACGCCGTCAATCACGCCCACTTCGACGTGGACATCCTCTCCCACCAATTCGCCCACGTTCACTCCGTCGATAACACTTACACCATCTTCTACCTCCAATACCCCCACTCCGTCCATTACACCCTTCCCATAAAATGGCAGATATTCTCCCCTTCCTGAAATCAATGCTGTCAGTTTCGGGTCTTTCAGGTTATGAAGCTCCCATTGCCAGGGTCATCAAAGAGAAATGGGACACACTGGTCGATGAAACGAGCATGAGCCGCGTGGGCTCCCTGCATGGACTTAAGAAAGGTTCCGGCAAATCGCCGCGCCCTTCTATCATGATCGCCACCCACATGGATGCCATCGGCATGATGGTTTCGAAGATCACGGATGGCTTTCTGCATATCACGAATGTCGGCAGTATCGACGTACGCGTCCTGCCCGGCGCACAGGTGACAGTCCATGCAAGCAGCGGCGAGGAACTGCCCGGCGTGATCGTCATGCCGCCTGCGAGATTGCTGCCCGAGGAGGCCGGGAACGGCGTGCTGGAAATCCGGTATTTGCTGGTGGATACGGGATTGTTGCCACGCGATGTGGAGAAAAAAGTTAAAGTCGGAGATTTGGTTTCGTTTGCAAACGAACCGCTCGAATTAGCTGGCGAGATTATCTCCGGGCATACACTCGATAACCGCGGCTCTGTTGCGGCGTTGACGGTATGTCTGGAGGAATTACAGAACAAATCCCATGTATGGGATGTGTGGGCAGTGGCCACCGTACAGGAGGAGACGAGCTACCTCGGCGCATATACTTCGGCATTTGCGCTTCGTCCGCAGATCGCCATCGCCGTGGATGGGACATTCGCGAAAGGTCCGGGCGCGAACGGTTGGCAGACCTTCCCGATGGGGAAAGGCGTTGGCCTGTGCCTCGGCCCGAACATGCATCCTTTTCTCCATGCCAAACTCAAGGAACTGGCGGACAAGCTTGAGATTCCCTGGTTTTTGGATGTGACGCCTGCCCACTCGTATACAGACGCCTATCCCATGCAGACCACTGCCGAGGGGATTCCCACTGCACTGATCGAATATCCTCTTCGCTACATGCATACGCCGGTGGAGGCAGTGGCAGTCAAAGATATTCAACGTGTGGGGCGCCTGCTGGCTGAATTCATTGCTTCCCTTGAAGCGGACTTTGTCGAATCGATCGTTTGGGAATAGCCACCATGCCCGCCTTTGGAAATGCTCAACTCAGATTGCTTGAAAAGCTGACGAATGTCATTGCGGTCTCTGGCGATGAGGCGGAAGTCCGCAAGATCGTTCTCGAGGAGATCAAGCCCCATGTAGACGATGTCCGGGTGGACGCGTTGGGGAATGTGCTGGCGATCCGCTCCGGGCGGGGAAGGAACCGCACGCGCGTCATGGTGGATGCGCACATGGATGAGGTCGGCTTTATGATCGTAGCCGATGACGGTGAGGGCATCTATCGCTTTGAAACAGTGGGTGGCATGGATGTCCGCCATCTGGTTGGAAAGCAGGTATTTGTTGGCAGGGAGTACACGCCGGGTGTGATCGGTGGGAAACCCGTCCACCTGATGGACAGCGAAGAACGCACCCGCAAGGTCCCCCCGGAAAGCCTGCGAATCGACCTGGGTCTGGGGGGCAAGGCAAAGGTCGGCGACCGCGCCGGGTTTGCGACCAAATTCCGCCGCGTCGGTCCATCCATCCTGGCGAAATCGATTGATGACCGTATCGGAATTGCCATATTGATCGAATTGGTCAAACATTCGCCGCCGAATATCGACCTATGTGCGGCATTCACCGTGCAGGAGGAGATCGGTCTGCGCGGCGCGAAAGTGGCGGCGCAACATTTCGACCCGGATATGGCAATCGCTGTGGATTCGACTCCCGCCAACGACCTGCCCGCGTTTGACGGCAGCGAGAACGTGAATTACAACACGAAGCTGGGATTGGGTCCCGCCATCTACATTGCGGACGGTTCGACCCTTCACGACCCGCGGCTGGTTCGCTTTCTCAGGGAGGTGGGCGATGCTGAAAAGATTCCCTATCAATTCCGCCAACCGGGCGGTGGAGGTACGAACTCGGGCGCGATCCAAAGAGCCCTGGCTGGGATCCCCTCTGTATCGGTCTCCGTCCCGCATCGTTACACTCATTCACCGGTCAGTGTCGCCCGCGTGGACGATTGGAAGAATACCCTTGCCCTGCTCCATGCCGCGCTGAAGAAAATCACACCATCTTTGCTCGCTGCCCGGTAAATTCTTGCCTGCTCACTTTATAGGTGTTGAATGAACGGATTAATTGCTCTTGTCGGCTCTGGCGAATATCTGCCCGTGATGGAAGATGTGGACCGCCACCTGCTTGCCAGCCTGAATCTGAATGGACAGAGACCCCGCGTTGTTTGTCTTCCGACCGCGGCTGGGCAGGAAGGCGATGAAAGCGTCAATCGCTGGTCGCGTATGGGCGTGGAACATTTCCAAAAACTTGGCGCGGAGGTGACTGCACTCCGCATCATCAATAAGGAGACTGCGAACGACCCTCAGCACGAGTCTATGCTGGAGCGTGCAGACCTCATCTACTTCTCCGGTGGCAATCCGCAATACCTGCACGATACCTTGCAAGGGTCACTGGCATGGACCGCCTTGCAGAAGGCGTGGAGCCGGGGCGCGGTGTATGCGGGCTGCTCGGCGGGCGCGATGATACTGGCGAAACGCATCCCGAGTTTTCGTCTGTTTGGAACAGTGGATGGCTTCGGCATTGTGCCTGCGCAGTACATCATGCCGCATTTTGATGCCATTCCAGCCATGTTCAAGCCGCTCATCTCGGTGTTGAAGTCGCGGCTCAAAAAAGGCGAGCGCATGATCGGCATAGACGAAGATACCGCCCTCGTGGGACGCCTCGGCGGCGGATGGAAAGTCATGGGCAAAAGCAGAGTGCATGTCTTTACGCACAATGGAAACCAAACCTACGAAAACGGACAACCCGTCCCGCTGGATTGAACACTGAGTGACACAACCATTCAACTAATTGACCAGGAACCTACACTGATGAAAAAACTCCTCAAGCAGCTCACCGAGACCTTTGGACCTTCCGGCTACGAAGAAAGCATCCGCAAGATTGTGATGGCGGAGGTCAAGCCTTTTGCTGACGAGATTCGGGTGGACGCGCTCGGCAACCTAATCGCCCGGAAACGACCGGCGAAGGCAACCAAAGAGGCAAAGAAGGTCATGATTGCCGCCCACATGGACGAGATTGGTCTCATGGTTAGTCATGTCGATGAGAAAGGCTTCGTCCGTTTTTCGCCCATCGGCGGCGTGTTTAGAAGATACGTGGTCGGTGGACGCGTCCAATTCCTGAACGGGGTGCAGGGTGTAATTGGATATGACCGTCTGGATAACATGAACGAACTCCCCACGCTCGACAAGGTCTACATCGATGTTGGCGCGACGAGTAAAAACGATTGTCCTGTGAAAGTAGGCGATGTCGCTGCGTTTGACCGACCCTTCACCGAAATGGGGAGTCGCCTTGTCGCCAAATCCATGGACAACCGCGTAGGCGTGCTGGTTGCCATTGAGTCGTTGCGCGCGTTGAAATCCACGCCGCACGATGTATATTTCGTGTTCACCACACAAGAGGAGGTTGGCGTGCGCGGCGCAGGCACCTCTGCCTACGGCGTCGATCCCGACATCGGCATTGCCGTTGACGTAACCCCCTCCGCCGATACGCCCAACGCGCTCAAGATGGATATGGCGTTGGGCAGAGGTCCGTGTGTCAAGATCCAGGACCCTGGGGCGATCTCAGACCCGCGCGTTGTCAAATGGATGATCACCGCCGCGGAGAAGAACAAGATTCCCTATCAACGGGAGGTTCTCCTGCTTGGCGGCACCGATGCCCGCGCGATCCAGATCACACGTGCCGGTGTCCCCTCAGGATGTATTTCCGTTCCCGTTCGATATGTGCATTCGCCGTCTGAAATGGTGGAGTTTTCCGATGTGCAAAACTCGGTCAAACTTCTGACTGCGCTTCTACGCACCCCGATCGATCTGGGATAAATGCTCCATACCATTCGACTCCTCATTCTTGCAGGATTGCTGTTTAGTGCGGGATGCTCCTCCCTTCCCCCGCTTCCTCCCACAGCGACATCTGTTCCCGTCAAGGAAGCCACTTCCACGCCCCAGCCTGTTCCGACCCAAACTGGGTCTTCCCAACCCCAGGCGCGTATCCTGCGCATCTGGTTTCCGCCGCGTTTCGACCCAAATTCCGGCACCGAGGCGGCGAACCTGCTCAAACAGAGACTTCTCGATTTCGAGACTCGCCACCCAGGACTCAAGGTCGAGGTCCGTATCAAAGCTGAGGAGGGTGAGACAGGCCTGTTGAATTCGCTATCCATCACGAACATCGCGGCATCATCCGCCCTGCCTGACCTTGTGGCGTTGCCTCGTCCCGCGCTTGAAGCCGCGGCATTGAAGGGGCTCCTGCATCCCGTCGACGGATTATCCACTATATTGCAGGATCCAAACTGGTACGGGTATGCGCGTGAATTGGGACATATTCAAAATATCGGCTATGGCTTACCGTTTGCGGGTGATGCCATGGTTCTGCTGTATGGCTCGGAGATCGAAGACGGGGTTACGTGGGAGAATATCTTCACTAACAAGAATAGATTATCTTTTCCGGCAGCCAACCCACAGGGATTGTTCGGACTGTCACTGTATATTTCTGCTGGCGGTGAGATTGTGGATTCAAACGGTCTGCCCACGCTGGATCAAGAGGCTCTGACGAAAGTCCTTGTTTGGGTGCAGGAGGGTCTATTTGCCGGGACTCTATCGCCCTCATTGAGGAACATATCTACAGAAGAGCAGGTCAAATCAGCGTATCGTGCGGGTGATGCAGACATGGCAATTGCCTGGGCGTCGGACCTCCCGGCTTTTGGGTTCATCGCTCCGGTGCCCGGGTTGGGTGGTGTTAGTCATTCGTTTGCAACAGGATGGGTTTGGGCGCTGGCAGGTTCCAATCCGGAACATCAACAAGTAGCGATTGAGCTTGCGGAATATCTGATCGAGGATGATTTTCTTGCGGCGTGGCTGCGCAATGACGGCTTTCTTCCCGTCCGCTTGTCCACAGGCGATCCGGCTGTGTCTTCCATCTTTGACCCGGTCATTGAGTCGGCGCAGGTGATCCCCTCCAATTCTGTGCTACAGGTACTGGGGCCGCTCATGCAGGAGGCGTTGATCCGCGTGTTAAACGGCGAACAACCCGAAACCGTGGCGGGAAGCGTGGTCGAAAAACTGAAATGAGCTGACTGCCAGAGGGGATGCATTAAGAATCGGCTTGTTTAAGTCCATGCCCACAGCATCCATAAGACAATCATCGAGATGCCGATCACAAACCTTGCGCCGAATGCCCAGCCCCAGCCGATCATGTAGGCTTTGGTGGAGGCGATGGCGGCGTCTCGATTCTTGAGCCTGTTTAGCTCGGCAAGGAACAACCCCAGCGGCGCGGCAAAGAGACCAATCAACGGTGTGAAGAAAATGCTGGCGACAATCCCCACTCCGAATGCAAGGAGAATGGAACTCCACGGAACAAAATGGTCGCGCATTTTGCGGGCGATAATGATGTTATCAATGATATTTCCGCCGATCATCAGGGTGGTGATGATGGCAAAGGCAAGCCAGTCCCAGCCGGTCATGAGCGCGCGTGAACTTTGGATGAGCGCATAGACCAGTGTGGCAAGCCACATGACCGTGAGGCCGGGAAAAACCGGCACGATCAGACCGACCAGCCCGATCAGCAGCACGAAGAGGGTGATGGTTTCGAGAGCGATATCGAAGATAAAAATGAGCCAATCGGGCATGGTTTTCCTTTTGGAGACTTACGGTTTGATGACGTCCACGCCGCCCATCCACGGGCGGAGGACTTCGGGTACCATGATCGAGCCGTCCGCCTGCTGGTAATTCTCCATGACGGCGATCAGGGTACGGGGTAGACCGAGCCCCGATCCATTCAGGGTGTGGAGCAGGCGTACCTTGCCGCCGTCTGCCGGGCGATACTTAATATTCGCACGACGCGCCTGGAAGTCGCGAACGTTCGAGACGGACGACACTTCCAACCATTCGTTGCACCCCGGCGCCCAGACTTCAATATCGTAGGTGATGGCTGAACCGAAGCCAATGTCGCCCGTGCAAAGCTGCTTGACGCGATAGATCAGTCCCAGCGCGGCGCAAGTCGCTTCGGCATCTTCGCGCATCTTTTCGAGCAGGGCGTCCGAATCTTCCGGCTTGGCATAGATATACATTTCAACCTTGTCGAACTGATGTCCGCGTTTGATGCCGCGCACATCGCGTCCTGCGCTCATTTTCTCGCGCCGAAAACAGGGAGTGTAAGCGGTGTACATCAGCGGCAGTTGCGCCTCGTCGAGAATCTCGCCCATGTGCAGACCTGTTAGCGGAACTTCAGCGGTCGGTACGAAGTACAGCTCCTCTTCGTGATCCTTGTACAAGTTGTCGGCAAACTTGGGCAATTGTCCCGCGCCGAAGACGGTGTCGTACTTCACCATGAAGGGCAGATATTTTTCGGTATAGCCCTGGCGGATATGCAGGTCAAGCATGAAGGCGATCAGGGCGCGTTGCAGTCGTGCGCCCACGCCGCTTAGTACGTAGAAGCGCGAGCCGGTGATCTTGGTGCCGCGTTCGAAGTCGATGACGCCGAGCGCGGGTCCGAGGTCCCAGTGAGGTTTGGGCTCGAAGTCGAATTCAGGGATTTGTCCGACCGTTCGAAGAACAATGTTTTCCTCTTCAGATGCGCCGACTGGCGTGCGTTCATCGGGGATGTTGGGCAGGGCGCTGGTCAATGCTGTTAATTCCGCCTCCACACCTGCCACTTCTTTGTCGAGCGCGGCGATCCTGTCGCCGACCTCACGCATGGCAGCGATCTTCTTCTCGCGTTCTGAGGCATCTTTCATTTTGCCAATTTCTTTGGAGACGGCATTGCGCTCTGCTTTGAGCCGCTCCACTTCAGTGAGAAGATTCCGGCGTTTTTCGTCCAGCCTGAGGATGTCATCGACAGAAGTCGATTCCATTTGGCGATTTCTGAGCGCCGTGCGAATAAGGTCGGGATTTTCGCGGATCAGATTGATATCCAACATACTGCACCTCCGTGCGGAATAGAATACGCCCCCGGTCCATTTGCAGGACGAGGGGGCGTCTCGTGGTGCCACCTGCTTTCATTATTACCCCCTCTCCTGTTGGGAGAGGGCCGGGGTGATGTCTTTTCACGGCAATAATCTCAGACTTGCGCTGTAACGGGCGCTCGCGTCCCTCTTACGGCAGCGGATTCGCGTGCCCCTGCGAGGGAGACGTGGCGAAGGGGATTTCACCGCTTAACCTGCCGCTTCTCACCAGCCAGCGACTCTCTGAAAGGGAGGGCGGTTACTTGTCTTCGCGCGGTCTTGTTGGGCGTGATTATACACTCCCCAGGAAGAGTGTCAAGAATCAACCATCAGAGGAGATGAAGATTGGATGCGGTGTCAGCATTCGGCCGGTTGGACGCGTTGATTTTGTCCAAAAAGCGGCGCGTAAGTTGTGGTATATTTTGGATAGGAGTCAACCATGAACGAACGTATCTTGATCATTGAAGATGACCAACAGATTCTAAAGCTGCTTCAGCGCGGTCTGGCATACGAAGGATACACCGTGGACACCGCAACCGATGGACGCATGGGTTTAATTCTGGCGCGCGACCATACTCCTGATATTGTGATTCTGGATTGGATGTTACCCGGCATGGACGGGCTGGAGGTTTGTCATCGTTTGCGCACGGGCGGCTCCATCCCGATCCTGATGCTTACCGCCAAGGATACCGTGCAGGACCGTATTCAAGGATTGGATGCGGGCGCGGATGATTACATGATCAAGCCGTTCAATCTCGACGAATTGCTGGCGCGTGTTCGGGCCTTGTTGCGCAGAACTCAGCCGGAGCGCGTGCCGGTCTTGAAGTTTGCCGACCTTTCGCTGGATACCGGCTCGCGGCAGGCATCGCGCGGCAATCGTTCCATTTCGTTGACTGCCAAGGAATATGAACTGCTCGAGTTGTTTCTGCGTCATCCCAAGCAGGTGTTGACTCGTGAAGTGATCTTTGACCGTGTGTGGGGGTACGATTTCGGCGGCGAAAGCAATGTGCTTGAAGTGTATATCCGCTACCTGAGACAAAAGCTGGAAGGTGAAGGGGAAGCCCGCCTTATTCATACCGTGCGCGGGGTGGGGTATGTCCTGCGCGAAAATCCGTAATCTGTTGTTTTCCGGTTCCATTCTGTAATGTCATTGCGCCTCCGACTGACCTTGTTGTATTCAACACTGACGGGAGGCGTTTTGCTTGTTTTTGCTGCGGCGGTTATTTACGTTTTCAATGCCTTGTTGTTCAACCAGATCGACAATACATTGGAAAGTTCGGCGTATATCATCATCCGTGAGATGAAGATGACCTCATTGGGCAGGGTTGAACCTGACCTGTCTTCCGCGGACATCAATTCGGATGTTTCGGTGCAGGTATGGGGATTGGACAACGAACTCCAGTCAAGCCTACGCCTGCCCGAAGGTTACTATGACAGGCCGTTCGACCGCGTGGGGTTGCGGGAAAATAACCCGGTCTATCGCGAGATAAGCAATAACGGAAAACATTTGCGGGTGCTCAGTGTTCCTTTGGAATTGAATGGACATAAGATCTGGGTGCTTCAACTTGCCGCGGACCTGTCCGAGGTGGATGTTGCCCGGGTGGGACTCATCAATATTATTTCCGTGTTGCTGTTGGTTGCCGTTCTGTTCTCTGGGGTGGTCGCGTGGTTCACGCTTGGGCAAACGCTCAAGCCATTGAAAGCCATCACTGACGCCGCGGAGCAGATCAATCGTGCAGATGACCTTTCGCGCCGCCTTCCGTCTGGCGGAACGGGCAATGATGAAATCGGAGACCTGGTCAGCTCATTCAACCAGACCCTCGAGAGGCTCGAGGCACTGTTCACTTCGCAACAACGTTTCCTCGCGGATGTCAGCCACGAATTGCGCACGCCGCTGACCGTAATCAAGGGCAATGTGGACTTGATGCGACGCATGAGGGTTCTTGATGAGGAATCGCTGACGAGCATCGACCAGGAGGCGGGGCGGTTGACGCGCCTCGTTGGCGGGTTGTTGATGCTGGCACAGGCAGAATCCGGAAGGCTCACGCTCAATATGAAGCAGGTCGAATTGGATCTGCTGTTGACCGAGGTGTTCCAGGAGATGAGCATCCTCGCCGGGAGCAAGGTGCATGTGCATTTGAATGAAATCGACCAGGTGTTTGTGAATGGAGACCGTGACCGACTCAAACAGGTGTTGATCAACCTTGCGGCGAACGCCATCCAGTACACACCGCAGGGAGGAGACGTGTTTCTCAGCCTCGAAAAGATCCGTGACCAGGCGCGCATCATTGTCCGGGATACCGGACCGGGCATTTCACCCGAAGACCTGCCTCACATTTTCGACCGCTTCTACCGCGCCGAAAAGTCGCGCACGCGCGGAAAGTCCACCGGGTTTGGTCTGGGACTCTCTATTGCGCACTGGATCGTAGAGCATCACGGTGGACGCATCGAGGTGGAGTCGAAGGAGGGCAAAGGCACAACCTTTGCCATCTGGTTGCCGGCATTGAATGTCAAAGGGGAAAAGACTCTGCCGCTAGGGAATTAATCCCAATCTTTCACTTGCCTGCCTACAGAGTCCCGTTCCATATTTTTGATACCACTCATGAAGCATTGCGCTGGATGTTTTGCCGCTTTGCGCATCTTCATAAATTGGCGCGCCGTAATATACGTATCGTTTCGTCTCTGCCGCCCAACTCCATTCGCTGCGCGATATAACCCCGATCCCGCCGTTGTAACCGGCAAGCGCCAGGCGTGGGTTTCCATTCGCTGTGCTGAGAGAACGAGAGAGGTAGTTCAATCCACGCAGGGCATTCGTTTCAGGGTTGTAGGGATTCTCGCCGAAATGGAAATGAAACGGCATCACCTGGAATAACCCCATCGCTCCGGCGCGGGAAGTGGCGCGCGGATCGCCGCAAGATTCGATCTGCATGACAACGGCAACCAGGTTCGGGTCCAGAGAGGAGGCGCTTGCCCAGCGGACGATGTCGTTTCCCCAGTATTGAATTTCCTTCGTGAAGATGGGAGAGAGCGCGGAGGTGGCGGGCGCTGTCACGGCGACAACTACATTGGGGGCGGACGCCACGACCGGTGTTGCTGGGATGTTGAATGCAAAGGCGGTCAATAGGCAGGCGATGAGTAGTACGCTGAGTGGCGGGAGGATATAAAAAGACAAACAGCCGCTCTCCTCTGGGTCCGCGGCTGTCTGCCAATCGTCGTATGTGCGGGTGCGAGCACGGGGCATGGTGGGTTCCTTATCGATGAATTTCGGGGACCCGAGCTCGAAATGAGTTCGGATATTCAGTTGGCGGTGAAAACTAGGCGTCGTAAGAGCGGTCGTTGTTCTGTCCGGAGAGGTTGTGGTAGGTGGGTTCCGGGCGGACGAATGACTGCTGCACGGGTGGTTTGGGTGCAGGACGGAATGTGTTGGGTTGTGCCTGCATGGATGGTGTGGTCGGCACTGGGCGGTTCACTGTGGAGGCGGAGCGCAGTACAGGCTGGCTGGATGGGCGGTAGGTCTGAGTCTGCGCGGGTTGGGGGGCATTGTAGGCTCGGCGTTCATCTGTGGTGAACAGCTTATCACCAGCCAGCGAGAACGTCCCGATGATGAGCACGCGGATGAGCAAAACCATGCCAGCCACGAAGACCGGGACGATCTTGGTCATGGTCTCGCTGCTAATCACCGCTCCGCCTGCCTGACTGGAATGGTTGACAATGGCGACCGAAACACCCCACCAGGTGAGGGATGCGTTGAACATGGCAGCCAGCAGCCACGCGCCGAAAAGGTACCAGACCTCTTTAGGCTCATCCACACCCTGTTCAGGGGTGAAGATTCGGGCGATCCCGGCGAAATCGATGCCGCAGAAGGCAATTGCAAGAATGGTTGCCCAACGCATGTTCGCGAATGACAGATCGCCGAGTACGTCAAGCAGGGCAAATTGGGTGGTGCTGAAGTTGAAGATCTCGAACGCCAGCAGAGCTCCAATGATCATTATTCCCCAGGCTGCGCCGCGGTTGAATCGGCGCCCACGGGTCAGGTCACGAAAGAGGGCTGCCAGTCCATCCCCGGTATTTCTTCGGTAAGTAGTCATCTCGACCTCCTTTGTCGAATAATAGGACAACTGAGGTGGAGTATAGAACAAGTGTTCTATATTGTCAAGGCAAAAACCCCTGAACTACCCCCATTTTTTCTATCCGCGTTTCCTTTTTCCTGCCTGCCGGAGTGCCCGCGCGATCTGCGCCGCAAGCCGGGCATTGTTCAACAGCAGGGACAGGTTCGCACGCATCGACTTGCCCTTGGTCAGCTCGTTAATTCTTTGGAGCAGAAACGGCGTGACCTCCTGCCCGTGTTTTCCCTTCTCTTGCGCTTCTTTATTTGCCTGCCTGATAAACGGCTCCATCTCGGACGATGGGATGGCATCCGTTTCAGGGACTGGGTTCGCCACGAGGACCGCGCTCTGCAACCCCGCCTCCCAATGCATTTTCGCAAAATCGACGATATCCTGTGGGTTGTCGAGTTTCTCCGTGACGCTAAGTCCACTTTCGCGCGAAAAGAACGCAGGAAAATCATCCGTGCCGTAGCCGATCACGGGAACGCTCATCGTTTCGAGATATTCCAAGGTGGCAGGCAGGTCAAGGATCGCCTTGGCGCCCGCGCAAACCACGATCATCGGGATGGACGCCAGAGCCTGCAAATCGGCTGAAATATCGAAGTGTGATTCGCGGTGCACGCCGCCGATCCCCCCGGTGGCGAAGACTTTGATACCCACATGTTTGCAGGCGAGCATCGTCCCGGCGACTGTCGTCCCGCCGCAGGCTTCATTCGTGATGACCGCAGCGTATTCGCGCGGACTCACCTTGTACGGTTCCTTTTCGTTTGACAGCCTCTCCAGTTCGGCATCTGTCATACCGACATGGAGATACCCGTCGAGAAAACCGATGGTGGCGGGAGTCGCCCCTTCCTCCCGGACGGCACGTTCCATATCGCGCGCCAGTTGCAGGTTTTGCGGGCGCGGCAATCCGTGAGTCAACACAGTCGATTCGAGGGCGACGATGGGCAGGGGAATGCTCATCGCCCGTTTAACGTCATTGGATTTGATGATGTTGTCTGTGAATGGCATGATTTGTTCAACCAAAATTATGATAGACCAATCCAGCGCAAGCCCAGGATATCGTCGATGTGCGAAATTGCCTGCCGCAGATTGGGTGACACCGCCTCTCCGTTTGCCTTCATAAGCTCTGCAACTTCGATTAGCTGCTGGCGGTAATCCAATAGAAGGAGGCGAATCGCGCTTCGTCTGTCATCTGTATCCGAAACCTTATTGTAGGATTCGACGGGCACATCTTGAATCAGGGACATCATTTTCAGCAGGATGGTCTCTTTTTCGAATTTGTTCAAGGCATCATCACTGCCTTTGCCCAGGTTTTCCCGGCTCAATTTCCATGCTTCGAGGTGTTTTTCAGGAACGATTTCGATAGGCGTCTTCCAGGTGCCGACGCCGATCCAATGCAACTCAACGCCCTTATCCCGTGCGCTTTTTGTAAACTCATCTGCAAATTGCGTGAACAGATTCGTGATCTTGTAACGCGGCATGAATTCGGGAGCCCGTTTCGTTTCTTTTCCTTTGGATGTGTCCTCTGCAAGCGTAGCCAATCGACTTTCCTCTTTGGCAAGCAATTCCTCGCGCTGTTTGGCTTTTTCGATTTCCGGCTGCCCGATGCTTGCCAGATACACGGTAAGATTACGTTCGCTCATGAAACCACCCAGTTTGCCACGAATCAGACCGATCATGTTGTTGATCCATGAGAATTCGAAAGCAGATGGGTTGGGCTGATCGGGGGTCACTTTCGACCCAGCGCTGTAAACAAGCCGTTCGATGGCCTTCTCGTCGAACGGATACGGTTCCTCGATGGTTGGTTTCTTTCCATTTCGATGAACACTGAACATCAATCTCACATCTATTGCTGTGATTGGGATTCCATCCAAACTGCGGCTTTTCACTGAAGGCGACTTGTCATCCTGGTCGCGCAAGTCAACGTAATGATCGCGAATGTCGATTGCCTGGCGGAAACGCTCAAATCCCTCGAGAGTGGCTTTACCGCCTTTTTCCTTCCCTGTGGGACCAATAACGTGAGGAGTGCCATCAGGCTTTTCGAACAGGGCAACAGAATCCAGGTCAACAATAACCTTGCCGGGACCGCCGATCAAATAGTTTGGCGAGGAGCGATGCTCATCGTAAATTTCCCCTTTCGTGATGCGGATCACATCATCACTCCCAGTCAATGCGACCTCCATGATGAATCTTCTGGCAACCGATACATCATTCAGTTCAAAGATATCTGACAGATATAACCCGGCGGAATGAAGTGCAATGAAGAAAGCCGCAAGAAAAATGGGGAGGTATTGCAGGGTGCGCGGATTGGTGTAGGCTCCGAGTACGAAGAAAGCGAATTCAGCGATTGCGTCTCTGCCCTGGAGTTGAAGAGATTCTGCATACATCGGATTCAATAGATATCGGAACAGCGATTGAGTGTAAGTGACCCAATTAGCCAGGGAATACTCCTCGGTCACGATAATGCTGACTACGAAACCACTGAGGATGAAGATAAAGAGCAGATAAGACATCCGATTCCGGGCTTTTTCAGGTCTCAGATCGAATATCCGGTTCAGGAACGCGTCTCTCAGCCGAGTGAACAACTCCTCGAACAGGCGTCGTTCCTTTTGCAAGGCGGTTTCGGTGACGGGAGGCGTGGGTGTGGTCATTTTCCGTCCGCCTCAATCCATTTGATCATGTCTTCGATGTCCTGCATTTCCGTGGTCATTCGACGTCGCAATTGTTCATTGCTGCGGATCAGGGCATGCGAGCGCAGGATCAGTGCCTTGAGTGCCCCCTTGGGACTGGGTTTCCCGGCTTTTGCCAGATCGTTAATCTCACGGCTCAATGCCTCGACGTATTGCCGTTTTGCCTTCTCTTCAGCGGCTTTTTCAATGATGTTCCTGCGCCGGTCGATTTGCTCGCTCTCAGCCTTGGCATTGCTCAGCCAAGAGGCGTTCCAAGCTTTGATGATCGACTCTTCCACGGTAGGGTTGAAACGCGGATTGTTGATGCTTACACTGAGGACCTTCAGCCCGCGATCTTTCAACAAATAATACTCCGGACTCATGATCGTACCTTCGCCGCGGCGACCGGTGTCATCGAGAATGTCCACTTCCGCCTGGGTGAGGCGCGCCTTGACCATGTCATTGATTACCTGGAGGGCGGTCTTCTTTTGGGGTTCACTCTTGGTCTTTGCAGGCTGGAACACGGGCGGTTGTGAAGATACCGTCTCTTTTTTCTTATCCTCCTCTTTTTTCTCCAGCCACTTGATTATCCTGTCCATGCGTACATTAAGAAAGCGGAGCATCGCTGTCAGAGCATCCTGCAGAGTCTCCCGGTTCGCGCTCATCTGAATGGGCTGGCTTAGCAGATCCACCTCTTCCTCTGTCGGTTCAGGCAGTTGGGGCGGCGGCGGTGGGACCACCTGATCGGGTTTGAACAACTCATCGAGCGTGAATTTGGCGGCGTATTCGCGCCACACATCCACTGCCAGAACAGCCGGAAGCTGGTTCCATGCCACGCGATGGCGGGGCGAATCGGGTCGTTCATTGGGTTTGATTCCCTCGCCAAGAATCGCCTTGCGTACGGCTTCTTTATCTTTTTCCTCGTTCTCTTTATCCTTTTTGGTAATCCCCGTTCGGAATCCGAACCGGGAGCCAGGTTGCCCCTCTTTCGGGAACCCAGTATCCACCCGGAATGTTACCGAGATGTTGGGGACGATTTCGATACCATCCCGTGTCAGCGCACTGACTTGCTTGCGGCGATCTTGCACCGCGTTAAATTCCGCATCGTCCTGCCCCTCTTTTTTGTCATCGAAGGGTTTGTCTGTTTCTTTCGGCCCGATGGATTGTGATTGGTTGTGCAGGTCAACCGTTCCTGCCAGAAATTCCTTGTTCTCGATGAAATGCACCCCAGGACCGATCGTCCGTTTAACGGCTACCGCTGTGCGGATGACTGCCGCGCTGGCTGAATCCAGCCACAACACCCCGGGTCCTTTTTTTCTTTCCTCGCCTTCGCGCATGACCAGATGCCCGTCGCGAATAAAGATGGCGGGACCGTGACCGCCGAAGAGGTAGGTGATCAGACGGTCAAAGATTTTCTGCCGGTCGCGGAACGTGCGCACAGGCAGAACAAATTGTGCAAAAAACGCCATCCATAAGACCAGCAATAAAGGAAAGACACAGACCAGGTCTATGAAAATATCCACCTCGCTGGCGACGAAGCCACCCATGCGAACGATTTGCCAGCCATAGACCACGAATAGAATAATCAGCCAGCCGGCGATATAGAACCATGGTCTTTTGTAGAAGGGGGTATCGTCCATGTTGTTGAATTTTATATCAAAACTCACTAAATAGCCAACGGGTAAATCCAGTTACAATTGAAATCATGCTCCACGTTGAGTTTCACTGCCATACAAATGCTTCCAAAGACTCCCTGACCACCCCACAAGAATTGGTGGAGACCTGCCGCCGAAAGAAAATCGACCGCGTGATTGTTACCGACCATAATTCCATCGCGGGAGCGCGGGCGGCTCAGGCGCTGGACCCGGAGCGGGTCATTGTGGGGGAGGAGATTATGACCACCAAAGGCGAAATTCTTGCCGCGTTTGTGGCGGAGGAGGTCCCTGTGGGGCTGACGCCGCAGGAAACGATCCAGAGGCTGCGGGAGCAGGGCGCGTTCATCAGCGTTTCGCACCCGTTCGACCGATTCCGTTCGGGCGGCTGGAGGGAGCCTGACTTGCTCGAGATCCTGCCTTTGGTCGACGCGATCGAAGTGTACAACTCGCGGTGTATGCTTCCCGCCTTCAACCGCGAGGCGCGCTGGTTTGCGGAAAAACATAACATACCGGGAACGGTCGGGTCGGACGCGCACGCGGCGTTCGAACTGGGGCGAAGTGTCCTTTTGCTGGAGACGTTCGAGGGTCCGGATGGGATGCGAAAAGTCATCCGAAACGGAGTTCGAAGGACGCGCTGGTCGCCTCCGTGGTTCCATTTTACATCCCGGTATGCCTCCATTCAAAAGAAACAAAAAGAGTCTTGACATGGATTTTCAGGCGTGATAATCTTGGATGCACGTGCCCGGTACGCCTTCGAAAGCGGTGAGGCGAACGGGCATAAATTTTTTCTCAGCAGGAGAGTTGTAAGATGTCAGAACGTTTTGTTGGAACCGTGAAGTGGTTCAACGCCACAAAGGGCTATGGCTTCATTGGCCGAGAGAATGGCGAAGATGTGTTCGTTCACTTCAGCGCTATTCAGTCCGATGGCTACCGCAAGCTCGAGGCTGAACAGAAGGTGGAGTTTTCCATCGAGGAAGGTCCGAAAGGTCTGCAGGCTGCCAACGTGGTGCCCCTCTCGTAAGACTGCTGTACAGTTTTGCGAACCGAACAGAGTTGCCGTGAGGCAGCTCTGTTTTTTTAATCTTTCTCTTAGAATTTTGACCTGAATAATAGGAAATTATGGGGATATGGTCATTTCATTATTGTAATTTTATGGTTATTTTCATCATTTGTATTTTATTTCCATACGTTTCATAATAATTGGCAGTAACTTTTTTCACCCTTTGACGACTTCTGGTTATATATGGGACTATTTTCAATTCTCAAACGTGATGCGGATAGACATACGGTTCTTTCTGCGGGACATGTGGTCCCGGATTCCGCCCGTTGTGTGCAGTGCGGAATCTGTTCCTACAATTGCCCGATTGGCATCGATGTCCGCGGTCATGCCTGGCGCGGTGCGCCGGTCATTCACAGCCAATGCCTGACCTGCGGCGAATGCGTGGCGCGTTGTCCGCGCGGGGTGCTCCGCTTCGAGAAGACGGATTTATTCATCGGGAGGGAATCGTGAGATACGTCATTGTCGGCTTTGGCGTTGCGGGCATCGCGGCAATCGAAGCGATCCGTTCGGTGGACAAAGAGAACGAGATTGTGCTTGTTGGAGACGACCCAAATGGGTTCTATTCCCGTCCCGGACTGGCGTATTTTCTCACTGGCGAGCTGCATGATAAAGCGCTTTATCCGCGTACGGCGAACGATTTCAAACGATTGCGGTTCAATACCATTCGCGGGCGGGTGACAAGGATCGTACGCGAAAAGCAGGAATTGGAGATCGAGGGTAAACCGCCGCTGATGTACGATCGTCTGTTGTTGGCTGTGGGGGCGCAGGCAATGCCCCTCGAAGTGCCCGGAGCGAACCTGGACGGCGTGCTCAAACTCGACCATCTGGAAGATGCGAAGAAAATTCTGAAGTATGCGCGCCGCGGTAAAACAGCTGTTGTGGTGGGCGGCGGGATCACTGCTCTTGAGCTTGTGGAGGGATTCGTCGCCCGCGGGGTGAAGGTTCATTATTTATTGCGCGGCGACCGATATTGGAGCAATGTTCTCGACGAGCAGGAATCGAGAATTGTGGAACACCGTTTAGAGGAAGAGGATGTAGCCCTGCACTATCATGCCGAGGTTACCGAGGTCATCGGCAGGAATGGGCGCGTTCATGGTATCCGCCTGTTGGATGGCAAAGTGCTGAAATGCGATCTTGTGGCGTATGCCATTGGAATTCGGGCAAGAACCGAACTGGCAAAACAATCCGGGCTTGCCATTGACCGCGGCATCCTGGTGAATGAGTATTTGCAGACGAATGACCCCATCATCTTTGCGGCTGGCGATGTGGCACAGGCATACGATCCGCTGACAAAACGCTCCATTCTGGACAGTTTGTGGGGACCTGCGCGCCAACAGGGATACACCGCCGGGTTGAACATGGCTGGCAAAAAGACCGCGTATATCAAATCCGCGCCGTTCAATGTTACCCGCCTGGCAGGGTTGACAACGACCATCATCGGCACAGTTGGGCGCGGCAAGGATGACGATCTGGTGGGCATTGCACGCGGTGACAGCGAAACCTGGCGCCATCTGCCTGAGGCAATCGTGGCACAGACCGGGTTCGAGGTGAATCGACTACGTCTGTTGGTGGGGGAGAAGAAATTGCTCGGTGCAATCGTAATGGGCGACCAGAAACTGTCGTTCCCTTTGGAGAAGATCGTCTCAGGGAACGTGGACATTTCACCGATCCGCGAGAAGTTACTGGCGCCAAATGCAAGGGTGGGTGATATTGTCGCCGATTTCTGGAGCAATTATCAAACTACGGCTGTAAAGAAGTAGCCGCACCAATTTCGGAGGAGATATGCTTCGTGGAAACAAGGAACTCTGGGCAGCTTTTATTGTGATGGTGTTAATCACCGCGGCTTATGGCGTGGTGGTCTTCTTTACGCGCGAGATTCCGCCTGCCAGTGAATTGTTCGGACACGGAATTGGGATCGTCGGATTCGTCTTCATGCTGATGACCGAGACGCTGTACAGTCTCAGGAAGCGGAGTCGCAGTGTGCGTTGGGGCAGGATGTCCACCTGGTTGCAACTCCACATTTTTACGGGCTTGGTGGGTCCCTACATGGTGTTGCTGCACACCTCATGGAAATTTAACGGACTTGCCGGCGTTACCACGTTATTGACGATCATCATCGTGGTCAGCGGTTTCATCGGACGATATATTTTCACCCGTATTCCGCGCACGCTGGATGGGCTGGAGATCGAAGGCACGCTTTCGCAGGAGGCGCTCAAGCAGGCACGACGTCTCATGGCGCTCTGGCATACGATCCATATCCCGATAGGGATGGCATTGTTCATTTCCGCTTTTGTGCATATCGGAGCCGCGTTGTATTACGCTACATTCCTGAAATAACTTTATTGATATCGATAAGGAGGAGCGTATGAGAGGAGCTCGTTTAGGTTGTCTGACGGGGACTGGCATATTCGCCGCGTTGGTGACGGCTTTTGCCATCGCGGGATATGCCTTTGCGAGCGGCGGGACGATGTTCAGCCCCGGCTCGCTCAATTCTGAGCGGGGACTGCCTTTGGGCGGCGTTTCCTCCCATGCCGAAATCGCCGGTGACTGCGGGTCCTGTCATTCCGCCCCATGGGAGCCTGGAACCATGGATGACCGCTGTATCGCCTGCCATGCAGATATCACCGCACAGATGGGTGATCTCCTGACCGAGCACGGCAGAATGTACGCCATCGACCCGGAGGCACAATGTCGCGACTGTCACACGGAACATCATGGCCCTGACGCGTTATTGACTGTGCTGGACGGCTGGAAGTATCCGCACGAGTTATCGGGATACATGTTGGACGCGCACCAATTCAAGGCTGAGAAGGAAGCGTTCAAATGCGCGGATTGTCACGCCGCGGATGTAACAGTCTTTGACCTGAACGTCTGCTCTGCATGTCACCGTCTGCGTGATGCCGTGTTTATGGTGGATCACGTTGCCGCGTATGGAGCATCCTGCCTCGATTGTCACGATGGTGTTGACAGGCTTGGCAAACATTTCACCCATGACCAATTCGTCTTCAAACTGACCGGCAAACACCTTGAAATTGCCTGCGAAACTTGTCACACAGGGGCTCGTATTCTGGAGGATTACAAAAAGACCCCTCAGGATTGCGCGTCATGCCACGGAACCGACGATCCTCACGCTGGTACGTTGGGATCAGACTGTGCCTCCTGCCATTCGCCCGATGGCTGGACCACGGTCCATTTCGACCACAATCGTTCGGCTTTCAAACTGCTGTCCGGGCATGAAAATGTGGCGTGCGAAAATTGCCATATTGGTAATGTGTTCAAAGGCACGCCGGCAGATTGTTTCTCATGCCACCAGAATGACGACCCGCACAAAGGTACACTGGGACAGGATTGCGAATCCTGCCACAAGGCGACGACCTGGCAGGATGTAGATTTCGACCATTCGCGGTCTGTGTTCCCATTGATTGGCAAACATGTCAGTGTGGCATGCGAAAATTGTCATCAGGATGCCCTCTTCAAGAATGCCCCGACTGACTGTGCTTCCTGTCACACGGATGTTCATTCCGGGCAGATGGGCAGGAACTGCGCCGACTGCCACAATCCACGCGATTGGAAGGATGTGGATTTCAATCACAGCAAGACCGGCTTCCCATTGATTGGCGGGCACAGCGGCGTCGCGTGTGCGAATTGTCACGTCAATGGACGGTATAAAGGTACTCCCTCGAATTGTTATGCATGTCACGCCGCGAAGGACCCGCATGGAGGACAGTTTGGCTCGGAATGCGGAAGCTGTCACAAGCCGACTTCCTGGAAGGATGTGAATTTCGATCACGGCAAGACAGGTTTCCCGTTGAACGGCGGGCATGGAAAGGTTCAGTGCAAGGCCTGTCACAGTAATGGCGTGTTCAAAGATACGCCGAGGGAGTGTGTCGCCTGCCATGCCAAAGATGACGCCCATAACGGTCAATTTGGGACGGTGTGTTCCGCCTGCCATGATACGAGCAAGTGGAAGAACGCGACATTCAACCATGGCAATACGGGTTTCCCGCTGGCAGGTTCCCATGCGAATGTCGCCTGCAAGTCCTGCCACGCGAACAATACGTACAAGGGCACGCCGAAGAATTGCTTTGCCTGTCATTCAGGGAAGGATGCCCATAAAGGTCAGTTTGGCACCGATTGCGGCTCGTGCCATAAGCCAACCAAGTGGTCCGACGTTAGTTTCAATCATGGCAATACCGGTTTCCCACTTTCCGGCAAGCATAACAACGTTCAATGCAAAGCCTGTCATGCCAATGGCTACAAGGGGACGCCCACCAATTGTTATGCCTGTCATGCCAACAAGGACGAGCACAACGGTCAGTTTGGTACGAATTGCGGTTCCTGCCACACGCCCAGCGGGTGGGGAAATGCAACGTTCAACCATAACAATACCGGTTTCCCGCTTGTGGGCAAGCATGCAAAACTCAACTGTACGAAGTGCCATTCCAATGGAACGTATAAGGGTACTCCGACACAGTGTGTCGCCTGTCATAAGGATAAACATAACGGAGAAAATGGCAACGATTGCAGTAAATGTCATACCCCCAAGGGGTGGGGCGATTGAACGATAAACAATACGACCGTGGCATATCCGTGAAATAAACGGATATGCCACGAATTTCTGAATATCCCGGGAGGGCAAATGCGAAATAATAACCGGTTGGGGTGTCTGACGGGGACAGGGATGATTGCAGCTTTGATCACCGCATTGGTCATTGCTGGATATGCCTATGCCAAAGGCGGGTTGTTGTATAACCCCGGCCCCTTGAATGCTCAAAGTGGGGAGATGCTTGGCGGGGTTACATCTCATGCGGAGACCGGCGAGGAGTGTAAAGCCTGTCATACCGCGCCATGGGAATCGACAAAGATGGAAGACCGCTGCGCCGATTGTCATGGCGGGATCGCGATCCAGATGAAGGATGTCGCATCATTGCACGGGAGGATGTTGCACGACAACCCGAACCTGGGCTGTCGTCATTGTCACCCGGAACATCGCGGCGCCGACGCGCCTCTCACCGCATTGGAGGGCGCCGCGTTTCCGCACGAGGCGGTGGGTTTCTCATTAAACGGTCACCAACTTACAGCTGGGCACGAACCGTTTGCCTGTTCGGATTGTCACGGCGACGACATCACCACATTCGACTTGTCCACCTGCGATGCCTGTCACCGCGAAATGGATATGGTCTTTATGACGGCACATACGTTGTCGTTTGGCTCCGATTGTCTCGCTTGTCACGATGGCGTCGATAGCCTGGTCACGGATTTCGATCATGATAAGTTTTCGTTCAAGATCACCGGCAGGCATGTCGGATTGGAATGTGTAAAATGCCACCTTGATGCGCGCGGGCTGGACGATTTCCAGATGACTTTGCAGGACTGCGATTCCTGTCATCGCCGGGACGAGCCGCACGATGGACGCTTCGGATTTGATTGCGCGGCGTGTCATACCACGGACGGCTGGACGCCCGCCAAATTCGACCACAACCTGTCAGCGTTCAAACTGGAAGGGGAACATGCGGAAGTGCGTTGTGAGTCGTGTCATCAGAATGGGGTGTACCAGGGCACGCCGACCGATTGTTATTCCTGTCACCGGCAGGACGACGAGCATGATGGGCGTTTCGGGACCGATTGTTCGGCCTGCCATACCCCGAAAGATTGGGATGATGCCACGTTCGACCACAACCGGAGTAATTTCCCGTTGACAGGCCGGCACGTGGGACTGGCCTGTGAACAATGTCATTCGAATGGTCAATTCGCGGGGCTTTCCACTGCCTGTGTAAGCTGTCACAGTGACCCGACATTCCATGCGGGAATGTTTGGCACCAACTGTGCGGAATGCCATACCACGGAAAATTGGTACGCCCCATATCGTGGTCCTCACCCGGGGATTGCTGATGAAGGCGGGCGCGGTGTAAATCATGGCGGTGCAACCTGTCGGCAGTGTCACACGCAGACCCTGCACTCAGCAACCTGCCTTGCCTGTCACAATAGCAATAATCCGGATGACGACGGAGGCGGCAGAGGCGGTGATGACGATTAAAAGAACTACTCCCCGTATCAACGGGGAGTAGTTCTTTTACAAGCGGTTATTTCTTGCCACCGTTGCCGTTCCCGCCAGAGCCGCTGCCGCCCGAGCCGGATCCACCAGAACCATTGTCAGGACCTGAACCGCTTCCATTTCCCGAACCGGATTCGTTATCGTTGTTTGAACCGGGGGTGGAATCGTAGTTGGGACCACCCGGATTGTCGTTCGGTCCGCCGGGGTCGGTGTTCGGGCCTCCCGGCGCAGAGGTGGGTTGACCGTTCTGATTCTGATTCTGGTTTTGATTCTGCGTTCCAACTGGCGTGACAACGGGGGTGACATTTTGCCCAAAGTTGAACCCGTTGCGGACGGTATGGCGGAATTGTTCACGGTTGAGCAGTCCATCATCCACCAATTGCAGGCGGAGCTGCAACATGGTTCGTGTGCGTTCCAGCAGAGGCAGGGCATCCGATGAAGCATGAAGTTGCAACTGCTCCATGTCGCGATCCTGCTGGCGTAATTGATCGCGAATCTGCAGGAGGGTTTGATCCAGTGCGGCATCCTCCATTTTGGCGCAAGTCTGCAAAGCCATTTGGATGTGCTGTTCGAGCCGCGCAGCGACTGCTTCGGGCGGGGTCTGCCCGGCTTCAGTCAGCGCCGTCATTTCCTGAATGCGGATTTGCGCCAGTTCCATCAGACGCGCAACTTTCTCCTCGGGGGTGTTCCTGAATTGCAGGCTGATATCCTCGCTCGCAGTTTTGACTGCATACAAGGGTTGACCAGGCAGGTCATCCTGGGCGGCGCTCACGGTTGCTCCGCCGCCAAACAACAGACCTGTGACTACGATGATCGATACGAGTATGTTCATTGCGAATTTCTCCTTTTCGAATGGTATCCACCTTATGTGACGGAGAAATCCTCGCGCAGATACTGTGGGTTCCAGTTTCATCGCCTCGTTGAGGAAATTCGCGCGGCCTCGCATGGCCATGGCGATGTCGCGCGGCGGGACGGACTTGATCTCCTCAAGCCTTGTACTCACTTCGTTGTCGATTTCATCGTGATTCATCTGCAATCCTTTTCGGATAAAAATTTCCGTAGACTTTCAAGTGCCCGATGCTGGATCGACTTGACCGCGCCAACCGGCTTGCCAAGAGCATTGGCCACTTCCTCGTTGCTCCACTCCTCCAGAAACTTCAACGCGACCACTTTTTGCTGATCGGGAGATAATCTCCGGATCGCATCACGGACCTGTCTCTGCCGGATGTGTTTCGCCGCTTCGTTCTCAGGGAGGTCTGTTTCGCTTCGAAGGGCTTCGTCCAACTGGGACGTTTCCTGCCAACTTCGGTAGTGATCCACGATCCAATTGTGGGCGATGCGGAACAGGTATGCCTGCAGGTGGTCACGCGGTCCCTGTTTGTTATGCAGAGACTTCAGGAAGCGCGAAAACGTATCTGCAACACAGTCTTCCGCCAGGGTGGTGTCTCCAAGCAGGCGCATGGCATAGCGGTAAATGCCCGGGCTGTAGGCGTCATAGATCTGCGCCAGGGCTTGACGGTTGAACTGCGCTGCGCGTTGCAGAAGTCCCTGCTCTTCGGTCACTGGTATTCTCATCTTATAGGACGTTGAAACGGACATATAGATACTCTCGCATGATCCTAGCAGGCGTATGTAAAGATTTGATAAAGGCTGGGTATTGATGTGGTAAAAGGCTTCAAGTCAGAGTAGACCGCCCTTTATGGATGCGAATGTGAACATTGTCGCATGTAGTGGTGACTTTTCATATTTTCTTGCCCGCAAAAAACGCTATATGATTTTGATAAGGAGTCCCCATGCCTGAACATAAAATTCTCTACCTGTCCCGCGCCGACGTCGAATCTGTCAACCTCCCGATGAAGGAGATCATCGACCTGCTGGAAAAAGCTTTCAAAGAAAAAGGCAACGGCAAAGTGGAAATGCCGCCGAAGCCCGGCATTCACACCATGCCCGACGCGTTCATCCATGCCATGCCCGCCTACATCCCCGCCATGCGTTCGGCGGGCATCAAGTGGGTCAGCGGTTATCCGGAAAATTTCAAGCGCGGCCTGCCATACATCACCGGCTTGATGATTCTGAACGATGTCGAGACCGGCGTCCCGTATGCCGTCCTGGATTGCACGTGGATCACCGCCATGCGCACGGGCGCGGCTTCGGCGCTCTCGGCGAAATATCTGGCGCGCCCTGAATCGGCAACAGCGGGTATCCTCGCCTGCGGTGTGCAGGGACGCACCAACCTGGAAGCCCTGATGTGCCTGTTCCCGGTCAAGCGCGTCTATGCTTATGATGTGTTGCCGGAGGTGCAGGAGAGATTCGTCGCCGAGATGTCCAGCCGGTTCAATGTTGAGGTCGTCGGGGTGAAAGAGCCGAGACAGGCGGTTGTCGAATCGGAGTTGGTGGTGACGTCCGGTCCGATTATAAAACACCCGACTCCCACCATCCAAAAGGATTGGCTAAAGCCCGGCGCGTATGGCTCGGCGGTGGACTTCGATTCGTACTGGACGGGAGAGTCGCTTCGGCAAATGGACCGCATCAGCACCGACGACCATGCCCAGTTCCATTACTACAAGTCGGTGGGATACTTCCAGCAAACGCCGACTCCCTACGCGGACCTCGGTGAACTGGTCGCGGGATTGAAGCCCGGTCGCCAGGATGAGAGGGAGCGTACGCTGGCGATCAACCTTGGGCTGGCGATGGACGATATGGCGGTTGCGCCGACGATCTACCAGCGCGCAAAGGAGATGGGGTTGGGGGTCTGGCTCCCGCTGTGATGCACATTCCCCCGGCGGTCAATTGAAACGGCTGGATGTGAGCCGTGTAGGGCAGGGTATGCCCACCAACGGGTGTGCCCTGCATGGGCGGAATATCACTGTGAGTGTTGGCTTTCTATTCGACAACCACTTTGTCCCGGTAAAACGTCATGAAGACATGCGAGTCTCCGCGCAGATTGAATTGCCCCTCGAACTTGCGTCCACCCACCCAGGCGACATAGATGTACCATCCCGCCGGCACTTTGACATCGAACATGCTGCCCACCGGGTATTCGTTGATCACATGGAAGCCGTCTGTGGTTGTGCCTTGCAGGGATACATATACTTCAGTTTTGGCTTTGTTGGATAACCTGACCTTCCCATGCGGTGTACTTGCCGGAACGGTGCCATATGACCGCGGTATGAGCGGCTCCCTGACCGGCTCGATCACCAGACCGGATTTGGGGATGTAAAGGACCTGCCCAACGTACAACAAATTGATATTTGCAATGCCGGGGTTGGCAGACCAAAGTTCGTTGATGGTGACCCCGAACCGTTTGGCAATCCCGGAGAAGGTATCCCCATATTGCACAACATAGGTGTTGATGGTGATCGGAGGGCAGTTGCAGTCATCGATGGGGATGGGGTAGTTGCTGCCGGGGAGCGTGAGAAGTTGTCCTGAATAGAGTGTTGTGCCGATGCCAGGATTGGCGGCAAGGATGGCGGCAACACTGGTACCGCAAGTCGCGGCGATGGACTCGAGCGTTTCCCCCGCGCTGACCACGTACACGCCGCCACAGATTCCCCCCGCCTGAGTCTCTGCAGGGACTGCAAAGGCCGCTGTCAGGATCACGATGAGAAGAAAAAACCGGGTTATCCGTTTCTGGGACATGGTCAGTCTCCTTGGTAAAAGCCAAAAAAGCACTATCTTTATCATAAGCCGAAAAGGGGCGAAAGGCAATCGGGAAAAAAGACCCAGCAGTCCTGCACCTTGGTTCATCGCGAAAAGCTGGCTGCTAATAGTTATAAAACCCTCTCCCTGTCTTCCTCCCCAAATATCCTGCATCCACCATCTTGCGGAGCAATGGGGCGGGACGATATTTGTCTTCGCCGAGGTCGCGGTGCAACACTTCCATGATGGACAGTACCACGTCCAGACCGATCAAGTCTGCGAGGGCAAGCGGACCCATCGGGTGGTTCATGCCGAGTTTCATCACCGCGTCAATGGCTTCCTTCGTGCCGATTCCCTCCTGCAGGGTAAAGATCGCTTCGTTGATCATCGGGCATAAAATGCGGTTGGAGATAAAGCCAGGCGAGTCGTTGGCTTCCCAGGCTTCCTTGCCCATAACTTTGCACAGTTCGAGCGTAGTGGACAACGTCTCTTCGCTGGTGGCGAGTCCCTTGATGATTTCGACGAGTCGCATCAACGGCACGGGATTCATGAAATGCATTCCGATCACTCTTTCAGGACGGTTGGTCTGCGCGGCGATTTTCGTGATCGAAATGGACGATGTGTTGCTTGCCAGAATCACCCCTCTGCGCGCGGCGGCGTCCATTTCCTTGAAGATTTTGAACTTGAGCTCAGGGTTTTCGGTGGCGGCTTCGATAACAAAGTCCGCCGCATCCATCGTATCCATGTTCGAGACGAATTGGATCGCATCCGCATTGGCTTTTTGTTCCGCGGTGATCGTCCCTTTCTCCAACAATTTGCCCGTGGATTTGGCAATGGCGGCTTTGGCTTTTTCCAGCGCGGCGGGCATCACATCCATGCAGGTGACTTGATAGCCCGATGTCGCAGCCACTTGCGCGATGCCATTGCCCATGGTGCCAGCCCCCACAACAAAAATAGTTTTGATGGTCATGTTGTCTCCTCGTTTCCAGTGCCATTGCGAGGGTGATTGAGCAGGCGGCGTTCATCCAGCGGTCGCTCGCAATGACACTAACCGACTTTATCGCGCCAAATTCTATAATTATTTCGAATCTGCTCAATATGCCCGGGAATGTGCTCTGAATAAATATTCAGCCACTTCTCAAGGGTATAAGGCTCGTCATATTCAGGATGTTTTGCAGTATGTTCAAAAACTTCATCGGGCTGTTTCTTCAATAATTCATACGTCGTCTTGCGGACGAGCCTCAACGTTTCCAGCGCGTCTTCCCAGTTCTGATCGTGGTAATCCAGTTCGACCGCCCACTTATCCTGGTCGTATCCCATCAACGCGCCACCCGGCTCAACGATCAATTTTCTGGCGCGTAACGCCGCGTTCGATTCTGAATCCGCCAAATGGACGAGCACCTCATGCACGCTCCACTCCTTCGGCTCGGGCTTGAACTTCCACATCTCGGGCGGAATGTCCTTGAGCATTTCCATGAGCATGTCATATCCTCGCCCGTAGAGTTCGATCTTCGAATCGCGTTCGGTTTTATCCATCTTCAATTCTCTACTTCTCAGTCTCTACTCTCTGGTCTTGACTGCCTGTGTCTCAACCACCGCCCTGATCACTTACTCCACCTCCACCGCCATCGCTACCGCCTCGCCGCCGCCCAAACACAGGGCAGCGATGCCGCGTTCCAGTCCGCGGTCTTTCAGGGCGTAGAGCAGGGTGGTCAACACGCGCGCGCCGCTTGCCCCAAGCGGATGTCCCAACGCAATCGCCCCGCCGTTGACATTGACCTTGCCCCAATCCCAGCCGTCTTCGGCAAGCGCATAGCCATCTGCCAGCACTTGAGCGGCGAAGGCTTCATTGAGCTCAATCAAATCCACCTCATCGAGCGTCCAGCCGACTTTTCGGAGCAGTTTGGGGATGGCGTGTGCCGGTGCAGCGAAGAGATATTTCGGCTCGACCGCTGCCTGAGCATATCCGACAATGCGTGCCATGACGGGTAGTTTGTTCTTTGTCGCGTAGGCACGCGATGCAATGACCACTGCCGCCGCGCCATCGTTCATCGTGGAGGAGTTGCCCGCCGTCACCTTGCCGTCGGCTTTGAAGGCAGGTTTGAGTTTCGATAACATCTCCAGAGACGTATCTTTGCGCGGGCCTTCATCCATGCTCACGACGGTGACTTCCCCTTTTCGTCCGGGGATGGGTACGGGGGCGATCTCAGCCCGGAACTTCCCATTTTCTTGAGCCGCGACCGCCTTCTGGTGGGATTGAAGCGCAAACTGATCCATCGCTTCGCGCGTGACCTCGTACTCGTCGGCGATGAATTCCGCCGCGCTGCCCATCCCCCAATTCTCGAATGGATCCCAGAGACCGTCATTGAGCAGGGCGTCGGTCATCTGGGTGTTGCCGAACTTCAACTCGCCCATGCGCCCGCTGACGAGATACGGTGCGCGGCTCATGGATTCGAACCCGCCGGCCACGAACAGGTCGGCATCCCCGGCGCGGATGGCTTGCGCCGACAACATCGCGGCTTTCAGCCCCGAACCGCAAACTTTGTTGACGGTCGTGGCGCTGACCGTGGCGGGAACCCCTCCGAAGATGCCCGATTGGCGCGCGGGCGCCTGCCCCTCCCCGGCTTGCACCACATTCCCCATGATGACTTCTTCGATTTCCTTGGGATCGATCCCTGCCCGTTCGACCGCGGCTTTGACCGCCACGGCTCCCAGCTTGGGCGCGGGGACGCCGCTCAATGCCCCCTGAAACTTCCCAATGGGAGTGCGTGCTGCACTCAAGATGACAGCTTCATGTTCCTTGGTCATGGCTCCTCCGTATGCAATCAATTATAAAGCCGATTGTTGGATGCCGTTGCGAGAAGGGCGTTGCCCAACGAAGTAATCTCCTCTTGAATCGGGAGGTTGCTTCACCAAGTGCGCTCGCTACGCTCGTACTGACGTGGTTATTCCAAATGCTTCATTGCTTCTCTTCGACTCAACGGGTGGAGCGTTGTGGCTTTGACAAACTGTCTCACTGCTTTGGGATCGATGCGGGCATATTGCCGCAGCGACCAGCCGATGGCTTTGTTGATGAAGAATTCCTTCGAGTCCAGGTTTTCGCGGATGATGGCACACAGCAGATCGAAGTCGGTTTCACGCTTGTAGTTGAGCTGAAAGAGGATGCAGGCGCGTCGCAACCAGAAGTTGTGGGATGTGCGCCATTTGGGGAGGGTTTTCTCCCGCACTTCGGGAAATCTTTTGAAGTGGATTCCCAGTGTGCCGCCGGAGATCGTATCCACCGTGTCCCACCACGATTTGGTGACAAGCAGGTATTCGATGGTCTTGATGAAGGAGGGCGGCAGTTCCTTTTCCAGCCTGCCCAGCAGGCTGACGGCGGCATATTGGAACTCGCGCTGGGGAAGCGACCACAGGTCACGCAGGACGGCGTCCAATTCCCTGATGGGCGGGGAGCCGTCCGTCTGCCGGTGTCGTTTCATCAGTTCCTTGACTTGTGGGGATTTGATGCCCAGATAGTCAAACTGGTCGCGCATGTATTTCTTCATGCCGGGAGCCTGGGATGGATCGGCATGTTTCTCGAACAGGTCTTTCAGGGAGGAGACGTAGGGGTGCATGGTTTCTCCAGTTCTTTTGTTGTCCTGAGGGAGCGCTTTTTTGCCGACCGAATGTGGCAGGGTTTCTTCGCTTCACTCAGACTGACATGCTTTACGGCATTGGCGTATCGGGCGGGTCGGCGGGTTGGACGAAGTAGACGAGCCATTCGCCATTGCCTTCGTCGGTGACGGAGGAGTAGGGTGTGACGATGTGAATCCACGTGCGGCCGGGGTGCAGGGGAACAGGGTTGTCCTGTGCATCCACAAAGTACATCGGACGCAGGATGCCGGTTTCTTTTTCGTAGGTACGGTTGCGTGTGGACCAGTAGATTTTGAAGACCTGCCCGTCCCGGAACAGATAGGCAAATTCTTTCTGCCCGAAACTAAAATCGATTTCGAATTGCAGGTGCCTCATGCGAATGTGTTCGGCGAAGACGACAACGACATTTTCGAACGCCAGTTGCCGGCCGGTGAGCCTGTCGGTGGCGGGGAGGAGGATGCCGGTGGCATCGGCTTGGTCGGTGTAGCGCAGGTAGGTTGCTGAGATGGGGTCGTACTGCCAGCCGGACTGGCTGTAGGCGTGGTAGAAGACTTTGATGGTTTCGGCGGGTTGTCCATTCTGCGGGACGTTTTCGGAGAACAGGTTGCCGGAGTAGTTGACGGGTTGTTTGGGGTTGAGGCTTTTTTCCGCCAGTTCCCTCAGGCGTTTTACAGTGAGCAGGGCGCTGTTGGGGGTGGTGGGGTCGACGCCGTAGACGATCTCGCAGTAGTCGAGCCGTGCGCCGATGTCTGGCGCGGCGCTGGCATAGACGAGGCAACTGTTGGGGAACATGTCGCCTATCTGGTTGTAAGTGAGGCGCCCGGAGCGGATGGGGCCGACGTAGTCTTCAGCGGGGAGGAACCAGTTGGGCGGGGTGCCGGTGACGACCGGGCTGGGGGTGGCAAGCGGCTTTTCGAGCAGGATCAGGCCTGCATCCCAGAATGAGGCGCTGTCTTCCACCTGGAAGATGCCCGTTTCGCCGTTTGCGTCCACGTCGCTGTCGCGGTCTTCGTCACCGACATCCCGCTGTGTGAATGCGTAGGCATTGGGTTTGATGAATTGGAGGAGGACGTTGCCAACAGGTTGTTCGAAGGCGTAGTAGCCGTTGGAATCGGTGACCGCCTCTGCCCGGACCTGGCGGCTGATCCCGTCTAACAGGCGGATGCATACGCCGCCGACGCCCATTTCCCAGTCGTCCTGTTTGCCGTTTGCGTTTTCGTCGAGCCAGACGCGGTTGCCGATCCATTTGCCCAGGGGACGGATGACCTGCTGACGCATTTGACACCCGCCGTGGATGTTTGGGACGGTGCGGGGGTAGTCTCCGTAGAAGACGTTCATGAAGCGGGTGGTTCCTTCGCCGATGAAGAGTTCGAAGACCCAGGGGGCAAAGCCTGGTCCTGCCTGCGGGCGGGCGGTGACGGGCATGTTGCTGATGGAGACCAGTACGGCGGGCAGTGCGAGCAGGGAGGGGTCTTGGACTTCGCGCCCGGTGAGGGGGTTGACG
>JACAEM010000037.1 GCA_013388855.1 Chloroflexota bacterium
ATACTGACCATGCTAGAAATAAACAATCCCTCCAAAAGGGACTGAAACTTGTTGCGGATGGTGTTGCCCCAGCCCAGCGAGACTTGCCAGAGGCTAGAAATAAACAATCCCTCCAAAAGGGACTGAAACTCAGCTTGGCATTGAGCTCCGAGATTTGGGTCGCTTGAGCGTCATAGCTAGAAATAAACAATCCCTCCAAACCCCCACGGGGGTGCTTCGCGAAGGGACTGAAACGCACGACGACCGGCACGATCATGGGCTTGAAGGCGCCCAGGCTAGAAATAAACAATCCCTTATCATCCCGTTTTAGCGGGATCAAAAGGGACTGAAGCCCAACGCGCTTCTTGATCAGCTTGATGCACTGTTCGGCGGGCTAGAAATAAACAATCCCTCCAACCCCCCCACGGGGGTGCTTCGCGAAGGGACTGAAACCGATGCTTGTACCTGCTTTAACTTTTTGTGGTGAGGAATTGCGCCAAAGCTTCACCGATTGGATGATAAAGGAAGGTGAGCGCATTGGCTTGGATGCGGACACGGTCAAAGTTTACGAGCTGGCAAATCCGCCCGGAATGAGCGCCGATGGGTTGCTGCGGTATTGGAAAAAGGTGAAGAACCCAAACTGAGAATAGCAATGTCCCGAAGGTTTTAGAGCCTTCGGGACATTATTTACGGCTCGACCCACACAACAAAAGAAATTTCCTTATCCTCTGCCCTGGCACGAATCTCCCAGCAGCCCTCAGTGGGGAAGTACACTCCAGAAACCTGAAAGCGCGTCGGGTAACAGCAAGGCACCTCTGCTTCAAGAGGTGGAGCATCTCCATCCAGCCGCTGACCGGTAATCATTAATTCCGCACCCGCTGGCCGAAACCAGCCGATCTTATTTCCTTCATCTCCTGCGTGTAGCGAATATTGATTGCTTTCCGCCCACCATGCTGATGCCCAGATCGACCGGTCTTCGTTTACAAGATAATATTCGAAGACTGGTTCATTTAGAACGGCGGAATCGGCAGGCGGTTTGAGCCAGACGGGCTCTGTCAGCGGACAGGAATCTTTTGCCGACTTGCTTGAACATGCAATCAGAGCGAAGGAAATGACGAAGAACACGGGCAACAAAATGTGTCGATTCATGGTGTGACTCCTTTAGACAGATACACCGCCTGCTTGGCGGAGGTTCCAGATTTCATTTTGTAACCGGCGTCTCCGACCTCGCCGGCAGTGAACCGTGTCACTCCGAAGCAGTGATGTTTGGAACGGGGCATTTTTTATCAATCAAGATATAATTCCGCTGTTATTGGATCATATCCTTTAAAAAAGCAGGGGCGGCCCACATGGATCCAAATGTGGTCGTTTTTCCGAAATCTCAGCGGGAATCCGCGTCCCTACCATCACAAAGGAGTTTGCATGAACCATTTTCTCGCAATATCTGATCTTTCCTCGGGGGAAGTGCAGGATCTGCTCGACCTAGCCATTAAATTGAAAGAGGAATATTTCAAAAAAGGCAACCCGCCGCTCTTTAAGGGCAAGGTATTGGGCATGATTTTCCAAAAACCCAGCCTGCGCACACGTGTCTCATTCGATATGGCGATGCGTCATTGCGGCGGCGACGCGCTCTACCTCTCGCCGAACGAGATCGGTCTTGGCAAACGCGAATCCATTGCGGATATCTCCCGCGTACTCTCGGGCTACGTGCAGGCGCTCATGGCGCGTGTGTTCGACCACGAGCATGTGCTGGAACTGGCGAAGTGGTCGTCCATCCCTGTGGTCAATGGCTTGAGCGATTACAACCATCCCTGCCAGGGCATGGCGGATGCGCTCACTATTCAGGAGAAATTCGGCAAAGCGAAGGGACTCAACGTCACGTTTGTGGGGGATGGAAACAACGTGGCGGTCTCCCTTATGCATGTCTCCGCTAAATTGGGCTGGAACTTCACAATCGGCAACCCCGAAGGCTATGACATCAATCCTAAAGCGGTCGAGATTGCCCAGAACATTGCCAAAGAAACCGGCAGCAAATTGAATTTCGTCCGCGACCCGCACGAAGCCGTCAAAGGCGCACATGTCATCTATACCGATACCTGGACCAGCATGGGGCAGGAAGAAGAGACTGCCAAGCGTGAAAAGGTCTTCCCGCCATATCAAGTCAATGCCGGACTGGTCAGCGAAGCGGACAAGGATGTGATCGTGATGCACTGCCTGCCTGCGCACCGCAACCACGAGTTAACCGATGATGTGGCGGACGGCCCGCATTCGGTCATCTTCCCGCAGGCGCATAACCGCCTCCATGCCCAGAAGGCGATCCTGGCGCGGCTTTTCGGGGTTGCGTAACCTATTAAACACAAAGGGCACGAAGAGCACAAAGGTTTAAAAGCTTTTCCTTCGTGTACCTTCATGACCCTTTGTGGATGAAAAAATGTGAGAGAATTTATGAATACCAAAGATTACATTGCTTTAGAAGAACAATACGGCGCCCATAATTACCATCCGCTGGATGTGGTCATTGAGAAAGCGGAGGGTGTGTGGGTCTATGACGTGGATGGCAAGAAATATCTTGATTGTCTCTCCGCCTATTCCGCGGTTAACCAGGGACATGTCCACCCGCAGATTTTGAACGCCCTGCTCGAACAGGCCAAAAAAGTCACACTGACTTCACGCGCGTTCCGCAACGACCAATTGCCGCTTCTCTACAAAGAACTCTCCGAGATGACCGGCTACGAGATGTCCCTGCCGATGAACAGCGGCGCGGAGGCTGTGGAGACCGCCGTGAAGCTGGCCCGCAAGTGGGCATATACCGTCAAAGGTGTGCCGCGACACCAGGCGGAGATCATCACCGCAGCGGGTAACTTCCACGGACGCACGGTGACCATTGTGTCATTCTCTACCGAACCTTCCTACCGTGATGATTTTGGTCCGTTTACACCGGGATTTATCAACGTTCCGTACGGTGACGCGGACGCCATCGAAAAAGCCATTACATCCAACACTGCCGCTGTGATGTTGGAACCGATCCAGGGTGAAGGAGGGGTCATCATTCCGCCTGCAGGATATTTGAAAAAAGTGGCTGAGATTTGCAAGAAGAACAATGTGCTTTTCATCGCGGATGAAATCCAAACGGGTCTGGCGCGGACCGGGAAACTGTTCGCGTGCCAACACGAGGACGTCCGCCCGGATGTAACCATTGTCGGCAAGGCGCTTTCGGGAGGTTTCTACCCCGTCTCTGCAGTGCTTGCCGATAGGGCGGTACTCGGACTCTTCAAGCCGGGGGAGCACGGATCCACGTTCGGCGGGAATCCGCTGGCAGCGGCGGTGGCACGCGCGGCGTTGAAGGTGATCCGGGATGAAAAACTGGCAGAACGTTCTTGGAAGTTGGGCGAATACTTTATCGAGCAGTTGTCTGAAATTCCCAGTCCGCATGTGAAGGAGGTGCGCGGCAAGGGATTGTTGATCGGCGTTGAATTGAAGCCGGAAGCTGGCGGAGCGCGTCGATTTTGTGTGGCGCTGCAGGAAAAGGGCATTCTCGCAAAGGAGACGCATGATAACGTCATTCGTTTTGCGCCCCCGCTGGTAATCGACAAGGAAACCGTCGATTGGGCATTGCCCCTCATTCGAGACGTGTTAAATATGAAATAACAGTGGACCCTAAGGATTCGAAAACTCCTTAGGGTCTATCACTATGGAGGTTCTGTATGAACATAGGAATTCCAAAAGAGAGACGCCCGTTCGAATATCGCGTGGGTCTTTCCCCGGCCGGGGTGGAGATTCTCTCCCAGAACGGGCATCAGGTGTACGTCGAACATGACGCGGGGGTGGGCGCGGGTTTCAGCGACCAGGAATATGAAAAATCGGGGGCGCGGATTGCGTATGCATCCGATGAGGTCTTTGGACGTTCCGACTTGCTTTTGAAGGTTGCCCGCCCGCTCAAGGAGGAGTTGGACTGGTTGAGACCCGGCACGACGCTTGCCGGTTTGTTGCACCTTGCCTCCTCCCGGCAGGACAAGGTGGAGGTGCTTCTTCAGAAGAAAATCACTTCGATTGCATATGAGCAGATCCAATTGGCAGATGGTTCGTTGCCGGTCCTGCGCCCGTTCAGCCAGGTGGGGGGGAGCATGGCTGGCACGATTGCCGCGCGCCTGCTCCAAAATAACTGGGGAGGCAAGGGTATTCTGATGGGCGGTGTGCCCGGTGTGCCGCCGGCGGAAGTGGTCATCATTGGCGCGGGGGTTGTTGGGACCTATGCAACGAAGACATCACTCGGGTTGGGTGCGCATGTTACGGTAATTGACAAGGACATCAACGCCCTGCAAAGAATCTCCGAACTTTACCCGGGTATTGTCACAATGATCTCGACCCGGAGAAATATCGAAAGGGCAACAGCCTATGCCGATGTCGTGATCGGGGCCGTGCTGGTCCCGGCGCAGCGTTCCCCGATTTTGTTGACGCGTGAGATGGTTCGAGCCATGAAACAGCGTTCTGTGTTGATGGATGTAAGCATCGATCAGGGAGGCATCTCTGAGACCTCCCGCCCGACTACGCATGAGTACCCCACTTATGTCGATGAAGGCGTTTTGCATTATTGTGTTCCAAACATGCCAGGTATTGTTGCCCGCACATCGACGCATGCCTTTGTAAATTGCGCCATGCCATACTTAATCGAGATCGCCAACCGCGGTGTGGAGCAGGCCATTGCTGCGGATCCTGCCCTTGAGCGGGCGGTCAATACACATGAAGGCAAACTCGTTCATCTGACGCTGCTTGCGGATGGAGGTAACGATGGACTGGAATAGCATATACCAATCCCGCATTACCACTGCAGAAGAGGCGGTGCGCAGCGTCAAATCGGGTAACCGCATCTTCCTTACCGGAAATGTTTCGGTGCCTCAAAAGGCGCTTGCCGCCCTTGTGGAATACGCGCCAAACATCAAGAATGTGGAGATCTGCCAGGCGTTGACGATAGGCCCTGCAGATTATGTGAAGCCTGAAATGGATGGGCATTTGCGGGTGAATACGCTCTTCATCAGCCACAATGTACGCAAGGCGGTACACGAGGGGCGCGCTGATTTTACGCCCGTGCTGCTTTCCGAATTTCCCCTGCTGTTCAAACGCGGGATCCTGCCGGTAGATGTGGCCATTATCCACGTTTCACCGCCTGATGAGCATGGCTTCTGCAGCCTGGGTGTGGAGGTCGGTTTGACCAAGTCGGCGGCGGAATCGGCAAAGATCATCATCGCCGAGGTCAACCAGCAAATGCCGCGCACGCTGGGCGACTCGTTTATCCACGTCAGCCGGTTGAATCACATCATCCCTGTCAATTACCCAATTCCTGAAATGGCGATGACGGAAGAAGGGAATCAGGATGTGGTGGAGAAGATCGCGGGCTTTGCCGCGGAATTGATTCCCGACGGAGCGACGATGCAATTGGGTATTGGCGCCATCCCCGATGCGGTATTGAAGTACCTGCACCACAAAAAGGACCTTGGCGTCCATAGTGAATTATTTTCGGACGGCGTGATAGAACTGGTCAACGCGGGTGTGTTGACCAATGCCCGCAAGACGTTGCATCCTGGAAAGATCATCGCTGGTTTCATGCTGGGAACGAAGAAATTGTACGAATGGTCGGACGATAATCCGTTGATCGAGATGCACCGCACGGAATATGTCAACGATCCATTTGTGATTGCACAGAATGAGCGCATGGTCGCCATTAATTCCGCCATCGAGGTAGACCTTACCGGTCAGGTCTGCGCAGACAGCATCGGACCCAAACTCTACAGCGGCGTAGGCGGTCAACTCGATTTCATCTACGGCGCATCCCGCGCCAAAGATGGTGTTCCCATCATTGCCCTGCCGAGTACTACCACCCTGCGCGATGGCACGCTCGTCACGCGTATCGCTGCCATGCTGAAACCGGGAGCAGGTGTGGTCACCAGTCGCAACCATGTCCATTATGTAGTCACTGAATATGGTGTTGCGGATCTGTACGGCAAATCCATCCGCCAGCGAGCCCTGCAATTGATCAATATCGCACACCCCGATTTCCGCGCCGATCTCGAAAAACAGGCGCGCGAACTGCACTACATTTAGCCCATCGTTAATTGCTTGAATGCAAATTTCAAGCAACTCATCGCAGGTGGCCGGTGTTTTTACCCTGCGGTGAGCACTTATGCCCACGGTCACAAATTGCGCCTTTCCATCTCGAAGAGCGCAATTGTGACCGCGCTGGGTATAATTTTATTGAGGCAATATCATGACGACACGCAAAGTAAAAATCGTGGCAACCATCGGTCCAGCCAGCCAGGACGAGCAAACGCTCGAAAAACTTGTTCTGGCGGGAATGAATATAGCGCGCATGAATTTCTCTCATGGCACCCATGAACAACATGCCCAGCGAATCGCCATCATCAGGAAAGTTTCAGAAAAGCTCAATATTCCCATCGGAATTTTACAAGACCTGCAAGGACCAAAGATCCGTGTGGGAGAATTAGTGGAACCCATTCAACTTTCAGAGGGGGAGATAGTTGTTCTGTACGTGACCGGAACAACACCACCGGAAAATGGCGGTAAGCACATCCCAGTGGATTTTCGTCAACTCTTCGATTCCGTGCGGACCTCGGACCGGCTTCTGCTCGATGATGGACGTCTAACCCTGGAAGTTGTTTCCGTCAAAGACCGCAGCACGCTGACGGCAAAAGTCCTCGTCGGGGGACCGTTGTCCTCCCATAAAGGGATCAATCTCCCCGGAGTCCGCCTGCGCATTGCAGGGTTCACAGAGAAAGACGAAGCGGATCTCGCCTTCGGTATTTCACAAGGCGTGGACGCAGTTGCCATTTCCTTTGTCCGTTCGGTGGATGACGTCAAGAAGGTCCGCTATGCGATGGAACGATTCTCGACTGGCAAACGCCTTCCGCTATTGATCGCCAAACTGGAAAAACCGGAGGCGCTCGATCACCTTGAGGAAATCCTGGATAACGTTGATGGTGTAATGGTTGCACGCGGCGATCTCGGCGTGGAACTTCCCCCGGAGCGCGTGCCAGCCTTGCAGAAGCACATCATCCGCACGGCAAATGCGCGTGCCAAATTGGTCATCACAGCAACCCAGATGCTCGAATCGATGATTACGAACCCATTGCCCACACGGGCGGAGGCGTCGGATGTTGCCAATGCCGTCTTCGATGGTACGGATGCGGTGATGCTATCCGCCGAATCTGCTTCGGGAAAATATCCGGTGGAGGCCGTCGCGATGATGGATCGCATCGTGCGCGAAGCCGAGTCTCATTTCCTGGAATGGGGGGCGGAACAATCCGTGGGAGGCTTTGAACATAGCGATGCCGCCTCGATGGCTCGCGCCGCTCAGGCGCTGGCAAACGACAAGAATGTGATGGCGGTGGCATGTTTTACCACACAAGGCCAGACTGCCTGGCTAATGTCCAAAATACGACCGCGTGTCCCGATCATGGCTTTTACCCCCAGTGCGGAGACGTATCGCCGCCTTGCCTTTTTGTGGGGTGTACGCCCGCAGCTTGTGCCCTTCTCCAATTCCCTCGAGGAAATGATCGACCATGTAGACCTGGCACTGACGCACTCGGATGTTGTCCAAGTGGGCGATCAGGTGGTGCTGGTCTGTGGATACCCGGTGGGAGCCGTTCGCCCGCCGAATATGGCATTACTTCATACGGTCGGTGAGAATTAAGGCACCTTCTCTTTCATGGCTCATCATGAAGAGGCTATTGTTATGTTTCCTTCGCTGAAATTAAGATTCCGATTCCGATCAACATGCCGCCTGTCAGAAACAGAGGGGTAATTTTTTCTGCAAGAAAGAACCATCCCAGCAGCGTACCTACCACCGGCTGGGCAAAGAAGGTCAACGAAGCGACCGCCGCAGGCAGTTCGGCAAAGGCATAATTCCACAGAAACATGGCAATGGCGGTGGAAACAACGCCAATGAAGAGAACGCCGCCTATGACACCAGGTGTAACCGTTCCCATGCCTTGCGAGCGCAGTTCAAAAAGACCAAACAAAACGCTTGTGGGGAGTCCGCCCATCAGCATAACTGCGCTGGATTTCAACAAGTCGGCGGTTTGGGAGACTTTTCTCACAAGCACGGAATACAACGCCCAGGTCAATGCTGCGGCGATCAGGCTTGTGTTGCCCCAAAACAGGGATGGAGAAAACTCAGCGGTTCGCGGGTCGATGACTGCCAGTACACCTAGCGAAGAGATGACCAATGCAGCGACACGGCGGACGGTCGTTTTTTCGCCCAAGAGAAAGGGGGCAAAGAGCAGGACAAATGCTGGCGTGGCGGAGGTGACGAGCGCTCCATTCGAGGCTGTGGATAGTTTCGTCCCAACGAATTGAAAACCCAGCGAGATGCCGTACCCTACAAACCCGACGAGGAAACTGATGCGAAACTGTTCACGCGAAAAATCCATTTTTCCGCGCAGCGCAACAATAACACCGAGCACCAGGACTCCCAGGGCAAGCCGCAGGGTGAGCAGTGTAAATGGCGGGATGACCTCCAATACCACTTTGCTGACAACATACATGCCGCCCCAGATGGAGGCGGCAATGAGTCCAGCCGACAAACCAATGATTGAATGTTTGTTCATACTTCCCCCGATTATATCAACTCACTCCACTGACCTGCGCAAGCGTTTGATCTCGCTTCTCACCTTTTTCGATCTCAACCTGCTTTCCTTGGATGCGGCAGTCGGTTTTGTCTTTGTTCTTTTCTTCGGCTTAATGACAGCCTTGCGTACCAGTTCGACCAGTCTTTGAACGGCATCCTCGCGGTTCCGTTCCTGGGTGCGATGCTGCTTTGATTCGATGACTAGGATGCCATCGTTCGTCATACGTTTGCCGGCAAGGCGCGCCAGCCGCATTTTGACATCTTCTGGCAGGGACGAGCCATTCACATCAAAACGCAACTGCACCGCCGTAGCCACCTTGTTCACATTCTGCCCGCCCGGTCCAGACGCACGGATATACTCGAAATTCAATTCGTTTTCGGCAATTTGAATGAATGGCGTGATTTCGATCATGAGAATGAACGCCCCTCTCCTTCTGGGAGAGGGGCGGGGGGAGCCAAGGTGAGGGTTAGAACATCAAGGCGTTGACTTTGTCGATCATGGCGGGAGCAGGTCTCAAGTCCGCTTCACTGAGGCGGTTGAGCGGTGTGTCGGTGAGATTGTAGGTCTCCACCAGCGAAGGCTTCCCGGCCTCGATGTAAATTAATCCAGTAGCGAGCCAGTTGTTTGCCTGTGCCTCCTGCAGGATGCGCATGGCTTCGAAACGATTGGTTGGGTCGTAATCCTTTTCCAGATTCTTGAGAATGATGACCGACCCATCATGCATGCTCACTTCACGCACTTCACCTTCCTTCATCTCCTCTTCGAGAATGATCTCGCTGCGCGGCGCGATATAAGTGATGTCGTGCAGAGGCTCTTCGTGATCTTTGCCCCACGCGTAGGAGTGATAGGCGTTTTCCTGATTATTGAAGGTCACGCACGGGCTGATAATATCGAGCACGGCGATTCCATTGTGCGCCATCGCGGCTTTGAGCAATTCCTTCACTTGCTTGGGGTTGCCTGCAAACGAGCGCGCCACGAAAGTCGCGTTGGAGGCCAGCGCCTCCATGCAGATGTCGACCGGCATGTACGGATTGACACCCTGTTTCTTGAGCGTGAGACCCTTTTCGGCAGTGGCGGAGAACTGTCCCTTGGTGAGGCCATATACACCGTTGTTCTCGACAATGTAGACCATATTCACGTTGCGGCGCATGACGTGCTTGAATTGCCCCATGCCAATGCTGGCAGTATCGCCATCGCCCGAGACGCCAATGCCCTTGAGCGTGTGGTCGCCGAAAAGCGCGCCAGTGGCGATAGACGGCATGCGTCCATGCAGGCTGTTGAAGCCGAACGAACGATTCATGAAGTAGGTGGGGCTTTTGCTGGAACAACCAATGCCGCTGAATTTGAGCACATTCTCAGGCAGGATGCTCATTTCGTACATTGCACTGATGATCTGGTTCGAAATCGAATTATGTCCGCAGCCCTGACAGAGCGTGGTCGGATTTCCGCGATAATCATTCTTGGTAAGACCGGCAAGATTCACATTGGCAGGTGTGCCAGCCATGGGGAGTGCTGTAGCCATTTCTAAATACTCCTTTCTCTCTTACTTTTTCTTTGTCGCGGATGTCTTCTTCGCAGAAGACCTGCTCTTTGCAGATTTGGACGCGACCTTCTTTACCGTCTTTGCGGTGGATTTCGCCGCCGCTTTCCGAACCTTTCCCCTGGTCGCCGTTGATTTGACTTTGACCGCCGCCTTGCCATTCCTGCCGTTTAATTTGGCGGGAGCGACATATTGCGCCAGAATCCCTTCGCGAACCCATTTGGCGGAGGCAGGCATGCCGTCGCCAAATGCCACGGACTTGAACTTCGCCGCAATCTGCGGATATTCGATGGTCAGGAGTTGGTTCATCTGTCCGTCACGATTCATCTCGACGGTGAAGACCTGATCGTATTTGTTGACGAACTCGGTCACCTCCCTGGTGAAGGGGATTGCCCGCACGCGCAGGAAATCTGCCTTGATGCCGTGATCTCTGTCGAGCTGGTGCATCGCTTCCAGAACCGCGGCTTCGGTCGAGCCGAAACTGATGATGCCAATCGTCGCGCCTTTGGTGATGTGGAGCACCGGCGCCGGCACATATTGACGCGCTGTCTCATGTTTCTTTTTCAGGCGGTCCATGTTACGCAGCCACGCGTTGGAATCTTCAGTGTATTTGGCGTATTCGTCGTGGCCGGTGCCGCGTGTGAAATACGCACTCATTGGATGTCTATTGCCGGGCACGGTGCGGTAGGGGATGCCGTCGCCATCCTTGTCGAGATAGCGTCCCCAATTGCCTTTGAGTTCTTCGATATCCTTATCCCACAATATCTTGCCTCGATCCATGGGCGTGTCGGGGTACTGGAAGGGCTTGCTCATCCACTGGTTCATGCCCATATCGAGGTCGGAAAGCACAAACACGGGAGTCTGAATGCGTTCAGCCACATCAAATGCCTTCCAGCCGAACTCGAAACATTCATACACATCGCCGGGCAGAAGAATGACCGAATGTGAATCGCCGTGGCCGATGAAGGCGGCAAAAGTCAGGTCACCTTGAGAGGTGCGGGTGGGTAGACCGGTGCTCGGACCGATGCGCTGAACGTCCCACACGACAACCGGCACCTCCGCGTAATACGCCAGCCCGGCAAATTCCGTCATCAAACTCAAACCCGGACCGGAAGTGGATGTCATCGAGCGCAGACCGCTCCAGCCCGCACCGACCGACATACCCAGTGCGGCGAGTTCGTCCTCTGCCTGCACGACAGCGTAGGTATGCTTGCCATCTTCGCGTTTGCGGAGCATGGGCAGGTAGTCGTTCAGGGCTTCTGCCAGGGAGGATGCAGGAGTGATCGGGTACCAGGCAACGAATTGCACGCCGCCAAAGATCGAACCTATGGCAGCGGCAGTATTACCGTCTGCCATGATCATGCCTTCAGTCTTGTTCATCGGCTCCAGATAGTAGGGGTCTTTCTTTTCCAGGTTTGCCTTCGCCCATTCTGCGCCTGCCTTTACAGCATTGAGGTTCATATCGATGGGTTTCTGCTTGCCTTTGAAGTGGAAGACCAACGCTGCTTCGATCTTTTCGAGGTCGATGCCGATCATTTGCGCCAGTACGCCTACATAGACCATATTTCCGACCAGATCGCGGTAATCGGTGGGAACGTTCGGGTCCTTCTTGACCAGTTCCTTCACCGGCATGGGATAGACGGCAATATCTGCACGGGTGATGGGTTGTTTAATATCGTCAGCGTAGTAAAAGGCTCCGCCAACGGGAACAGACGCCAGGTCCCGCGCGAACGAATCGGGGTTCATCGCCACCACGATCTCGCTGATTTCGCGCCGGGCGACGAAACCGTCCTTGTTGGCGCGAATCGTATACCAGGTGGGAAGTCCTTGGATATTGGAAGGGAAGAGGTTCTTACCCGAAACCGGGATACCCATCTTGAAGATCGCCCTCAGGATGGTGTTGTTGGCGGTGGAACTGCCGGAGCCGTTCTTGGTGCCAACTGTGATCGAAAAATCGTTCACTATCTTGTTCATGGAACTCCTCAAAATGTTTTCGTCATGATTGCGACGAAGAGATTAATTGGTGGATCAGATCCGTATGCTCGGCGAGGGCTTTGAAACCGCTCTCCACGTCATCGGCACAAATGGCATCGACCATCTTTTGATGATATGTCCACACCTCGGTCAGGTATTGGTAATCTGTGAAGAAGTTCAACCCGACGGCTTCGTAGGCGTCCCAGTACGATTGCAACAAACCCGTCACAAACGGGTTATTCAGCCGTCGATAGATGGTCAGATGTAATTCACGATGTTCAGGGTGGGGGATTTCAATGGGAGAGCCGCGTAATTTTTCCCAGGCGCGCTCCAAAAGATCGCACAGCGCTTTCTTATCTTCAGGGGTAAGCAGTTTTACCGCTTCCCGCCAGTAGGCGGTTTCGATATGTTGGCGCAGATCAGCGAATTGGAGGAAGTGGTCTTTGTGTAGAGCGATGGCATACTCGAGGCTTTGCATGACAGCTGGGGCAAAATTATAGGGCTTGCGCCTCATTCCCGTCCTTGGCCTGACTTCCACCAACCCCAGCGCCCGCGCCACTTCCAGCTGTTCCCGTAGCGCCGCCACACCAACACCCAATTCGCGGCTGAGTTCGGAAAGGGGCGGCAGGCTGTTCTCTGCCTCCGGGTGGGCAGCCAAGTAGCGCAAAAACTCAGAAATATTGGGAGAAAGGCGGTCTCTAATTACCATAATAATTATAATTAATCTGATTAATTAGAGTATATAAGGTTTTTAGTAAGAAGTCAAGATAATTCATACATTGATGGACAAATGTCATGAAAAGGGCGCGGTTTATCAGTCAACATACACAAAAACTGCCCTGGCAAAACGACAGGGCAGTCCGGGTCGATGGGAAATTGTAAGTACAGCGGTTTTTCTATCACTCTTTTGCGGGTTGGATTATCCTGCTTTGAGATTCTCCAGGCGTTCGCGGATCTCTTCGAGCAGGTGCTGGATTTCCTCTCGTTCCGCCGTCGATTGCCGCAGAGAGGCTTCGAATGAGGCTCGTTCGCTGCCGGAGAGTGTCTTCAGCAAATTCTCGTCGCGGGCGATTTGCGTGTTCTTGTGTTTCAATTTTGTTTCCAGCCGCTTGCGGTATCCCTCATAGAAGCTGATCTCATCCAGCAGGATGGGAATGGTTCGTTCTTTTTGTGCCAGCAGTTCATCGATCACCGGGAAAAAGGATTCAAGATCAACCGGCTTTTCGATGAAGCGCGTGACCCCGATGGTGAGGGCGAAGGCTTTATCCTCCGGCGCGACATAGGTTGCCGAAAGGAAGATGACGGGGATGTCGCGGGTTTCAGGGTTGAGACGCAAGCGATGCACCAGGCTGAAGCCGTCCATTTTGGGCATCAGGATGTCGGTGATGATCAGCGCCGGGCGTTCCTGCTGGATGATGTCCAGCGCCTCCAGTCCGTTGTGGGCGGTAATCACACGGTAGCCTTTGAATTTGAGGGTTTCGTTCAGGAGTACCAGAATGTCGGGAACATCTTCGACGACGAGCAGGTAGCCTTGTTGTTTGTTCATGCTTCAATTCTAACCCGATGTTCGGATTTTGAGAATTTGAATTGAGCAGGGCCTGATGTTCCTTTCAGCGTACCCAACCAGCTTGCGGATGTTCAGGGGTGTCAGTTGGCGGCGGCTCGGGTGTGTCGGTCGGAGACGGTCGAGGGGTATCGGTGGGCGGCGGTTCGAGGGTGTCGGTCTCTGTGGGAGGTATCGGCGTGAACGTGGATGTCGGCGGGATGTCCGTATCGGTCGGTTCGGCTGTGAAGGTCCGCGTGGAGGTCGGAGTCAGTGTCCGGCTAGGGGTGAACGTCGCCGTATTCGTGGGACTCGGCGTGTATGTGGAAGTGAAGGAAGGCGTCCAGGTTGGGGTGCGGCTGGGCGTCAACGTGAATGTGGCTGTGGCGGTATTCGGGAAACGCGGCGTGACCGTTGTTGTGGACGTGATTGGCGAAGTGAGAATTGCCGTGAGAGTGATCGTCCGCGTGGGACTGATTGTAATCGTGACGCCGATGCTGAGAGTTGGGGTGAGGGTGGGAGAATTGCTCGTTTCTGAGGGTACCGGGGTGCTGGTGGGTGTGAAGAACATTTGCGCGAAGGCTTGCACCGTCAGCACGCGGTCGGTGCGGGTGGGGGTTGGCGTGTTGAGACCGGTATTCGGGATGATGAAATCGGGATCGACCATAGCAGGCGATGTTGTCTGGATGATGATGTATGGCAGAAAGAACGCGATTCCACAGGCGCCCAGGATGACCAGGACAATTGTAACGCCCTGATAACCGTTCGATTTCACGCGCGGTTCTCCTTTCTCTTCAATACCTCTATCGTGGACAGCGCGCCTATAATCAGCCACCCTTGGATCCCCGGCTGTATAACTGTTGGCATTATCTCATGTTTCCACCATTCCTGCCCTATTAAATCGGTGACAAATGCCCGAACTTCACGGTTCGCTTACCGGAATGGTTGCGGTGTCGAACGGCGTGGAGGTCGGTGGAATCGGTGTGGGGGTGGGTTCGTCTGTCGGCGTATCGGGAAGCGGTGTGTCTGTATCGGTTGGGATGGGTGTATCGGTGTCGGTGGGAGTCGGCGTCTTGGTTGGGGTGGGTGTCGGTGTATCAGTCGGCGTGAAAGTTGCTGTATGAGTATTTGTGGGTGTGTTGGAAGGAGTCTGAGTGGGTGTTCTGGTCGGAGTGAAGCTCGGAGTGAAACTTGGCGTGAACGTGGGGGTGAGAGTGGGGGTGAGAGTGGGGAGCCGTGTGGGCGGCGGGTTGGTGGGGATGAGATTGAAGAAGGTGGGAATGGACGGGATGGTGGGCGTGACGATCTCCGTTCCTGTGACCGGGAGCAACACCGTGATTGTCGCTGGAGGAACGGCGGGGGAAGTGGCGGAAGAGACCGAGATGATCTCGGAGAACGCCTGGGCAGTCTCGACGATCATTGTGTTCATGTTGGAAACGACATATTCCACGAAACCGACCGGCTCTGTGCCAACAGGAGCCGCCCGGTTGATGTCGTTGACGCCCACCGCCGCAGCGCCACATATCAGGCTGATGCCCATGACAGCCGCCAGGACGACCCACAGCAACGGCAGGTAATCGCTTGCTTTCACCACAGGCGTTTCGTGCTCTTGCAACGTCTCTCCAGAGTTGATGGTTTGTATCGAATATTCGGACGAATTATCTCACATTTTTGGGGTCGATGTATGAACCAGTCCTGCTGGTCCAGGTGGAAGGAAAGCCCGCCCGAACATATCAGGTTAGGTTGGTCTTCCTGTTGTAGCCCTTACCCCGCCCAATCCCTCGCAATCAACGCGGCTTGTTCAAGCACCGTTTGTGTTGCCTTTTCCTGCTTATCGGGCGGATAGCCGTGCTTGCGCAGGATGCGCTTCACCATCACGCGCAACTTGGCGCGCACCGACTCCTTTACCGTCCAGTCAATGGTAACGTTCTTTCTCACCGTCTCGACCAGTTCGCGGGCAATGCCTTTAAGCGTTTCGTCTCCCAACACTTTGACGGCGCTGTCGTTCACTTCGAGGGCGTCGTAGAAGGCGATTTCCTCTTCGGTCAGGTTGAGTTTCTCGCCGCGTTTCCCGGCTTCGCGCAGGTCTTCGGCCAGTTTGATCAACTCGGCGATGACCTCCGCGGATTCGAGCGTGCGGTTCTGGTAGGCGCGGATGGTGCGTTCGAGCATCTCGGCAAAGGAGCGAGACTGCACGAGGTTCTTCCGCAGGCGGCTTTTGATTTCATCGTTCAGCAGTTTCCGCAAGAGTTCGATGGCGAGGTTCTTCTGCGGCAAGCCTCTCACTTCGGCGAGGAAAGCCTCGGAGAGAATGGAAATTTCAGGCTTCTTCAAACCAGCCGTGGCAAAGATATCAATGACCTCGTCGGTCGCAACGGCGCGGGAGAGAATCTGGCGGATGGCTTCTTCATAGTCTTCATCCGATCTGCCGCCTTCGCTGACTGTGTATTTTGTAAATGCGGCGCGCACATCCTGAAAGAAGGCGATATCGTCTCGAATTGCAAGAGCCCGCTCGTTTGGCACAGCAAGCGCGAAGGTGAGCGATAACCCTCTTACGGCTTCCAAATACCGCCTTTTGCCATCCTCTTGTTGAAGAATATGTTGCAACGCCGCGGGCAGAACACTCGCCTGCTCTGTGGCGGTTCCCGTAAAATATTTCGACCAGTCAAAACCAAAGAACAATCCTTTACATATCTCATAGCGTTTGAGCAATTCGTTCACCGCTTGTTCTTGGTCTGGTATCTCGGCAGGATGTCCTGCTTCGGTGTAGGTCGCCAACGCTTTCTGTAGATGGTAAGCCAAACCAAGGTAATCAACAATCAATCCGCCCTTTTTGTTGGGATACACCCGATTGACTCTGGCGATGGCTTGCATGAGACCATGCCCCTGCATGGGTTTGTCAATGTACATGGTGTGCAATGGCGGGACGTCAAAACCCGTCAGCCACATGTCGCGCACGATGACCACTTTGAACGGGTCGGCGGGGTCTTTGAAGCGTTGGGCGAGTTCTTCGCGGCGCGCCTTGTTGCGGATGTGCGGCTGCCAATCCAGCGGGTCGGAGGCGCTGCCCGTCATCACGATTTTGATGACGCCCTGTTTGTCATCGTCGGAATGCCAGTCGGGGCGCAGGGCGATAATGGCGTTGTACAGGTCAACGCAGATGCGGCGGGACATGCACACAATCATGGCTTTGCCATCCATCGCTTCCAGCCGCCGTTCCCAGTGATTGACGAAATCTTTGGCGATGAGATGGACGCGCTTCTCCGCGCCGACGACCGCCTCCAGCGCCGCCCACTTGCTCTTCAGTTTTTCTTTCTTCTCGATTTCCTCGCCCTCAGTGACTTCCTCGAATTCCTTGTCAATGTGCGGGCGTTCCTTCTCGTCCAATTCCAGTTTGGCGAGCCGTCCTTCGTAGTAAATCTTGACCGTCGCGCCGTCCTCCACCGCCTGCTGGAGGTCGTAGATGCTGATGTAATCGCCGAAGACAGCGCGGGTGTTCTTGTCGCTCAGTTCGATGGGAGTCCCCGTAAATCCGATAAAGGAGGCGTTCGGCAGGGCGTCGCGCATGTGGCGGGCGTAGCCGTCAATGAAGTCGTATTGACTGCGGTGCGCTTCGTCCGCAATCACGATGATGTTGTGGCGGTCGGAAAGCAAGGGCGAGTCATGACTCGCCCCTACAGGCGGCAGAAATTTTTGAATGGTGGTGAAAATGACGCCGCCCGCGGCGCGGCCGCGCAATTTGGCGCGCAGGTCTTCGCGGCTTTCGGCTTGCTCGGGGACCTGCCGCAGGAGTTCGGAACAGCGCGAGAACGTGCCGAAGAGTTGGTCGTCCAGGTCGTTGCGGTCGGTGAGGACGACCACGGTCGGGTTTTGCATGGCGGGATGCAGGATGATGCGCCCGGCGTAGAACGCCATCGTCAGGCTTTTGCCCGCGCCCTGCGTGTGCCAGACGACGCCGATACGGCGGTCGCCCTTTTCGCCGTCTTTCAGGGGCTGGGCGCGGTAGACGCCTTTCAATTCACCCAATTGGGCAAGTCGGTGACTTGCCCCTACGGCTACGGCACGCGCGGCGCGGATGGTTTCCTCCACCGCCATGTTGACGGCGTGGAACTGGTGGTAACCCGCGATTTTCTTGACGGTGGGCGCGCCGCGGTCCTGCTCGAAGACGATGAAATAACGGATGAGGTCGAGGAAGCGGCGCTTCTCGAACACGCCGCGCAGCAGGACTTCGAGCTGGGTCACGGACGAGGGGGCGGTCGTCTCGCCTTCGATGGTTTTCCAGGGCAGGAACCATTCCTTGTTTGCCGTGAGCGAGCCGAGGCGCGCGTTCAGTCCGTCCGAAATGACCAGCAGTTCGTTGGTGTAAAACAGGGCGGGAATTTGTTCTTTGTAGGTTTGCAGTTGATTGAACGCCGACCAGATGGTGGCACGCTGCGCGTCGTCGGCGGCGTTTTTAAGTTCGATGACCGCGAGCGGCAGTCCGTTGACGAAGATGACGACATCGGGGCGGCGGTTGACTCTGGCGTTTTGGTAAGAAGCCTCCACCGTGTATTGGTTGACGACCAGCCAGTCGTTGGCTTCGGGGTTCTCGAAATCCATCAGGTGCACAGGTCTGCTGACCGTGCGTCCGTCTTCCCCTTTGAAATCCACCGTGACGCCTTCGATTAACATGCGATGGAAGGCGTGATTATTCAGCAGGAGAGAGGGGGAGCCGAGCCGCGTCAGTTGGCGAAAGGCTTCTTCGCGCGCGGCCGGCGGAAGGTCAGGGTTGAGGCGGGCGAGGGCGTCGCGCAGGCGTCCGAGCAGGAGCGGTTCGGCGTAGTCGCCGCGTTCGGGCGCGGGACCGTCGGGCGCGAGGTCGGGACCGAAGGCGTAGGTGTAGCCCAGGTCTCGCAGCCAGTCGAGGGCGGCTTGCTCGATAGTGGATTCGGTGAAATGGGTCATTTTGATTTCACAGGATTTTCGTTGTCTTTAATCCAATTGTCAACGTTGGATTCGATGTAACGATGGATGCGATGATATTCCGCCTCGCTGCGGATGATGTGTTCGTAATAATTGCGTTGCCAGATGGCGGGGCTCGATGTATCGAGCCCGTACAATTCATTTTGGATACGGCGGGTGACGGATGATTTATATTGACGAATAATCGTTGCCAATGAACCCGAAACAGGTTTGCCGAATTTTTCAATGTTGTCCGTAGGGGCATGTGTGGTGGGGGGGGGGG
>JACAEM010000033.1 GCA_013388855.1 Chloroflexota bacterium
CACCGCATCCGTATTCAGGATCAGGCGGTCGTAGGCGATGACCTTCACACCAGCGGCATGAGCCGCTTCAGCGGCGGCGGCGGCGGCAGCGCCATCCTGCGGGGTCAGGATGAGAACCTTGATACCCTTGGTAATCAGCGCTTCGACGTTGGCTTTTTCCTTGGCGGAATCACCCTGGCTGAAGAGAATCTCGACATTGTAGCCAGCGGCGGTAAAGGCATCTTTGAAGCGGGTCTCGTCCTGGATCCAGCGCGGCTCATCTTTCGTCGGAAGGACGATACCCACGGAACCGGATACTGTCGGCGCGCTGGGTGTCTCGGTCGCGGCGGGACCACAAGCTGACAGGATCATGGTAACCGCAACAAGCAATGCAAGCAGGCTGTATAAAGCTTTCTTGGACATATTTTCTTCTCCTTGTTATTTTTCTTTTCAGTTTCAAACGTGACAATCAGGGAATGTGACCTTTAAACACCTCCTTTCAAAGATATAAGAATAAAAAAGCGAAGCCGCCCGTCATTGATAAACGGAACGCGCTTCGCTTTGGGTAAATCGAAATCCAACTGCTGACAATTTTGACTTATAGGTTTCATGAACCGACACCACGATTGAGGAAAATGAATACCTGCATAGCAGGCTGATTGGCATCCTTCAACTTTCAGGTCGTTCGTACTTTATCAGGTTATGTCAGACGGCGCATTATAAAAATGCCACCAAATCAATCCAGAAATACCCAAGATTGGCTTGGTTTCACTTTTATTTTATTTTTTTTGTTGCAGTTGTAAACCGTCTGATTATCAACTTATGCTGATTTATCCCCCAATTGGGTAAGGGGAAATCCCCCAATTTCACAAAAAACCTGAAAAATCATCATCATTCATGAAACAATTGGATAAGGGCTGGGAATCTCTACCTGCAGGATCATCCCCCCACCCTTGGACGACTCGATGCTCATCACGCCGCCCAACAAAGCCACCCGCTCGCTGATGCCGACCAACCCGAAATGTTTGTTGACAGAGAGCGATGCCAGGTCCGCCGGGACGGAAAGTCCCTGCCCGTCATCCTCCAGACGAACAAGCAGGCTGGCAGACGGGGTACGTTGCAGCGAAAGCCGCACATGCTTCGCAAATGAATGCTTGCGAATATTGCTCAACCCCTCTTGCACAATGCGAAATACCGAAAGCTCTATCGTTTCAGGCAGACGCCCCAAAGCGGGGTCGATCTCCAGTTGAACATGAATATTGCTCCGAGTTGCCCATTCATGCGCGAGGGAATCGATGGCAGCAGAAAGTCCATGATGATCGATCGTGGGTGGACGCAAATCGCTGCAAATCTGCCTCAACTCGCTTACAACGTTTCGGATACCCTGGCGAACCGACTCCACCTCTTCCTGCACGGGAGGGTCCGCCACATTGCCTTCGATCTCTTCCAACCGATAATTGAAACTCAACAGATCCTGGATGACCTGATCGTGGAGTTCACGCGCCAATGCCTTCCGCTCGTCTTCACGTTCGGTGATCAGGCGGCGTTGGGTGGCTTGCAATGCCGCAGTCAACTGTCCGAGAGCGCCGATTTGATCCTTGAGCCGCTCGAGCAATTGCCGGTTCAGGGAGGTGCGCGCATCGAGGCTTTCCTGCAGAGTTGCCTGTATCCGGCGCAGTTCCTCCGCCTGTTGCTGGGCAGTGTGATAACTTTCCAGCGCCCAGATCAAGGGCGTTACCTGTTCCTGCCGCGACGATCCCACGATTAACTCAACGATTTCCTTCGGGACCGCCTCTGATGTGGGACGATCCGCCACAAGCCTGCCCTCGTACAGTACAAGAATGCGGTCCGTTACCGTGAACAGGTGTGTCAGGTCGTCGCTGCTGATGATCACGGAAGTACCCTGCGCGGCAAGCCGCTTGATCTTCTCCATTAATATCTTTTGCCGTTCAAAACTCAGGATCGGAATGATATCGTCCAACAACAAAAGACGACAAGGCTTATAAAAGGCACGCGCCACTGTCAGTAATTGCCTTTGTTCATCCGAAAGATTGCGAACCTGCTCATGGATCAGACTGGGCGGGAGGTTGGACTCCTCCAGCAGGCGAATGGCGGTACGGGTCATTTGATCCCAATGGATAAGACCAAGTTTCGAAAAGCGGGTCACTTCGCGTCCCAACATAATGTTTTCGACAACATTGAAGTGCTCCACCAGTCCGGAGGTACGCCGCGTCGTCTCCTTTCCGACATCCCTGTCGAACAGGAAGCCAAAACTGACGTTGAACTGATCGATGGGGCTGGAGATCTGATACACGGTTTCTATCCCCAGTTTTTGCGCCTGGGAGCGACTCGCCAGCCGTTGCGGGACGCCATCCACATAAATGGTACCGGACGAAGGCGGGATCACGCCGTTCAACAAATGAAAAAGGGTGGATTTCCCCGCCCCCTGGCGACCCACCAAACCCAAAATTTCGCCGCGCGAAATCGAAAAAGTGACATCCTTCAAAACAGGCAGGCGGTCAAAATTCTTCGACAAATTTTCAACACGCAAAAAAGGGACGGACATGCAACGATTTTAACCCGGTTTTCAAGAAGGAATAAAACAATTCAAGGAACTGCAAGCATCGGATGGTTTGTCAGTTATCGTGTCTTACGGCATAATAGCCGCATGATGCCCACACAGGTTCTGCTTGCAGACGACCACACCGTTGTACGGGCTGGTTTGCGCAACGCGTTGGATGGATTACCAGAGATCGAAATCATTGGCGAAGTGGGGAATGGAAGGGAACTGATGGAGACGTTAGCCGGGTCCCATGTCGATCTTCTCGTCATGGATGCCAATATGCCCGATTTCGAGCCCATTTCAGCCGTCAGGGAAATCAAGGCAAAATATTCCAATCTGAAAATCCTGATTGTCAGCGCCTACGCCGACGAAACCTACGTGGTGGGACTGCTCAAGGCAGGCGTGGACGGCTATCACCTGAAAGATCAGCCGCTTGCCGACCTCCGCCTGGCAATAAAAAGAATCTTGAGCGGCGAACGCTGGATTACCAGTTCACTCCTAAGCCACCTGACCAATTCTGAAGCTCCTCATCCACACTCAACAAAACTCCCATCGCTCACCCGCAGACAGCGCGAATTGCTTCGTCTCCTCACTCAGGGAGCCGACAATCGTACCATTGCCGCCGAACTCGATATCAGCGTCAAAACCGTGGAGAACCACCTGACCACCCTCTATAGAGTCCTTGGGGTGGACAGCCGGTTGAAGGCAATGAACTATGCCATTCACCATCCCGGAATACTGGCTTCCAACGGGCAGGAAATGATTGATATGGATGCCGCCGTCCGCGGTGAGGACAGTTTGACCATCCTCGTGGTGGATGACAACCCCCGATACCGGCATCAACTCTGTCACTTAATCGGAAAGATCACGCCCACCTCGGTCATTTATGAAGCAGATAACACGGCGGAGGCATTGCGCATCGCTGAAAAAGCCCAGCCTCATCTGGGATTGATCGACGTTGTGCTGGAGGATGAGGACGGCATCAAATGTGCGAGCCGGTTAAAGAGCGTTTCCCCATCCACCCGCATGGTACTCATCAGCGCCTACCCCGACCGCGAATTTCACAGGCGGGCGCTTTCAGCAGGAGCTGTCGCGTTTTTGGATAAAAAGGATTTGGATACCGCCTCGCTCCGGCAGGTGGTGGAAGACGCCCTCAGATAGCAAACAGGAAGATCAGATCGTTGACGTTCGTACCCGTTGGACCGCTTTTGATCAAATCGCCCAACGCCTCAAAAAATGGATACGCGTCATTCCGGGATAGTGAGCCTGCCGCGTTCATCCCAAGCGACTCTGCCCTCCGGGCCGATTCCCCCGTTACCACCGCGCCCGCCGCGTCGGTCGGGCCGTCATCGCCATCAGTGGCGAACGAAATCAACATGCAATTTTCCAATCCACCCAGTTCGTCCACCGTGCTTAAAGCCAACTCCTGATTTCGACCGCCTTTACCCCCGCCTTTAATCGTCACAGTCGTCTCCCCGCCCGCAATCAAACAGAATGGACGTGACCGCCTGACCGCTTCGCCGCGCAGCCTCTTTGCCAGCATCGCGCCGATATCGCGTGCCTCCCCTTGCAATTCGTTGGTCAATATCTCGACATGAAAGCCCTCGCGCCCCGCCTGTTCCAACGCGGCTTGCGCGGCAAGTTTATTATCGCCAATGATGATGTTTTGCACATTTTGGAATCGAGAAATTCGTTTATAGTCATCCGCCAACAAACGGCCGGACTCCAGGACCTGGAGAATGGAAGCTGGAACTTGTTTTTCCAAGCCATATTTCTTCAAAACCGCCATCGCGTCTTCTCGCGTCGTCGGGTCGGGCACGGTGGGACCGGAGGCAATTGCTTCCAATGGATTCCCGATCACATCAGAAAGAATCAAGCTGACGATCTTTGCTTTCGTGGCTCCTGCCAATCCCCCGCCTTTGATCCGGTCAAGCTGCCGCCGGAGGGTGTTGATTTCTTCAATGCGCGCGCCGCAGGCAAGCAATTCGCGGGTAAGTGACTGCATGTCGTCGAGGGTGACGCCTTTGTGCGGCGCGGTCACCAAAGCGGAACCGCCGCCGGAGATTAGGCAAACCAGCGTATCCTCTTCATGCAAAGAGGAAACAAATTCCAGGACACGTTCGCCTGCACTTACCGAGCGCACATCAGGGATGGGATGTCCGCCTTCAATGACGGCGAACAGGTTCCGGCTTCGCGAAGAGGCGTGCTTGCAGACGGCGAGACCGTCGATGAGGGGAATCCGCCCGGCGAGGGCATCCATCATTGGGATCGCGGCTTTCCCAATCCCCAATCCAAATACGCGGCCAGTCAGTCCGGGCAGATGCGTTTGCACCGCCTTGTGGGGATCCACGGCATCGATGGCGGCGGCAAGGATGCGCAAAATACGCGGGTCGCGCAGGCTGTGGGTCGCGAAACGATTTACATCCATTTCTGTTATCATATCAGAAGATTTTCATGGAGATCGTATGACGAAGCCAAAAGTATTTGTGACTCGAATCATTCCCGATAAAGGACTCGACATGGTCAGGGAGTTTTGCGATGTGGATCTGTGGACGGAAGAACTTCCGCCCAGCCGCGAGGAATTGCTCAGGCGTGTGCAAGGCGTGGATGGCATCCTGAGCCTGCTTACCGATTACATCGACGGCGAAGTGATGGACACGGCAGGCGAACAATTGAAGGTCATCAGCAATCATGCGGTGGGCTTCGATAATATCGACATTCATGCCGCCACGGCGCGCAAAATCCCTGTGGGCAACACACCCGATGTGCTCACCGACGCCACCGCCGATTTTGCGTTCACATTGATGATGAGCGCCGGGCGCCGGATTCTGGAAGCAGATCGCTACGTGCGTGAGGGCAAGTGGAAAACATGGAGTCCGATGTTGTTGCTTGGCACCGAGATGAGAGGTTCCACGCTGGGGTTGGTGGGTTTTGGCCGCATCGGCAAGGCAATGGCGCGCCGCGCGGTGGGATTCGACATGCGCGTGATCTACTATGATCCCGGGGAATCGAAGCCGGATCCCGATATCAAAGCGTCACGCGTGGATTTCGAATCGATCCTCGAGGAATCGGATTTTATCTCGCTTCACACCCCGCTGACGCCTGATACGCGCCACCTGATCGACTCGGAAGCCCTGTCGAAGATGAAGCCCACCGCTGTGCTGGTGAATACCTCGCGCGGTCCGGTCGTGGATTTGGACGCGCTGTACGACGCGTTGAAGGAAAAACGCATCTTCGCTGCCGGATTGGACGTGACCGAACCCGAACCACTGCCCACCGATCATCCCTTGCTTACATTGGACAACGTGGTCGTGATGCCACACATCGCCAGCGCCAGCAAAGTGGCACGCGATAAAATGTCCTGGATGGCGGCAAAGAATCTGATCTCCGGTTTGAAGGGAGATCATCTACCGAACTGTGTAAATCCCCAAGTATATAAATAATAGACGTTATCGGACATAATCGGCAGACATCGTCCCGAAGGTTTCTTGACATGCCAACCTTCGGGATGTTTTGCACTATTACCGATAGTATCTGGTCGAAATTTTCAATAACCCGGAAGAAAAAAAGGGAGCGCCACTGTCTGAGCGCTCCCTTTTATACAGACTTCTTACAACGTGTCTATGAAAATCCCCAACGTCAAGGCAGTGTCACATTCCCACCGCCAAAGTCATCGAAGAAGGCATTCGTGGAATTGATGAACCAGAGACCGATGTAACCGCCCCGGGTATTGAAGAATGCCTGGTCCGCGGCGTTCAAGGTCACGCGTCCCACTTCGACGCCATTCTTGAAGATCACCACATTTCCGTTTGCCAGCGCCTGCGCGCCAAGTTCGTCGCCGTTATTGAAGGTGACCGGGATGGCGGAATAAGCATACCACTGCAATGTGGATGGGAGGAACGTTTCAACCGTCACATTGTCCGTGACAGCGTTATAGTGCACTTCGATGGCGCCCGAGCCCCAGTTGGGCAGGAATCCGCCCTGGACTTTCAACAGCAGATTCTGTTCCAGTCCCGCCGAGTCCACCGTGGTCAGTATTACGCTGGCTTCCTGGTTGATTCCAAAGTAATTTCTCCAGTAGATGGGTCCGCTGCCGCGAACATCAACCCGATTGCCAACGATGCGATACACATTCGCCCCAACCGAGCCTCTCCAATTCGCGCCAAGAGCGGCGCTGGGACGGTTGAAGTTATCCAGAATGGAGGTCACATTCTTGACGACGATAACCGCTGCGTACAGGCTGCTGCCATCATCTTTGTCCATGACCTTGCCAGTCACAGTGTAGGTACCGTTGAAGGGGAAGGTGCAGGTGAAGGAAGGATCCGTTCCACTATTGGCGTAATCCGCCGAAACCAGCGAACCGCCGTTGCAGTCGAAGGCATAGTGGAAGCCCGCCGCCGTATCGGCATCCGAAGGGTCGAATGCACCGCTGAAGGAGATGACAAAGGATTCGCCTTCGCTCACCATGGCAGGAGCTGTAAAGATGGCAGTAGGAGCCGTATTGGCTACCTCAACGGTGGCGCCAGCGACAGCGGAAAGACCTCCGGGATCGGTCACTTTCACGCTGACGGGGAGGGTATCGGGTCCATCCATTGAACCGACCACGAAGGCAACCGATTGACCGGGGGTTTCGAATGAGCCGTTGTTGTCCAGATCCCAGGCATAGGTGAGGCTGTCGCCGTTCGGGTCGAAGCCGGTTGCGGTGAGGATGACCGAAGAGCCTTCTTCCGCTGGATAGGGTCCGCCGGCATCCACGGTCGGCGGGGCGTTCAAATTCAGCCCGATAACGACCGGGTCGTGGTCAGAGGTGCGGAATTCGTTCGGTTCGTAAAGCGGAAGCACATCCGATTCTTCCTCGAACGCAGCTTCGTCGGCAGTGCGTTCGTCGTCGTTGTAGTCAAAGAGCGGGATTTCGTCGGCGTTGATGTGCCACTCTGCCACGCCAGCCACTTGAGGCGCCAGGCTGGAATTAGCCAGTGCATGGTCGAGGTAACCCAGTTGTCCGTCGAAAACGTAGCCGTAGGCATCGGGTCCGCCAAATGCCGCCACCATATCGGTATAACCGGCATTCTGGAGGGCGACAATCGGGTCTTCCTTGGCATAGGAGTTCAGGTCGCCGATGATTAGCACGTCTGAGTCTCCGCTGCCGGTCGGGTCGGTCGCCAGCCAGTTGGCAAGTTCCTGGGCGGCCAGGGTGCGGGTCAGGTTGCAGTTCCCCTGACCGGTGGTGGTATCGTCATCGCCAACACCGCAGCTCGAGCCCTTGCTCTTAAGATGGTTGACCACGACAGTGAAGCGCGCACCAGTGGAAATTTCTTCAAATGCCTGCGCTACCGCCGGGCGGTTGCGGTCTACATCCGCATTACGCGGGTTGACGAATGCTTGTGTGTCGAGGACGGCATAGTTACCGACCGGTGCGACTGTGGAGGTCTTGTAAATGATCCCGACGCGGATGGCATCGGTGCCAATCACACCCGTATCCACATAGGCATAGCCCGGCAAACCGGCGACAATGTCGGCCAGTGGTTCGACGCCGGGGGTATTCTCCATTTCCATGAAGCCGAAGACATCGGCGTCAAGGGCGGAGAGCGCCGCGAGCATCTTGGTGCGCTGGCGTTCCAGTTCCTGGGCGCTATCGGCGCCGCGGCAGTCTTGATTCTGAGTTGGAGCACAAGTATTGCTGGTGTCGATGGTCAGGAAGTAATTGAGGACATTGAAACTGGCGACCTTGATTCGGCCATCCACCTCAGGCATGGGTGCACGCGGGTTGACCTGGGTAAAGGCATAGGAGTATGCCTCGGTCACCGGGCGGATACGCCAGGCATCGGTCCCAGTCTGACCGGCGAAGGACCAGTGCAGGACGCCGGTGAGGTTCGTGATTGTGTCTCCGCCGCGGAAGAAGTTACTCGTGCTAAGTCCCGGAACGGGGTGGTAGTACGCCGTGTTCGGTGTGTCGACCGGGCGGTTCTGACGGTTATCGGTATCATCGAGAATGATCGTGCGACTTGCCAGGTTGATCTCATTATCAATGAACCCGGCTGCCGACGGTGTGTTAACTGCTGTGAATGTATGCGGGCGTCCGCCTTCGGTAAGGACCACCTGTCCATAACGAGCCAGTTCGAAGTACTCGCTGATCGATAAAGTATCGGGGAAGGTAACCAGCATACCTTCGAATGCTTCGAAATAGGCATTAATGACGGTGGTTGCCGCGGTCAAGTCTCCGCTGGGCACGCCAGGCACAGGTAATTCGACCGTTGCAGGCGTGGGCAGAGGGTTGCCCGAACTGAGTACGCTGACGCTGCCAGCGGTGGAGGCAGTAAGCTGGGTCATGTTGAAGAATTCGCTGGAGGCGCCGGTCACTCGCACCTTGTCCCCCACGTTCACAGGTGTGGGGCAACTGCTGCAGAAGATGAAGATACCCTCGGAAGTAGCCGGATTGGCATCGACATCCGCATCTTCCTCCTGCAGGAAGAATCCGCGCAATTGACCGGAACCCTGCGTCTGATAGTCACCCACCACAATCGCCTCAACGGTGAACGTGCCGGGATTGGATGTATTGCCGCTGCCCTGAATATCGTGGATGAATGTAATCGCGGCATCATCGTTGACAATAGTCCCCTGACCCTGCCCATCGGCGACGGTTGCACCTGTTACATTGATGACGTTGACAAAGAAAGTTTCGTCGGGTTCGTTGGTCGGATCTCCGTTGACAAGCACATCGAACGTATAGGTGGAATTGCCTTCGGGAATGGTCTGACCCGTCAACGACTTCGCGGTGAAGTCGCTTGGCGAAGCGGCCGTATTATCAGCGGTGGCGATGTCAAATGTCACTCCACCTGCTCCTGCCGCCACGGAAAGGCCAACGGTAAATGAGAACGTAGTCGTACCGCTGTCGCCCTCCGCCAGGGAGACATCATTGATGGTAAGTTGAGGCAGGGCGGCTGTGCAGTCATTGGCAGCGCCCGGGGTGATACCTGCCAAGGTGAAGTCAACATTGTTGACATTGGTATCAGCGCCATCCAGACACCGTGAAATACCCTCTGTTCCTGCAGCAGTGTCCACCAACCCCTCGCCGGAGCCCTCGGTGTAGGGCGCTCCGGTGTTGCCTTCATAACTGACCGCATCCATCAAATCGCCGTTGAACCGCAAGCCGACCGCATCAGGCGCGCCATTCTGGATGAAATCCGTATCTGGGCTGGCATCCAGGTCGCAGTTCGCGACGGTGGTCGCGTTGGCACAGACCACGAAATAATCGCCAGCCGCCAAGCTCACAGCGGGAAGGGTGATCGTGTTGTAAAGTGCCGCGCCGCCGCCAGTGCCATTGACCAACTCAAGAGTCCAGCCGTCGAGCGAGACAGCAGAAGAACCGTAATTCTTGATCTCAATGAATTCGGCCGTATCGGTGCTGGGTTGATCATAGTCCACTTCATTGATAACCAGTTGAGGCGGGGGAGGAAGCACAACCTGATTGAGGGCGCCGGGTGTGTTGTATGCTTCCCCGACGATGGGTGTACCGTCATTGCCGGGTATGCCCGCCAGATCGAAATCGTTGCGGACCCAGTCGGCAACGGTATCCGTATCGGCTCCATCTGGAACGCGGGAGGCGCCGCCCGGAGCAAAAGGCAAACCATCATAGGAAACGCCCAGGCTGGGTGTACCGTAGGTCACATCGCCCGCGCCGCCATCATTGACGGCAACTGAGTCCACAATGGCATCCCAGGGTGAGTTATCGAGCACGCCATCATTATCGGTGTCAAGATCGGTATTCAGCGCGCCTGTAAAGTTCTTTACAAGCAGAAGTGAAATCGAACCATTTTCCAGCGCATTTGCCGGCAGGTTTGCCAGGTACAGCCCATTGGCATCTGTCGTGCCGAGATTGATCACTTCATCAATCGTGCCGACCGAGGTGCCGCTATCCCCTTCGATTTCAAGCGCGGTATAAGCGGAGTAATCCGTATTGGCTGCGCCGAAAAATTCCATGTATTCGACATCGGTACCAGCAGTGCTGGCAGAGAATTCATTGATTACCGGAGGCGCAACTTCACTGTCGCCTGTCACGACAATATCATCAATTCCGACCCATTCATCATTGCCCACGGCGTTCGCCGTAATGATGCGAACCTGAATCTCCGGCTGGTTTTCAGCCGCCACCGGCAGTTGTACACTGACCGGCGTAACCAGCGTGGCCAGACTCGGTCCCGTGGTCGCATCGGCGACAAAACCCGCCGGGAGGTTGGTAAAGTCTCCACTCTGCCCGACACGGTATTGAAGCGCAACAGGCTGAATGGAATTATCAGCCGAAGCGTCAATATCACGAAGGTTATACGAGACAGTAATGTTCGTGCGCCCCGTAGTGTTGAAATGCAAAAGGACATAAGGAGCGTCGGCTGTTCCAGAACCTTGTAAGGCGATCGTGGCATCCGTGATTTCAAATTCAGCAACGCCGCCATTGGTAATATTGGGGTTGGTCTGATTGGCGATCACGTCCACATCGGTGGCAGATGCGCTGACTCCAAGCAAAGTCTGCGGATCGGTCCCTGTAACGGTTGTGATATCCTGTCCCAAGAAACCCAGGATTCCCGGCACCCCCGACCAATTATCGTTGGTCGTGATCAGTCCAGTGTTAGCCCAATCCTGGCTGAACGGAAGAGACTGGACTGAGTTATCTGCCTGCGCACTCTGCATGGGCAATCCCCCCACCGCCAATGCCAGCACGACAGCCAGTGAAAACGCCTTCGAAAAAGTTTTCGTCATATTTGTTCTCCTCAAACAAAAGACTATATTTGGTTGAATTACGACATTTGCCAAAAACTGGTCTTGCCTTTGAACTGGATCCCGAACACCTCCTCAAACTTTGCCAGAAGTTTTATGAGTACGAACGAGAAAAGACACCCGCCTGATTCAAACACAAACGATTTTATGTGATGGGAAACAAAAAAACAAGGGACGTGTAACCTATTCATCGTCATATTCTGGTTAACGTCTTGTTTAATCCACCTGCTATAATCCCCTCATGTCCCACATCCGTACCGCCATCAAATACTTCTGGACCCGTGACAGCAGCATCCTGCTGGGCGGATTCTTTGCCGTTTGCATCCTGATCGTCTATGTTTGGTGGCCCCTAGCGGAGGAAGCGCTTGCCTATGTCGATTGGAATGGTCCCTGGTGGCTGTACATGGACTGGCTCCTGCTCGGCATCTTTGGCTTCATGTCTCTGACCATTATCGCCCGTGCAAATCTCAAAACAGACCTGCTCATCGTTTTTGTAGGCATGTGCGGCGGGCTTGCCATCGAGTCATGGGGCACACAAACCAATCTCTGGCATTATTACACGGCAGAACGCCCTCCGCTGTGGATCATCCCTGCCTGGCCCATCGCCTCGTTATCCATTGACCGAATCACACGCTTATTGGATTGGCTCGTCGAGCGCGCGAATCTCAAACCAATCGCTCATCACTCACTATTTACCGCTCTTTACTGGATCACCTTCGCCTCGTTTCTAAGCCTGATGCTGGTCTTTGTTGCCCCGACCTTTGACAAATCCTTTACCTGGCTCTCGCTCACTCTATGCGTTCTCCTCATATTAACCCCCACCGACCATCGCTTTGCCTTGTTGACCTTTATCGCCGGAGCCGGGTTGGGATATTTCCTTGAAGTATGGGGGACCACCCGCGAGTGCTGGACATATTACACCCTGCAAAAACCACCCCTGTTCGCGGTGCTGGCACACGGCATGGCGGCGGTCGCTTTTTGGCGGGCAGGGTTGATGGTGAAGACCATCTGGGGAAGACTCGGCTTTTCGAAGCCTCAGCAGGCGTATTCTGAGGAAGACCGAAAGGTCCCAGCGTGGGGTGAGGCGGGTCAAGAAATCATCAAGAAGTGACGTTTGTCATTCATAATCCCATTGACAGGGGGACAATTCGTCCTATAATGTGACCACCAGGTCATATGACCCAGAGGTCACATTTATGCCCAAACGAACTTTTTTGAATCTTCCGGAAGAAAAACGCAACAACATCATCAACGCGGCGATCGAAGAATTCGCGGAATATGGGTTGGAGAATGCCTCCACAAATCGTATCGTCTCGAACAGCGGCATTTCCAAGGGAAGTTTCTACCAGTACTTTGAAGACAAGCAGGATGTCTTCATGTACCTGCTCACCGTGCTCGAACGCGAGAAAATGGAGTACTTCAAAGGCAAGCATCCGCCGAGCGCGAATATGGATACCTTTGGGTACTTTCGTTGGATGATCAAAACGGGTATGGAGTTCAACTCCGCCTACCCAAGCTTGGTTCAAGCCATCAGCCGCGTGATGTTCGGCGAGGGGTTGTACTACGGAAGCAAATTTGCTGATGTCCGCGAACGGACCACGCAGGGACTGCGGGCGATGATCCAGCAAGCCATTGCAAATGGCGAGGTGGACCCGAGTGTGGACGTGGACCTGGCGGTGATGATCATGGAGACCTGGAGCAACGCCATTAGCGCCTACATTTTAAACGAAGGCATGAAACAAAAAGACATCATGAAGTGGGTGCGCTCAACGGAAACCCAGGAAAGAATCGACAAGATGTTATACGTGATGGAATACGGTTTACGTAAAACAGAATCGGAATTCGGAAAGCACTTTTAGAGAAAGGAAATCACCATGAGTTTATTTCTGCGCATTGCGTGGCGCAACGTATGGAGACAACGCCGCAGGACGTTCCTGATTGCGGGCGCGATGGGGGTCATGATGGCGTTGCTGGTGTTCTACGACGGAATGATCGGCGGTTTCGAGCAGGCGATCTATGGCAATGCCATTCAGTTGCTGGGAGGCAATATCCAGGTGCACGCTCCCGGCTATGGCGATGCGTTGGAGAACAAACCGCTGCTTCCGTTGAACGACCCGGATGCCGTTGTTCAGGCGGCGGAGGCGCGCCCGGAGGTGGTCGCCGCCTCGAAGCGGATTGTCACCGGCGGGTTGGTGACCAATCGTGAAGGCGCGTTCGCAGTCTCGATCATCGGCATTGAGACCGCAAAAGAGGCAAACATCACCCCTGTTGCTGACAACATCACCAAGGGGCGTTACCTCAACCCGGACGACGGCGACATGATCGTCATTGGTCAGGGACTCGCCACCGCCATGAGCATCGACGTGGGTGACCGCATCACGATGGTGGGCAACACGAAGAACGAGCAGAACCGCCAGCGCACGATGACCGTTGTCGGTATCTACGATGTTGGCGTTCCCTCTGTTGAAAAAGCCATGATCTACATGTCGCTTGCCGAGGCGCAAAGCCTGTTTGGGTTGAATGGGCAGGTGACGGAAGTGGTCGTTTCGTTGAAGCAGATCGGGCAGGAACCGGCAGTCGTGAATGCCATCAACAATTCGGCGGCAGGCTATGAAGTGGATACCTGGGAGAGCTCCTTCCCGGAACTCAAACAGACCATGGAAATGAAGACCGGCGTGATGGGCTACATGGGCGTATTCATGCTGAGCATTGCCGCGATCGGCATTCTCAACCTGCTGATGATGGCGGTCTTCGAGCGCACACGCGAGATCGGCATCATCGGCGCGCTGGGATTGAAACCGCGCGAGATCACATTCCTTTTCCTGTTGGAAGGGACTCTGATTGGAGTGATGGGTGCTGTGATCGGCGCCGTATTGGGCACCACCATCAACGGCATCTTCAGCGTTGTGGGACTGGACTACAGCCAGTTCGCCAGCTTGACCGAGTACACCGCCCTGATCAGTGGAAGTATCTACACCCAGCTTGTACCCTTGAAGGTGCTTCAACACGCGCTGACCGTCGCGATCATTGCCGCGCTGGCGGCGCTGTATCCTGCCATTCAAGCCTCGCACCATGAACCAGCAGAGGCGTTGCATTACGTTTAACGAACTTCTTTCATCAATAGGAAAGATGAAAGAAGTCAACGAAGTGAGACACCGATGATTAATTATTTCAAACTTGCATACCGCAATTTGGGCAGGCACCGCCGCCGCTCGCTCCTTTCGGGATTGGCGCTTGCCATGGGTACCGCCCTGTTGATGTTCCTTGCCGCCTTCTTTCAAGGCGAGATGCGCAGTGCCATGGAATCCACACTGCGCCTCAATTCGGGGCACATCCAGGTACGGGATGCGGATTATGACCCCGACAAACTCAGCGTCGCCTGGGACTATCTGATCGAAGACCCGGAGCAGGTATCGGCGCAGATCGAAGCGCTGGATCAGGTGGATGTGGCGACGCCGCGCCTGTTCGCAAGCGGTATTATCACAGCGCAAAACGATTCCGTTGGCGTCCAGATCATGGGCATCGACCCAGCCTCGAGGGCGAATGACCCGTATCGTCACCTCGTCTCCGGCGAATTCCTCATGGCAGATGACCGGGAAGGAATCCTGATCGGATACCCGCTTGCACAAAACCTTGCGCTCAATGTTGGAGACCAGATCAATCTGTTGGTCAACACGTCTGATGGCACAGTGGACGAGCAATTGTTCACCGTGCGCGGCATCTACACGACCGGTACCACCGCCTACGACAAGGGAATCGTATTCCTTCCGCTCAAGAAGGCGCAGGCATTTTCAGGCGCGGGGAATCGCGCCAGCATGATCTTTGTCCTGTTGAAGGACCGCGAACAGGCTGAGTTTGTGGCGGAGGCAATCCCCAGTCAGAACTTCAAGGTGGAGACGTGGCGGGAGTTGAACTCACTGCTCGTGCTGGTCAACGATTTTTCGAACGCCTATCTCACGGTCATCAACCTGATCGTCCTTGGCATCACTGTCACGGTCATTGTCAACACCATGTTGATGTCCGTCTTCGAACGCACGCGCGAGATCGGCATCCTTTCCGCCATCGGCATGAAGGGCAGGCAGATCATCGCCATGTTCCTGGCAGAGGCAAGCCTGCTGGCTTTGGGCGGTGTCACGGTCGGCTCACTGGCTGGCTGGGCTCTTTCCGCCTACTTTGGAAAAGTCGGCATCTATTTTGGAGACCTCGGCTTGAGCGCCGACATGCTTCTTGAGGACCGCATCTATACCTACCTGACGCTTGAATCAGCCATCAACCTGATTGTCACCGCATTCGTCTTTACCCTGATCGCTTCACTCTACCCGGCACGGATGGCTTCCCGCATGGAACCTGTCGAAGCATTACACAGCGCACAATAAAGGAGATACAAAATGGAAGTCGCAAAATTAACGGATGTCACCCGCATCTACAAGATCGGCGAAGTGGAAACCCGCGCCCTCAACGGCGTCAGCCTGACCATCGAAAGTGGAGAGTTTACCTCGCTTGTCGGACCTTCCGGCTCCGGCAAGACCACCCTCCTGCAACTCATCGGCTGTCTCGACCAGCCCACCTCCGGCAAAGTGATCATCGCAGGCAAGGAAACGACCGGTCTCAGCCGCAACCAACGCGCAGATTTGCGGAAGGGCACCATCGGATTCGTGTTCCAATTCTTCGCCCTCATCCCCACGTTGACCGCCTACGAGAACATCGAGATGCCGCTCCTGCTTAATGGCAAGACAGCGGCACAGCGCAAACAACGCGTCATGGATTTGCTCTCAGCCGTCGGCATGACCGACCGCGCCAACAACCGCCCCGACCAACTCTCTGGCGGGCAGCAACAACGCGTCGCGGTCGCCCGGGCGCTTGCCACCGACCCCAAACTGATCCTCGCCGACGAGCCTACCGCCAACCTCGACACCGAGAACGGCGAGCAAGTCATGGAAATCATGAAGAAACTCAATAAAGAGACCGGCACCACCTTTGTCTTTGCCACACATGATCCGCGCGTCATCAAATATGCCAGTCGCGTAGTTACACTCCATGATGGCTTGATAGAAAAAGATAGCAAAGTCAACGGAAAATAGCTACTTCAGGAGACAAATAAAGCATGAAACTACGTTGGAGCATTCTCATACTCATCACAACATTGATTCTTGGCGCGTGCATGCCGCAGGCAACGCCCACACCATCCACAACGGAGGCAGAACCCACGCCCGTCATCGACGCGGGGGTAAACGCTTCCGCGGTGGTGGTGCCACTTGATGTCGTCGAACTTGCATACACCACCGTGGGACGGGTTAAATCCGTCGAAGTCAAGGTCGGCGACGAGGTCACCGCCGGGCAGGCGCTCGTGCAACTCGATACCGCCATCCTGGATGCGCAAGTCATCGAAGCTGAATTCAATGTCCAGGCTCTTCAAAGCCAATTGGATAAGTTAACCCGCAACATCGCCACGGAACGCGATCGAGACATCGCCAGGGCCAACCTGGAGGCTGGAAAAGCAAAACTCGATTCGATCAAAGCCCAGCTCGCCAACACCACCCTCATCACTCCGATAAGCGGCACTGTCACCGCTGTGGATATCAGCGTGGGCGAAACTGCCACCCCCGGGCGCATCTTGATCACCGTCGCCGACATTAGCGCCTTTCGCGTCGAGACCACAGACCTAAGCGAAGTGGACGTGCCACAGGTAAAAATTGGACAAACCGCGACCGTCTACATTGAAGCCCTCGACAGGGAGATCACCGGCAAAGTGATCGAAATCGATCAACAATCACAGACGATTGGCGGCGATGTGGTCTTCAAAGTAACGATCGAACTCGATGAGCAGCCGGAAGGGTTACGGTGGGGCATGAGCGCCGAAGTGACTCTTGAGGAGTAGGATCATGAACCGCATACGATGGACCGTGCTCGCGGCATTGATCGTGCTCAGTCTCTCGCTTCCCGCCCAGCCGGTCTCTGCTTCCGTTATGAAGAACGGATTCGCCCAGACAGGCCCAGTGGTCGCTTCCGCCAACGTCGCGCCTGCACAGGTCACGCACCTGAGTTTCACCATCGCAGGGCGCGTCAAGGAAGTGCTGGTGAAAAAGGGCGAGGAGGTCACCGCAGGACAACCTCTGGTCACACTCGATTCCTCCGAACTGGACGCGGCAGTTCATCTTGCCACCGCCAACCGCGATGTGACCCTGGCACAATGGACCTATAACCTGCAACCGCGTCGTTTCCAATTGCCCGAAGACCGCGTCTTTGCCCGCGCCCGCCTTGACCAGTCTGAGGCCCAGCTCAAGATTGCCCAACTTAGGCAGGCGGAATCCATTCTGCTTTCCCCCATCGATGCAACCGTCGTCTCCGTGGATATAAAACCCGGCGAATCGGTGGATGTGGCGCAGGTGGTCGTGACCATCGCCACACTTGACAATCTACAAGTGGAGACCAAGGACTTGAGCGAACGCGATGTGCCGGATGTGAAGATCGGTCAACCTGCCATCGTCTATGTGGATGCACTCGACGAGGAATTCGCCGGCAAGGTTGTCGCCATATCTCCCGTCTCGAGCACCATCGGCGGCGAAGTGGTCTACAAAATCACTATCGCGCTGGATGCACAACCGGAGGGTCTACTCTGGGGCATGAGCGCCGAAGTGACAATCGGCAAATAGAATCAGCAAACAGTAAATAATGAGGAATGGTGATGCGGATGACGTATAATCTCCGCATCACTTTGTTTTTAATCCGACACAGGAACGCCCTCATGACACTCCCCACAAAAATCACGGTCATCGGTGCAGGCTCGGCATCGTTCGGAGAAAATACCCTGTCCGCCATGATGCGTTCCAAGAAGTTGAAAGGCTCCACACTTGCGCTGGTGGACAGGAACGTTCAAAGTCTGGATATCGTCCGTCGGCTGGCGAACAGGCTCAACGTCGAGTGGGAGGCGGGGTTTGTCATCACAGCCCACACCCATCACGAAGAAGCACTGCCAGGCAGTCAATTCGTCGTCAACGCCATCGAAGTCGGCGCGCGTGAGAATTTGTGGAAGCGTGATTTCGAAATCCCGCTCAAGTATGGCGTGCGACAACCTTACGCTGAAAATGGCGGACCCGGCGGCTTTGCCCACGCGGCACGCAACATCGGCCCAATCATGCAGATCGCACACGACATGGAACAGGCTTGTCCCGATGCATGGTTTGTCAATTTCACCAACCCCATGGTGCGCATCTGCGACGCAGTCAACCGTCATAGCCAGATCAAGGCGGTCGGACTGTGTCATCAAATCTATGCGGGATACACCATGGTCGGCGTGGCGCTGGCAAAGGACCTGGGCATCGAAGTCCCGGAGGGACTCACCGGCATGCACGCTGCCGTGGACCAGCATCCGCTTCAGCATCGCATCCGCGAACAGATCGTCCCGCTTGTGGACATTCGTGCTGCCGGATTGAATCACTTCACATGGATGCTTTCCGTTCATGACCGGCGCACGGGTGAGGACCTGTACCCGCTATTTAGAAAACGTTTCTTTGAACTGGACCCGGGGTTTGAACCGCTCACGAGGGACGTTTTTTCCGCCTTTGAGTTGTTCCCCATCCCCGGCGACACACACCTGTGCGAATACCTGCCGTGGGCTTCCGACCTGCAAACCAAACCTTGGGAGAAATACAACATCCGCCTCTATGATTGGGATTTGATGACAGCCGTTCGTAACTTTGAACTCGACCGCTTGAACGACATGGCGAATGGTGATGCGACCATTGAAGGTTTGCTAGACACCGACTCGGAAGGCGCGCTGGAAATGATCGAAAACGTGGCAGGCGCAGGGAATCATTATCACCTCGCGGCGAATTTGCCGAATGTGGGGCAAATTGGCAATTTGCCGTATGGGTGCATCGTTGAAACCCCCGTTCAAGTCAATGGCGCAGGGATACATCCCGTCCATGTCGGCGCGTTGCCCGAACCCATCGCCGCCCTCCTGCGCCGCGAAATCACCGCCGCTCAACTGTGTGTCGACTCCGCTGTGGAAGGTTCGCGCGAAAAAGCATTGCAGTGCTTATTGCTTGATCCGGTCATCACGGACATCGACACTGCAAAGAAAATTCTGGATGAGTATTTGACGAGTTACAAAGAATACCTGCCACAATATTGGAAATAAAGTTGGCGGGTTGAAAGGTCGGAATAATTGGAAGGTTCAATGAAAATCAGTTCCCTATTCCCCGATGATGAGATTCTTATCCATCAAGCCGCGCAATTATTGGTGGATGCCTTTCGTAAGCATTGGCCCGATGCCTGGCCTACAGTTGACGATGGAATGAAAGAAATCCACGAAATGCTCGAAGCAGAACGCATCTGTCGTGTCGCACTCGACGAGCAGGGACGTCTGCTCGGCATCATCGGCGGCATTCCGGGCTATGACGGCAACGTCTGGGAATTGCATCCACTGGCGGTGCAGCCATCCATGCAGGGAAAAGGCATTGGTCGTGCGCTGGTCGAAGACTTCGAAGAGCAAGTGCGTGCACGCGGCGGGCTGACCATCACACTCGGTTCGGACGACGAGGATTACATGACTTCCTTATCGAATGTCGATCTCTACGAAAATCTTTGGGATCAGATCAGGGAAATTCAGAATTTCAAAAAACATCCATATACTTTCTATCAAAAACTGGGGTACATCATTACCGGCATTGTCCCCGACGCGAACGGAATTGGCAAGCCGGATATTTTGATGTCGAAGAGGGTAGGGAAATAATCAGCAAATGCGGAATACGGCCATCATCAACAATTGAACGTAGTGTGTTTCTATCATCTTGGTGATAATACACAGGATGTTTATGTTGTGCTCCTTGGGTAGTGCAAGGCGGCAGAGGAATAATCCAGCGAGAATGATGTTCACAAACAGGATCAGCCATTCGGGGCTCTGAAGCGGGAGTCGGATCAGAGACTGGGCAAGTGCAGTCAAATCCACATCAGCGGAAATACACAATTTCATCGAACAACAAAACAAACGAATAATACTTATTACCATTTCCACGATTAGATATATCCGTCCGTATTAGCTCGATCATTATTCATCAATTCAATGAACATGCAAACGAATCATCGATTCATTCATTTGCAATTTTTTAAAGTTAATCATCATCAAAAAACCTTTACAACAATTCAATAACAGATACAATCTATATAGTTGTATGTCATCGTTATATGATTCAATAAACATGATATTGAATCAACAGGAATGAATCAATCAACATAACGAACGATCAACATACAACGCGATCAAGATAAAGCAACAACACAAATCCATCTTGATCGAATGTAAAAGAAGGAAAAGGACTCGACAATGTATCTCTGTGTTTTATCAAGTACGCCGGATGATCCCAACGACAAACCATATGACCCATCGCCGCACATGACCGGGCTCAAGTGGAAACATCATCCGGTGAACCCGAAGAACGTTGAAAAACAAATACGCGATCTGGTGAATGAAGGGGTGGATGTATTCTTCAATCTCTGCGATGGCACACCCGATGATGCACTTTCAGGGATTGGTCTTGTGCAATTGCTCGAAAAAATGGGTGTGGCATTTACTGGAGCCGATTCGAAATTCTTCGACCCCTCCCGCCAGGAAATGAAATCATATGCAAAGAAAGCAAATGTACCCACACCGGGCTGGGTGATGGTGGATCGCGTCGAAGATGTGGAGCGCGTGTCGAAGCGCTTGCGCTTCCCCATACTCGTCAAGCCGCCTCATGGATATGCCAGCGTCGGCATCACACGCGACTCGCGTTGCGAGAATGTGGAACAACTCAAGGTGCAGGTGGCAAAAGAGATTGAGTTGTTTGGTCGCGCCTTGCTCGAGGAATTTATCGAAGGGCGCGAGTTCACCTGTCTCATCGCGGAAAATCCGGATGACGAAAACAACCCGATCACGTTCAAGCCGGTGGAGTTCATCTTTCCCAACGGTGAATCCTTCAAACATTACGACATGAAGTGGGTCGAATACGAGAAGATGTCCGTGGCGCCGGTCAATGATAAGCGCATCGAAAAGACCTTGCGCGAACAGACCGTCCGTCTCTTCAAAGCCATGGACGGTAACGGCTATGCCCGCTGTGACTACCGCATGGCAGCGGATGGCACCATTTATATGCTGGAGATCAACCCGAATTGCGGAATCTTCTACGCACCGGACGAGCCAGGTTCAGCCGATTTCTCCCTGATTAACGATCCAGTCTACAACCACAAGAAATTCCTCAAGTTGATCGTCCGCTCGGCGCAGAAGAGACAAGCCACCATGCTCGCCGCACGCATGGCAAAGAAACAAATGAAGAAGCAGCGTGTCGAAGTGGAACAGATGGCTTATACATAGCCGATGGTCAGTAAATGGTTTCAGTGAACAATGAGCGGACGGTTTCGTCCGCTCATTTGCTTGTCCCCTCCGCCTTCGGCACCCCCATCGCATTTGGGGGAGGCTGGGTGGGGGCTTATAATCAACCCACTCGGAGGAACTTACCCATGCTCAAAAACAAGATTGCATTCATTGGTCCCGGCGTAATGGCGGAAGCCATGATCGCAGGTTTGTTGCGCAAGAGACTGGCAAAGCCGGAAAATATCATTGCGGCAGGTCCGCGGGAGGAGCGTGGGAGCGAACTCAGCAGGAAATACGGGATCAAATCCACGAGGGATAATTCCTCCGCCGTTTCACAGGCGGATGTGGTAGTACTCTCAGTCAAGCCGCAGCGCCTCAGCGAAGTGATGAAGGGATTAAAAGGCATTCGCCCGGACGCGTTGGTGTTGTCCATTATTGCGGGCGCGTCCATCAAGAAGATTAGCACGGGGCTGAAGCACAAAGCCGTGGTGCGGTCCATGCCAAATACGCCGGGGCAGATCGGCGAAGGAATCACGGTCTGGACATCCTCGAAGGAAGTGACCAAGGAACAACAGAATATGGCACGTGAGATCATCGGCGCGCTGGGCGAGGAAGTCTTTGTGGAAGATGAAAGCTATCTCGACATGGCAACGGCTCTCTCCGGCTCCGGTCCTGCCTACGTGTTCCTCTTCACGGAAGCCCTCATCGACGCGGGCGTGCATATGGGATTTCCCCGCCGCATCGCTGAGCAATTGGTCTTGCAGACCATAAAAGGCTCCGCATCTTTCTACGAAGCAGCGGGACGTCATCCTGCCACGCTGCGGAATCAGGTCACATCACCAGGAGGAACGTCTGCCGAGGCGTTGTATTACCTTGAGAAGGCAGGCTTCCGCACAGCCATTTCGCGTGCGGTCTGGGCGGCATATCAACGCTCATTGGAGTTGGGCAAGGAAAAGCCCGGTCATTTGCATGAGGCGGATGAGGAAAAGACATGACCCTCCCCACCTTCCCGATTTTCCTGCTGAAGTTCGCAGGGAAATCGGGAAGGTGGCCATCAGGGCGGTAGGGGTCGTTTATAATTCGGGGGCAAATTACCAATTACGGATTACGAAATACGCAGTACGCACTAGTGCTCACTGATCACCATGTCCCTCATCACTGTCTCCTCCCTCTCCAAATCCTTCGGCGCGGAAGATCTGTTTTCTGGCGTCACGTTTTCTGTTGCCAAGGGTGCGCGGCTGGCGCTCGTCGGTCCCAACGGCATCGGCAAGACGACTCTCCTGCGCATCCTGATTGGACAGGAAGAACCCTCCGGTGGGACGATCACACGCGCCAAGAATCTGCGCATCGGCTATCTCTCGCAGGAAGCAGACTTCGAATTGCAGGGCGTGCTCTGGGATGTGTGTCTTGAGCCGTTCGCGGACCTCATCCGCATGCAGGGGGAAGTGGAACGACTCGAAGCGGAAATGTCCGACCCGGTTAAACGGGAACAGGCCTTGGTCCGGTATGGAAGCGTGCAGCAGGAGTTCGAGCGGCGCGGCGGATACGTCTATCAAGTCCGCATCAAGCAAGTGCTCACTGGTCTGGGCTTCGATCCCGATGATTTTCATATGTCGCTCGATCATCTCTCTGGCGGGCAGCGTACGCGCGCGCATCTGGCGCGTCTCTTGTTGTCTAATCCTGACTTGTTACTGCTCGACGAGCCCACCAATCATCTCGACATCAAAGCGGTCGAATGGCTAGAAGGGTATCTGACGCAGTGGGAAGGCGCGGCGATCATCGTCTCGCACGATCGATATTTTCTCGACCATGCCTGCAACGCCCTGCTCGAAATGGCGGTCAGCGGCGCGGAATATTATCGCGGAAATTACAGCACCTATCTGCAGGAGCGCGAGATCCGCTGGGCGCATCGCTTTGAAGTGTTCGAGAGCGAGCGCGAAAAGTTGATGAAGGAAGTGGAGTACATCAAGAAAAATATTTCGGGGCAGAACACATTGCAGGCGAAAGGTAAACTCAAACGACTCACGCGCGTGGTGCAGGCCATCGAACAGGTTGGCATGGATGCAGTGGTGGCGTCGAACTGGTCGCAGTTGGATGTGGAGACGACCACCAGTCCGTTCAGTGTGGAGGAAGCCGAGCGGCGCGTGCGCGGCTTGCGACCTCCGCGGCGCGTCACCCCCGACCTGCACCTGCATTTGCGCTCGACGAATCGCTCCGGCGATCTGGTCATCCGCACAAAAAATTTAACGGTGGGGTATCCCGCTGAAGATGGAATCCCTGAAAAGGTTTTGTTCTCCGCACCCGATCTGGAACTCCGCCGCCTGGACTGCGCCGCGTTGATCGGACCGAACGGCGCGGGCAAATCAACGTTCTTGAAGACGATCCTCGGCTCCATCCCCCCGCTGGCGGGTGAGGTGATTCTGGGAGCGAGTCTGCACGTCGGTTATTTCGCCCAGGCCCACGAGGGACTCGACCCGAACAAGACCGTACTCGACGAAATTCTGACCCAGTCACCGGGCATGTTGCCGTATCAAGCCCGTGACTATCTTGGCAAATATCTCTTCTCTGGCGATGACGTGTTCAAGCTGGTCTCGATGCTCTCCGGCGGCGAACGCGGACGATTAGCACTCGCCAAACTCGGACTGCAAGATACGAACCTGTTATTGCTAGATGAACCGACCAACCACCTCGACATCACCTCACAGGAAGTGCTGCAAGCCGTGCTCAATGCTTATCAGGGAACCATCCTGTTGGTCAGCCATGACCGCTACCTGATCGATGCCCTCGCCACCCAAATCTGGGAGATCGATCCCGACGAATCGAAGATGATTGCCTTCAATGGCACATACTCTCAAATGAAAGAGGAAAGAGAGAAAGAGGCAGCGCGACTCGCGGAACAAAATTCTCTACTCTCCAATTCTCCAATCTCCGCCGCTCGAACAGCTAAAAACGCCAGGAACAAAGAAACGAAAGAGGAAAGACGAAGGCTCGCCCAGTTGCAGGAGTTGGAGAACACCATCGCCGAACTTGAATCGAAGCTGGCGAATCTGACGTCGCAGTTGGAGAGTCCCTTTGTGAAGCCGGACGAGGTCCGCAAACTGGGAACCGAATACGAGCGCGTGCAGAAGGAAATGGATGAGAAGTTGGGCGAGTGGGAGAAGATGCAAGGGTAAAGCGCTATACTATTTCTAGATATGGGAAACATCCGTTTTCTAAATAGTGTATCAAAAAGACCGAGAGCAAGCGCCTCGGTCTTTTTGATTTCTACTACAGCGAATAACTCTCCCCCGGCTTCAAGACAACCGCTTTCGTGCCCGTCTCCTTCCCCACTCGCTCCGCCCAGGCGTTCGCATCCTGCGCGATCAGATCCCAGGTATTGTAGTGAATGGGAATGACAACCTTTGGCTGGAGTAGTTTGACCGCGCGGAGGGCATCATCGGGTCCCATGGTGTAGTTGTCGCCGATGGGAACGACTGCCAGGTCAAGTCCTTCTTCACCGATCAATTTCATATCGCCAAATAGACCGGTATCCTGCGCCATGTAGATTTTCTTCCCATCATTGGTGGTGAGCAAAAAACCTGCCGGGTTGCCGCCATTCGAACCATCGGGCAGGGCTGAGCCGTGGAAGGCAAGCGTTAGTTTCAGATATCCGAAGGGGTGTTTGAATCCGCCGCCGTGTTGTTGACCGTGCGTCCGGGCAACGCCTTTGCCATCGAACCAGCCTGCGATCTCGAAGTTGCTGATGATCATAGCGCCGGTGCGTTTGGCAATATCGATGCTGTCGCCCACGTGGTCACCGTGTCCGTGACTGACGAGGATGAAGTCCGCCTCCACGGCATCGGCTGAGATGGACGCGGCGGGATTCCCGCTAAAGAAGGGATCAACGACAAGTTTGTATCCGCCGGTTTTCAGTCCGAGGGCGGCATGTCCGTACCAGGTTAACGTAGTAGTCATGAGAGCCTCCTTTGCTTATAAATCAAGTATAGGCAAAATCCAATAGGAGTCAATTCCCGTTGGCAACACGAATAAAAAATCCTATAATGAATGAATTCCTGCTGCGGAGGTTTTATGAAGGCGTCATTCCGTCAAAGATTTCAATACTGGTTCGATAACCTGATGTCGCGCGGCACGCCCGCCATGATTGGCATGTTGTTTGTGCTGTCGCTGGGGGTGGTGGTCGTGGCAGGCGCGGTCATTTCGATGGCGCGCTTCACACAGGAGGACGGCGTATCGCTGTCCTTTGGGGAAGCCGCCTGGGCAAGCCTGATGCGCACGCTTGATTCCGGCACGATGGGCGGGGATACCGGCATGGGCTTCCGCGCCGTCATGCTGCTTGTCACGCTCGGCGGCGTGTTCATCGTCAGCGCATTGATCGGCGTGTTGAACAATGCCATCGAAGGGCAGATGGAGCGTCTTCGCAAGGGACGTTCGCAGGTGCTTGAAACCAACCATACGCTCATCCTTGGCTGGTCATCGCAGATCTACACCGTGCTCAATGAACTGATGACGGCAAACGAAAACCAAGACCATGCCCGCATCGTCGTTTTGGCAGATAAAGACAAGGTGGAGATGGAAGATGAGATACGAGAGCGGGTCAAAGTCAAGGGAAAGACGCGCATCATTTGCCGCAATGGAAGCCCCATCGACCCGAACGATATCGAGATCGCCAGTCCGTATTCCGCAAAATCCATCATCGTCCTGCCGCCGGAAAACGAAGACCCTGATACCGATGTCATCAAAACCGTGCTGGCAATCACCAACAACCCAGGGCGCCGCGCCGGGAAATATCACATCGTCACGCAGATTCGCAACCAAAAGAATCTCGCCGTGCTCAGGATGGTTGGCGCAAACGATGTTGTGCAGGCTGTGCTCACCGGCGACCTGATCGCGCGCGTCGTGGCGCAAACTTCGCGGCAATCGGGTCTCTCCGTCGTGTACACCGAGTTGATGAACTTCGGCGGCGACGAAATCTATTTCAAACATGAGCCTGCGCTGGAAGGAAAGACCTTTGGCGATGCCCTGCTCGCCTATGAAGATTCATGCGTGATGGGTCTCCGCAAGGCAAATGGAAAAATTTTGCTGAGCCCCAAAATGGACACGCGCATCGAAAAGGACGACCAGATCTTTGCCCTCTCTGCAGATGACGATACGATTCGCCTCTCCAGCCTGAGCCAGCCTCCGATCGACGAGGCGCTCATCCACTCAGGCGGGAATCCGTTAAAACCCAGACCCGAAAAATGTCTCATCCTCGGATGGAATCGCAGCGGCACGACCATCGTGCATGAACTCGATAATTACGTCCCGAAAGGTTCGCAAGTGACCGTCGTCGCGGATGTGTACAACATCGAAAAACAGATTCGCACGCACGGCGGGAAGCTGGCGAATCAAAAACTGATCGTGATGGAAGGCGAAACCACCGACCGTGACCTGCTTGATTCGCTCAACATCCAGGATTATGACCACGTCATCGTGCTGGCATACAGCACGCTCGAACCGCAGGAAGCCGATGCGAAAACCCTCGTCACGCTCCTGCACCTGCGCGACATGGCAGACAAGGATGAAACGCCCTTCTCCATCGTCAGCGAAATGCTCGACCTGCGCAACCGCGAACTCGCCGAAGCCACCAAAGTGGACGATTTCATCGTCAGCGAACATCTCGTCAGCCTGATGATGGCGCAGCTCTCCGAAAACGCCGAACTATTCGATGTCTTTGCCGACATCTTCGATCCCGAAGGCGCGGAAATTTACCTCAAACCTGTCGGCGATTACGTTGTCGCCGGACAACCGGTCAATTTCTACACCGTGGTCGAAGCGGCAAAGGCGCGCGGCGAAACGGCGCTCGGATACCGTATTGCATCCGAAGTGAACGATGCAGGCAAGTCATACGGGGTGCACACCAATCCCAAAAAATCGGAATTTGTGACTTTTTCCGCACAGGATAAGGTGATTGTCATCGCGGAGAACTGACCCCGCTGCCCCAAGCCCTCCTGGCAGCGGGTGGGATCGGGTTGCAACTCTTGATTATTGATTTGCGTAAACAAATTGGTACTTACAGACCAAAAGGAGGTCTAAATGACTGGCTTCTTCATAGCGGCTGGCTTGATTGTAGCGGGCATTCTTGGAATAATCACATTATCAGGTATCCGCTTCATCTCCAACACCCGCATTGGGATTGTCGAAAAACGCTTTAGTCCGAAAGGCTCGATCAAAAGCGGCTTTATTGCGCTCAACGGCGAAGCAGGCTTTCAACCGAAGGTTTTGCGTGGTGGTCGGCGGAGACAAGGAAAGCGGCACCAGCAATATCATGGAAGGCTTGCTCGCCATGCTGCTCTCTGTCTCTGACCGCTTCGGCGCCCTCGCCAATGAGGTACAAGGCAAACGCTCGGAAGAGGCGGAGCAACTGCGCTCGGAGATCCGCAAGAGTATGACAGGTAAAACCGAGAAGAAAGAGTAAATTTCAAGGGCGACCCCGCAAAAGGTCGCCCTGATTTTTCATATGTCATTGCGACCTGCGGAGCGGGGAAGCAATCTCCTGTAATTTGCAGGATATTTGCTTGAAAACGGGAGATTGCTTCGGGGCTGACGCTCCTCGCAATGACAATATTTCATCCGAATAAAAGTGTGGACTTCCTCGTTAAGAGTACGGCAAGAGAAAAGGAAACCAGATAGTGGTAACGGTTCAGGCAGTCAGTGAGGCAAAGTTAATCATTAGTTCACAAAGTGGAGATCGAAGCGCGTTCAGCGAATTGGTACGCCTTCATACCCGCGGCGTGTTCAATGTGGTCTACCGCATGTGCGGCGACGCGCTGATCGCGGAGGATGCCACTCAGGAAACATTTATCCGTGCCTGGCAAAACCTGTCCTCCTACCGCCCACAGACATCGCTGCGCAACTGGTTGTATCGCATTGCCTTCAACGCCGGTATGGATATGCTCCGCAAAGAAAAGCGCATCCTGCCCACCGATATCGAAGATTTACAACTGAAGGATGATCAACCCAGCCCCGAATCACTCGCTTCTCAAAACGAACGAACGGCGCTGGTGCAAAAAGCGATCCTGTCTCTGCCGGATGCCAGCCGCGCGGTGCTGGTGTTGAAAGAGTATGAAGGAATGTCTTACCGCGAGATTGCCGAGGCGCTCGACATTCCACTTGGAACGGTCATGTCACGATTGAATTATGCCCGCAAATTATTGAAGGAAAAATTGGAACCAAAATTATTCGTATCAATGGAGGTAGAACATGTCTAACCACGTGATCGAATGGTTGAATGCCTACTTCGACGGTGAATTGCAGGGTTACCGGCTGCACCAGGTGGAGGCGCATCTCGCCGGGTGTGAAGCTTGCCGGGCAGAGTTGGAATCGCTGGGCAAACTCTCAGGGCTGTTGCATGAGGTCCCACTACCGGACTTCCCGTCACCGGAACGCTTCGCCTCTCAGATCAACCTGCTCCTGCCTCAAAAGCGAACTCCCCCTCCCCGGCGTTCCCTCTTCGAAGTCGGCTGGTGGATGATCCCGGTGGGCATCATGGCGGTCTGGGTCTTTGTCAGCACCGCGCTCCTGCTCAGCAACGTGGTTTCGGTGGCAGATTCCTTTGGGCTGCTGGGAACGACCACCTCTTCGTGGATCTCCAGCCCGGCGGAAACCGCAGACCTGACGGCGGTGCTCGGAGGCTTCGGCGTGCTGGGTGGGGACAGCCTGCAATGGGCTGAGCGGACCGAAAGCCTCACCCGGAGCATGGTTCCACAGTTCGTATTACAGGTTTCGGTGGCAGTGTTGTACCTTGCCTGGTTTGCGACTTGGTTGGCGCGGCATACGCGTCAGCCGCGGGAAGGGCTGATCGAAGGCTGAGGCAGGTTCAGGTCCCGCATGAAGCGATAGCGTCCCGAAAGGGAATATTCCTGAAAATTTCGAGCTATATCAATAAGAAGTTCAGTCAACAAGGAGAAAGAATGGATCCCGTTAAAATTTTGAAACGTTCATGGTACATCCTGTGGAGCTATCGCGCTCTGTGGGTGTTTGGCTTGATCCTGGCGCTTGCTGCCGGTGGCGCGGCGTCTGGCAATGGTTCGAACAACAGTTATCAGTATCAGCAGAATCGCCCTGAAACTCCGCACGTGAACCTGACTCCGCAGGATATGCAACAGGCATATCAGGAGTTCCGGGCAGAGTTGAACAGGCGCTTCGAACAGGGAATCCCGGAGATCGATATAACCGGGAGAGAATTGACCACGTTCCTGTGGATCGTTGGCGGCTTTGTGCTGATGATGATGCTGGTGGGGATCGTCATGACAGTGGCGCGTTATGTTTCGGAGACCTCGGTCATCCGCATGGTGGACGAGTACGAAGCTAGCGGAACAAAGATGACCGTCCGTCAGGGTTTCCGTATCGGCTGGTCCAAAACGGCATGGCGGTTGTTCCTGATCGACCTCATTGTGAACCTGCCAGCAATTATCCTCGTACTTGTGTTGCTCTTCGCAGGTATCGGTCTTTTCTTCTCGGTGGTCAACGGCACGGCAGATTTTGCAGTGTTTGGCATGGTTTCGGGAATCGTGATCGTATTCCTTGCCATTTTTACCGTGGTGGTGTTGACCATTGTGCTGCACCTGCTGCGTAACTTCTTCTGGCGGATCAGCGCGCTGGAGGATGTGGGAGTGCGCGAGTCGCTGCGACGCGGATTTTCGTTCGTGCTCGAGAATTGGAAGAATGTCGGCTTGATGTGGCTGGTGATGATCGGCCTGGGAATCGTGTGGGCGTTTGCATCCATCATCCTGGTCATCGTCACCATCCCGGTGGTAGTTGTGACCGCTGTCATCGCAGCGCTCATTTCTGCCCTGCCGTATCTGGTATTTGCCGGAATTTTCAGCGCCTTCCTCGGTGGCTGGCTTCCCTGGGCTGCGGGTGCATTGTTCATAGCGCCCCTGTTCTTCACCATTGCCTTCTCGCCCTGGCTGTTGCTGGGCAGCTGGCAGATGGTATACACCTCCACGGTGTGGACATTGACCTACCGTGAACTTAAGGTGCTGCCCGCGGCATCTGTTGCAACAGAAGTGCCGGCGGCAAGTTAACCATTCTTTTTGCATCGTCCCTGCCCATGGCGGGGACGATGTTTTTAACGCTCAAAAATGGAAATGCTCTCGATATGATACGTCTGCGGGAACAGATCGAACGGCGTGATTTCCTTCAGCTTGTATTCCCCATGGATCAATCGCGCCGCATCGCGCGCCAACGTGGACGGATCGCAAGAGACATATGCAATCAGACCGGGACTCAATTTCAGGATTCCGTCCACGACAGCCTTGTCCAAGCCCGCACGCGGCGGGTCAACCAAAACAATGTCCGGTCCCGCTTCGAGAAGCGGAATCACATCCTCGGCCAAGCCCTCGTAAAGTTCCACATTGTCGAATTCATTCAGATTGACGGTGAAATCCTCACACGCGGATCCAGACGATTCGATGCCGATCACGTATCCGCATTTGGAAGCGAGGAAGGCGCTGAAGAGTCCAACCCCGCAGTAGACATCGAGAACGGTGAGGGAATTGGTAATTGGTAAATTGGTAATCAGATGTTCAACCATCTTTCCCGCCATGACCGTATTCACCTGAAAGAACGAAGCCGCAGAGACTTTGAAATCTCGTCCCAACACGTTGATCACAATATGATCATTCCCTGCCAAGACGACTGCATGTTCTTCATAGATATGTGCGATGGAGATGCCCGCCTCGATCTCGAGTTCGGGAGGCTCGGGGGAATCCGATTCGAGCACGAGCATGAGATCATCCTCCTTTCCGGCACGCAGGGAAACGCGCTCAACGTCTGTTTCCGGCTCGAATTCAAGTTGATGCCAGAAATCATTGATGGACGGTTCCGGGAGGTGACATTCGGAAATGGGAATCACCCGGTTTGAATGGGGTATCTGAAATCCCAGCCTGCCCAACTCACCCAGGGAAAATTGCACATGATTCCGGTAATTCCACGGGGTCGGACATGTCACCATTGATTTGACCGGCGGATTCTCGACCTTGCCAATGCGCATCAATTGGTCGCGCAAAATCCCCGTTTTGATTTCCAGTTGTTTTTCATAGGGCAGGTTTTGGTAATGACATCCGCCGCATATACCAAAATGTTTGCATTTCGGGCTAATTCGATCAGGCGAAGTCTCAAGGAATTCGACGATCTCCCCGCGCGCAAAATTCTTCTTTTCCTCCGTCAACCTCACACGGACACGCTCCCCCGGCAGCCCGAACGGGATGAAGACCGCGCGGGAATCAGGCAACCGCCCCATTGCATCGCCGCCATATGTGAGCGTTGTCAGAGAGACTTCGTATTCCACAAAATCAAAGAGGGCGACCCGGTCGGGTCGCCCTTCTCCCTGTTTGCTACTTGATGAAGAACGAAAGCACGATCAACACAACGATAAAGAAACCCGCCAGCGTCCCAATGCGGGCCAGGTCCTTTTTCACGGTGCTGTAATCGGGGTTGAACTCGGCGCGCGACGTGGAGGGTGTCACGCTCACAGTGGTTGTTCGTTTATTACTCTTTGCCATTTCAAACTCCTTAATTTTGTAATCGCGCAAAAACAACAATGCGCTGTTTATTGACAAGATAGGGGTAACACGAAATCAATGTCACCGTTGGGCTGCCAGTACTTGCCATCACTTCCACCGCGGTCGGCTCGACAATCGCCGTGCGGTCAACCACATAGACATACTGTCGCTGCTGTGTATACAGAATGATCTGGTCGCCTGGCGCCAATTTATCGAGATGCCGAAAAATCTCGCCATACACATCGTTATGCGCCGAAAGGATTACGTTCCCATTCTGCCCAGGATTCACCGAAGCGACATTTTGTCCTACGCCTTTTTTCAACTGCTCCCAGCCATCGCCCTGCACCACCGGGGCATCGACATCAATGGCAGGGATCTGAATACGGATTGTCTGGTCGGGTGCGGCGGTCGGAATCGGGATATTCGCCAGCGACTGCACCATCGGCTGTAAATGCGCGGGAATCTCCGCATCGTTTGGGCGCGTATTTCCGTTGGCATCCGGGGGAATATGTCCCGACGGCAGGACGACCGCCATCACCAGCGGCGTCGGCGTGAACGTTTCCTGGATCAACGCAGAGGCGATTTCATTGTTCAAATCGCGCAGGATGCCGAACCCACTGATGAGGACCCCGACGAGTCCCACCACCGCCAGGACCTCCACCGCTAAAAGGAAACGGTCCATCACCCGGCGGCGCTTCGATACCGGGACCTCCGGCTGGTCGCCGGTTCCCTCAAGCGTATCCACCACCGGAGCGGACGATGCCAGCGCATCGGGTTCCACGGCAATGACGCGCCCCGTTCTTTTAAAATGCTCCAGCCGTTCCCGACGCGCCCCCCGCCGCTTCTCGATCAGCAACCGGCGCAACTCTTCGACAGACATCTCTTCAGGGGCTTTCCGTCTCGGCATGGCGATGGGATTATACCGCAAGGGATTGTCAAATCAAGTTACTCTCGTTATAATGTTAGTCCTTCGGGCGGGTAGCTCAGTTGGTTAGAGCACTGCTTTGACATAGCAGAGGTCGTAGGTTCGAGCCCTATCTCGCCCACAAAGTAGCTGATGGCATTTCGCCATCAGCCCCAAAACGCAACGACCGAGACGAGTACGCGGTCACTTCCCTGACAGGGAGAAGAGATCGAAGATTGAGAATCTCTTCCTGGGAAACCACGGAAAACCACTCGCGAGCGTAACGCGGAAAGCTTTCAGCAATCGGCTGTTGGCAAGTACGTTGAACGGATGGCTCCGTTATCGGCTGAAGAGATGTAAAGCGAGATACCATCTCGCTTTACAAATCGGGTGGAACCGCGTGAATCCAATTCTCGCCCCGTGTTCGGGCGAGAATTTTTGTTTAAGGCAGGAGGTCGCCATGACTCCCCACACTGGTCAGCGACACGGAGGTCGTTTGCTCCAAAGAGCAGATGCCGCTTCTCCGGGGTCGCAAAAGCCAATCAAAGCGGCAACAAACCTACAGTCAAGAAAGGAAGCAAGAATGTCGCAACAAGTTCAGGAAAAATACGAAGAGTCGCATCTTTATAAGATCCGCCATTCAGCGGCGCACGTCATGGCGCAGGCTGTCGTTGAACTGTTTCCCGAGGCTAAATATACGATCGGTCCTCCGGTCGAGAACGGGTTTTATTACGACTTTGACCTGTCGCATCATCTCACGCCCGAAGACCTGGAAGCCATTGAAAAACGGATGCGCCAGATCGTGCAGGGCAAACATGAGTTTAAAAAGACGGTCATCTCCGCCGAGGAGGCGAAGAAAATCTTTGCCAACCAGCCCTATAAATTGGAATTGATCGAAGGCTTGGAAAAAGGCGGCTTCGATGAGTACGGCAATCCGCTTGATGAGAAGCCGGAGATTTCCATCTATCAGCACGACACGTTTACGGACCTATGCCGCGGGCCTCATGTGGAAAATACGAAGGAGATCAAGCAGGATGCCTTCAAGCTGATGTCCGTTGCGGGCGCGTATTGGCGCGGCGACGAGAAGAACAAGATGTTGCAGCGCATCTATGGCACGGCGTGGGAAAAGGCGGAGGACCTCAAGCAGTATTTGTGGAAACTGGAAGAGGCGAAGAAGCGCGACCACCGCAGGCTGGGCAAGGAACTCGACCTGTTCAGCGTGTCGGAGGATGTCGGTCCGGGGTTGATCCTGTGGCATCCGAAGGGCGCCATGATCCGCGTGCTGGTGGAGGATTTCAGCCGCAATGCCCATTTGCAGGGCGGCTACGAGTGGGTGTTTTCCCCGCATATCGGGCGCGCCCACCTGTGGCAGACGTCGGGGCATCTCGATTTTTACAAGGAGAGCATGTATTCCCCGATGGACATCGAAGGCGAGGACTATTACGCCAAGCCGATGAATTGCCCGTTTCACATTCAGATCTTCAAACACCATACGCGCTCCTATCGCGACCTGCCGCGCCGCTACGCCGAATACGGCACGGTCTACCGCTACGAGCGGAGCGGCGTGCTGCACGGGCTGACGCGCGTGCGCGGCTTTACGCAGGACGACGCCCACATCTTCTGCCGACCCGACCAGGTGGAGGCGGAGATCAGCCGCGCGCTGGAGTTTTCGCTGTACGTCTTACGTTCGATGGGACTGACGGACTTCAAGGCGTATCTCTCCACAAAGCCCGAGAAATCCGTTGGCGACCCGGCGAAATGGGAGAAAGCCACCGAGGCGCTGCGGCGCGCCATCGAGGCGCACAACCTGCCCTATGAATTGGACGAAGGCGGCGGTGCGTTCTACGGTCCCAAGATCGACCTGAAAGTGATGGATGCGCTCGACCGTGAGTGGCAGCTCTCCACGATCCAATTCGACTTCAACCTGCCCGAGCGCTTCGGGCTGGAATACATCGGCGAGGACGGACAAGCCCATCAGCCGTACATGGTGCATCGCGCCCTGCTTGGCAGCATGGAACGGTTCTTCGGGGTGTTGATCGAACACTTCGGCGGCGCGTTCCCCGTCTGGATGGCGCCGGTGCAGGTGGTCGTCATCCCGATCGCGGACCGTCACCTGGAGTATGCCCGCGCGGTCGCGGATAACCTCCGCGCCGCGGGTCTGCGCGTGGAAGTGGACGAGCGCCCAGAACGCATGAACGCCAAGATCCGCGACGCGCAAAACCAGAAGGTACCGTACATGCTGGTCCTGGGCGATCACGAAATGAACGCCGGGCAGGTATCCGTGCGGGTGCGGGATGGCAGCCAGCAGAACAATATTCCATCCGGTGAGTTCATTGCGCGTGCGAAGGATAGGATTGCCAGACGCGCGGCGGAGTTGTAAAATAGCCAACAGACCATGGGTGACGGAGGATTTTTGATCATCCATGGTCTGTTTTTTGAACATCTTAACCAGAGATTCTTTTGGGGCTCGGTGGCTGTTTTAGACTCAATTGCTCACTTTTGTTGACGATTCCGCCGCCTTCATGGTATTATCAGCCCGCTAAAAAACCAGCCAAGTGCTGGTCAACTGTTTTGAACTATAGGAGAAGCATATCAGCGCTACAGAATTTCGAGTCAATGAGGGCATCCGCGTCGCGGAAGTACGGCTGATTGGGCCGGATGGCAGTAACATCGGTGTTGTACCGATACGCCAGGCTCTCCAGATCGCACGCGACGCCGAGCTGGATCTTGTAGAGGTTTCGCCGAACGCCACCCCGCCCGTTTGCCGTGTGATCGACTATGGCAAGTTCATCTACGAACGGGCAAAGAAGGATCGGGAGGCGCGCAAATCGCAGACCAAGATCGAAGTCAAGGAAATCCGCCTGCGCCCGAAGACAAATGAAGCGCATCGCGGTTTCAAGGTGGATGATGCCCGGCGCTGGTTGTTGCAGGGGCACAAAGTCCGCGTAACGATCAAGTTCCGGGGGCGCGAGATGGACTACCCCGAGATTGCGCTCGAAGACTTGAAAGAGATCGCCACCGCCCTGGCGGATGTGGCAGTGATCGAAGTGCCGCCGCAGATGGAAGGTCGCACGATGCTCGTGGTGATGGCGCCCAGCAAAGGCGGCGCGAAAAAGAAAGAAAAGGGTGACCAGGCTCCGGCTGAGAAGGAAGCGCAAGCCTAGTCCCAAGCAAGTCCCAAAGATGTCGAAGAGTCCGCGGGCATGCATGAAGTCCGCGGTTTTTTGTCGAAATTTTTTGAAAGGAGTATCAGCAATGCCTCGCAAAGCAAAGGCTGGCAAGACCAAACTGAAGACCCACAAGGCGACGTCCAAGCGGTTTCGCTTGACCGGCTCCGGCAAGGTCGTGCGCACCAAAGGCGGCAAGAGCCACCTGCGCAGGAATACATCCAAGCGCACCAAGGCTCAGTTGCCTGAAATGCACGAAGTAAAAGGACGCAAGATTATCAAGCGCGTGAAGCGCCTGGCGCCCAACATGGAAGCGTAAGCTCCGGACTATCGTATCCATCATGATTTGCGGCTTTCGGGTGTACACAACTGGCATGACCTGCCGACGCCCGCGAGTTTGCAGGAGGTATTAGGAAATGCGTGTCAAGGGAGGCCCGCAAGGGCATCTACGTCATAAGAAAGTCTTAAAGATCACGAAAGGACAGCGCGGCGCGAAGCATCGCCTGTTCAAGCGAGCCAACGAGGCCATGCTCAAGAGCCTCTGGTACGCGACCCGTGATCGCCGTGTGCGCAAGCGCGATCTGCGCAAGCTGTGGATCGCCCGCATCAACGCAGCGGCCCGCCTGAACGGCACCACCTACAGCAAGCTGGTGGCGGCGTTGAAGAAGGCAAACATCGAACTCAACCGCAAGATGTTGTCTGATCTGGCAATTCGCGACCCGCAGGCTTTCGCCGCCGTGGTCGCAAAGACAAAGTAAGCACACAGGCAAGTTGGCAATTCGCAAATGAGCGTCCGGTGAGAGTTTTTCCCACCGGACGTTTTGTTGTAGAATCACAACATGAATACCGTTCTCCTGGAACGTCCTCTTTCAACAGGTCAAACGCTACAGATCGTGCAGGGGGACATCACAGCGGAGGAGGTGGATGCCATCGTCAACGCGGCGAACGAGCAGCTACAGCACGGTGGTGGAGTGGCATGGGCGATCGCGAAAAAAGGCGGACCGGCGATCCAAAAGGAATCCAACGACTGGATTCGGAAACATGGCACCGTCTCCCATTCGGCTCCCGCGTGGACCTCGGGCGGGCTCCTGCCTGCGAGATACGTGATCCACGCTGTGGGTCCGATCTGGGGTGACACCCAAAATGCGGGTGCAGGCAGCAGCAAAGATGTCCAATTAGCCGATGCCGTGACAGGCTCCCTGCGTGTGGCAGACGAACTAGAGTGTTCATCCATTGCCATGCCTGCCATTTCAACAGGGATCTTCGGTTTTCCCAAGGATCGCGCGGCAGGGATTATTTTTTCAGCCATTGAAAAATATTTTGAAGGGAATCCATCTTCGAGGATAAAAACCGTCAGGCTCATTTTGTTCGACCGCCCCAGCGTAGAGGTGTTCGTACAAATCTGGCAATCGAAGTGGGGTCAACAGGTGTGATCACATCATCGCAAAACCCAAAGCTGAAACTCATCCGCGCCTTGATGGGTCGCGCTAAAGAACGCCGCGAAGCGAACGCGTTCGTTGTGGAGGGGGTGCGTCTGGTGGAAGAAGCCGTCAACGCGGGTTGGAAATTCCAGTTTGCGTTGTACACGGATGGCTTGAGCGAACGCGGCAGGGGGTTGCTCAACAAGCTGTTTTCCAGTCAGATCGATACTGAAGAGGTCGCTGGCGACCTGTTGCAAAAACTGAGTGACACCGAGACGCCGCAAGGTGTTCTGGCTGTCCTTGAATTTTCCCAATTTCCCATTCCCAATTCTCTTGATTTCGTCCTCGTCCCGGACCAGATCCGCGACCCGGGGAATCTGGGCACACTGCTCCGCTCTGCCGCGGCGGCGGGTGTTCAGGCTGTTTTGCTGCCTCCCGAAACGACAGATGCCTTTGCGCCAAAAGTCCTGCGCTCGGGGATGGGAGCACATTTCCGTTTGCCAATCCATTCCATGTCGTGGGGTGAGATTCATTCGGTTGGAAAGGTGGCAGGTTTACAAGTTTTTATTGCAGATATGGATGGGGCTTCCTGTTGGGAAACAGACCTACGCCAACCGTTAGCTTTGATCGTTGGCGGCGAAGCGGAAGGGGTCAGTGAAGAGGCGCGCAAGCTGGTAACGCAGAAAATTTCCATCCCAATGGCTGGGAATGTTGAGTCGCTGAACGCGGGGGTGGCGGGATCGGTGTTGATGTTTGAGGTGATGAGACAAAGATCATTGGACAACAGGCAGCAAATTAGATGAAAATCCGCTCCATCACTTACTTTTGCAATCCAACATACCCTCTCAGTGAAAAAGTCTTGCAAAAGGCGGGAAAATTTCTTGCCAAAGCCAGGACCGCGTATGAAGCAGCGGGATACGAAGTGCAGACTGTGCGATTGGCAACGATTCCATTTCCCAGGTTACTGGGTACGGAGAACATCAACAAACTGCCGGAATACACCAAATGGATCGCGGACATTGCGCAAGGACTGAACATCGGCTATGTGTCGCTGGGCCCTGCTCTGCCGGATTTGCCGCGCAGCTATGAGGTCATCCCTGAGGCGATCTTTGTGTCGAAGAATGTTTTCTTCAGCGGCGTGATGGCGGATAAGACGCGCGGCGTCGACCTGGCAGCTATTCGCGCCTGTGCGGAGGTCATTGTCAAGTCCGCGACCATTGAGCCAGACGGATTCGCCAACCTGCAATTTGCCGCGCTGGCGAATGTGGAGGCAGGCGCGCCGTTCTTCCCGGCTGCTTATCACAACCAGGATAAGCCTGCTTTCGCCATTGCCACTGAATCCGCGGATCTGGCGGTCAGCGCCTTTGAAAATGCAAAAAGCATTGAAGAAGGCAGAAACAAACTGTCCAGCGAAATTGAAAGCCACGGAAAAAAATTGACCGAGATCGCTAGATCGCTGCGAGTCAAATTCCAAGGCATCGACTTTTCGCTGGCACCCTTCCCGGATGATGCTCATTCGCTGGGTAACGCTGTCGAAAAAATGGGCGTTCCCCGCATCGGATTGCACGGGTCGCTCGCCGCCGCTGCCATTCTGACCGAAGCCGTCTTCCGCGCAGGTATTTCCCTCACAGGCTTCAGCGGATTCATGCAACCGGTGCTGGAAGATTCCATCCTTGCCAGGCGCGCCGCCGAAGGGACGCTCACCATCAAGGATGCCCTGCTCTATTCCGCGGTTTGTGGCACCGGCTTGGACACTGTCCCTCTGCCGGGGGACACTACACCCGGACGACTGGTCCCCCTGTTGCTGGACTTGTGTGCGTTGGCATTACGACTCGATAAACCCCTCACGGCGCGGCTGATGCCCATTCCCGGCAAAAAGGCAGGCGACGAAACAAACTTCGATTTTGGCTTCTTTGCCAACAGCAAAGTGATGGATTTGGCTTCGGAAGAATTGCAGGCTTCCCTTGCCAGGAACAATACTTTTTATCTGCTCTCCCACCGATGAATCTACCGTTAGATCTAAAAATCGTTAGAAAGTTTGCAAGTTGAAAAGCTTGAACGCTCCAACCTGCAAACTTGCAACCCCTAAACTCTCAACTTCCACATCTTGAACGGTTCATCGAAGCCTTTCAATTCCCCGGTAAACTGCATCAACGCGCTGGGAGGAATATTCTCCGCAATAAAATTTCGTATCTCAGGGTCATTGTAAAATTCCTCCGAGAAGATCAACTCGCCGCCCTTCGAGAAGCCGGGCAGTCGCGCAGCAATGTTGACCGTCGAACCGAAATAATCCAGACGGTCATTTAAGTTGACCACAATGCACGGACCTTTGTGCAATCCCACCTTCAACCAGAGCATGGGTTCGCCGTATTTGGCGATCTCGGTTTGGGCTTTCCATACCGATTTCAAAGCATTGATGGGATGACGGAAAGTCGCCATCACCGCATCGCCCATCGTTTTGACGATCGCGCCGCCTTCTTCGGCAATGGCTTTTTCCAACACTTCGAAATGCTCGCGCACGCGCCCAAAGGCGGAGGCATCGCCGATTTTGCGATACAAACGCGTCGAGTCGCGCAGGTCGGTGAACATCAGGGTCACAGAGCCGATGGAAATCTCCTCGCCGGGGCGAACCACTTCTGTCGCGAACAGGTCACGGAAGACCTGCAACGCAGTCACGTCCGCGGCGGTCGCGGCCTGGTCGCTCCAGGCGGTGCGTTCCAACTGAAAGGTTTGATCCGTCTCGGTCGCATTGATCAGGTTGAGGGTGGGAAGAAGCGAGACGTGTTGCGCTTCGGAGGGCCAGCCAAATTGCGAGACCCGCAGGTCGGCTTTTGTCCCGCCATTCACATCCGCATACAGAGAAACGGAACCGGGAGCTTTCGAAGCTCGCAAGGTATAACGTCCTGCTTCGAGTTGCAGAGGCATGGGCAGGGAACGCAACGGGGCAATGCTTTGCGACATCACCACATGCGGCTGCAATTGCGGACTTCCCGCGCAGAATGCCGCGCTGAACTCCACCCTCCGCACCGATGGGTTGGGTTTAAAAACCACCTCGATGTTGTGATCGAAATTCGCCGTGAAATCGATGCGGCAGGTATTGCAATGCGAATGTCCGCGCACCTCGCCAAGGTTGGTGTGTCCCTCCGCCGTGCCGCGGCAGGATGGACACAGCAAGTCCCAGGACATGTCGAGGATGCCGGCACGCGTGGCTCGCAGGAACAACTCGAGCACTGCGCGGCGATTCGCCCCCCAATGATCGGCAAGCGCGTACGGGCGAATCCTTTGGAGGGACAATTCGTCGGCTTGATCGAGAAATTCTTCAAGACGTTCCACCAGGGAACGATCCGTACCTTGACGGATCACCGCCTCGCTCTGCGACCGGAAACTGGCGCGTCCACCCGGAGTGAGTCCACGCTGGCGCGTCGATGTGAACAACGACGCGCCCTTTTTTACGATGCGGTCATACAAGCGGATGACTCTCTCGAACCTTCTCCTGGCAACAATGCCGATCGCGATGGGAAGCCCCAATTGAGCGAGAAGATTGCCGGTCCACATCCAGGTCTGGTAATGAACGCGCGTCCCGCCTCCGGGAAGCGGATCGAAATCCACATGTACGCGCATCTCATCGATGGGGCCTTTGCTGTATCGGCGGACAATGCCAAATGAATAGGGGTACGTCCACTCGAACGGTTCCTCCTCCCATTCCACCCTGATGATCGGGAGCCTCATGCGCATCTTTTTGGCGCCCATCACATTGCTGAGCATTTCCACCTCGGGCTGCCCCGTGTCGCGGTTGAAGCGATTCGTATCCGCCGCGAAGGGCCAGATCGCCTCCGGTGCAGATTGAATATCCCATTGCCAGGAGAAGTGGAATTCTTTTGTCATCGGATAATAAGATGAGGAAGTTGGTCTGAATTTTACAGCGAAGCGGGTGAAAATTCCATTACGATACTCATCCAAAGTTCCCATCCTTTAACAAGACCTTAACCTGTTCTAAAAAATGTCTTATGGTATAGTTTGTTAACAAAAAAGCGGCAGCCACTTGAAGTGATTGTTACCAAAGAGCAAAACCCATGCCAGAAACCATTCTCGTCGTCGAAGACGAACCCGCCCTGCGAGACACCCTCATCTACAACCTGAAAAAGGATGGTTTCACCGTCGAAGCGGTCGGTGACGGACGTTCCGCTCTGGATTCCGCCCGAAAGCTGAAACCCGACCTCATCTTGCTCGACATCATGCTCCCCGAATTGGACGGGTTTGAAGTGGCGCGCATCCTCCGCAAGGAAATGACCACTCCCATCCTGATGCTCACCGCCCGCGATGACGAGATCGACCGTGTCGTCGGGCTCGAAGTAGGCGCGGACGATTACCTGACGAAACCGTTTTCCATGCGCGAGTTGATGGCGCGCGTCAAAGCACAACTGCGGCGTTCACGCTTGTTGCGGGAGGAATTCAGCAAAGCCGAACCGGTACAAAAACAGCAGGAAAAACTCAAATATGGGAATCTCGTGGTCAACCTGACCCGCCGCGAGGTGACACTGGATGGCAATCCAATCCAACTCAAGCCGCAGGAATACGAATTGCTGGTCTTCTTCGCCGAACACAAGGGGCAGATGCTCTCACGCGAATTCATCCTTGAACGCGTCTGGGGCTGGGATTTCATCGGCGACAGCCGCACCGTGGATGTACACGTGCGTTGGCTGCGGCAAAAGATCGAAGAGGATCCCAGCGAGCCAAAGCGTATCGTCACCGTGAGAGGCGGGGGATATCGATTTGAAGGCTAGTCCAGGAATAAAGAGTAATTGGCAAACGGCAATGACCAATTACAAATCACCAAAATGAATTATTCGTTCTTTATCACGATTATTGCTCTTAGTATCGCCGCGTGGTTCGCGTGGCGATATTTCAAACTACGCCACAGCGTAGACGAATTTGCAGCTCGCCTCAGGCAAAAAAAAACGGACAGTGAAACCAGGGAACTCGGAAACCTTTCCAGCGCAGTTACATCCATCCTCTCAACCTTAAACCTTCAACTATCGACCCTCGACTCCGAGCGCGCCCGTCTCGCCACCCTCCTCGATCAGATCACAGATGGCGTGTTGATTGCAGACGCTCAGGGAATCATCCAATTTGCCAATCCGGCCGCGGGAAGATTATTTCAAACATCCGAGCCGATTAAACGAAGCATCGCGGAAGTCGTCCGCAATCACCAGCTCGTTGAGGCATGGCGGCGCTGCCAGCAGACGCGCCGCATGCAAAGTGAGTCTGTCGAATTGCCGGCGCGCCACCAATATTTACAGCTCGTCGTCATCCCCGACCAGCACTCCAGCGGAAGCCTTCTGCTTGTGCAGGACCTCACGCGCATTCGCCGCCTCGAAACCGTGCGGCGCGATTTCATCAGCAATCTCTCGCATGAACTGCGCACTCCGCTGGCTTCACTCAAGGCTTTGACCGAGACCCTCCAAGACGGCGCGTTGGATGATCCGCCCGCGGCGCGGCGCTTCATCGATCAAATTCAAGTGGAGGTGGACGCGCTGACCCAGATGGTGACCGAGCTTCTCGAACTCTCGCGCATCGAATCCGGTCGCTTCACTCTGGACCTGACGCCTGTCTCGCCGCGCGACCTGCTCTTCTCCGCCTCCGGGCGGATGCAGCTTCAAGCCGAGCGCGCAGGATTGAGTCTGCGCGTCGAGTGCGCGGAGGATTTGCCCAAGGTCAAGATCGATTCGCAACGACTGGAGCAGGTGCTGGTCAATCTGATCCATAACGCGGTCAAGTTCACGCGCGCGGGCGGAGAGATCGTCCTCTTGGCGGAGGCAGAGCCCGGCGTGGTCATGTTCGCTGTTCAAGATACGGGGATCGGAATCCCGGCGGAGGATGTCTCCCGCATCTTCGAGCGTTTCTATCGTGTCGATAAGTCCAGAGCCGGGAGCGGGACCGGGCTGGGATTATCCATTGCAAAACATATTGTGGAAGCGCATAAAGGAAAAATTTGGGCGGAAAGCATCGAAGGACAGGGAAGCACGTTTTATTTCACGATCCCGATTGAATAAAAAATCCTGACCCGGGTCAGGATTTTTTCACTCCCAAATTGTTTTTCATCAACCATTCCTGGATGTCCACCGCCTTGCTTTCGCTGGGCGGTTTCAGGCGCACGTAGGTTCCGTCGGGTTTCATTACGCGGGCGCGCACATTGTCGCTGAAATAGGTCGCCAACATGCCATGGCGCAAATAATCAATGTGTTCCTTGCTCTCGACAGGGAAGACCACTTCCACGCGGTGATCTTGATTGCGGCGCATCAGGTCGGCGCTGCCCATGTAGATCTCCTCCCTGCCGTTATTGAGGAAATAAAAGACGCGGCTATGCTCGAGATAACGCCCGACAATGCTGATGACTTTGATGTTGTCACTCACGCCCTTGAGACCGGGGCGGAGACAACACATGCCGCGCACCAGCAGATCGATCTTTACCCCTGCCTGCGAGGCTTCATAGAGTAATTGGATGAATTGCGGGTCCACCACCGAGTTGACCTTGAGGATCATATGTGCATGGCGCCCGTTCTGCGCGTGTTCGATCTCGCGGCGGATCAATTTTTCCAACCCGACACGCAAATTAATAGGCGCGACCAGCAGTTTTTTGAAATGTTGTTTGGTGGAATATCCGGTCAGGTAATTGAACAGATCGGTAACATCGGCACCCATCGCTTCGTCGCAGGTGAACATGCCGATGTCTTCGTAGATGCGCGCGGTCACTGCGTTATAGTTCCCCGTGCCGAGGTGCAGGTAACGGCGGATGCCGTCCCCTTCCTTGCGCACGACCATCGTCACCTTGCAGTGGGTCTTGAGTCCCACAAGTCCATACACCACATGGACTCCCGCTTCTTCCAGCATCTTTGCCCAACCGATGTTGCTTTCTTCATCGAAACGCGCTTTGAGCTCCACCAACACCGCCACCTGTTTGCCGCGCTCGCTGGCTTCGAGCAGGGCTTCGACTACCGGCGCATTCTGTCCCACGCGGTAGAGGGTTTGCTTGATTGCCAGCACGTTCGGGTCACGCGCCGCCGCCCTGAGAAAATCGATCACCGGGCTGAACGAATTATACGGGTGATGCAGGAGGATGTTCCGCTCGCGGATCAGGTCGAATATATCGCCTGCCATCGTGGCATTCTCGAACAACTTCGGCACGGAAGGGTGATAGACCGGGAATTTCAGGTCGTGCCGTTCGACGTTCCCATAGACCTGCCACAGACTGCTCAACCCCAGCGGAGCCGGGAGAATATAGACATCGTTCTCGCGTATCTCCAGGTTTTCGATCAGGAGTTCGCGGATATTTTGAGGCATCGTGTCATGGATTTCCGCCTGCACTACCGAACCGAACTTTCGCTTGCGGATGCTTTGTTGCATGGTCTCAAGCAGATCGTCCGCCTCGAGCTCCTGGATCTCCACATCGGCATCGCGGATGATACGAAAGGGATGCGCTGCCACCACTTCCAAACCGGGGAAGAGCGGCGCGAGGTTCGCCATGATGACTTGTTCCAGCCAGACAAAATAATGATGATGGGGAATCGTCCCGTCTTTACGAACACCACCCGAAGAACGTTTGATGGGGATCAAACGCGGCAGAGTATCGGGCACTTTCAAGCGGGCAAATTTCTCATGCCCCTTTTTGTCCCTGATGACAATGGCAAGGTTGAGGCTCAGGTTGGAAATGTGCGGGAAGGGATGTCCAGGGTCGAGCGCCAACGGCGTAAGCACCGGATAAATGACTTCGTTGAAATAGGCGTTGACCTTTTCGAGTTGAACGTTGCTCAGCCTGGAATAATCAAGCAGATGAACACCCGCCTTATCCAACTTGGAGCGCAGTTTCTTGTTGAAGAAGTGCAGAGCGTCGCCGTACAACTCAAGAGACGTTTTCCGCGCCGCCGCCAGCACATCGGGCGGGGTCAACCCATCAGGAAAAACCTCCATGATATGCGCCTCAACCTGCTTGCGGATGCCCGAGACGCGCACCATGAAGAATTCGTCCATGTTCGAACCGAAGATGGCGAGGAATTTCAACCGCTCGAGCAGTGGATTGCGCTCATCCAACGCTTCATCCAGGACGCGGCGCTGGAACTCGAGCAGGCTGAGCTCGCGATTGATGAATAGATTAGGCGGGGAGGAATTCATCTCTTGGGTCATGCAGTCATGATAATCCGGTCAGGATCTTTGGCGTAAGGAGCCATTCCAGGAAAGCCTTGCGTTCGGTGCGCAGGTTGTCAACGGAGAGACAGCAGACGCCGCCTTTTTTGAGTTCAATGCCAAGATTGGGATTTTCAGCGATCAGTGTACCTGCCAACGAACTGAGACACGGTTCGTGACCGACGAGAACCAGTTCATCCACACTGTATTTTTCGTTGATCTCTCCGATGATGTCGTCAGCGGCTCCCGTCGGTACAAGGGCATCATTGAACAACAATTCCTTCCTGTATTTTAGCACTTTTGCCAATATCTCCGCCGTCTCCCGCGCACGGATGTAGGGACTGGAAACGATCAGGTCTGGTTTCAGCTCCAGCGCTTTGAGGGACAAGGCGATCTCTTTCATTTTATCGCGTCCCTTTTCGGTGAGCGGACGCAGGCTGTCATCTTCATTGCCGGACGTGCCCGGGTCCACGGCGTTACTGTGACGGATTAAATAGATTTTCATACGGTTCTCTCCCAGGGGAATGGTTGGTCTGGTCCCCCGCGCCAGAAACTTTCCAGTTGGTTCATCTCTTTCGCGTATGCGGAAATGGCTTCGGTGCAGCGTTGTTCTTCATAACGGTGAACGGGTTCGGGGTCTGAAAGAGAGGCGTGTTCTGAAAAATCGGCAAGCGTCTGTGTGAAGATTTCTGCATCCTGTATTTCTCCCATCAGGGATTGGTAGTCGTTCATGCGTTTTAGGTTCTCTTTGGGAAAATCCTTCAGGAGGGGATGGACGATCTCGACCATGTAACGGAGTGATTTGAAAGCAACGCGCACGCGATGGATGGTGGCGGGGCGGGTAAGTTCGATGCTGCCGTACCGTTGTTTGGTGCGCAGGAAGGCATCGTCCACTGCCTGCATGATCTGTGTTCCCAGTTTATCCTCCGCCCAGGTCTCAATGGATTCGTGAGTCTTACGAATGCGACTGGTTGTTTCGGAAGTCTCGAGCTTCCTGATTTTTTTGCGGAGCATCCGCAGCATCCGTTCCTCGGTGGACCGAAGATGTTTTTGAAAACCCTGTAGTTGTGGAAATTCCTGTACGATTTCGGACAGTTCTGCAAGGATGACTTGTGTATCGCGCAGAGTGTCGAATTCGTCGAGCTGGTCTTTGAAAACGCGAATCAGCTTCTGCAGGCGCGGGCGCGGGGAAATGGAATTCAACAGTTGGATGAGGGCAAGCATGCGCCGCGTGGAGACGCGGAGATCGTGGACCGCCTCGTTCGAGAACTCGGCGCGGCAACGTTTGAGTTCAAGACGATAATTCCTCCAGCGGTTTTCCAGCCCTTCGAGCAGGAGTTGTCTTGGGCGCGGTTGTGAGGCGACGGGCGCGGGTGTGGTCATGCGGGTTTCAATCAGATAATGTTAATCCCCGGCGATTAACGAACCTGAAATGGGAGATTAACGATGGGTAAATGATACACCTGCATGGGATTAAGGTCAAAACCGGGTTTTCATATTTGTTTTGCATTGGCAAACCCTCTGTAAAGCACGGATTCACGAGTCCGTGCTATCCTGTAGGCATGGAAATCTTCCTGGTGTTGACAGTCACTGCAATGATAATAGTGGTTATCGTGGATACCCAGCAGAAGCGCCGCGCCTTCCTGTGCCAGCAGGAACAGGCAATTCGGCGAAACTGATCACCCCGGGAGCGTTTCATTCTCTCCTCTGTACAAGAGCCTGGTCTCCTCCCGGGCTCTTGTGCCGTTTTAAACCCCCATTTGCGCGCCCAAATTGTTAACTCAATCTTAAACAGCTTTTGATTAGCCCTTAACCACCCCTTGTTACACTTTTGATGTGCAACAAGGAGAAGTTATGGGACTTGCCGATTTACACATACACACCATTTACAGCTACGATGGCACAGCCTCCGTCGCGGCTGTGTTGACCCGCGCCCGGCAGATCGGGCTGGACGTAATCGCCATCACCGATCATGACGAGATCGCTGGCTCGCTCAAGGCATTGGAACTCGCGTCCCAATATGGCGTGGAGGTGATCCCCGGTAGCGAAGTGACCACCTCCGAGGGCGATCTGCTGGCATTGAACATCACGGAAAAAGTTCAACCTGGTCGCTCGTTGGTTGAAACTATTTTGAGAATTGGAACATTGGGCGGCTTCTGCATTGCCCCCCATCCCATGGCGGGTGGATTTGGAATGAAGAGCCTGAGCGCCTACTCCATACTGAAAGCGCTCCGCAACCCGGATGTCGCCCGTGTCTTGATCGCCATTGAATCTTATAACGCCACCGCCATCGACCGGTTGAGCAATCACTATGCACGCATCCTTGCCGAGCGGCTGGGCATCGCGCAGACCGGCAACAGCGACGCCCACGTAGTGGAAGCCATCGGTCTCGGCGCAACGGAGTTCGATGGGCACACCGCCCAAGACCTAATCGATGCCCTGCGCAATGGGGATGTCCGCATCCGCAAACAAAGGGAGTGGAACTCCGTCCGCATCATCGGCAGTTGGGCGGCAAATTACGTAGGGAGTGCATTTACCCGGCTTGTCAATGCCTCACAATAGCGGAAACAAAAACATGGGCTTCATCGTCATCCTCTTTCAAAGCTGATATCGATGGACAATTTCAAGGAATAAAAATGGAAACGACAATTCTTACCGTCATGATCATTGGTCTTCTGATCGTCTTCGCTGTGGACACACGTCAGAAACGCCGCAGTTTCCTCAATCAGGATAAATGAGAATGACAAAACATATCCTCGTAACCAATGACGACGGCGTGAGCGCACCCGGTCTGTTCGCCCTCGTGCAGGAAATGCGCAAACTGGGAAACGTCTCGGTGCTCGCGCCAGACCGAAACTGGTCCGGAGGCGGACACGTCAAAACATTGGACCGCGCACTCCGCGTTCGAGAAGTCCGACTCGCAGACGGCACACAGGCATTTGCCAGCGACGGCGCCCCGTCCGATTGCGTCGCCCTCGCCACGCTGGGTTTCTTCAAGCAGCCTGTTGACCTGGTTGTCTCCGGCATCAACGCGGGCGCGAACCTCGGTCATGACGTGACCTACTCAGGAACCGTTACCGCCGCCATGGAAGCCGTCATTGCGGGCGTGCCGGGCATCGCGGTTTCGCTCGAAACACTGGATGGACATCTTGGCGAGATCGACTATGGACCGGCAGCGCGCTCTGCTTCGAGGGTCGTCCGCCAAGTGATCGAGAACGGTCTTTCTCACGAGATTCTGCTCAACGTGAATATACCGTTCTTACCCGACGAGAAGATTCGCGGTATCGCGCTCACCCGTCAGGGACTGCGCGTCTACCACAGCCGCCTCGACGAGCGCGTCGATCCGCGCAACAAGCCCTACTACTGGATCGGCGGCGACGCGCCGACCGGCGTCCCCGAACGCGGCACCGATGTCGGCGCGCTGGCGGAGGGATTCGTCTCCGTCACCCCGCTCCAACTTGACCTCACCGCCTACCGCGCCCTCACCGACCTCAACACATGGCATTGGGATGCCCCCTCCTATGAAACTACACTGCTTCAAGCGTCAGACAAACTGACTTTATTCCGCAGTGATTGAGTTTCTCTCCTCCTTGCTTAGCCCCTAAAGCTTTCGGAAATCTTTAGGGGCTATATATTTAACAAGACGTTAACCAATCCTTCTCTTGACCTTAAACACGGCCTGATAAGATTTCAGCGTATAAAAAACACAGGAGAAAATAGAAATGACCAAAACTGTTCGTTCATTACTGTTCGTATTTGTCATGGCAAGCCTCGTACTCGCCGCTTGTGGCTCGCCAACCGCTGAGGCTCCCGTCGTTGAGCCGACCACCGCCCCCGCCGAACCTACAACAGCTCCGGCAGAACCAACCGCCGCCCCCGCGGAAGATCCGATGGCAATGTATGCGCCTGACGCTGTCTCCGGCGACATCATCACCGCCGGTTCCTCCACCGTCTTTCCCGTCACCGAACGCATGGCGGAACTCTTCCAACAAGAAGGGTACACCGGCAATGTCACCGTTGACTCCATCGGCACCGGCGCCGGTTTTGAGCGCTTCTGCGTCGCTGGCGAGTCCGACATCTCCAACGCTTCCCGCGCAATCAAGGATAGCGAAGTGGAACAGTGCAAAGCCATCGGTCGTGAGCCGCTCGAATTCCGCGTTGCCACCGATGCCCTCGCCGTGGTCGTGAGCGCGGAAAACGATTTCGCCACCAACCTGACCATTGAGCAGCTCGGTCAAATCTACTCCGGCGAAATCACCACCTGGGATCAGGTTGACCCATCCTTCCCCGCTGAAACCATCCAAATCTATTCCCCCGGCGCGGACTCCGGCACCTTCGACTATTTTGTCGAAGCCGTCATGGAAGAGCATGGTGGTGAAGAAGCCCTGCTCGCCCGCGAAGGCGCCCAGTACTCCGAAGATGACAACGTCCTCGTGCAGGGCGTGGTCGGCAGTCCCTACGCCATTGGTTACTTCGGTTATGCTTACTATGTCGAGAATACCGACACTTTGAAGGCGCTCAATATCGAAGGCATAGAACCCAACCAGGAAAACGTGGACAACGGAACCTATCCCCTCGCCCGCCCGCTCTTTATCTACTCCACCGCCGAGATTATGCAGGAGAAGCCGCAGGTTGCCGCTTTCATCTACTTCTACCTGACCAACCTCGAAGACAACATCGTTGACATCGGTTACTTCCCCGCTCCCGCTGCTGAGTTCGACCAGGCGATGAAAAACTGGGAAACCGGCGTCGGCAAATAATCGACCCGACAGAGTTATTTCGGGCTGGTCCCATTGCTTGGGGACCAGCCCATTTCTGCTGTAAACATGGGATAACACGCATTGCCGCCCACCCAAACAAAGCATCGAAAGAGTTCTCATGAAGGAAGAAGCACTAAAAATAAAAACTGTGGATGTCAAAAGTTTTCGTCAAGTTGATCTGAAGAAGAAAACCCGGGTTGGCGAAAGCCTCATCCAAATCCTGCTTTTCATGGCAGGGGTATTATCCATCTTTACAACGATTGCCATCGTCTACGAACTGGGCAAGGAAGCCATGCTCTTTTTTGGCGACCCGGATGTGACGTTGGTCAAGTTCTTCACAATGACGAGGTGGCAGCCGGGCATCGGTCAGTATGGGATCGCCGCCCTGGTCTCTGCCACGTTGACGACCAGTTTCATCGCCATCCTGATTGCGCTTCCGTTGGGGTTGGCGTCCGCCGTTTATCTGAGCGAATACGCCTCTCCGAAAGCGCGAGGCGTCCTTAAACCGGTATTGGAAATTCTGGCAGGCATTCCAACCGTGGTGTATGGGTATTTTGCCCTCCTTTTCGTCACCCCAATCCTGAAAACCATTTTCGAAGACCGCATTCAGGTTTACAACATGCTGTCGGCAGGATTGGTAATGGGGATCATGATTCTGCCGTTGATTGCCTCGATGAGCGAAGACGCGCTCAGCGCCGTGCCTCGGGCACTCCGGGAGGGCGCCTACGCCATGGGCGCCACTCGTCTGGAGACGAGCCTGCAAATCGTGGTGCCCGCCGCATTATCGGGCATTGGCGCGGCGGTCATTGTGGGCGTTTCACGTGCGGTCGGCGAAACGATGATCGTGGCGGTCGCGGCGGGAGCAGGTCCCAACTTCTCCTTCAACCCGCTCGATGCCGCCGAGACCATGACCGGTCACATTGCGCGCATCAGCGGCGGCGACCTGTCGTATAACACCATCGACTACACCAGCCTGTTCGCCATCGCGTTGATGTTGTTCCTTGTGACTCTGGTCCTAAACCTCATCAGCCAGTGGATCGTGAACCGCTTCCGGGAGAAATACGAATGATGAATCAAAGACGGGCTCATTTCCCCGAGGGAACCGATTTTTTCGCTTCACTACAGACCCGGTACCGGGTCGCCGCCATCTGGCAAAGCCTCTTCCTTTCAGCCTTGCTGATCGCGATCATCAGCCTGACCGCCCTGCTCTACAACGTGGTGGATGGCGCGTTCGGCTATGTGGCGTACGATTACAAAAAAGATCCAGCCACATTTACTTCCATACCGGTCAACGAACTGACAAAGGACGACCTGCTCATCATCTTGAAAGAAAACCTTTCCTCCGGCGCGTACAACAAGCTGGATGATGAGAAGAAAATGGAAACCCGCTCCCATGCAGACCTGTATGTGCTCTTTTTGGAGCGTCTCGTCCAGATCGACACCAAAGCCACCTGGAGCATGACCGATTCCCTCTTGAGAGGCGCGGAAATCCGTACAGAAGCAGCAGAGAAATACCCCGACGCACAACTGGAATTTCGTTCCTGGCTGACGCCTCAGTTCCTGGCCACCCCCATGTCTTCCAAGGCTGAATTTGCCGGGGTACGCACTGCCATTCTCGGTTCACTCTGGCTTGTCGGGATCGCTATCCTGTTTGCCTTGCCCATCGGAGTGGGTGCAGCGGTCTATTTACAGGAATACGCCCCAAAGAATTGGTTGACATCCATCATCCAGACCAACATCAACAATCTGGCTGGCGTCCCCAGCATCGTGTACGGCATGTTGGGACTGGCAGTGTTCGTCCGCACACTCGAAGCGTTGACCAGCGGTTCCGCCTTCGGGATAACCGACTCGAACGGACGCACCGTTCTCTCCGCCGGGTTGACCATGGGCATCCTCGTCCTGCCGCTCATCATCATCAACGCGCAGGAAGCCATCAAGGCAGTACCGGATTCGTTGCGGCAGGCGGCTTTCGGCGTGGGTGCGACGCGCTGGCAGACCGTCTGGCATCATGTTTTGCCGAACGCCCTGCCCGGCATCCTCACCGGCAGTATCTTGGCGGTTTCCCGCGCGCTGGGTGAAACGGCTCCGCTCATTGTGGTGGGCGCGTCCACTTTCATCAGCATCGACCCGAATAATCCGTTCTCAAAATTCACCGCCCTGCCCATCCAAATCTACAACTGGACCACACGCCCTCAATCAGAGTTTCATGCCATTGCGGCGAGTGCGATCATTGTCCTGTTGGTGATGCTATTGACCCTCAATGCAACTGCAATTTTGCTACGCAACCGCTTCCAGCGGCGATATTAGGAGAAGGAAATGCAATCTGAAAACGGTAAATATGCCATCGAAACCAAGAATCTGAGTATCTTTTACGGCGCTTTCGAAGCCGTGAAAGATGTTGACCTGCAGATCGAGAAGCAGAAGATCACTGCTATCATCGGTCCGTCAGGATGCGGCAAGTCCACGCTTCTGCGCGCGTTCAATCGTATGAACGACTTTGTTGTGACCAGTCATGTAAAGGGTGAAATCCTCATGCATGGTACCAATCTGTATGGCAGGGGGATCGACCCGGTGGAGGTTCGCCGCCGTATCGGCATGGTGTTCCAGAAGCCCAACCCCTTCCCAAAATCCATTTACGAGAACATTGCCTGGGGAGCACGCATCAACGGCTTCAAGGGGGACATGGATGAACTTGTTGAAGCATCCTTGCGCGGCGCAGCATTATGGGATGAGGTAAAGGATAAACTCAAGGAAAGCGCCTACGCGCTCTCTGGTGGACAACAACAACGCCTATGCATTGCCCGTACCATTGCCATCCAGCCTGAGATCATCCTGATGGACGAACCCGCCTCCGCTCTCGATCCGATCTCGACTCTACGCATCGAGGAACTGATGCAGGAACTGAAAAAGAACTACACCATCATCATCGTCACTCACAACATGCAGCAGGCGGCACGCGTCTCCGACTATACCGCCATGATGATGCTTTACGAAGATACCCGCTCCGGCACGGTGATCGAGTTCGATGCCACGAACCGAATCTTTACCAATCCCAAGGACAAAAGAACCGAGGATTATGTCACCGGGCGCTTCGGTTAGTGTGTATAATTATCGAATATCATCGAGAGGTATTTATGGTACGAAAAACATTTGAAACCGAGATTCAGCAGGTCAAGGATAATGTTCTTGTCCTGGGTAGCATGGTCGAGCAGGCTTTGCTCGATTCGGTGGATGCACTAAAGAAGCGCGACATCAAAGCTGCGGAAAAGATCTTTGCCGAAGACAAGGAAATCAACAAAAAACGGTTCGAGATCGAAAACCAGCTCATGATCTTGATCGCCACCCAGCAGCCGATGGCACGCGACCTGCGCGTTCTGGCTTCCACGCTCGAAATCATTTCCGAATTGGAGCGGATGGGCGATTATGCCAAAGGCATCGCCAATATCAACATCCGCATGGGTGATACCCCTCTGCTCAAACCGTTGATCGATGTTCCGCGCATGGCAAATAAAGGGGTGGATATGCTTCACCGCGCTTTGACCGCTTTCGTCAACGAGGATGTGGAGACTGCGAAGAACCTCCCCGTCGAGGACGATGAAGTGGACGCACTCTACAACCAGATCTACCGCGAACTGATGACCTTCATTATCGCGGACCCCAAGACCATCGAGCGTGCCAACTGGCTCCTATGGGTGGCCCATAATCTGGAACGCTTTGCCGACCGAGTGACCAACATTTGTGAGCGAACCATTTTCATCGCGACCGGGGAATTGTTCGAAGTCAAATCCAGCGATGACGAGTTCTGGAAACAGCAAAACAAGTAAATGCAGTGGAAAAACAAAAATCCGCCGGTGAACGGCGGTTTTTTGTCTCCTCAGACCCATCATCCTATCCCATTTTTCCCGTGATGTAGGCTTCTGTCAATTCCTGCTTGGGAACAGTAAACATGGTTTCCGTCGGTGAAAATTCGATCAACTCCCCAAGCCAGAAAAGCCCTGTGTAATCAGAGACGCGCGCCGCCTGCTGCATGTTGTGCGTCACAATGACAATGGTATAGTCCTGTTTCAGCTCGGCAATCAACTCCTCGATCCGCGCAGTGGCAATCGGATCGAGCGCCGATGTGGATTCATCCATCAGGATCACTTCCGGCTGCACGGCAACTACGCGTGCAATGCAAAGTCTCTGCTGTTGCCCGAGCGAAAGCCCCAGAGCGTCAGATTTCAAGTTGTCCTTCACATCGTCCCATAGCGCCGCAGCGCGCAGGGATTTCTCCACCACATCGTCGAGGTTCACGTTCATGCCCATCACGCGCGGGCCGAATGCCACGTTATCATAGATCGACTGCGGAAACGGATTCGGTTTTTGGAACACCATCCCCACCCTCTGCCGGAGTGTGACCACGTCCATGTCCGCGTCGTAGATATTTTTACCGTTCAAAAGAATTTTGCCTTCCACGCGTGTTTCAGCAATGGTATCGTTCATCCGGTTCAGGCATCGCAGGAAGGTGGATTTTCCACACCCGGATGGTCCGATAAGCGCCGTCACTTTGCGGGGCTGGATTTCGAGGCTGATCTTCGACAGGGACCTCTTGGAACCATAATAAAAATCAAGGTCTTGAACAGAGAACACAGATGGAGACACAGACATGAACCGATTTTATCATGTCAATGACATGCCGAAAACTTTCGACTATAATTCCATGCAATGAAACGATTCATCCCGCTCGTTTTCACCCTGATTGTTTTCGTTTTTTCAACATCATGCGGTCCCGCTTCTTCGGCGGAGGCCGCATCTGATTCTTCCACCGCATACATCGAGAACAAAGGCTCGGATACCATTGTCAACCTGGCGCTCGCCTGGGCGGAAAAATACCAAGACGACCACCCGGAGGTTCGCATATCGGTGACAGGCGGAGGATCCGGGACGGGAATCGCCGCGCTTATCAATAAAACAGTGGACATTGCCAACGCATCCCGCCGGATTAAACAGGAAGAGGTCGATGAGGCAAAGTCGAACGGCGTAGAACCAGTCGAGCACATCATTGCACGCGACGCCATCGCCGTCATCGTGAATCCGGAAAATCCGGTGAGTGAGCTGACCCTTCAACAGATTTCCGATATCTACAGCGGCAAAATCACCAACTGGCAGGAAGTCGGAGGAGCAGATCGCCCCATCGTGCGGCTCTCGCGTGAGACGAATTCGGGCACCCACGTTTATTTCCTCGAAGAAGTCTTGCGACTGGGAAACAAAGAAAATAAAACCCTGTTTTCGACCGATACGCTTCTGCTCCCATCCTCGGAAGGCATCATCGCCGAAGTGCGTCAGAACCCGAACGCCATTGGCTATGACGGGTTGGGATATGTCCCCGATGACCTCAAGATGATTGCCATTGCAAAAGAGGCGGGCTACGACTACGTCCTGCCATCGATCCCGACCGTGAACGACAAGAGCTACCCGATCGCGCGCGACCTGTACATGTACACCGACGGCGAGCCGACTGGCATTGTCGAGGAATACCTCACCTGGATTCTCTCCGGCGAAGCACAGGAGATCGTCGCCGAGCTTGGGTTTGTACCTGTAAAATAATGTCGTTGCGAGCGGCGCTTGCAGCGCCAAAAAGCAATCTTCTTTTTTGGGAGAAAAATGCCTCGTCTGGAAAAGTCCCCCTCGCAAAAACATAGTGGAGCATCATGGAAAAATCCTTAACCTGGCGTGAGTTCGTTATCACCCGCCTCATTCAAACCTCGGGGTATTCAGCCATTGTTTTTGTGGCATTGATCTTTTTCTTTCTCATCCGCGAGGGCATTCCAACCCTCGGCGAAGTGGAACTCTCCTCCCTCCTCAATCTTCGATGGTACCCTATCGAAGATTATTTCGGCATCCTCCCGCTTCTCACCGGTTCGCTCATCGTAACGATTGGCGCAGGGCTGATTGCCGTCCCGTTCGGGATCGGCACTGCGGTGTATATTTCCGAGATCGCCCCGCGCTGGATGCGCGAAATCCTTAAACCGCTTGTAGAATTGCTGGGCGGATTACCCTCGGTCGTGCTGGGATTTCTGGGAATCCTCGTCCTCTCCCCATTCATACGCGTCTTTCTCGACCTTCCGACGGGTCTGACCGCCCTGACCGGTTCCATCCTCCTCGGCGGGATCGCGGTGCCTACGGTCGTATCCGTGGCGGAGGACGCGCTTGACGCCGTGCCGCGAGCCTATCGCGAAGGCGCCTGGGCGCTGGGAGCCACACGCTGGCAGACCATCTGGCGCGTGACCCTGCCCGCCGCACGATCAGGCGTGTTGACCGCGGTCATGCTTGGCATCGGACGCGCCATCGGCGAAACAATGACTGTGATGATGGTCACAGGCAATGCCCCCGTGCTGGCGCTCAAACTGGGCAGCCTTTTCTCCCCCGTCCGCACCATGACCGCCACCATCGCGGCAGAAATGGGTGAGGTCGCCAATGGAAGTACGCATTACCATGTGCTGTTCTTCATCGGCATGGTGCTGTTTCTGATTTCATTGGGCGTGAATATCGCGGCATCGTCAGTTGTCTTCCGCGCCAAGAAACGCGCCGAGAGGATACTGTCATGAAACACCTCCTCGCCCGCAACCGTCATCTTGTCCAGCGCATTGGGTTCACATCCATCACCATGATGGCGTTTGCCACCGTCTTCCCAATCGTCGCCACGGTCATCTATATCCTTATCAAAGGTGGTCCCGCCATCTCCCTCGAATTCCTGACCGGTTTTCCGCATGATGGAATGCGCGCTGGCGGCATCCTGCCTGCCATTATCGGTACGGTCTATCTTACGCTGGGCACGGCGGTCTTCTCCGTTCCGCTTGGTATCGCCGCGGCAATCTATCTCTCCGAATACGCCGCAGATACGCCGCTCACGCGCACAATTCGCATTGCCATCATCAATCTGGCGGGCATTCCATCCGTGGTCTATGGCTTGTTCGGTCTCGGTCTTTTTGTGCTCTTCCTGAACTTCGGCACATCCATTCTGGCGGCATCGCTCACCCTCTCGATCATGACGCTGCCCGTCATCATCAGCACGGCGGAGGAATCCCTGCGCGCGGTGCCGCAAGCCTTCCGCACTGTGAGCATTTCACTTGGAGCGACGCGCTGGCAGACCATTCAACGCATCGTGTTGAAAGAAGCGCTGCCCGGCATCCTCACCGGCGTCATCCTCGGGCTCGAACGCGCCGCAGGCGAGACCGCCCCCATCCTGTTCACGGGCGCGGCGTTCTTCCTGCCGCGTCTCCCCGGCTCACCATTCGATGCGACGATGGCGCTTCCCTATCACCTGTTCGTCATCTCCACTCAAGTGCCTGAAATGCCGATCAAAATCCAATATGGCACGGCGCTGGTCTTGCTGGTTTTTGTGCTCACCATGAATCTCATCGCGACCATCATCCGTTCCCGCGCGAGGGCGAAACGACAATGGTAAATTTCCGTCATTGCGAGCCCAATCCCTTTCATAGTACACAGGGTTGCTTCATTATCAATCACGACAAGCGCTCCTCGCCATGACAAACATATCTCATGAACAAAATAGTCATTGAAGATCTTTCCCTCCAATACTCCGACGGCACCGAATCTCTGCGCGGCGTCAGCCTGGGCATCCGTCAGAACGCGGTGACGGTCCTCTTCGGTCCGGCAGGAGGCGGCAAATCCACATTATTGCGCTGCCTGAACCGCCTCAACGATCTCACCGAAGTCAAAGCCTCGTCGGGGAAAATCCTGATCGACGGTGAGAATATCCTTGACCCCAAGGTCGATGTCATTGCCCTGCGCCGCAAAGTGGGCATGGTCTTTGCCCGCCCCGTTGTTTTGCCATTGAGCATTCGCGAAAATTTAACCTACGGACTGGAACTCGCGGGCGAGAGACGACGCGTCAAACTGGACGAAGCGGTCGAACGAAGCCTGAGGTTGGCGGCGTTATATGAAGAGGTCAAAGACCGGCTTGATGATCCCGCCATCGCCCTCTCGGGCGGGCAGCAGCAACGCTTATGTCTGGCGCGCTCGCTCGTGCTTCAGCCCGAGGTCATTCTGCTTGACGAACCGACATCCGGCCTCGACCCGATTTCCACTGGCAAGGTGGAATCCGCTTTACAGGAACTCAAACAGGATTACACGATCATCCTCGTGCCGCATTCCATCCAGCAGGCAGCGCGTACTGCCGATTTCGCCGCGTTCTTTTTGCAGGGTGAATTGATCGAGTTCGGCGAAGGCAAGTCGCTTTTTACCACGCCAAAAGAGAAGCGGACGGAGGATTACATCACGGGTAGATTCGGGTAGATTTCATTCTCGAAGAGGAGGCTTGATGAGCGGTCCCTATGACATACTATTTGAAACGGTTCGGATCGGTCCTGTGACGGCTCCGAACCGTTTTTATCAGGTGCCACACTGCAACGGATTCGGTCATCGCATGCCCCACGGTCTCGCCGCCATGCGCGGAATGAAAGCGGAGGGCGGCTGGGGCGTGGTCTGTACCGAGGAGACGGAAATCCACCATTCGAGCGACCTGTCCCCCTATTTTGAAGGGCGGATCTGGAATGATGACGATATCCCGGCATTGTCATTGATGACCGAGGCAGTACACAAGCATGGTGCGCTGGCGGGGATCGAACTTTCATATAACGGCATCGATGCTTCGAATTTATACACGCGTGTTCCGTCGCTGGCGCCGCGCTCGATGGGAACGATTGGCGGTTCCGGGTACGAGCCGGTGCAAACGCGCCGCATGGACAAAGAGGACATCCGCAATGTCCGCAAGTGGCACCGCGAGGCCGCGTTGCGAGCCAGGCGCGCCGGTTTCGATATCGTCTACTGTTATGCCGCGCACGGCATGACGACAGCATTCCAATTTATTTCAAAACGCTACAACGACCGCGCGGATGAGTATGGCGGCTCACTCGAAAACCGCGTGCGTTTCTTCCGCGAGATCATCGAGGACACGAAAGAGGCGATCGGCGATGCGTGCGCTGTGGCAGTGCGCTTCGCGGTGGATGAATTGCTCGGCGAGGACGGCGTCACACATCAAGGCGAAGGCTATGAGGTGGTGGCAATGCTCGCTGAATTGCCTGATCTGTGGGATGTGAATATCAGCGACTGGAGCAATGACTCGGTTACATCACGGTTTGGGAAGGAAGGGCATCAGGAAGAGTACATCTCATTCGTGAAGCAACTGACGACCAAACCGGTCGTCGGGGTGGGGCGCTACACCTCGCCGGACTCGATGGCCTCCGCGATCCGACGCGGCGTGATGGATCTGGTCGGCGCGGCAAGACCGTCCATTGCCGACCCGTTCCTGCCAACCAAGATCAAGGAGGGGCGCATTGAAGACATCCGTGAATGCATTGGCTGCAACATCTGTGTGACGGGCGACACGCGCTATGTGCCGATCCGCTGCACGCAAAATCCGACGATGGGCGAAGAGTGGCGGCGGGACTGGCACCCCGAAAGTATCGCGCCGAAGAAAAGCAACAAGGAAGTACTGATCGTCGGCGCAGGACCGGCAGGGCTGGAAGCGGCGCGGGCATTGGGGCAACGCGGCTACCAAGTTACCTTGCTCGACGCACGCAAGGAACTTGGCGGACGCGTATTGCGTGAATCGGCGTTGCCCGGCTTGAATGAATGGCGGCGCGTACGTGATTGGCGTATGACCCAGCTCAGGAAGATGAAGAACGTGGCGATGTATCCCTCCAGCCCGATGACGGCAGAGGATATTCTCGAAGCCGGTGTGCGAGATATCATCCTCGCCACGGGTGCGACCTGGCGGCGGGACGGTGTGGGACGGACATTGTGGAAGCCAATACCGGGTTATGAAACGGAAAAAGTGGTCACTCCAGACGATGTGATGGACGGCAAGGTGATTGATGATTGCGCAAATGGAAATTGGGTGATCTATGACGATGACCATTTCTATATGGGAGGTGTGCTGGCTGAATGGCTTGCCGGGCAAGGATGCAAAGTCTCCCTCGTCACACCTGCGCCGATGGTTTCGTACTGGTCACAATTCACACTGGAACAGGAACGCATTCAACATAAATTGATGAAACTCGGTGTGAGATTGTTTCCGCAAAACGTGGTGCGGAAGATTCGAAACGATTATGTGAAAGTATCGAATACGATCTCGGGAGAGGAGATCGAGTTACCGCGCGACGGTGTAATCTTGGTGAGCGATAGAAAACCAAACGATTCACTCTATTACGAACTCAACCCTGCGCTCCACGATGGAAAAATCAAATCACTGCGGATCATCGGCGACGCTGAAGCGCCGAATATCATCGCGCAGGCGGTGTTCGCCGGTCATCTCGCGGCGCGAGAATTTGATGAGGAAAAAATCGAAGGGACACCGTTCAAGGTGGAACGTATTCGTATCAAATAAAATGGGCGACCCAATAATGGGTCGCCTTTACATCTACTACCACACCCTCTCCAAATTCGGATTTGCCAGCGGACGCCGCCCGACCTTTGGCATGTCGATCCATTCGCCGTGCACCTTCACGCGCACCACGTCGGCGGTGAAATCGGTCACAGTGGCGCCGTTGTTATTGAACAACCACGAACCGACCGCGTAAATATCCGCCGGAACCCCCAGCTTCTCGAACTTGCGTATCTTCTCCGGATTGAACCCGCCAGAAACGACAATCTTCACATTACGACAATACTCACGTGCCGCGTCCTTCCAGACCTCGGGGATGTTCCAACTTTCCCAAGCAGAATCCAACGCCTGACGGACATTGAACACAAGGCGAGGGGTCACACCCAAATCTAGGGTGGGATCACCCAGCGGCTCGACCGAAACATCCCGCAGGCTCCCGCTCGTATCCAGACGCACACCGTACAAAACATACTTTGCCGCCCCAGTTTCATCCCCCTGATCGCACAGTTCCCGGTATTTCGCGAACATCGCCTTCATCACTCGCAGGGAATCGCGCACGGAATCATTATTGAAATCGACCAGAGCGATACGCGGAATATGGGCGGGCAAGACGCGGGAGAACTGCATCATCACCTCTGCCGTATCGCCGAGGAAGGAGGCGATTGCCGCGTGAGCAACCGTCCCGCCGCCCGCGCCGCCCCACCAGTCGCCCTGGGCATCGGTCGAGACGAAGGAACCGATTTGGTGCGAGAAATCCTCGTTGAACCGCTGAATGGCAATGTTATAAGCGTATCCATCTGCCGCCTGGACCTCATGCAGGTCGAAGCGTGCCGGGAAGAATAGAACCGGCTTGCCGCGCGCCGCCATGAGAGTTTCATAGACGTTCGTTGCCACGCGGCTGGAACGAGTCAGCACCCCCAGCGACGGCGTTTCCAGCAGGGCAAAATCGCGGTAGCGTCCACGTGCCTTGATGACGGGTTCGACATTGAGCGGGTCGCCGTCCGATTTGACAATCGTTCCATCATGGACTGCCCACACTTCCAATTTGTCGGAGGTTTCGATGAATTTGTCGCCCTCCCAATAGCCCGTGCAATGACGGAGCATGGCCAGGGTCTTGTCCACACCGACGACGATGGTGCTCCCTGGACGGCGCGTGAACCATTGCATCTCCACCTCGATGTCGCCGACAGCGATATTTTCGGGAGATACATCCGGAGGAAGATTGTGATGGTTCCCCGCATATGTGTACCCCTCGGAAGCCAAAACGGTTAACATGCGGCCAATATTCTCGAAATATTTATCCGAGTACCAGCCGCGGCGCATGCGTTCGATGTCGAGTTTGAAAGTTTCGTTGGTAAGGCGTTTGTTATCAAAGATGGACATGGAGTTCTCAATTTCAGATTTACGATTAAAAATCATCTGTTGATTTTACGACATGCATCCCTGCCGCTGCAAATCGTTCGTACGCCGCGTTCGCCGCGTCGGTGTGATCCACCACACCGGGGACGACAACCGGGGAGGTGCAATCTTCGAGCAGGTAGACTTTCCCTGCCAGAGCCGGGTCAACGGCATGGATATCATCGAGCAGGTCCTGAACCGTCCATGCCACGCAGTGGGACTTTGCCTGCCCGGCAATGATCAATCGATCGAATTGCTGAAGTTGTTCAATGAACTTCTGATTGCGAGTCCCCAATGTCTCGCCCATCGGACCGGTCAGCACTTCGGGGCCGATGATCGAGTAATTCTCGGTAAAAGGCTTGTCGCCTTTGATCTCGATATCATACTGCGTGCTGCGCGCAATGGAGTGGACAAAGAGCGCCTCTTCAATGGATGGAACAAGCGTGTGACCGATGCCACCCAGCATGGCATGATAGGGCCAGATCGTGAGGGCATATTTTCCTTTTTTCTCCAGTTCCTCCGCGTAGTGAACCATCATCTGCTGACCGTATTCAGGCGCGATATCAAACTGGCTGGCAAGGGCAGGGTTGAATGTCCATTTGCCATCGTGGAGATCAGAGGCGTGAATGTCGGTGTAGGGCGCAGGGTGATTTCCATCCTTGTCTACGAAGAAAATGGCGTGGAAAATCTGCATGGTTCGGTGCGTATCCATGGTGGCGGTGATATGGGTGAGACTCCCCAGGTTGCGGTAGATGAATTCGCACAGGCGTATATTGTCTTCGACTGCGCCGCGTCCGCTCCGCCCGCCAACGTAGAGTTCAAAATCGGGGATGCAGAAGGTATTTTGCACGTCGATCAGCATCAGCCAGGTTTTGGTCGAATCAACGGAGGCAGGCTCCAGCTTGTGTAGACGCGCCCATTCACGCGCCTGTCCGGCACGCTCTTCGTATGGAATCCGCCAGACGGCTCCGACTTTCGTCGGGTCGAAAAAATCGGGAATTGATAGGACTGTCATCTTATTTTCTCCGCTTTCATTTTATACCCGTGCAATTGCATGTCAAGTGTATCACCTCCGGTTACGATGCCGTTGACTTTTTGAGCTGAAACCTTTAGACTTAACGCAATCCATCACGAGTTTCAGAGGAGCCAGTATGACGTCTCAATTTCAATTGATCATGCGGTCGGGACCTACACCCGGGGCGGCATTCACACTGGAAGGCGACCAGATGTCGATCGGGCGCGATTCGACGAACGACATTGTGATCAACGATGCGGAGATCTCACGCCGGCATGCGCGCCTGACCTTTCAAGGCGGGAAGTATGTGCTGGAGGATCTCGGCTCGACCAATGGGACGTTTGTAAACGGTCAACGGTTGGCGGGGCCGCGTGTGTTGAAGGCAGGTGAAGTGGTCTCGTTCGGTGAGCAGATTGTGCTGGTGTTCGAAGCGTCCACCTTCGACCCGGCGGCGACCGTTGCCTCTCCGCGCGCTGCGGCGATCCCCTCCGCTTCGCGCCCCGCAACTCCTCCCCCGCCACCGCCTGCGGAATATGCCGGGAGTGTACCTGCCAGCCCAATGCCGGCCCCCTCCATCCCTGCAACGAAGAAGGTGAACATTGTACCGATTCTGATTGGCGTGGGGGTATTGTTTGTGGTGTGTGTGTGCGGCGGCATTTTGTGGTACATCGATGCAAATTTTCTGTGGTGTACCTTCTTCCCCTTTCTTTTCCCCGGGAGTTGTTGATCCTCAAGTGCTCGCCCCCGCGGGTATTCATCCTGCGGGGGTGTTTTGTTTAACGCCAGCGCAAAGGTTCGAGTAATGGAACATTGAAGGTGTCTTTTTTCAGCAGTTGCAAAAGCAAACCTGATTCGCTAGAATAGGATTACCTGACTACACGGAGCCACCCTGCATGACTCAAGACTCTCAAACATCGCCGCGTTGGGGTTCGACGACCAAGTTATTGGTCAGTCTTATCCTGGTTGGAATCGTTGCATTCCTGCTGAATCGTTTTTCGGACCTCATTCCTCCGCTCCTGCTGATTTTCGTCATCGCCTATCTCCTCCACCCGGTGACGGCTTTCATTTCACGCCTTCTGCGCATCCCGTGGAAGGTATCCGTCAATATCCTGTACCTAGTCATCCTGCTCGCGCTGCTTGGACTGCTTACCTGGGGCGGTGTCGGTCTGGTGGGGCAGGTACAAAGCTTGATTAAATCGATCCAGGATATTGTGGCGAATCTGCCCAGATATGTGGAGGATCTCTCGACCCGCGTCTTTGTCTTTGGTCCCTGGCAGTTCGACATGTCCTCTCTTGAGCTGGACTTTAACACCATCAGCCAGCAATTGCTGTCCTTTATTCAACCCCTGCTCGGACGGACGGGGAATCTGGTTGGCGCCATCGCAAGCGGCGCGGCATCCATCTTTGGCTGGATCTTTTTCGTATTGATCGTCTCCTACTTCGTCATGACCGAAAGCAGTGGATTGCAAAGGGACCTGCTCAAGATCGAGATTCCCGGTTACGAAAAGGATTTGAACAGGCTCGGGAATGAATTGAGCCGCATCTGGAATGCCTTCCTGCGCGGACAGATCATCATCTTTGCGCTTGCCACCGGAATCTATTCCATTCTTCTACCCATTTTGGGTGTCCGGTATGCGCTGGGGATCGCTCTCATGGCGGGGCTGGCGAAATTCCTGCCGTATATCGGTCCCGCCATCACGTGGGTGGTCATGGCATTGGTCACGTTCATCTACCCCCCATCTCTGTTTGCCGACCGTCCCCTGCTATACATGGCAATCGTCGTTGTCATAACCCTTGTCATCGACCAGATCATCGACAGTTTCATTACGCCGCGCATCATGGCGCAAACACTGAAAGTGCATCCCGCCGCTGTGCTGATCGCAGCACTGATTGCAGCGAACCTGCTCGGACTATTAGGCGTGGTCATCGCCGCGCCCTTCCTCGCAACGTTCACTCTGCTGGGCAGGTATGTGATGCGCAAACTGTTCGATATGAATCCCTGGCCCGAAGCCGAGCCAGGACCACCGCCGCCGGTCGCGTCGGAATTTCTGACGCGCATCAAACACTTCTTCCGCCCCAAAGTTGAAAAAATCGCACAAGAAGAACCAGTCACCCTTAAGGAGAAACCCAATGAGCAACAACCGCAACGAGCCAAAAACCGAAACAATCGCCGAAACCGATAACTTCCTGGCGTGGAAGGCGGAGGAACCTGACGGCGAGACCACCTATCATATCGAATTAAACAACGTCACCGTTCATTTTTTCGAGGAGGAGTGGAACGAGTTTATCCAGCTGGTCCGTCATTTGAAATAATCTTCCCGTGCTCTCTCGAAGAAAACGCCTGAGAGAGCAAGAAGCACATGAAACTCAATCGTGCCATCACAGACGTGCGCGGCATTGAAGTGGGACACGCGCAGGATGATGAAGCGCTCACAGGCTGTACCGTCATTCTCTGCCGCAAGGGCGCGGTCGCCGGTGTGGATGTACGCGGCGGCGCGCCTGGCACGCGTGAAACCGACCTTCTTAACCCCATCAATCTCGTACAAAAAGTCCATGCTGTTGTGCTGGCTGGAGGCTCCGCCTTTGGGCTGGATGCGGCGACCGGCGTGATGCGCTATCTCGAAGAGCGCAAAATCGGATTTGATACCGGCACGGTAAAAGTCCCCATCGTTCCCTCTGCCATTCTCTACGACCTGGGCATCGGTCGGGCGGACGTTCGACCTGATTCCGTCATGGGATACCGCGCCGCGGCTTCGGCTTCGTCTGAACCGCCCTCCGAGGGAAACGTCGGCGCGGGGAGCGGAGCGTCGGTTGGCAAGATACGCGGCATGAAATATGCAATGAAATCCGGCATCGGCACCTGGAGCATGGAAGTCAATGGAATCGTCATCGGCGCGCTGGTCGCGGTCAATGCGTTAGGCGATGTGATCGACCCAAAAACCGGTGCACGCGTCGCAGGGCTGCGTTCCGGTTCCACTTTGCAATGGATGAAAAAGAATCAACCGCGTTCGGCAGTCCGGTCGAACACGGTCATCGGCTTGATCGCCACCAACGCCAGGTTGACCAAAGCCGAAGCCACCAAGGTGGCGCAAATGGCGCAGGACGGATTGGCGCAATCCATCCGACCGGCACATACGATGTTCGACGGCGATACGATCTTTGCCCTCGCCACCAGCGAAAAGAAAGCGGACATTTCCACGGTCGGCGCGTTCGCAGCGGAGGTGATGGCTGAAGCGGTCGTGCGCGCGGTAAAAATGGCAAAACCCGCGGGCGGGTTGCCGGGAGCGGAGACAAGTTAATTGGCGCGCACCAACTTCAATTAATCAAAAAGCGGATGGGCTTTTGCGAAGCCATCCGCTTTTGCATAATCCACAGACAAATTACCTTCTTCCCTTTAACTCATCTTTCAGGATCATCGTCATGATAACGCTCACCACGCTGACCACGAGTCCGCCGAGGAAGGCATTCCACCAGACAGGGTCACTGATGATGAGACCAAACCCGAACGATTGACCAATGATACTCGTCAACCAGAATAGGAATGTGTTGATGACCAGAGTGAACAAACCCAGTGTCAGGATGATCAACGGGCAGGTGAGAAACTGGAGCAGGGGGCGGAAAAGCGCATTCACCAGCCCGAAAATGAGCGCCAGCCACAGGATCGAAACGAGGTCGCCGCGCAGGTCGATGCCCGGCAGGATCAACACCGCCAGATATAAACCGACGGCATTGATAATCAATCGAAGGATAAATTTTGTCATTTTGTCTCCTCTTTCATTCAGGCGACGGTCACTTCAAGAGCAACTGTCACACATGTATACGAAGAAACAAGAATTTCGTTGCATTAGACTGCCTTCATCCACAGGAGGGTGCGGCGCGCTTTAAACCCCGCGGAGCGGATGGCATCTGTCATTTCACCTGCGGGATAATCGAGCGACAGCATCGAACGGCTGGATAATGTCCGCCGGGCGTGAATGAGGAGTTGGGTCAGCGCATCGGGGTCGGAGCCGGTACCTGTCGCGGCGTACATGGCATCGGTCCTACCTCCGTGCGGCATCCACGTCAACGTGGCGAGCAGATCCGCGCCGCGCACCGCCGCCCACTGCCGGATGTTGAAGTCCACGAACAGGAGATAGAGCCAGTTCATGAGTCCCGGTCGCAGCACGGATGTGTTCAGGGGCTGGTACCAGTTCAGGGATTCGGGGTAGAGGCGGCGGAGCCAGTCCTGTTGCTGGGTCCAGAAGTGGGAATGCCGCGTCATGATCTGTATGTCGGAATCAGGTTTCGGGTAGAGGGAGTCGGGCGGAGCCATCCAGGTAGTGCGACGCGCCATTTCACGAAATCCCAGGTCTTCGTAGAGTTTGATGGCGCCCGGGTTGTCGTCCCGGACATGGAGCCAGATGGCGGCGGCTTTTTTGTCGCGGGCTTGTTTCATGACGCGTTCGGTCAGGGCGCGCCCGATGCCGCGGCGGCGATAGTTGGGGTGCGTCGCGACGTTAGCGATGAGGAAGATGCGTTTGCCCCGGTCGCGGAATGGGATCAGGCTGGCGTTGCCGATGATGCGCCCGTCCTGCTCCCAGACGTAGCCCATCATGGGCAGGGTGGCGGTCTCGGTGAGGCGCGATGCCCAGTTCGAGAAACTATCGTCGCGACTGGCGCGGCGCATGTCTGCCAGGTAGCGGTGACCGTCGCTGTCCATGGTGGGGGAAAAACACAGCTCGATCAGGTCCGCCACGGTGGAAAGGTCGCGGAGGACGTTGAGGGGACGCATGTGCGGGTGGTCCCCGGTTTTGACGGGGATTGTAATGGAACTCATCAGGGAGGAATTATAGCCGCGTTGCGAGTTTTGTTGAATTACAGGCGCATGTTTTAAGTGTGGCGGTTATTACGAACTTACTCACAAGACTGGCTCTTGCCCTTGTCCAAGGCGTTTATCCTTCCATCGGAACTGCTGTTATGGATGTCTTGCTTTTTTCCGGGGTTCCTGCATCCAGCGAGATTTCTGGAATGGTCATGATCAACAGCAGGGCAATCCCCAGCGCCACCGCGCTCACCAAGAAGACCAATTTCAAACCATTTTCCAAATCTGCGGTACTGTTTTGTGCAAAACCCAGTATAGATGGAGAGACCGCAATACCGATCATCTGAAAGAAAAAGATCGCGCCTACTGCCACACCCAAAAGTTCTTTGGGGACAGCAAATTGCGCCACCACCGCGTTGATAGTCGGCAGCATCCCCAGTCCCATGCCTGCAATGCCCGTCGCCAGCACATACATCCAAATCGGCGTGCTGGCAGTAAAGCGCCACATTGCCAACAAAGCGAGCACCACCACGGCATAGCCAAAAATGAGCATGCCGCGATATTTCTTTGTTTTTGCCAGTATAAACCCAACTGGCACACCCATGAAGGCAACCAAAGTGCTGAAGGGAGTCAACATCGAACCACTAATAGTGGGGCTGACTGCCATCACATTCTGCACGAAGATCGGCGAATAGCCAGCAATCGTCACCGTGCCGAAAAAGGAAAGCATGCCAGCCACGGCAGCTGTGAAAAACGTACGGTTGAAAAGCACCTGCGGATCGAGGATGGGTGCCTCTGCCCGTTTTTCGATCCGGATGAATACGACCCACGCCACCAGCGAGATGAGAAGTTGAATTACTCCTGCCCCGAACCTGTCCGGCGTTCCCAGCCATGAGAATCCAAAAATGAGCGTGGTGGTTGCCACCACCATCACAAAGGTTCCAAGCACATCCATTTTGGGTTTCACCTTTTGGGATGTATCTGGCAATGCAAAAAAGATCAAGCCGCCGGCTATCAGGTTCAAGGGGATTGTGCCCCAATACACTCCGCGCCAGCCAAACATGCTTTCGGCGACCACTCCCCCCAGAACGGGTCCCAGCAGCGCAGAGAAGGCGACCGGGATATTGAGTAACCCCGTCCACTTTGCGCGTTGTGAAGGCGGGAAGAGATCGCCCACCACTGCAAAACACAGCGGATAGATCGGAAAATGTCCAATGGTCATGAAGGTCGCTGCCGTCACCAAAAACACCATGGATGTGCTCATCGCCGAAATTGCCAACCCAACGCTAAAGATGGCAATGGACAGCAAGATGATCGTTCGTCGTCCATACACATCGGAGAGCTTACCAAAGAGCAGCGTCCCTGCCGCACCAGCCAGCCCAGGGAGCGCGATCAACCAGGAGAAGAGTTCCATTCCATTTAACTCTGCGACCATGCCCGGCTGGGCAATGTTCCTGGCATTGGCAAAAAGCAAGCTGACGAACTCTGCAATGAAAATTGCCCAAACGCTTATGACAACCTTTCGGCGATCTGGTGGAGCATGTTGTGTAGAAATACTCTGTGTTTGAGTCATTCTGTAATCCTGGTTTGCTGTGGTTTTGTATTATTGCAAATACAAGTAAACTGAAATTCCTACGATACATGTGAGCGCGGCACAAGTCTGATGGTCGCGGCTCGCGCATCGGGGCTGTTGATACTGTTAATGATGCTTGCCGCATACCGACGGTATTTTGTGGCATAGGCAGCATCGACCTGATCATTGATATTCGGATCAGGCTCTTCCACGAAGATGACATCCTTTACAACACCGCCAGCCCGGATCTGCCCTTCATGGCGCGATTGAACACCGCGGAACCATGCGGAGGTCCGTCCGTTGACAGAGCGGACATATAACTCATCACCGACACGCACAACCAAAATGATCACCGGCTTTCGTAGGGTGCCGTCATGCCGGAAAGAGGCGATCTTTAATTCCTCTGCTATTTCGATCTTTTTGAGTTCATCACTTGTCCACTGGGACATTCTCTGTCTCCATTTCTGCTCCGACCATTCAATTAAGTAGTTTAACACCTGGAGTTGACTCCAAGTCAAGGGTGAAACGGGATCTACCAACATCATTTTTTGGACCAACTGAAGTTTGAATGCGGTAAGATTATGAAAATCTCAACCACCCATCAGAATTGGAGATACGCAGTCATGGACATTAACACACTACGGCAATGGATCGCCCAGCGTGACTCATTCAGCATTCTCGAAACAGTGGATGTGTTCAGCGGGGAGCGCAGAGTCTTGAAGGAGTTCGATACCGTCATCGAAGCACCGAACTGGACGAAGGATGGAAAGTATTTGATCTTCAACAGCAGAGGGCGCATGTTTACTTATGAAATGGCGACAGGTGAAGTGAAAGAGATCAACACCGATTTTGCAATTGACTGCAACAACGACCATGTGCTCTCGCCCGATAATTCGGAGCTGGCGATCAGTCACTTCACGAATGAAGACGCGACATCGCGCATTTACATCCTGCCATTGAGCGGCGGCACACCGCGGCTGGTGACGGAAAAGGGTCCAAGTTATTTGCATGGCTGGTCACCCGATGGCAAGCGCCTCGCTTACTGCGCCGAACGAAATAGTCAGTATGATATTTACACCATTTCGGTGGATGGCGGTGAAGAAACCCAACTTACCAATTTGCCCGGTCTCGATGACGGTCCCGAATACTCACCCGATGGGAAATACATCTGGTTCAATTCGGTGCGCAGCGGACTCATGCAAGTCTGGCGTATGGAAGCGGATGGAACGAATCCCACCCACATGGTTCAGGAGGAAGCCAATTGTTGGTTCCCGCATGTCTCACCCGACAATCAATGGGTGGTGTACATCGCCTACAAAAAAGGGGATGTGGAACCGGGCGATCATCCTGCCAACAAGAATGTGGAACTGCGCCTCATCCCCTCGACTGGAGGCGAATCCAAAACCATCGTCAGTTTATTTGGCGGACAGGGAACCATCAACGTCAATTCGTGGTCTCCCGATAACCGCACAATTGCGTTTGTATCCTATCGCCTCAAGGAGTAATCTCATGAAAATTCAACCCGTAAAAGTTGCCATCGTCGGTTGCGGTGGAATCAGTGACTCATACCTTTCAACGATGATCAACAAGTTCAAGATTCTGGATGTGGTCGGCGGTTACGACCGCAACCCTGACAAAATAAAAAATAAGGTTGAGAAATTCGGCATCAAGCCGATGACCTTTGAAGAGATTCTAGCGGATGATTCCATTGAGATCGTGGTCAACCTGACCGCGCCGACGGGACATTACCCTGTTATCAAGCAATTGCTCGAGGCAGGTAAGCATGTCTACACCGAAAAAGTGATGACCGTGGAATTGGAACATGCCGCTGAGTTGGTGAAGATTGCGGACGAAAAGAATCTCTACCTCGGCGCTGCACCTGACACCTTCCTCGGCTCTGCCATTCAGACGGCTCGTTATGTGGTAGATAGCGGCATGATCGGCGACATCACATCCTGCTATTGTGTGTTGACCCGTGACAGCGAAATCTTCAGCCGTGCCTTTCCTTTCACCGCCAAACCCGGCGGCGGTATCGGCTTCGACGTGGGCATTTACTATATTACCGCCTTACTCAGCATTTTGGGACCTGTGAGAGAAGTCTCTGGCGTAGTGCGGACTCACAAACCTGAACGTAAAAAATACGCCCTGGAAAACTTCGGCGAGCCGTACCTGATCGAATGCGAGAATCTTATGTCCGGCATTCTGCGTTTTGAGCGCGGCACAATTGGTAATCTTTTGTTCGACGCCAATTCCATCTTCACGGCACCGGAAAGACCCGCCGTGGCATTGATCGGTACGATGGGCATCGTATTCATTCAAGACCCGAACAGTTTTGGCGGTGAGGTCAAGGTCACATTGAAAGGCAACAATGAGCCATTCGTTATGCAGCAGAGTCATGCCTTCAGTGATGAATATCGCGGGCTGGGCGTGGCTGAAATGGCATGGTCGATGAGGCTGGGACGAAAGAACCGCGCCAACAAAGAGATGGCGTATCACGCATTGGAGATCTTGCACAGAATTGTACAAAGCAGTGAATCAGGCTCCAACCAGGCCCTGCAATCCACCTTCGAGAAAATGCCCCCCATCCCACGTGGATTTTCCGGGCAGACCTATTTTGAGTTCATCGAAGAACCGGGGATCGCGCTATAACAAAACATCCCGCCTGAAATTTCAGGCGGGATGTTTTGTTGATCAGCTTTCGTAGTAGGCCGCGGCGAAGAGTGGTGCGTTCTAGTTCTTCTATCTGTTCGATTTTTTTGAGTTTACCACTTGCCCATGCAATCAGTCCTTACTTCATGGCAACAGTAGCGCTTTGATCGCTCGGCGTTCGTCCATCGCGCGATAGCCCTCTGCTGCCTGTTCCAGAGGCAGGGTCAAGTCAAAGACCTTGCCGGGATTGATCTTTCGATTCCAGATCAGGTCAATCAGTTCGGGCAGGAAGCGGCGCACCGGGGCGGGACCGCCGTGCAGGTGAACATGCGAGAAAAAATATTCCCTTCCCGGAATTTCCACATCGTGGAGCACGCCAACGAATCCGACATGACCGCCCGGCCGCGTGGCGCGGATGGACTGCATCATCGCCTCATGCGTGCCGACCGCTTCAATGACTGAATGCGCGCCAAGTCCATTGGTGAGATCCTTGATCTTCGCAACGCCTTCGTCGCCGCGTTCAGTCACGATGTCGGTCGCGCCGAACTCCAGCGCCAGCTTTTGCCGGTCCGCATGCCGGCTCATCACAATGATGCGCTCCGCACCCATGTGTTTTGCAGAGAGAACGCCCAACAATCCAACGGCCCCGTCGCCGACAACTGCCACCGTCTTACCAGGTGCAACCGCGGCTGCCACAGCGCCAAACCAACCCGTGCCAAGCACATCGGAGGCGGAGAGCAGGCTGGGGACCAGATCGTCCGGTGGGAGTTCCGGCGTGGCAACCAGTGTACCGTCTGCCAGCGGGATGCGGGCATACTCCGCCTGTGCGCCAGTGGGCGCGCCGGGCTGACGGTGTATACAGGATGACTGGTAGCCGGACTGACAGATCTCGCAGGTGTTATCCGACGCGAAGAACGAACCGACCACGAACTGGCCGGGCTTAATGTTCCTGACTGCACTTCCAACCTCCTCGACGATGCCACAGTATTCGTGTCCCATCGGCACAGGCTGCTTTATCACATCAATGCCGCGATAGGGCCATAGGTCCGAGCCGCACACACAGGCGGCTGACAGTTTGATAATGGCATCCGTTGGTTCGATGATCTTGGGATCAGGGCGCTCCTCGAAGCGCACATCCCGGGGTCCATAAAGCATTGTTCCATGCATGGTAGATCTCCAGTTTTTGGGCAGGGAGACAGACATGGCGCTGTGCACCAAGTCCATATTCCATGCCAGTTTTTTGTTTTGATAAAAATACTACCTTGATATCAAATGTCCAGCTTTCGGGTACCCAGCCATTTCACCATTGCCGGGTCACGGTGGTCAAAGAAACTACTCACCTTCGTATCCAGCGTTTTGATCGCTTCCATATCTTCAGAGCTTAACTCAAAATCGAAGACATTGAAGTTCTCCACGATTCTTTCCTTGCGAACGGATTTCGGGATCACCACCACTCCTCTTTGTGTCAGCCAGCGCAGGATCACCTGTGCGACCGTTTTCTGGTATTTTCCGGCAATGGAAAGCAGTAGTTCATTTTGGAAGATGTTGTTCTTACCTTCGGCAAAGGGGCCCCAGGACTCAATCTGAACATTATTTTCCTGCAGGAACTTTTGCGTCTCAATTTGCTGGTTGAAGGGATGTGTCTCGATCTGGTTGACCGCAGGGACCACTTCGTTATGAAGAATCAAGTCCATAATCCGATCTGGCTGGAAGTTGCTGACGCCGATGGCCTTGATTCTGCCTTCCCGGTACAATTCTTCCATCGCGCGCCAGGAACCGTATACATCACCATACGGTTGATGGATCAGGTATAGATCGAGGTACTCCAGTTGCAATCGCTTTAACGACTTTTCAAATGCTTTCTTTGTGCGTTCGTAGCCCGCATCCTGGATCCAAAGTTTTGTAGTCACAAACAACTCTTCCCTTGGGACGTCACTGCGTTTTATGGCTTTGCCGACTGCCTCTTCGTTGAGATACGAGGCTGCCGTATCAATCAGACGATACCCAGCCTGGACTGCTTCAATTACGCTCCGTTCACACGCCTCTGCATCCTTGATCTGAAAAACGCCGAAGCCCAGGATCGGGATTTCAACGCCATTGTTCAATCTTACAGTTTGCATGATTTTCTCCTTATATTTCTGTGGTTACTAGTGTTGCTCTGGGGTCAGCAACCGGGTGAACGAAAGCGACGCTAACTTCCAGCCAGCCTCTGGCTGCACATAGACTTCTGTCACCATAAAGGGATTGGTGACCTCATTGCCGCCTACCACGGCGAGCAGCGTAATTCTGTTTAAAAGGACAGCCGTTGTGCCAATGATATTCACCGACACTTCATGGATGTCCGCTTGCTTGTAGTGAATCCTGCCGCTTTTGATGATCTCGAGTTCCTGTTCTTTTCCCCATGATCCACCCATATGAACAAAGACGGACTTTTCATGGAAAAGAGCGTCCAGGGAATCTACATCGCGCTCTGACATCCAGCGCCATTTCTCCTTGGAGAGACCGATTACTTCCTGTTCGGATTTTACATTTTGCATCATTTATTCCTTGTATTGCGTATCATTGACCATTTCCATCCAATCGGCGCCTTTACCGTCGAGTTGTTCCACAATGGAAATGTGTGTCATGGCAGTGGTAGGCGCGGCGCCATGCCAGTGCTTTTCACCCGGCAAAATGGAAACGACATCTCCCGGGCGAATTTCCTGCCTCGGCTCCCCCCACTTTTGCACGCGGCCGCATCCCGCCGTAACGACCAACGTTTGACCGAGTGGATGACTGTGCCACGCAGTCCGCGCACCGGGCTCGAAGGTTACAAAGGCGCAACTCACCCTTCCCGGCTCGTTCATCTGGTTCAAAGGATCGACGCGGACACTGCCTGTAAAATATTCAGGCTGTCCTTTGCCAGATGGCTGTGAACCGCTGCGCTTAATTTCCATTTTATGAACTCCTAGCACACTCGCCAAATTGGACTGAGTTACTTCTTGAAGACTTCGCGCGCGACCTTGACGGCGGACATGGCCCGCGGCCACCCGGCATAGAAAGCCAGGTGAATGATCACTTCGGCGAGTTCCGTTTCCGACAGACCGTTTTCCTTAGCCCGGTTCAGGTGACCTGTAAGCTGTTCGGTATTTCCGTTTGCGATGAGCGCGGCAACAGTGACCAGGCTGCGATCTCGCTTCGACAACTCTGCACGTTCCCAGACATCGCCAAACAGCACGTCGTCCGTCAGCTCTGCCAGCTTGGGCGCGAAATCGCCAACCAGCTTTTGTGCGGGCGATAATTCTTTTGATTCAGACATTTTTATCTCCTGCTCTCGTTCGTTCGCTTGTGATCAAATCAGACGCTTAATAGCGGTCGCCGACCACATTGATCTGTGACATGGCATTCTCGATCTCGCTGATGTCACTGGATGTCAATTCAATATTCACCGCGCCATTATTCTCATCGAGGCGTTCCAGTCTGCGTGAGCCTGGGATCGGCACAATCCAAGGCTTTTTCGCAAGGAGCCAGGCAAGGGCGATCTGTGCCGGGGTGGCGCTCTTCTCCGCTCCGATCCTCTCCAGCAGTTTAACTACCACCCGGTTGGCTTTGATCGCCTCCGGCGTAAAGCGCGGATTGCGGCTGCGAATATCATTCTCAGCAAAAGTGGTACTCTCATCGATCTTGCCAGTCAGGTAGCCGCGTCCGAGTGGGCTGTACGGCACAAGCCCGATACCCAGTTCCTCCAAGGTGGGCAGAATCTCAGGTTCGACGGCCCGCCACCAAATCGAGTATTCGCTCTGCAAAGCCGTGACCGGCTGCACAGCGTGAGCGCGGCGGATCTGCTCCGCGTTGGCTTCGGATAAACCAAAGTGCCTGACCTTGCCTGCCTGGATCAAGTCCTTGACTGCGCCAGCCACATCTTCCATGGGCACGTTCGGGTCGGGGCGGTGTTGGTAGAACAGGTCAATGCACTCGACCCGCAAACGTTTGAGGGAGGCATCCGCCACCCGCTTGATCTGCTCCGGGCGGCTGTCCATCCCAAACCTGGGATGAGGTCCCTCTTTCTCAGGACCGTGTTTCCAGCCAAATTTCGTGGCGATCACCACTTGTCCCTTGAATGGCTCCAACGCCTCACCCACCAGCTCCTCGTTCGTAAACGGACCGTACACTTCCGCTGTGTCGAAGAACGTGACTCCGCGCTCGACAGCTTTGTGAAGAAAATCGATCATCTCCTGTCTATCGGTCGGCCTGTCGCCAAAACTCATGCGCATGCAGCCCAGCCCCATGGCCGACACTTCCAATCCACTGTTTCCAAGCTTTCGTGTTTTCATTTTTTATTCCTTGAATGAGTCTGTCTTCTGATCGCGTACTACTGATGACCCACAATGCGATGCGGCACGTATGGTTCCTCCAGATAGGCAACATCGTCTGGAGCCAATCTAACGGACAATGCGCCAACCGCTTCTTCCAAATGCGCGATCTTTGTCGCCCCGATGATGGGTGCCGTTACCGGTTCTTTTTGCAACAACCAGGCCAACGCAATATGTGTGCGTGACACTCCATATTTTCGAGCAAGTTCCGCGACCCGCTCGACAACCTGTCGATCCGTTTCGGCTGTTGCATCATATTTCGCTTTGGCTATCTGATCCGTCTCGGAACGAAGCGTGCTTTCCGATACCCAATCACGTGTCAACCGCCCTGAGGCAAGCGGGCTGTATGGGATCAAACCGATCTTCTCTGCACGACAGAGCGGCAACATTTCACGTTCTTCTTCGCGGTAGATCAGGTTGTAATGATTCTGCATCGAAACAAAACGAGTCCAGCCATATTTTTCAGCGACATATAATGCCTTCTGGAACTGCCACGCCCACATGGCAGAGGCGCCGATGTAGCGTGCCTTACCCGCCCGTACCACATCGTTCAATGCTTCCATTGTCGCTTCGATTGGGGTTTCATGATCCCAGCGATGTATCTGATAGAGATCCACATAATCAGTTCCCAGTCGTTTCAAGCTGTTATCGATCTCATTGAGAATCGCTTTTCGCGACAACCCCGCTCCATTGGGTCCTTCACGCATTTTGCCATACACCTTGGTGGCAATGATGACTTCTTCCCGCTTCGCGAAATCCTTCAATGCTCGACCCAGGATCTCTTCACTCACCCCAACAGAATAAACGTTGGCAGTATCGAAGAAATTAATCCCCAATTCCAAGGCTTTCTTAATGATGGGACGGCTGTTTTCCTCGTCCAGTACCCATTTGTGAATCCAATGCTCCGCGTCTCCGAATCCCATACAACCGAGACAGATGCGCGAGACTTTCATCCCTGTTGAACCTAATCGAGCATATTCCATATTTTCTCCTGTGAGTTTACTCATCCCTCTTCCATCAATTCCTCGATCTGAAGCATCTCTTTCTCTTTTTTCAAAATCGCTTTTTCGTATACTTCAATTTTGTGATTGAGGAGATTCAGCGTCTTTTGCATCTCTTCCAATCGGGCGGCAACCAGATCGCGCTGTTCGACCAGGATCTCTTTACGGGCTTCGATCGTGCTATCGCCCTGCTGGACCAGTCCCATATACTCGATCAACACTTCGACGGGAAGCCCCGCGCTCCTCATGCATTTGATGAAATCAACCCGTCTGAGATCGAGTTCGTTATAATCCCGGATGCCACCCTCATTGCGATGAACCGGTGGGATAAGCCCGACGCGCTCGTAATACCGAAGCGTATCCACGGAAAGACCGTATTTTTCACTGACCTCTGCGATTTTCATAATTCACCTCATTGATTGGGAGTCTAACACCTGGAGTCGACTCCAAGTCAAGGGTCGTCACCGCCAAATCTAATATTCCTCTTACGCCTCACAAACAAACCGCCAGCCTGGTTTTGTTATAATGCCGAGTACTGGGAGACTTGGCAAGCCTCCCTAATCATCTGAATGGAAAAACGTCTCTTTCCGCACGCCGCCAAGGAGGGGAAAATGCGGAAAGACCCGTCAGTTCTGGATTGTAGAAAAGGAATAACCCCTTATGATGCGATTTGACCGCTTTACCGAGAGAGCCCAGGAAGCCGCCCAACGCGCTGCTGAGATCATCCAGCGCTACGGCCACAACCAGATCGACACCGAACACATCCTGCTGGCGCTCATCGAGCAGCCCGGCGGGGTGATCCCCCAAATCCTTGAAAAACTGAGCGTCAGCCCTGAAGCGCTGACCGAACGTCTCGACGCCACCTTGCGCGCCAGCCCCAAAGCCAACATCTTCGGCGGCGGCGCCGGGCAGATCTTCATCACCCCGCGTGTAAAGCGCATTATTGACCTGGCCAACGAGGAAGCCAACCGCCTCAAAGACGAATACATTTCCACCGAACATATCTTCCTCGCCATTCTGACGGAACGGAATACGCCCGCAGCGCGCATTTTGGAATCTGCCGGGCTGACGCGAGACCGCGTCTACACCGCCATTCAGGATCTGCGCGGCGGTCAACGCGTCACCGACCCCCAGGCGGAATCCCGTTACCGGACGCTGGAGAAATACTCCCGCGACCTCACTCAACTCGCGCGTGAGGGTAAGCTCGATCCCGTCATCGGGCGCGATAACGAAATTTTGCGACTCATCCAGATCCTTTCGCGGCGCACCAAGAACAACCCGGTGTTGATCGGCGAAGCAGGTGTCGGGAAGACTGCCATCGCGGAAGGGCTGGCCCAAAAGATCGCCAACAACGATGTGCCGGAGATTCTCTCCGGTAAACGGGTGGTGGCACTCGATTTGGGCGCAATGATCGCCGGGTCCAGGTTTCGAGGCGAGTTCGAGGAGCGCCTCAAAGCCGTGATGGAGGAAGTCCAGCGCGCGCAGGGCGACATCATCCTGATGATCGACGAGTTGCACACCGTCGTCGGTGCAGGGGCCGCCCAGGGCGCGATGGATGCGTCCAACATGCTCAAGCCTGCACTCGCCCGCGGTGAACTCCAGTGTATCGGCGCGACCACGCTTGACGAGTATCACAAACATATCGAAAAAGACGCCGCGCTCGAACGTCGCTTTGCCCCGATCTACGTAGAAGAACCCAGCGTGGACGATACGATCAAGATGTTGCAGGGCTTGCGCGACCGCTATGAGGCGCATCACAAAGTCCGCTTTGCGGATGATGCGTTGGTCGCCGCGGCCCGTTTGGCGAGTCGTTATGTCACCGACCGGCGTCTGCCCGACAAAGCCATCGACCTAATGGACGAAGCCGCCGCGAAACTGCGCGTGGCGCTCTACTCCATGCCGCCCGATCTCAAAGCAATGAAGACCGAGATCGAAAAACTGCAAGCCGAAGAGGAACAGGCTGGCTTGAATCGCGAGTACGAACGCGCCGCGCAGAAAAAATCAGAACGTCTGCGACTCGAAGAGGAATATCACGAGAAGCGCGATAAATGGGAATCGGAACATCAGCTCGATGAAGTGGTGGATGTGGAGGACATCGCATCCGTCGTCCATCAATGGACCGGCATCCCTGTCACACAGATGATGGAAACGGAATCAGAAAAACTGCTGCACATGGAAGCGCGTTTGCACGAGCGCATCATCGGGCAGGAGGAAGCCATCCACGCCATTTCGGATGCAATCCGCCGCTCACGCTCAGGGTTGTCTGACCCGTCGCGTCCGATCGGTTCATTCATCTTCATTGGTCCGTCGGGCGTCGGCAAGACCGAACTGGCAAAGGCGCTTGCCTGGTTCATGTTCGACGATGAAGAAGCGCTGGCTCGCATCGATATGTCCGAGTACCGAGAACAGCACACGGTCTCGCGTCTCTTCGGAGCGCCTCCGGGATACGTTGGGTATGAGGAAGGCGGTCAATTAACGGAAGCCGTTCGCAGGCGGCCATATCGCGTGTTGTTGTTCGACGAGATCGAAAAAGCCCATCCCGAAGTCTGGAATGCGTTATTGCAAATCCTGGATGACGGTCGCATGACGGATGGTCAGGGTAACGTGGTGGATTTCCGCAACACGGTGCTTATCATGACATCCAACCTGGGCACCGAATACGTGCGCAAGGGCGGTACGCTCGGCTTCCTGCAGGCCAAGGCGTCCGATGAGGAACGCGAAGCACACGCCAAAGTTGAAAAGGCCCTCAAGGGTGCGTTCCGTCCTGAATTCCTCAACCGTATCGATGAGATCATCATGTTCTCGCCGCTCACACTCGAACAAATGGAAGAGATCGTCGTCTTGCAAATGAAGGAGGTGCAGGACCGCCTGAACGAACACAATATCACGGTTGAATTGACCGACGCCGCGCGTAAGTGGCTGGCAAAGGAAGGCTACGATCCCGCTTTTGGTGCGCGCCCGCTGCGCAGGGCCATCCAGAAGCACGTTGAGAGTCCGCTTTCGGTGGAGCTGCTTGGCGGTAAGTTCAAGGATGGCGCCACTGTGCAGGTGGATGTGGACGAGGAGAAGAACAAGATCAAGTTCCTTACCTCTGAACCGGTGAAAAAGAAAAGCAAACAACACGCTGACGCATAATCCCCGCAGGGGCGACCGGTCCGGTCGCCCCTGCGATTTTTACCCACCTTTTTCCTAATCCCTTATTCATTGAATCAAGGTAAGATGCAGGAATTCAAAAGGAGAAAAAGATCAGATGGAATCGAACACCAACAATCAATCATCTCTCGTTCCAAAGATCGTGGGAGGGATCGTTGCCGTTCTCGTGTGCTGTGCCTGTTTGTTGATCCTTGCCGCAGGTTGGTTCGCGTATCAGGCATATCAAAACAGCCCGATTGAGCTTCCCACCCAGATCTTCCCGACAATTGAGAACCCGGAAGATCCCTTCACACCTGCGCCTGTCCCGACGCTCGACCGCACCGACGAGGTCACATCGGAGACCATGGACATCCTGAACCAGACATTGATCCCGGAAAACGATCCGTACGAACTGGCATGCAGACTTGAGAAGATATGCAATGTCTCGAAGGAAGTTCCCGGGAAACAATACAAAGTCGGCGACAAGGAGAAGTTCTGGATTCTCAATGGCGACACAATTCAGCACAACCAGATCACAGCCACCCTGCTCTACATCACGCCGCACACCTATTTTTGGGCGCAGGAGGGCGTGAATGTCAACCAGAACGATGTGAAACGATTGATGGACACGTTCGAGACCAAGATCTATCCCACCGACCGCGAATTCTTCGGCAGCGAATGGACTCCTGGCATCGACGGCGATGAGCACATCTTCGTGGTCTACGCCGACGGATTGGGCGCCAGCACTGCCGGCTACTTCAACTCCACAGACTCATTCAATCCGGTCATCAAGGAATATTCCAACGCTCACGAGACCTTCATGGTCAGTATCACCCAGGACCTCGGTGACGAATACACCTATGCCACGCTGGCCCATGAATTTGTTCATATGATCCAGTTTCCCTCAGATCGCAACGACCAATCGTGGATCAGTGAGGGCTTTGCCGAAGTCGGCGCTTTCCTGAACGGATACGGCGTCGGTGGTTGGGATTGGGCGTACGCGAGCGAACCCGACCTGCAACTCACCGACTGGAACGCCGAACCGGGCACGAACGGTCCGCACTATGGGCAGTCGTTTCTCTATCTGACCTATTTCCTGGATCGCTTCGGCGAAGAGGCAACCAAGGCGCTGAACACCAATCCTGAGAACGGCTTGAGTAGCGTGGACGACACCCTCGCAGACCTGAATATCACCGATCCGCAGACCGGGCAGATCATCACCGCTGACGATGTCTTCATGGATTGGGCAGCCGCCATGTACCTGAAGGATGAAACCATCGGCGACGGTCGGTTCACCTACCACAACTACCCCGAAGGACCGCAAACTTCGGATACTGAGAGGATCAGCAACTGTCCAAGTTCTGTGCTCGACCGGACGGTCAATCAATACGGCATCGATTACATCAACATCAACTGCTCCGGCGATCACACCATCCATTTCAGCGGCTCCACGGTCTCAGGTTTGCTCCCGGCGGAGGCGTATTCCGGCGAGTATGTCTTCTGGTCAAACAAGAACGACGAATCAGACATGACGCTGACACGCGAATTCGATTTCACCGGCGTCAGCGGACCGATCACGATCAGCTACCGGACCTGGTACAACATCGAAGAGGAATGGGACTATCTCTATCTCGAAGCCTCCACCGATGGACAAAACTGGGAAATCCTCAAGACGCCCTCCGGCACCGATTCGAATCCCTCCGGCAACGCCTACGGCTGGGGCTACACCGGCTCCTCGAACGGGTGGATCCTCGAAGAGGTCGATCTCTCCAAATTCGCCGGGCAAAAGGTGCAATTGCGCTTCGAATATGTCACCGATGCAGCCGTCACCGAGGAAGGCTTGATGCTTGATGACATTTCCATCGACGCGATCAACTACCAGTCCGATCTCGAAGCGGATAACGGAGGCTGGGAAGGCGCCGGGTTCGCCCGTCTCAAGAACGTTCTCCCCCAGACCTACCGCCTGACTCTCATTATAAAGGGCGACATCACCACTGTGACTCACATCCCGGTCAACCCCGACCAGACCGCAGAAATCCCGATTTCGCTCAACTCCGGAGAAGAGGCGATCCTGATCGTCTCCGGTATGACGCGCTTCACCACCATCCCCGCGCCGTATCAAGTGGAAATAAAATAATGTCAGTGCGAGCAAAGCAATCTCCGCTATTCATAACAGACTCTTCTCGCAATGACACGGTAAAAGAGAAAAAATGTCCACAGCACCCAACTCAGAAGTCTTAACCATGGCTGAACTGGTTTCATACCAGGATGGGTCCGTCGTAAGCCGCCAGATCATCAAGGCGGATGCGGGTAATGTCACGCTTTTCGCCTTCGACAAGGATCAGGAATTGAGCGAACACACCGCGCCCTTCGACGCGCTTGTTCACGTGCTGGACGGGGAAGCAGAAATCAGGATCTCCGGCAAGTCGTACCGGCTGAAGACCGGCGATGCGATCATCATGCCCGCTGATGAGCCACATGCCTTGAAGGCGACCCAAAAATTCAAAATGTTGTTGACAATGATCCGCAAGTGAATAGAGCGAACGGTCACTGATAAAAACATCCCGCAGGCATTGTGTTCTGCGGGATGTTTTATCAGGCAGCCGGCAGCAAGGAAGACCTTCTCAAGAACTTTATGGACATGAACAGCGGCACCAGGGAAAGCATCCCGGCAATGATGGCCATAACCGTATAACTCGTTGCATCAAAGATAAAACCGCTGCTCAAACTGATGAACGCGGAGGCAAGCCCCACGAACAGGTCGTTCGTGCCCTGCGTGCGCGACCGCTCTACCGACGAGAGTTGATCCGCCAGCAGGGTGGAACCGCCCACAAAGCAGAAATTCCAACCCACCCCAAGCAGGAACAGCGCAACGCCAAGCGGAAGGACATCTGGCGAGAGCGGGGCCATGATACAGGACAGCAACAATAGGGAAGAACCGATCAGGATCATCCGACCGCGTCCCCATTTATCCAACAGCCAGCCTGAAATGATGGAGGGGGCAAACATGCCAAAGGTATGCCCCGAAATAACCGAGTAAATGTCGCTGCGGTTATGCTGATGATCTTCCATGTGCAGGGAGGTGATGACCATGACGGCAACCATCACCACCTGTCCCAGTACCATCGCCATCACAGCGGTGATCGCCGCAGGCTGGCGTAGAATCTCAGAAATGGGACGCAACTCTCCCTGCGGGATCGAGTCGGGATATTGCTTCGCCACCTCCGATCCAATCTCGCGCGGGTCGGGTCGCAACCCGATGAACACAAGGAACGAGGCGACCGCAAACAGGACAAGTGTGGTGATATAGGCGCCCGCCAGTTCATCCATGCCAATGCTTACCGCAAAATCCCCCACCGGAACCGCCAGCACGCGCGCCAGAATGGTGCCAATCACCCCGCCCAACACCACGGTGGAAATGGCGCGCCCGCGCTGGTCGGGAGGATTCACCTCCGCCGCGGCAAAACGCCCCAACTGCACCGCTGAATTGGTCATCCCCATCATCAGCAACCCCACCATCACCAGAAGAAAGGACGAAGACTCGATGGCAATCAATACCAGGATATTTCCCAACACACCAATCACAAGGCCCAGGGCAATCCCATTGCGCCGCCCGATGCGGTCCATGAGATAGCCCCAGGCAGAGGCGGAAAGCGCACCGCTCAACAAATAGACCGCCGTCGGCAGAGTCGCCAGCGAACGGTTCGAGGCAAGTTTCGCGCCCAAGATCGGGTTGATGGTCGCTGCGGCGATGAAGCCAGCCGACGCAAGGCTCTGCGCCGCGAACAATACCAGTGTGATCTTCCGGGCAATACGAGTAAAATCCGTCATGAAATTGAACTCCTAGAAGTGCCGATTATACATGGATGCGGGTAGAATGTGGGAACAGGAGCGTTCATGGACTTCGACACCAAACCCGCATCAGACTACCCCCTGCCTGATCTCGTTCAATATTTGAATCGCGGCTTCGAGAATTACTTCATCCCCATCCAGTTCAACGTTCAACAGTTCCTGACAATGCTCCGCAAAGACGGCATCGACCTGACCGTCAGCCGCATTCTGCTTGCAGATGGGGTTCCCTCGGGCATCGCGTTGATCGCGCGCCGCGGTTGGACCAGTCGTCTTGCGGCGATGGGCATCTCCACCGATATGCGCGGCAAAGGGGCAGGCTCGCGCTTCATGGCGAGTCTCATTCAGGAGGCACGCGCACGTTCGGAACATGAAATGGTGCTGGAAGTGATCGAACAGAATCTGGCAGCCGTGGCGTTGTACAAAAGGTCGGGCTTTGACACCATCCGCAGGCTGGTCGGTTTCACCCGCAGAGACGCGCAGGAAGTTGGGACAGGCTCGCTCGAGGAAATCGACCTGCGCGAAGCGGCTGGTCTGATTGCCCGATTCGGCTTACCTGATCTGCCCTGGCAGTTATCCGCCGAGACCATTGCACAGATGAATCCACCGGCGCGCGCCTACAAAAGCGGGCGGGCATACGCAGTCATCTCGAACCCGGAGGCGGAGAATGTGGTGATCTGGTCGATCCTCGTTGAGCCGGGCGCACGCGGATATGGACTCAGCACGTCCTTGCTCGGGGATGTGATGGCAGCGCACGCGGGCAGGAACTGGCATGTTCCGGCGATCTTCCCGGAGGAGTTGGGAAAATGCTTCGAACGGGCGGGCTTTGAAAGAGAGGAATTGTCGCAGTGGCAGATGAGGCTGGCTTTGTCGCCCGGTCAACGGGATCAGTGACCGGCTGAGTCCGAAGCGGGTTTTTGTCATTCTTTTGTTGTACGATACCGGGCAATCAAGGATATAATCCTTTTCGCCGAATAGGAGAATCCACAGAATGCCGTCTGGAACGAGATCAACATCGGAACGAAAAACGATTGGCGTTTTTTCATCGCAGGTGGGGCGTGCCTGGGGAACGGAGTTCCTCGCAGGGATCACCAACGCCGCCGAGGAAAACGACGTCAATCTTGTGCATTTTATCGGGGGAAAGATCACGCCGCTGGTAACCGCAGGGCAGGCAAAAGTCTCTTTCGGATTGTACGACCTGGCAAAACCCGATCAGTTTGATGGGTTGATTCTTGCCAGTGATGTCGCCTACGGTGCGACGGATGAGGAACTGAAGCTGTTCCGCAAAACGTTTGGGGACATGCCCATCGTGACGCAGTCTGTGCCGCTGGGCGGCGCGTCGATGTTCATCCCCAACAATGTGGAGGGGATGCGCGCGGTGGTGCGTCATTTGATCGAGGAGCACGGTTATAAGCGCATTGCCTTCATCTGCGGCATCGATGGGCAGATCGATGCTGAACAACGCTTTCAAGCTTACAAGGACGAGTTGAAGGCGCACGATCTGCGCTTTATTGATGATCTGGTCGTTCGTGGGGATTACACTTCCGAAGGCGGGAGGGCGGCGATCTTCACCCTGTTGGACGAACGTAAGGTCCGTTTCCAGGCTGTCGTCGCGGCGAATGACCGCATGGCGTTCGGCGCGTTGGAGGCGCTTCAGCAGCGCGGCATTCGCGTGCCGGATGATGTGGCTGTCACCGGTTTCGATGATTTGCGCGAGGCGCAGGCGACCGGCGTGCCGCTGACCACCGTCCGCCAGTCGTTTTACACGGCGGGAAAGCACGCGCTGGAGGCGTTGCTCAAACGGATCGACGGGGAAACCGTCCCAAGCATGACGCTGACTCCCACCCAGTTGTTGATCCGCTGGTCGTGTGGGTGTCTACCGGAAAATGTGCGGCAGGCGGCGGTCTCCCCGCGCGATGTGGCAAAGACGGGCAGGCTGGAGAATAAACGCGAAGCCGCCTTGCGCGCTCTGCTCAATTCTGCGGGGGTGACTGAACAGGACCCGGCGCTGGCGCAATTTAAGGATGCGTTCGGGCGCGCCTGGGATGGTTTTTTGTTGTCTCTGAACAAGAAATCCTCGAACGAAGATTTTCTGAAAACGATCAACGCGTTAATCGAGTTGATGCAAAAGAACAATATCACCCCCTCGGTGTGGCACAACGTGATCTCGATGATGCGCCGGTATGCATTAAGTGGTATCACCAGCCATACCACAATGCTGGAAGCGGAAAATCTGTTTCAGCAAGCGCGCCTTCTGGCAGGCGAACTCTCGCAGCGTTCGCAGGCATACCGCAGGCTGGTGCTTGAACAACAGGAAAATGTCCTGCAGGGATTCAGTTTTTCGATGGCACCAGCAATGACCCTCGATGAAATCGGCGAAGCCATTTCGGACCACTTCCCATCCATGGGCATCGAACGCTGGTATGTGATGTTCTACAGCGATGTCAGCGAACCGCAGTCCATTTCCTCGCCGCCGCCTGAAAGTTACAAGCTGCTGTTCCAGTACGAAGGTTCGAAGTTCGAAATCCCCCGCAAACAGACACCCATTGGGACGGGTCAACTGGTACCGCGTGGAAAGACCCCAAAAGATCATCGATATACCGCCGTGATCATGCCCCTTTCCCTGGCGAGGAACCGTTTTGGTTTTATGTGGGTGGAGATGGGCCCGCGCGACTGGGAAGTGTATGTCCGCATCCGCAATCTGGTCAGCAGTGCGCTGCTCCGCACCATGCTCGTTTCGCAGAGGGAACAGGCGCAGAAGGAGATCGAACGCCTGCTCGCCGAGGCGCGCGAACGCGCCGCGGAACTCGCCATTGCCAAGGAATTTGCGGAACGGACCGCCTCGGAAAACGCCAGCCTGTATTCCAGCGAACAGGCGCGTCGTCACGCGGCGGAGGCGCTGGCGAATTCATCCCGTCAGCTCTCCTCGCTGGGAACCGTGGAGGAGGTGCCGCAACAGGTCGTGGAGCAATTAATCCAGGTGATCGCCACTGACCGCTGCGCCCTGTTCCTGGAGGATGTGAACGGCATTCCACGGCTTCTTGCACATCACGGTTTTCCCGACGATGCCCCTGTGAAAGAATTGGTCTACAGCATCAAGGGCACCAATGTCTATCACGGCATTGCAAAACAATCGGAACCGGCGGTGATTGGCGACATCAGGAAGATGCAGAGTTGGGAACAACCCTCATGGCATCCCGAGGATCTTTCCTGGCTGGGTGTGCCCCTGTATTCCAAACACAAGGTGACTGGCATGCTCACCCTCTGCCGAAGCAAACCATCGGCGTTCAACCAGGATGATGTCCTGCTTGCCAAGACATTCGCCACCCAGGCGTCCATTGCGCTGGAGAACGCCCGCCTCTACGACGACCTGAACCGTTTCAACCAGATGATGGAACGCATGGTTGAACAGCGTGTGAACGAGTTGAGCGTCGCGCACAACACCTTGAAAAAACTGGATAAGAACAAAAGCGACTTCATCCAGGTTGCGGCGCACGAACTGCGCACGCCGCTCACCGTCATCAAGGGGTACATGGGCATGATCAAAGCCGCGCCCGCCGTTCAGGAAAACCCCACGCTCATGCAGGCGATGGACGGGGTGATCCAGGGTACCAACCGCCTGCACCAGATTGTCAACAGCATGCTGGATGTGGCGCGTCTCGAAAACCAGGTGCTGACCCCGCACCTCGAAACAATCACCCTTGGACCGCTCCTGCGCCTCATCCAAAAAGAGTATGTGGATGACCTGAAGGAGCGTCAAATCACGCTGGAGATCGATCCCAATATTAATTCGGCGCCCCCTATCCTGGCGGATTCCGAACTGCTAAAGAAGGCGCTCGATAACGTCATCGTCAACGCCATCAAGTTCACGCCCGACGGCGGCTCGATCTTCGTCAGCGCCCAGCCCGTCCAGGTGAATGGACGCGGCAGCTTTTGCGAGATCCGCGTCCGCGATACAGGCATCGGCATCGCGCCCGAGAACCACGTCATCATCTTCGAGAAGTTGTACCAGATCGGTAAAGTGGAACTGCACTCCTCGGGGCGCACCAAATTCAAGGGCGGGGGGCCGGGTCTGGGCCTTGCCATCGCGGCGGGCATCGTCAAGGCGCACAAGGGCAAAATCTGGGTCGAGAGTCCCGGCTATGACGAGGAAAAACTGCCAGGCAGTACCTTCTTTATCCAAATCCCCCTGGCACAGTAGAAAAAACAAACCCTCCGGGATCTGCCCGGAGGGTTTGTTATAACGGAAGCAGGTTAATCCTGAGTCCGAATCGAGGTGCTGTTCCGGTCGAAATAGTTCGTCAGGCGGGTGCGGAAAGGTTCAAGAATCCCCCAATGCGCCAGCATGGCAACTGAAACGGTGATCATCGAAAAGAAGAACACCAGGTCCTTCCATAGAAAGCCTGGTTTGACGCCTTCGGTATCGAAGACGTAGCGGAATACGATCAACCCCAGTTGGACCAGGCTGATGAGCAGGATGGGAATGGAAAAGGGACGCAGGTCGTGGTCTTCGATGATTAAGTGAAGCCCCACCAGGGCAGCCAACCCGCCTGCCATGACGACGAGATATTTGATAAATCTTGTCAGTTCGTCAGGCTGGGCGTACATGCGTTTCAAGATCTCAACATACAGGTAGCAAACCGCTACGAGGCAGGCCCAGGCGGATAACTTGATCAGGATGGGCAGGACCAGATTGCCATACACCCTGATCGCCACCATCGCTGTAAACCAACCCACGACATATGCCAGCCCAATCACAATGATTTGAACAAATACAATAGAAATGGAGGAGTCAGGCTTTTCCCTTAAAATGTCAAAAACAATCTTTACGCCGCCTAATGCGGCAATTCCCAACCCGCCCATGCTAATCAACAACATAGCCAGGCTCAACAACCCCCTTTGGGAGACTTTATGACTATTCCGATGGTCTTTACGCGGTTGTGTGGGCGATGGTGAACCAGCTTTATGTTGATTCATCCGACCTCCTACCCTTCATTGTGATAAAACGCATCATGATTTTATCACCTTGCGGGGATGACGAAGAATTATATCCATAAGACTGTCTCCAGCCGGATCCGGTTCCCAACGCCTTAAATCGGACAGGACAGGCTATATTTTTACCTGTCCTGTCACTTTCACATCACACTCAGGAGAAGATTACACGTTTATTGAGGCGGGAGGAGAACCGCATCGATCACGTGGATCACACCATTCGAAGCTTCGATATCCGTGATGACCACCTGGACGTTGTCGTTCAGGAAGACATTGCCATCCTGGACCTTGATACTAGCATCCTTGCCGAGCACGGTGGGTGCGCTAGTGAGGCCGACCACATCCGCCGCCATGACCTTGCCAGAGACTACATGGTATAGCAAGATGTCGGTGAGAGCCTGCTTGCTCTCCGGTTTGAGCAGTTCATCGATGGTACCGGCAGGCAGTTTGGCAAAGGCATCGTCGGTGGGGGCGAAGACCGTGAAGGGACCTTCACCGCTCAAGGTGCCCACCAGGTCGGCAGCGGTCAACGCGGCGACCAGCGTGGTGAAGCGGCCATCGGCGACGGCGATGTCAACGATCGTGCCGGGAGCGGCGGCTTCCTCAACCGGGGGCAGGATGACCGTATCGATCACGTGGATCACACCATTGGATGTCTCGATATCGGTAATGATGACCTGGGCATCGTTGATATACACGTTGCCCATATCGACCTTGACCGCCACATCCTTGCCGAGCACGGTGGTGGCGCTGGTCAGACCAGCCACATCCGCCGCCATGACCTTGCCGGAGACCACATGGTAGAGCAGGATGTCAGTAAGAGCCTGTTTGTTCTCGGGCTTGAGCAGATCTTCCACAGTGCCAGCAGGCAACTTGGCAAAAGCATCATCAGTGGGAGCGAAGACCGTGAAGGGACCTTCGCTTTTCAGCGTGTCGACCAACTCGGCGGCTGTCACAGCGGCGACGAGCGTTGTGAAGCGGCCGTCCGCAACCGCGGTGTCGACAATATCCGAGAGCATGGGCTCAGGGGTGGCGGTGGGCTCGGGCATGGCGGTCGGTTCCGGCATGGCGGTCGGAGCGGGGGTTTCGGCAGGTGCACAGGCAGCGATCACAAATGCCAGGACCATAAGGACTGATATAGCGAGTTTTGTGCGTTTCATTTCTTATCTCCTTGTAATTCTAAGGTGTGTATATTTTATGCACAGGTTTTGTACATATTTATACATATTTTACATTTTTTGTCCATATTGTCAATGCAAAGATTTAATCTCTCACAAAATCCTAATCTTTTCAAAATCTGGACAAACAAAATCACCGTTTCTCTCCCCAATCAAACCTGCTCCCGTTTTTCAGCCTCCCCACACTTTGACATCTCTACCGTTAAAAATAATGAAATCAACCCCGCTCCTCGGGGCTGATTTCATTATTCATTTTCCGACTTCAATCCTTACTACAGATGGATCGGTGTGCCTTCCGCGCCGTGCGCCGCTTCCATCAGCACTTCGGAGAGCGTCGGGTGGGCGTGGACGTTGCGGGCGATCTCGTGCGGGGTGAGTTCCATCATGTGAGCGAGAGTGAGTTCAGGCAACAACTCGGTCACTTCGGGACCGATCATGTGCGCGCCCAGGATCTCGCCATATTTTTCATCGACCACGAGTTTGACGAACCCGGCATAATCGCCCAGCCCAAGCGCCTTGCCGTTGGGTTGGAAGGGGAAACGCCCAATCTTGACGTTGTAGCCGCGTTCCTTCGCCTGCGCTTCGGTCAAGCCAAACGATGCCACCTGCGGATGACAGTATGTGGCGCGCGGCATCATTTCGTAGTCGAGCGTGGTCGTTTCCACACCGGCGATATTTTCAGCGCAGATAATTCCCATCGCCGAGCCGACATGCGCCAGCATGAGTTTGCCGGTCACATCGCCAACCGCCCAAATACCGGGGACATTTGTTTGCATCTTTTCATTGATTTCAACCATGCCGCGCTCGTTGACCTTGACGCCCACCGTTTCGAGCCCCAGCCCTTTGCTGTTCGGCGTAAAAGCGGTCGCCACCAATACCTGATCCACTTTGAGGATCTCACCGGGAAGTTTCACCGTGACCTTGTCACCATTGACCGCAATGCTCTCGAACTTCACGCCGGCTTTGACCTTGATACCGCGCTTGGTGAATTCCCTGGTCAATTCCTTGCTGACTTCCTCATCCTCGCGCGGCAGGATGCGCGGCAGTAACTCCACAATGGTCACATCCACGCCATAGGAGTGCCAAATGGTGGCAAACTCTACACCGATGGAACCACCGCCCACAATCACCACAGACTGCGGAAGTTTATCGCTCATGATCGCTTCCACATAAGTGATGATTTTCTTGCCATCCACAGTCACACCGGGCAGCATTGCCGGGCTGGCGCCGGTGGCGATGACGATATTCCTGGCAGATAACTCTGTCACTTTGCCATCCTTGTCGGTAACGGTGAGGGCATTCGGCTTGGTCAGAAGCGCCGACCCCATGAAGACGGCGATGCCGTTCTTCTTCATCAAAAACCCGACGCCCTTGGTCAGGCGATCTGAATTCTGGCGTGAACGCTTGAACGCCACGCTGTAATCCAGTTTCAAGTTGTCGAACGAGAATCCAAAATCCTTGCCGCGTTCGCGCAAGGTGTGAGCCACCTCCGCATTTTTAAGCAGGGACTTGGACGGAATACAACCGATATTCAAACACACACCGCCCAGCCATTGCTTGTCAACAATCGCGACCTTCTGCTTCAGTTGCGCGGCGCGGATGGCGGCAACATATCCCGCCGGTCCCGCACCGATCACAACAACATCAAAATTTTCTGCCATTATTTCTCCTTGATTTATGTCACTGCGAGCGTTTGCAGCAAAGCAACCGTTTGTTTCGATGAGCTTGCTTCGTCGCTTTGCTCCTCGCAACGACATTGATTTTTAGTATTTTACTACTACAACCAACGCCTCACGCTGGACTTGTAGCTGGTGTATTGACCCTTGAATTTTTTCTCCAGATAGGCTTCTTCCCGCTCAATGACCAGACGAGTCATGGTTATCATGTACAGTGGAGCCATCAGGAAGCCCCAATATAAGCCCGAGTTCAACGGCAAACCGATAACCATCAACAAAAAACCAAGGTAGATCGGGTTGCGCGTAAAACGATAGATGCCTGCCGTGACGAGTTGTTTCACTGAACCATGCGGATTGAGAGTGGTACGCGCCTTTCGAAATTCTATGAACGCGCCAATCCCGAGTAGGAAACCGATGAAGGTCATTCCCAAACCGATATACCGCAAGAGGGGCGGCGCGCCGAAAGGAATCGGAGCAAATCGCGCAAGGAAATAGGCAATGACGATGAACATCAACGCCACGATGGGCGGGTGCACCATCGGACTGATGTCGGGATGATCCTGTTCTTTTGCCATGAAATTCCTCAGTTAATGTTTTTGTGCCACCATCAGAAAGATGGGGAATGTCTTCTTTTTATTACCGATCTTCTTTGCGATCTCGTATACCGTCGAGAATTTTACATTCCCAAACCCGGCGGATTCCACCTTTTTCCAAAGTTCCTCACGGTCAAAGCCCATATGAACGTCGGCTGAACTGTCGGTGTGAAAGGTGCCATCTTCCTTATCCAAGTCGGCGGCAAGCAGATAACCGGTTGGTTCCAGTAAAGCATGAAATTTTCTGAGGATATCATCCGTGTCGCGGATGTGATGCAGGGTCATCAGTGAATAGGTCAGGTCGTATCGCTCGGTGGGCAGTGGATCGGTCGCCAGGTCAAGCCGCATGGGATGCATATTTGTCACACCAGAGCTGGCAATTTTTTCCCCGAGAACATCCAGCATTCCCTGCGATGTATCTGCCAACGTGATCTGCCCCACATCCGATTGCAGGGCAAAACTCAACAAACCAGTGCCGCATCCGTATTCGAGGGCAGTCATGTTTTGGGTCAAGGGGATTGCTTTGCGAATGGCATCTGCCACCGCACGGGCACGTTCCACTTTTTGGGGGTCAGAATCCCAATCTTTAGCACGTTCGTCGAAGTTTGTCATAATTCTCCCATGTCATTGCGAGCGTAGCGAAGCAATCTCCACTTAAACGGACGTTTCTCGTCGACAAGCTAATCCCGTTTAACGGAAGATTGCTTCGTGGCGCTTACAGCGCCACTCGCAACGACATTTGTTAATTCCAATTCTCCAATGTCTCTTTTACCTTCATCAAGAACCAATCCGCGGAAGCGCCATCGAGAATGCGATGATCGAAAACGAAGGAAAGATACACCATCGGGCGAATGGCAATGGCATCGTCAACAACGACCACACGCTTCTGCATCGCCCCCACGCCAAGGATACCGCATTGCGGCTGGTTAATGACCGGGAAGGCGAACAGCGATCCGCTGATACCGTGATTGGTAAGCGTGAATGTTCCGCCTTTGACGTCATCGGGCTGGAGCTTTCTGGAGCGGGCGCGATTGGCAAGGTCATTGACTGTGCGCGCCATTGCCAGCAAAGACAGATTGTCCGCACCTTTAATGACGGGCACGATCAAACCTTCCTCCCCCAGCGATGTTGCCATGCCAATATTAATGGCTTTATGAACAAGAACGCCTTCATCCGTCCAAGACGAGTTAACGTTGGGATAGGCTTTCAACCCTGCCACGATGGCGGTCATGAAATAGGCGGTGAAAGTGAGATTAACGCCATCACGGGCAAATACATCCTTGTTCGCGGAGCGATGTTTTACCACACGGCTCATGTCCGCTTCCATGACAGTCAGCACATGCGGCGATGTATGCTTGGACATAACCATGTGTTCCGCGATCTGCCTGCGAATGGTAGTGTGCTTGATGAGCTGGTCGCCTTCGATAGGCTTCACGGTTGCAGGTTGCAGATTGGAAGGTTGGAAGATTGGGGTGATGGTTGAAGCAGTTGTTACTTTCGACTTTCGAATTTCTACAAATGCCAACACATCATTCTTGGTGATCCGCCCGTTCAATCCCGTGCCCTGCACTTGCTGAAGATCAACTCCATGTTCAGCGGCAATTTTAGCAACAACGGGGGAAATGAAACCAATGTCACGTGTCACATGCGGCGTTTCAAATGCCATGCTTTCTTTGACTACAGGCGTTTCAACAACCGCCGGACTGGAATTTGAAATTGGGGGACTTGAAACTCGCTCCACATTCTCCCCCGGCTTGCCAATGAAGGCAAGAATCGCCCCAACTTTTGCCGGAGATCCTTCTTCTGCCAGGATTTTCAATACTGTTCCTGAAACAGGCGCGGGAATTTCAGTGTCAACCTTATCGGTGTTCACTTCGAGCAAAGGTTCCAACTCATTGACAGAGTCACCTTCTTTTTTCAGCCATTTCGTTACCGTAACCTCTTCCACGCCCTCGCCAAGCAATGGAACAAGAACTTTCGTTGCCATATTTGCTCCTTGATTTTCAAGTACGGAGTTTAAAACTTTCTGCGACTCAGTGGTTAATCACTTTATGAGCGGGAACCGCCCTGGATCCACCTCGCTCATCATTTCATATATCGCATCGAATATGGTTTCGGCATTGGGCTTCGACCAGTAATCGCCATCTGAACCGTATGCAGGGCGATGAGCCTTGCCGGATAATGTCCGTGCGGGGGAATCAAGATGATAATAGCCGCCTTGTCTTTCGATGACTTCCTGCAGCATATATGCGGATGTTCCACCCGGCACATCCTCATCCACAAAGATGATGCGGTTTGTTTTTCTGAGGGACTCTACAATCTTACCGTGAACATCGAACGGCAGGAGCGACTGCACATCGATAACTTCCACTGCAATGCCGACCTTCGACAATTTCTCCGCGGCATCGAGCGCAATGCGGCAACAGGCGCCATACGTAACAATAGTGACATCGCTGCCTTCGCGGATCACCTCCGGCACGCCGAGTGGAACAGTAAACTCATCGATGTTATCGGGCAAACGTTCCTTCACGCGGTACCCGTTCAACACTTCCACAATGATGGCGGGTTCGTCGGATTTCAACAGCGTGTTGTAGAAACCCACCGCACGCGTCATATCACGCGGCACCAGCACATTCATGCCACGCACCAGGTTGATAATGCCTGACATCAACGAACCCGAATGCCAGACGCCTTCGAGACGGTGCCCACGCGTGCGGATAATGACCGGCGAAGCCTGTCCGCCGGCGGTACGCCAGTGCAGCGTGGCGAGATCATCGCTCATAATCTGGAGCGCGTACAGAAGATAATCAAGATATTGAATCTCACAAATGGGACGCAGCCCGCGCATTGCCATGCCGATGGCTTGTCCTAAAATCGTCGCTTCACGGATGCCGGTGTCGGTCACACGCAGTTCGCCATATTTTTCCTGCATCCCTTTGAATCCCTGGTTGACATCACCGAGTTTGCCGACATCTTCACCAAAGGCGATCACGCGCGGATCACGCGCCAAAATGGAATCAAAGGCGGCGTTCATCACCTCAAACCCCATGACGGTCGGCGACGACGCCGAATAGACGGGTTTCACTTCCTTCACCGCCATGGCCCGCCCGCTGTGGAGGTGCGAACCATATCGTTCGAGGTTGACTTCATCCTGTTCCCGCTTCCATTGGATCAACACCTGCTTGGATGGATTCGCTTCATCGCGCAGAACGCGCAGCGCTTCGTGCGCCGCGCTGTGGATATCACGTCTCGCCACCGACGGGAGAGTTGCCAGTCGGTCTTTGATCTTCTCCAGCTCTGACGCGTGACTCGAACTCCCCGCAATCTCGTCGAGCATATCCATCACCTGGTTGCGTTCCTCCAGGATCGGGGCGAGGTACGCTTCCCATGCCAGTTTGCGGATTCCCTCGACAGTGTCGTAGTCCTCTTTTTCAACGGCGACCAGCTCCGTTTCCGAGATGAGGCGCTGATCCAGAATCCACTCGCGCATTTTGCGGATGCAGTCATATTCCGCCTCCCATTGCAGTCGTTTGGGAGACTTATATCGCTCATGCGAGCCGCTCGTGCTGTGACCCTGCGGCTGGGTCAGGTCGATGACATGCACCAGCGCAGGGATGTGATATTCGCGCGCCAGTTCCGCGGCGGAGGCGTAGGTTTCGAGCAGGGCGGGATAATCCCAGCCGCGCACCTGATAGAGTTCGTACCCGCGCTGACATTCCGGTTCGGGACATGGTTCACGCTGAAAACCTTGCAAAATGGCGTGGATATTTTCCTTGACCATCTGAAATTGATTGGGCACCGAGATGCCATAACCATCGTCGTAGACTGTGATGACGGCGGGCGCCTGCAGAACGCCGATGGCATTGACCGATTCCCAGAACAGTCCCTCCGAAGTGGAGGCGTTGCCAATGGTCGCAAAGGTGACTTCGTTTCCGTTCTTTGAAAATTGGGTAAAGGGTTTGAGTTCTTCGATGCCGCGATACAACACCGACGCGTACGCCAGCCCGACCGCACGCGGCATCTGCGCCGCCGTAGGGGAAATATCCGCTGCGGTGTTGTACATCTCGGTCTGGTTTTTCCACGAACCGTCGGGGTTGACGTAACGACTCGCAAAATGTGAGTTCATCGAACGCCCGCCGGTGTTGGATTCGTGGTGGAGATCGGCATGGGCATAGAGCTGGGCAAAAAATTCCTGGATGCTCATCACCCCCAGCATGAACATCCAGGTCTGGTCACGATAATATCCTGAACGCCAGTCACCCTTGTGAAAGGCGCGGGCAATGGCGATATTGGCAAGCTCCTTGCCGTCGCCAAAGATGCCGAATTTTGCTTTCCCGCTCAAAACTTCCCGCCTGCCGATAAGCGAAGCCTGCCTGCTTTGGTAGGCAAGGCGATAATCCTTGATGATCTCTTCTTTCTCTAGGGGAAGTGCAATAGAGCCCCTGGTCTTGGGCATGTACTCTCTCCTTTGGCTGAGATAGGGAGATTATAACAAAGGATGAAGGGTGGAGGCGGAGGGATGAATCGAATATGAATTTAAATATGGGACACTAACAAACCCCGACTTCGAGGCGGGTCATGTTTTATTACTTTCCCAACGCTTCTTTCACCGCCGCATAGACATCCACAATTCCATAGCCGTATGCAGCGTTCGGGGAATCGCCGTCAAAGCAGCCCAAAGACATGCTTCCGGTATACGGCTGCGCCGTCTCGATCAGGATCTGTTCCGTGCGTTCGATATCGCCGATGAGACCCGGATCGGCAGACCAGAGCAACGCCACCGCGCCCGTGACGTGTGGTCCCGCCATGGAGGTACCTTGATTCGGTCCGTACAATCCGCCCGGCAGGGACGAATAAATATCCACGCCCGGCGCGACGATGTCCGGCTTCATACGCCCGGAGCCATCTGCCACGACCGGCCCGCGGCTGCTGAACTCCGCCATATCCCCAAACCGGTTCACCGCCCCGACTGAAAAGACCGAGTCATACAATGACAACGGCGCGTTGACCGTACTGCAATTCGGACCATCGTTCCCCGCGGATGCGACCACGAAGATCCCGGCATCGCGCAGATTGTTCGCCGCGGCGAGCAGTGCGTTCGGGTCACAGCCTTCGATCTCAGGGCAACCCCAGGAATTATTCAGAACATCAGCGGCGCGCGCCGGGTCGCCATCGATGAATGGGTCGCCTCCCTGCGGGAATGGCGCCAGCATGAATTGCAAACAGTCGAGATACAACGCCGGGTTGCCCAGGTTGCGGGTCAAATTGGAACAGGCAAACCACGTCGCGCCGGGAGCAATGCCAATACCGTTCTTCCCAAGGATCGTTCCCAGCGTATGCGTGCCGTGCCCGCCCTTGTCATATGGCGAGGAGGTGCCGTTCCATGGGTCGAACCAGTTATACTCATCTCCCTCGGTTTTGCCGCGATAGCTGTCGCGCAGTTCGGGATGATTCACATCCACACCGCTGTCCGATTGACCGATCACGATGCCCTCACCGCGCACGCCGAACTCCTCCCATACTCTGTCTGCGCCGATCATTGTCACGTTCCATTGCACCTCGCTGGGAACGGACTCGGAGACAAACGTCATCGCCGGGGATTCGACCGGTTCCGCGGGACGCAGGCGCGGGCTGGGGATGACGCGATCCACCTCGGAGCGGGTCAGCAGGTACAAACGGATCAGAGTCCCGCCGCGCACTTCCATCGCGTTGACGAGATAATACGGGGTGTACTCCACGCCAGCCATATCGAACGTCTTGCGCAGTCCGGCTTGCGTTTCATTAGCATGGTCGGTGAGCGTTTCATACACCGCGGCGCGGCGTGCATCGATATCCTCAATCTGGCGTACAGCCGAAAGATCCGCCTGGTCTTTCAGGATGATAAAGAGCCGGTCGCCGTAAAAACCGCGATTGCCGGTCGTGAAATACAGGGCGATGACGACCAGCCACATCGCGACCGCGCCCACAATCCCGGGCAACCGCCTCCCTCCAGACCCGCCGCCTGATCCCGTTTTCAAGACCACTGCGATCAACCCAACGACTACCCCAAGCCCGACGGCAAACACGCCCGCTCGCGTCGCTAGGGGAGAGATGTCGCCCAGCACGATTGTGAACTCTGTCGGGTCAAAAAACATCAATCCCACCCCGGCAAGCAGACCCGTGAGAAGTGCGCCCGCGAAACGGGAAGGCAAAACCGCCGAGATTCCAAATGCAAACGCCGGCAGAACCGCCATCAAAACCAGCTGCGAGCCATCATAACCAACGGCCGAGCCCAGCAAGGAAAGAAGTGCGCCAATACCCAACGCATCGAGAAATTTGTTGTCTGTGGTAGTTGCCATCAAGGTCGAAGCGAGCCATCCAAGCGACAGTCCCGCCAGCAGGTTGAGGAGCGCATCGACCGGCGAACCCAGCGCCCCGAAAACGGCGAACGGAGCCGCGCCGAACGCGGCGAGCAGGAACGCCAGAGGGAGATTATCCGATTTGAAATCGAACTTGATCTTTCGGGTTACAGTGATGATGAGCGCTGTGATCAAACAAAGCAGGATTTGCGCAATGGAACCGAGCTGGTCGCGGTTGGGTCCGAGGAGAAAAAACAACAGGGCGGGGAAAGCCATCAACGCCGCTATCAACCACCCGTTGTAAACCGGTTTGAAGCGTTCGTCTTTGGTGAAATACCACATCGCCGCTACCATGACCGAGACGGTCAACCCCTGCAATACCAGCCCAATCGGTCCCGACCAACCAAGACCTGCCAGGCTCCCGGATACAAGGGCGATCTGCCCCGTGTACCACAGGGCAAAATGATAGAGGAACATGCAAACCGGCATCGGCAGAGCAAGCAACAGGAACAAGACCAACGCCCCTGTCGAGCGGCTCTTGGGTTCCGATGCGGACGGAATGGGTTGAACATGGTCGTGTTGTGGTTCCATCATGATGTTCTCCTTTTTACTGCGCGAGCAAATACTTGTCGAAAAACTCCGAAACGCGTTCCTCGAATTCCGCCGCGCGGTCTTTATCGAATCCCACATGACCCAGCGCAGGGTCAAACCACAATTCCTTTGGCTTACCTGCCGCATCGTAGAGGCGTTGACCGCTCTCCGCCGAGATGACCACGTCCGCGCCGCCCTGCATCAGAAACACCGGGCGCGGACTGATTTGTTTTATCCACTGGGTGGCATCGATATCCTCGGTCTTGAATCCGGTCTCACGCTCCGCCCAGAAGACAATCAGCGGTGCGAACGGGAAGGCAGGCAGGTCGGTAAAATAAGTGACGCTGGTCTCCACCGTATCGTTCAGGGACGAAAACGCGCTGTCCGCCACAACCGCCTTGATATTCGGATTCCGCGCCGCATACTGGATGGCAAGCATCCCTCCGTAGGAATTGCCAAGAATACCGATCCGCTCCGGATCGATGTCCTGCCGCGTGAGCAGGTACTGATACCACGCCTCCATATCATCGACCTCGTACATGCCAAAAGTGATCAATTCCCCTTCACTGTGATCGTGCGCACGGACAGTCGTCAGCAGGATGCCATATCCGTGCCGATACATCATCCCGGCTTCGTTGAGCAATTCCTCCCGGTCCGATTTGTAGCCGTGCTGCATGAGGATGACCGCGCCGTTCTGCGACGGCACGAACCATCCGACCAGTTTCGTCCTATCTGCGGAGAGAACCTCTACATCCTCATAGATCATGTTGAAGTCTGCAGGACTTTTCTCAGGCAGGTTGCGCGTCTCCATCGGCGCGGTAATCAATTTATGCGCTTCATTCTTCGTGACGGTCAGGACTCCGATTGCGGCGACCAGCAACACACCGACAATCACAGCAATGACAACCTTGAAACCCTTTTTCATCAAGCCTCACTCTACTTTCTAATCCGTCGCCGCTTCCACGATTTCCGTTTCAGGCTTATGCGGCTTCACACGGAACAATTTGAAACTCCACTGCACGGCGGGACCGATCAATAACGCAAAGATGACCGTTCCCGCCCCGAGCGGACCGCCGAGGAGCCATCCCACCGCCACAACAATGACTTCGATGATGGCACGTCCCAAGCGGATGCTGATATTGGTGGTGCGATGAAACGCCAGCATCAAACTGTCACGCGGACCGGCTCCCGCGTCCACGCCAATATAAATGGCACTGGCAATGCCCATCATAAAAATCGATGCAAGCAACATCGCGCCTTGTACTGGAAGGTTACTTTTCACAGAGGGGATCATTCCCAAAAACAAATCCTCCCATAGCCCGATGAACAAAATATTCGAAAGCGTTCCCCAACCCGCTTTCTCGCGCAGGGCCAGCGCGCCCAACAGGACGACGAAGCCAACGAGTATGCTCATCCTGCCAGGCGTGATCCCCGTCAGCCCAGAGATCGCCACTTCCAGCACCGCCCAGGGACTCGTCCCAAGATTGGAGCGGATCATGGTCGCAATGGAAAGCCCGAACAGGGCAAATCCGATCTGGATGACGAAAAAATCGCGCGGAAAGGTCTTCCAAACAATGGGTTTCAGCATTCAGTCTCCTATAAATAAATGGCATTGCGAGGGAACATAACAAACGAAGCAATCTCTTCATGACAGGAAGATTACTTCGCCTGGGCTACGTTCGGGCTCGCAACACTTGCGCCTGCGTGCAAACGCAGGTGTGACGAAGAGTCTATCACCCATGATAAACTTGCGCCATGCCACAAATCATTGAAATCCACAAAGATCATTTCACCATCAGCACCGACCCGGCGCGGCTCGACATGGACGCCATTTGCGATTTTCTCACCCGCGCCTACTGGGCAAAGGGACGTCCACGCGAACGCACCGAACGCGCCTTTGCCAACTCGCTGGTCTTTGGCGTTTACGACGGCGCAAAGCAAATCGGCATGGCGCGCATCATCAGCGATTATGCCATCTTCGCCTACCTCTGCGATGTCTTCATCCACGAAGACCACCGCGCGCACGGGCTCGGCAAATGGCTCATGGAAACCATAATGAACCACCCCGACCTGCAAGGGCTGCGCCGCTGGACTCTCGCCACGAGCGATGCGCACGGGCTCTATCGCCAATTTGGATGGAAACCCATCGGCAACCCTGACAACTGGATGGAAATCTTCCGTCCGTTTCCCGGCGAGAGGTCCGATTCATGAACATACTCCTCAAAGCCGGACGGGAAAAGAGTCTGCTTCGCCGCCACCCGTGGATCTTCTCCGGCGCGATTCAACCTTTGGATGATGAACCCGCTTCCGGCGCGACCGTGGACCTGCTCTCGTTTAATAAGCAGTTCCTCGCCCGGGCATCCTACTCGCCGTCATCCCAGATCCGTGCGCGGGTGTGGACGTTTGAGGATGAACCGATTGACAAGGAATTCTTTCGACAAAAGATACGAGCCGCAATTGCCATGCGTTCCACGTTCCAGGTTTCAGGTTTCTCGGATGCCGTCCGACTGATCTACGCCGAGTCCGATGGCATTCCCGGACTCATCGTTGACCGCTACGGTGATATGCTTGTTCTGCAATCGCTCACCGCCGGAAGCGAATACTGGAAGGAAACCTTCGCCGACCTGTTGCTCGAAGAAACCGGATGCTCCACCATCTACGAGCGCTCCGATGCCGATGTGCGTGAACTCGAAGGACTAAAACCCAATTCCGGCTTACTGCGCGGCGATAACCCCCAATTATCGCAAGGCATCCCTGCGGGGCCAATCACCATTCACGAACACGCTCTCAAATTCAACGTTAACTTCGCATCCGGTCACAAAACCGGCTTCTACCTCGATCAGCGATTGAACCGGCTGCGCGTCCGCGAACTGGCAAAAGACAAGGATGTGTTGGATTGTTTTTGCTACACAGGCGGATTCTCCGTCAACGCGCTGGCAGGCGGGGCGAAATCTGTGTTGTCGGTCGATTCGTCGGCAGACGCGCTGGAACTCTGCAAAGAAAATATCGCGCTCAATCACCTCCCCTCTGAAAAACACACCGTCCTCGAAGGCGACGTTTTCCAACTCCTGCGAAAATTCCGCGATGAGAACCGTTCCTTCGATATGATCGTCCTCGACCCGCCGAAGTTCGCTCCCACTGCCATGCACGCCAAGAAAGCCACGCGCGCCTACAAGGATATCAACCTGTTGGCGTTCAAACTTTTACGGTCAAACGGAATCCTTGTCACATTTTCATGCTCGGGCGGAGTCGATGAGGCATTGTTCCAGAAAATTATAGCGGGAGCAGCCTTGGATGCAGGTGTCGACGCGCAGATTGTCGAGCATTTGGCACAGGCCCCCGATCATCCCGTCTCGTTGCATTTCCCCGAAGGCGCGTATCTGAAGGGGTTGGTTTGCGTCAAACGGTAGTTTGTATCATCTGTTTGAGACAAGTCTCTTGCCGAGATAAAAGATAAGCCAACCTTTTGGGTCAGGTTGGCTGGCAAAATACAAATATGTTTTTGTATGGGATGCTCTTTTTCCTGATTTTGATTATTTATCATCTCCCAGTGATGCAATCGCCCTCAACAGACCAAACACCAGCACACCGAGTTTCATCCCTTCGCCAGCGGTGAGGGCAGTGCCGGTCTCGTTCTTTTCTGCGCGGCGGTTGAGCAGCATCGCCGCGACCAATCCGGTGAAAGCGCCGATGAGAGCGCCGATCAATAGTGTTTTGCGTTTATCCATGGTTCGATTCCTCTCTTATCGTTTCATCTTCTCGAAGAACGCATTGATGCCTGCCAGAATCCCATTGAGCTGCAAAACAGGCTTTACGATGGCATCCGCCGCGCGCCGGACGTAGCCCGCACCGATATGGACGTAGTCCTGCGCCATGCCGGTATAGGTTGGTGTGACGTTGAGGAGTTTCTTCATGAGGTAGACCATTCCTGTGAGGAGGACAAGGGAAAGCAGCAAGCCGACCATGACGGGAATGACGATCCAGATCGTGGAGATCGCCGCCCAACGCGCCACATCACCACCCTGGTTGAAGGTTGCAACGTTGACCAGCACGATCAACGCGACGATGGGAAGCGATGTCAACACCACAGGCAGGATAATCTGCCACACCACTTGTTTGCGGTATTTTCGATAGGATTCGTGAACAGGTTGGGGGATCGTGGCTTTCATGTTTTTATTTTAGCACAAGACCCCCACCACCGCTAAAGCGGCACCTCCCCAAAAATACTACTGAAGTTCGTCATATTTGGGGGAGACTAGGAGGGGTTTAAATGCACAGAGCGATTCGACATGCCTCGCCCAGGCACGCAGAACCGCTCCGGCAAAAGGGAACTGGACTTGACCGATTTCAATATCGCCTCGCAGGCTTGGGCAAACCAACCTGCCTTACGGGAAAACCTGCGGGACGGTTATTGGCAAATTACCGACGATTCCGGAGGAAGGTCGGGATATCGAGATCATCCTTGTTGACGGAAGGCAGAGGTTCGTGTTTCGCCTCACCGGATTGAACATCGGCGTGAACCGAAACAGATTCGGCCGGGCGCATGTACATCGGGGTTTCCGTCCGCCTGGTTTCACGCGTCTGGCGTTCCAACGCGCGCCGCGGCATCGAGCTGCGATCGAATCCGGTGGCGATGACCGTAACACGGATGTCGTCACCCATGTTCGGGTCGATGACGGCGCCGAAGATCAGGTTCACGTCGGGATGAGCCGTCTCGCGGATGATCGCCGCCGCCTGGTTGACCTCGAAGAGGGTCATGTTCGGACCGCCGGTGACATTGAAGAGCACGCCGCGCGCGCCGTCGATGGTGATATCGAGCAATTTGCTGGAGATGGCATCCTCGGCGGCTTTCTTGGCGCGTTCATCGCCGGAGCCCTTGCCAACCGCCATAAGCGCCGCGCCGCCCTCCGACATGATCGCACGCACATCGGCGAAGTCGAGGTTGATCAAACCCGGGATGGTGATCAACTCGGAAATGCCCTGGATGCCCTGATGCAGCACATCGTCGGCGAGGCGGAAGGCATCCTGCAGGGAGGCGCGCTTGTCCGCGATCTGCAACAGGCGGTCGTTGGGAATGGCGATCAGTGTATCAGCGTGCTCCTTGAGCTTCCCGATACCCTCGTCCGCCGATTTGAGACGGCGCATGCCTTCAAAAGTGAAGGGACGCGTCACCACGCCGATGGTCAACGCACCGCTCTCCTTGGCAATCTGCGCCACGATGGGAGCCGCGCCGGTGCCGGTGCCGCCGCCCATGCCCGCAGTGACGAAGACCATATCCGAGCCTTTCAGCACATTGTACAGTTCATCTGCGGATTCTTCGGCGGCTTTGCGTCCGATCTCGGGATCGCCGCCCGCGCCCAGACCACGGGTGAGCTTGTCACCGAGTCGGACGCGTGTCGGCGCCTTCGTCAGCAATAAAGCCTGGGCGTCGGTATTCACGGTGATGAATTCAACACCCTGAATGCCTTCGTCGATCATGCGGTTGACGGCATTCGACCCACCGCCTCCGACACCGATCACTTTAATGCGGGCGAAAGATTCTGCTTGTTGCTCTGCGTTGTTCATACTGGTCGAGTCCATGACTACCTCCATCAAACATTGGGTCTTATGATACTTGGTTTCGATTCAATGGCATAAAATTTTAAGGGTTATCCATCTGAGACCTAAAGGTTTTTGGAAACCTTCGGTCTGATTACAACTACGGCAGGATACGTCCGATGATCTTTTTGACGACACCAAAATCCATGCGTTTCTCTCCTTTCGAACGACGACTGCGTCCAACGCCGAGGTCGTTATCGTGCATCGAGAACACCCAGCGCAACAAGCCCACGCCTGTGGAATACGCCGGTGAGTTCAATCGATCCACCAGTCCGGTTAGGTTCTCGGGCTGCGCCGTGCGGACGGGTATGCCCAGCACGTCACTCGCCACCCGGCGAATGCCCGGCAACGCGGACGTGCCGCCGGTCAACACCATGCCCGCGGGCAGGAGACCGTCATAGCCGGAGCGTTTGATCTCCTGCAAGGTCAACGAGAAAATCTCTTCGACGCGCGCTTCGATGATATGCGACAGGTCCTTGCGGTTGATTTGCACGGGTCGATCTTCGCCGAACGGGCGGATCGAGAAATACTCCTCCGAACCGACCTCACTACGCACCGCGTAACCCTGCTGCTTCTTCACATCTTCGGCTTGTGCAAACGGCAGGCGTAATCCGTGCGCAATATCCTGCGTGATGTGATTGCCGCCGACCGCCAGCACCATCGTGTGCCACACATCGCCGTTGACGTAGATCGCCAGATCTGTCGTGCCGCCGCCAATATCGCAGACCGCCACCCCCATCTGGCGTTCCTGCTCGGTCAGCACCACTTCACCAGAAGCGAGCGGATTCAACACGAACTGCTGGATCTCCACGCCCGCCGCGCCGACACATTGACGCAAATTATCGACCGTCGCAGCGGAAGCGGTGATGATGTGCGCCTCCACTTCGAGACGATAGCCGTGCATCCCTTTTGGATTGCGGATGCCATCCTGACCGTCCACCGTAAAACCGCGCTGGATGACGTGGATGATCTCGCGGTCATAGGGAATTGCCACTGCGCGCGCCTGTTCGAGCGCATGGTCGATGTCATACTGCTCGATGACATTGCCGTTCACCGCCGCCGCGCCGCGGCTATTGACCGACGAAACATGTGCGCCCGCAATGCTCACCAACGCGGACGTGATCTCCAGCCCCGACGTGGATTCCGCCTTCTTCACCGAACGCGTGATCGCTTGCGACGCCGCGGCGAGGTCCACGATAATGCCCTTCTTGATGCCCTCCGAGGGTTCGATACCCACGCCAAGGATGCGGATGGATTGGTTATCCTCCACCCGCCCAACGAGCGTGCAGACTTTTGTCGTACCTACATCTATGCCGACAACGATTTCTTCCATGTTACTGACTCATCCTGTAATAGGGTGCGGTCGGATAGGTCACATTGATCAACGCCGGGCGGATACCTCTCTGCGTCAGTGAATTGACCATCGCCTCGTACACGCGCACCTTCAATTCGACATCGTTTGCCTTCGTACCAAAATAGACACGCCAGCCGCGCGGGTCATCCCAGCCAAATCCCATACCCGATTCATACAGGATGGGGACGCCTGCCGGAGCGTGACCGGCCAGCCCCTTCAGCGACTGAACCATCTCCGTGGAAATGAACGGAGCCGGATTCATTGGGTCGGACGCGACGGCTCCCTCCACGGGTGGGGCAGTCAACGCCAGAACGGGAATCAACCCCGACAGTTCTCCTCGCGGCTTGAAGGCGACACCATCCTCTGCGATCCATGTATAGCCGCCTCCCTGCTCCCAGCGAATGATCGGCTGTCGTTCGGTCACGTGGACGGTAACCAGGTTCGGCAGGGAAACGCTCACGGTGACGGAGACAAGTTCCGGGTAGTTGAGGCGGAGGCGGGTCTCCAATTCTGCAGGCTTGATCAGAAAGATCGGTTGCCCCGCGACAGCCATCACCGAGTTGACATCCGCAGGCGATAGGATTTGATTACCGGATACCTGCGCCTCGCCAACGCGAAAGGCGGGATGGTTAAACGCCAGGTAAATCGCGGCTCCGAGGATGGCGGCAAGGACGAAGGACAGGAAACGCCATCCGAACCGCGGGCGAGGGAGGTTGATCGAGCGCATGTCGGCGCGCGGCAGGTGCAAGGCGATATGGAAGCGGCGGCGCATGCTGCGCGTCGTTCTGCGCCTCGGTTGAATAGCGTCCTGCCGGGCGCGGGTTGTGATCGGAACGGACCGTATGGCTTCTTTTGCAGCGCGTTGCATACGCTTCGCGTGCTCCTGCTCGCGGCGCAGACGCACCAGCTCTGAACGGGTCAATTCCTTTTTCTCGTTCATGTGCGGCTCCGAAAGGTATGCAACGTGCGGTCGCGGTCCGCTTTGCGCTCTAGTGCCAGTTCGATCAAGCGGTCAACCAGTTTGGAATAGGGCAGTCCGCTGGCTTCCCACAATTTGGGATACATGCTGATCTTGGTAAAGCCGGGAATGGTGTTCAACTCGTTCAGATAGATCCGGTTCGTCTCTTTTTCAACAAAGAAGTCGACACGCGCCATGCCGGCGCAATCGATGGCTTTGTAGGCACGAACGGCATAGTCGCGGATTTGTTCTGCCGTTTCCTGCGGCAGCGGCGCAGGGATGACGAGTCCCGATGTGCCATCGATGTATTTCGATTCGTACGAATAGAATTCACGACTCGGCAGAATCTCCCCAGGGATGGATGCCTGTGGGTCGTTGTTGCCCAGCACGCTGACCTCGATCTCACGCGCGTTCATAATCCCTTTTTGGACGAGCACGCGGCGGTCGAAGGAGGCGGCTTCCATCAACCCTTCCTGCAGGTCGGAGCGGCTGTTGCACTTGGTCACACCGACCGAGGAACCAAGGTTGGCAGGCTTGGTGAAAAGCGGATACCCGCTGATCTTTTCCGCTTTCTCGATAACGGCAACGATATCCTTTTCGATCTCGGCGCGGGAGACGACCATCGTATCCACGACCGGGATCTGGTTGGCGATCATCACATCCTTGAAGATGCCTTTGTCCATACCGACGGAGGAACCGGCCACACCCGCGCCCACATAGGCGACATCGGCGAGTTCGAAGAATCCCTGCATTGTGCCGTCTTCGCCAAAAGTACCGTGCAGGACAGGGAAAAAGACATCGACTGGCTGGCGGGTGACACCCGACGGGTCGGGTGTCATCACGAATGACTTAAGACCTTCCAACCTTCCGCTTTCAAACGCGCCGAGCACATCTTCACCGGTCAGCCATGCGCCGTCATGCGTGATGCCGATTTGGGTCACTTCATATTTGGCAGGGTCGAGCACAGACAGCACGGAACGCGCCGACATGAGCGAGACTTCGTGCTCACCGGAACGTCCGCCAAATATCACTGCCACATGAAGTTTGTTTTTAGTCATTACAGTCTCAATCTCAATTCTCTACTTACTGTTTACCAAGTACACACCGGTAGTTTCCACTTACCATTCACCAATCAATTCCACTTCCAATTCCAGCTCAACGCCGAGTTTTTCCTTCACCGTCTTCTGCGCCAACAGGATCAACGCGCGGATATCTTCCGCTTTGGTATTGGCATGATTGATAAAGAAATTTCCATGAACCGGGCTGATCTCAGCATTCCCGATGCGAGTGCCTTTCAATCCCGCGGCTTCGATCAACCGTCCGGCATAATCACCTGTCGGATTTTTGAACATCGAACCCATGCTGGCGCCAGGCGGCTGAGTCGCTTTTCGGTGTGCGCTGAATTGTTCGATTTTAACAGTCACTTCCTCTTTAGTTGAATTTTTTAACGCGAACTCAGCCGAAAGTACTACTCCGTGAATCTCGCCGCGTTTCAACACACTGGTACGATATCCATAACCCATTTGGTCGACAGTGAATTTCTCGCGTCCGTTTTCGGTAAGTATTTCAGCCCAGACCAAATTGCCAGCCACATCACCGCCGAATGCGCCGGCATTTCCATATACTGCGCCGCCGATCGTGCCCGGAACAGTCGCCGCCCATTCGAGTCCAGCGAGTCCTTTGGATGCGCAGCGATTGGCGAGATTGCTGAAGATGACCCCCGACTCTGCCGTGACCGAGGGCTGGTCGCCGCCATGAAAACGGACCGCCTTTGCCCGGTTCAACACCACCACGCCGCGCACACCCTTGTCGCTGACGAGCACATTCGAGCCGCCGCCAAGGATGATGTATCCCATCTCTTGTTTGCGCAGCAACTTGATGATGCGCGCCAGGTCATCGGCTGAATCGGCCGTAATGAGAATATCCGCGGGACCGCCGATGCGCGCAGACGTGTATGGCGCCAGGGAAACATTCTCCTTCACCTTGTCGCCAAGTTTGGCGTACAGCATGTCGATGGGTCGGGCAAGCACTGCCATTTTCGGTTTACTCGTCTTTTTCACTTAGCTTCTCGATTAATTTCTCGACCGTCTTTTCATCCGAAGCATCCTTTTTGGGGACGCGTTTGCGCAGCTTTTCATCGAGAAACGACAACACCATCTGCAGCGGCGGCAGGAAGGTGACTTCCGGATGAGGCGGTTCCTTTTTCTCTTCAGGCATCGATGTCAACCGTTTCCTTCACATCCACGAAGGGGAATACTTTTTTATGTTCCGCCTGCATTCGCGCGATCAATTGCAAGGCGCGGCGTTCGTTGCTATCCACATGCCGCGGGCGCGCCGGGGATTCCCGTTCGGCGGCGGTCAATGCCCTTCGCAACGGAAGCAGGGACGGGTGGGAGGGAATCGCGGTCTTCTTTCCAGTCGACATATCTGCCTACCTTTCCTGTAATCCTTTCAACACATCGGTGCTGACCTGATCTGCATCTCCGGCGGAGAGGACAAGCACCACATCGCCGGGTTTCAAATGGTCGAGCAGGTATTTCGTGGTTTCCTCCAGCGTCTGACGATACCGCGCCGACATGTGCGGCATGGCGCTGACGATCTCGGCGGAGGTGAAATCCTGTTTCGGTTCGCGCGCCGCGTAGACTTCGGTAACAATGACCTCGTCGGCGTCCTTGAAGGCGCGGGCAAAATCGAGGAAGAGCGTTTGTGTGCGCGAGTAGGTGTGAGGCTGCCACACCGCCCAGATGCGGCGGTTCGGAAAGCGCGCCCGCGCCCCGGCCAGTGTGGCTTTGATTTCGGTGGGGTGGTGGGCATAATCGTCGAAGATGCTGATGCCGTTCACCTCGCCGCGCAACTGAAAACGGCGACCGGTGCCGGTAAAACCGCCGAGCGCCTTTGCGGCTTTTTCGCTCGAAAGCCCCAGCACTTCCACGACCGCCAGCACCGCTAGCGCATTGCGGACATTATGCTCACCCGGCACCTGCAGGGAAAGCTCGACTGAGGTGAGACCTGCGCTGCTCATATTGGACGAAGCCACGAAGTCAAAACCGCCGCGTTTGTTTGGTTTCACTTCGCGCGCCATCACCCATAACGGGCTGTTGATGGTCCTGTCGCCCTGCACACTGTAGGCAATCACGTTCCTGCCAGATTTGCGCGCGTGCGGGATCAACGATGCCGCCCCCACATCTTCCACGCACACGATCAGCGTGCCATCCGCCGGGAGCAGGTCCACGAATTTTTGGAAGGACTCCACCATTGATTCGTAGGTGGGGAAACAATCAGGGTGGTCGTGTTCAAGGCTCGTGACCACCTCGATCTGCGGCTTAAGCCCGAGGAACATGTTGTCATATTCGTCCGCTTCGATGACGAAGGGGCTGCCCTTGCCCGCGCGCGCGTTGACTCCGAGATTGTTCAGCACACCGCCGACAATAAAGGAGGGGTCACGCCCCAGTTCACTCAACACCCAGGCGGTCATGGCGGTGGTTGTTGTCTTGCCATGCGTCCCGGCGATGGCAATGCCCGTTTTGTCTTCCATCAGGCGACCGAGGAAGTCCGCGCGCTTGTAGACGGGGATGCCTGCCCGCAACGCGGCTTCGACCTCGGGATTGTCATCCGTTATCGCGGAGGAACGCACCACCCAATCGGCTCCCGTTAAATTGCGCGGATGATGCCCCACAAACACCTGCGCCCCCGCTTTGCGAACTTCATCGGCAAACGGAGTCAAGGCGCGGTCAGAGCCGCTCACCGTATATCCGCTCTCCAGCAGGAGGCGGGCGATGGCGGAAAGACCGCTTCCCCCGATGCCGATGAAATGGACGTGTGTCATGTTAGCTCTTGGCTACCAACATTTAGATATAGACCACAAGCACGAATACAAACGCGAGAATGATCGCAAAATAGACTCCCGGCTCGCCAAGCAGCTGCGGCGGCATGTACAACATCATCTGGTTGACGGTCGCCAGCAACTCGGGGTCGGTCGGTTTGGTGATGATGTTTTGCACCGAATAATCCGCGATGTGGATGTAGTACAACACACTACCCGCCACCAGATACCCATTGATGGCACCCAAAAACGCGCCGAAAAGGGTGTCCTGCAACCGTTCACGGATCGCGCGGGAGGCCAGGTGGGAGATGCTAATCACAGTCTGATACCCGAAATACACCAGCACAAACAGGATGAGCGTCCGCACCCAGAACAGGGACGGGTCCGTTTCGGGCAAATTCGCCGCAAGCGGAATATATTTGCGAATCACATGATTGAGCGCCAGCGAAAGGAGCACGCTGAAAGAGACCAGGAGTTCCTTCGCCCAGCCGCGCATCCATCCGATGATGGCGAACAGGACGACATACATCCAGAAGACATAGACGATGCTCATCATAGGTGTTACTCTCCTGCCAGTTCGATCAAGGCACTGGCAATCTTCTCCGCAGCACGCGGATGAGACAACTCGAACATCGCGGCGCGCATGGCTTTGAGTTTGTTCGGGTTCTCCAAAAGCACATTTAACGTGACCATCAGGTCTTTCTCGAGAAGATGGTCCTCCAGGATGACTGCCGCGCCGCGGCGGGCGAGATAATCGGCATTCACCTTCTGGTACCGCCACGCAAACGGATACGGCACCAAGATCGCGGGCAGTCCGAACAATGGAAACTCACCCAGTGTAGAAGCGCCCGCCCGCGACAGGACAAGATCCGCCGCCGCCAGCGCCGCGCCCATGTCGTGCAGATACGGCAGGGCATGATAACGGGCAGCGAGGTTCGTGGGCAATTGTTCGCGGTTATGTTTGACCAGTTGCCAGTCCGTTTCGCCGGAGAGATGAATGACCTCGAACCTCTCAAGCAGGTCGCGCAGGTTGCCCAGCACAGCCATGTTGATCGAGCGGGCGCCCTTGCTCCCGCCAAACGCCAGCAGGATGGGGGACTGACCCGAAACGCCGAGGTGGCGATGCGCCGTGGAACGATCCCACAGTGCGAGGTCCGCGCGAAGCGGGTAGCCCGTCTCGAAGACTTTCTTGTTAAAGAACTTCTGCGACTCGCCGGTCGTCACAGCGATGACATCTGCAAATCCAGCCAGTGACTTCAACGCCATCCCCGGTTCGATGTCGGGAACATATAACAGGATCGGGTAGGAGCGTCCCGCCAACGCCATCGGTACGGCCACATATCCGCCGGTGAAGAACAGCACATCAGGACTGAATTCGTTCAAAATGCGGCGGGCGGCCAGGGCACCACGCCCAATCGTGGCAAGATTACGCGGCAGTGTGACCAACCCCACCCCGTGGATGCCTGCAGCCGGGATGCTTTGGAAGGTGATGCCCTGGCGTTTGACCAGGCTCTCCTCCATGCCTCCCTCGCCGCCCACCCACAGGGTGTCGAGGTCCGTGACCTTAGCCTTGAGCGCGCTGTGAACGGCGAGTGCGGGATACACTCCGCCTCCCGTTCCTCCGGCGCAAATCAATAACCGCACCGAATGACCTCCATTCATTTTCTTCCATTTTGACGCTTTCACCGCTCTGACGCGAAATATTCAGCATGATTCCGATGGCGCACAAAGTCGAGACCAAGTTGGAGCCGCCCGCGCTGATGAACGGCAAGGCGTTTCCCGCAAAGGGCATCAGCCCGACCATGACCGCCATGTTGATAAGCGCTTCGATGCCAATCCAGAACGTGACGCCGGAGGCAAGCAATGTCCCCAGCATGTCAGGCGCGCGGCGGGCGATCACCAGCCCGCGCCAGATCAATGTCGCGTACAGCGCCATCAATAGAACGGCGCCAAACAAGCCCAACTCCTCCACCACCACGGCAAAAATGCTGTCGGTGGGAGCAAAAGGTAGCCCCGTCAATTTTGTATCCGCCTGACCCAGCCCCACGCCGAAAATACTGCCTTTGATGATCGCTTCAAACGAACGCTGCACATGATACGAGGCGTGAGTCGGGTCCTGCAAACCGGCGATGAAAGAGTTCACCCGGTCCTGACCGGTGGCGCTGAACTGCACAATGACCCATGCCATTACAACCGCAAGGATCAACAGAAACACAATCTGTTTAATATCCGCGCCAGCGAGGAAGAATAACAGACCGCCGAGGATCAACACCGTGCCCGCCGCGCTCAGGTCGGGCTGCAGGTAGATCAAACCGCCGATGATTCCCAGAATCACGCCGAGCGGTATCAAGCCGAAACCGACATCATGCAAGAACTGCCGCTTAGCATAAAGCCACACGGAAAGATAAATAACTGCAATCAACTTGGCGATCTCGGAAGGCTGGTAGGAACCTTCGAACAGCGTACGAGAAGCGCCCAGCCGGATCTCATTGATGAACAACACCGCAATCAACAACCCGATCGTGCCGAGCATGGCGAACACCACCAGCCTGCGCCAATGGTGATAATCGAACAGCGAAAGAATGAAGGCGACAACGATGCCCAACCCCATCCACTTGACCTGGCGGGCAAACATATAAGAGGACGAACCGTATTCATTGAACGAGAAATCGAACGAAGCAGAATACAACATGATCAAGCCGAACACCAACAGCGCGACCACCGTCAACACCAGCGGCACATCCACCCCGCGCGCCAGGTTCCGTCCAAGCGAAAAGGACAAGCGGCCGTTTACGAAAGTTCTTGCACCCATGTTCTAAACCTTTCTCCTCGCTCTTCAAAATCCTTGAACTCATCGAAACTCGTACCGCCCGGCGACAGCAGGACAACATCGCCGGATTCGGCAACTTCCGCGGCTTTGAGGACCGCCTCCTGCAGACCGTTTGCACGCGCGACGGTAAAACGCGTCTTTCCCAGCCCGAGGCTGTCCACCGTTTTTTGGATCTTGTCCGCCGCCTCGCCGAAGAGCACCACGTGATCGACGCGTTCGTTGACGAGCCGCATCAACTCCTCCCACGGCAGGTTCTTGTCGCGCCCTCCGAGCATCAACACAATGGGTTCATCGAAAGCACGGAGGACAGCAATCGTCCGTTCGGGGGCGGTGGCAATGGAATTGTTATACCAGCGCACACCATGCAATTCACGGACCAATTCCAAGCGATGCGGCACACCGCGGAAATCCTCCACCGCTTCGAGCATGGCATCCAGCGGAAAGCCCGCCGCGTGACCGATGGCAAAAGCCGCCAGGACATTCGCCACGTTATGGTCGCCGCGCAGCAGAACCTTTTCGCGTAAGAGCAATGGCAAATAGGCATTCCCGTCGCGCAGGTTCAACAAGCCATCGTGATAATACGCGCCATCCAAACCCTCATCCAATTCATGCAGACTGAATGCAAACAGCTTTCCTTTTACTTTATTTCGCAAATCCCACGCGCCTTTATCGTCGCGCCCGAGGATGGCAATGCTGTCCTTCGATTGAAATTCGAGAATGCGCGCCTTTGCGGCAGTATAGGCATCCATCGTGCCGTGACGGTCGAGATGATTCGGCGTGATGTTCAGAATCGCGGCGATAGCCGGCGAGAGCGTCATCTGATCCAACTGGAAGGAGGAGATCTCCAGGATGGCAATATCCTCCGATTTCATCTGATCCACGTAGTTCAACAGCGGATCGCCAATGTTGCCTCCCACAAAGGCTGAAGGGTGAGGGCTTGAGGATGAATTCTCCGAGGCACGTTTTGCCATTTCGCCAACCAGTGTTGTCGTCGTGGTCTTTCCTGCCGAGCCGGTAATGCCAACTGTTTTGCATGGCACGACTTCCATGAAGATCTGTGTGTCGTTCGAGAGGGGAATTCCTCGTTTAACGGCTTCAACCACAATCGGAAGCGTGAGCGGGACCCCTCCGGAGAGACAAAGCACATCGGTCGAATCCAGCAGTTTAAGCGGATGTCCACCGAGCGCCCAGTCGATCTTAAATTCGGCGAGCGATTCACGCGCCAGACGTAATTCATCGGCGCTGCGTGAGTCGCTTAACGTGACGCGCGCGCCGTGGACCGACAACCAGCGCGCCAGCGCCAGCCCCTGACGGGCCGCGCCGAGGATCAGGACGCGCGTGCCGTTCCAGTTCTTCATCGCACCGATGCCAATCCCACGCCGACCATTGCGGCGAGCAAGCCGATCAACCAGAACCGTTGCACGACTTGTGTTTCGCTCCAGCCCAGCAATTCGAAATGCAAATGGATGGGAGCCATCTTGAAGAAACGTTTGCCCTTGGTTAATTTGAAGTACAGCACCTGAATAACAACGCTCAGCGCCTCGCTCAACGGAATGACGGCGATGATCAGCAGAAGGGGCCAGTGTCCCGTCATCAACGCCACCACCGCCAGCGTTGCACCCAGCGACAGGGAACCGGTATCGCCCATGAATAACTCGGCGGGATGCACGTTGAACCAAAGGAAACCGAAGATCGCGCCGACAATGGTGAAGCAGAACCGCGCCAGATAAATCTGTCCCTGCATGAGGGCGATACCGCCGAACGCGGCAAACGCGGTGGCGGAGATCAAGCCTGCCAGCCCATCGAGCCCATCCGTGAAATTGACCGCGTTCGATTCGCTCACGATAATGAACGCGGCGATGGGGATGTACCACACCCCCAGCGGGATGTCGCCTTTGATGCCGGGGATGCGCATGTCGGGCACTTCGAGCATGTACTTCAAAACGTAGGCGGTGCCGATGGCAAGGATCACCTGCCCCAGAAACTTCGTTCGTGCGCGCATACCCTCGCCGCGGCGTTTGCCGCGGATGCCCTCCCAGTCGTCCAGCGCGCCGAGCGCCGCGTAACTGACCATCACGATCAACGGCACTAGCACGGAACGCCCGCTCACATCCAGACCAATCAAAATGGCGGCATTGAGTAGTCCAGTCAATAGCAGAACGGGCAGGATGAACAGTACGCCCCCCATCGTGGGCGTACCCATCTTCACATTGTGATGACCGGGTTCATCCACGCGGATGAGTTTGCCGATCTTGAAATGGCGGAGGATGCGGAGCAGCGGCGTACCCCAGATCACGGTCATCACGAAGGAGAGCATCGCCAGGCTCAATACAAAGGCTGGTTGTTTCACGAATGCACCTCCAGCATGGATGCGATACGATCCATCCGCAAACCGTGGGAGCCCTTGATGAGCACAGCGTCTTTTTCGGTTAAATTGGCTCTCAGCCATTCCACCAGCGGATCGAATTCCGTGAACTCGACGATGGCAGTCTTTTTCATTCCGGCGCGGCGGGCGGCCTCCGCGATCATGTGAGCGCGTTCGCCCAGTGTAACGAGCATGTCCGCGACCTGCGCGGCGCGCAGACCGACCATTTCATGTCCGCCGCGTTCGTACGGACCGAGTTCGAGCATATCGCCAAGCACCGCCACCTTGCGCCCTTCCAGTTCATCGAGCAGGTTGAGCGCGGCGAGCATGGATTCAGGGGATGCATTGTAGGTATCGTCCAGCAACAACGCACCGGTCTGGCTTCGCACGGCAGCGAGGCGTAATTGTGTGTGACCCTGGTTCAAACCTTCAAGAATCTCCTGCCAGTTCATCCCTTCGGCAAGACCGACCGCCGCGGCGCGCAGCGCTGTATGCACCGAGTGACGACCAATCAATGGGATTCGGACGTGCAGAATCTCGCCTTGATAGTGGAGTCGAAAGCGGATCCCTTCCAGCCCGAGACCTACAACCTGATCCGCCCAGAGGTGCGCTTCGTTGGACAAGCCGTAGAAAAAGACGCGCGCCTTCGTTTTTTCCTCCATTTTGCGGACCCACGGGTCGTCAAAGTTGAGGATTGCCACGCCCTCTGGAGCCGGGGGCAATGCCTGGACCAGTTCCGCCTTGCCACGGGCGATGGCTTCCTGCGACCCGGCGCGTTCCGCATGGACGGTGCCGATATTGGTCACGACCCCGACCTGCGGCTGGGCAATGTCGCACAGGAAGGCAATCTCGCCGGGGACGTAAAATCCCATTTCCATCACAGCGCGTTGATGACCGGGGCTCAGGCGCAGCATCGTGAGCGGCAGTCCGATTTCATTGTTCAGGTTGCCGGGGCTTTTGAGCGTGCGGTAACGCGTGCTTAGCACTTCCGCCACCATCTCCTTGGTCGTTGATTTTCCGACACTGCCGGTGATGCCAATCACGCGCAGGTTCAGTTTGCGGCGCCAGAAACGCGCAATCTGCTGCAGGGCGGTCAGGGTGTTTTCCACGCGCAAGCAGAGCGGGGTGGTGAGGTCCTGCCCGGCAAAGGAGTCGGCTGAGGTAACGGTGCGCAGGTCAAAGGTCCGGAGGGAGGCATCCACATCCCGCTGGATCAAGGCAAAAGAGGCTCCCCGCTTGAATGCTTCACCGATGAAGTCGTGTCCATCCACGCGTTCGCCGGGAATGGCGACGAACAGCGAACCGGGAATTACCTGGCGCGAGTCAATGACCGCCTCGGTGATGACCGTTACGGCAAGCGGACGGAAATTCGTCAGGGCTTCGAGGGCATCTGCGATCGTGAGCATCATGGGGTGATTGCCAATTGGTTGCGGACAACGTCGGGCGGGATGTTGAGCATGATGACGGTTTCCTCCGCCACCTGTGCGAAGACGGGCGCGGCAGTTTCGGAACTCCAGATGGAGGCGCTGGGTTTTTGCAGCCAAACGTAGATCATGAATTGCGGGTCGTCCGCGGGGCCCCAACCAATAAATGACACATTGGTGTGGGTCGAATCGTAGCCAAAATCGGTCGGGATCTGGGCGGTGCCGGTCTTGCCGACGAGGCGATAGCCAGGCAGTAATGCCAGGGAGGATTCCTGCTCCAGCGAGATCGCCAGCATTTCGTTGAGCGTTCGGGCGGTTTCAGCAGAGATGGGCGAACCGGCATATTGCGAGGGGACGTTATATTGGTGTCCGTCACGCAGCATGGAGTATAAAACGTGTGGCGTAACCATGCGCCCGTCATTAGCAATCGCCGATACCGCCATCATCATCTGCAACGGTGTGACCGTGACCCCCTGACCGAAGGCGTTCGTGCCGAGGTCAACGTTGTACCAGTCCGAATCACCCGGGACTTTGAGCCTGCCCATCGCTTCACCGGCGAGGTCGATGCCGGTGGGATGACCCAGCCCAAAACGTTCCATGTATCCATAGAAGGTCTGCGGCCCCATCTGCGTGGCGACCCATGCCAGACAAACATTCAATGAGTGTTGGAGACAGCCGATCATATCCTGCTGTCCCCACGAGTCGCGGTTCCAATTCTGGATATTGATGCCGCCCACCACAATGGAGCCGGTATCGATATAGGTGGTGCCAGGCGTGACAGTTCCCGTGTCGAGCGCGGCAGCCATCGTCAGCACTTTGACAACAGAGCCGGCTTCGTACGCCATGCCGATGGCGCGGTTGTATTGACTGCCGTTGTCATACAGCGTGAAATAATCGGTGTAATTGTTCAGGTTCAGGCGCGGCGTGGTCGCCATGGCAAGGATCTCGCCGTTGCGCGGGTCCATGACGATGATCGCGCCGTTTTCCGCGCCATAGTTCATTAATGCCTGGTCGAGGATGGTCTCGACCTTGGCTTGCAGGTCGCGGTTCAAGGTGAGGACGAGGGTGGTTCCATTGGGGACTTTGGGAATCTCGGCGGCTTTATTCGGGTCACGCGGCACCCAGACCTGTACAGGATTACCTGCCAGCAGGTCGTTGTATTTTTCCTCGATCCCAAAATAGCCGCGTCCGTCGCGTGTGACAAACCCAAGCACGTTCGAAGCGAGACTGTTTTCAGGGTAACTGCGCTGGAAATGAGGCTTGAAACCCAGTCCGCTCAGGCTGCTGTCGTCAGCATCCTCCATTTGTCTCATCAATTCCTGGATCGAAGAAACGGTCTCCGCGCCGACATAATCCTGGATGACCACATACTGCCAACTCTCGGGGGAATCGGTCAATTTGTTATACACTTCATCGTAAGAGAGTCCGAGGTAGGTTCCCAAAACGGAAGCCAGTTTCTCCGGGTCTGTCATATCAGGGAGACTCACACCCACTTCATAGACCGTCCGGTTGCCCGCCAGCAGGTGACCGCCGCGGTCGTAGATTTCGCCGCGCTCAGGATAGATCGTGGCAAACTCACCTGAATAACGGTCGCCCTGTGAGATGAAAATTTTCGCCTGTTCGCTGTTTTGGATGCGAATCATCTGCACAATGACAGCCAGACCGGCAAAGACAAGGCCGATCATGACGAACAACGAACGAACAGCATACATTTGTCGCATCAGTGAGAGCCTCCGCTTTTGACGCGTTCGTCCACCCACTCCAGCAGGGACTGTGTATATTCCGCGGGAATCGTCTGCGAGTGTGGAGTATTGTCTTCAGCGGCTTGCAGGATCGCGGGTTCGGGAGGTACGAAACCGGAGACGGCAATATAGTCCAATTCGCCGGGCTTCACAGGGCGGTAGCCCAGTTCGAGGGCGCGGCGCTCCATTTCAGCGGTGGAGGTCAGGTTGGCGAGCCTGGTCTCAAGGTCGGCATTGGCGCGTTGAATGGTGGTAATCTCAAAACGCAGTTCCTGGATCTCGCGTCCCGCCACGGCGGCGCGGGCGGTCACATCGAGGTAGAGCGCCGCGATCATCGCCACACCAATGACGGTGAGCAGGAACGCGGCAACCCACTGACGTTGCACACGCCAGGGAGCCTGTTTATAAGCATGGATGATTTGAACTGCTTGTCCTTGCATAACGACCTTTATATTTGGGCGAATTGGTCGCGTAGCGCCGAATCAATTCGGCGTTACAGTTTTTCGATAATGCGAAGCTTCGCACTCCGCGCTCTCGGATTGTTTCGTATCTCTTCCTCCGAGGGCGTAATCGGTTTTCGGTTTACCTCTTTCACTACAGCGTCACGTTCAACTTCGTAGAGTCGCTCATAGGGCGGATTCTTCAGCGCCCGGCCCTGCTCGCGGAAGAACTCCTTGACGATACGATCCTCCAGCGAGTGGAAGGAGATGACGGCGAGTCTCCCGCCGGACCTCAAACCTGCCACCGCTTGGGGAAGGACCACCTCAATGGAGGACAGTTCCTCATTCACCGCGATCCGCAGCGCCTGGAATGTCCGCGTGGCGGGGTGGACCCGATCCCCCCGGCGGGGAGAGGCGCTCTCGATGGCGGCGACCAGTTCCCGGGTCGTGTGAAGCGGTCTCGCCTTGACGATGGCTCGCGCGATTTTGCGGGAGTCCCGCTCTTCGCCGTATTGGTAGATCAAGTCTGCCAGTTCCCGTTCTGTTAGCTTGTTCACCAAATCAGCGGCGGTCTGCGGAACATGTGGGCCGAAACGCATGTCGAGCGGCGCGTCCTGCATGAACGAAAAACCGCGCTCGGGCGTATCGAACTGCATGGACGAAGCGCCCAGGTCGAGCACGATGCCATCCACCGCGTCCCAGCCGAGTTGTCTCAGTTGTGCGGATAGAGACGTATAGGAGGCTTGCGCCAGATGAACGCGATGTTCGTAAGGAGCCAAGGTCTTACGAGCAATCGCCAACGCCTGCGGATCCACATCCAGACCCAGCAGTTGTCCATCTGGCGCACACGCCTCCAAAATGCCGCGGGCATGACCGCCCGCGCCGAGAGTTCCATCCACATAACGCCCTCCGCGATGAGGTTGCAACGCGTGTATAATCTCTTGGTAAAGTACAGGTTGGTGCGGCGAACGGTCCATGTGCGCAGAAGGCTTTCTCTCGCGCCGGCAACAAGCGGCGCAGTTGAGACTGCACCCTACGCCCCGGAGGGCTTTGAAAGATTGAGTGCGGCGAAGCGTTGTTCGTTGGCTTCCACATCCTGCAATTTGTCCATCTGCGCTTTCCATTCGGCAGGGGCCCACACTTCAAAATAATCGCCCTGCCCCGCCACGGTGAGTTCCCCGCTTTCGATGCCGAGAAACTGACGCAGATTCTGCGGAACAAGCACGCGTCCGACCTTATCCACTTCGACGGGATACGCGTTCGAGAGGATCAACCTTCGCAACATGCGCGCCGTCGGGTCAGCCATGTTCATGGCGTTGATGAGAGCGTACACTTCCTTAAAGTACGCGTCGGTCATCACCATCAGACATTTATCGAAACCCTGAGTGATGTAGGCGCCAGCCGCCAGCAAGTCGCGATAACGCGCCGGGATCATCAGGCGTCCTTTATCATCGAGGTTGTGCTGGAACTGACCCAAGAACATTTGTGCTATAATTCCTTTTAATGGGCGAACGCCGGGGCGACCGGCGTCCTACCACTTTCTACCACTTTTTCCCACATTATACGCTTTTTGAGGGAAAAAGCAAGTGGGTATACCTGTTTTCTCTACTCCCACTCATGTCCTACCATTTATGACACTATCACTCCCATTCAACCTGCTCGAAGCCACACGCTGGAAGGAGTACGCTTTACTCGATAGCGGCGACGGCATGAAGCTGGAACGCTTCGGCAAATACGTTTTTGTACGACCCGAATCGCAGGCAATGTGGAAACGTTCGCTCGACGCCGAGTGGAAGAAAGCCGATGCGGTCTTCATTCCCACCGGCGAGGAAAGCGGCGGTCACTGGGATTTCAAAAAGAAAGTGGACCAAGGATGGGAAATGCACTACCCGCTTCCTCACTCATCAAAAGGGCTTACCTTCAAGGTAATGACAACTCCCGGCCGGCATTTGGGAGTTTTTCCCGAAGTCGCCTCCCACTGGGACCAGGTGGCTGATCTCGTTAAAAAGGCGGGTTTCCAGCCGAAAATACTCAACCTGTTCGGCTACACCGGGCTGGCATCGCTGGCGGCGGCCGCGGCTGGCGCACAAGTCACCCACGTGGACGCGTCAAAGAAGTCTGTGGGGTGGGCGCGCGAGAATCAGGCGCTCTCCGGTTTGAGCGACGCGCCCATCCGCTGGATCGTGGACGACGCGTTGAAATTCGTCCAGCGCGAAGCGCGCCGCGGCTCCAAATATGACGGCATCCTCCTCGACCCGCCCAAGTTCGGGCGCGGTCCCAAAGGCGAAGTATGGGAAGTGTACAAATCCCTGCCCACGTTGCTTTCAGCCTGCCGCGAGTGTTTGAGCGATACGCCGCTGTTCGTGATTACAACGGTATATGCCGTGCGCGCGTCGGCGATTCACGTGGCGCAAGCTTTGGATGAAATGATGTCTGGTTTTGGGGGAAGAATCGATATGGGAGAACTGGTCACGCGCGAGCAAAGTGCGGGAAGGTTACTGTCTCAGGCGGTGTATGCACGGTGGGAAAGATAGCAACGGCTCTGGCATCTGAAATTACTTCACCTTGAGCGGCTTAAAGCCCTCTCCCAGTGCCTCGTGTGCCGTACCAATGACCAGGAACGCCTGCGGATCGGTTTCGTGAACAATGGCTTTGAGCGTGGCCACCTCGGCGCGGGTGACCACACAATATAAGACCGGGCGCGCCTCCCCGGTATAGGCGCCTGCTCCTTCCAGGATGGTGACGCCCCGTTCGAGTTCCTGCAGCACGCGGCTGGAGATGGCGTCCGGTTCCCGGGTGACGATCATCGCCGTGCGAACCGTCCCGCTGCCCTCGAGCACAGTTTCCGAGACCAGCCCGCTCACATAAAGCGTGATCATCGCATACAAGGCTTCCTTCCAGCCAAAGACAAATCCCGCCCCCAAAATGACGACCGTATCCGTGATGAGATAACTCTGCGTCATCGAGACGCCGCGATAGTGGTTCAGGATGCGCGCTAGGATGTCCGAGCCGCCGCTGGTACCGCGCGCACGATAGACCAGCCCATAACCGATACCGCTGATAACCGCCCCATAGAGCGAGTTCAGGAAGATGTCGCCCTGCAGGTCGTGGATAAGCCGGGTCGCCGCGCCATTCTCAGCAAACAGGGCAGTCTTGATCAACAAGTCGGTAAAGAGAGAATAGGTAATGATGGAAAACGCAGTACGAATGGCGAAATGCCGTCCGCCGAGGAACCGCCAGCCCAGCAGAAAGAGCGGAACATTGCCAATGAACACCATCAAACCGATGGGCCAGCCGGTGAAATGGTTGAGCAATTGCGAAATGCCGCTCACCCCGCCCGAAGCCAGATTCGCCGGGACGAAAAACAACCGCAGTGAAAGCGCTTGCAGGATGGCAGCAACCACGATGAGGGCATAATCGCGGATGGTGGGGAAATAATTCTTGAAGTTTTTCATGCGTTCCTTCAGTGTTGGAAAGTTGGAAGGTTCAAACGTTTCGACTTTCCAACCTTCAAACGATTTCCACCCCTGCCAATTTCTCGATCACACCCACTACAGCGGAATTATCCAACTCGCCCATGCCGAGGTCGATCATTTGCTGGAAGAGTTTTGTGTTCGCCTCCGTCCCTGAAACGGGAATATTATATTCTTTTGCAGTCTCCATAACGATTTTCAAGTCCTTCAATTGCATGTATGCCTTGAAACCGGGGTTACGGTTGCCGTCGAACAGGCGCGGCGGTTTGACGTCCAGTGTCCAGCACTGGGCGGCGCCGCCTTTGATGGCATCGACTACTTTTTTGGGGTCGACTCCCGCCTTCCTAGCAAAAACGAGCAGTTCACCCATCGCCACCATCTGCGCCGCGACCATGATCTGGTTCGCCGCCTTCGCCACCTGACCAGCCCCTGCCTCACCGACGTGTGTCACAGTCCTGCCCATCGCCAGGAGAACGGGCATGACCTTCTCCAATGCGGACGCGTCGCCGCCGACCATGATAGTAAGCGTTCCATTGCGAGCGCCAATATCGCCGCCGGAGACAGGCGCATCAAGGGCAAGGACGCCCTTTTCGGCAAGTCTTTCCGCAATGCGGCGGGCAACGGCGGGCTTGATGGTGGAGTTGTCCACGTAAATCAATCCCTCGTGCGCGCCTTCGATGATGCCATCCTCACCCAAAACCACCTGTTCTACATCGGGAGAATCGGGCAGGTTGGTGAAGACCACATCCACCTGCCCAGCAACTTCACGAGGAGAGAATGCGGCGGTTGCACCTTCGGTAACCAGTTCTTCCACGGCGGCGCGCGAACGGTTATGGACGACGAGGGGAAATCCCGCCTTGAGAATGTTGCGGGCAATCGATTTGCCCATCAATCCGAGACCGATGTATCCAACCTTGAGCATGGAAAAATTCCTTTCACCGCAAAGGCGCAAAGAGCACCGGGATTTTGAGGGATTATAACCGCCCCCTCCACCCTAACAGGCGCCTCCCCCATTTTCCGACGGACTTTAATCGGAAAATGGGGGAGGCAGGTGGGGGACAAAGAACCTGCCCCTCGCAGGAGGAGCAGGTTCCGGTTGAGTCCGACGCGTGCGGCGTCTTATTTGAGTTCGTACGTCACATTGACAGTCACGGTGAAGGTCAACTGTCCGGGTTGGATCGGCACAGCCGCCGCTTCTGCCGCCGCTCCGCCACCCTTGCCATCGAAAACGGGGTAGGGGGCGCTGTCGTAGAAACCGATGGTCTGGATTTCACCGAGCGAGACGCCTGCCGCGTCGGCAAGTTCCTGGGCACGCGCTTCGGCATTCTTTACGGCATCGGCGCGGGCTTGCTTGAGTGCCTCGTCCTTGTTCGCCACGTCGAACTGGATGCTGTTGACGGTATTCGCGCCCGCCGCAATGACGGTATCAAGCAGGTCGCCGAGTTTGTCGAGCTCACGCACGGTCACGTAGACAGTATTATCCACAACGTACACCTTTTCGCCAGTCGGTGTGCCCGACATGGGGTCATATTTATCCTGCGGCCAGATGCTGAAATTGGTGGTGCGGATGTCCTTGGCATCGATACCGAAATCGGTCAGCGCTGCGATCATTTTCTGGGTCTGCGAAGTGTTCTCCGCAACCGCATCCGACGCAGTCGGTTTTTCGGTATGCACGCCTACATAAATGTAGGCGATATCCGGCACCAGGTACGCAGTCCCGGAGCCTGATACGTTAATCGAGCGGACAGCCGGGCTGCCACCCGCCGCAGGCGCACAAGCACTCAACACCAGCGCGAATAATGCGATAGCCACAACAAAAACAGGTTTGGTTTTCATGGTCATAAACTCCTTATTGAGAATTATTCTCCTCATGCAGAAAAGACGAAACCCCGCATAAAAAGTTCCCCGCCGGCTTCCTTGAAATTTGCCCCATTTGCCTGTACAATCCGTGTACATTTGTTCTATCCTCCCCGAAGGGGATGATATGCCTATCAACTACCAAGAAGTCTATACTCAGATTCAATCCATCGGCGCGGGCGCCAAAGAAAGAAAAAAGAGGAAAGAAGAAGCGCAGGCGCAGGCGCGAGACCTCCTCGCGCGCTTTGATTCCCAATTGGACTTTCTGCGCTCCAAGGCGGATACTGCCAAAGAGGCGGATCCCAACCTCCGCTGTGCTTACCCCCTCGACGAACCGCTCGCTTCTTCCTTCGACGTTCAGCCTGTCTCTGTTTCCCCAACCTTAATCGCCGCCGACGGCTCGCAGATCAACCCAGACCGTCACGCCGCGGTACAGTTCGGGCTGGTTAACGTTGGTGCGATCATCATGAAATTAAACTCCGCCGAGCCGTCCCAGATTGTCACCGAGAGCGAATTGCTCTACGGCGACGACCTCCTGCCCAACGGCATCCCCATGTCAGACGGCATGGTGGCGCTGCGCCGCGACCTGAAAGAGCGCGAAAAACTCGAAGAATTATCCAAAGACATTGAAGGAGAGGTTGTCACCTTCACCGATGGTCCCATCGAATTGTGGGGAGCAAAGGGGGAGGATGCACAGGACTATTCCACCTTTATCGAAAAATACCAGACCGTGCTTTCACGCCTGCAATCGCGCGGCGTGATCACCGCCGGCTATGTGGACAAGCCCTTCGCCGACCTGGTAGTACGCCTGCTCGAAATCGCCATGGCAGACAGCGAGCAAATCCAGCATCTGCGCGAGTTCCATCCCTTGCGCGGGGTGAGCGACCGCTGGCTTTTCGGCGAAAAAGGAAATCCCTTGCTCAAGCCCGGGCATCGCTCGGCGGTGTTCAAGATTCAGTCCAGTTCAGAGAAGCGATATACAGGCGTCCTATCCCTGCACTTCTTCTACCTGAATGTTGGCACGGAGGGACATCCCTGGCCCGTGCGCGTCGAAATCCCCAAGTGGGTGGCGGATGACAGGGAAAAACTAAACTTGCTACACGCAGTCCTTGTCGAGCAATGCCGCATGATGGGAAACAAGCCCTACCCCTATCTTCTCAATCGCGCCCACGAAATCGCCGTGGTCAAAAACGAAGAGAAGCAGCAAATCGAACAGTTGCTCTCGATGGAACTCAGGAAACAGGGCGAAGAAACCGACGACCCCTCGAATAAACAGGCAGGAAAGGATTCTCTTGCCAGTGGAAAGAAGAGGTATGGAAAATGACCCAACCCATTGAAATCGGAAGGCTCTTACGCGCAGGGACGACGGGCTTCGTCGCCGGCTGCCGCGTCAACCAGTTGGACGCCCCCTCGTTCGGGGCGCTGGTGCGCGCGCCGTTGACAGATGCCTACCAGATCTTCGGCATTATCCATGACATCCACATTGACGACGACGGGCTGGTGCGGCAACTCGTCACGGCAGGCAATGTCAGCGCCGAGGTGATGAACGACAACCGCGTCAACCGCATCGTGCCGGTGGAAATGTCGGTGCTGGCGGTGGGCTACGAACAGGACGGGAGGATCCTCCACCTCCTGCCCCCGCGTCCGCCGTTGAGTCTGGATGTAATCTATCTGTGCGACGCAAAGGATACGGCGCGTTTTACCGAGCGTTTTGGGTATTTGAGGCATATCGTGAACAACAAGGAAATCCCTGTCGGTGAAGTGGTCGCGGCGCACATTTTGCAGGCGCAGTCCGCGCACAAGGATAAGAGCTGGCAGGAACGCGCGACGCATGAGGTCATTACATTGCTCAGGGACGATTACCCGACGTTGATGTCCGTGCTGGGCGCATTGAGCGACGTGAGTGTGTAGATTCTTAACCACAGAGACACGGAGAGCGCAGAGAAGTGCGATAAAAAACTCCGCGTACCCTGCGGTAAAGAAGAGGTGATTTATGGATAGAACAAAAATCGGCTACCTGGTCGGCGGCGGGTTGAAGGAAAATTTCCGCGTGCGGCTCACCGTTTCTCCGCAGGAGATTCAGGAGGGGGCATTCGTGGTCATTCAAAGCGGCGAGTGGAATTATTATGGCATCGTCACCGACATTCAACTCGGCGCAACCGACCCGCGCTTTGCGGATGAGCAAATGGAGGGTCGCTTCCCGGCGCACATCTCGAAGGCGCTGCACGGACAGACACTCTACGCCAATCTCGAAGTGCTGCCCAACCTGATGCTGGAGGTGGGACCCGAACCGGGGACACCCGCATACCAACAATGGCGCGGCAAGATTGACGCGGGGCTGAAGGACGAGCCGCGTATTTTACCGGTCAAGAACGTGCCGCCGCATCATGCGCCGGTCTTTTTGGCGGACGCAGGGGACATCGCCGAAATCTTCGGTGACCCGGCCGAGAAGGGCAATTTTGTCATCGGTTACACACGCGAGCAAAATCATCCCGTGTGCATTGACCTGGAGAAGTTCGTGCAGAGGTCATCGGGGGTGTTCGGCGCAACGGGGACGGGCAAGTCGTTCCTCACACGGCTGGTGCTGGCGGGGTTGATGCACTACAACAAAGCCTCCGTGTTCGTGCTGGATATGCACAACGAGTATGGCTTCGACGATGTGGCGTCGGACACGAAAAAGCCCGTGACGGGATTGAAGACCAAGTTCAAGTCGAAGGTACGAATCGTCGGATTGGGGGGCGGATCCACCATCCGAGGGCAAGTCCCTGATTTTAATTTAGAGATTTCCACGGAAGACATCTCCACAAGCGACATCGAAACGCTCACGCGCGAACTGAATTTACGCGAGACCGCGCCCACCGTGTTGAACGCGTTGTACACATCGTTTCGGGAGGATTGGTTTGCGCGTTTCAAAGCGATGAACCGCGAGACCGTGACAATCGAGGATGAAAGAGGAAAGGCGAAAGAGGTGCCGCATCCCGACAGTGTGGCGGCGTGGGCGGGCGCAAACGGTGTGAATGTGATGGCGGCGGAAGCGCTGCACGACAAACTACGGCGTTTGTTCAACAAGCCGTATATCGTAGAGAAGCCCGCCGCGGACAGCGTGAAGGAGATCATCGCCTCGCTCGAAAACGGTCAGCATGTGATTCTGTCGTTCGGCGAACATGAAAGCGATTTGGATTATCTGCTGGTGTCGAACCTGCTCACGCGCAAGATCCGCAGTGCGTGGGAGCATAAGACAAACGCGTTTCGCACGCACGGCAAAGAGGAACCGCGTCCGCTGGTGATTGTGGTGGAGGAGGCGCACAAACTGCTCAACCGCGAGATGGCGGCGCAGACGACCTTTGCCACCATCGCCCGCGAACTGCGCAAGTATTATGTGACGCTGCTGATTGTGGATCAGCGCCCGTCGCAGATTTACGACGAGGTGATGTCGCAGTTGGGGACGCGCATCTCCGGCTGGCTCGGCGACGAGGACGACATCCATGCCGTGCTCTCGGGTCTTGCGGGACGGGAGGCGCTGCGCGGCATGTTGGCGCGCCTCCAGCCGAAGGAGGAGGTTCTGCTGCTGGGCTGGGGCGTCCCGATGCCTTTGCCTGTGCGGTCGAGGAGATATGACGATGAGTTTTGGAAGGAGTTGCTCGGGGGGAAGGAGAAGCGGAGCAAGGAGCAGAATTTGAAGGAGTTAGGATTTTAGGTTTGACACTCTGCTGTATATTATGATAATATACACTTATGCTTGATCTGAGTCGGCTCACTGGCTTTGATTGGGATGAAAACAACAGAGACAAGAATTGGGAAAAGCATGAGGTGCTGGCGAGCGAATGTGAAGAAGTGTTCTTTAACCTGCCCCTCCTGCTCCAGTCTGATGATGCTCACTCCCAGGATGAGCCGCGATATTATGTACTCGGTCATACCATCGCTGGCAGACGTTTATTCATTGCGTTTACCATCCGCAAAGATAAAATTCGCGTGATCTCTGCCCGTGACATGAGCAAGAAGGAGCGCAAAATCTATGAGCAAGCCAATTCCTGAATTCAAGAATGAAGATGAAGAACGGGAATTTTGGAGCGAGAACGATTCCGCCGAATACCTGAACTGGAAGAGCGCCGAACGGGTATTGTTCCCCAATCTGAAACCTTCCACCAAAGCGATTTCCTTGCGCCTGCCCGAATCGCTTTTGGATGCTATTCGCCAATTGGCAAACGAGCGGGATGTGCCATATCAATCACTAATCAAGATGTTCTTGCAGGAACGAATCGAGCAGGATTTCAAGTCCCGCCACCTGCCAAGCGGAGGTTGATTAGATTCCCACTGTGAAACACGCACATGTACCTTTCGGTTCTCGGGGAGTTTTATTTACCACTACTTGCCTAGAATCAAAAATTTAAATCAAAAGACCAGCCTTGTCAGGCTGGTCTTTTATTATCGCTGTTTATGGCGGAGTTTACTCCTCCACCACTTCGTAATCGTGCGTAATTTCGATGGCGTCCTTGAGCGTGGCATAGACCGAGCAGTATTTCTCTTCGCTGAGTTGAATGGCTTTGGCAAGTTTTTGCGGGTCAATGCCCGTGCCTATGGCTCGGTAGTGAATATGGATTTTGCGGAAGCGCCAGGGCGGGTCGTCATCCTGAACGCTTTCGGCGGTCACTTGCAGGGAGCGCAGGTCGAGCCGCTGTTTTCGCAGAATCTCCACCACGTCGTGCGAGGAACAGCCAATCAAGGACATGGGGAGCAGGTCCGATGCACTGACGCCGTTGGGCTTCTTCATGACAATCTGGTAATTGTCGTTGTCACTGAGGAGGAATTGGCTGTCGGGGTTCCAGTGGAGGTGTACGGTTTTGGTCGCCATGAATTTGTTCGAGGGTGGAAAATTATTTGGGTTTGGGAGTCAGGTAGTTGTCCAGGTTGAGGCGTTTGAAGAGGCGTTCGCGCACGTCTTCGGGCAGGTCTGGTTTTTCGATGGGCGCATGGACGAGGTCGATGGTCCGCTTGGTGGTATTCAACACGACGCGGCAATTATCACATTCCGCAAGATGCTTTTCGAGTTCCCGGCAGAGTTCCGGGCTGAGGTCGCCGTCGATGTACGAAGACAACGAGCCCAGCAACTCCTGACAATTCTTGTGGGTATGTTCATTCATCTCTCACTCCTCAATCATGCGCTCGCCATAATACGTGGATAAGCGCTCACGCAAAGCCATCCGGGCCCGCAGCAGACGGGTTTTGACGTTGGTCTCGGTCAGGTTCAGCGCCTCGGCGGTCTCCTTGATGGACAAGCCTTCAACATCCCGCAGCAGAAAAACGAGGCGCAGGGATTCAGGCAGGGATTGGACAGCTTCATCGAGGATTTTTCTGCCCTCGCCTGAAAGCAGTTCATCCTCCGGAAGGGCGCTCCAATCCACGATCTGGGTTGGTTTCAGATCTTCGGCGTTTTCCTCGCCTTCATCCGGCTCCAGTTCGACCTCCGGCTTCCGTTTGCGGATCAACATCAACGCTTCGTTCGCGGCGATACGATAGAGCCACGTCGAAAGGCTGGAACGGCCCTCGAAACTGGAGAGGTGGGTCAAGGCATTGAGAAACGTGTTCTGAAGCACATCCTCGGCATCCTGTGGGTTACCGAGCATTCGCAAACCGAGCCGGTAAATGGGGCTGGAGTAGGCATCGACAAGGCGCGCAAATTCGGCGCGGTCTCCGGCAATCAGGGCTTCCAGCGAAATTTCGGTCGGCATTGTCTGATTCATTGGATGCGGTTCATACAGAAAAGTTGCATAAGAAACTCGTTGATTTTCAAGTTTGTAAAGTATACATCCCTGCCTGTGCAAATTGCAACTTTTTCAGACCATCTGCATCCAAAGGGTGGTATCAAAAATCTGACGCGTCACTCTGAGGAGCGAAGAAGATTATCGCTAGTGATCCTCCGCCCAGGGTGACAGCGCATAAAAAGGAGTACTTTCAAACATGGAAATGATCATCGACTTCCCCGGCGGCGCCCGTGTGGACGCCCACTTCCGCGGTCACACTGTTGCCACCGACCAGCCGCCTGCCGATTCCGCCCCGATGCCTTTTGAGGTCTTTCTGGCGTCCGTCGGCACCTGTGCGGGTATCTACGTGTTGGGCTTCTGCCGCCAGCGCAACCTGCCCACTGAAGGCATCCGCATCATTCAGCGCAACTATCCCATGATGAATGGTTTGATCGGCAAGATCGACCTCGAGATCGAGGTGCCGCCCACCTTCCCGGCACAGTACCATGACGCGCTCATCCGCTCGGCGGAATTATGCAAAGTGAAAAAGACCCTCGAAAATCCGCCCGTATTCGAAGTGACCACCAAGGTCGTGGAACCGGCGTAAGGGTCCCGGCATTCGTTTCACAATTACAGGTAAAGGAAAACATCAATGGAAAAAGTTCTCAATGATCAGATCGTCCAGCAAATCCAGGAAGCTTTCGCCGAAGTGAAGGAACCCGTGCAAGTATTGTTGTTTGGCTCCAAGGAGAATTGCGACTACTGCTCCGAGACCAGACAACTACTCGAAGAAGTGACCGCCCTCCACGACAAACTTGAACTGAGCGTATACGATTTGCAGGAAAACGCCGATGTGGCACAGCAGTTTAATGTCACAAGCGCCCCGGGCATCGTCATCGCCGCCAGAGAGGACGCCGAGGTCAAGAATCTGGGCATCCAGTTTTCGGGCATCCCCTCCGGTCATGAGTTCAGCACGCTGATCAACGATATCATCATCGCCTCCAAACGCGATTCCGGTCTCAGCGAAAAGACCCGTGAATATCTGCGCAGTCTCGACAAACCCCTGCACCTGCAGGTGTTCGTCACACCAACCTGCCCGTACTGCCCGCGCGCGGTATTGCTTGCTCACCAGATGGCGATGGAGAACCCGGCCATGATCCGAGCCGAGGGCGTGGAGGCAACTGAATTCCCCGAATTGGCGAACCGCTTCAACGTCCGCGGCGTGCCGCAGACCGTGGTCAACGCGGGCAAAGGCATGGTTGTTGGCGCCGTCCCCGAGCAGAATCTGATCGCAGAGATCCAGCGCGCGTTGCAGAATTGATTTTCAGACACGGATCGCGTGGAAGGTCTGTGTCATCCGTGTAGTGACAAGGCAGCGTCATGACAAAGAAGAAATATCGCCGCAAACGGCAGAAACCGTTTCCGATTGTCCCTATCGCGCTCGGAATACTCCTGATCGGGTTCGCATTCATGGCATTGGCTTCACCGAAATCCGCCAATACCGCTGCGGACACGGACGAGGCATCCTCTTCGGTGGTGCCATTCCCGGTGAACTATGCCGCGCCGGAGTTGTCCCTGCAGAACATCAACGGGGAGACCGAGTCGCTGGCAGATTACCGCGAGCAGGTGGTGCTGGTCAATAACTGGGCAACGTGGTGCCCTCCCTGCAAGGCAGAGATGCCGACCCTGGCGGCGTATTACAACGAACATCACGCCGACGGTTTTACGATCATCGCCATCGAAGCGGGCGACCCGCTGGAGCCTGTCGCGCAATTTGCGAAAGACTATGGGTTGAAATTCCCGGTATGGCTCGACCCCAACAGCGAGTCCCTGCAAGCTTTCGGGAACGGCAGTCTCCCCAATTCATACGTGATCGACCGCTCGGGCACCGTCCGTTATGCGTGGACGGGCGAGATTAGCAGGGCAATGCTCGAGAAATATGTCACGCCGTTGATTTCAGAAAATTGATAAATTTATTTCCCGTTATTTTCGGTAGAGGTATGCAATGAACGAAACCAAACCGCAACCCCGCGTCATCGTATTCAGCACGCCCACGTGCACCTACTGCAACATGGCAAAGAAATATTTCCGCGAAAAGGGAATCAAGTTCAACGACGTGGATGTCAGCCGCGACCCGGCGGCAGCCCGCGACATGGTGCGCCGCTCCGGTCAGCAGGGTGTGCCGGTCATCGATATCGGCGGGAAGATCGTGGTCGGGTTCGACCGCGTGAAGATCAACAAATATCTTGGAATTCAATAGCATGATAGCGCAAGGTTGAGCGGACGTCAGAGAACGTCCGCTACTCCGCAGCGTAAAAGACGCTCTTTGGCGTCGAAAATGTATGTGTAACATCAATCTCTGGAGGTAAACATGTCGAAAAAAATCAATCTTCAACCCATGGGCACGCGCGTGCTTATTCAGCCGCTCGAACAGGAAAGCAAGACCGCGTCCGGCCTGCTTCTGCCCGAGACCGCCAAGGAAAAGCCGCAGACCGGTCTGGTCGTGGCGGTGGGCGATGACGAAGACATTAAGTTGAAGGTCAACGATAAAGTCTTGTTCGCCAAATACAGCGGCACCGAGTTCAAACTGGATGGGAACGAGTACCTGCTGTTAGAATCCAGCGATGTGCTGGCAAAATTCCTGAACTAATAGCCGCTCTGCCTGACAAAAAATCCGAAGTTGAACTTCGGATTTTTGTTTTATCGCCATTCGGGGCAGAATCTATTTACCGTATCGTTTTCGGATCTCGGGCAGGAAGTACTCATCGAAGAATTTATCCACGTCGTAATCGGGACTCCACCCCCATTCGGTGCGGGCGAGGGTATCATCCACGTCCTCGGGCCACGAATCGACGATGCCCTGTCTGCGCGGGTTCGGCTCGAAGGTGATCTGTGCGCCGGGGAATGCCTTTACGGCACGGTCCCGAAACTCGCCCGCGGTCAACGCGAAGGCGGCAATGTTGTAAACCTGGTGTTTCAATTTTTCGCGCGGTACATCCAGCAGCATCAACAGGGATTTGATCGCATCGGGCATCGCCATGAACGAGATCTTCGTATCCTCGCGCACGAAACACGAATACGGTTTGCCCTGCGCGGCAGCATGCAGCATTTCGGGTCCGTAATCACTCGTCCCCCCGCTGGGGAGCGTAAAGGCAGAGATCAAGCCTGGGAACCGGATCGCACGAAAGTCCAGCATGTGAGGCGGGTTTTCATCCAGATGTTTTTGACCGAAATATTTGCTGTAATACATCCCCAGTTTTTCACAGTACAGTTTATTGCACCCGTACATGGTGTGCGGCGTGTTGTAATCGTCCTCCTTTACCGCGCCCGCCGCCTTCTTCACCTCACGGCTTGCCATACCGTACGCCGCGATGGAACTCGGGAATAAAAACTTCACTGACTTGTGATACTTTTCCGAGCGATAGGCGGCAAGCATCAGCAACTGCATTGTGCCTTCCACGTTGATACGGTGGGCGTCTTCGCTCGCCACCTCCGCTTTGGAGGAAAGCGAAGCCGCCAGATGGAAAATCACGTCGAAATCATAGTCGTAAAATGTTTTGATTCTGTACACCAGATCGCCCTGCGCGTGCTCCGCAGACATGGATTTGATACTGTCGGGGAGCGGAGCCAGATCCGCCGTGACGATTTTGTAGCCGCCCTGTTTTGCCAAACCTTGAACCAGAGCCTGACCAATTTCTCCACACGCACCTGTCACCAGCACGAGTTTTTCGGTCATACAGTCTCCTTGGATACGAGTGCCGCGTTAAGCGGTAGAATGTTTGTAACCATTTTACAACACCTTGCAAAAAATCCTTCACGAAGTTTGTCATTATTCTTTTATGAAAAGTAACTGCTACATGTCCTTGCGACCCGCGAAGCGGAGAAGCAATCTCTCGTTTAGTAGAAATAGCCATTTGAAAAGGGATTGCTTTGTCGTCGTCCCATTCCTCCTCGCAATGACATGGATCACAGCCTGCCTACCCCTGAATGCGACCCTGCCAACGGCGGCTCCAACCCCGACGGAAACCTCGCTTCAGACCCCGACCATCGTCTGGTTCCCGCCAACCGCGACGCCCACGCTGCTGATATTTCCCACCTATACCAGCACCCCGGTCATGAATCCCGGTATCGGCGCGGTGACCCTGACCGACAATTTCTCCGACCCATCCGACTGGGACACCGCCTCCTCCAGCGACGGGACCGCCGCCGTCAGCCGCAACCGTCTGTCGCTGGCGGTACAGCCGGGCATGTACATCCTCAGCCAGCGGCATGACCTCGTGGTGGGAGATTTCTACGCCGAGATCACGGCGCGTCCCAGCCTGTGCCGCGGCGATGACAGGTACGGACTCATTGTGCGTAACGTAGGCAGGTCATATTATCGTTTCGCCCTCTCCTGCAACGGACAGGTACAGGCGGAGCGGGTCAACACACGCGGCATCATCGTTCTCCACGAACCCATCGCGAGCGGGGATGTCCCCCCCGGCGCGCCTGGCGAAGTGACCATCGGCGTTTGGGCGGTAGGCAGTGAACTGCGCCTCTTCCTGAACGGTCGCTATCAATTCGGCTTTACCGACACCAGTTATTCCAGCGGCGCGTTCGGCGTCTTTGTCCTCTCGCAGGGAACCGACCCCGTCAGTGTGACGTTTTCAGATCTAAAGGTATATGACGTCGATTATGTTCTGCCGACAAAAACACCCAGACCGTAACGATTTACGAATTACCATTTAACAATTACCATTGTCCCATGCCCTCCAATAAACTGAACAATCTCACGAATAAAGAGTGGTTGAAGTTCCAGAAATCGTGGTTCATCCACAATCCGCCGCCGCGCAAAAAGGGAGTGTTGGTACACCCTGCCAAATTCCCCGAGACGATGGCGCAGGAGTTCATCGAGTTCTTCACGAAGGAAGGTGAGACGGTGCTCGACCCCATGGCAGGCACCGGTTCCACACTTGTTGCCGCCTTGCGTGCCGGGCGGAACAGTTACGGCATCGAGTTGAATCCCAAATACGCAAAGATCGCCAGGCAGATCATCGAAGAAGAGCGCGCATCCCTCGGCGACTCAATTTCCACCCTTCAGTCTCAAATCATCAACGGCGACGCCGCCCAAATCGCCAAGTACCAATTACCAACCATCGATTACGTCCTCACCTCACCTCCCTACTGGGATATGCTGCGCGCCAAAGGCGCAGAGACCCAAAAGAAGCGCCGCTCCTCCGCCGAGTTGGATGTCCATTACTCGGACGACCCGAACGACATGGGAAATATCAGCGATTATGAAGAGTTTTTGAGGAAATTGGTCAAAATTTATGAGGGCTTGAAGCCTTTATTACGCGAAAAAGCCTACCTTACCATCATTGTCAAAAACGTGAAGAAGGGCGGGAAGATCTATCCACTGGCATGGGATATTGCCCGCGAACTCGGCAGGACATACACACTCAAAGATGAAAAAATCTGGCTGCAGGATAACCAGCCGCTCGCGCCGTTCGGGCTGGGGTCCGCCTGGGTGAGCAATACGTTTCATCATTATTGTTTGCAGTTCAGGAATGAGTAAATTTGGTCGTTGGAGAATGGACCATGGGCTATTCCATGACTCATTCCTTATCGACCAGCCCCCATTTTAACCATGATCCGCGTTAGCGACCTCATCCGCCTCCCCTACACTCGCGACCTCACCGAAGGCGGGATCGCGTACGCGGTGCGCTCGCTGCCGTACACGTACAACCGCATGGGTGGCTCGTCATACGACCGTCTGCGGCGGATCGTGGCGGGTGTGGCGGTGGAACTGGCGTTCCGGCGTCATCTTGCGGAACAGGAAATCCCTTTTGATGTGCTGGGCGCGACTCCCTTCACAGAGCCGGATCGCTACGACGTGTCTCTCGGCGGCAGGCGCTGTGACATCAAATCGTTTCTCATCACCTACCGCGAGCAGATCGCGGAAATAAAAAAGAATCCCGGCGTGGTGTTGAGCGCGCCCGCCCTCGTCCCCTCTGACCAGAACGCGGCGGAGGGACATTCTGATACCGATATTTACCTCTTCGCGTTCCTGACGGGGCTGGTCGCCGCCTCGCAGGAGGACCTGCAGAAAGCGACGCTCGCCAGACAACCGTTGCACCTCGTTCATGTCATGCCGGATTCATGGACGCGCCCCGTGGAATGGAATCCGCTTGGGAGGCTGGCGCTGAAGTCCGAATCAGAGGAGACTCACGTCATCGAAGTCGGCGGGCAGGATGAAGGGCGGGAGACGCGCTCCATCACCGTGCAGGTCCCGCCGCGTACGCGAGTCGAAATCGAAGCGGGATTCTTTTCCGTGTCGCACCTCCACGTCAACTCCCTTCCAGAAAGGCGCATCGGCATCCACAGCATGGCGCGCAAAGAAACGCATCTCATCGGCGCGCTCGATTGGGGCAACATTTGGGTCTACGGCATGGAGATTTTACTGGCGGGCTGGCTGACACGCGGCGAGTTCAACCAGCGGGCGGGGTTCGTCCCGGAGGGAAAACGCGTCTTCCAGTACGAAAAGACCCGTACAAAAAACCTGGCTGTGCCCGTCTTTGACTTGAATCCTTTATCCGACCTGTTCGAACGCGTGAAAAAATGGAACGAAGAAACATGAAATCGAGACGAATTGTTTTAGCGGTTCTGGTCGCATGGATGCTGTCGTGCCAGACCATCAACCGGATGATTGCCACACCGACGCCCCTGCCGACGTTCACCCCCATCCCCACGTTCACCTTCACGCCGACACCTGAACCCCTTAAACCCGCCTACATCCCGCCGGAATGCGCCGCCGTGCCGCTCGCCACGGCCATCCCCAACGCGCAGGCTGAATCCACGCCGGAGGTGGAACCCAACCCCGAGCTCTCGACGACGGAACAGTTGGATGTCTTCAATGAACTGACGGACATCGTCAGCAAGGTATACGTCTACCCGGATTTCAACGGCAGGAACTGGAACGAAATCCAGTCGAGATACGAGGCGCAGGTCAACGCCGGGTTGGATACGGAATCCTTCTATCGCGCCATGAGTGAGATGATCTTTGAATTGGGCGACGAGCATTCATTCTTCCTGTCTCCGTCCGAGGTGAAACAATCGAATGCGGAGCTGGAGGGCAATGTGGAGTTCGTCGGTGTGGGCATTTACGGACAGACCGACCTTGAACGCGGGCGGCACATCGTCATTTCGACCTTCCCCGGTTCCGCCGCAGACCAGAGCGGCATCCAGCCTCACGATGCCATTCTCAAAGTGGATGGGGTGCCCGTCACAGAGGGTTCAGGGTTCAACCTGCGCGGTCCCAAGTGTTCCGCCGTGGTGATGACGGTCCAATCGCCAGGCGGGGAGCCGCGCGACGTGATGCTGGTGAGGCACAACGTACAGGGCGGTCTGGATATCGATGCCCGGCTTGTCCCCACGACAGACGGCTCGAAAATCGGGTATATCTTCATCCCATCATTCTTCGATGAGACCATCCCTCCACAGATCGAACGCGCGCTGGAGGAGTTTGGGATACTCGATGGGCTGATCCTGGATGTACGGGTGAACGGAGGCGGAAGCAGCGGCGTAGTCGACCCGATCTTCGCACATTTCGTTTCGGGCAGACTGGGGCAGTTCGTAACCCGCGAGGAATCCCGCCCGTATCGAATCGAAGCGGACCCCATCGCCAATTCGCAGACCGTTCCTCTGGTAGTAGTGGTCAGCGAGGATACGGCAAGTTACGGCGAGATTTTCGCCGGGGTGCTACGGGATCAAGGGCGCGCCAAGGTCACAGGTGAGGACAGTCTCGGCAACGTGGAGGTATTGTACGGTTTCACCTTCGACGACGGCTCGCAGGTTTGGATCGCGTCGGCGACCTTTCGGCCGGAAAATTCCAGCGAAAACTGGGAGGAGACCGGCATCGTCACCGATCTGCCCGCTTTCGCCCCATGGGATACTTTCATCTTCGAGACCGACCCTTCCATCGCCGCGGCGTTGACCTTGCTGGGGCATCAATAAACTGAACACATCCCAATCAAACCCGCAGGTTCCTTGGAGCCTGTTATGAATTTGATTTCAGCAAATTTTTGTTGCAGTTTTTCGATTGTACTTTTGCGCTTTGCGAATTTGGGCTTATTTTTGACCAAAATCCAGGCAGTTCACTCAAGTGCATAACCGATTCGAAGACTGACATTCATCGTCCATTCGATGACAAAAAACACAATTCTCCATATCCTGCAAATCTCTCCCCAAAAAATCTGAATAATCTTACGAATTGCTAAAGAAAACCATCGCAAAATTCTCTAGCATCATCCGCCTTTTGATAATAAAGTGGGATCACCCTTATCAAACGCGGCTTCCCATGCACATCCTCGCACTCGGACTCAACCATACCACCGCCTCTATTGCGCTCCGCGAAAAACTGTCGCTGGGCGAAGACGCTGTTCGTTCCGCACTCTCGCGCCTCGCTTGCGGACAATTCGCCTCCGCTCTCGCGGAACTTGTCATCCTCTCCACCTGTAACCGCACCGAACTCTACGCCGTCTCCAGTCAGCCTGCCTTTGCTGAACTGGAGATTTTTTTGTCGGACGTTTGCGGCGTGCCAGCCAACGACTTCCGTCCGCACCTGTATCGTTACAGGGACATGGATGCCGCCCGCCATCTCTTCGACGTGGCGGCGGGACTCGATTCGCTCGTCATTGGCGAGCCGCAGATTTTGGGGCAAATCGTCCGCGCACTCGAACTCGCCCGCGGACAGAACATGGCGGGTCCCGTCCTCAACCGTCTCTTCCAAGCCGCCATTCACGCGGGCAAGCGCGCCCGTGCCGAGACGCACATCAGCCGCAACCCTGCCTCGGTGTCGTCGCTTGCCGCGTCACTGGCAGAACGAGTCGTTCATCCGATTGCCGAAGCGCAGGTGACCGTCATCGGCGCGGGAGAGATGGCGGAACTCGCTGTCGAGGCACTTCGCAAGCGCGGGGCGCGAAAGATTCTCGTCGTCAACCGCACGCTCGAACGTGCCCGCGCCCTTGCCGAACGTTGGGATGCGCAAGCCGCCACATTCGAGACTCTGAACGACGCCCTCCTCTCCGCCGACATCCTGCTCTCATCCACGGGCGCGCCGCATCTCATCCTGACCTCGGACATGGTGCGCCAGACGATGACCGCCCGCCCGCATCGCCCGCTCGTCCTGATTGACATCGCCGTTCCGCGCGATATTGACCCCGAAGCGGCGCGCATCCCTCACGTGGCGCTCTACGACATTGACCATCTCAACGCCCAACTCGAAGACGTCCTCGCCGAACGTCTGGCGGAGACACCGAAAGTCCGCGCCATCCTCGACGAAGAACTTGCCGAGTTTGCCGAATACCTGCACTCCCTGGAAATGCTCCCGCTCATCGCCGACATCCGTCAGCGCGCCGAAAGCATTCGCAAAGAGATGTTGGAGAAAACATTGCGCCGCCTGCCCAACCTGACTGATGATGAGCGCGCCCGCATCGAAGCCATGACTCAGGCGCTGGTCAAGCAAATTTTGCACGCGCCCACCCAACGTCTGCGCGCCGAGGCGTCCAGCCCGCACGCGTCCGAATATGCTGCTGTTGCCCGCACCTTGTTTGGTTTGAATTAGTCTTATAGTCTCATAGTCTTATAGTCTCATTGTTCACAGCCTTTTTTTCCGACTACAAAACCATTCGACTATCCGACTCCCGACTATCAGACCTGCGACTATCCGACTATCAGACTTGTGACTATCAGACTCCCGACTATGAGACTCACCTTCGCCACCCGCCCTTCCGCCCTCGCCCGCTGGCAAACCCAATGGGTGATCCACGCCCTGCAAAAAATTCACCCGCATCTCGAATGCGAAGAAAAAATCATCACCACCCAGGGCGACAAAATTCTCGACAAGCCCCTGCCTGAAATTGGCGGCAAGGGACTCTTCACCCAGGAACTCGAATCGGAATTGCTTTCGGGCGCGGTGCATTGCGCGGTTCACTCGCTCAAAGACTTGCCCGTCGAAAACCCTGCGGGACTGACGATTGGATGTATCCCCGCCCGCGCCGAAGTGCGGGACGCATTGATTGCGCGCGACGGCTACACTCTCGCTACTCTCCCGCCCAACGCCTCTGTCGGGACCTCGAGCCTGCGCCGCGCCGCCCAGATCCTTTCCCTCCGCCCCGACCTTCGCACGCAGCCCCTGCGCGGCAACGTGGACACGCGCATCCGCAAAGCCCTCGATGGTCAATACGACGCCATCGTCCTCGCAGGCGCAGGCTTGACTCGCCTCGGCTTGGACTCGCACGTCACCGAATGGCTCTCGCTCGACATCATGCTCCCCGCGCCAGGGCAGGGTGCGCTCGCCGTGCAATGCCGCGCCGACGACGCGACCACCCTCGAACTCCTCGCCGCGCTGGAAAATGAATCCACGCGCAAAGCGGTCACTGCCGAGCGGGCGTTCTTGCAGGGGTTAGGGGGAGGGTGTGCGGTGCCAGTTGCGGCGTATGCAGTTATCAGTGATCAGTCATCAGTGTTCAGTGATCAGTCATCAGTGATCAGTCTGACAGGGTTGGTGATTTCGGAAGACGGAAAAAAGGTTGTGAAAGTCATAGGTCAAGGTACAAACGCCCTGCAACTCGGACATGCGCTCGCGCAACAAGCCATTCAAAACGGCGCGGATGAAATCCTCAAACCAATTACCAATTACCAATCACTATGAAAGTGCTCATCACCCGCCCCCGCGCCCAAGCTGACGACTTCGCAGACAAACTGCGCGCCGCAGGCTTCGAGCCGATTTTCTTCCCTGTCATCGAGATTCGACCTGTGGAAGACAACACCGCACTGGTTCGGGCAATCGGACATCTCGAAAAGTATGCGTGGGTGGTATTTACGTCGGTGAATGCGGTGAACGCCATTTTTCCCCTCACCCCAACCCCTCTCCCATTGGGAGAGGGGCAAGGGGTGAGGGTATCTGCCATCGGACCCAAAACCGCCGAAGCCTTGCGTCAGCGCGGCATCGAGCCTGACTTTGTCCCCGAAGAATACGTCGCCGAAGCCATTCTGCCTGGGTTGGGCGATGTGCGCGGAAAATGGATTCTGCTCCCGCGCGCCGAAATCGCCCGCGCCGACCTGCCCGAAGCGATTGCCAAAGCAGGCGGCATTCCGCACGAAATTGTCGTTTATCGAACGTTGCCCGCCAATGTTGACATGGAAGGATTGAACGCCCTGAAATCGGGCGTGGACGTGATCACCTTCACCAGCGCGTCCACGATCGAAAACTTCGTTGCCCTCTGCAAACAACACGGACTGGACCCGCTGAACCTGCCCAACCATCCGTTCATTGCCTGCATTGGACCGATTACCGCACAGGCAGCGCGGGAGGCAGGCTTTGAAAACGTTGTCGTTGCAAAAGAATACACCACCGATGGATTGGTGAGTCTGCTTGTCGCTAGTCAAATAGTCAAATAGTTTTTGGAGTCATTATGCTAAAAGAAATTACCCAATCATCAATTACCAATTACCACTCTCTAATTACTCGCCCGCGCCGTCTCCGCGCCACCCCCGCCCTGCGCGCCATGATCCGCGAGACCGAACTCAACGCCCGCGACTTCATCTATCCGCTCTTCGTGCGGCATGGGACGGGGCGCAGTGAAATCCGCTCGATGCCTGGCGTGTATCAACTGTCGGTGGAGGAAGCGGTTCGGGAGGCGGAAGCTGCCATGAGGTCAGGAGTGACCGCCGTGATCTTGTTCGGAATCCCCGCGCACAAAGACCCCATTGGGCTGGAGAATTTCGCCGACGATGGAATCGTCCAGCAGGCGATTCGCGCCATCAAAAAGGAAATCCCTGAGATGCTGGTCGTCACCGACGTGTGCCTGTGCGAATACACTGATCACGGTCACTGCGGCATTTTGAACAACCCCCACCCCAACCCTCCCCCATTTGCAAACGCAAATGGGAGAGGGAGTTACAACCCACATTTGCCCGAAGGCTATGTGCTGAACGACCCGACGCTGGATGTGCTGGTGAAGGTGGCGGTGTCACATGCCGAATGCGGCGCGGACGTGGTTGCGCCAAGCGGCATGATGGACGGCATGGTGGCGGCGATCCGCGCCGCGCTGGACGAAGCAGGCTTCGAGAACATCCCGATTTTGTCGTATGCCGTGAAGTACGCGTCGTCGTTTTACGGTCCGTTCCGCGAGGCGGCGGAGGGCGCGCCGAAGTTTGGCGATAGAAAGTCGCATCAGATGGACCCCGCCAACGTGCGCGAGGCGCTGCGCGAAGCCGCGCTGGACGTGGACGAAGGCGCGGATATGCTGATGGTCAAGCCCGCGCTGGCGTATCTGGATGTGATTCGCGTCGTGAAGGATGCCTTCCCCGAACTGCCGATGGCGGCATACAACGTCAGCGGCGAGTACGCCATGATCAAAGCCGCCGCCGCCAACGGCTGGGTGGACGAAGCGAAGGTCACGCTCGAAACGCTGACCGCCATCAAGCGCGCAGGCGCGGATGTCATCATTACGTATCACGCTGTTGATGCGGCGAGATGGTTGAAGTAAATTACCCAAGGAGACTCCATGACTTTAGCAACCCTTTCTCCCCGCGCCGCCGCCGAGCGGCAATACCAAAATGAGCGCATGACGCACGTGGATTTCGACCTTGCGCCCTTTACCATCGCCTGGGAAGTGACCCGCGCCTGCGCCTATGCCTGCGTCCACTGCCGCGCCGACGCGCAGCATCACCGCGACCCGCGCGAACTTTCGACCGCCGAAGCCAAAGCCCTCATCGAACGGCTGGCGGCGTTCGGCAACAATCCCATTTTGATTTTCACGGGCGGCGATCCGCTCATGCGCCCCGACCTGTTCGAGTTGATTGCTTATGCCAATGAGCGCGGATTGCGCTGTTCGCTCACGCCAACGGCGACTGCGCTCCCGACGAAAGAACGCCTTGAAAAGGCGCGCGACGCGGGCATCAAGCGCGTGGCGTTGTCGCTCGATGCGCCGCGTCCCGAAATTCACGACGAGTTCCGCAAAGTCAAAGGCTCGTGGCAGCGCACGATGGACACGCTCCACCGCGCGCATGATGTTGGTATGAGCGTGCAGGTCAACACCACAGTGGCGAAGCACAACGTGGACATTCTGCACGAGATGGTGCCGTTCATTCAGGAAGTCGGCGCGGTGCAGTGGTCGGTTTTCTTCCTCGTGCCGACAGGGCGCGCCATGCGCGAGCAGATGATCAGCGCCGAACAGCACGAAAAAGTTTTCAACTGGCTCTATGATCTCTCGCAGACTGCGCCCTTCGACATCAAAGCCACTGCCGCGCCCATGTACCGCCGCGTTGCCATCGAGCGCAAGCGCGCCGAGCAGGGAAACGGCGCGCCCGTCACCTTCCAAAGCGCGGGCTTTCAATATGCTGACGGGCTTCACCGCCCGACCAAAGGCGTCAATGATGGCAACGGTTTCCTCTTCATCTCGCACATTGGTGAGATTCAACCGAGCGGTTTTCTTCCCGTCACGGCGGGCAACGTCCGCACCGATGATGTGGTGGATGTCTATCGCAACTCGCAAATCTTCCGTGACCTGCGTAACCCCGCCAAACTCAAGGGCGTGTGCGGCACATGCAAATACAACGACGTTTGCGGCGGTCAGCGCGGACGCGCCTATGGCATGACGGGTGATTATCTCGAAAGCGATCCTGCGTGTATTTTGGTGAGCAGTAATCAGTGAGCCAAAAGGAATTGAGCAAATGCAAACTGCATCAACCCCACTGATCACTGATAATTGTTCACTGATAACTGGCAACTTCCTCCGCGCCTGCCATCGCCTTCCCGCCGACACCACCCCCGTCTGGTTCATGCGTCAGGCGGGACGCTACATGCCCGAATACCGCGTCATCCGTGAGAAATATTCGCTCATCGAAATTTGCCAGCATCCCGAACTCGCCGCCGAAGTGACGCTTCAACCCGTCCGCGCTCTCGGTGTGGACGCGGCGATTCTCTTCGCCGACATCCTGCTTCCCGCCATTCCGCTCGGCGTGGGGCTGGAATTTGCCAAAGGCGAAGGACCCGTTTTACAGAACCCCGTCCGCACGCTGGAGGATGTGAAGAATCTGCGCCCCGTGAATCCCGAATCCGATTTGGGCTACGTGATGGACGCCATTCGCCTCTTGCGCGGACCTCTGAACGGTGTGCCCCTCATCGGCTTTTGCGGCGCCCCGTTCACTGTCGCTTCCTATCTCATCGAAGGCGGCTCGTCGCGCGAATTTCTCAAGACCAAAACGATGATGTATTCTGCGCCCGAAGTCTGGCATGCGCTGATAGAAAAACTCTCCGTGGTGTTGAGCGATTATCTCGTCGCGCAGATCCGCGCGGGCGTGCAGGCGGTGCAGGTCTTCGACTCTTGGGTCGGCGCGCTCAGCCCGTCCGATTATGAAGCGTTCGTCCTGCCGTATTCGCAAAAGGTGCTGACGGCGGCAAAAAACGAAGGCGTCCCTGTCATCCACTTCGGCACGAACACCGCCACTCTCCTCCCGCTGATGAAACGCGCAGGCGGCGACGTGATCGGACTCGACTGGCGCATCCCGCTCGACGACGGTTGGCGCGTGCTGGGCGATGACGTTGCCGTGCAGGGCAATCTCGACCCCGCCGTGCTATTCGCCCCGCGCGATGAAATCAAAAAGCGCGTGCAGGATATTTTGAAACGCGCCAATGGCAAGCCCGGACATATCTTCAATCTGGGTCATGGCATTTTGCAGCACACGCCTGTTGACAACGTAAAAGCCATCGTGGATATGGTGCATGAGTATTCCCCTCTCCCCGCGGGAGAGGAACTGGGGTGAGGGCGTAAACATGGAAATCAACCCCCTCGGTCTTACCGCCGCCCTCACCGCCTTCCTCGCCATCTGGCTCGGACACGTTGCCGTCCGCAAAGTGGAAGCCGAAGCCCGCGACCTTCGCATCCCCATCCTCATCGCCATCGCCCTCGGATTGCTCACCGAATACTGTTCACTGATTACTGATCACTTATCACTCAAAACTGCCCTCGGCATCCTCGGCGTGACCCTCCTCTGGGACGCCTTCGAACTCCACCGCCAGGAAAACCGCGTTAAGCACGGACACGCTCCCGCCAACCCCAACAACCCGCGCCATGCCAAAATTCTTGCGGAACATTCCACCGCCACCACCCTCGACCTCCTCAAGCGTAACCCCGTCGGGCGTCCCGTCCCTCCCGACGAAGCGCCTAAACTTATTCACCACTAAGGACACAAAGGTTTTATGAACTTCTTCGTGTTCCTTCGTGACCTTCGTGGTTAAGAGGTTTTTATGAACCCCTTCGGCATCCTCATCGGCATTGTCACCCTGCTCATCATCGGGCTTGGCTTCCCGCTCGTCATTCGCGGCGAACGCTACTTCGGCTATTGGTCGTGGCCCTACATGATGGGAATCGGATTTCTCGTCATCGTTGTCTCCCTCTTCATTCAAAATGATTGGGGTTCAGTTGTTGTCGGCGTCCTCGGCGCGACCTTCGTGTGGGGCAGCACCGAACTCAAAGAGCAAGCCGTCCGCGCCGAGTTGGGCTGGTTTCCCTTCAACCCCAACAAAATCAAACTGCCCTTTGCGGGCGTGATCAAGAAGTGGAGAGCCCCTCATCTTTAGTCGAATAGTCACATAGTCTGATAGTCGCATGGTCGGCTAGCCCGCACGCAATCATCAGACTACCGACTATCAGACTGCCGACTATCAGACTATCAGACTATAAGACTATCAGACTATAAGACTCTGAGACTAACGACTATGAGACTAACCATCATCGGCGGCGGCATCACAGGTTTATCAGCCGCGTACTACGCCTCACGCACCAATTCCTACTCACAAATCACCCTCCTCGAAGCCGACTCCCGCTGGGGCGGCAAGATTGCCACCGAACGCATCCCCTTCGACGGCGGGTACTTCATTGTCGAAGGCGGACCCGATACCTTCCTCGCCACCAAACCCTGGGGCGTGGCGCTCTGCAAGGAACTGGGCTTGAGCGAGCGCCTGCATGGCACGAACCCGCACAAGAAAAACACCTACGTCCTCCACAAAGGGCGCCTGCTTCCTCTGCCCGATGGGCTTGCCATGATGATTCCCTCGGACGTGCCCTCCATCCTGCGCTCGCGCCTCCTTTCGTGGACGGGCAAGGCGCGCATGGGACTGGACTTCATCCTACCCGCAAAAAACGTCAACGGAGACGAAAGCCTGGGCACATTCATCAGCCGTCGGCTGGGGCGCGAAGCGTACGAGAATCTCATCGAGCCGCTCATGTCGGGCATCTATGCGGGTGACGGCGACCAACTCAGCCTCGCCTCCACCTTCCCCTACCTGCGCGACCTCGAACTCAAGTATGGCAGTCTTGCCCGCGGCGCGCTGAAAATGCGACAGCAATCCAACGGCAAAATGCCAGGCTCGCGCTCCGCGTTTCTCACGCCCACCACTGGTCTCGCAGAAATTGTCGAAGCGCTGGTCGAAAGTCTCAAGTCGAAAGTCAACCTTCGTCTCAACGCACGAGTAATTTCTGTAACCCGCGACTTGGAACGTGGAACCTGGAACCTGCAACTCGACACTGACTCACTGATTACTGATTCACTGATTTTAGCCACCCCCGCCCACGTCAGCGGACGCATCCTCGCCTCCTTCGACCCCGAACTTGCCTCTGCCCTTCAGAGCATTCCCTACGCCTCGACCGCCACCGTCTCCCTCGCCTACCGCCTGAGCGACCTCCCCCGCGACCTGGACGGTTACGGCTACGTCATCCCGCGCCGCGAAGGACGCAAAGCCCTCGCCTGCACATGGACCTCCACCAAATTCCCGCACCGCGCGCCCGAAGGGTATGCGCTGATTCGCGTGTTCATCGGCAGAGCGGGACAACCCCTCACCCCTTGCCCCTCTCCCACAGGGAGATGGGTTGGGGTGAGGGAAAACAGAGATGAGAGCGACCTCCTCGCCATTGCCAAAGAAGAACTGCGCCTCACCCTCGGTATTACTGCCGAACCGCTCCTCTCCCGCGTCTTTCTATGGGAAAACGCCATGCCGCAATACAACCTCGGTCACCCTGAACTGCTCAAACGGATTGACGCCGCGCTCGAAAAATATCCCTCTCTTGCTTTGGCGGGCAATGGTTACCGCGGAATCGGCATCCCTGATTGCATTCGGTCGGGAGAACTGGCTGTAAAAAAGATAACAGAGAGCAGAGGAGTAGAGAACAGTCTCGCTCCAACCCCCACTGCTCTCTAATCATCTGCTCTCTGCTCTCTGCTCTCTACTCTCTACTCTCTACTCTCAAGGAACTTATGAACATCACCCAATCCATCTCCCTCTTCCAACATGCCCAAACCCTCTTCCCTGGCGGAGTGAACTCACCCGTCCGTGCCTTTCGCGCCGTGGGCGGACAGCCGCTCTTCATCGCACGCGGTGAAGGCGCTTACCTGTACGATGTGGATGGCAATCGCTACATTGACTACGTCCTCTCGTGGGGACCGCTCATCACGGGTCACGCTCATCCCGACGTGGTGAAAGCCATTCAGGAGACCGCCCTGAACGGCACATCCTATGGCGCGCCCAGTCCCCTGGAAATCGAACTGGCGAAGAGCATCATGGACTTCATGCCGAACATCGAGATGATTCGCTTCGTCAATTCAGGCACAGAAGCAACCATGTCGGCGTTACGTCTTGCCCGTGCCTACACCAAACGTGAGAAGATCATCAAGTTCGACGGCTGTTATCACGGTCACGCGGATATGCTCCTCGTGCAGGCAGGTTCGGGCGTGGCGACGCTCGGTTTGCCCGATTCACCTGGCGTGCCAGGCGCCGTTGCGGCGGATACACTCGTGGCGCAGTTCAACGATTTGGAATCGGTGGAAGCCCTCTTCAAGAAATTCCCCGACCAGATTGCAGGCGTCATCGTCGAGCCTGTGGCGGGGAATATGGGCGTCGTGCCGCCTCAGCCAGGATTTTTGGAAGGATTGCGTTCGCTCACTACGCAATACGGCGCGGTGCTCATCTTCGATGAAGTGATGACGGGCTTCCGCGTCCACAAGGGCGGCGCGCAGACTCTCTACAACATCCAGCCTGACCTGACCACGCTGGGCAAGGTCATCGGCGGCGGACTCCCCGTCGGCGCGTATGGCGGGAAGCGCGAGATCATGCAACTCGTCGCGCCGCTCGGACCAATGTATCAGGCAGGGACGCTGTCGGGCAATCCGCTGGCGATGAGCGCGGGGATTGCGGCGTTGAATCTAATTCGGGGAGAAAATGTTTGGAGGAAACTGGAGCAGGCGGCGGGTCGGTTGGAGGCGGGAATCGGGGAGGCGGCAAAACGCGCAGGAGTCCCCATCCAGCAGACGCGGGTCGGCACGATGTTCACGACGTTCTTCAGTGAGACGAAACCCGTTGGCTGGAACACGGTCAAGGCGGCGGATAAGGTCCGCTTTGCGAAGTTCTTTCAGAAGATGCTGGAAAACGGGGTGTATCTCGCGCCGTCGCAGTTCGAGGCGGGCTTCATTTCAATCATGCATACGGACGAGGTGATTGAGCGCACGATTGAGGCGGCAGAACGGGCGTTTCGGGAGTGGTGATTGATGAGAAAATGATAACGCCACCCCAAATTCCCACGATTTTACATTTCCACAATCGCGGACTCGGTGTCCGTCATCGTCACAGACTTACCGTTAGGGAAGAGAACTTCGGTCTTTCGTTGTCCGCGGATGATCTTCAAGCCTTTATATTGCACGGTTACATCCCACGGGAAAGGATTTTCGCCTTCGAGCCGCACGCGCGTGGCGGATAGAATTTTCACACCCAGCACCTGCAAGAACAGTCCCACCGATGCCATGCCGCTGAGAGCATTGCGCTCGCCGATGCCAGTCCCTTTTTCGGCGTGGTAGCGCGCATAGAAGGCACGGTTCTGTTTCAGGTTCTGGATGACGGCGTTCATATTGTGAGCGAACAGCCGCGCCGCGTCCGCGCGAAAGCCATAGTGTAAGAGTCCCTCGCAGATGAGCAAATTCCACGGCAGGTGCGCGGCTTGTGAAACGGTTTCAGCCTCCGGCGCGGGCAGAGCCGGGCAGGCAGGCACTCCAAACGGTCGGTTGAACCGCTTTGTATCCAGCAGAGCGCGTCCGATCATGGTTTGTGTGCGCTGTTCGTCCGGCACCCCTGCCCATAGCGGCGTGAAGAGAGTGTGGTCTTCGGTGGTGAAATCGAGCGTACTGATGACGACGGTGCTGTCATCGTCCAGCCCGCGCACGGAAATTTTGGCAAGCCTGGAATAAATCTGATGCGTGGTATAGATCGCGCCGCCGGTGCGCCATTGATAATCGCCGGGGGAAACGACCTCGTCGGCGGGTTTCGTGGAGTATTGGTGGATGCGAATCTCCGGTCGCTTCGCGGCGGGATTTTGGGTCTGCACCTCGATCAACAGGCGGATCGGACTCTCGAATTTCAACTTCGGCGAAAAGACACCGTTCCCCAGTTGTTTTGCCAGTGTCTTGCCCGAGAGGCTCGAGCCTGAGCCGCGTTCGCGGTAATGATACAAGCCGGTGCGCGCCTGCCACGTGGATTCAATGGACTTGCGCAGTTTCGCGGCTTGTTCGTGGAGCAGCGCCAGCACATCGTTCTGTTCGAGCGCCTCCGCCATTTTGATGAGGCAGGCGGCTTCGTGATAGAGCATCGCCTCAAGCTGAGGGCTGTGCACCTGCGAAATATCCACGCCCAGCGACCACTCGTGCCAGGCGTCGAACAGGGGGTTGTCCTCGAAACCGGTTTGCAGGATGTGCTTCCACTGCGGCAGTCCGTCGCGGTCTTCGTCGTATTCAGGGGAGAACCACGACCAGAAGAATTTATGAAGCGGCTGGAAAACCGTTTTGAGAAACTCCTGATTTTCGCCTTCCTTGTACAATTTCCATGCGAGACTCGCGAGCAGCGGCGCGGCAAGATAGCGTCCGCGTTGACCGGCAAGACCGGGTCTGCCGTCGATCTCGCCTTCCTCGTTTTGGACGGCGAGGAAGTTCATGAGCAAGTCCTGTGCGGCTTGCGAGGCGGGAAGCACACTCGCCAGATAATACGCGTCGAGCGGGGATTGTCCGTTCCACGAGACGGGGTAGTCGGTGCCGTCGCCTTTGGGCGAGTAGCCGTGATCGGGTCCGCGCGAGGAAACGATGGAGGGATGCGGCAAATGAGGCGTTGGCGGGAGAATCAGTCCGAAGGCCGCGCTCTGGCTGAGTGCGAACGCCGCGTCCCAGTCCTTGTCGCCGGTGCGGATGTCGATGGTCTGGCTTGTGTTGAGGAGTTCGAGGCGGGCGCGTTCCGCCTCCCAGGGGCGGGCGGCGGTCTGGCGCGCGAGGTCGAATGAGGTTTGCAGGCTGGCGGTCGCGGCTTGCGTCCAGGTGAGTTGACGCGTGGCGCCGGGACCCAGTTCGAGGTCCAGAAAGAGCGAGGGGTAGGGTCCGGAACCGTGCGCAGGTCCGCCGGTCAGGAAGAGGACGGGGAAGAGTCCGCCTGTTTGTCCGGCCAGTACGTTGACGAGCTGCATCTGCGAGGAGGTCATGCCCTGCCCGTCGATGGGGGTGAGGAGCGCGCACACTTCCAAACGGATTTTCCGGTTGGCTGTGGATTTGTTGGCAATGGTCAGACGCCCGCTCACGGCGTTGGAGCCTGGAACCCAGTACTCGGTTGAAACGTCAATGTTGAGTAGCGGAGAATATTCAACGATGAGGAAGTTCGGGTAAAAACGGCGGACCGTGGGCGGCAGGGCAAATTGCGCCGGGTTGCTGACCGACTTGCCGTTTTCGCTGAAGCGGTAGAACAGGCGCATGGATTTGGCACGCAAGCCGAAGGTCGTCTGAAGCGAAAGGGCGGGCGGTTCCCCGCCGCCGAGGCTGAGTTCCCAGATGTGGTCGTTGAGATAGTCGGGTACGGAGAGGCGGGAGTCCGCCGCGAGGATGAGGCACAGCGGATCGCCGGGTGCAAGGGACCAGTCACGCATGGCTTGTATTGTACGGGCAGAATGGCAGAAGGTCAAAGGGTATAATCTGGTTCAGGTTACATCAATGGTTTCGATACGACCATCAAATAGAGTTATGAGGAGATTTTCTATGGGCCTGTACTTCGAAGAGTTCAGCGTGGGACAAAGAATCGTGACCGGGAAACGCGTCATCACGGAAGCGGACATCATGGAATTTGCCCGGCTTTCCGGCGACGATAACCGCATCCACACCGATCCCGAGTTCAGCAAGACCACTCCCTTTGGCAGGCAGATCGCCCACGGGCTGCTGGGGTTGTCCATCGCTTCGGGGCTGGCGTGGAAAACCGGACTCATGGAAGGGACGGTCATCGCCTTCCGCGAAGTGCAGGAATGGAAGTTCGTCAAACCCGTCTTTATCGGCGACACGATTTACGTGGAACTGGTGACTACCGAAACCAAAGCCCTGCCGCGCATCGGCGGCGGTTCTGTGACCATTGCCCTGGAAGTGAAGAACCAGAATGATGAAGTGTGCCATAAAGGCACATGGGTCGTGTTAATTATGAGCAAGCCGAAATAGCTCGTAGATGAACGCGGATGAACATGGATTCGATCCGCTTTATTTGTGTCTATCTGTGGTGAGTCATGACGAATGAAAACGAAGAAGAGAGAAGAGAATTCATCAGACGCCTGATCGACTCGGAAGCAGAAACCCGTGCCGAGCCTCCGCTGGAGCCGAAAAAGGACGATGAGTCCGGTGAGCAGGCGGCGACTACAAAAGCCCAACCGCCGCGCCGCACGCCTCCGCCGCACATCCCGCTGGATCAGGACAACATGCCCCTGCCGCGCCGCGTTGATGAGGTAGACCTGGGCAGCACGCGCGTCACGCCCGCCGCGTATGAGTCGACCAGTCGTCCGCGCAACGGCGTTTCACAGCCGCGCCGCGTCCCGCCGCCCAGTCAGCCGGTTTCCCGCCCGCTGAAGATCGACCTCAAGCAGGGCTGGGGATGCCTTCTGCGCGGACTGATCCTTGGCTTGTTTGGTCTGGTGATCCTTGCCATCATCGGCGGTTCGTACGCCGTGTACCAATATTACAGGATTGCGCGTACCCTTCCCAGCGTGGATGATTTGAAGGCGCGCGCCTCGCAGTTCGAGACCACGCGTATCCTTGACCGCAACGGAAACCTGCTCTACGAAATCCTCGATCCCAGCGCAGGACGCCGCACCTACGTGACCCTCGACCGCATCTCCCCGGCTCTGCTCGCAGCGACGATTGCCACCGAGGACAAGGACTTTTACAACCACCCGGGCTTCGATGTGTGGGCAATCATCCGCGCACTGTGGGAGAACTATCGCACCGATGGACAGGGTGGCGGCGCATCCACCATCACCCAACAATTGGCGCGCGCCCTGCTGCTCACCCCCGAAGAACGCGCCCAGCGCACCTACTCCCGCAAAGCGCGCGAGATCATCCTTGCGGCAGAGATCACGCGCCGTTACTCGAAGGATGAAATCCTCGAACTATACCTGAACGAAATCTACTACGGCAATCTTGCCTACGGCATCGAAGCCGCGGCAGAGACCTACTTCGGCAAGACCGCCAACCAACTGACGCTTTCCGAAGCGTCTTTCCTCGCAGGACTTCCCCAGTCGCCCGCCGTCTACGACGTGTACACCAACCGCGATGTGGCGCTGGCCCGCCAGCAACAGGTGCTGGTGCTGATGTTCGGCTTGAGCCAGGTGGAGGGGTGCATCAAGGTCAGCAACAGCGAAGTGCCCATCTGTGTGGATGAGATCGCCGCGGCGAATGCCGCCAACGAGATGAAAGCGCACAACTTCATTTCACCGAACATCGACACACGGTACCCCCATTGGGTCAACTTCGTCCGCTCGCAACTGGAGTCCAAATACGACGCCCAGACGATCTACCGCTCCGGTTTCATCGTCTACACCACCCTCGACCCGGCGCTTCAAGACGAAGCCCAGCGGCTGGTCACGGAACAAGTGGCGTTGCTCGCCGACAAGAACGCCAAGAACGGCGCGCTGGTCGCCATCAAACCCTCGACCGGGGAAATCCTGGCAATGGTCGGCTCTCCCGATTTCAACAACGACGCCATCTCCGGTCAGGTCAACATGGCGGACAGCCCCACGCGCCAGCCGGGATCATCCATCAAGCCCATCACATATGTCGCCGCCTTCGAAAAAGGCTGGACGCCCGCCACGCTCATCTGGGATGTGCCGAGTGAATTCCCGCCCTCGGGCAACCCGGATGATACGCGCGAACCGTACAAACCCGTCAACTATGATGGCAAATTTCACGGACCTGTCACCGTCCGCACTGCACTGGCGAACTCCTTCAACGTCCCTGCCGTCAAAGCGTTGAATTTTGTCGGCATTTACGATAATCCCGCCACCCCGGAAAAAGACGGGATGATCGCGATGGCCGAACGGCTGGGCATCACCAGTTTTACGAGACCAGACTACGGCTTGTCCCTGACGCTGGGCGGAGGCGATGTCAGTTTGCTGGAAATGACCACCGCCTATTCCGTATTTGCGAACGGCGGCAAAAAGGTCCAGCCGGTCGCCATCCTGAAAATCGTCGATTTCGCAGGCAACCTCATCGACGAGTACCAGCCTCCACAGGGCGAGCAGGTGATCCGCCCTGAACACGCCTTCCTGATCTCCTCCATCCTTTCGGACAACGACGCGCGTTCCTGGATGTTTGGGACCAACTCGCTTCTCAACCTGCCCTTCCAGGTCGCCGCAAAGACCGGCACCACCAACGACTTCCGCGACAACTGGACTCTGGGTTACACCCCCGACCTGGTCACCGGCGTGTGGGTTGGCAACGCCGATTACACCCCGATGGTCAACACCACTGGTCTCTCCGGCGCGGCGCCCATCTGGTCGGCGTTCATGCAATACGCCGTACCCTACGTCAGCAAGGGAAGCCCGACACCCTTCTACATCCCACCCGGCATCACCGAAAAAATCGTGTGCGCCATGTCGGGCGCGGAACCTTCCAACCAGTGCAGGGGCGGTCAGCGCAACGAGTTCTTCGCCAGCGACCAGCCCCCCCTGCCAAGCACGCAGGACCTGTTGCGGAGGACACAGATCGACACCTGGACCGGTCTCATTGCCGGGAACGCCTGCGAGGACTTCGCGCGAGACGAACTGGTCATGAATGTCAAGGATGAGTGGGCACGCAAATGGCTCCGCAGTGCCGAAGGTCGCAGCTGGCTCGAATCGCACGACATGCCGCGCAATCCGTTCTTCGCCCCCGACCGCGAATGCAGCGCCACCGACCCGCACCCTATCCTCGAGTTCAGCAACCTGAAGGACAACGACGTCATCACCGATACCACGCTCGCCATCAGAGGGATCATCGACGTAAGAAACGGCAGCTTCACCGCCTGGCGGCTCGAATATGGCATAGGCAAGGACCCCACTGGTTGGACACTTCTTGCAGACGGACGGAACAAGTTCGAATCCACTTCACTCATCTTCAATTGGGACCTGAAAGATTTAAAAAGCGACAAGATCACCTTGAGACTGTACCTCACCAACGGAGAGGACTACTACGCCGAACGCCGCGTCTTCCTCACCCTCAGCCTGCCCACCCCAACCCCGGAGCCAACCCTCACCCCGACGCCCATCCTGCCCACCGACGTGCCAACCGATATTCCGACGAGCACGCCCATTCCCGCCACACCCACCTTCACATTGACGCCCTTCCCCTCCGAAACACCGACACCAACCCCTACAAATCCATAAATAACAGCAAACATCCCGAAGGACCGATCCTTCGGGATGTTTTATTCACGGCAATCGGGCGTAGTAGACAGTGGGGTCCTCGTACGGCGTCATGAAGAAAATAAACTCAATCATCTCCGGACGATTGAAACCCACCACCGACCATTTCACCGATGGACTTGCATCGAACGAACCCTGGTCGGTCTGCGCGATGACGGAAGCGGGAACGCCCCAACTTCCATCGGCGTTCTTTTTTACATAACACATGGTGTCCATCGAATAACATGGTTCCTCCGCCGATAGATTGCGATGATGGCCATGACCGATGACATAAACTTCGCCGGAAGCCTTGAGAGCCAAGGCAGGATCGTGCGACAGGAAGTTCAACGCCTCATCCACCCAGCCGGAACCTGAATCCGTTAAATAATGGACCCGCCCATAATCACCGATAGCAGCATTAAAACTCTCGATGTAAACCATGTGTTTGACTCCGTCCGAGTCGATCACCAAACTCGGACCCTGATCAATGTTCAGCCCGTTATCCTTGCTCGTCCAGACGGCAACGCCGTCCGGGAACTGAAAAGTGCTTGCCACTTCGACCTCCCCCCAACTTCCGTCGCTGGCGCGCGTGCGCGCACGGATCAACGTCGGGCTGTCCGATTCGGAGATCCACGCGACAGTCACAGAATTATCTTTCGGTGAAACGGCAAGAACCGGATGATTGGCGCTCCCCGCCGTATCCACCTGGAAGAAATCACCCAACGGAGTGAGCGAGTTGGCCGCGCTGTCATATGTGTAGGCGCGATACAGAATGTGATTATCGTTCCTCCAATACGCAAAATGGATGTTCCCTTTCAGGTCCACCATGCCGGTCACCCCGCTCGTGCCAATGTACAAGCCGGAATCGACCACGCCGCTATCCATTGCCAATGTAATGGCGGGCATGTAGCTGTTCGTTGTCGTGTCAAAGGGATAGTCTTTTGCCTCCCCGGCTTTTGTGTTGATGATCACATGGATGATATTCCCGCCGTCGTACAGCGCATCCACCGACATGATACTCCTGCTCTCGGTAAACTCGATCACGGGGACAAAATCCGCGGCGCTTTCCGGGAAGCCCGGTTTCAATGTCCGGTAGGCGCGCAAAACATTGGAATCCTGCGCGCTCGAAAAAATGTAAAGATAATCATTGTTCGTGCGGACGATCTGGTGCGGGATGACATCCGACCCTCCCGGTCCCACCGGGAAGACAACGGAAGTCGTTGGTGCAGGCGCCGTGTTAACGGGAACAGGCGTATCCGTAGTCGCGCTCGACTCGGTGGCAGTGGGAGCATCCGTCGGGGAATTGGTCGGTGCATCCGTGGGCGAAACGGAAGGAGTATTCGTCGCGTTCACTGTGGGAGTGAACGTGGCATCGACCTTTCCCGCTCCACATCCCGCGAGAAGTAGAGAAAAAATCACAATCAATTTGAAAACAAATATATTTTTCATCGTTATTGGCTCCTCATTTTTATTGTTCAAAATCCATGGAACACATATACCACCATGTTTTCCAGGTGTGCATGACCAGTTGGTTACAGGGGCATTGGAGAATGCTATAATCAACATAGTCAACTGTCACATAGATTGCATCCGAAAAAGCGGGGCGCGCCGTTTTGTCAGGAAAGGAAAACCTCATGACCATGAAATCCAAAGTTGCCATTTTGCGCACTCACCCTGAAACCGTGCTCGATGATTATCAATGCCTGTTCGAGTTGGGTGGCGGCAGGCAGGCTCTGGCAGCCAATACCCCTACGATCATCAAGGACAATATCTCCTGGCATTTCCCGATGCCGAGCGCCAACACTACTCCCTGGCAATTGGAGGGGACAGCGCTTGCCTTGCAAAAAGCCGGATTTACCGACCTTTCCTGTGTGCAGAACAAGACTGTTGTCATCGACACGTACAAGGGTGAAGACCTCAACGGGTACGTGCCCATTTTCAAGCGTTACCAGATCCCGGTGAAATACAACTTCAAGCCTGAGGATATGACATGGATTCCCTTCCAGCCTAAAGAAAAGCTGCTGGTGCTGGATCATATCTTCCCGCACGGTTTGCACATTCCCGATTACCTGATCGGCAAGAACATCGTTCATCTGCCGACGATGAAATGTCACCTCTACACGACCACCACGGGCGCGATGAAAAATGCCTTCGGCGGACTGTTGAACACGCATCGCCATTACACCCATACCTGGATCCACGAAACGCTGGTGGACCTGCTGACCATCCAGAAGGAAATTCATCCGGGTCTCTTCGCGCTGATGGATGGCACCACCGCCGGGAATGGACCCGGTCCCCGCACCATGCTGCCGGTGGTGAAGAACGTCATTCTCGCCTCTGCAGACCAGGTGGCGATCGATGCGGTCGCGGCAAAGATCATGGGAATCGACCCGATGGGAATCAAGTACATTCGTCTCGCACATGAAAAGGGATTGGGGGTGGGCAATCCGCGTGAAATCGAGATCGTCGGCGATACTGATGTGGCAAATGAAGACTGGGGGTTCAAGGTGGGCGGCAACTTCCACGGTTTCTTGGCATGGCTGGCGTGGTACGGACCGACCAGGTTTCTCCAACCGCTGATCATGCGCACCCCGCTGGTGGCTATCCCGATTTTTGTATCAGAGTTCGGTCACGATCATCTTCAGTGGCCTCTGCGCTTCAAGAAAATTGCAGAGGAATGGCAGGCTACCACGGAGTGGGGTCAACTCTTTACACGCTACCAAAAGGAAGGGTATCTGGGTGAGTTGCCAAAAGAAATTGCCGCCCATTCATGAGGGAAAGCGTTGAGAACAAAAACAGGGAGACAAGTTTTGGTTTGTCTCCCTGTTTTGTTGTTTACCGTCACCTCTTACATCTTCTCCAATTCGCTCACCAGCTTGTCCAGCACATCGAAACCGCCCTGCCAAAACCCGGCGCTGCGAATATCGATACCCGCTTCCGCCAGAATTTTTGCGGGCGCTTCAGAACCTCCCGCCGCAAGGATTTTGAGGTATTTCGGCTTGAACGACTCGCCCTCCGCTTTAAACTGCCGATAGAGCGAGAACACCAGCAATTGACCGAAGGCATAGGCATAGACGTAGAACGGCGTGTGATAGATGTGCGGAATGGAGACCCATTCCCATTTGAATTCGTCGCCGATTTCGACCGAGTCACCAAATTGCTCTTTCAGGTTGTCCATGTACGCCGCGCATAATTCATCCACCGAGGCATTCTTCTGGATCATTTCATGCGCCTGCTTCTCGAACAACGCAAAATAAGACTGGCGCATGATAGTAGCGTAAGCATCGTCCACCTGCTTGAAGAGGATGTCGCGGCGCACGGCTTCATCCGTTTCCTCGGCAAGCAGTTTGTCGGTGAGCATCATCTCCCCGAAGGTGGAGGCAGTTTCGGCGAGGGGAAGAGACGAGTGGAAGGTGAACGTGCTGTGGTGCGAAGCCAGCATCGCATGGATGGCATGTCCGAGTTCATGCGCCATCGTCGCCACGTCACGCGCGCGTCCCTGATAGTTCAACAGCACATACGGCGTCATATCCGGCAGAACGGACCAGCAGAAGGCGCCATCGCGTTTTCCCTTGCGGACTTCACTATCTACGTGCTCTTGATCGAAGACACGCTGCGCCATCTCCGCGATCTTCGGGTCAAAATCACGGAACGACTCGAACACCATGCGGGTGGCATCGTTGTAATCGAACTTCTTGTCCGACTTGGCGACGGGAGCATAGATGTCGTACCGGCGTAGTTGTCCCGAAGGGATGCCGAGTTGCCTGGCTTTGAGCTTGAAATAACGCTGGAAGATCTTCGTGTTCTTACGAGCCACACCCAACAGGGCATCCACTGCTTCATCGGGGATGTCGTTGCCGAGATTGCGCACCGAGATTGGGCTGGAGAATTTTCGCAGACCAATGTTCTCGTTATGCCAATCTCGCGCGCGCGTCTGATACATCTGCCCAAGAATCGGCCCATCCGCGCCGTAGACGCGATACAGTTCCTGATAGGCTTTGGCGCGCAGGTCAGGGTCAGCACCCTGAACATATGCCATCAATTGTCCGCGCGTGAGTTCTTTGGAGTCGCCGTTCACATCCAGCGTGAAAACATATCGATTGGTGATGGCGTCATACAACGTAGTCAATGCGCCGGAGCCGGTCACATCCTTGATGTTGATGATCTTCTCTTCTGCTTCACTCAGGGTGTACGGCTTGAACGAGCGCATCGCTTCGAGATAATAACGGTAGTCGCCCGCAGCAGACATCAAGCGCTCGGCATTCTTGTCGTCCACTTCCTTCCACCACAGGCTGAAGAATAACGTACGGTTCTGCATTTCCGCCGCGAACTGCTGCACACGCGCCATGTAAGTCTGCGCGGTCTGATCCTGTGTATTGGAGGCAAACGAGAGACCGGTAAAAGCATGAATCTTGTTTACGATACGCGTCATCCCTTCGGAAGCGTGCACCACTTGCAGGAACGTTTCCGCGTCCATATCGGGGTTCAGCTTGTTCCGTACACCCTCGAACGAAGTGACCTGTTCCTCCACGTTATCGAACGCGGCTTGCAGGTCAGGGCTGTCGAAAGAAGAATACAACTCACCAAGATTCCATTTTGCCAGTGCGTAAGCCATTTAATAATCTCCTCGATTGTTTTTTTTACCATGCTGTCAGATATTTTCGCAGGTTCTACAGAACTGAATAAGGTCGTTGCGAGACCTGTGGAGCAGGTCGAAGTAATCTTCCGTTAAACAGGATTAACTAATCGAAGCGGAGCAACCGTTCAAGTGGAGATTGCTTCGTCGGGAAGAGTGCCCTCCTCGCAACGACATGCTAGTTACAAACTGGACCGGATGTGGACGATGTCCCCATCCTTGACAAGATATTCCTTGCCTTCGAGCCTTAACTTACCTTTGGCTTTCGCTTCGTTCATTCCCCCCAGACTGATGAGGTCGTCGTACGCCACCACCTCCGCCCGGACGAAACCACGCATCAGATCAGTGTGGATTTCCCCTGCGGCTTCCTGCGCCGTCGCGCCGCGCTTCGTCTCCCACGCGCGGACCTCATCCTCACCCACGGTGAAAAACGACTGCACCTGCAGAAGGTCATATGAGTGACGGATCATCTTGCTCAGGCTGAGCTCCTTGATGCCGTATTCCTCCATGAATAGGACAGCATCTTCCGGGGAAAGCTGGGCGATCTCCATTTCGAGCTTGCCTTGCAGTGTCACAGACGGGACATCCAAGTCCATGTTCGGTTTGGTTTGTCCCTCGCTCATGTTGAAGACCACGAGCACCGGCTTACGCGTGAGCAGACCGTATGATGCCAGTTCCTTGATTTCCTCATGTGAGTATTCCAGCTTGCGGAGCGGTGTACCGTTGTTCAGCGCTTCGTGCAAGCGTGTAAACAGAACAGTTTGCTTCTCATTGAGAGCTTTATCCGTGCCGCCCTTTTTGCGCTCCTCGGTAAGACGTTCCAATTTGCGCTCGACGGCGATCAGGTCGTTGAGCAGGAGTTCGCTGAGCATCGAGTCAACGTCGCGTTTCGGATCCACGCTGCCGTTCGGATGCATGACAAGGTCATTTTCGAAACCGCGCACCACGAGGATGAATCCGTCCATTTGAGCGAGTTGATTCAGCAATTGACCGGAGATGCCGCTTTTCGCGGAACCAGACTCCAGCCCAGCGATATCCGCGTAGGTCACCTTGGCGTAGATGGTCTTCTTGGGGTTGAACATCTTCGAAAGTGCATCCACGCGCGGGTCGGGAACATCCACCACGGCAGTATGGACTTCGAAACGTCCGGCAGAAGCGGTCGTGGGCGTGTTGCCACGGGTGAGGGCATTGAAGATGGTGGTCTTGCCTGATTGGGGTAATCCGATGATTCCGAGTTTCATCTATCTTGACCTTCGCGTTGGGAGTGGTATACTTGCGAGCGCACAAGCCGAAGTGGCGGAATAGGCAGACGCGCACGACTCAAAATCGTGTTCCCTCCGGGAATGAGGGTTCGATTCCCTCCTTCGGCACTCGCTTCATTCGGATTATACCCGCTACCAGGCATCCTCCAAGGCTGGAGGGTGTTTTGGTTTATAAGACTTGCATTAGACCTGCCCTGTATTTGTTGACTTTCAAAATTACGATATGTAGAATGAAAATGTAGAGACAACAAGAAGCAGTGCCTGCCACCAGGCGTAGACTGTTTTTTGCTGGAGGTGAGACATGAAACTTCAAATGATTTTTGTGTTGATCGATATACTGATCCTGCTGGCGTACCCTTTTGTTTTCATCGCGGCAAAGGTCAGACAATTTCTGCATTTTAAGAGATAATACGACATCGCACGTGATCCCACTTTGCGGAGGTCCATCATGCCGTCAATGAACGATGTCCTGGGTGTCATCATGGGAGGAGGCAGGGGCGCGCGCCTGCATCCCCTGACGAAGATGCGCTCGAAACCTGCCGTACCAATCGCGGGCAAGTATCGTCTCATTGACATTCCCATCAGCAATTGCATCAATTCGGGCATCTACCGCGTGGCGATTCTGACTCAGTTCAATTCTGTGTCGCTTCACCGGCATATCTCCCAGGCGTACAACTTCGACGCGTTTCATACCGGCTGGGTGGAGATCCTCGCCGCCGAGCAGACCCCCGAAAGCGCGGACTGGTATCAGGGGACAGCCGACGCCGTCCGCAAGCAGTTGTTCGAGATACAGGCGTCGGGCGCGGAGTATGTGCTGATTCTGGCGGGTGATCATCTTTATCGTATGGATTACCGCGAGATGGCGGAGTTCCACTGGGAGAAGGGCGCCGATATAACGGTGGCTGTCCAGCCCGTGGCGCGAAGCGAATCGTCCCGGTTCGGCATTTTGAAAGTGGAATCAGACGGCAGGATCTCGTCGTTTGTCGAAAAGCCCAAGGACCCGGAAGTCCAGAAGAAATTCATCAGCCGGCTTCATGACGAGGAGCGTCCATTCCTGGGTTCGATGGGGATCTATTTGTTCAAGACGACGGTGCTGATCGATCTGCTGACCAAATTCCCGGACTACGACGATTTTGGCGGGGACATCATCCCTGAGGCGATCAAATCGTTGAATGTATATGGGTTCGATTTTGACGGTTACTGGGAGGATATTGGAACAATCCGTTCGTTCTATGAGACGAACTTGAAGTTGACCAGTTCCAACCCGCCGTTCAATTTTTACGACCCGAAGGCGCCGATCTACACCCATGCGCGTTTCCTGCCTGGTTCCACCGTCGAGGATAGTACATTACAGGATGTGCTGATCGCGGAAGGTTGCCGCATCCGCAAGGCGGAGATCACTCATTCGATTGTGGGTATTCGCGGTCAGGTTTCGGAAGGGAGTGTGATCAGGGACAGCATCATCATGGGCGCAGATTATTACACGCCCAAAAAACACCCGGAGATTCCCATCGGTATCGGCAGGAATTGTCTCATCGAATCGGCGATCCTCGACAAGAACGTACAGATCGGCGATGATGTGGTCATCAAGTCGTTCGCGGGCAGCAAAGACATCGACCATGAGTTGTACTTTGTGCGCGACGGTATCGTGGTCATCGCCAAGGACACGGTCATTCCACCAGGAACCCGGATCGAACCATAAGCCTGCCCGGGGGCGGCATCAGCCCCTAACAAAAAAACAAACTGTTCCGGCTTGACAGTCCATTCGCAGGCGGGGTAAACTGAAATCGGTTGGGGAGTAGCCACCTGCCTCCCCTTTTTATCGGCAGGACGGGTTGTCGTCAAGACGCGGCTTCAGGCCGTCGGCGACCCGAGACGCTAGTGAAGCGTTTGGCGAGACCATCACAGAGGCGTGATGGTCTCGCTTTGTTTTTCCCGGATCATCTTCCTCCAAATCACATTTACAGGAGATATTACATGGTAAACAATGATGAAGACATCCGGACACAGAAATGGCACACACTCAAGGTGGATGATGTGTTCCGACAACTTTCGACCCGTGACGAGGGATTGACTTCGGAAGAAGCGGCTCGACGATTGTCTCAATATGGTCCAAACGAACTGCAAGCTGCCCGGCATATTTCCCCCTGGGAGATTCTGGCGGAACAGTTCAAGAATGTGCTGATTATCATCCTGCTGATCGCCACAGCGCTTTCCGCGTTCCTGGGGGAGGGAATCGATGCAATCGCCATTGCGGTCATTGTGCTGTTCGCTGTGGGATTGGGTTTTATCCAGGAGTATCGCGCCGAGCGGGCCATCGAGGCATTGCGGCAAATGGCGGCGCCAACTGCGGCGGTTTTGCGCGACGGCGAGGAGGAGGAAATTCCCGCCCGCGAGGTGGTGCCGGGGGATGTGATCCTGCTTCGCGCGGGTGATAAGATCCCGGCAGATGCGCGCCTGGTCGAGGCGATCAACCTGCAGGTGGAGGAGGCGGCGCTCACCGGGGAGTCGGTCCCAGTCGAAAAAGTCACCCATCCGCTCGAAAATGGCGGACTTTCGATTGGGGACCGGAAAAACCTGGTCTATGGCGGGACAGCCGCCACCTATGGTCGCGGCCGCGCTGTAATCACCGCCACCGGGATGAACACCGAATTCGGCAAGATCGCCCAATTGTTACAGAATGTCGAAAGCGGAAAGACCCCCCTTCAGGAAAACCTGGATAAAGTCGGGCACATGCTGGCGCGCGCCGCGTTCGTCATTGTGGCAATCATCGTCGGTTTCGGTCTGTTCCGTGGACAGCCTTTCATCGAGATGATTCTCTTCGGCATCGCACTGGCGGTCGCTGTGGTGCCGGAGGCCCTGCCAGCCGTGGTGACAATCTCTCTTGCCATTGGCGTGCAGCGCATGGTCAAACGTCATGCCCTGGTGCGCCGCCTGCCCGCCGTGGAGACGCTCGGCAGTACGACGGTGATCTGCTCCGACAAAACGGGCACCCTCACCAAGGACGAAATGACGGTGCGGAAGATATTCCTTGCAGGCGAGACCCTGGAGGTCTCCGGGGCAGGGTACGAACCGCATGGACAATTTTCATCCGGCGGGTCGGTAGTTACTCCTTCGGAATTGTTGAAGAATCTGTTGCGCGGGGCGGCGCTGGCTTCCGACGCCCATATCGTCCATGGGGAAGTCGATAAACGCTGGCATGTCAAAGGCGATCCGACCGAGGGGGCGCTGGTCGTGGTCGCCGCCAAAGCCGGGTTGAAAAAACTGGAATTGGACAAGGAATACCCTCGAGTGAACGAAATCCCGTTCACATCCGAGACCAAACGCATGACCACCCTGCACAAAATGGATGGAAAGGTGGTCGCCTTCTCAAAGGGCGCCCCGGAAATCATCATCGACTCGTGCACCAGGCAGTTGACCGCCAATGGCGAAACCGCACTGGATGCCGAAAGCAGAGACCACATTCTGGAATCCGCGCGCATCATGGCAAGCGAGGCGTTGCGCGTGCTTGCAGTCGCTTCCCGCTCCGACGCCCACATTGAGAATGCAGAACAGGAGATGACTTTCCTCGGTCTGCTCGGCATGATCGACCCGCCGCGCTCCGAAGCCAAAGCCGCCATCCAAACCTGCGAGCAGGCCGGCATCAAAGTGGTCATGATCACGGGCGACCATCCCCTGACCGCCCAAGCCGTGGCGCGTGAACTCGGATTGCTCAAGAACGGACGCGTTGTCACCGGTGCGGAACTGGAGACGATGAGCGATGAAACCTTCGAAAGGGAGGTTGAGGAAATCGAAGTGTATGCGCGCGTCTCCCCTGCGCACAAACTCAAAGTGGTGACCGCCCTCCAAAGCAAAGGTCACATCGTTGCCATGACCGGAGACGGTGTGAACGACGCTCCCGCCCTCAAAAAAGCGGACATCGGCATCGCCATGGGCATCACCGGCACCGACGTGACCAAAGAAGCCGCCGCCATGACGTTGACCGACGACAACTTTGCCTCCATCGTCGCAGCGGTGGAGGAAGGACGCGGTATCTTCGGCAACATCAAGAAATACCTGATGTACCTGCTCTCCTCCAACATTGGGGAGATCGGTCTGATGGCTGGCGCCACCGTGCTGGGTTTGCCCCTGCCTCTATTGGCGGTGCAGATCCTGTATGTCAACCTCGCCACCGATGGTCTCCCAGCCCTGGCGCTCGCCGTGGACCCGCCCGAAGAAGACCTGATGCGCCGCGCGCCGCGCAATCCGCGCACGGGTGTCTTCACCCGGCCGGTGGTCATCCTCATGGTCATCGGCGGAATTTGGTCAGCCCTCACCAATCTGGGGCTGTTCTCCTGGGCACTCAATTCTGGACGCAGCCTCGAAGAAGCCATGACGATGACCTTCGTCTCGCTGGTGCTCATCCAGTTCTTCAAAGCTTATAACTTCCGCTCCGACCGGAATTCCGTATTCCACAAACCCTTCTCCAACAAATGGCTGAACCTGGCCATCGTGTGGGAATTGATCCTGCTGGGACTGATCGTCTACCTCCCTGCCTTACACGAACCCTTCGGTACCTTCAGCCTGCCCGCCGTGGACTGGCTCATCATCCTTGCGCTCGCCATCACCATTTCACCGGTGCTCGAACTGGCAAAGTGGATGGAACGACGCGGCTGGTTTGGCAAAATAGTGTAGGATTTTCCCTGATAAACAGGTCACGCATCGGTGCGTGACCTGTTTTTTTAATCTATAAATAGCAACTCTGGGACCGCTTCACCACTGACCGCTATACCTGCTCACGTATCCAAGCCGTTTCCACCCTGAAGTTGGACAGCGCGCCTTACTGCGGCTTGACATTCCCCCGACACAGGAATACACTTCGGCTCGCTGGAGAGTAGCCGCCTGAACTTGCAATGAAATTTGTCGTCGGAGGCGGCACGCATGGCAAGCCATCGGCGATTTAGAGCCGCAGTATGCGTTTGGCGAGACCATCACAGAGGCGTGGTGGTCTCGTTTTAATTTGCCTGATGGCAACCCAAAACTCATGTACAGGAGCCCATTGTATGACGCTGGAAGGTAACACCATCCAACCCCACGAACATCACTGGCACACCCTGAGACCCGAACAAGTGCTCCGCCATTTCGAGGTCCAGGATAACGGATTGACAACCGAGGAGGCGCAGAAACGGCTGGCACAGTACGGTCCGAACCAACTGAAAGAGGCGCCGCGCCCGACCTTCCTCCAAATGTTGTGGGACCAATTGAACAACTTCGTAGTGATCCTGCTCATCGTGGCGTCGGTCATTTCCGCCCTGCTCGGCGATTACGTGGAAGCCGCCGCCATCATGGCAATTGTGGTCCTGAATGCCGTATTGGGCATCGTCCAGGAACGCCGCGCTGAGGAAGCGCTTGCCGCCCTCAAGAAACTCGCTGCGCCAGACGCGCAGGTGATGCGGGATGGAAGCCGCAAATCCATCCCCTCTTATGAACTGGTGCCGGGCGATCTGGTCTTTCTCGAAGCCGGTAATTTCGTCCCGGCCGATATCCGCCTGCTGGAGGCGGTCAACCTGCGGGTGGAGGAAGCGTCGCTGACCGGCGAATCGCTCCCCGTGCAGAAGAACGCCGCCACAGTCCTCGATAAGAATGTTCCGCTCGGCGACCGCAAAAATACCGCCTTCATGGGCACTGTGGTCTCATATGGGCGCGGGCGAGGCGTGGTTACCGGTACCGGCATGCGCACCCAACTGGGACTCATTGCCACCATGCTCCAAAATGTGGAAACTGAGGAAACCCCGTTGCAGCGCCGTCTCGACCAATTGGGCAAATCGCTCAGCATCGCGTCGCTGTTCCTCGTCGCCATTGTCTTCATTGTGGCGCTCATCAACTACACAAATATCGGCGAACTCTTCACAGGTCCACTGACATACTTGAAGGAGTACGCCACGGAAATCACCGATGTCTTCATCATTGCCGTCAGCCTCGCCATCGCGGCGGTTCCAGAGGGCCTGCCCGCCGTGGTGACGATCTCCCTCGCCCTCGGCATGCGCGAGATGATCAAACGCCACGCCCTCATCCGCAAGCTGGCTTCGGTCGAAACCCTGGGCTCTGCCACGGTCATCTGCTCCGACAAGACCGGCACCCTCACCCAGAACGAAATGACCGTCACGCGCCTCTGGGTGGATGGGCAATTCGTCCACGTGACCGGAACCGGTTATGTCCCCAAAGGCGATTTCCTGATCGATGGCAAAAAGGTCTCGTTGGAGCAATATCCCGGTGTACAGACCGCGCTCTGGTTGGGGTTATTGAACAACGACGCCTCGCTCGAGACCACGGGCGAGGAGGATTCGCAGCAGACCTACCGCATCGTGGGCGACCCGACCGAAGGCGCCCTGCTCGTCGCCTTCGCCAAAGCCGACCCGACCTTTGTCCGTGTGAAAGAGGCGTACCCGCGCGAAAATGAAATACCATTCGATTCGGAACGCAAACGCATGATCACAGTCCACGACGTAGCCGCCCCGCGCCCCGAGGATGCATCCCCCTTTAAGGACGAAAAGCTCAAGAACTGGGATGTGATTGCCGTCAAAGGCGCACCGGATATCGTCCTCGACCTCTGTACGCAATACCAGGATATGAACGATACCCCCCATCCCTTGGACGCAGAGACGCGCAAACGCATCCTCGACGCCAATGAAACACTGACAAAAGACGCCCTGCGCGTGCTGGGATTGGCGTATCGCGTGGTGGAAAACGCGCCGGATCAGTCGGAAGAACTCAACCCCGAAGAACTCGAAAAGGAACTCGTATTCGTGGGATTGGTGGGCATGATCGACCCTGCCCGCGTCGAAGTGCGCCCTGCCCTCGAAAAGGCGCGCGAAGCAGGCATCCGCACCATCATGATTACGGGAGACTACCCCAACACGGCACGCGCCATCGCCGAGAACATCGGCATGCTCAAGCGCGGCAGGCAGGTGATGACCGGCGCGCAACTGGATGTGTTGAATGACGAGGAACTCCAGAAAGTCATCGAGAACACCTCCGTTTTCGCCCGCGTCTCACCCGAACACAAAATGCGCATTGTGGACGCGTTGCAAGCCAACCATGAAGTGGTCGCCATGACCGGCGACGGCGTCAATGACGCCCCTGCCATCAAACGCGCCGACATCGGCGTGGCGATGGGCATCACCGGCACGGATGTCGCCAAGGAAACCGCTGACATGGTGCTGACCGACGATAACTACGCCAGCATCGTCGCCGCGGTGGAACAGGGGCGCATCATCTACGCCAACATCCGCAAGTTTGTGTTCTTCCTGCTCTCCTCGAACGTGGCAGAGATCATGATTATTTTCCTCGCCACGCTGGCAGGTCTGCCCGCGCCGTTGACCGCCATCCAATTGCTGTGGCTCAACCTCATCACCGACGGCGCTCCCGCGCTGGCGCTCGCCATGGAAAAAGGCGACCCCGATGTGATGAAGCGCAAACCGCGCGCAAAGAACGAACCTATCATCAACAAAAGCATGGGACTGGGCATCGGCATTCAGACCATTGCACAAACTGGAGCCGTGCTCGCCGCCTTTGCCCTTGGCTTGATCTGGCATTTGGAAGCGGGCGCATTCGTCCCGGCCGGCATGAATCCCATCACCTATCTGCTGCAACATGACTGGCGCGGCGTGGACGTGCAAACTGCCGAAACCATGGCGTTCATGACCCTCTCGCTGTGCGAACTCTTCCGTGCCTACACCGTTCGTTCAGAACGCGCCTCGGTCTTCCAGATCGGCGTATTCTCGAACCGCTACATGCAATACGCGGTTGGGTTGTCGATCACCTTGCTGGTTTTGGTGGTCTCCGTGCCATTCCTGCAACCCATCTTCAACACGCATCTGCCATCTTTGCGCGAGTGGGCAGTTGTGATTGGATTGGCGTTCCTTCCAGCCATCGCGGAGGAAATCACAAAATTCTTCCTGCGCAGAAGCGAATCGTAAAACGGGACACCGCTTTACAAAAACAGCCTGACGGTCTTCACGTCAGGCTGTTTTCTTTCAGGACGAAGGTCTTCCGATGAACGGATGAATACCCCAACCGCTTCAGCGCGGACCGATGCGCCTGGGTGCCGTACCCCTTGTGTTTCCCCAGCCCGTAGTTTGGGTACTGCGAATCCAGCTCGCGCATGACCTCATCCCGCGCAGTTTTCGCCAGCACGGACGCGGATGCAATACTCAGGCAGCGTGCATCTCCCTTGACAATGGAGGTCTGGGAAATGTCCAAGTGCGGGAGTTCGAGGCGGAAATCGGTGAGCAGATATTGTGGAGGGATGGACAAGCCGTTCAACGCGCGGATGGCGGCGGTACGCGTGGCGCGGACGATGCCCAGTGTGTCAATCTCCCCGGCGGAGGCAAAGGCAACGCTCCAGGCGAGGGCAATCTCCTTGATGCGCGGCGCAAATGATTGGCGCTCCAGTGGGGTCATCTGCTTGGAGTCGCGCACCCCGGCCAGGGCTTGGGAGAGAAGCGTCTCATCGTCCGGTAGAATCACCGCTCCCACGGCGACCGGTCCAGCCAGCGCGCCGCGTCCCGCCTCATCCAATCCGGCGACATGTTTGAAGTGAGCCCAGAGATGATGTTCGTAAGAGAGATCAGGGCTTTGGATCATACAATCCGCGGCGCTTGTTGCGCCGGATGAGAAGCAGGTCGAGAAACATGCGCAGTGAATCGCGCAGGATGCTGATTTTACTGTCTGCGTTGAAATACCAGTGGATGGGAATCTCGACAATCTGGTAGCCGTGATGCCGGGCAATGTACAGCAATTCCACATCGAACGCCCAGCCGGTGAGGGTCTGATAACGGGAGATGTCGCGTGCCACATCTGCGCGGATGCATTTGAATCCACATTGCGTATCCTGAAGTGCAGGCAGGACCAGTAGACGGATCAACGTGTTGAAGACGCGCCCGGTGAAGTGGCGATAATATGGTTCGTTGTACCGGATCGCTCCGGGTGCTTCGCGCGAGGCAATGGCAACATCCACATTTTGGAGTTGAGGCGGAAAGAACTTGGCGATCTCCTCGACTGGCATCGAAAGATCGGCATCGCACAGGAAAACATATTCGCCCCTGGCTTCCTCCATACCCCGTCGGACGGCAAGCCCCTTGCCGCGCCGGTCGTTTTGGAATACGCGCAGATTCGGATTTCGCTCCGCATAGTCGCGGGCGATCTTGTAGGTACGGTCGGTGCTACCGTTTTCCACTACGATGACTTCGGAAGAGAAGGGTTGACCGCCCAGAAAATGAAAGACCTGGTCCAGCGTGCCGGGCAGGCGTGATTCTTCGTTGTGGGCAGGGATGATAATAGACAGGAATGTGGACAAGGCGATCTCAGGCGAGGTAGAGGAAGTAGTAAATGACGCCGCCGGTCACGATGGCGATGAGACACAATGCCAAGGCCATGATGACGGCAATCTGCAACATCGTCATGCCGAGGATGCGCCGGGCTTTGGGCTTCGCCGAACCTGCCGGTTTCGCGGCACCGGCGGGAGAGATGGGCGCACTACCGGGCAATTCCGGGAGGAACGATGCATCGTCGGTCATTGCAAAATCGAAATCTTCGGGGCTGAAGGGTCTTGCCTGTTCGGAGGCATTGAAGATCGCGCGTGCCCGCGAGACTTCCTGCTTAGGTTGTGATTCCCCGGGCGCGGGGCGCGCCGCAGGCGGAACAGTCGGCGCGGACGATTCGGGCGTCTCCTTTTTGGGCGGGCGCGGGTTCAGAATACGCTCGGTCATCTCGAAAACCGACTCGGCGCTGAGGACGGGACGCGCCGTTGCCAGCCCGGTGACAAAAGATTTGATACCGTCGATCATCATCACACGGATGGCGGGGCGGTTCGACTCGATGTGCAGACCCGGGTCGCCCGCGATCAGGACCGGTTCGATCTCGGTCGGCACCTTCACTCCCTGCCGTTCGATGAACACCGTCAAGGCGCGCGCCATTCGTCTGGTGGTCTGGATCAGGTTTTCAGGAGCAGGTTTATACCCCCTTCCCGAATCAACGTTCCATGCTTCGCCTTTGGCTTCGTACCTGCCCTTCAGATATGAAACGGATATGACGAAGATCCCTGCCGGTCCCAGCAGGATCATGGGAATCACAATCCCGCTTGCGCCGAGTGGCATGTTGCGGATGAGGGTGTACCCCTTTTCCAACTGACGGTCGAAAAATGCGATGATCGCCTTTTGCACTTCGAGTTCCCTGGGCCAATTGAACCCGAATTGAAACATGCCTTGAATCCGTTGGACAACTCCAAGGTTGCCTTTCTCGTCCAAGAGGGGGGTCTTGTCTATTATTTTCATAAATGATCTGCTCGAGCCGCCGGGAGCAAAATATGGCTTTAGAAAACAGGCACTTGTTCCAGTTCGTCGTGGTCGGCGTCTTCGCGCGTGGCGATGAAATCCTTCCCGTCCCGGCTGACCACTTTGACCAGCTTACCCTCTTCGAAGGTACTCGCCAGCAATTCCTTTCTGGAACCGGTCACGAATTGTTTTCCGCTTTTGACGAGTTCCAGAAATTCCTTGCGGTCAATCAAAACCCGGTCGGAGAATGTCGCACCGCGGCGCTCGTAAACGCGCACAGTTACGATCTGGCCGTTCTTGTAACGGACTGCTTCGATAACACCGTCATATTTCTTTGCCATACAGTCTTAACCTCCTTGCGTATTGTAGCACTAAACATTAAAGAAACCCTAAGGACAATGTTCCCATTTTGGCTGGACATTGAAAAACGTTGCTCGAAAAATCAACATCGGCATGTTAAACAAATTCACCCACGAAATCAAGCTTCGCAGGTGAGATACAGTTCAAGGACTTCTGTCGGGGCGCCGGGATTCGAACCCGGGACCTCTTGCTCCCAAAGCAAGCGCGCTAGCCGGACTGCGCTACGCCCCGATTAAGCGGTGTGAGTATAATGCGAAGGATGAATACCCGTCAAGCAACAAGCGAAGCAATCCTGCGGATAAAACGTATAGCGACACTCTTGACGTTTCTCGCATTCATCACTGCCTGTTCGCCGCCCGACCGGCCCACTCCCACGCGGACGCCGCTCCCGCCAACTCCAACCCGCGCGCCGACATTCACTCCCCCGCCCACCCCCACATCCACACCGCTGGTTTGTGCGACACAGCCCGGTCGCGTGGAAGAAGGCGCGCTTGCCACCACCAAGCCGCCACAGGAATACTTCATCTACCTGCCGCCATGCTACGACGAAAGACCCGGCAGGCGTTACCCGACGCTCTACCTCCTGCACGGACAGACCTACACCGCCGACCAGTGGATCCGTCTCGGCGCGGTAACCGCCGCGGATACCCTCATCCTCTCCGGCGAAACCATGCCATTCATCATCGTCTTCCCCGATGACCGCTACTGGTACGTGGAGGAATCCGGTGACACGTTCGGTGACCGCCTCACGAATAACCTCATTCCCTTCATCGATGAGACCTACCGCACCATCCCCGTCCGAAACTATCGCGCCATCGGCGGCATGTCGCGTGGAGCAGGCTGGGCGCTGCGACTCGGACTCACCCGCTGGGAATTGTTCGGGCACATCGGCTTGCACTCTCTCGCCGTGCTCGAAACGGACGGCAATTTCCTGGACGACTGGCTGGATGTCATTCCCGCCGCAAAGCACCCCACCATCTTCATGGACATCGGCGAAAGCGATGCCGAACTCGGCAGGTCCAAACTGGTCGAGGAAACCTTCACGAAATTCCAGATCCCGCACGAACTGCACATTAACCCCGGCGAACATACCGAGGATTACTGGTCCGCACATGTGGAGGAGTACATTCGCTGGTACGCCGGGAGATGGAATAACCGGTAAAACCTTGCAATTAAGATGGCATCCTCAGCGTACGCGCAATGACATAATAAGTTTATAATCCCCCCATTCAGGAGAACCTATGAACATCCTCGTCACAGGCGGGGCGGGCTATATCGGTTCCGCCACCGCAGAAGCCTTATTGAAGGCGGGACATTCCGTCACGGTTTACGATTCACTCATCACCGGTCATCGCGCCGCGGTGCCGGAAGGGGCGACCTTCGTTCAGGCGGATCTCTCCGACAGCCACACACTCGCCGAAGCCCTCACCCGTTCCAAATTCGACGCGGTCATGCACTTCGCGGCGTTCATCGAAGCGGGTGAAAGCATGAAGGACCCCGGTCGCTTTTACCACAACAATTTTACGAACGCGCTCGCTTTAATGGAAACAGCCGTCCGCGCGGGAGTGAAGCGCTTCGTACTGTCGTCCACGGCGGCGGTGTTCGCCTCCAGCGACGATCCGCTGACAGAGGATTCCCCCCTCGGTCCAACGAACGTCTACGGGCACACCAAGCTGATGGTCGAACAGGCGCTGGAATGGTACAGGCAGATCCACGGCTTGCACTTCGCTGCCCTGCGCTATTTCAATGCCTGTGGCGCCCTGCCCGGGCGCGGAGAGGCGCACCAGCCCGAGTCGCATCTCATCCCGCTGGTGCTGCAAGTATCGCTTGGGCTGCGCGAATCCGTCGGCATCTACGGCACGGACTATCCCACGCCCGACGGCACCTGCATCCGCGATTACATCCACATCGCCGACCTGGTCAGCGCGCACATTCTGGCGTTGGAAGCCTTGCAGGAGCGCGATCAGTTGATCTACAACCTTGGAAGCGGGAACGGCTACTCGGTCCGCGAAGTGATCGAGACGGCGCGTCAGGTCACGGGACACCGCATCCCGGCAAAGGAACTGCCGCGCCGCCCCGGCGATTCCGCCCGCCTGGTCGCCTCCTCCGAAAAAATCAAACGCGAACTTGGCTGGAGGCCCAAACACGACAACCTGTACGAGATCATCTCCAGCGCGTGGGCATGGCATAAATGGCATCCAAAAGGATATGAATAACATGGCATTCTCTTTTCATCGCATCCCCGTCGGTATTTGCAATTGCTATCTCCTGCGCGGCGAACGGACCATTTTGATCGATGCCGGCGCGCCGATGGGCATGGGCTCGTTCGTGAGCCGTTTGAAACAACTCAATGTCGACCCGAAGGAGATCTCGCTCATCCTGCTCACCCATGGGCGCTGGGATCACATTGCCTCGCTCGCCCCCATCCGCGAGATGACCGGGCAAAGGTCGCCGTCCATCATCGGGATCAGCCCTTCGTGGAGCAGGGAACACCGCCTTTCCCGGCGGGAGTCAATGGCTATGGGCGCGTCATGAGTGCGCTGGCAAAAGCCCTCATCCATCCCAAGCTCCCGCGCATCAAAGTGGATCTGGTCATCGACGATAACGGACTCTCGTTGACCAATTACGGAATCCCCGGCAAGGTGGTGTACACGCCTGGTCATTCGATGGGGCACGTCAGTATCCTGCTCGACTCAGGCGACGCGCTCGTCGGCGATATGGCCATGAACGATTGGTACCTGCGCCTTACACCGGGTTTACCCATCCTGGCGGACGAC
>JACAEM010000036.1 GCA_013388855.1 Chloroflexota bacterium
CGTGTAAACGACATGGAGACACCATGAGTAGCAAATTAACTTCCCAAGAAATCATTTCCCTCAACAGGGAATACACCTTCTTCTCCTGGTCCAATCAGGGACAGGTGAATCCCATCCCGATTGTCCGTGCTGAGGGGGTGTATTTCTGGGATGCCGACGGCAAGCGCTACCTCGATTTTGCCTCACAACTCGTGAACCAGAACGCGGGACATCAGCATCCGAAAATCGTCAAGGCGATTCAGGAGCAGGCGGCGAAGTTGACCTTCGTCAGCCCGAGCGCGGCGACCGAACCGCGCGGCTTGCTCGGCAAGAAACTGGCGGAAATCACGCCCGGCGATTTGAAGAAGACCTTCTTCGCTCTCGGCGGCGCGGAGGCGAACGAGAACGCCATCAAGATCGCGCGCTTCTACAAGGGGCGGCACAAAATTCTGGCGCGTTACCGCTCGTATCACGGCGCGACGCACGGCGCAATTGCCCTCACCGGCGATTACCGCCGCCTGCCCGCCGAACCTGCCATCCCAGGCGTGGTCCACTTTCTTGATCCGTATTGCTACCGCTGTCCCTTCGGCTGGACGCGGGAGACCTGTCACCGCGAGTGCATCAGCCATGTGGAGGAGGTGATCCAGCACGAAGGTCCCGACCAGATCGCCGCCATCATCCTCGAAGGCGTGACCGGCACGAACGGACTCATCATCCCGCCCGATGACTACTGGCCCCGCATGAGGGAGATTTGCGACAAGTACGGCATCCTGCTCATCTCCGATGAAGTCATGAGCGGATGGGGGCGGACGGGCGAATGGTTTGCGGTGGACAACTGGAACACCGTCCCCGACATCATCACCACGGCGAAAGGCATCACCAGCGGATACGTCCCGCTCGGCGCGGTCATCGTTCGCGAGAAGATTGCGAAGTTCTTCGACGACAAGGTGTTGTACGCGGGGCTGACGTACAACGGTCACGCGCTGGCGTGCGCGGCGGCGCTGGCAACGATTGAAGTGTATGAGGAGGAGAAAATCTTCGAGAACGCGAAGAAGGTGGGGAAACATCTTGGCAAACGCCTCGAGGAGTTGAAGGCGAAACATCCCTCAGTGGGCGATGTGCGCTATATTGGATTATTCTCGGCACTCGAACTGGTGAAGAACCGTCAGACCAAGGAGCCGATGGATTTGACCCCGCTCAAGAATTTCCTGATTGCCAACGGCGTATATGTGTTCAATTTCAAGAACGTTCTGTTTGTCGTCCCGCCGCTGGTGATTACGGAGGAGCAGTTGGACGAGGGGTTGAATTGGATTGATGAGGGGCTGGCGGAGTTGATGGATACGCAAGCGAGTTAGCATGTTTGAAAGTTGGAACGTTCAAACGTGCAAACTTGAAAACGTGCAAACTTGCAAACGATTTTGGAGTAACTCATGGAAATTTTGAACTACATCAACGGCGAATGGGTCAAACCCGGCGTCACCGAATACTTTGACGTGATCAACCCCGCGACGGGTCAGGTCATTGCCAGGACGCCCCTCAGCGCAAAAGCCGACGTGGACGCGGCGGCGAAGGCGGCGAACGAAGCGTTCAAAACCTGGCGGCGGGTTCCCGTGCAGGACCGTGTGCAGTATCTCTTCAAACTGCGCGACCTGCTCAAGACGAACATAGACGAAATCGCCCGCACCATCACCGATGAGTGCGGCAAGACCTTCGAAGAATCCCGCGCAGAGATGGTACGCGCCATCGAAAATGTGGAGGTCGCCTGTGGAATGCCGCATCTGGGAAAGGGCGAGTTCGTGGAAGACATTGCCTCGGGCATTGACGAGTTGATGATCCGCCAGCCGCTGGGGGTGTGCGCCACGATTGCGCCGTTCAACTTCCCCGGCATGATTCCGTTCTGGTTCCTGCCGTATGCGGTCGCGGCGGGCAACACCTACATCGTCAAGCCTTCGGAAAAAGTGCCGATGACCATGCAGTACATTTTCAAACTCATCGAGCAGGTTGGCTTCCCGAAGGGCGTGATTAACCTGGTCAACGGCGCGAAGGAGGCGGTGGACGGCATCCTCGAGCATCCCACCATCCGCGCGATTACCTTCGTCGGCTCGACGGCGGTCGCCAAATACATCTACGCCACTGCGGCGGCACACGGCAAACGCGTCCAGGCGCAGGGTGGGGCGAAGAATCCCGTCATCGTCCTGCCCGATGCGGATATGGACATGGCGACCAAAATCATCGCCGATTCCGCCTTCGGGTGTGCGGGTCAGCGCTGTCTGGCGGTTTCCCTCGCTGTGACGGTGGGCGAGGCGCGCAACACTTTCACCGAGTTGATTTGCGATGCCGCCTCCTCGCGCGTGGTCGGTTACGGCATGGACGCGGGCGTCCAGATGGGGCCGGTCATCAATCAGGCAAGCAAAGCGCGCATCGAGCAGTTGATCGGCATCGGGTCCGAGGGAGGCGCGAAGGTCTGCGTGGACGGGCGTGGGACGGTCATCAAAGGCTACGAAAAAGGCTCGTTCGTCCGCCCGACGGTCATCGCCGACGTTCAGCCCGGAAGCGAGCTTTGGAAGACGGAGGTCTTCGGTCCCGTGCTGGGGCTGATGCACGTCAACACCATTGAAGAAGCGATTGCGCTGGCGAACAGTCATTCCTACGGCAATCAAGCCAGCCTGTTCACATCGTCCGGCGCGGCGGCGCGCAAGTTCAAGTACGAGGTGGATGCGGGCAATATCGGCATCAACATCGGGGTCGCCGCGCCGATGGCGTTCTTCCCCTTCAGCGGCTGGAAGGATAGTTTCTTCGGCGACATGCACGGGCAGAGCATGGACGCGGTGGAGTTCTTCACGCAGAAAAAAGTGGTGGTGGAGCGCTGGCCACGCGAGTGGACGAGGAAGTTTTAATTTGGTAATTGGTAAATGATAATTACCAATTACCATTTACTCATCGCTGCCATTTTCCCATGAGGATTTATGAACTACGACAACGCACTCTCTTACGCAAACACCTGGCTCGACATCATCAAACAGGAACGTTTCCCCGATGAAGCGCAAGCCAAATGGATCATCAACGAATCCAAGCATAACTTTGCCGAGCATTTCAACCGCGGCTGGCTGGAATACCGCAAATCGGTGACCGAGGCGGGCGACTGGGCGTCGGTGGAATGGTCGGGCAAAGGCTCGGTCTTCACCGACGTGTTGGGACGCAAGTACATTGACTGGCTGGGCGGCTATGGCATGATGGACCTCGGCTGGACGCATCCCGAAGTGGTCGAGGCAGTCATCGCGCAGGCAAAGCGCAGTCCCATGCCCTCGCAGGAGTTGATTGACCCATTGCGCGGCGTGCTTGCCAAACTCATGGCGGAAATCACGCCGGGCGATTTGAAGTATTCGTGGTTCGCCGCCAGCGGCACCGAAGCCATCGAAGCTGCCATCAAAATCGCCAAACTCTACACGGGCAAATCGGCGTTCATCGTCTCGGTCAAGGGTTTTCACGGCAAGACGATGGGTTCGCTCTCGATGATGGGCAAAGCCGATTACCGCGAACGCATGGGCGCGCTCTATGGCGGGCAGGTCTATCACGTTCCCTACGGAGATGCGGAGGCGGTAGAACGGCAGCTCGACATCTGCGAGAAGGTCGGCATCGGCGTGGCGGCGGTCATCTTCGAGCCGATTCAGGGCGAAGCGGGCGCGATTGTCCCGCCGGATGATTTCTGGTCCCGCATCCGCGCCGCGACGAAGAAACACGGCGTGTTACTGATTGCGGACGAAGTGCAGACGGGTCTGGGGCGGACGGGGAAACTGTGGGGCGTGAACCATTGGGATGTCGTCCCCGACATCATTGCCACCGCCAAATCGCTCGGCGGCGGCGTGATGCCCATCAGCGCGGTGACCACCACCGAGGAAATCTTCCAGCCGATGATGTACCCGAATCCGTTCATGCACACGACGACGACCGGCGGAGGCGCGTTAGCCTGCTCTGCCGCCATCGCCGCCATCCGCGTCACGCTTCGCGACAGACTTTGGGAGGGCGCGGCGGCGAAAGGCAGTTACCTCATCGAAAAGGTGAGCGAACTGGCGGAGGAGTTCCCGCAAATCTACAAGAAGGTGACCGGCAAGGGCTTGCTCATCGGTCAGCATTTCCGCTCGCCGGCGCTCGGCTACAAGGTAGCGGCGGAGTTGTTCAAGCGCGGCGTGCTGGTGGCTGGCACGCTCACCAGTTCGCAGACCATCCGCATCGAGCCGCCGCTCATCATTACACAGGAAGAAATTGACGAAGGTTTGAACCGGTTGAATGATGCTGTAGGTGTTGTTGCAAAAACGCTGTAGCATGCGGCGCAGTACCCTGGGATGAATTTGTTTGGGCTTGCCATCTTGAAATAGCGGCAGACAAGACATTGCCCGGCTCTGCCTCCTTGCAATGTCGGGAAACTTGTATAAAATAACCTCATCTCGTCCAAAGGAGAAGATAGATGGCATCTGAGTTTGCAGTCGAATTGCGCGATGTTGTGAAAAAATTCATTACGCCAGAGGGGAACGAACTGAATGCTGTTGACCACGTCACCATGCAAATCAAGAACGGCGAGTTCTTCTCGATGCTGGGTTCCTCGGGCTGCGGGAAGACCACCTCCCTGCGCATGATCGCCGGCTTCGAGTGGCCCACAGAGGGGGAGGTGTACATCGAGGGCAAGCCGATGGGGCATACGCCGCCCTTCCAACGCAAGGTCAATACTGTATTTCAGAGTTATGCTCTCTTCCAGCATATGACCGTTTTCCAGAACATCGCTTTTGGGCTGGAGATGGAGGGCGCCGACAAGAACGAAATCGAAAAGCGCGTCAAACGCGCGCTGGAAATGGTGCAGTTGACTGGCATGGAGCGCCGCAAGCCCAAGCAACTCTCTGGCGGGCAACAGCAACGCGTGGCGGTGGCGCGGGCATTGGTCAAGGTGCCGGATGTGCTGCTCCTCGATGAACCGCTTGGCGCCCTTGATTTGAAACTTCGCAAGGAAATGCAACTTGAGCTTAAAGCGCTGCAACAGCAGCTTGGTATTACGTTTGTTTATGTGACCCATGATCAGGAAGAAGCCATGACCATGTCCGATCGCATTGCAGTGATGAGCAAAGGCAAGGTGCAACAAATGGGCACGCCGGTGGAGATCTACGAACGCCCTGCCAACCGTTTCGTGGCGGATTTCATCGGGGAATCTAATTTCCTCGAAGGCACGATCAAGTCGTTATCGAAGGAGGAAGCGGTGGTCTTCGTCCCGCAACTGAACGCGGAGTTGACCGGTATCCCGGTTTCTGATGGATTGGTCAATGGCGAGGAGGTCACCGTTTCGATCCGCCCGGAGAAAGTGCACATTTCCGACAAGGTATTGGATGTAAATTCCTTTACGGGCAGGGTGACGAATACGGTGTATATTGGTACGGACACGCACGTGTTTGTGGACCTGATGGGCAAGCAAATCAAAGTATTCGAGCAAAACCGCATCTCGCGGCTCGATCCGGGATCATTCTATAGCATTGGACAGGAAGTCATCCTTGTGATGTGGCCCGATAATGTTCTGGTCTTGAAGAAAGGTTGAGGTGTCGAAATGTTACAGCGATTGCGTGAGAACAAATCGGCGCAGGGAACGTTGCTTGCCACCCCGACCATGTTGTGGATGTTGGCTCTATTAATTATTCCACTGTTGTTGACTTTGGTGGTTTCCTTTGGTAAGCGCAGCCCGGATGGAGATGTAATCTACACGTTTAGCCTGGATAATTACATCCGTCTGTTGGGCTACAGCACTGATTGTGAAAATGGACAGGCTTCCTGTTTTAATCCGTTGTATTTACAAATCCTGTGGCGTTCCGTTTCTTTGGCGTTCAACACAACGATCTTGGTGATCGTGCTTGCGTATCCGTTGGCATATTTCATTGCACGGGCACAACCCAAAAGACGCAATACCTTTCTCTTTCTGGTGTTGATTCCGTTATGGACGAATTTCGTCATCCGTGTATATGCGTGGATGATGCTCCTGCGTAAGGAGGGCGCCATTAATATCATCCTTGGTTGGGTGGCGGGGTTATTTGGGTTGGATTTCCAGCCGTTGGAAATGCTTTACACGCCGGGTGCGGTTCTGGTGGGAATGGTCTATGAATTTTTACCGTTCATGATCCTGCCGATCTTTACATCGCTTGAAAAGATCGACGGTTCCCTGTATGAAGCCGCTGCAGATCTGGGCGCGAATGCGATCAAAACCTTTCTGCGGGTCACGCTCCCGCTTTCGATGCCGGGCGTGGTGGCTGGAACGATCCTGGTCTTTATCCCGGTAATGGGTACGTTCATTGTGTCCGATATTCTCGGTGGGCGGCAGGTCATTCTCGTAGGGAATCTGATCCAGCGGCAGTTTTTAGATGCGCGCGATCCGACCTTCGGCAGTGCCGCGTCGTTGATCCTGATGATTATGACATTGATCGTCACATATTTCTACACGCGCAAATTTGGATTCGGAGAGGAGATTGTGGTGGCATGAACCCATATCGCCGACATCCCGTTATCCAGATCGCGACCGTGCTGGTGTATATCTTCCTGTATGCGCCGATCGTTGTGCTGATCCTGTATTCCTTCAACGCATCACGCACCAACGTAACCTTTGAAGGATTTATCCCGCGTGTAAGCGAGCGGGTGGAAATGAAGGGTAGCCTTGTACAAGCGGCTCCTTGTGGCGCGTTCCATTGGTTCTGTGAGTTATCGAAGAACGATGACGTGATCGAAGCGGCGGGCAATACCTTGACCATCGCTTTCGCGTCCACATTCGTCTCGGTCATCATTGGCACAATGGCGGCGCTTGCTCTTCAACGATATGAATTCAAATTAAAACCGTTCTCACAGCTTTCATTGTATATTCCCATCGTCATCCCTGAAATTGTGATGGGAATTGGCATTCTTACCCTTTTCAGTCAACTTTTCGGGCTTTTGAATGGAGCGCTGGGATTGACGGGCGACTCGCGTCTAAGCCTTGGGCTGGGTACCGTCATTGTGAGTCATATTGCCTTTAGCGTTCCCTTCGTCACCTTGGTGGTGCAGGCACGCCTGCAGGGATTCGACAAGTCTTACGAAGAAGCCGCCATGGACCTGGGCGCCAATGAGTGGACCACCTTCCGCCGTGTCACATTCCCGATGATTCTGCCGGGTATCCTCTCCGGCGGGCTGCTGGCATTCACACTCTCGCTCGATGACTTTGTAATCACCTTCTTCACGAATGGTCCCGGCTCGACGACCCTGCCGATTTACGTCTATGGTTTATTGAGGAAGATTATCACGCCGCAAGTGAATGCTTTGTCAACAGTTTGGGTCTTAACAGTGTTTATTGCAGTATTATTATTGCAGATGCTTCAAAGCCGCGAACAAAAACAGCACTAATCTCACAATGGGTAGTACGCGAATGGTGATCATCCGCGACGCCAATATAATCAATCTTCTAAATCTTAAAGGAGGAAGAAATGAGCAAGTCCAGTACTATGAAGATACTGGCGATATTCGCCATCGCCAGTATGACCCTTGCCGCCTGTGGTGGGGGTGGGGCGGAACCCGCGGCGACCGAGCCGGCCGCAAATGGACCGAAGGTCACGTCCACGGGGTTTGAATGCCCGGAGCCCAATCCGCGGGTGGAAGTGACATCGAAGGAATTGAATATCTTTGTGTGGACGGAATACTTCCCGCAGGATATGCTCGATTGTTTCGAACTGGTCTACGGCATCAAGTTGAACCGTGACGAATATTCCAGTAACGAAGAAATGTACGCCAAGCTCTCGGCGGGGGGAACCGCGTACGATCTTGCCCAGCCGACAGATTACATCGTCCCATTGATGATCCGTCAGGGTCTGTTGCAGGAGCTGGATCACACCAAAATGCCCAATATGAAGAACTTCGATGAGGGCTGGATGGATCAGGAGTTCGACCCCGGTAACAAGTACAGCGTTCCATACCTGGCTGGGACCGATGCCATCGTGGTCAATACCGATACTGTCGAGAATGTACCGACCAAGTGGGCAGATCTGTGGAATCCGGAATATGCGGGTCGCATGGTCTTCCTCGACGACTCGCGTGTGGTCATTGGCTTGACACTTCTCACCTTGGGCTATGATGTTAACACCACCGATCCCGCCCAGCTTGCAGAAGCCAAAGCCAAACTTGCCGAACTGATCCCAAATGTCAAGGTTTTCGATAGCGATAGCCCAAAAACAGCTCTTATTGCCGGCGATGTAGATCTTGGTGTGACTTGGACCTTTGAAGCCCTTGCAGCCCAGCAGGAAAACCCTGCCATCCAATACATCTATCCGGAGGAAGGCGCGATCCTCTGGCAGGATAACTGGGTCATGTTGAAGGATGCGGCCCATGTGGATGCTGTTTACGCTTGGTTAAACTACACCATGCAAGCTGACGTGTTTTGGCTGACCCTGATCGATTATACCTACATCAATCCCAACAAGGCGGCGTTGGAATTCGCCAAGGCGAACCATGCAGATGTATACAATGCCTATGCCGATTCTCCGATTACCAACCCACCTGCTGAAGCCATTGCCAACGGGCATGGCATCCAGGATGTAGGTGAAGCGACTCCGCTCTACGACGATATTTGGGTGGAAGTCAAAGGCGGCAATTAGTTCACTTGTCAAAGTCCGATCACGAAAGTGGTCGGACTTTTTTGTTTAAAACGGAGAAATCATCGGGGGTGGTTCAAGTCACCCAAAGCGGGATAGCCTCTGGCTTTGAATGAGACGAAATTGTGTCAATTTTATACAAAATCGTCACATAAATATTGACTTTAGTGCAAAATCATCATAAAATAGGCTTATGGAAAGCATAATCGGCGATCTCCGCTTTGAAAACCTTGATGAAATTGACCTGAAGATCATTGACGCCCTCGGCAAAGATGGACGGGCGGCGTTTGCGCAAATTGCCGAACAACTCAACGTCTCTCCCGGCATGATCCGCCAGCGCTATAACCGGCTGGTGGAGCAGGGTTTTCTCAAGGTGGTTGCCATCACCAATCCCTTGCGCATGGGGCTGAATACCATGGCGATGATCGGCATTCGTGTGGACGGCGACAAAATGGTACAGGTGGCGGAAAAGATCGCTGCGTTTGACGAGGTGGTTTATATCGTCATCGTCAGCGGGCGATATGACATTCTTGCAGAGGTTTTCTGCCGGGATCACGCCGAACTGCTGACCTTTTTGACCGAAAAACTATCGCGAGTGGAAGGTGTGCGCGAGACGGAATCTTTCATGCACTTAAAGATCGTCAAAGAGATTTATTTTTAATGGAATTTCCGCCTCCTGCCGGATTTGAGGTTGGCCCCGTTTGGAGGAGGAAATCTACGCTCATGGCTTGTTACCCTAACTCGCATGCCGCGGGTTATAAAACCAAATGGAGAAAGGATTATGAAAGTACTACTGGTGGGAGTTGGCGGAGTGGGAGAAGCGATCGCGGCGATTGCCAAGCCGCGACCTTGGTTGGAGCAGATGGTCCTTGCGGATTACAACGTGAAACGGGCCAAGGAGGTTCAAAAGAAACTGCGTCAAAACAAACGTTTCCCGGTCGAATTCATTGATGCCAGCAAAAAAACGGATATTGCCCGGCTGGCGAAGAAATACAAGGTGGATCTGATCATGAATGCAGTGGACCCCGTGTTCAATGAGCAGATCTTCGATGCCGCCTATCAGGTCGGTGTGACCTACATGGATATGGCGATGACCCTCTCCAAGCCGCACAGGACCGACCCGTTCAACAAGTGCGGAGTCAAACTGGGTGACTATCAATTCAAAAAGGCAAGGGATTGGCAGAAGAAGAAACTGCTCGCGTTGGTCGGCATCGGTGTGGAGCCCGGTATGGTAGATGTGTTTGCACGTTATGCCCAGGATCATCTCTTCGACGAGATCGAAGAGGTGGGCGTGCGCGACGGCGCTAACCTGGAGATCAAAGGCTACGAATTTGCGCCCAACTTCTCGATCTGGACCACCATTGAAGAGTGTTTGAACCCGCCTGTGATTTGGGAAAAGGATAAGGGCTGGTTCACGACCGAGCCATTTTCCGAGCCTGAAGTGTTCGAATTCCCTGAGGGCATCGGCAAAATCGAGGTGGTCAATGTGGAGCATGAGGAAGTCCTGCTCATGCCGCGCTGGATCAAGACCAAACGCGCCACCTTCAAATATGGGCTGGGTGACCAGTTCATCGGCGTGTTGAAGACCCTGCACATGCTAGGTCTCGATAACAAGGAAAAGATCAACGTCAAAGGCGTGATGGTTGCACCGCGTGATGTAGTCGCCGCCTGCCTGCCGGACCCTGCCCACCTTGGCGACAAAATGTCGGGGAAGACCTGCGCCGGGCTGTGGGTCAAAGGTATCAAGGACGGGAAGCCGCGTGAGGTTTACCTTTATCAGGTTGCGGATAACAAAGACTGTATGAAGACCTGGGGATGCCAAGCAGTCGTCGCACAGACGGCATTTAGCGCAGTCATTGCGATGGACCTGCTCCACCACGGTCAATGGGAGGGAGTCGGGGTGCTTGGACCGGAAGCCTTCGTCTCCGAGCCGTTCATGGAAAAAATGGCGGAGTATGGTTTTCCCTACGGTATCAAGGAAATGACCAAAGAGACTGTATAGAGAAATCAAAGCGGACAATCAGAAGAGTGATTGTCCGCTAATTTTTTTCGGAGGGCACAAATGGACGGATATGAGTATTCTGGTCTGATTATCGGGGGGATTATTGTCATTTTGCTGATTCGCCTGGGCATCGGTTATTGGGCATCCAAAAGGGTTGAAACCACCAATGACTACGTACTGGCAGGACGTCGTTTGCCGATCTGGATGGCTGCACCATCCATCATGGCAACCTGGTTCGCGGCAGAGACGTTGATGGGGTCCAGTTCCGAAGCCTACAAATACGGCTTGCAGGGCGTCATCTTCGACCCATTTGGCGCGACGATGTGTCTGTTCCTGTCAGCGTTGTTAATCGTCCGTGTGGCGCGGCGCGCGCAGTATGTGACCATCATGGATTTCTTCCAACAGCGTTATGGCACCGCCATGTCGGTAGTCGGCTCGATCGCGCAGATCATCGGCTACTTCGGCTGGACCGCGGCGCAGATCGTAGCAGGAGGCGCCATCCTGCAAGCCCTGCTCGGTTGGGATCTTTCGGTGGGCATGGTGCTCGTTGCCGGTGTGGTTACCATCTATACCATGGCTGGCGGCTTATGGGCAGATACGGCCCTTGATTTCATGCAGATGTTCCTGACCATGGGCGGACTGCTGGTCATCTTCGGCGGCATCCTCTGGGCAGTCGGCGGCTTGGATAGTTTCATCAGCATGGCAGGAGCCCAATACACCGATTATCCGTTCGCGATGGCGCCGACCGAAGCGGAAGGTTATCTCGGCTATGGCGGTCACATGGGTTGGTTCTATTATGCCGCGGCGTGGATGGCGATCGGGTTTGGCTCGATCCCTGCACAGGATTACCTCCAGCGCACATGCGCCGCAAAGAATGAGAACGTGGCGGTCAAATCCACCTACATTGCGGCTTTCCTCTACATCACCTTCGGTGTGTTGTCGCCGTTCATTGGAATGGCGGCTCATGCCGTACCGACGATTGGTCCCGAACTGGAGGCGGATACTTCGCAATTTGTGCTGATCCTGATGGCGATGGAATATCTGCCGCCGTTTTTGACAGCGCTGTTTGTTGCGGCCCTGGCGTCGGCATTGATGAGCACCTCTGATTCGTTCATGCTGGCGGGGGCGACGATGTTCACTGAGAATATTGTCAAGGTATTCAAGCCCGACCTCTCGGATAAATCTCAGTTGCTGCTGACCCGTCTTGCCTTGGTCGTGAGCGGCATCCTAAGCCTGTCTATTGCTTTGTGGGCGGAGACAATCTATGAACTGGCGGTGCTTGCCAACACCTGTATCCTGGTGGGAATGGTGGCGCCCTATGTGATCGGCATGTATTGGAAGAAAGCCAACCACATTGGCGCACTGACCTCCTTCTTCACAGGTGCAATCTCATGGGTGGCACTGTCTGTGTTCTATTACAATGCCCCTGAATTTGGCACCTTTGCTATCTGTGAAGGCGATACCTATTGCGCGACCTGGGATGCGGTCTATATTGCCTCGACGCCTGCTTTCCTGATCTCTGTGGTGTCGTTTATCGTTGCTTCGCTGGCGACGGGTAGGATTGATCCGCCGAAGCCGTTGAAGGATATTTACGGCAAAGTGGTTAACATGAAGAATGCGCTCGGCTGGGGTAGCTTGAACGATTTGCCGGATGCACCGCTCCCTGCCGGGGATGATTAACCATATTGCTGGGATGTGAGCGGGGCAGGGAACGTCCTGGAAACGGAATCGAGCGCCGGTTCGGAAGGAAGCGAAACTCAGGGATGCGAAATCCTTCAAGGGTGTGCATCCCTGATGTCTGTTTCGGCAAGTTTCGGTTGTTTTAAGTCAGGCGCACTTGTATAATTGAGGAAATTCGAATCACGGAGGTGGTCGCCATGCCAAACGGATATAACGGCAAGATTCTGCACGTAGATTTGACGAAAGGCGCGTTGACGGTCGAAGAGCCGGACGAGGTTTTTTACCGAAAATATTTGGGTGGGAGCGCAATGGGGATGCACTACATCCTACGCGAGATGCCGAAGGGCGCTGACCCGCTCGGACCTGAAAATGTATTGACGCTGTTTACCGGCGTAACGACGGGCGCGGCGATCTCAGGGCAGAGTCGAATCAATGCAAATGCCAAATCGCCGATCAGCGGCGGCATTGGCGATTCGCAAGGCGGGGGTTTCTTCCCTGCCGAAATGAAATTTGCCGGGATTGACGGGATTGTGGTGAAAGGAAAATCGGCGAAGCCCGTTTATCTGTGGATCAAAGACGGCGCGTTTGAATTGCGCGACGCGGCACACTTGATGGGAAAGAAGACAGGGGAAGTTGATGAGATTTTGAAGAAGGAACTTGGCGACGACAAGATAGAAATCTTGCAGCATGGACCCGCTGCCGAAAAAGGCGTGCTATTCTCGTCGCTGGTCTCGATGTCGAACCGCAACAACGGGCGCACGGGCATGGGTTTGGTGATGGCATCGAAGAATCTCAAGGCGGTTGTCGTTCGCGGCAAGAAAAAACCGGCTCTGGCGAACTCGAAAGCGCTCGCGGATTTGAACAAAACAGGACCGAAGATTCTTCCTGATAATCCCGATATGCCGGGTCTCGCCGAGGAGGGGACGGCGACCGTGGTCATGTTCCAGAATACCATTGGATCGCTTCCCACCCGGAATTATAACGAAGGTCAATTCGAGCATTGTGAAGACATCAGCGGTGCGCGCATGAAAGAAACGGTGTTGAAAGACCGCGATACCTGTTATGCCTGTGTGGTGCGCTGCAAACGGGTTGTCGAAATCAAGGAAGGCGCGTATCGGGTCGATCCGAAATATGGCGGCGCGGAATACGAAACGCTCAGCACTTTCGGCTCGTATTGCGGAATCAACGACCTGGCGGCGATCAACCTCGCCAACCAGATGTGCAACGAATACGGTGTGGATACCATCGCCGCCGGTGCGACGATTGCCTTTGCAATGGAGTGTTTTGAAAAAGGCGTCATTACAAAGGATCAGACCGGCGGGCTTGGAATGAAATTTGGGAACGCCGACGCCATGCTGAAGGCACTCGAGATGTTGCTGAAAGGCGAAGGCGATTTCGGCAAGACTCTCGGCATGGGTTCGGAGCGCGCCGCGAAGAAATGGGGCAACGGCGCGGACGAGTGCCTCATTACGGTCAAGGGGGCGGAAGCGCCCGCGCACATGCCGCAGGCAAAGCGTTCGCTGGGTCTCATCTACGCGGTCAATCCGTTTGGCGCGGATCATCAATCGTCCGAGCATGACCCCTACTATGAAGAAGGCGTTGCCGACCTCAATCTTAACCGACTCAAACTGCTCGGTCTTGGGACGCCACAACCCGGTTACAGCCTGACGGAGGAAAAAGTCCGCTTCGCCTACTTGACCGAAGTCTTTTACTCGATGTTGGATTCTCTTGAACTCTGTCAGTTTGTCTTCGGTCCCGCGTGGACGCTGTACGGTCCCGCTGAGACGGTCGAAATGATCAATGCCGTCACCGGATGGGGCATGACCGTAGATGAGTTGATGGAAGTCGGCGCGCGGCGTTTGAACCTCTTCCGCGTGTTCAACGCCCGCGAAGGATTCGGACGCAAGGACGACAAACTGCCGAAGAAGTTCTTCAAGCAGTTGCAGGGAACGGGTCCCACTGCGGGCTTCGCACTGACTCACGAAGAAATTGATTCCGCCATAGACGCCTATTACAAAATGGCAGGTTGGACCGCCGACGGCGTGCCGACCGCCGAGACATTGAAGAAGCACGGCGTCGAGTGGGCGGCGGAATATCTTTCGTAATTGGTAAATGGTAATTACCATTTACCAATTACCCTTTTCAATCATCATGCCAGAAAACACCCTCTACACTGAAAACTTCCCCCACATGACTCCCGCGTGGAGCCGCATCTTCAACTTCGTCGCCGACCGCGCCGAAGGCTCCTACATCTACACCGACGACGGACGCAAACTGCTTGATTTCACCTGCGGCATCGGCGTGACGAACACGGGTCATTGCCATCCAAAAGTCGTCGAAGCGATCCGCGAGCAGGCGGGGAACTTCATCCACGCGCAGGCGAACATCGTCATCCACAAGCCGATGCTTCAACTCATCGAAGAACTGCGCAAGATCCTCCCGCCTTCGATTGACAGTTTCTTCTTCGCCAACTCAGGCGCGGAGGCGTTGGAGAACGCGGTCAAGATTGCGAAAGTGGCGACGGGCAGACAGAACGTCATCGTCTTCAGCGGCTCGTTCCACGGACGCACTCATGCCACAATGGCGCTGACCACGTCCAAGACGATTTACCGCGCGGGCTTTGCGCCGCTCATGGCGGGCGTGTACGTCGCGCCGTTCCCGTATGCCTTCCAACTCAAGATGACCGAAGAGGAAGCCAGCCAATACGCGCTGGGACAGTTGGAACATCTGCTCGCCTCGCAGACAGCGCCGAAGGAAACCGCCGCCATCATCCTCGAAACCGTTTTGGGCGAAGGCGGCTACATCGTTCCGCCCGCCTCGTTCATGAAAGGTCTGCGCGAGATTTGTGACAAGCATGGTATCCTGCTGGTCCTCGACGAGGTCCAATCGGGCTTTGGGCGCACGGGGAAGTGGTTTGCCTTCGAGCATTTCGGCGTCGTGCCAGACATCATGACGGTGGCGAAAGGAATCGCTTCAGGGATGCCGCTCTCGGGCGTGTTCACCCGCACCGAAATCATGAAGAAACTTGATGTCGGCTCCATCGGCGGGACGTATGGCGGAAACGCCATCGCCTGTGCGGCGGGAGTCGCCACCATCCGCGCGATGCGAGAGGAGAAGATGCTCGAAAACGCCGCCGAACGCGGAATCCAACTGATGACGGGGCTTCGTAAATTGCAGGAGGAATATTCACAAATTGGCGACGTGCGCGGGCTGGGGCTGATGATCGGCACGGAATTCGTGATTGATGGAAGCCAGGCGAAAGCCAAGCCGCTGGTCAAGGAAGTTATCCACAAAGCGGAAGAGAAAGGCTTGCTCCTGCTCTCATGCGGCACCTACGACAACACCGTGCGCTGGATCCCGCCGCTGAATGTGACAAGCGGGCAGATCAGCGACGGCTTGCAGATTTTCAGCGACTCGCTCAAAGAAACGATTGGTTAACCTATTCTTGTTGACAGGTTGGAAAGTTAACAGGTTTGCAGGTTAAACTTGTCAACTTTCCAACTTTCCCACTTTCCAACCTTCTAACCTGTTACCCCATGACCCCCACCCTCAATCGCACCCACCTCACCCACCTCCTCCAGCAAGAAGAACAACTCTTCCACAAACCCCATCCCAAATCCTACGAACTCTACCAGCGGGCGCGCAAGTCGCTGCACGGCGGCGTGCCGATGCTGTGGATGATTCGCTGGGCGGGCTCGTTCCCCGTCTTCGTCAAAGAGGCGAAA